>CAVWGW010000021.1:0-157268 GCA_963754615.1 uncultured Chloroflexia bacterium | reverse complement strand
GCAACGCGCCGTCGCGGGCATTGCTGCCGCAAGCCTGCCGCTTTCCGCTGCGCGCGCGCAAGTCATCAATCGAGACCGCGCGCGTGATCGTGCCGTTTCCGGCCGGTGGCTCCACCGATATGCTCGCGCGCATCATGGCCGACGGCCTGAAAGGCCCTTACGCGCCCGCCACCATCGTCGAGAATTGCGTTGGCGGTGCCGGCCGTATCGCGGTAGATTATGTGAGGGGCGCGGAAGCCGATGGCAGCGTGATGCTGTTCACGCCCGACTTCCTGATCACGGTCTATCCGCACAGTTTCAAGCAGCTGAACTATGAACTCGGTGAAGGACTTCACCCCGGTCGCAGTCGTTGCGAAATCCGCGCTTTGCCTCAGCGTCGGCCCCGCCGTGCCGGCCAGTGTGAAGACGCTCGCGGACTTCGTGCAATGGTGCAAGGCCAGTCCAAAGACCGCGACCTACGCCACCACCGCGGCCGGCGGCACGCCGCATTTCGCCGGCCTGATGCTGTCGCAGGCATCGAAGGTCGACATGACGCCGGTGCATTACAAGGGCGGCGCGCCGGCGCTTCAGGATCTGATCGGCGGGCATGTGTCGTCGAGCGTCAATCCGGTTGGCGAGGCTCTGCCTTTTGCGAAGGCGGGCACCATCCGTGTGCTCGCCGTGACCAGCCCGAAGCGCTCGGCCTTCCTGCCGGACGTCCCGAGCATGAAGGAAGCCGGCTACGATGTCGTGATCGAGGCCTGGCTCGGCGCGCTGGTCCCATCCAGGGTGCCGGCCGATGTGGTCGGCAAACTCAATCTGGCGATCAAGAATGTCTTCGGCGCGCCGGAGGTTCTGCAGAAGCTCGCCCAGTTCGGCAACGAGCCGGCCTATCAGACGCCGGCGGAATTCGCCGCCCACCGTGAAAATCCGACATCGAGCGCTGGGGCCCGGTGGTGAAGGCCTCCGGCTTCGTCGCGGATTAGCTTTTGTTCGTTTGGAGCATGATGTTGTCCGAAAACCGCTTCCACACTTTTCGGCATCATGGCTCCCGCGTCTGGAAATCGACTTAATCCGACCCTAGGTAGCGTAAGCATGAACTGGATTCCAACGTGGTCCGGCCGAAAATCCGTTCGTTCCTGACGGCGCGAGACGCCGGAAAATCTCTGGATCAAGTGTCCTGACACCGGCCAGCTGGTGTTTTCACAAGGATGTGGAATTCCAATCTGTTCGTCATTCCGGGATCGAGCTATCACATGCGTATGGGCGCCCGCGAGCGGCTGAAAATGCGATGTTCGACGGCGAGACCATGGCTCGATGTCGAATTGCCTGAAGTGCCGATCGATCCGCTGAAATTCCGTGACCAGAAACGCTATACCGACCGGCTGAAGGATGCCGCGCCAAGACCGGCATGAAGATGCCATCATCAGTCGCGCACCGGCACGGCTTGAAGGCATGCCGATGACCGTGGGCGTGCAGGATTTCGACTTTCATGGGCGGCTCGCTCGGCATGGCGGCGGGCGAGGCCATCGTCACAGGCGCTGGAAACCGCGGTGCGAGCGCAACACGCCTTCATCTGTTCGCCGCGTCCGGGCGGCGCGCGCATGCAGGAGGGCATCCTGTCGCTGATGCAGATGCCGCGCACCACGGTCGCCGTCGCAGCGGCTGCGCGAGGCAGGCCTGCCCTATCATCGTGGTGCTCACCAATCCGACCACCGGCGGCGTCACCGCCTCCTATGCCATGCTGGGCGACGTGCATATTGCCGAGCCCGGCGCGCTGATCGGCTTTGCCGGGCAGCGCGTGATCGAGCAGACCATCCGCGAAAAGCTGCCCGAAGGCTTCCAGCGCGCGGAATATCTCAAGAGCACGGCATGGTCGACATGGTCGTGCACCGCCACGAATTGCGCAACGCTCGCCCGCAGCGCCGGTTGCTGACCAAGGCGTGGCGATTTCGGCTCGCGCGCCTCGCCGGCAACGTATGGCGCCGCTTCGGCAGTTTGAAGTATTCGAAATCGTCCGGTCCCGGGTTAGCTCCGCTTTCGCGGGGACGATCGGATTGTGCTAGCCATCACTCCATGACCGCGCTTGACGACACGCTGACGCGCCCTTTCGGCGCTGCATCCGAAACTTATCGACCTGTCGCCTCGGACGAGACGTGGGGCTGCTCTCCGCGCTGAGACCATCCCGCAGCGCGAGGGCTCCGCCCGTATCCTGGTGGCGGGCACCAACGGCAAGGGATCGACCATTGCTTTCATGCGCGCGATGCTGGAGGCGGCCGGCCAGGACGTGCATGTCTATACTTCGCCGCATCTGGTGGCCTTCAACGAACGCTTCCGGCTCGCCGCCGAGGGCGGCGGCAAGCTCGTGGAGGCCGGCGAACTGCGAGCAACGCTGGAGGAATGCGAGCGCGTCAATGCCGGCGAGCCGATCACCGTATTCGAAATCACGACCGCCGCCGGATTGCTGCTGTTCTCCCGGCACCCGGCCGATGTGCTGCTACTCGAAGTTGGCCTCGGCGGGCGGCTGGACGCCACGAACGTCGTGGATGCGCCGCTGCTCAGCGTCATCACCCCGGTGTCGCTCGACCATGCCGATTATCTCGGCGACAGCATCGAAAGCGTCGCGGCCGAGAAGGCCGGCATCTTGAAGCGCGGCGTGCGCGCCGTCATCGGCCCGCAGACACCGGAGGCGCTTGCGGTGATTGAACGCGTGGCCGAGCGCGTGCGTGCCCCGCTTCTCGTCGCGGGCGAACACTGGAATGCGAGCGAGGAACACCGGCGTCTGGTCTATCAGGACGACGATGGCCTGCTCGATTTGCCGGGACCGAAGCTGATCGGCAGCCATCAATTCGTGAATGCAGGCCTTGCGGTCGCGGCGCTTCGCGCCTCGGGTCTGAAAATCCCGCAACGCGCCTACGAGACCGGATTGGTGAAGGCCGAGTGGCCGGCGCGCATGCAGCGCCTGACGCACGGCCATCTCGTTTCTCAGGCCCCGGTCGACAGCGAAATCTGGCTCGATGGCGGCCACAATCCCGACGGCGGACGCGCGGTGCAGCCGCGCTTGCCGATATCGAGGAACGTGCGCCGAAGCCGCTGGTGATGATCGTCGGCATGCTCGGCACCAAGGATTTCGAGGCCATCTCCGCCACTTTTCAGGGCTCGCATTGCGGCTCGATGCGGTGCCGGTGCCGAATGCCGAGAGGAGCCTGTCGCCGGGCCAGATCGCCGACGCCGCCAACAAGCTCGGCATCCCGGCCGAAAGCGCCAACGATGTCGAGGCGGCTTCGGCCGCGATCAAGGCGCTGTCGCTGTCGCACCGCGCATTCTGATCGGCGGCTCGCTCTATCTCGCCGGCGATGTGCTGGCGCGGAACCGAAACCCGCCGCCCGCCTGATATTTCTGATCGCCTGAGCGCGGCACCGATCTTGCAAACCCTGAAATCATGTGTGGTCTCAAGCAATGCCTTTCGTGAAGCGTGACGGCGCCGATCTGTACTGGGAGACGTCCGGCAGCGACCGGCCTCGACTCTTGCCGCCGGTCTCGGCGGCGTGCTCGGCTATTGGCAGCCGAACCGCGCGGCTTTGGAACGGCATTTCACGCTCTGATCCGTTCGACCAGCGCGGCACCGGAAAATCCAGCAAGACGAGCGTGGCGTCGATCGAGCAGATGTCCGCCGATCTGATCGCCGTCATGGATGCGGCGGGCTTTCCTCCGCGCATCAACCCGGGCCATTCCACCGGCGGAGCCATCGGGTGTCGCGACCGCGCTCGATCATCCCGGCCGCTGAGCTCGCCGACTGATCCACGCCTCGACTACGCATGGCGATCCGTATCGGCGCCGCATCTTCCGATCTGCGCCGCCAGCTTCATGCCGGGTTGGGCACCGAGGCCTATGCGAAATATTCCTCGCTGCTGCTGTACCCGCCCTACTGGATCAACGCCAATCATGAGGCTCTGATCGAGGCCGAGCTGGAATGCCGCGCGTCAGCTTGGCGATCCGGCGGTGCAGGCGAGCCGGCTCGACGCGATCCTCGCCTTCGACCCGCGCGCCGAGTTCTCCCGTATCTCAATTCCCACGATGGTCGTCTGCGCCGACGACGACATCCTGACGCCGCGCTATTTCTCCGAGGACTTCGCGGCCCGGATTCCAAACGCGAAAACGTATTTCGCCAAACGCGGCGGACATGCGCTCTCGCGCACCGAGCCTGACCTCTTCAACCAGATCGCCCTAGAGTTCTTCCTTGGAGCATCCCCTGCACGACCGTACTTCGGTACGCTTCTGATCGCCTTGCTTGTTGCAATAGCGCCTGCTGCCGCATTCGCGCAGGACTGGCCGAGCCGGCCGCTTCGCATCGTCGTGCCGTTCCCGGCAGGCGGCAGCGCCGACGTGCAGACCCGCGTGATCGCCGACGAACTCTCCAAGGTGCTCGGCCAGCCGGTGGTGATCGAGAACAAGCCGGGCGCCGGCGGCAATATCGGTGCATCGGAAGCCGCACGCGCGCAGCCCGACGGCTACACGATGTTCATGGCGACCTCACCGGCACCATGCCAGCAATGTCTCGCTCTACGCCGGAAGCTGCCATCGACCCGGTGAAGGATTTCGCGCCGATCCACGCTGGTGACCCGGTCTATCCGCAGGTGATCGTGCTGGGGCCTGAAATACAAGGATGCGTCGTTCAAGGAGATCGTCGAGCAATTGAAGGCCTCAGGCGACAAGGCCAATTTCGGATCGTCCGGCACCGGCTCGCCGACGCATCTCGGCGGCGAATTGTTCAAGCGCGCCACCGGCACGAAGATGCTGCACATCCGTATCGCGGGCAGGCGCCGGCGCTGAACGACATGCTGGGCGGTCAGCTCGACATCATGTTCCCGTCGATTTCCGACGTGCTGTCTTTCCTGCAGGCCGGCAAGCTGCGCGCGGTCGCGGCGATGAGCGACAAGCGGCTGAAAAGATTCCCGGACGTGCCGACCACCGCCGAGCTCGGTTATCCGGGTCTGGTCAGCTCGATCTGGCAGCGGGCTCGCACCATGCCGGCACGCCGCAGCCGGTGATCGACCGGCTCAACAAGGAGCTGGTGAAGATCATCAACTCGCCGGTGTTCAAGGACAAGTTCGAGGCGCTCGGCTTTGAGGTGCGGGCCCTCGACGCCGCAGGAATTCGCTGATTTCGCCGCCGCAGAAACCAAACGCTGGGGCGAGATCATCAAGGACCTGAACATCAAGCCGGAGTGACGGCACTCGAAACGCAAACGGCCGGCGCGATGCCGGCCGTTTTTTCAATTCGTGATCGCGGAAGATCAGGCCGAAGCCGTGATCGACTGCTCGAGCTTGGCCTTCGGCGCGGCGCCGACCTGACGGGAGGCCAGTTCGCCGTTCTTGAAGATCATCAGCGTCGGGATCGACATGATGCCGTATTTCGACGCGATGCCCGGATTTTCGTCGACGTTGAGCTTCACGATCTTGACCTTCTCGCCCATGGCGGTCTGAATTTCCTCCAGCGCCGGTGCGATCATGCGGCACGGGCCGCACCATCTCCGCCCAGAAATCCACCACGACAGGACCGCTGGCCTTCAAGACTTCGCTCTCGAATGTCGCGTCCGATACTTTTCCAACGGCCATAAAACACCTCTCGAATCGCACGTTCGGCTAACTGCCTGGCCGGCGAACGTAAGAATGGCCCCCGGCCGGTCAAGCCCGGCCGCCTCATCCGCCGGTGTGGGTTGCAGTTCCGCATCCAGCATCTGCGCCGGAATCTCCCAGCAAAAGCGGGATTTCGGTGAAAACCAGCGCCGCGCGCACTTTACGGCCCGGATAGATGCGCTGCAGCAGCGCGCGATAAAGCGCGAGCTGGCGTTTATAGCCTTTGGGTATCGACGCGAGGTCGGTCGGAGCCGGGCGGTTGGTCTTGTAATCGGCCAGCAGCACCTCGGAGGCGCCCACCAGCAGCCGGTCGACCTGGCCGGTGACGGCATAGGGCGGCAGGCCGTTGCGGGGCAGGGTGCCGACCAGGGGCACTTCTGCGCGGCTGCCCGGTGCGAACAGGCTGGCAAAGCCCGGATCGGCAAGCAGCGCCTGCGCCTGCGCGGCGAGGGTATCGCGGTCGGAATTCTGCGAGCTTCTTGCCATTGCGGCTGAGGAATTCCTGCGCCGCCTGTTGCCGGCGTTGCGGCGGGATGTCCGGCAGCGACTGGATCAGCCGATGCATCAGCCGGCCGCGCTCCAGCGCCTGTTCGCGTTCCAGCTTTCCGCCTGCGTGCCGCGCATCGCTTTCGTCGGAATCTGGAGGGCGAGATCGCCACCGCGCGAACCGGATCGGCTGCCACCGAATGGTGCAGCCAGCCGGGCGCTTCTTCCGCCGGCGGTTCGTCTCCGGGCTTCTGCGACGCGCCAACCACGGGCTCGGATTTCCGGTAGCGATGCACGGTCTTCGTTTCGTCGTCCTCGGCAGTGACCTCGATCGTCAATTCGTCGCCGAGCAGGGCGTCCGATATCAGCCGATACCAGCACTGTCCGGGATCGGCAGGCTGCCGGCCTCGTTCGGCGCGCCCGACGTGCCGCAGACCACGAGCCGTCGTTCCGCGCGCGTCATCGCGACATAAAGCAGACGACGATATTCGTGTGCCTGCTGCTCGATTGCGGCCTTCCGCGCGCCCTCGATAGCCTCCGTTTCGGTACCTTTCTTCCCCGCCGCGAGACGAGGCCGGCACCGCCCGGCAGCCGAACGCGAGCAGCTTCGGCGAGTGATGTCCTTCGGGCTTCTTCGTGGTGTCGGCGAGGATCACGGTATGGGCTTCGAGGCCCTTGGCGCCGTGCACGGTCATGACGCGCACCTCGTCGCGCCCAAGCTCCATGTCGCGCTTCACCTGCGCGCTGGCCGCGCGCAGCCAGGCGACGAAGCCCTGCAGCGACGGGCAGGTTCCGCGCCTCTCGTAGTCGAGCGCGAGATTGAGGAATTCGTCGAGCGCATCGTTGGCTTCGAAGCCGAGCCGGGCGAGAAAGCGCTCGCGGCCGCCGCCGGGACCGAGCAGCCGGGCATAGAAGGTGAAGGGGCTTTCACGCAAGGCAGCCTCGCTCCACTCCTTCAATTGCCTCGCAGCTTCGGGATAGTCGCGTGCTTTCTCAAGCAACGCATCGCGCAGCGACAGTGCGCCCCGGTTCCAGGCGATGTCGAACAATTGCTCCTCGGTCACGCCGAAGAGCGGACTTTTCAACACGGCGGCGAGCGCGAGGTCGTCCTGCGGCAGCAGCAATGTGTCGGCGAGCGCGATCAGGTCCATGATCGCGGTGAGCCATCATCGACGATCAGGATCTCGTACTCGTCTGGCGCTAGATCCTGATGGCTCAGCCGTTCCAGAGTACATCCCAGGATCTCCTGACGATCACGGGTAGGGATCACAACGCTGATCATGCCTGACTTTCCTGATTTTCTACGCACGAGAGACAAGACTTCGTCCACACTAAATACCCGCAGGGCAACGAGCAAAAATGGGTAAGCGAACGATCCACACAGCATGCCTAACCACCAGTATTGCTGACCAGTCAACCACATCAAACAACTGCAGGTGATCCCCGCCAGTCCGATGTACACCATTGTGTTCGCCCGAGGCCACACATGGATGACGCGTTCTATCGCCCACATGTGCATCACTCCAACAACCGTTACTGTGATTAACATCGCCAGCGCTGATCCGGTCGCGCCAGGCGTGGAATAAACCACAAATTGAACCCGATATTAACCACAGCACCAACGGATTTGTTCAGCAGCGCCATGCGCTGTCTGTTGACGGCAATCAACATACGGGCCACATAGGCGCCTATGAACATGAAGATGGCGGAGACGGATAGCACCTAAGGGCAATGCCGAGTTAAGCGAACTGGTTTGTGTACAACAGTTCAACAATCTGCTCAGAGAATACTACTGCGACAGAAGTCGCTAATACGATAAAACACATTTGGATATCGAAAGCCCGGCGGTAGAGCTGGATAAAACGTTCCTTCTCCACAGGCCAGTAGGAAGAGAGCAAGGGGAACACTGAATTGATCAACAGGGGTGAAACGATTACCAGTAAATATTCGATGGGACGCTGCGCTGCAGCATAGATGCCAGTAGCTTCGCTACCTGCCAGTCGATTGAGCAGCAGGCTGTCAGCCCGAAAGAAAACGATCACCGGCACGCTGGCCAGCCCGATCAGGATTCTCGCTAACAACATAGGTAAAAAGGTTGCATCCCAAACCGCGCAACTGAAAACGCTTTATAGCAATTGCAGCGATTAGTAGGACATACACTAGGCCGGAAAGCAACGGAGTAGCCAGGAAAGGGAGTAACGACGGCCTTGGGCGATGAATAGCAGGATCAAGCTTGTATCCACAGCGAGCGATACGAAGTTGGAACGAGTTATATTGCATAGCCAGATTAGCCTGGAAGATGCTGTTTAATGAGCCTAAGGCTTGTACCAGGAAAGATCTCCCGAAGCCAGCAACACGCCCAGCCTTTCTTCGACGGAGGTCTTCAATGCTATTAATACTTACAACGCAGATCAGCATCGCCAGGCTGGAGAACTCCGAAGCGCAGTGTTGTTGACATCGTCAACAGAGAATTAGCCTTTTCAGTATGTCTAGATTTGCGTACAGCCACCTGCGAAATGCCAAAATCACCGATCAACCCAAACAAAGTAGTGAAATTGATGATGAAAATATACGAGCCGTAACCGGCAGCGCCGAGTAGCGTATCAGAGCCAACATGGCAATTAAGTTCAAGACCACATCTCCCCAGGCGACCGATCCCTTGCGCCAGGGTGTTGAAGGCTATACGACGGGCGACGCTATGCGAGCTCATGCTTTTCAGTGGGAAACGACTTTATTTTTTCCGGAAGATGAGAAACAGCGATCCTTACGCTGTTTCAAGATATCGAGCAAAATGACCAGAAGTATTCCGCTGAATAAGCCGATCACCGTGCCTACCCCCAGGTAGAGAATACGGATGGGACGTCTGGGGTAGAGCGCTGGCGTGGCGACGTCGATCTGACGTACCTCCTCGATGGAAAAGCCATTTTTAGCAGTATTAATTCGTGTTCCATGCGTAAGTTATTGTAAAAATCGCTAGCCCAGGTAAATCTGTTCTAACTGCATCAAGGTGGAGGAGATTGTTGTCAAATCATCCAGATAGTTCCGCTCCAGATCGAGAGCCGTCTTGACAAAAGTCCGTCGTAATTGAAGATCCGGAAGTGTGCGTTCCAGTAGAAGTTGCTCTTCCCGTAAACTCAGATAGAGCGGGTTGGTTTCAGTGATAATGACGTTCGTCTCTGTATCTCCGGACCGATCTGTGAATTTCCAGAAACTCTAGAACTAATACTTGCCGTCTCTTTGAGCTCGCTCGAGCTCTCTTGATGTGTCTCTTGAGAGGATCTGCTTTCAAGCTGTGTCCGAATTCATATCCAGTTGGGTATTTATGCTCGAAATTTCTCCATCCATACTATAAAGTTCCTGTTCCAACTGCAACAGGTAACCAAGCCGGGCATTGATCTCCTCCTCCAAATTGGGGATATGGTTCTCCTGTTGGAAGTTCAACAGGTCGATTCGTGCTTCTCCCTTAACCCTGGCAACTTCTAATTGCTGGTCGAGGTAAATTTTCCGCTCTCCGGTTTCAGTACCGTATAAACTGTTGGCATAATCAATGAATGTTGTAACGGATAGGTTAGCGTATTGCCGCAGCAGTTTCTGGGTCGCCTGCCCTGGACTGTATGATCAACAAACTGGATTGGTAAATGGGAGCAGCAACTATGTTTTTCCGGTAGGATTTATCGCGGTCCTCCGTAAGGGTCCGCTTCGAGATTGTAACCATGCAGGCAAAATTCTTCATGCGCCCCAACAATTTCTTTACATCGTGACGCAGGCGTTTGATTGGTTCAGTGATCGGTTTTTCCTCATCCAGGTGCAGGGTTTCAACAACTCTCTCAGCAACAGGTCGACTACGGAAGAAGGAGACCATCGCTTCGCCCAGGATTTTTGCATCCGAGCATTAAATTGAGTAGCTTCTTCTCCTGTAGCGCCAAATACCCGTTGAGAGCGAATTATCCGCAGTATTCGACTCAGTATCTTCAGACTTGATGTAAGATGCTCCCCAACCCACGAAACCGGCTATGATCATGATCAGCAGGATCAACCACCAGTGGCGGACAACCAGATTCCAGCGTTCATACAGAGCGTTGCCTTCCTGAGGGTCACGCGCATCATTGGATGGTAGCACCTCCCCCTCCATGCGAATTTTTTTTGCGATTTCGCTGCACCGCCCAGTGCATTCCTTTACGGGCTGCCTGGCTACTTGGATTGATTTCCAAAGCCCGCTTCAGGTAATAGATATCTTCAGGTGGTTCAGATGCTCCGGGGGCAAGAATTAGCCAGGGCTCCTCCTGCTCTGGAGCCAGGTTCGCCGCTTTCTCTGCCCAATAGCGCGCCCTTCCGCCTTTTCCCCTTGCTTTACGGCGTGGCGGGCTTTTTCAAGAGCTTGTTTAGCTGGATCTGTAAGTGTGTTCATGGTTTTCCTATTTCTCATCTGGCGCAGATTGAAATGTTTGATTAGAAGTAGAAACTGGCGTAGCAGGCACAGGTCGGTCCCGTTCATTAGGGCGCCGTTGCTTGCGTATTTCCTCAGAGGTCAGATTCCGAACGATGCGTGCCGGCACGCCAGCGACAATTGAACCTGGCGGTACATTCTCTATGACCATCGAGTGACCGGCGATCACCGAGTCATCTCCGACAGTGACCGGTCCGAGAATTGAGCTGTTTAGATAGATCGTCACGTCGTTACCGATGTTCGGCAACCCATCCGTTCCCCAACCGCCGTGCGGGCCGATGGCCACGCGGCGCAATGATAGCGTTTCGTCCAATTTTCACAATACCAATGCACTCACCATTTGGATGGCCGATGAAAAGACCCGGACCGATTTCAGCTTCTGGTCGGATATCACATCCAGTCAAGTAAATGTTCAGAGTGTAGCAAGAAGCGCGCCAGAACCCGCATTTTCCGGCTGGCGAGACATTGCCCAAGCCGCAGTATCACCAGAGCGGTCAAAGCCGCATTGAGTGGCAAGATCAGCAAATACCAGCTATGCAGTGGCGTTCCGGTACGATCTGTCCAGGCTCGAAAATCCTCACGTAGTGTCTCCCGCAGATTTATGGATGCCATCTCCAAACCAGGAGCAAATACTGCCAATGCACATTAGCTTGCTGACGCCAACGTGGACGGTGCAAAATCAACGCTCCCATTCCATAGATCGCCACCCGCAAGCTGTAGCCCAGTAATTCAATTCCTTGCAAGATGCGGGTCGCAGTTTTGCCCCATTTCCGCAAGAAAAAGAGATGAAAGCTTCTAATCGAATTCGGTGAGACTTTACCGGTCTGGCGTTTCGTGCTTTGACCCATGTGGTGTATGACATTAGCGGAAGGCAGGTACCATACCTCCCAGCCTGCTGCCTTCATCCTTTCGCACAGAGCCACATCCTCCATGTATGCAAAATAGGTTTCATCCAACTTACCGCCCACCTCCTGTAGGGCTTGCGTCCGAATCAGAAAACAAGCACTCGACACCCAATCCACAAGGCGCGGTTCACTCGATATCGCGACCCAAAGTATAAACCGCGTGGTTCGCCCTCGATCCGGCAGGATATGATCCAGGAACAAGAAGTGTTGAAGGGCAGTCCTCAGCGATGGAAAGGAACCTGCTGTCCAAGACTGTAGGGATCGATCGCTGTTGAGTAAGCGCGAGCCGTTCACACCGCAGCGTGGGTGGTTTTCCATAAAAGCCAGCATACGATCCACTGCTTCTGGTAACAACTAGCATCCGCATTGATCAATAATAGATAGAGCTCCCCGGCCACTCGAATCGCCTGGTTATTCGCCGGAGTGTAGCCGAGATTGCTCGTGTTCTGGATCAAGTGTATATACGGAAATTGTAAATGGGCTGCCAGGGCACTCCCATCTTGTGACGCATTATCTACAACGATAATTTCCTGCACAGCGTGGACTGTGTGCTTCAGGCTGTCCAGGTAAGCCAACAATAAATCACGCGTGCTCCAGCTGATGATGATTGTAGATATTCGAGCGTGTTCTGTCATGATTTACCTGATCGCTATGTACTGGCTGAAAGTTTAGACAGATCCCGGGCTGCCCCTTTGTAAACTCCCAGGGTACGGCGAGCGGCCTCTTCCCAATAGAACGATTTGACTTGCTCTGTGCCAAGCGCAATCATTTTCTCACGCAATCCCGAATCCACCAACAACATACGGATGCGCTTGTGCAATTTCTGCTGGATTGCGTGGATCGAAGAACAGGCCTGCATTGCCAGCAGTTTCCCGCAATGCCGGGCAATCCGAGACAGCTATGGGTGTTCTACAAGCCATTGCCTCAACCAACGGGAGTCCAAATCCCTCCCATAAAGAGGGATTCACCAGTAGTTCTGCGGCATTGTAGAACAACGGCAGATCGCTTTTTGGCACATATCCAGTGAAGATGATCTCACGCGACAAACCACTTTGTGCCACCTTACGGAATGTCTCCTCATAACCCCATTGGGCAGCACCTACAATCACCAGCCTATGTGGAAATCCTGCCCTCTTGAGCTGTTGGAAGGCAGTAACCAGACGTGGGAGGTTTTTTCGGGGCTGGATATTACCAACATAAAGAATAAACCGATCAGGTAAATGGTAGCGCCCTCTCAGGGCTGCTAAGGCTGTAGGATCAGGGTGGGCATTGAAAAGCTCCGTATCAACACCCAAAGGGATACTGATGACCTTTTCGCCGGGAACTTTCAAAAGTCGGATAATATCCTGGCGAGCGGCTTCCGAGATGGTTATGATGCGGCTCGCCCGCCTGGCAGCCATTGGCACGAAAGTACGCAAGCGCCAGCCTTTCAAGCCTTGATAATGCTCCGGGTAGATTAAGAATCGAAAAATCCGGAATCTCTAAAACCAGTGTGGTGGTCAACCAGAAGGGTGCGAACACGTGGGCGTGAAAGATCTCTGCCTGCGAGCGCTTGGCGATCCAGGGCTCACCCCAAAGCAGGCGATACCATGAACCACCTGGTCGAACTCGTACAATTTTAAAGTTCCATGCTGGCTTAACCAATCTGCCATTGAGGAGGGACGGTTGATGATGATCGTGTACTCATTGATCTGGTCGACTGCGGCAAGGGCGGCTAGTAGATTGCTGCGCGAAGTTTCGTCGCCGCCTATTCGCCTTCCCAGGGATTGTGCAGAAATAGCGATGCGCATCTTACCAAGCTCCATTAGCAGTCAATGTGGCATAGACTGCACGTAGGAGAATAATGAGATCCAAACGCAGGCTAGCACGGGCGGCGTATAACTCATCATAGGCCATCTTTTCCTTAAAGGTGAGCTTGCCACGACCATTGACCGATGAATAGCCGATCAACCCGGGTTTAAAGCTGCTGATGATGGTCAGGTAGCAATCCAATTCATCTTCACTGATATCGAGTTCTTTGAGCCGGTAGGTGTAATAGTATGGGAAGGGGCGGTGCCCAACCATGCTCATCTCTCCTTTTAGGACATTCCAGAACTGCGGCATTTCGTCGATGCTGGTCTTACGCCAGAAGGCACCTGTTCGTGTCAGTGGTCGAGTGTGCGGTTTACGTGACATAATTTCGGGGGTCACGGTCTTTTCGGTTTCAACAATCCTCAACGTTTTCAGCTTATACATGCCGAAGGGCTTACCCTTATCCCAAAACGCTCCTGGCAATATACAGGAGGCACATGATCGACCAATTTGATGATGATCGTTGCCAATAAGACGGGCAACGCGGTGATAACGAAAGGCCGAATAATGCTGCAGATGATGTCAATCATGCGCTTGGTGTGCCCCAGCAGGTAATCACTCTGGATATCAGCATATTGGGTACTGGTTTTGATCTTCATTGAAACTACAGTGGGTTGATCCATTAATACCAACCTTCCATGTCTTCTTTCTGCCAACCTGCAAGATTGACACTCGCTAACATCGCTTATGTAACTTTGAACTTGTATCGAGAATAGGCCCAGCGGATCTCATTCCAGGAGAGTACAACTAAAGCGCGGCAGCAGGATTGCGCTCCATATGATCCCCCGCCGGAGATCCCATCTGGACCTGATTACATGCTTGCACACGTAGCGATAGGCGCTGCGGTGAAAGGCGATGATATGTCTTGCAGGATGGCCAAGGCTGCTCTGACCTTCATGATGAATTACCTGTATTGATGGCAACACGTGGATTTGCCACCCGGCTTCTTTAATCCTGTAGCACCAATCGTTATCTTCCCAATACATAAAAAATCCCTCGTCCAAGAGCCCTATTTGTTCCATCACTTCATTGCGGACCAATAAACACGCTCCGGAAAGGCAATCCGCTTCGAATGGCTCGCTTCGTCTTTCACCCAGTTCAAGCAGATAGTTTCGTGAAACAGGGTTATTGGGGAGCCATCGCGTAATGGGGGATTTCCTTCCGAATAGTGCGCTCAAAGCATTTGGAAAGCGCTTAGCTGTAAGCTGTAAACTGCCGTCACTATAACACAGCTGGGGACTAAGCGCACCAGTGCGAGGATGTTGGTTCATGAAGCTAATCATTTGTTCGAAGGCACCATGAGGCAATTCTGCGTCGCTGTTCAACAGCAGTGCGTAGCGACCTTGAGCAACGCGGATCCCTGATTTTTCGTAGCAGCTGCGAAGCCAAGGTTGTTTTTGTTTATGACCAGACGCGCCGAGGGGAAATTCTCTCGAACCATTTGCATGCTGCCATCTTGTGATGCGTTGTCGACGATGATGACCTCGATTCGTGGTCCGCCAGCAGAATAAACTGAACGCAAACAACCAGCCAGCATTGGGAATGTGTTATAACTGACGATGATAATCGAAATTACCGGATGATAGCCCAGGGATAGTGCAGATGAGATGGGGTCCATAACAAGTGAAAAAATAATTTAAAAGGCTTTTCATGTTAAGTCGAACGGGTTGCAGATTGGAAAGGGGTTAGAAAGCTGGTTGCTTGATTGAACGCAAGTTACCTAACATAATCTAACCACAACCGCCGAGGATTTTATGATCAAAGTCGCCCTTTTCATTCTAGCTATTAACTTCAATTACTTGGCTAAGTAGCTCTTCGATTAATTAATTAACGAATATAGGATAAAAAAGTGTCCCGTTAGGGGATTCTCCTATATATTGGGCATTTATGACACACGGTTCCCATTTTTGAAGTCGGATCTTTGCGGTGTGAGTAAAGATTTCGGGCTGAACGGTAGCTTTTGTTGTTCCAAAGTGTCTTTATTGATTCGGAGATGATATCACCGAAATCGTAGCGCGCATCGTAAATAATACAGCAAGGTGCAACCCCTCCTTCCGGATTCGATGGTCATCGAACGGTAGAGGTAGAAACAGCGTTCTTCAAGGATGTAATCCTGCCCAGGTTTCAGTTCCAAAGTCCGGTATGATCGGTTGGTTGCCATCCAGCGCTCAGCCATTTCCTGGCGTTCTTCTCGCTTAGCGTCGAAGGGTAATCCAGCAGGAATGAAACGCAGCACATCTACTCCGATTTCTCCAGCCAGCTTGCGAGCCTCTTTTATCTGGTGTTCATTATGCTTCATCACAATGAACTGCCATTCAATAAAGGGCGTCCGGCTGCCACTGGAGTGCCGGTACTCCAAAATGGCGCGCAGATGGTCGAGAACCGCATTAAAATCCCCTCGTACTCGGTACTGACTGTATATCTCCTGGGTGGTACCATCAAGGGAGACGGTCAGGTATTCCAACCCCGAGTCCACCAATTCTCGCACATCTTTCTCGTCTAGCCGTACCAGGTTCGAGCTCATGATCACACCAATATTTTTACTACTTATATATCGGATCATGTCGTAGATGCAGGGATGAGAGTTCGGTTCTCCCCAATTATAGAGACGCACCTGAAATGCATAAGGGGTAATTTGATCAATGATCCTTGTGAAGGTGTTCCACTCCATCAATTGCTGCGGGCGTTTTAGAATTCCCATCCCAGTCGGGCAAAGCGGGCAGCGTAGATTGCATACATTAATCGGATCGATAAAGTAGATATAAGGACGGCTGTGCAAATGGACGCGGCCTAACCTGAATCTCGGTTTCAGCCAGGAGGGCGTTGACGGTCTTAAGCGGTGTTGTATGTCGCAGTATAGAGTTCCAATATTTGGAAATGCGTGCAAACATCGGTAGGTTTTTCACCTGCCTGGTCAAATTTTTAGGTAATTTTCTTAGAGAGGTTTCACTCATCCTGCTCCATTCAGCGAAATTAAAGCAGAACCTTTGAGTAGATGAATTGCCCTCAGGTTTGATCCCCGAACTGATTCTATATGAAAATTGAGATTAATATAATAACAATTTCATTATACACCCACAAAGGTGATTGGCTGTGAATTTCCAATGGATTTCGTGCAGGAGATTGGTATGAAAAGAGATCAGACTGGCACCTTTTTCGGGTTCCACTTCATCTTCAATAGCTTTCGTGAATAACACATCTGTCAAAGTCGCCGAGAATGTGTCTCTCTGTTGTCAGCCTATGTTGTTGGAACACATTAGTGATCATTACTTCTTGATTATGTTAATGCCATTAGATCTATTACTTCGCTTGGTGGCTAAACATGAGATAATAGCGTCTTATTTGGAAAATTAAGCGAAAGGAAAAAATCATTGGTATTGCATTGTAAATATTACCATGAGAAATGGTACAATGAAAAATTGAAGGAAGAGGTAGATTGGGAAGATCAGGTAGAAAAGGAAGTCGCTGAGTCTTCGTTACAGCATGGATAAATTAGAAAAACTGCTTGCGCAATCTGCGGCCAATCACCAGCGGCTTTGTCCGCGCCAGGTGTTGGGTGTGCGCATGGGATTATCCGGGGCAGGGCTGTTGAAGTTGGAAGCCCCTCGCACCGACAAGCGTTTATTGGTAATTGTCGAAACAGATGGCTGCTTTGTGAGTGGTATCGAAGCTGCCACCGGCTGCAGCGTGCTGCACCGGACGCTGCGCGTTGAAGATTACGGGAAAGTGGCTGCAAGCTTTATCGATATAAATAGCGGGCGGGCCTTCCGCCTGGCCCCTCGCCCAGATGCGCGGGAGCTGGCTCTAAAATACGCCCCAGATGCACCCGATTCTTACCAGGCTCAGCTCGTGGCCTATCAGATCATGCCAGAGGACAGCCTGTTTTCGGTACAATCTGTGCAGTTAAAGACGCCTGTTGAAGCCATTGTCGGACGGCCCGGGGTTCGGGTAACCTGCGCCATCTGCGGCGAAGAGATCATGAACGACCGCCAGGTGACCACCTCTCTTGGGGAACTTTGTAAAGCCTGTGCTGGAGAGAGTTACTACCAGTTCGCCCCTGAATTCATTCCGGGCCTATTCACTTCCTGATCGATGAAACGCCTGATCGCTCTTGCTGCTGTAGCTTTATTGCTCTCGTTGACAGCAGCCGCCGTCCTGCAGGGGCGCAAGCCAGTTCCTGTTCCCCTCATCCCTACTTTAACCGGCCAGGTCGAGTACTGCCTGACCTGTCACGGTGATCTGCCTGAGATCAGCCAGGCGCATCCGGTGCAGACCTTCGGCTGCGTCCGCTGCCACGGCGGTGAACCCTTAGCCCTGAATGCCGACTTGGCCCACAGCACCATGCGGGGTGGTGCAAACCCCTCCGATCTGGCAGTCGTGGAGGCATCCTGCGGTGGCAGTGATTGTCACAGCGGCAGCTCGACCGACCAGCGTGACCACATCCAGCGCGTTCAAACCGGCATTCAAGCTACCTACGCCGGAGCGATCGCCCTGATGCGCTATACCTACGGCGCTCAACCTGACTTGCTTGCCCGTTACGGCATCCAGGCCGTCCAGGCTTATCAGATGACCGATCCAAACGCGCGTCCGGCATTATTGGCTTTTGACGCAACCTTAGAAAGCTCTCCCAGCCTGCAGACCTTTTCCAAGAATTGCCTAGACTTGCCACCTGTGGACCGCTCCCCAGGCAGGCTCACAATACAACCGCTTTACCAGCTGTTCCGCCTGCCATACCCCCACCGCTGGCGGGGACAGCCAGCAAACCGTACACCGTCTCACCCTGGCGATTCCCTATACCCAGTGCAATACTTGCCACAACCGCGGCAACTATGACCTGCGCCAGATGACTTTCCACGAGCGCCAGGACCAACCTGCTGACCGGCAGCACGATTATTACCAACCCATTGCCCAATACACCCGCTGCGAATGGACTCTGGACTGCGTAGACTGCCACACTCGCCAGGAAGCCATGGGAGATGGCAACATTTACAGCCAGAAAAAAGAAATTCAGTACATTCAATGTCGGACCTGCCATGGCACCCTGGACGAGTTGCCCATAACGGCGATCATTAAAAATCCAGACGATCTGGCGCTGCGCCAGGCCTTTCTCAACCCGGTTGTCGACTTGCTTGTGGGTGATACCATCCTGGTCACTGCAAAAGGCGAGCGGTTGTGGAATATCCGCCCATTAGCCGATGGCAGCTATGAAATGATTGGTAAGGCCAGCAGACAAAAATTAATTTTCAATCCAGTAAAAGGCAGCGGCTGCCAACAAAAGCTCGACCAACAAGAGTCACGCTACTGCCACGAGTGCCACGCTGTCCAACCCTGAACCCGAGCGCGCCGATCATTATAATTTTCCAGATAACCCTGCTCTACGCTGATATCGTGGATGGATTCGAATTTGGAGTGCGCATCAATCTTGCACCCCAAGGTATCAGATGTAAAATAAAACTATATTGAACGCAAAATGAGATTCTCTTGTACAATAAAGCTGCTTGCCTCTCCGTAAGATATGGCTTCTCCCCTTCATTATTAGCATCGTTCAACCGGGGGTTTTCAGATGAAACCGACACTTGCATTAATCATCGACGATGATAAAGATACTGCCAACCTCTTCAGGACTATCCTGGAGCTGGTGGGCTTTGAATGCCAGGCTGCCTACTCAGCCAAGTCTGCTCTGGCTTACCTCGCTGTAAAAGATCCCGATATCGTCCTATTAGACCTGCGCCTGGGTTTGGAGCTGGATGGCAAAGACATTCTCTACCAGATTCGTTCCAATCCCCGCCTGGATAATACCCGGGTGATTGTGATCACGGCTTATCCGGGCATGCTCGAACAGGTAGACAACCTGGCCGACCTGATGATGATCAAGCCAGTTGAGATGGAGGATCTCACCACTCTGGTCTCGCGCCTGACGCAGACCCGCCCCAAGTCTTACCTGTTCCGCGATCCAGTTTCAGGGCTTTACACGTTGAACTTCTTTATGACCCGCCTGGAACACGCCTTTGAAAGAGCACGGCGTAAACCTGAGCTGCTATTCGGTATGCTGGCGATCGAGTTTTCGGTGAGTCCCCAGGAAAATGAGCAGCTCCAAGAAGAAGATCGCGAAAAAATCTTGAAGCAGGTCGCAGAAATCCTCAACCACGATTTCCGGCCTACCGATACTTTTGGTTACATCGAGGGCTTACGTGTGGCTGCGCTATACGAGGATTTCAAGAAACCTGAAGATATCCATACCGTCATCCAACGGCTTCACCATGATCTCACCCTGGCTGTAGAAATCCGGGGACGCCTGTGGAGGGTTACTCCGATCATCGGCGCAGTGTTAAATCATCCGCGTTTTCAAAGCCCAGATGAAATTCTAAAGACCGCAGTCAACACCCTGGAGCGTGCCTGTGAATTGACGGGGGAATACTATTTAATTGCGGACCCTCCCCAGCCATAAGCTTTGAGACACTGTTCGTCCAGTGAGGGACCTTTGCGCCTCGTCAGCAGTTCATGCATAGTCACATTCCCGCCCCGCCCTGGCAAAGGCCAGCAGGTTCTCTACGGGCGCATCGAAGAAGTGGTCTGAAGCTGACAGCATATATCCCCCGCCCGGCCCAAGCGCCTCGAAAAGCCGGTGTACCTCCGCCCGGACCTGACCAGGGGTACCCATCGACAAGATGTTCACCTGGTCCATGCCTCCGATCAGGCAAACTTTATCCCCGATGCGGCGCTTGATCTCGTCTGGCACCGCATCTCCCCCCACTCCCGGCGGTGAGAGCGTCTCCGAAGCATCACACCTGTTCTCGACAATCAATTCCAGGATCGACATCATCCCGCCGCAGGTATGATAGACCACTTTATGACCGGCACGGTGCAAAGCCTCGTGTAGCGCCCGGTCATAGGGCAGGCAAAATTCTTTGAATATTTTCGGTGAGATAACCGTTGAAGAGGCTGCCCCTCCACCCATTTCGATCAAATCAAATTCAGCCACTGCCAGGCTTTGTTCAATGAACTGCAGTTTCTTCTCAGTTAGAGACCCCAGCAGCTCGTGCACCCATTGAGAATCGTCAAAAGTTGCCATGATCAATTTTTCGACACCAAACAGGCTGGCCGCGTGCTGCCAGGGTCCTGCCTGCTCGCCAAAAACCAGGCCGCGCAAGATACCATCCTCTCCAAGATCACGTTTCCGATTGTGTACAAATTCTTGGTCCAATTTGGGGACAGGCAAGTATTTTTTTACCAAATGCATATCCTCGGGACGCTTGATCAAATAATCAACCGTCCAGGTTGTCGTGTCATTCGCCTCATCTCGTTGGGTCAAAATGCCTTCAGGCGTGTGGATCGTGGTATCGATGCGCCAGTTCCCCTCCGATAACGGAAGTGTACGCGATTCCACCTGCCATTGTGGGTTTGTTTTTCTTGTATTCGCATCCCAGACGGTGATGGCTGCATCCAAACCCAACTGGCGAAAAGCCAATAGATCACTGGCTCCCCCCATATACTTGGCAAGGTGATAGGGTTGCCACTGGTGGATCGTTACTGGTAGTCGGTCAGGAATTCCACGATTCAAGGCTGTCAGCATGCGCTCCCGCGAGCTCATCGTCTTTACTGTCATGATTGACCCTCTCTAGGCCTAAGGCTCAAAAGATTTGAAGCACAGCTCAAAAGTTAACACTTGCTGTCCACGAAAAGAAGCTCTAAAAACATGCTCATCCGACAAGGGGAGTGCCTCCAGGCGCTCTTCATTCATATTTGTCAACCATGCTTCCTCAAGTGCATAACCAGTTTCGATACGCCCATTGATGCTGTCGGAAGAAACATTATAAAACCGGACAATCAAACCTTGTCCATCCTCAGTACGGTGGATTGAGCTGAGCACCAAATCTTGTTTATCCGAGGAGATGAAACTGAACCGGTCAGGTAAAATCCCGCCGCGCGGCCAGGGAATGCTTTTAATTTTAGCAGGATCATCGCGGGTGATATTCATCTCGTTTAGGTTCAAACCCTCATGCGCATCGGCGCGCCTTGCCAGCAAAGGGGATACATATTGATAAGCCGTTGGATAAACACTCTTCCAATCCCCTGTATGTGGTAAGATCGCATATTCAAAACGGAATTTTCCCGGGCATTGCGCCCCCGGAGCCGGCGCCAATGGTCCTGCCGCCACCCGGCGTGTGCTCAAGTCATCCCGGCTCAACCATCCCACGCAACGCAGCAAGATCAGGTTGATCTGCGTACCGCCTGGCTTCCGCCTCACCTCGACTGCTGGCAGGCCGCGGTTCAAGATGGCTAAACCCTGCCCACTCTCCCCGTTATTCGCAACGCCCAAGTCAATGAAAGAGCGCTGGTGCATCAAAGGAGTCGGATCTTCAACCCACCCCTCCGCAGAAGGTAAGTCAATTGAGCGCGGCAGCACCGCAAAAGATTCATCCACAAAGGCTTGTAAGGGGTTCAGAGAGGTGGGAAATGTTGCGCTCAATTGATGATCGCGGGCCAGGTTTTCGATCTCCGTTTCGATGTAAAGGCCCGCTTGGGTGCGGGAGAGTGTGATCAGTGAGCAGATTGGTAAAACCACCTTTTTGTCAGAGCGGCGCTGGCGATCTTCTGTCAGGTCTTCAGGGATAACCAGGTCACGCTTCACCTCAAAGGTCACCAGGTTCGCTCCCGTTGTAACAAGCTTTACGGTGGCAGGTTGGCCTGTGGTAGAAACGATCTCGCTGAACCGGCATGGGCAGTACGAATACTCATCCCCGGCATCCTCCACATCTTCAAAATGATGTAAACCGGCATAAGTCACACCGCTCGTTTTATCGCGAACTGTCAAACCACCATCCACCTCAATCCGGAAAGCCAGGTAGCGGTTCTCAGCCCCGTCCGCAGCGGTCTTCCATTCATCATCCTGTGGGAGGGTTTCCCCAGCACGTGCTGGCTGAACAAAATAAACTGCATAACCAAAAGCGGGCACCTCAGCCTGAAAGGCCACCCTGACGCGTCTTTTTCGATTCGCCTTGAGTGTTTCCATCCAAAAGACATTCTGATCACTTAATACCTGGTGCAGGATGCGCTGTCCCTGGCTGCTTACCAATCGAAAATCATTTGCAGTTGGGTCATCAAACTCGAAATCCAGGTCCCCGATTGCCATTTCGGTCCGCGGCCATCCCAGTGGATTGTAAACCAGGATGGGCATCCCCTCCTGCCCAGTGAAATCGATCTGCCTGGCGATCTGGCGCAAGCTGTCTCGCACGATGATGTCACCAATTTGCTCCGCCTGGCTGAAGCGATACATCATCTCGTCGTGAATCAGATCGATGCCGCTCCCATAGATATCGTCATGAGGATGGTTTCTTAGCAACCAGCGCCAGGCTGTCCATGCCAAATCTTGCGTGCCTTCAGGCACCTCTGCACCGCTCAGCCATGCCATGGCAGCTAAGGGCTCAACATAGCGCTCTAATAAATTTTCTACCCTTTGGTTGGCTTGCTTTAAGTAAATGCGTGTGGCATATACCCCTTGTAGGATTTCGGAATACTTTCCCCAGCGGAATTCTCCAGAAAACTCGGGCAGGCTCGGGTTTTGCTGCCGTACTCTGTCCAGGTGCTCTTCGAGCGAGCCCTGAAAAAACGATCCGATATTAAGGTGCTCATTCGCCAATTGGAGCATCTCCGGGAGCCTGGGTTCAGCCTCCTCGTGGTCGATCCCATTCATCAGCAAGATTGCATCTGTATGGGCCAGCGGAGTAAGTTCTTCAACCGCTTTTTGCATCTGTTCCAAAGCCAGCTCAGGGTCAAATTCCATCTGCGAGGTATCCCCCCAGTGAATTCCATAGCCCAGGTTCGAGATATTGTGATATCCCCATGGCATCCAGATTGTGGTAACAGCCGAGCCATCCAATGCTTTCCAGCAAAATTCTGTGCCCAGGCGCTCGCCTTCCTCTCCTAGCCCGCGCCAAAAGAACGCATTGTCAATCCCGAAGCCGCGCAGGATCTGCGGCAGTTGAGCAATATGCCCGAACCCATCGGGCACATAGCCAATCTTACTCACACCGCCGTAGGTTTCCCCCATGCGTTGCCCGATCATCAAGTTGCGGATCAAAGCCTCTGGGCTGACCAGGAATTCATCAGACAGCACATACCAGGGACCAACTTTCAATCTGCCCTGGCGGCATAACCACTCCAGCTCAGCCTGGCGCTGCGGGCGAACTTCTAAGTAATCCTCCAAAATCGCCATTTGTCCATCCAGGGTGAACAGGCAAAACTTAGGCTGAGTTTCCAATATCTTGAGCAAGCGGTCCACCAGGCGGACTAGGCGCGCTCGGAACTCCTGGAAAGTTACATACCAGGCCCGGTCCCAATGTGTATGGCTGACGACGGTCACATGAAATATTTTCATCAAAATCCCTTAACTTTTATGGTCAAATAATTTCTTGGGTATCCTTTACTGTTTATAAGATCCAAACGCTTTCGCTGCTGTCATCATGGCATTGATATTTTCAACGGGCGATTCGGGGGCAATATTGTTTCCATCCTGGATGATCAAGCCTTTATACGGAGCAAGTTTTTCAATGACCTTACGAGTAGCCTCTTTCACCTGTTCTGGAGTGCCGGTGGCGATCAACAACGGGCTCACATTTCCCAGGAGCACCACGCGCCCTCCCATAATTTCCGCTACTTTATCCAGGTTCACCTTCCACCCAAATCCTTGGAACTCGTTGATCTTTAACTGATCCGTGAAAATTTTCAGAAGGTGCGTGGTTTCCCCGCACATATGCAGGCTAGCCCATTCAAAATGATCGCGCAGCTTCTTGTTAAAGGGTAATAACACACTCTCCCAGGTCTCCGCCGAAAGATAAGCCGAGAGATCGTCGGTCCAGGCAAAATCCCGCCCCGTGATTTGCTCTTCCTGCCAGCAAAAATCGAGCCAGGCGATGACTTTATCCGTGACGATTCGAAAAAGCTCCCGCACGAAGTCAGGGCGCTCCAGGATCGCAGTGAAAATTTCCACCGCACCCATCAGGTGAGATGAAATCGTGAAAGGTCCATTCGAGGTATGTGTAAGTGACGGGTTTGCCCCAGGATAAAAAACCGGTCCACCTTGAAAACGCACCGGATATTTCTCCGCGATTTTCATCATCGCCCGCCGATATTCCACCTGCCTGGCATTCAATCCACTGTTGATGAAATCGATCCGCTCTAGTTTTCGCAGATCTTCCTCCGTGCGCACCCACCCCACTTCTTTGCCCACCGGGATATCATCTTCCGGGAAGGTGATTTCACAGCCCAGTGAAGAAGCTTCGGTCACATTTTGAAAATCTGTCCAGCCTCCCACCCAGGCGCCGATGATTGAATAAGCATCCGTCTGAACGTTTTCCATCAACCACTTCTGTCCCGAAATTTGACACCGCAGCATCAATTCTGGATCGGCAAAGTAATCTTTGAACCGCACACCTGTCTTGGGGAGCAGCGTGCGGTAATTGATGGCAGGAATCACCGCCACCCGATCAGGCGTCTCGAAGCGCTTCGTCTTCGCAATTCGTTCTTCTCGGGCAGCGATCTCGTCAATCGGCACCCGAATTTCAATCACAGGTGTTGCGTGCATCAGATTCACCATGCCTTATTTATCTCCAGGAACATCTGGTCTTGGCAGGCGCTGCGCCACCGGCAGCAAGGTTGGAAAATGCTTATGCGGTTCCGTCTGGTACCAATACGCGGTAGAGGCATAATCATTGGTCAGGCTGTTGGCGTGCCCATGTTCGATCGTCACATTGATCGATTTTTCGAAGCAGATCGGGTCTTCAATATGGTAGCGGTAGGTTGAGTTCTTGCCCCTCCAGGGCCACGCCTCGTCGCCAGAATTGACCGTAATCCCCTGGTAAGGTGTACAGAACTCTTCACTGGGACCATAAGCGGTATTGAAATAATCCTCAGTCCCGGTTCCATACAGGCGCGGCAGCGGCTCGCCATCGATCAGGATCATGTCATCCCCTTCACCATACCAGTCATTCTTATCGCGCTCAAAGCAGTCGATATCCAGGTGGCAGCCCACGTAATGACCCTTGCCTTCCGCCTCCAGGATGATATAGTTACCTTTCCCATCCAGGTTGGGCACACCCCAGATTTCCCACATATAATCGTTATTGAGAGCAAACCGCTTTGAGGGGTCGCCGAAACCGGTTGTGGGGTTCTCCCGCCGCCATTGGGCATGGAAGTATGCGTAGTCGTCTTCCAGTCGATCATACCGCTCATAATCAACATAGAAATACAAATTCGTCTGAGCGCTGCACTCGTTGTGCACCTCAAAGCGCGCCGATGAAGCAAAGGGCATTGGGAACCAGCAGTTAAATGCCCTGCCATCTCGGGGACTCATTTGCAGCGGCAGGCTCCAGAAGTTTTTGACGATCCCATGCCCAATGCCGAAGAAATCGCCGACCGGGCACTCGATGCTCGGCTGGCTTTCCCCATCCCACCAGGCGCGCAGGATGATTTTCCGCGCAAAAGCTTCTTCTGTGGAGCCAATCGTCATCCAAATATGCCGCACACACCCCGCCCCTTCGATCTCCGCGATAACCATCCTCTGATCCGGCTCAAACGTAAACCAATCCCGGTTTCCACCAGTCCGGTCGTAGCTCGAAATTCGCTCACGGCGAACCCCCTGTCTCAAACGAGCTAATCCCGCCAGGGATGAATCTCCAATCTGCATGCTGCCTCCTATCCTTGATCCTCAATGAAATCTGCTTTTAGGCTGCCTTCAAATGAATTATCCTCGAGCAAAGTTTTGTCAGTATATTTTGCTTCCACCCCAACGCGGTTGTCCTGGAAACGGTTCTTGCGCACAGTGTGCCCGCGCGGCCTCAGCCAGCTGGAGGGCGTCTCCCCATCCGGTACACGATAGGGGCGGATGCCGTGATCCCGGTTGGCAGCCACATAAATTGCATGGTTATTATGGATAAACTCATTCTGTTCGATAAGCCAATCGTAACTGGTATTGTTTCCCGGCACGGCGGTAAGGAACTCTGGGATGTGCTTGGACCACAGCAAGACGCCATGCTGGTTATCCTGGAACATGTTGCGCCGCACCTGGAAGTCAAAGCCGTTCTCCACCGCAATCCCAGCCTGGTGATTGCCAATCATCTGGTTGTCTTCCAGCACGCCGTGGCTTGAGAAACCCAGCCAGAAGCCATAGTTGCAGTAATTGGCAAAATTATTACGGTAAACATTCCCGGCACTGAAGGTGGCCTCGAAGGCAATATTCGGGCTCCAAGAGCCATCATTCTCCTCGAAAAGATTATCGTTGCAGTGAACCGGTTCGAAGGACGGTGATAACCCCGCCAGGAAGAAACTGTCTCCGCCCAAGCGCGCCAGGTTGCTGCGAAAGACATTTCGAGATGAATTGTGGATGATTAAGAAACCGGCTGCGTCTGCACCCATATGCCCCCGCCGCGGTCCCCGCGGTTGCCACCGGCAGCAGTAGTCCGCGATATTATCTTCATATACGCTGTCGCTGGTTTCGTACAGGTGAAATCCCCACCCGCTGCAGTAGCTGGCATTGTTGTGGCTCACCTTCAGCCCGCGGCAGCCATAGCTGAGAAAACCATTCATCTGGTGCTGCAGGTCATTCCCCATCAGCATGCTGTCCTGTGTGTTAGCCAGGAGGATTCCCCCTCCGTAAGCCTTCTCAAGCGGCAGCCAGATATCCAGGAAGATCGTGTGTGCGGGTACTTCGGCTGTTGCTGTCACCTGGCAGTCCATGATCTTCAGATCGCGGCAGCCGTCTGCATAAATTCCGTGGGCATACTCCAGGATGTGCAGATTCTTGATGGTAACCCCCTTGCGGTTCAGTACACTCACCCCGCGCCCTTTACGTCCAACCCCCACCAACACCGCCCCGTTGCCGTCCAGGGTCACATGGTCTGCCGATATGCTCAATCCATCGGGAAGAACATATACGCCTGGCTGCAGGATCGTATCGCTGTTGATCTCCATTTGGTTTGTGGGTACATCTCTTCTCATTTTATCTTCTCCGATCATTTCTGAGCTCGAAAACACCTTCCTGCCCAGCTTTTAGCAGCAAATCCTGTTCATACACCCGGATAGGCAGCGCTCCTTCCCCTCGATTTAGAACACGTACCTGGCCACGACAGATATCCACATACAAAGGGAGGTGATGCCATACCACTGGGAATGCCAGGCGTCTCCAACTCGGTGGAAGCTGGGGGTTTAAACAAAATACATCCGAGTTCATCGCCGTTATAAGACCCGCAAATCCGAAGACCGCCATCTGCCAGTTCACTCCTGCCCCCGCGATATGCACGCCCTCCGCTGCACCTCCATGCTGGAAATCCAGGTCATTCAAAGAACTTTTCTCCCAAAATTTCCAGGCCTCCCCCATTTTCCCCAAACGACAGGCGATTATCGCATGCGCACCCGCTGAGAGGGAAGAATCGTGTGTTGTATAAGGCAGGTAGTAATCCCAGGCTCGCCGGACTTCTTCATCGCTAAATTCATTTGAAAACAGCATCATCATCATCAGCACATCGGCTTGTTTCAGGCATTTGGAACGGTAAAGCCATTCTTGCGCTGTCTGGGCAGCGAAAGCCTTCGAACGGTCTTTCCAAAAGCGCTCGAAAGCTGGCTCTGCCAAGTGCTCAAACTCCTCACACTGCAAAACCAGCAACCCGTCATTGCCTCTCAAAATAGGAAGTCCCTGCGCCGCCCGAGAAAATCCTTGGCATTCAGCATTAGTTGCTCCAATTATCACGCCCAATCTGGCAGCCATTGCCAGGTTGAAAGCTGCCATCAAGTTCGTAAAGCTGTTGTTGCTCGAGATCGGCGTGTATTCGTCCGGCCCCATCACCCCTAACAAGCTGGGATGATTTTCTCCTAAACGCCAATCCAGGCGATCTAGCCAATACCGCGCTGTCTCCAAGATCACTGGAGCAGCTGGTCCGGTCAAAAAGCCCTCATCCTGGATCACCCGAGCATAATGTGCCAATCCGTACACCACATCTGCAGTCACATGCACCTCATGATCGCGGTACTGCCAGTTCGGGCAGGTTTCCGTCCCATCCACATCCGCCTCCCAGGCATAACGCGCCCCACCGTAACCGCTGTTAATCGCATTACTCTTCGCCCCCGGCAAAGACTGGATGCGATATTCCACCAGAGAGCGGGCGCGCCGCGGGTCAGTATACAGGAAAAAGGGGAGCAGATACATTTCGGTATCCCAAAAATAACAGCCCCGGTAAGCGTCTCCGGCATACCCTTTGGGATCAATTGCCAGGCGTGAATCATCCGGATGGGAGCGCAGCAAATGGTAGATCGATGTCCGGATTGCCAGCTGAGACGATTCATCTCCCTCGATGATGACATCAGATTTATCCCAACGAATTTGCCAGATAGCAGCATGCCAGTGATGAAGTTGGGGGTAAGAATTTACCTCTAGGTTGGCCAGGAGCGCTCCTGGATCAGCTCTAATTGCATCGAAACTGGAAGTGACTGCGGTGCGTTTTTCAACCACCAGGCTTTCTCCAGCCGGGATCACAAATTCAGCCTTTAAGCGCACAGTCCGGCGGTCAGAGTCCGCCTGCCATACTGCCCCTGGCACATATAACCTTGTCGCCATCCACACTTCATCTCCAGTGTTGGTCCTAACATAGCAGCGCAATCCATTCGACTCACTATTCGCCAGCTCAACAGTCGAGAACATATCATAACCGCTCGTGCGCACGTCACTGTCTATCCCAGCCTCGATACGAACCCTGAGCTCCTGGTCAGGCACGAGCTGCATCTGTTGGCAACAAACCTGCGGGTGGGCTGCACTAACGAATCGATTAAATGAGACCTCAACGACCGGACCTATCCGCGTATGCCAGGTGAGTCTCCGCTGCAGCGTGGCTGTCTTTAAGTCCAGTTCACGCTGGTAATTCTCGATCCGGCTGGCTTCCATATCCAGCTTTTCTTCGCCAGCAAATGGGATGAGCTCAAGGAAGAAAGGCAGGTTCACCAGCCCGCGGTTCAGCAGCGGGTGGCTGCCGCGGATACCGGGAATATAGGTTCCCCATTTCGCCTTCGTTTCCAAAAACTTTTCAGAGGTGACGTTAGCTGGTCGGCGGGTATAATCCAGGTTTTGCGGCGCATCAAACAGGTGTTCTTCGAACGACCCCCTCACATGGAGATAACCGCTTCCCAGGGTAAACAATCCTTCGTAAGCCCGCGCCGTTTCTTTGTCAAAGTGAGTCTCTAGGACAATCCATTGGTCTGGCATCGTTTCCTACCCTTTGGTGAGCTCGATCACTGTGGCATCCTTACCCGGTAAGCGCAGGAAGATTCGTGCTGGCTTTGCCAGGTATACCACCGACGCATCACAGGATACCAGATCACGCGCCTGGTAAGGTGCATCCCCAAGAATTTGAGGATCCAACCTGACCTCGATCGACTTTTCTTCTCGACCAAGATTGACAACGCACAAGAAAAACTTATCCAGGCTCCGAAAGAGGCTTGTAGCGATATCTGAGGTTGCTGCCCAGGAGGGTATCGAAATCCCAAGCATTTGACATATCCCAGATAAAAGCTCACGAGAAGGCTGTAACCCCAGGTAGGTGAGTTTCCCTTTGCCTTGAAGCCTCGTGAAACCGATGGTATAGCTTTCCCCAACCGGGAGCCTGCAGAGGAACTGCATTTCTTCTACCGCCTTCTCATCCACAGAGCCCCTAGTTACACAGATTGGTTCCCCTGGCACCGACTGAAAATAGGCTATCCACCGGCTCTTGACCTGGAACGGGCTTGTGTCTGCCTGCAGGGTGAGCGCGAGTTCCCCCATATCGCCGATGATACCCGCCGGCTCAGGAATCCCGAGCATATTCAAACCCATTGAATCCAAGGACCGCATCTCATCATCCAGGTAAGGATAAGCACCCAGGCAAATGAGATGACCCCCATTTTCAATATAGGATTTCAATCGCGCCTGTAAGTCATTGTCTATCCAGCTTCCGCCTCCATAAAAAAGGTAAGGCTTTGGAATTTTGCCAGTCTTTACATTATAGAATTCATAGTCGATATCTGCCTGGTAAAAAGATTTCAAGAGGTCCGAGTCTGGGGGATTGGCCGCTTGATAAAGAGGATCGATGGTAACGGCCACCTCTGTCAACTTTTCAAGCCGAGGTGGGTCAATCTGCTTGAATAGGATCGCCATCGTCTCGAAGACAGAAAATAGATCAACGCGCACGCGTCCCCCTGAATGGATCGGGCTCATATACCAATTGTCCCGGTCCACCAGCATGTACCAGTTCCAACCTGCTGCGCCGCCCAGGAGTGCAGAGATCACTGCCATCCGGTAGTGGTTTGGCTCCAGGGCACCCATCTCTGTTTCGCGGTGGCCTCCATGCCAGATACCTGCTTCGAACTCACTGATATAAGGCAGGCAAGAATAGGATCGCAGGTATCGCACGGCTTCCAGGAACTGCCGGTGCTCATCCGGGCTTTTCCGGAAAGTATTAGATGGATACAAATCCGTCCCAACCAGGTCGGCTACCTTCTCCATCTCCGCCCAGGGCTCGTTCGAATGCACCGGGATCGTATTCATCAGGATTGGGATATCCACGCCAAGCTCCCGGAAGGTATCGACCAACCAGAGAGTGGCTTTCAAAACATACCAATGCTTGAACCGGTAATAGTCCAGGTAACGAGTCCGCAGAACTTCTCGCTCTGGGGGTAATGAGAGGACAGCTCTTGCCTGGCAGAAATCTGAATAAGCTGTACCCCAGGCCTGGTTGAGTTCCTCCACCGTACCAGATCTTTCTTCCAGAAAGGTATGGAATAAGCCAGGCTGTTTCCCCAACCCAAGCGCTTCGGTGTACATATGGGGCCAGCAGTCCAGCTCATTATCAGCCTGACAGAGGATGACCTTGCCTCCCTGCGTAGCGAAATAAGGTTGAATGACAGGGATGACTGTATCCAAATATTTTCGGGCAAGCCTCAGGTATTCAGGGTCCAGGCGGTGATAGCGAGCAGCATATTCCGGAATTCCAGCGTTGCTCCACTCCGAGTAGATATAAGGCCCTGGGCGGATGATGATCCAAAAGCCCATCTCTGTGAGCAGGTCCAGGAATCCCTTTAGGTTCCGGCGAGGATCCGTTTTTCCCTCAAAATCAAAATGTCCCGGCGCAGCTTCGTGGAAATCCCAGCAAATGTAGGTTGCCAGGACATTAATCCCCAACTCCTTGACCCGAGTCAGCACGATCCGCCAGTTCTCGGGTGCCAGGCGCCAGAAATGCACCTCGCCTCCGATCAAAGGGATAGGGGTTTCATCTACCCAGACTTTCTTTTCCCGTATTTGGACCTGGGTCATAACTTTTTTTTCGATGCAAAATTCTCCCAAGCAGAATTTACCAGGTTGGTTGACAAGGTAAACCTTAGTGCTTCAATCCTGACATCTGGATGCCTTCGATGAAGTAGCGCTGGGCGAAGATAAACAAGAGCACCATCGGAAGGAGGGCCAGGACCGAGCCGGCGAGCACACGGTCGTAATAACCGGATGTGCCTGCGCCGTACAGGCGGTTGAAGCTGTTCAACGCCAGGGTGATCGTGTAATACTTCTGTTGTGTAGTGAAGATCAGCGGGTCCAAGAAGCTGTTCCAGGTCCACCAGAACGTGAAGATGCCCACAGTAGCAAGAGCTGGCTTACTGAGCGGTAAGATCACCTTTAGGAGAATCTGGAGGCGGTTGGCGCCGTCCAGGTAGGCAGCTTCATCCAACTCATAGGGAATGGACAAAAAGAATTGGCGCAGCAGAAAGATCAGGAAGGCGTTACCAAAGAAGGAACGGATCCACAATGGCATCATCGTGCCGAGCATATTCAGGTCCCGAAAGATCAGATAGGTAGGCAGTACAGTGATGGTGCCTGGTATCATCATCGTCCCCAGCAGGATGACAAATAGAGCATTTTTCCCGGGAGCGCGCAGGCGGGCAAAGCCATAAGCTACGAGCGTACAGGAGACAAAGAACCCAAGCATATTCATCACTACAAGATAAAGAGAGTTCAGGAAAAAGCGGTAGAAGGGTACCCCCTGGAGTTTTAGCGTGAGCACTTTGATGTAGCCATCCAAGTAGAAATGGAGGATAGTCGACCGTTTCAGCTCACCAGGACGGGCATCATAGGCTGTGGTCACAGCTGAAGCTGGGATGATGACAGCCATATCCTGCATATCCCCGACCAGCGCCATCGGCGTAGTCGAGCCATCGGGATTCGTGAAATCTTCTTTGACCCGGTAGGTGACTGTGCCAAGCTCCGTGCTGCCTGGCTCCACCAGGCCTGTATAGGGCGCCGCGGTCAGGGCCTCCAGGTGCTCGGGCGATATGACCAACGACTCAATTGGATTGGCAAAGAGGACAGCCACCTCTTGCAAAGTACCCTCGGTAGAAGTGTATACTCGTGTGGTCATACTGATATCATTGACGGTTGTAGTGGATAGCTCTGGCGAGAGTTTACTTTCATTAACCAGAAAGCCGTAATTCTGAACGACATCCCCTGGCAAGAGCGGCTGCCACGATTCCTGCGCCAGGGCGACGAAACGTTCATCCTCTGGATAACCCTGAACGGGATAAACAGCTAGCTGAGTCCGCCCGAATGTTTTAAAATCTTTTTCGCCCAGCATATTGGCTGGGATCATCTTGGCCTGGCTGGTGATTGCCGATGGGCTCATCACCCAAAACTCATCTTCAGGGCCAATCGCTGCCACCTGCCTGCCATCCGGCAGTGTACGGGTGCTCACATCCACCCCGCTGATTGTGACATTGCCAGATTGACTCTGGTTGACCACATCCAGAGGATACTGGTACAAAGCCCCAACGAGCTGGCTGGCAGGGACGACCCACAGGTTATCCTCGTTATTCAGGTCACGGGCCATGGCAACAACTTTTTCAACCGAACCGTCAGCCTTTTTCCAATCGCGCTCGTTAACTCTGAGACCGGAAGTTGGAACTCCGGGCAGATTACCAACCAGAGTTGGAACCGCATCTCCAAGCTGGTCTCGAGGCACTGATTCGAAGGTAGACAGCTTACTGGCATCGACAACGGTGGTATAACTGCGCAGACCAACCTGAATTGTTTCGATCTGTTCTCCATTCTCATCCTTGAGAAGGTATTTATTCAGGTAGCGATTGGTATTCCCGGCCTGCGCCATCAGCCACTTGCGCGGCAGCCAGATTACCGGGTTAGCGTTAATCTGCCATTCGGGTTGCAAACTGCCGTTCAACAAAAACAGCAGCGGGAGAATCATGATCAACGAAAATAGGATCAGGAGGACATAAGAAAAGATTTTTGTTAACTTCCGGCTAAAGCTCAAGGAGCGCGTCTTCGAAGCAGTGGGAGGAGTTGAATTCTTTCATTTTCGTTCTCCTTCATAATATACCCAGGCCTGGCTGGAGCGCATGACCAGCATGGTAATTGCTAAGATAATAATGAACAGGATCCATCCCAAAGCAGAGGCCATCCCCATGCTGAGCTCTACCCAGCCTGTGTTGTACAGGTAAAACACATAGGTCAGGGTGGATTCCGAAGGGCCGCCCTGGGTCATTACGTATGGGACGTCAAACATCTGCATCGCCCCGATAATCCCCAATATCAGGTTGAGGAAGATCGTGGGGCTGAGCATGGGGAGGGTAACATTCCAGAAACGAGCCCCCCGGCCAGCGCCATCGATCTCTGCGACTTCATAAAGCTCCGGAGGGATACCCTTGATCCCGGCCATATAAATCACCATCTGGCTGCCAAAGATCAGCCAGACGTTGATAACAATCAGGGTGGGCAGGGCAAAAGCTCGCTCAGAAAGCAGCCGGGGCATATCCAGTCCAACAATGGAAAGCAAACCAGCAAGCGGGCCGCTTTCAGGACGAAGAATATAGAACCAAGTCAAGGCGATCGCTACCGTGGGCATGACGCTGGGCATGAAGTAGATGGTGCGGAAGAAATTAATGCCTTTCAGCTTCTGTGACAGCAGCAAAGCCAGCCCAAGCGCTACCATCGTCATCAGAGGGATGCTGATCAAAGCAAACCGGATTGTCACCCACAGGGAATTGAAAAAGCGAGGGTTCTTGAAAGCAGAAATGTAGTTTCCCAAACCGATCCATACCGGGGTCGTAGCGATGGTATAGCGGGTAAAAGAATAGTAAAGCGAGCTGATTAAGGGATAGACTAAAAAAACCAGGAACCCAATGATCCAGGGAGAGATGAACAGGTAAAACTCGAGCGTTTCCCTTCTGGCGAGCCTGCCAGGTTTGCTTTTCGCAGCCGGTAGATTCATGGATGTACTCATAGATAAACGAATCCGATCTCCATAGGGAGGGTTGGTGCGCTAAAAAGCGCACCAACCCCAAAAGTTGAGCCTGGCGGGCGGGCTGAGACTACCAACCAGGTGAAGCAGTTACTGGATGGTGGATGTAGCCAGGCACTCATCAGCTGTTTTGGCCAGATTATCCAGCTCAGCCTTGAGGTCCAGGTCTGCCCCGGTATCCTGGAAGACCTTGCCCATCAGCTTGCTGGCATTGATGTCAACGCAGGTTGTATAGAAGGGGGTGAGCATATCATCGAGCTGATCCTGGTAATTGGCTTCTTCCAGGAAGACAGCCCAGTAGGGGTCCTTCAGCGCCGGCAGGGTTGTAGCCGTCTTGATGTCGCCGGTCAAGGCCTTCAAAGCAAAGACCTGCTGCCCGGGCTCGGTGGTCAGCCACTTGAGCAGCTCCCAGGCTTCAGCGGGGTGCTGGCTGGTGGAGCTAATCCCCCAGCCCATCCACATGATGGCGCCGTGGTGCCCGTCAGATCCGGTGGGCAGCGGGACAGCTTGCCATTTCAGATCTGGAGCCTTATTGAAGGTATCCTGGTACCAGGGTCCCCAATAAGAGCCAGAAATCGCCAGCTTACCATCGCTGAACAATTTATCGTTAGTGAGTCCGTTGGCAGTCAGGTACGAGGCGCCGGGGACGACTTTATACTTATGAACCAGATCGCTGAACCACTGCCAGCCAGCTAGCGCTTTGTCGGTATTGATGTAACCCGTTGTGGTCGTTCCATCAGCAGAAATGGTATGGGCGCCAAAGGAGTACAGAGCACTTTGGAAGCCGCGCCACCAACCAGTGTCGCCGCCCCAGTAGGGCAGGCTGGCACCGAACTGAACGACTTTATTCGGATCAAAATCAGGGCTGGTGGCATTATTGCCGTTTTCGTCCAGGGTCAGTTGCATGGCATCCTGGAGATATTCATCATAGGTCCATCCCTCAGTAGGAATGGGCAGACCGGCTTTTTCGAATAGGGCTGTGTTGACATAGAACGCGCTTGTGCTGTAATCCTTGGCGACAGCTACGAGTTTGCCATCCACGACCCCGGTCTTATAGACGCCAGGGTACCAATGGTCATCCGGATTGAAGTTGTTATCCGCGGCCATGATTGGCGCCAGGTCAAGCAAAAATCCCTTCCTGTAAACCAGGGGCAGGTCCGATGAATCGAAGCCTACCAGGTCAGGAGCGGTGCCAGCAGCCAGCTCAGTCAGACGAACGGCACGGTCATCAGGCAGCTTGACGGTCCAGGCCTTGATGCAGGGGTGAGCGTCATTAAAAGCATCGAGCACCTGAGCCCAATATTCAGCCCGGTCAGCCGAGGACCAGTCGTGTACCCCAATCACCGCACCCTCGCCGCCACAGGAAGCATCTAATGCTGGGGGGGTCGGGGTGGGCGGCAAAGGTGTTTCCGTAGGAGCAGCCGGCGTTTCGGTCGGCAGTACCTCTGTAGCGGTCGCCTCTGGGGGTTTCGTTGCCTCTGGAGCCTTGGTCGGTTCATTGGTTGGTTCAGGTGGCTTCGTTGGTTCAACGACCTGGGTAGGCTCCGCCTTCGGCGGTTCTGTTGTAGCGGCGGGAGCGCAGGCTGCCAACAAGAGGCTGGCTACCAGCAAAACACTCGCCACGGACCACAATATATTTCGTTTCATGTTTTCATCCTCCAAAATCTAGAAATTTATTTTTTGATTTGATGCTAGGGTTCAATTCATCATTATTCTTTTCCTGGTCATCGACCTCCTTTCATCTTTCCATTATGGGTAGATGGTTACAGCCATTTTGTTAGCCCCGCAGCTTTGACGCACAATCATTTGGACGGGCAGAACCCGCCTTTGGCTGGGGCAAAACGCGCGTTCTTGCACAGCCGACTTGACCTTATTCAAAAGAATTTCTGCAGCCAGCTTCCCCATTTCAAATGTCGGTTGAGCCACCGTGGTAATAGGGATATCGACGTGAGCAGAAATCTCCAGGTTATCGAAGCCCACCAAAGCTAAATCCTCAGGTATGGACAATTTGATAGACCGCGCCACCCTCTGCACCGCCAGGGCCAGTTGGTCATTGGCTGCAAAGATGGCTGTGGGACGCCCATACGCGGTTAACTTCTCCTCGAGCGCTTCCAGGTCAATCTCCGGATAACCTTTTACCTCCCATTCAAGACCCTCCTCCCAGGCAACCCCTACTTCCTGCAACGCCTGCCGGTAACCCGCTCTGCGATGCTCCATCGTCGTCGCCATCTCAGTCCAATTCAGAAAAGCGACCCTGCGGTGCCCCAGCGATAAAAGATGCTGCGTAGCCACCAATCCACCCCCAAAGTTGTCACTGGTCACATAATCGGTGAACATACCGCGGATATAGCGGTCCACCAACACCAGAGGAAAATCCCGTTGAATGAGTTCGTTCAGCACCGGGCTGGCATCCTTTGAATTCACCGGGTAAAGGATGATTCCCCCCGAGCCCTGCTGAAAAGCCGAGCGCAGCGCCAATTCTTGTTCTTTCAGGTCATTTTCAACATGATTAAAGACCACCGCACACCCACACGCTCGCGCGACATTTTCGACACCTAACAAGATAGAGGAGACGAAGGAGTCACGCACATACGGGACGATAAAGGAGATAATCGGGTGGCTCGCGGTTTGGAGGGGCTTTTCTAACCCGGAACGAATCAAAAAAGTGCCCCGGCCTCGCTCACGCCTCACCAACCCTTGTTTCTCCATCTCGGCCAATACCTGGCGCACCGTGCCGCGTGAAACCTGGTAAGTCTCACACAGCTCGTTCTCAGTCGGCAAGATCGAGCCATTCCCCCACTCACCTCCGTCGATCCTTAGTTTTAAATCGCTATAAATGCGCTGGTAAAGTGGTTCTTTCGATGAAGATTTCGAATCCGATGATAGCATCGTCACAGAAACTCCTTAGCTTCTCTCATCCAGGTAACGCAGGAGCGCTGAAAGTAATGCCCCACCGGCAACATTGCGTTCCCATCCAAAGGGCTGCGCGCCCAACCCTCCCTGAAGCCGCAAGCTGCATCCCAGGAAAAAGCCGCTTCCGATGACCGCCTCAAACAGATAATCGCCAATATGAAATTCACGCGCATCCAATCTGCGTAAGATCGGGGTAATTTCACTCCCCTTTGGCAAAGCCTGCTGTAAACGCAAGGGATCGAAAGCCACATCGCTTGCCAGGCCAAAAAACTGCAAATCTGTAAAGCCCCGCTGTGGGAATCTTCCATCTCTCCACAAGGGGTGGGAGGGGAAAAGCTTGACCGCCTCACGCCAGAAAGGACAGCGTCGGGCAGGCAAGGGAGAATCTCCCTGCTGGAGCAGTAGGAGGCGCCCGCCATTGCGAACATACTTCGCTAACTTCGCATCCCAGGTCGTGGTCAGGATCATCCGAAACGAGGCCAGCGGATCACCCAGGCGAACCCGGTGTGCTGTACTCATCGCCGCCGGCTTGAGCCAGTCGCCACACGCATCGAGGCTGCCGCCCGGGTCCAGGATGCCCAAGCCCTGTGGCAGCTCGGGCAGGGATGGATAGACCCAAATGGGCCATTGGTTTTCAACCTTCAATCTGCTGCTCTCAAGGGAGACTCTCAGGCTGAGCTCCCTGGGTTGGGATACAGCAGGCAATCTGCAATCGATCGTGGCTACCTGGCACGGATTCCCCGGTTGACCATCCGGTGCCTGGTCTGTGCCCGAGGCAAGCTGGTTCCCGGCTTCGTCTGTGAGCGTCCAGGATACGTCTGCTCCAGTGGGCCACTCTGTGCCGGTCAAGCTCAGGATCACTGCCCAATGCCCCTGATCTCCCGACCAATGGTTATATATATCCATGCGGTCCGGGCGGTCGCCACCATACTGCCAGCGGCGCCGCCTGCTCCCATCCAGGCTGAGGACCGTCTCACCATTGATCGGCATGAACTGATCCGCGGTCCACTTCGAGCGTGTAAAATCATCCCAGAGACCCGAAGTTGAAATCGGCGTATCGCGCAGACCGGTGATTACATAACCACCGATCCCTTTTCGGCGCCGGATCAGCTCTAGCGTATATTTTCGGATCACCAGCGATTGTGCATAGGAGATCCTGACCAGTTCTTGCGTTGAAAACTCCAACTGAGTTTTCCTCAACCGCTGTTCAGCTTCCAGCATCGCCTTCGATTCAGGCCGCCAGCGGGTGACCGGGTTATCCTCCGTCAGCCACCAGGGACGGCGGCTTTTATTCGCCTGATTAATCTCATCCAGGTCGCGGAATGTATCCGAGTTGCAAAACTCGCCAAAGATCCAGGGTCTGGACGGCTGCCAATCCCTGCGCCAGTTATCGAGCAGCGGCTCAAAATAGTGCAGGTCATAATAGGGATGATAATCTGTGAAATCAGCGTAGTCAAAATCCAGCCCCCCATACGACTCTCCCGAGCCGCTGTTATCACATAGCAGCACATTGGAGACTCGTTCCCGCACCGCCTGGTTCAACGCGCCCAATAAATCCCCATCCACCGCCTGGCTGAGCTCACATCCCAGGCTGTACACCACCAGTGAGGGATGGTGGTGTACCATTTGGGTGATCTCGGCATACTCCGTCGGAGCCAGCTCACGCAGATCATCGGTTACCTGGGGCAGCCACATTGGATATTCCAGCCATAGCAGCATGCCCTCTTCGTCTGCCGCCTCAAAATAAGCCGGGGTCGGAACCAACAAACAAAGCTTGATCAGGTTGAAACCCAGCGCGCGTACCCGGCGCATCTCCGCCCGCGCTTGTTCGATTGAATAAGCTGGGGCGATCTGGTCCGGTTCCCATCCCCAAGATAAGATTCCGCGCAGCGTCACAGGTTCTCCATTCAGTAAGAGCTGGTCGCCCTCTGCCCTAAGGCTTCGAAAACCGGTCTTCTTCGAGGTACGCGCCATCAGCTTCCCATCTTCAAAGAGGCTGACCCGGACATGATATAAAGCTGGCTGGTTTTGGCTCCAAACTTTCGCTTCAGACATAGGGATCGAAACACCGAGAGAGCCATCTGTCGTCACCGCCAATCTTTGGCTGTTTACCACCCTTTCGCCATCCAGGATCTCAACCAACCAGATGTACCCATCTGCAAATGCCCGAGCTAAACCTGTCTCAATTTTCACAGCCTTGCAGCGTACCTCAAGCAGTTGGGCTGCCAGGTTGGCATTAATCCACAGGTCTGTCAAACCGGAGCTTAGGGCAGTGATCTGCACAGGCTGCCAGATGCCACCGAAAGTGGTTGACACATCAGGGATAAAGCCTGCCAGGCTGCTGCGTATCGGATACAGCTCACCTGGCTTATAGACAACCAGCTCGAGGGTGTTCTCCTCACCCACGCAGGCTAACTGGGTCAAGTCAACCGTAAAGGGAGTCCATAACCCTTGGTGTCTGCCCACCTCGACTCCATTCAAGAAAAGAATGCAGACATAGCTGACTGCCCCAAATTCAACCAGGATCGTTTTTCCTATCCAGTGGGAAGGGATGCGAAATTCCCGCTTATATTTAGCAGGACCATCTACAAACTTAGAAAATCCCTGGGCTTCCCAACAGCCGGGTACCTGAATCTCTTGCCAGGACGAGGAGTCACCAAGCGAAAACAGCCAGGTTCCGTCCAACGATATTTTTTCGGCAAGATCATTCTTTAGCAACATGAGACGCCTACAAGTATTAAGCCAGATGGGTGGCTGTAAAGGAAAGTACAACAACTTACGACAAGCTTATCTAGATTATATATATCATGTATAAACAAGCATGTCAAGTTTGTCTTTAGACAATAGACAAGGTTGTACTTAATGTATTAAAAATAAACGTCCAAGCGTTTCACTTGCCCCGCGCGTACCATTGCCGCGTAAGGAGAGCAGAGAAGATTGCCAGCAACATCGAACTGCTGGCCTGTCTCGGTAGAAAGGCTCATCCGCTGGGCAAGGGCAGAATCCCCAAAAATATCTCGCCTTTGTAGATTGTAATAGGTGACCATGCAGCGGCCCAGGAAACAGAAGGACAGCTCGCCATTCAAGGGAAATAACCAACCAGGTAAGGCAGGTCGCAAAGACAGGCACAATTCCCCATTCTGCATGAAGAACGGCTTTTCACCCATCATCATTAAACTCCAAATGCTCAGGAACTCAGCAGTCGAACCGCTCAGCCGTGCAACAAAGCCAGCCCCATGCAGGGTCGCATCTGGAAATGCACTGCTCACCAGGAAGGAGGAGTTTTCTAAAGTGCTCCGACCATAAATGTGAGGATCGAGGAATGGGACCAATGTGTTCTGTAAATCTTCAAAAAATTCAGCGTATAAACCGGCTTTGAGCACTTCCAGCAGGTATTTATAGGCCATGTGCAGCCAGATTGACTCGTTCTCCAGCCAGCCTGGAGGGAAAGCTCGCGCTCGGCCAATATCGAAAGGCAGACTTTCAAGCGAGGCATTCACCTTATACATCTTCAGCTTCTGGTCGTAAAGAGAGCTGTTCTTAACCAGCAGATACAGCCTGCGGGCATCTTCAATACCAGGCAGAATCTTAAAGGCGCGCACCGGTCCTTCCAGGAAGGGAGGCAGCACCTGAGGGGTGAAGCGCTTTGGTCTGATATACGGATAGCCTTGCGGGTTAGTCTCTGCCAGCACATCATAATCATCCACATGAACCATGAAGTAAGTTGGCGGAAAACCACCATTTAAGTCCAGTGCCCGGGCAATCCCGGCGGAAACCTTATTCTGAAAAGCTGCCAGGAGCCGGCTGAGGTCAGGCATCGGCACAAGTTTATCAACCCCCTCGAATCCCAGGCGGGTGCGCTGGCGATATATTTCACGAGCCGTGGAAACAGCATCCCAATATTCATAATCCCGCTCTGAGCTTGTGGAAGCATTATAAGCTTCCAGGTGGATCGCAATTTCAGATAACAAATCAACAGCTTCTACCGGTAGCCGCAAGATGGTATCTCGATTCAACTGGATCACTTCTTGCAGAAAATTCAGCCAGCGTTGGAGTTCAAAGGTTTCAGCCAGGCCAGAGCCGAACAGCGCTGGCAGCCCATTCAGTGCATCATACCATCCTGGGCGACCAGCCTCCATCTCAATGCCCATCCCCCAGGGATCGAGCGTGGCAAATTTGACCAACGCCGTCAGCACCAGTTTGGCAAACAAGGTTGTCCGATAAATATCGCCATGCCCACACTCTTTCCTGGTCCAGTTAGGCTGCTCTGGTCGTGAGGCAATCAGGGCTTTTTTTTCCATGTCCTCCAGCAGACTACCGATCTGGCGCGGTACGCCTCTAGCGAGAACATATTTTTTCGCCCGCGGTTGAACAACGGCTGGGCTGTCGAAGAAGGGCAGGTCGCCACGCCCAAACAGGAGCTCTGTTTGGCGATCGGGATATACTGCCAGGAAACTTTCGATCAGATCCAGATTATATTCCCAATGATCAATCCAATAACCTTCGAAGAACACTGCTTCCAGGTGCTGTTCTGCGGCACCCAACACCGCCGAAAGGAATTCTTCCCTGGATACACTCAATTCAAGCACATTCTCGTTAAGATACTTCAATAATTTTCCTGGAGTAAAAGGCTTTTGCAGAAAGGTTCTCAGCTTTTCGGGCTGGCGGGTCAAGGCGAGCACGGCAGGCTGGTGCTCAAGCCTCAGCGTAAAGGTGCTGCCTTTGACCGTGCGGGGGTTGTAACCATCGGCCTGGATCAAGCTCATGAAGGTGAAGATATTAAAATCACCCACCTCGGGATTGAACAGCACATCACTGCGCCGGTTTTGATTGACATCGCGATAGCTGCCCTCCCCTTGGGAAAGAGGCTCAGGGGCAATAAAGAACGCGTTATAGTCACGTTCAATATCCCCATGTTTGCGGGAGTAGATGTGGTAAATATGGGATTTCTTAGAATCACCGAGCAGGACAGGCCATCCGCCGCGCAAAACATTGTCAAGAAATGTCTGGCGGCAGTAGGCATCGAAAATGGGCGAGGCAGTGTGGGTATCGATAACGCTGGTGAGATCACTCACCAGGCTGACAGCCTCCTGATGTTTGCTGATAAAATAAGAGGCTTGGGTGATACGGGAAAGGTACTGCTGGAGGATTTCAAGACCGCTGGTGTGACCGTATATGCTGTAAATGACCATCTCTTCCTCCACAGCCAGGCTGGACTGGTGCGCGAATAACCCACACGGCGTGCGCCCGCAAGTAATCTGCTCTTTTTCTAGCAAGGCCGTCAAAGGTGCTTGGTTAAAGGAATCGGGGGATGAGAAGGTCGTCTCAGCCCCAAAGACGACAGCCGGATCCACTAAAATGGGTAAGGGTTGACTCTTCCCGCCTTGTTCTACAAAACCCAAGGCAAAATGCCCCGCTTGATAAGTTTCGACCTCCACCCGATCCACAACGGAAGCCCGCACCCTGTAAAAAGGAATCCCGGCTTTTAAATTGAATACCTCCATCCAGGCTTCTACGGTCCGCCCCATCTCTTTCAGTAAATAATTATTGACCCCATAGGGGATCAAGACCGGCAGTCCATCTAATATTTCGAGGCTGGCTGGATCTGATCCAATATTTTTTACGGTTACGCTGCGAGCCAGACCCGCGAAATTTTCTCCTGGCAAAATAAAATAAGTTACCCTTGTTTGTAGCCCATACTTGACGCTGGCTTCTTCCAATTCAAGCTCGTTGGCGCCCATAACCATGTTCTGCAAATCAGCATCCCTCCTGTAGCGCGGAGAGAACGGTTCATAAGTCATCCACGGAGAATCCCCTCGCTTCAACTTGAAAAAGGTACGGAAACCCATCAAAGGCGTCGACTGGTAAGCTTTGTTCGCCGGCTGGAACTCCATGATGGGGGAGTCCTTGCTTTCGATTCCAAAGCTCGCAATCGCCTGCCCGCGATTGACATAGAATACCCACAATGGGTTGCCCAACGGACCAGCAATCCCTGGAAGAAAGCTGGAGAACGGTCGCTGCTGCTGGTAGTTGGCGAGCACGAAACGGCTGGTTTCATCGAGTCTTGAAGTATTCATAGAGAGCTCCCCGCATAGATATTCGTTATGGAAATGAGGATCGATATCGATAATTGTACTACGATCAAAATTACCCATTCTTCAGAAGTTGCTGGGATGCAACTCCCTTTCAAAAGATGTACTGATACAGCAAAAGCTTTCAAAAGCCGGTTTATGATAGAATTTCTCAAAGTCTTACAATTATTTCTCATCCTTAAAGCTGTTCGCACTGCGTAGGCCACCAAAAACGGTTCATTACTGTGTAGAACAAGCTATTAGCTTGTCAATTCGATCAAATACGGAGGATCCCAATCGTATGGACGCACTGCAAGCCATTCTGAACCGCCGGAGCATCCGGTTGTATACATCCGAGCCTGTGAAGATTGAATTGGTCGACGAGCTGCTGCACGCAGCCATGAGCGCTCCTTCGGCTGGCAATCAGCAGCCCTGGCAGTTCGTCATCATCACCGAGCGTCAGAAACTGGATGCCATCCCTGTTTTCCATCCCCATGCAGACATGGTCAAAGGCGCATCCGTCGCCGTCCTGGTCTGTGGGGATACCCGCCTGGACAAGAATATAGGCTATTGGGTGCAGGACTGCTCAGCCGCCACGCAGAATCTCTTACTGGCCGCTCATGCCGTTGGCCTGGGAGCAGTTTGGGTGGGTGTGTACCCCAGGGAAGAGCGCGTGAAGGAATTTTGCAAGCTCCTGGGAATCCCTGAAGAAGTGATTCCCTTTGCACTGATTCCGCTTGGGTATCCCGCGGAGGCCAAGCCCCCCTCCAATCGTTATGACCCCTCCCGAATCCACATTAATTCCTATTGATTCAGCGCAAGAAATTTGTTCACAGGCATCAAATGAATTCAACCAGCCCTCACCAACGCGGTACACAGCGCCAACCTCTTTTCCATGTCCAAGCGGTTCGATGTGATTACCGTTCTGATGATGAGGCTGTCTACCAGGCACTCAAAAGCGCAGCGGCTCCTCTGACCCAGGCCTGGGATAAACTCAGGCGTGCAAGACGGATTGCCATCAAATTCAACCAGGATTTCATGCCCACCCGGGTGGTGACCTACCAGGGGCACCGCCAGCAGCTTGTCAGCGACCCAGTCATCCGCGCCACGCTGCGCTTGCTGCGTGAACAAACCCAGGCGGAGCTTTTCGCGGTCGATGTCGGCGTCGAAAGCTTGAGGTTAGGAGATGAGCGTCTGGCAGGAGCGATGGCTTTACCGGTGCTGCGCGAGTTTGAAGTGCCCTTTATCGACGGGCACTTCGATCCAGTTGTGTGGGCGCCTGTTCCAGGGGGCGGGCAGCTTTTTCAAGCTTATCCCATCCCTCAGTCCGTGGCGGAAGCCGATGCGGTTGTATCGGTTCAGAAGATGAAAAACCACCTTTTCGCCGGCGTAACCCTCTGCCTCAAAAACCTCTTCGGCCTCCTGCCCCTCCAGCCGCGTGGCCGCCCGCGCCCTTACTACCACCACCTGGTCCGCCTCCCCTATATGCTCGCCGACCTGGGCAGGCTCTTCAACCCTGCCCTCAATATCATCGACGGCATGGTCTGCCAGGCGGGAGAGGAATGGGGCTCCGGCGACCAGCTGCGCATCTGCAACACCCTGTTAGCAGGCGACCAGGTGATTGCTACGGATACCTGCGGCGCGACCCTGATGGGTCACGACCCTCAAGCTGATTGGCTGACGCCCCCCTTTCACCGGGATCGCAACGCCCTCCTGGCGGCTGCTGAGGGTGGCTTCGGCACCGTCGATCTCCGCCAGATTGATTTCCAATCCGAGCTGCAAGCTCCTCTGGGAAACTTCTTCGCCAAGGAGCTTGATCCCCAAGAGACGATCATCAGCTGGCGGCGTACTACCGCCGAACAGGCGCTCTTCTTTCGCGACCATCAGAAAGAGATGCTTGAAAAGTATGCCGGGCAATACATCCTGCTGCAGATGAACGAAGTGCGCTGGGCTGATCCTTCCGGAAAGATCGGTTTCAGCCGCCGGCAGCTCTCCGGTGAACATCCAGAGCAGGGCATGTGGTTGAAATACGTCGACCCGCAGGAAGCCGAGGGCGAGCACTTCGAGGTTTATGAAAAGACTCTCAATATGTCCTCTTAAATGCTAAGAAAGCTGAAAAAAATTCACTGTGGAAGAATATAAAAACAGGTCTGACCCAGATTACATCATCCGACTAGCCAGACAGGATGATGCACCGTTATTAGCTGCACTGGGAGCGCAAACCTTCAGTGAAACTTTTGCCAGGGACAATACACCCCAGGATTTAGCAGATTACCTGAGAAAAACCTTCTCACCGGAGATACAATCTGCAGAACTGGCTCAGCTAGGCAGTCTGTTTCTTATTTTAGAGATTGATGGCGCGCCAGCTGGTTATGTGCGTTTACTGGATCATTCATCAGAAGCCTGCTTGACCGAATCGGATCAGTGGAACCAACTTTCCTAATCTTCGAAAAACGCTATATCCTCCTCAGCAAGGTATTTTCGAGCCGCCCCCACGTTGAAATCGACTCCCAGGCCGGGTTTATCCCATACCGTAATATAGCTGTCTTTCACGATCGGGTCGGGCAGACCTGAGAGTATGTCGTACCACCAGGCTGGCTTCCCCACCGGGTACTCGAAGGCGATATAATTTTGCGGTAAGGTTGCGCATACCTGCACCAGGGCCGCCAGCCCAATCAGTCCATCAAAGATGCCGTGCGGCGCGATCAAGATGCCGTGCAGGTCAGCATACTCCGCCACCCATTTCAGCTCCGCTAAACCGCCCACATCGGCCGGGTCGGGGCCAATAATATTCACCGCATGCCCCTCGATCAGCTCTTTGAAGTTTTGGCGCAGGTAAACCTGCTCGCCGGTATGGATGGGCGTGGAGGTGCTGCGAGTCACCTCCCGATACACATCCGCCAGGGTATAAGGCATATAATCGCCGGTGATCATATCCTCCAGCCACATCACGTTCAACGGCTCAACTGCTTTGGCTAAGCGGATGGCATCTGGCACCATCCAGCCTGGACCGCAGTCCAGCGCCAGTCCCACCTCATCCCCCAGGACGGCTTTCATAGCTTCGATGCAGGCAATCACATGCTTCAAGCCGCGCTCTGTCAAAGGTCCGCGGTTGGGGTGAAAGCCAGGCTTTTGCAGCTCCCCATAGAAGAAACCGGGCACATTACCCGGCATGGCGCTGTGAAACCCGATGCTTTGTTTGATAATCTTAAAGCCTTCCTTTGACGCCCTGGCTTTAGCGGTGTCTTCCGCATAATCTTCCGGGTTGACCAGCGTCTTTTGGAAGCGCACGCCCCCGTTATACACCAGCACCTGGTCGCGCACCTTCCCGCCCAAGAGCTTATAAACCGGCAAGCCTGCAGCCTTGCCGGCGATGTCCCACAAGGCCATCTCAATCGCGCTGACCGCGCTGCCCCAGGGCTTGTAACCCCCCAACCTGCGGATGCGCAGCATCACCCTCTCGACATCGGTGGGGTCTTCCCCAAGGATATATGGCTTGTAGAATAAAACATGCGGCTTGAGATACCCTTTGGGGTTCTCCGCCTCTCCATATCCGTAAAGTCCTTCGTCCGTCTCAACCCGCACCACCGGATTCTGACCGATAATCGCACATTTCAAATCTGTGATTTTCATATATTTTCCTCTATTCTCGCGAAAACTCTATTTGTCAACTGTCATTGCGAAACCAGCGGTTTGTGCTGGCTGAAGCAATCTCAATATTATGCGTGATCCATGCTACGCAAACAGCTTCTTATTCGGAAGCATTCTTCCCGTAAACGGCCTCGCGCAATCCTTTGATATAGCCAATGGCAAACAAGCGTCCAACCGATGAATACGCTGGATTATCGTTGCTGTCGCCTTCCATGGTAGGGACATGGTCGGGGCGTAGAACACCCTCATACCCAACCTCGCAATATGCCCGCAGGCAGGCCAGCATGTCAGTCTTGCCTTCATCATGGAAAGTTTCGACGAAATTCTCGGCTGTGCCGCGCACATCGCGGAAATGGGCGAAGAAAATTTTATCCTGCCGTCCAAAATGGCGGATCACGGCGGGCAGGTCGTCGGTCATTAAGGTGAAGTTCCCCTGGCAGAGCGCAATGCCGTTGACCGGGCTGGGCACCAGGTCAACCAGCCGTTGAAAGTTCTCCACGCTGCGCATGATGCGCCCCAGGCCGCGGATGGGTGAAAGCGGCGGGTCGTCGGGGTGCATCGCCAGTTTCACCTGGGCCTCTTCTGCCACGGGCACAACCCGCTCTAAGAAGTATTCCAAATTCTCCCATAGCCGCTCCTCACTCACCTCGCCATATTCGGTCAAGGGAGCATTCTGCATCAAGGCATGCTCATAACCGGTTGCCAGCGCCCCACCCCGCGCCGGAACCATCGTGGAGGTGCGCAGCCAGTTGAAAACCGGCATCCATTCGTAGCACCAAACCGGAACTCCCAGCAGGCCTAAGTTTCGGATCAGATCGCAGACCGCCTCGATCTCTGCTTCTCTCCCCTCTAACCCAAGCTTGATCTTTTCCATTGGAGGCCGGCTTTCCAAAACAGCCAGCTCAAAGCCCGCCTCTGCATAGGCTGTTTTCAGGCGTGAGAGCGAGGCGTAGCTCCAAGGCAAATCATCCTGATTGGCCCCCTGGTCTTGGTTGGAACTTGTCCTGAACGATGGTAAAGATTTCATCACCCCAACCACATAGCGGATCCCGCACTGCTTCACCAGGTTCCACAAGGGCGTTGGGTGAGGCGGAAGTACTTCAGCAATTTTAATCATCGATTTTTCCTAAAGCACTCCGAACACCCGGTACACTTCATCGATGGGCATGCCTGCGGCGAGCTGCTGGCGTTCCTCGTTCTCTTTCTCGAAGGTTTGCTCAACACGCAGCAGGATTTCATCAACCAAGTCCTTAGGGATGAGCTGCACGCCGTCGTTATCGCCAAAGATAAAATCCCCCGGTGCCACGCGCACATAGTGGGTGATATGCCCGGGGAGATAGACGGGTACATCCACCTCCAAAATTGTCCAACCCCCAAAGGCATTTGGGCGTGTCCCGAAAGAGTAAATGGGAAAATCAGGCATTTTTAAGACATACTGGGTATCCCGGACATTGCCCGCCACCAGCATTCCCCGGCAGCCGTGTGCAAAAGCCAGCTGGCAGCTCATCTCCCCGAAATAAGCCGGCTGCATATCGCCGCCGCAGTCAAACACCAGCACGCTCCCCGGAGCTGATGTGGCTACCGAGCGCATCATCCGCTTTTGAGGATGGCCGCCCTCCGCCTCCCAGCGTGCTTCAACGCGCCTCTTCTCAGCTGGGAAATCGCTCAAATCGACCTGCGAGTGCATCTTGACCGGCAAGGCGCGCCCAACCAGCTGCATACCTTGGCGCAGCGCTTTGAACTGGGCTGAAAAGATTGTGTCTTTCACCCCCACCGAATTGAGCGCATCCGAAACCGCGCCTCCGTATCCCGCCCTGCGAAAACGTTCGATCCGTTCGGCATCTGTGATAGCTAGCTTTCGAATTTCCTTCAGTTCATCTAGTTCTGACATCTTAAGCCTCCCGAAAAAATTTAATGCACACCGGTGCAGGCACATCAGTAACCTGCCCGGTAAAAGATAACTTGCCTGTTTGGGCATCGATCCAGAAGGACCGGATCGTCCCTGAATTTTGGTTTGCAACCAGGAGAAAAGTACCGGTCGGATCGATAGCGAAGTTGCGCGGATAATTCCCACCCGTCGGCTGATGACCGATGCAGGTCAGGCGCCCGCTGTCCTCATCCACTGAGTACATCACGATGCTGTCATGCCCCCGGTTGGAAGCATACACGAACTTCCCAGACGGAGCCACGTGCACATCGGCTGCCAGGTTCGCGCCGCGGTACCCCTCTGGCAGCATCGGCGCTGCCTGGGTCTCCTGCAAGCGCCCAGCCTCAGGGTCGAAGACAAACACAACCAGCGAAGAATTTAGCTCGTTGACCAGGTAAGCAAACCGCCCGTTCGGATGAAAATCCAGATGCCGAGGACCAGAGCCGCTGGCCACTTGAACATCCAGGTCTGGATAGGGGGCCAGCTTACCGAATTCCCGGTCTAACTGGTAGACTACCACCCTGTCTGTCCCCAGGTCCATGACGAACACAAAGCGGTTGTCAGGGCTCAGCACGGCCGCGTGCGCATGCGGTCCTTCTTGCCGGCTTGGATCTTTCCCCTTGCCAACATGCTGGATGGTCTCCGCGGCGGGCTGCAGACTTCCATCCGGGTTGACCGGTAGCAGGCTGGTCGTCCCGCTGGTGTAGTTCGCCACCAGCGCAGCGCTCCCGCTTTTATCGATGGACAGATAGCAGGGGTCCACCCCTTTGGAAAGCTGCTGATTAATAAAGTATAGCATCCCGGTCTGCGGGTCGATTGAAAACGCGCTCACCCCACCCCCGGGTTTACCGTTGATCTCCCCGGCCTCGTTCACTGCATAGAGGCAACGCCCACCCGGGTGAATTGCCAGGTACGAAGGGTTGAAAACGTCTTTAACCACCTGTTCAAGTCTCAAAGAACCCACCGTTGGGTCCAGGCGGTAGACATAGATGCCTTCCGCTTTTTCCCCTGTTGGTCCAACCAACTGGGTGTATGTTCCGACATAAACCATATTTGATAAATCCATCCCAAAACTCCTTGTGCCTCGTCTAAGTCTGATATACTAAAAATTGTTCCCCGTAAATTTTTCGGATAGAAATAAGTATATGCGGAGGTCTGGAAATGTCAAACTCAGCCCAAGTCGTCACCTATCAAGCAATTAAACCCGCCAGCGCATGCCGCTATGATGCCGCTGCCCTGGGTGAAGTGATGCTGCGGCTGGATCCCTATGATGTACCCACCGCCAGCGCCAGAGAAATGCGCCTCTTCCAGGGGGGTGGGGAGACCAATGTTGCCTGCGGTTTGGCTTACACTTTTGGCCTGCGGGCTGCTGTGTTAACTGCCCTGGTGGACGATTATATTGGCAGGAACATCCAGAACCAATTGCGCTCGGTGGGCGTGGATACGGGCAAGATCATCTGGTTCAATACCAAGAATGACGGCTCTCGCTTCTCTACGGATCAGAAGGGCACCTTGATGAATGGGGTCAACTTCACCTTTGCAGGACGAGGCGTGATCCCATCTGACACCCTGTATTACCGCGCTCATTCCGCAGTCCGCCAGCTTGCGGCGGGCGATTTTGACTGGGATAAATTATTTGGCGTAGAAGGGGTGCGCCTCTTTACCACCGGTGGGATCTACACCTTGATCTCACCGACCTCTTATGGCCTCGCCCTTGAAGGGATGCAGAAGGCAGCAGAGCATGGCGTTTTCGTCGCTGCCGATCTGAACTATCGCTCGAAAGTAGAACCGAACAAAAAACGCGCCCGCGAGATCAACCAACAGCTCGCCCCCTATATTGGCTTCCTGGTTGGCAATGACAGCGACCTGGCTGATGCCCTGGGATATGCCACTCGCCCCACTACCGAGGGAGATTCTTTTGAAGCCTGGCTGGAGGGTTACCAGGAGACGGTGCGCAGAGTAGCAGCAGATTACCCAAACCTCAGCCTGATCGGAACGCAGTGGCGTGCGGCTACCAATGCCGATCTGATCAGTTGGGGTGCAGTTTTATATGAAACGGCTTCGGATACATTTTACACAGCGCCAGTCCGCCATAACATTCCCATCGCCGACCGGACAGGGGGTGGGGACTCCTTTGCTTCGGGCGTGTTGGCTGGGCTTCTGAAAGGAAAAAACCTGGAAGAAGCCGTGCAGTGGGGGGCCGCCCATGGTATTTTGGTGCAAGAAACCCCCGGAGATATCACCATGGTGGACGAAAAAGCCGTCCTGGCTGAAGTGAAGCGCCTCGCCTCAGGCGGCGGGGTAAAAGCGCAGCGCTAATTCATACGGGTTTGATTCTATGGTTCAATCTCCAATCGCAGATGTTGTCACCCTGGGAGAATGCATGGCGCTGGCGTTCCCGCCGGAGCCAGTTGGGCTTGCTGAAAGCAAACGGCTCAGGCTGGACATCGCCGGGGCCGAATCAAATCTTTGTATCGGCTTGAGCCGCTTAGGAGTCAAGACGCGCTTCATCAGCCGGGTGGGCGATGATCCCTTTGGTTTACGCATCCGCCAGGTATTAGATCAGGAGGGGGTAGATACCAGCGCACTGGTAACTGACCCAGAAGCTCCAACTGGGGTATTCTTTCGCGAGCACCTGCCCGATGGACAGCGGCGTGTCTATTATTACCGCAAGGGTTCGGCAGCCTCTCGCTTATCACCAGACGACCTGCATCCAGGTCTATTTCAAGGAGCCCGCCTCGTGCACCTGACTGGCATCACACCCGCGCTTAGCCCTGCTTGCGCGGCAGCCTGCCAGAGAGCGATTGAGCTGGCTCGCCAGGCTGGGGCCTGGATTTCCTTTGATCCCAATTTTCGTCCTCGCCTCTGGAATGCCACCGAAGCGCAAGCCGCGCTCCTGCCGCTGATGTCTCAGGTGGATATCCTGCTCATGGGGCATGAAGATGCACAGGCGCTGTTTGATATTGAAAGCCAGGCGGATATCCTCTCTAAACAAATCATGCAGCATGGACTCGACCTGGGTGCCTCGATCGTCGTGCTCAAGCTTGGCGAGCAGGGCGCTTGCGCCTCAGCCAGGTCTGGTATAGAACCTGTGGGGCAAATCATTAAAATCCTTGCTCACCCCGTTGAACAGGTTATCGACCCGGTTGGCGCAGGAGACGGCTTCGACGCTGGCTTTATTGCAGGCTGGCTGCAAGGGTGGAACCTGGAGAAGTGCCTGCAGCTCGGAGCCCATCTGGGCGCTGCCGCGGTAGGCGTCATGGGCGATTATGAAGGATATCCTCGCGATTTGGTAAATGAAAAAAAGAGAAAAGCCTGAAACTTTCCAGGCTCTTCTCTTTTACGTAGGAACGGGTTGCGATTGGATCTGACTGGCCTCAAGGGGGTCTTTACCGGCAGCGGTGATCGTTACCGCCAGCGGTGCTCTTCACCGCCCGGGGTCCATTGAGGCTGAGGAGATTTATTTCAAGTTTTGGCCGCAATAAGGGCAGTGACTCCATTCCTCCTGAACCTCATGACCGCAGTTGGAGCAGTTGGCAGTCACCTGTTCGGGTGTTTCATCCACTTTACCCACTACTGCGGGTGGGGCTTTCGGGGTAACTGGAACAGCCGGGGCTGCCGCGGCATACGCATCGCCTGCGGTTTGCACCTTCCCATTTTTCCTACCCCGGATCAGCGAAATGACTCCAAGCACTGCGAAGAAAACCAGCCCTGCCCAGCACAGTGTGCCGAAGATCATCCCAAGCGGGAAGAACCCACCAAACCGTAGAAGGGGGAACCCACCTCTACGATCAAAAGGGGTATCCCAGCCGGGATGCATTGGCATTTCAAACTGGGGCGTATCCTTCCAAGGACGCACACGCCCATCGTCATAGGGTTGAAAAGAACGCGCCCCCATCATCCAATTTGAGGCGCCCCAGTGACTGACCACCAGGAATCCAACTCCAACGACAACAGCCACTACCACAAGGACTACCAAAATTCCGAGAATCCATTTCAAAACATTACTCATGTGTCCTCCATTACCATTAATCGAATTAAAAGCATCATACCATCAAGTTATTAAGATTTTGTAAAGAATTTATGAAGATCCAATTTTGAAGTACATGGTTTCAGCATCCTTCTGATCTGTAAAAGCCACGCTAAGCCTTTGGATCAAAATCTCAATATTTTTCCAATCACTTCTTAATAATTTCTAAACAAGCCCCTGTTATCCTTGGGAAAGATCATGAGCAAATCAGATGCTTCCAGATCTAATACATCAAATAGGAGATTATGAATGAAACCCCAAAAAATGATTACCATCCTCTCACTAAGTGCCCTCGTGATTGCAGCTGCCTTTGGTGCAGTAGCTTACCGCTCAGCCAGGGCAGCCTCCTCAACCGCCTCCCAGGCAGCCGTTGCTGCTAACAGCTCGGGGATTTTATCCGAACGCGGTCGCGGGCCTGGCGGTGGATATACGGATGAAGAGCTAGCCGCCGCCTTGGGGATCACCGTGGATGAGTTGACAGCGGCCCAGCAAAAAACCCAAGAAACCGTGCTCGCTCAAGCAGTTGAGAAAGGCCTGATTACGCAAGCTCAGGCTGACCAGCTCAAGGCCAATGCTTCTTTACACATGAGGGGCTTACTGAACCCTACTGATCTTGCGGCCAACGGCATTGATTACGAAACTGAACTGGCCAAGGCTTTAGGAATTTCGGTTGAAAAGCTCCAGGCAGCCTTTACCCAGGCCTTCAATGCGCACATCGATCAGGCTGTTTCCGATGGAACGCTGACGCAAGAACAAGCTGATTTGATGAAGGGTCAAAAGGCTCTTTACGCAGATCAGAATTTCCAGGCTTCGATGAAATCCGCCTACGAAGCGGCTGTCGCACAGGCTATCAAAGAAGGCGTGATCACCCAGGCGCAAGCAGACCTGATCTTGGAAAATTCTTCGGCCGCAGGTTTTGATGGATATAGAAACCCGCTGGGCAAGCCAGGCTTGGGTGAATTAAAAGGCGGACATGGTGGTCGTCAAGGCGGTTTGGATAACGATCAGTCTGCGCAAACCACTGAACCCACGACACCATAATGACTCAAACGCGGTGAAATTTGTCGCACGAAATAACATGCGCTTTCTCCTCTCCATTGGTTTTGGTCTATCCGGAGGCTTCCCCTCCGGATATGACCGTTAAATTTATAATCGTGATACACTTTTAAGAGAAATCTTATGCCCAAGAAAATTATGGTCGTTGATGATAAGCCTGAGCTGCGCACCCTCTTGAAATCTTATTTGACTCAGGAGGGGTTCGATGTGGCGGTTGCCTGCGATGGGAGGGAGGCTCTATTCGTCGCCCGGCGCGAGAAGCCAGACCTGATCATCCTCGACTTGATGATGCCTGAGATGAGCGGATATGATTTTCTGCGCACCCACAGCCGCGAAGCCGATACTCCCGTCATCATCCTGACTGCCCGGCTGGAAGAAAACGACAAGGTCTTAGGGTTGGAGCTGGGCGCGGATGATTATGTGACCAAACCCTTCAGCCCGCGCGAATTGACCGCCCGCGTACGGGCGGTCTTGCGCCGCCTGGAAAAGCAGCAAACCAGCGAGCAGGAAATCCTGCGTGAAGGGGATATTTTCGTTGACCAATCTGCGCGCATCACCACCGTCGACGGGCAGCCGATCGACCTGACTCCCTCGGAATTCGATTTGCTGGTCACCCTGATGTCTACCCCTGGCAGGGTCTTTTCACGCCTTGAGCTCCTGGACCGTCTGCAGGGTACAGCCTATGAAGGCTATGAGCGCACCATCGATGTGCATGTCCGCAACCTGCGCACCAAGATCGAAACAGACCCTTCCAGCCCTCGATATATTGAAACCATCTATGGAGCGGGTTATCGTTTTGCTGTTCAGCACAATAAAGGATGAGGCTGAAATCATGCGCTCAGGGCATTTATTCAATTCAATCACCTTTAAGCTGACCCTCGCCTTTTTACTGGTTGGGTTGACCGGTTCCGTGCTGGTGGCTATCTTCACCTGGCAGCGCACCCAGACCGCCTTTGACCAATTCATTGTCAACCGTGAGCAGCAGTCACTTGCCAGCAGCTTACTCACTTATTACCATACCTATGGAACCTGGAAAGGTATTTCAGAAAACCTGGTCATTTCGGTGATCGCACAGTCCCCAGGCAGCGATCCTGGCAGGGAGATCAATTTCGATTTGATGCGGTTCGTGCTAGCCGATGCGGGTCGCCGGGTGGTATACAGTATGGCGCCAGAGCAAATTGGCCAGCAGGTCTCAAGCCACGACCTGGAAGACGCCATCGCCCTCGTCGATAATGGGAACACTGTCGGATGGTTGATCTTGGCTCGTATACCGCGGGAGCGAATTCCAAATTCACCCGAAGAACGGTTTTTACGCACAGTCAACAGTGCCGCTTTTCTCAGCGCTCTGATCGCTACCGCATTAGCTTTGATCCTGGGAGGCTTGCTGGCTTTCACGTTAACCCGCTCTTTGCGTGAGCTAACCGAAGCCACCATCGAAATCTCGAAAGGGAAGCTCGGCTTGCAGGTCAAGGTTCGCTCCAGAGACGAGCTTGGGAGGCTGGCAGCCTCTTTCAACAAGATGAGCCAGGACCTGGAACGCGCCACGCGGTCGCGCCGTCAGATGACCGCCGATGTTGCTCACGATCTGCGCTCTCCGCTCAGTGTCATCGCTGGTTATACCGAAGCACTTAGCGATGGCAAGCTGCCCAGCTCCCCTGAAATCTATCAAATCCTGCATCAAGAGACCAAACATCTCAACCGGTTGGTTGATGACCTGCGTACGCTTTCCCTGGCCGATGCCGGTGAATTATCCTTGATCCTTTTATCCACTCAGCCGCAGATGATCCTGGAACACGTGGCTGCCCGGCATGCGGTCGCAGCCCAGCAGAAGGGTGTCTCTCTCCGTGTCCAAGCAGCAGAAGATCTACCTTCAGTCATGATGGATGCCGAGCGCATCGCCCAGGTTTTCGATAACCTGGTTCTGAATGCCTTTCGCTATACGTCTTCAGGAGGCGAAATTGTTCTATCTGCTTCCCAGGCAGAGGATCAGATAGAAATGTCTGTTCGAGACAATGGAAGCGGCATCTCACCCGAAGATCTGGCGCATGTCTTTGACCGTTTCTACCGCGGCGACAAGTCTCGTCAATCCAATGACGAATCAGGGCTGGGCCTGGCGATCGCGAAATCCCTGGTTGAAGTGCACCAGGGCTCCCTCACCGTCGCAAGCACCCCCGGCAAAGAGACCACCTTCACGATCCGTCTCCCGATTGGCTAGCAGTCTGTCTAACCTTGGACCAAATCGACAGTGGATTTTCAGTGAGCTAAGGGGATAGATCGCCTTAACAGCGCATAAACTCGCGCCACGAGGACTTTCGGGTGCAGGATTTCCGTCAAACAAATATCCGCTCCGGCTTCCAAGCAAGCCAGGACATCCTCCTCGCGCATCTCAGGTCCAATCACAAGGATCGGCAGACGTTCTTTTCGATCATCCCCCCGGATCGTCCGGATGATCTCCGTTGTACTCAACCCCAAGCCTGTGAAATTATTTAATCCCCAATCCAGGATCACTAGATTGGGGATTACTTTTCGGATCATCTTGCGGTATTCTATACTGTCACGGTGCTCTATACCGTTACGGTGCTCTATACCGTTACGGTGCTCTATACCGTTACGGTGCTCTATACCGTTACGGTGCTCTACACCGTCAATGGCTATTTCACCCTGGTCAGCAAGCCAGGTTTCGTAGCCAGCTTCTGACAGGCAATCCATCATAAACTGGGCATGCGAGCCGCCATCCACACGGATGATCAAAATTTTCTGCCTTGCCACGCTGGTTATTCCTCTTACTCATGTCGTAAAGCTTCTACGGGCTGCAGCCGGGCGGCGCGTGTGGCAGGATAAATGCCGAAGAAGAGACCGACTGCCATCGAGAACAATGTCGCCAGGAGCACGCTGTCCAGTCCAACTACTGGTGTAATGGTAGTATTACTGATCTGGACACTCCCCATCAATTGAGCGATGCCCCACCCAAGGGCAACTCCGATCAAGCCGCCTAAGAAGCTAAGCACGACCAATTCCACCAGGAATTGAACCATGATGTCCTTCCGCAGCGCCCCCACTGCTTTTCGCAAGCCGATTTCATGCGTTCGCTCGCTGACCGTAGTCAGCATGATGTTCATAATACCGATCCCGCCTACCAACAATGAGATACCCGCAATACCTCCTAAGAAAAGAGACAAGGTATCGGTTACCGAGGTGGCTGTCGCCAGAGTCGCCTCCTGGCTGGTGACCGTGAAATCGTCGCCGATGTACCCATCGGATCCTTCAACCGTGCCATGCAGCTGGCGCATCGCCTGTGTCACCTCTTCCACCACTGAGTCAACCACCTTTGAATCGGAGGCTTTAATATTGATCTGGCTGATTGTACTCGAGCCACGGAAGCGTATTCCGCCCGTTATGCGGTATAGGGCTGTAGAAAGCGGTACGAACACCTGGTCATCCTGGTTCATAAAACCTGTCCCACCTTTGCTCTCCAGCACCCCGATCACCTTGAACGGCTGTCCATTCATGCGCACTTTTTGGCCCACCACCCCGTCGGTGGTGCCAAACAGGGTTTCTGCTACGGAGCTGCCAAGCACAACCACCAGAGATCGATTAGCCTGGTCCGTATCTGAAATAAATTCGCCATCTGCCAGGGTCATGGACCCTAAATCTTGATAACTAGACGTGACACCCATCAGCCGTGTGTTCGTGTTTTGTCCCTGGTAAACCATCTGCACGAAGCTTTCTGTTTGTGGGGCAACGACGACCACGTTTTCCAGACCAGCCAATTGATTGGCATCATCGATGGTCAACGTCGCTGCCGACCCGGCTGCGCTGCGCACGCCGTTCTCACTGGAGCTGCCTGCGGTGACATAGATTAAGTTCGTCCCAATGCTCTCAATTTGGGAGGTGATCGACGCTTCTGCGCCGCGCCCAATAGAGAGCATGGCAATCACAGCCGCCACTCCGATCACGATGCCCAGGATGGTCAGCATCGAGCGCATTTTATTAGCGCTCAAACTGTCAATTGCTTCAATCAGAAGTCGATATAATTTATGCATAGTCCGTCCCGTTCTCGATCAATCCGTCTTTGAGGCGAATTACACGTTGGGTATGCCTGGCGATATTTTGATCATGGGTCACGATCACCAATGTCAACGCTCTTTCTGCATTCAATTTCAGGAGCAGCTGCATGATCTCCTCTCCAGTGTGGGAATCCAGGTTGCCGGTTGGCTCATCCGCAAACATAACGGTTGGATCATTGACCAAAGCCCGGGCAATTGCCACGCGCTGCTGCTGGCCTCCCGAAAGTTCCATTGGGCGGTGATTCATGCGGTCTGCCAGCCCCACCGCTTCCAGCATCGCCTCAGCTCGTTTGCGGATCTCCTGTGAGGAGGTATGCCCATTCTGCGGTGCATAAAAGAGGGGTAATTCCGCATTTCTGCGTACCGTCATGCGGGGCAGCAGGTTGAACATCTGGAAGACGAACCCTATCTTTTGATTGCGGATTCTGGCTAATTCGTCCTCGTTCATCTCAGAGACATTCTTCTCATCCAGGAAATATTGTCCGCTGGTGGGCAGGTCCAGGCAGCCCAAGACATTCATCAAGGTGGATTTTCCTGAACCGGATGCCCCCATGATCGCCACCACTTCTCCCTTTTCAATGCGGAAAGATACTCCCCTCAGCGCAGGTACCTCCACACTCCCCAGATGGTATGTTTTCGTCAAATCTTTTACTTCGATCATATCAATACACGCTTCCATTACCGCTGTATGGCGATGCAGTTCTGAGAACCCTTGGTTCTAAGAACCAAAGGTTCTCATGCATCAATTAAGGCGCTGTGTTCGCTGGCGCAGCAGACGCGTCAGTGTTCACAATCGTGATCTGGGTGGCAGTGACATTCCCCTGATCATCCGTCTCGCCAGCTACCATCACTCGCACCCCGGGCTGCAGGTCGCTGGTTGTTCCTTCAACCGATTTCGTGATCTTCGTTGTATCCGTCAGGTTGACCGTGGTAACATCCTGTGCCGTACTGAGAGTCAGGGTATTCCCCTCCATGCTCTTCACTTCGCCCATCGTTCCGTTGTACCCAACGCCACCACCTCTGAAGCCGCCCTGTGCTTGACCAAAGACCCCCTGACCATCGTTCGGAGCCTGCATTCCTTCTGGCATTTGCCCATCGCTCGGCGGTTGTCCGCGCTGCTCAAAGAACCTGGCTTGAGCCTGGCTATCCTGGTTTGTCTGATAGGTCATGCCACCCCAAAACCCGCCTGCCCCAACCAATATCACCAACACGACTACACCAATAATAATGAGAATATTTTTTTTCACTTTTTTTCTCCTGTTATGAATAAAGTTTAGGGTATGATGGGGCCAAAGCCGCCTTCAGGGGCTCTGAATTCCACGCTCGCGCCGCTACTGCCGCCGCCGGAGGCTATTGTAGATGTGCCGCTCACCACGAGCGTATCGCCTTCACGCAGCTGGTCGCTTATCACTTCGCTCGTTGAATCGCCAATCAATCCGACCGTCACAGGTACAGAAATCTGCTGTCCTTCAAACAAGACAGTCACCGTCTTCTGTCCGTTGCTGGTTTTCACTGCATTATTTGGCACAACCAACACGTTCTCGACTTTTTCCACAATGATGCTCACCGAGGCAGTCATGCTCGGCAGGATGCTTTCATCCGGGTCCGTAATCTGCACCGTCACCGGGTAATTCACCACGCCCTGCGAAACGCTCGCCACCATACTGATCTGGGTAACTTTTCCGTGGTATTCTTTGCCCGATGCTATGGCATCAAAGGTTATGGCCGCATCTTGGCCGACTTTAATCAAAGAAATATCCATTTCCGAGATCGCAAGGTTAATATAGTACTTAGAGAGATCATCAATCCTTAAGGCTGTCGTGCCTGCGCTGACGATATCGCCCGGCATGACATCCAGGCTGGTTACCGTGCCTGTAAAGGGTGCCGTCAGGATTGCCTGCGCCTCTGCCGCTTCTGCCAGGATCACCCGGGTTTCTGCAACCGTCAGGTCGCTCTCCGTCGGTCCCGCCTTCAATGTGTCCAGGGTCTCTTGGGCATCATCCACCGTGGCTTGCGCCAGGGCAAGATCCTCTGTCGTCGGATTTTGCAGCTTTTCCAAGGCTTCCTTGGCATCCGCTAACGTGCCTTGTGCTACCGCCAGGTCGGTTAGGGTCGATTCGATTTCCAACTCTGTCCGCTCTCCCTTATACCAGTTCAAGGTCGCCAGTGCTCTAGCACGCTTTGTCTTTGCCGCTTCCAGGGCGCTCAGTGCCTGCGCCTTGGCAGGGTCTTCACTGGGATCCCCACCCACGTTATTATACGCACCTTGCAAGCGCTCCACCTCAGAGGCGGCCACCACGTAGGCAGCCTGGGCAGTGGCTATCGCCTCATCGCTGCCGCGTCCATACTGCAGCTTGTCCACAGACTTTTGAGCCGAGTCTGCAGCAGCTTGAGCATCGATCACGGCCAGCTGCGCCTGAGCAATCGCGGCCTCGGATGGATTTTGTAAATCCTCCAAGGCTTGCTTGGCTTTTTCCAGAGCTGCCTGCGCCACGGCAATTTTCAACGGCTGCGGTTTCTTCAGCTCTTCTAGAGCAGCCTTGGCATCGATCAAGTCAATCTTTGCCTGCAGTACGCTGGAAGGCAGCGTGCTGGGATCCAGGGCTGCCAGCTCTTCACCATCCTGCACTAACTGGCCGATAGCAAATGAAACCGACTGCACCGTTCCGCTGGTCTTCCAGGTAACATTGGCATTCTGCTGGGACTCCACTGTCCCCGATCCGCTAATCGTGCTCATTACCTCGCCAATTGCCACGGTGGCAGTCTTTAAATTGGACGTGGTGGTGGATTGCTTGCTTGCCTTCACCTTCATGTAGGCTCCCCCAGCAATCAAAAGGACGGCGATAACTCCAATAATCCAGTAAATCGTCTTTCTCTTCATGTTTTGAACCCTTTCTCTGGTCTCAGAATTACAGGCGGTATACTTCACCGCAGCGGCTTTCTCCTGCGTTGATGTGCTATTCTGAAGTATACAGAGCAACTATTTAGAAATTGTTAAGAAGCCATATAAACATTATTCAGATTGTGAAGGAGCGTACAGATAACCGAATATGGAATGGCAAGCTCAGATTTATCCCTTTCCTTATGACAAATCTATATAATTTTTCAACCAGTTCTTAACTATTTCTAAATATCTTTCTTTATAATAGATGCAACCACTTAGGAGGTTGACCGAACGATGGACTCATCGTCAATGTCTGTGAAGCATATTCTCTATGCATTATTCGTCGTAATGATTGCCGGCATTGCCTCGCTTTGTGGAGCGGCTGCCGGCGGCGCTGCTGTTTATCAGGTTCTTCAGAAGCAGGTTTCTGCCAGCCTTGTATTACCCACCCAAGCAGTCGAAGCGGTTCCCGCCGCAGTGGGTTCTACCGCAGGTAGCCAGGAGCAGAACCTGGTCGTCAACACAACCGAGGTTGAGACAGCCATCACCCAGGCAGTGCAGAACCTCAGGTCTGCCGTAGTTACGGTCGTAGGGACAGTCTCCGGGCAGACCAACTTCTTTGGATCTACCGGTGACCAAACCGTGAGCGGCAGCGGTGTGTTCATATCGGATCAAGGTTATATTTTGACCAATAACCATGTGGTAGAAGGTGCACAGGAAGTTTCGGTAATCCTCTCCGACGGAACCACGCAGAAAGCTGCTATCGTCGGCACGGATCTATACGCCGACCTGGCAGTCCTCAAAGTCGATGGCAAGGTGCCCGCCGTAGCCGCCCTGGGCAACTCGGATGTACTCAATCCCGGCGAGACAGTCATTGCCATCGGTTCGCCCCTTGGTGATTTTAAGAACACCGTCACGGTTGGCGTGGTAAGCGCCACCGGTCGATCCATCGATACCGGCGATGGCTACCAGATCGAAGATTTGATCCAGACGGATGCCGCCATCAACCAGGGAAATTCTGGCGGTCCACTGCTGAACCTGGCTGGCGAAGTCATCGGTATCAACACCCTTGTTGTGCGCAGCACCGGCACAGGCGCGGTGGCAGAAGGTCTTGGGTTTGCCATTCCTGTCAACACCGCTCGTACGGTTGCAGAGTTGATCATTCAAAAAGGCTACTTCTCCCGCCCTTATCTCGGCATCCGCTGGCAAGCCATTACCCCCCGCATCGCTGCCTACTATAACTTGCCTGTCCAATGGGGTATTTACGTCTCAGAAGTGACAGCCAACAGCCCGGCTGACCAGGCCAAAATCCAACCCGGCGACATCATCACCAAAGTGGGCGACACGTCTCTGGACGAAACCCATTCTTACATTAACACATTGTTTCAATACAAACCAGGTGACCAGGTCACCGTCGAAGTAGCGCGCGACAACCAGACCTTTCAGATGCAAATTACCCTGGGTGAAGCCAGCTCACAATAATTTGGTAAATTCGGGATTAATGGTTCGATTCGATCGGGTGGTTTGTATCCGCCGGATGGTTTGTATCCGCAATCGGCTGCCCATAACGCACCTTTTGCGGCACGATAGGGTAGCGCCGGGCAATCGGATCGTACCCCCGCTTCAGCGCCATCTCGTAACCGAACAGGTACATTGGAACAATGTATAACAACGGTGAAACCAGCTCATCGATTTCACCGGGCATTTGGATGATATGGGTTGCCAGTTTTTGGATGCCCTCCGTCGGATCACCAGTGATGACCACCGAGGGGGCTTTGATATAATCCGTCACCGTGAGAAAATCGAGCAAGCGCACACTGGCAGCCCCTTTTGGAGCCAGGAAGAACAGCGGGGTCGCTTGTCCGCTGTACCCAGCCCCACTGTACCCGGCGACGACCTCCCTCAACCGCCCGTGTAGAAAATTTTCCAGCTCTTGCGCCTCCGCATGCATCTTCGCCATCTCGATCACTTTCAAAGCGGCCTCTTCGGCAGTACCCAGGTTAGGCCCGCTCCCCAGCACAAAAACCATCTCTGCCGCACCAAACTGCTCTGCCAGCAGGCGGATTTCTTCTCGCTGCCGGTCTAAAAACCTGGCTGCCAGCTCACCCGCTTTTGAGATCTCGAATATCCAGTCCTTGACCGGGCTCTCGTTTTGAGCGGTGTTCGGACGGTTTGGACTGGCTGAAGCTTTTCTCGCTCTCAAACGGGTTGCCAGCACATACAAGGCAATCAGCGCCTGGACATAGGAGCTTGTCTTTACCGACATCGTATCATGCTGCCCGTTGGTCAGGATCGCTGCCTCAGCCATGCGTGCCACCGCCGAGTCAGCCTCTGCGGTTACCGCCAAGGCGCGCGCTCCGGCCCGGCGGGCAGTTCCTAGCGCCTCGCAAACCGCCTCCGTCCCGCCCGTCGTGGAAATGCCTATCACCAGGGTTCTGGGATTTAACAGGTCTTTTTGCGCATACTTTGAAAAAGTAAAAGCCGGGATCGCCTCCGCTGCTAATCCGGCAATCTGTTCAAAGGCATATTTTGCCACCTGCCCATTGTAGAGCGAGGTTCCACATCCCACCAGGTAGACCCGCTCGAAATCGACCTCACCCACCTTTTTCAGCCAAAGATTAGCCGTGAACTCTGCCAAACCAATCGAAGACTGCCACGTTTCAAGTTTCGCTAAGGACAGGATATTATCTAACATCGGATGTTCTTGTGCCATAGGATCATCTCCCTCTCTTTTCCAGGTAATTCCAGGCCAGGCTGGCAGCCCCCAGCAGACTCACTCGCTCAGGGTCCAGGCGTGAAGGCCAAATGCCCTTGAGGGCGCGGCGGGCTGTCACCAGCGCATTGGCGGAGACCAAGCCGCTCACTTTTTCCATCAGCCAGCCATTAGTAAGCACACCCCCGCCGTAGACGATCACCGCCGGGTTCAGGAGGTTGACCAGGTTGGTCAAAGCCGTGCTCAATGCCTGCACTGCCTTGCCCGTGATCCGAATAGCCAGCCGGTCACCAGATTCGGCCGCTTGAAATACCTGGTTGGCAGTCAGCGTTCCATCCCTGAGCTGCTCAAATAAAATCGAGTCAGGGTAGTCCCGCAGCCCCTCCCGCGCTTGGGCTACAATCCCATCTCCCGAACAGATCGGTTCCAGGCAGCCGTGCTGCCCGCAGGCGCACAAGCTGCCTCCCGGTTCCGCTTGCACGTGTCCCAGCTCCCCAGCATAGTTGGCTGCCCCGCGCACGAGCTGTCCATTGCAGACCAGCCCCGCCGCCAATCCTGTCCCGATATTGAGGTAGATGAAATCTTTGGTTTCTTTCCCGATCCCCCAGCGCAGCTCCGCCAGGGTTGCGGCATGCACATCGTTATCCAGCACAGATGGCAGACCGGTTTGCGCGCGCATCAGCCTTCCCAGCGGGACGGGTGCGTGAATAGGCAGGTTCATCGCCCCCACCCACAGCCCGGCCGAAGGCTTTGTGTGCCCCACCACTCCTAATCCCACCGCCAGCAGCGCTGGCCCAGCCCAGGCGCCCATAAAATCTGCCGCTGCAGTTTGAATGCTGCTCAAGGTAAGAGCCTGGGTAGAGCGATCCATACTGTAGCGACGAGAGTCGAGGACCTCTCCAGATCGGGTCACGGCACCCACCAGGATCTTGGTCCCACCCACATCCACTCCCAAGACTGTCGGAATTGAGTTCCCAGGAGGTTGACGCTGCTTTACTTCGGTTGATTCTCCCGGATGATTTGTATCCGCCGGGGTCTTCTCTTCTACCATTTCTTGTAACCTTCAGCATTCCGCCGGTACTCGATGAAAGGCTCGTGCAGGATCGCCGCCTCCAGGATAATATCGCTGACTTCTTCCAATGTAGAACACCAATGAAATGCTTCCTCCAGCGTTTGTCCAACCGCAAAACAGCCGTGTCCTCGCAGCATGACGATCTTATACTGCTTCAGCCCACCCGCAATAGCATCCGCCATCTCCTGGGAGCCCGACGCATATTCGACCGCAATCACCGGCACCTTATGCAGCAGGTAGGAGCCCTCATTATCAATCGGTACAATCTCATCTCGGCTCATCGAGAGCACAATAGCTGTGCGCGGGTGGCAGTGGATGACTGCCAGGGCAGAGGTTTGCAGGTAAATTTCGCGGTGCACGATCAGCTCCGTGCTGGCCCGCAGCAGCCCGCTGTCTTTGCGGTACAGGCTGGTCTCTACAAAATCTTCCTCTCGCAAGCGGCCCAGCTGACCCCCACGTCGCTTGATAATAATGCGGTTCCCCACCCGCACGCTCATATTCCCCCCGTGCGAGCTGGTGATCCCGCCCAGGTAAATATCGCGGCCAATATCCCGGAATTGCTCAAACAGTCTTGGATCCATTGTATGCGTTGTCCTTATTGCCTGCGATGTACTCATCTCCCACTCCTTCCAATCCCAGCTCTTTCAGCTTAGACTTACCCGGTACGCCCTCATCATTCCAACCACGGAACTGGTAGTATTCATCCAGCATCAGGTGCAGGCGCGCCGTGTGCCCCTGGCTGGGGCCAGCCGGCACCGGTTCGTTCAGCAGGCGCTCGGGTAAAGTATCCTCCGCCCGCCCAAATCCTTCGCGCAGGTTATACAAGCGTTCCATATTCCACACCCGTTCGCCTACTTTGATCAGGTCATCTGCCGTAAATTTGATCCCGCTGACCGCCGTCAGCTGCCGGGCGAAGTACTCCACGCTGACTGCCACGTTCGTGAAGCGGCAGACCACCAGGCTGTCTACCACCGCCGCCTCGTTCTGGTGCACCGCCACGATGCCTGACTTACCCTGGTTGGCAAAGCGGTCGATCAGGCGCGGCAGCGAAAGCACCTCCGGACCGAGCATGTTACCACGCATATGGCAGCCGCCGCGGTTGGAGGTCGCATACAGCAAGCCCTGTCCCTGCATCCCGCGTGGGTCATAGGCAGGCAGCTCCATCTTTTTGGCGGTCATCGAATACTGTGCTGCACCATATTTTTCTGCGAAACGATAGCTGCCCTCCGCCAGCTCATCCCCCAGGCCTCGCCGGTAGGCGATTGAGCGGATCGTAGGCAACAGTAGTTCTGCCCTCCCAAACCGCAGATCTGATTTGATTAACCCGCGTTCGTTCATCTCCATCGCACATCCGATGGTATTGCCCACCGAGATCGTATCTACCCCCAGGTCATTGCACAGGTAGTTCGCTTCAGCGATTGCTGGCAGATCATCGATGCCGCACTGCGCCCCAAAAGCCCAGGCTGTTTCATATTCCGGTCCTTCCCCCTCCGCCCGTTCGGTCTTGGTCAGGCGAGTGCACGCGATCGGGCAGGCCCAGCAGGCGCGGCTGCCGGTCAAGATTGTATCGCTCATCGTCTCACCGCTGATCTTCTCAGCATTCTCGAACTGAGACTTCCTGGAAATTGCGCGTGGGCAGCGCGCCAATTTCATTGACCACATTCATGACCACCGCCGTGCCAAATTCCGGGTAAGCCTGTGAAGTGATCGGGCTGTTCTTAATCAGCTTGCCCGTCTCATACAGCATGAATTTGAACAGCTCCGGATCGCTGGCAGAATTTTTCTCGCTGCCTTCCACCACGATGGCCTTCAGATTTTTGCTGCCCATCACCGCTCCCGGACCGCCGCGTGCCAGGGCGCGCGTCCCGTCGTTCATAATCGATGCCATGCGCACCAGGTTTTCCCCTGCCGGCCCAATGCACAGCACATTCCGTTTATTGTTATCCTGCCCCAGTGCCTGGGTTACCTCGGAGACGGTTTTCCCCCACAAGTGACCGGCATCCTGGATCGAAATGTTCCCGCTGTACTCAGCGCCGTCCCTTCGGATTTCGATCATCACCGGGCGCTCTGCCCTCCCGCGCACGATCAAGGCATCGTACCCGGTGCGTTTGAGCTGCATCCCCCACCAGCCGCCGCTGTTTGAATCGCAGACTGTTCCGGTCAGCGGACTCTTGGTCGTCACAGTGAACCGGTTGGTCGTCTGCAGGCCGCTGGCGGTCAGCGGTCCTGTGCAGAAGATCAGCACGTTGGCTTCCGACAGCGGCTCCACCTCCGGCCCCACCAGGTCCCAAAGCAACCGCGCTCCCAGGCCGCGCCCACCCAGGAAAAGACGGGCCATCTCCATATCCAGCGGGTGGCTTTCAATCTTCCCGCTGCTCAAATCAATATCTAAATATTTGCCTGCCCAACCTTCCATAACAATCTTGCCTCCTTCTTGATTCTGTCACTGAAAATTTCTACCAAAGCAACCCCATCTTTTGTTGCGCTGAGCGGCGTTTGGTTTGTAACCCTCAGCGAAGCGCCCCTGATACATGAGCCTCTCCATGCCCGTCCTACACACGCTCCGATAGCACCTTCGCCTCATACTTCCGAATTTCCTCCAGCGTCTCTAAGCCTACAGGCACGCCCATCTGGTAGCAAAACTGCTCCCACACCGCACCACTGGGCAGGCTCTTGGCTTCTTCAAGCAAGAAGAGCCGTCCGGTATAATCGCCCTCGGCTTCCATCCGGCGGAGTTGGTCGGTTGGCTCAAGCAGTGCTTGCAAGAGCGCTTTTTGCGCGTTGTGCGTTCCGATCACCCAGGCTGCCAGGCGGTTGATGCTGGCGTCGAAGAAGTCTAACCCAATATGCACCCGTTTCAGGTAGCCGCCGCGCACAATCTCCTGCATGATACCTTGCAGGTCATCGTTCAAGATCACCACATGGTCGCTGTCCCAGCGCACACCGCGGCTGACGTGCAGCAGCACCTCGTCCAGGAAAAACAGCACAGACGAAATCTTATCCGCTATCGTCTCCGTCGGATGATAATGCCCACTGTCCAGCGTCAGCACAGTCTTCCGGCTGATAGCATATCCCAGGTAGAACTCGTGCGACCCGGCGGTATAGCTCTCTGCGCCGATCCCAAACAGCTTGCCTTCCACGGCATCTTTGTGATACCTGGGGTCAAGCTTTTCTGCCAGGATCTGGTCCAACGAATCTGCCAGCAGCTGGCGCGGCGTTTTCCGATCAGCCGGGGTGTCCTTGTAACCATCCGGTATCCAGATATTGGTGATCGTCGGTGCGGCGCCCAAGGCCGTGACGAGCTCCTGTCCAAAAGCTGCCCCAATCCTGCGGCAGGCTCTGCAGTGCTCGACCCAAAAACGCCGAATCTCCGGGTCTGCGCTCGCCAGGGTAAAACCATTCGCCGCCTTGGGGTGCGAGAAGCAGGTGGGATTGAAATCGAGCCCGTGCTTCTTTTCTTTCGCCCAATCCAGCCAGTTTGCAAAGTGTTCTACTTCGAGCTGGTCGCGTTCCACTTTCTTCCCGCCCGTCTCTGCATAGATCGCATGCAGGTTTAGACGGTGGTTCCCTGGGATCAGGCTGTAGGCCAGGTCCAAATCTCTGCGCAGCTCGTCGGCGTTGCGGGCTTTACCAGGATAGTTGCCGGTGGCTGCCAGCCCGCCTCCCAGCTCGCCGCCCGGTTTTTCGAAACCGCCTACATCATCCCCCTGCCAGCAGTGCAGGCTGATCGATATCTCGGTCAGGGTTTCTAAGGCCAGGTCCGTATCAACGCCCAGCCCGGCATAATACTCCTTTGCCAGGGCATAGGTCTGTTCCACTGAGGGTCCTTTAATCAACATATTATCTCCTTTACCCACCGATCTTTGTACTCTGCACCGAACCTTCCAGGCTAAAGCCATTTGCGGCTTCACGCGCATGCGAATCCGTTCTGAAAGGTTATTATATTCTTTCTTTTCGATAAATGATCATCCTGTTTTTCTGAATCATCCACTTCAGGTGACGAAAAAATCTATTCCAGATGTAAAATATCAATAAATGAAATGATCAAAAGCTGCTCGCACTACGTGGGCCACGCAAAATGATCACATGTCATTGCGAGTAACTCCACAGCGCTCCGCACATCTCTGTCATGAGGAAACTGTCAGTGCGAAGGAGCCGCGATGTACTCATCGCAGGCGACTGAAGCAATCTCATCACTTTAGACTAGACTGCTTCGCTTCGCTCGCAGTGACAGTTTCTCAGGAGCTGCCTGCCCTGAGCGTAACGAAGGGAAGCGAAGCAATCTCGGTTTTCGATCAAATAAGGGATATCTAAAAAATGAAGCGAAAAATTCTGATCCTATCTCTGAGCGTGTTAGCTATGTTGGTAATCCTGGTCTGCTCCGTAGGTCCTCTCCTGGTCAAGCTGGGCGTACGTCCCTTTGCGATCCAAACTGATAACCAGGGCGGCATCCGGCTGGTGCGCATGGAATTTACGCCCACGCCTCAACCAGCCCTCCAGCCAGGTATTCCGCCCGCCCTGGCTCCCAACGCACAGCCAGTTATTATCGATACCGATATGGCCCCCGATGATTGGCTGGCGATCTTGTATCTCCTCCAGCGCCCAGATGTGGATGTGAAAGCCATCACCATCAGCGGTACCGGAGAGTCGCATTGCGATCCAGGTGTGCGCAATGCCATGAACCTGGTCATGCTGGCTGGCCGGCCGGAGATTCCGGTCGCCTGTGGGCGTGAGACTCCCCTGCAGGGAGATCACACCTTCCCAAAGGATTGGCGCAAGTCCGTCGATGAAATGCTCGGGTTAGTCCTCCTGGAGAATCCGAACCCTACTGCCGATACCACCGCCGTCGCGTTACTCACGAACACTACCCGCGCCTCTTCCACCCCGATTAAGCTCCTCGCCATTGGACCTCTGACGAACGTGGCCGAAGCCTTGGAATCTGACCCGGCTTTCGCCCAGAATCTGCACAGCCTCACCATCATGGGCGGAGCAGTGGAAATTCCAGGCAATGTGGGCTCTTCTTCAGATATTAAGAATGAGGTGGCTGAATGGAATATCTACATCGATCCGCACGCCGCGGCCATTGTATTTAATTCCGGTGTTCCCATCACCCTGGTGCCGCTGGATGCCACGGAATATGTGACGGTTACAACAGACTTTTACCAGCGGCAGATGAAAGAACGCCTCACTCCCTCCGCAGAATTTGTCTATCGCGTTTTTATGAAGAAGGATCCCTGGATCCGTGTTGGTGAGTTTCATTTCTGGGATCCGCTGGCAGCCGCGCTTCTCACCGATGAGAGCCAGACTTCGTATCAAGAGCTCGCACTGAAAGTGATCGAAGAAGAAGGTCCTGCCAGTGGGCAGACCCTGGTGAGTGCTGAAGGTCAACCGGTGCGGGTTGCTATGCAAGCGGAGCTGCCTCGCTTCGAAACGCTCTTTCGGGATACAATCAACGGCAAGCTGAGATAATCCTTTATCCGAACCATCTTTCAACCGAAGAAAAAACCATGCCGCTCACTTTACGCAAATATCACCATGAAGATGATTACTGGCATATACGCTCCTTCCTGCGCCAGGTATTTATACTCAACAACCGGCGCGAGCTGAGCTGGCAAGTCGCCCGGTTCGATTACTGGCGCTGGCACGGCGTTCTGAACTTGAATGACGGCAGCCTGGAGGATGTATCGATCTGGGAGACGGAAGATGGTCAGATGGCAGCGGTGCTGAACCCTGAAGGCCTCGGGGAGGCGCACTTCTCCATCCACCCGGCATTCAACACGCCTGAGCTGGCAGCCGAGATGGTTATCACCGCTGAACAAAGCCTGGCTGTCGCCAGCCCCGATGGGCAGAAGAAACTCACGGTCTGGATCAATGAGCACCAACCTTTTCTAAAGGACGTTTTAATCGAACGCGGCTACACGCAAAGTGAATACAGCGAATCGATGCGCTACCGTTCTTTAGAAGAACCGATCTTGGATGCAGCTCCCCCAGTAGGATATACGGTGCGCCCCCTCGGCGATGGTCTCGAGTTCTTGGAACGCTGCTATGCCTCCGGCCTGGCCTTCCACGACGATGACATCCACATTGCCCGTGATAATCGTGATCACCCGCAGTGGTACCGCAACCTCCAAACCGCCCCCCTCTACCGCCGCGACCTCGATATCGTCGCCGTTGCCCCCGATGGCTCCGTGGCTTCCTTCTGCACGATCTGGTTCGACGATGTCACCCGCAGCGCATATTTCGAGCCAGTCGCCACCGTTCCAGCCCACCAGCGGTGCGGCCTGGGCAAAGCGGTCATGTGTGAAGGTCTGCGCCGGCTTAAACGCATGGGGGGCACCAAAGCCTTTGTGGGTTCCTACTCGCCTGAAGCCCATGCGTTATATGCCTCGGTTGGGTTCATCGAATACGAGCTGCTCGAATTGTGGAACACAGTTCTTTGAGCTCAGAAACCCTCGCCAGGCAGGCCCTGGCTGCCTACCAGTCGGAGCAGGCGCACCTGGGGTTTATCCGCCGGATGGTTTTTATCCGCCAGGGCGACACAATCTCTTACCAGGTGAAAACGACTGCCGGGGAAATTTTTCTCCTCCGCCTGCACATTCCCAAAACCCAGAGCATGGGCACTCACGGTGCAGATTACGCTGCAGTAAACTCAGAGCTGCTCTGGCTGGAAGCCTTGTGCCGGGATACAGACCTGGTGTTGCCGCAGCCAATCCGGAATCAATCTGGAGCTTTGGTTACCCAGGTTCAGTCCTCCGAAGCTGCAGAAAAGATCAACTGCACCTTGCTGCGCTGGGTGGTTGGAGAGCCCTACCATCGTGACCTCGAAACATCAGACTTTGCCTTCCAGATTGGGGAAATTGCGGCCAAACTGCACAACCATGCCAGTGCCTGGCAAATCCCTGAAGGCTTCACGCGCCCTGACCGCGAAATTCCATATTTTGAAAAAGTGCTCAAGGGAATTCAACCCGCGGTGGCCGATGGCAGGATTTGCACATCGGATTACGCGGTCCTGGAAACCTCAGTCCATCTTCTGATTGAACAGCTGCGCGAGATAGGCAAAGACCGGCGCTTTTGGGGGCTCATGCACGCCGACATGCACAAGGGCAACATGCTCCTCCATCAAGATAAAATCCGGCTAATCGACTTTTCATTCTGCGCGTTCGGCAACTTCATGTTCGACCTTGCGGTTTGCATGTCCGACATGAAAAAAGAGCTCCATCCAGCTTTTTTAGCCGGCTATCAGAACCTGCGCCCCTTACCCGCTGGCTACCAGTCTCTGATCGAAGGTTTTTTTGTCGGCAGCATGGTAGGGACTTTCTCCTATTGGGTGCCTGATCCGGTAGCAACAGTTCTGCTCGCACGCAAGGTCCCTCAAATTATTGAAGAGTATGCGCTGAAATACAACCGGGGAACACGGTTTTGGTTTGAAGAGTAGAAGACTACCCCTTGGCAGCTGTACCGACTGCCAGGCACTCTATCGCAGCCCCCAGGTGATCATCCGGTCCAAGTGCCATGCGCCACGGGCTATCCGCACGTTCAACAAAACCATAGGATTGGATGATTGCTAACGCCCTCTGGTTGCTCTCTAACATGCCAATGCTGAAAGCCTGGTTGCCGCTTGTCACTGCCTGGGCTTCCAGCAGCCACTCAGGATGTGGTTCACTCTCTTCGACTACCCAGGGTCCGACTGCCATCCAACCCTCCCCCCTCCTGCCGAGGATATATCCGGTTACTCGCCCCTCATCGACCAGCAGCTTGCTTAATTCCGGATAAAGAATCCAACGCCGCCTCAGGAAAAAGCTGCGGTCTGCTCCAAAATGCCTGCAGTCCAGTTCAAAGATGCTCGGCAGGTCTTTCTCTCGGATTGATCGTACCCCAGAAGACGCTTTACCGTCCACCTTCCCAGAAAAACGTAGCGACCGGCAAACTTTCCGGAAACCGTTGCGCTTATAGAGACCCACCGCTTTCACCACGCCATCCAGGTAAATTGTATATGCCCCGTGTTGCCTGAGATAAGCACACGCATGATTTAACAACGCTGCGCCCACCCCCTGGCCGCGTGAATCTGGGCGGACGATCAGCTCGCCGATAAACCCACAGTGCCCATAAGAGGTCGCCACCCCGATCCCCACCTGCTTCCCATCCAATTCAGCCACCAGGCAGCCAGCTGGATCATGGGAGAAGAATCCTTCCATCGTTTTGTGGTTTTCACTGACCCAACCTTCTGCCTCAATACATTCCTCGGCAAAGGTTAAATCCCTGGTATTCATCGCGTGAATGATCAAACTTTTGGGTACCATTTTTCCTGCTGGCATTCGTCACATGATGGGTCAATCAACTTGAGAAGATTCTAGAGGAAAACTCATAAAATTCCAAGGAAAAGCGGAATCAAAGCCAACGCCATTTGCAGCGCATGGGCAACAATAGGGATCAACACCATTTTATCAGTAGATCAAATTGGTTTTCCCGCCTGATCCAACCTGGATAGGAATTACAGGCTCTTCCTTAACCTTGAAAAGGCTGAGCAAGAAACCCAGGAAAAGGATTACCGCGCCGCTCAGATAAGGGTAGCTCATATTAATATCGAAAACGATCCCTGCCCAGATCGGGCCAGCGATCTGCCCCAGGCTAATGAATGAAGCGTTCAATCCCATGGCAGTACCTTGCCCGCCCAATGCGCGGCGGGAAGTCAGCGCCTGCACCGAGGGACGTAACAAAGCATGCGAGAGGACATAAATGCCGGTGGTCAGGAGCACAGTAGCGTAGGAATCCGCCAATAAAAGGACGAGAAAACCCAACGCATTGGTGAACAGGGTGACCTTGATCATCAAAGGTTCGCCAAAACGTTTGGTAAAGGGTCCGGTCAGTAAACCCTGGATGATCGCTGAGACAATTCCTACCACTACCAGGATTGTGCCCACTTGCTGCGGGTTGAAATTGAACTTTTCCAGTGCATACAAGCCAAAGATTGCCTGAAAATTGGTTGCTCCAAAGCTGACAATGAAGGCCATCAGTAACAAAATACCGATTGGACCATAGAGGGCTCGCCAGAGCTCAGGCAGGTCAATGAATTTTATTTTCTTGTCCGAGCTCTGGCGGGCCTGGGGTGGGAGGGACTCCGGCAGAATCACTGCAATCAGTACCAACGAGATAAGGGACAAGCCAGCCGCAATGAAGAAAGGCAGAGTCAGCGAATCACCTGCCAGCCACCCGCCGATCCCCGGTCCCAAGATCACCCCAAGCGCGAGCGCGCCTCCGAGCTTGCCGATCGCATCGCCGCGCGCTTGCTCGCTTGTACAATCTCCTACATAGGCCATCGCTGTGGGCATCATTGCCGAGGCGAGCACACCAGAGAGGATGCGCGCTAAGAAAATCATCCAGAGTTGGGTGGCGAAACCGAACATCACCAGCGTCAGGGTGACACCTGCCATGCCGATCAACATCACCGGTTTACGTCCAATTTGATCCGAGAGGCTGCCCCACACCGGCGAAAAGATCAACTGCATGATGGCATACAGCGCGATCAACAGGCCATATTCATTGCCGCTGGCGCCCATCTGCGTGAGGATAAATGGGAAGATTGGCATGACCATGCCAAAGCCAAGCATAACCACGATGAGGGAAAAACTGAGAATATATATATTTTTGCGCTGGTTGGTTAGCATGCTTTTTTTCCTGTATGGTTTGAGATCAATCCACCACCTGAAAGAGCTACAATTTCTCTACAATTCCCTTTCCACCATCCACGCGTACCCGATCGCCTGTTTTCAAAAGCATGGTCGCGTTACCGCAACCCACCACAGCGGGGATGCCAAGTTCGCGCGCGACAATCGCGGCATGAGAGAGCGGCGCGCCGACATCGGTCACGATGGCAGAAAGACGCGGGAAGATCGGAGTCCAACCGATATTCGTCGTGATGGTTACAAGGATCTCCCCAGATTGAATCCGGTACCCCTCTTCTATACAATCGATGCGGCGGACGATTCCCTCCACACAGCCAGCCGCCCCCGCAAAACCCTTGATCAAATTTCCTGTACGTATAGTGAACATCCGTGAGTCAAAGTAATCACTGCGGTGATTTGGATCTGCCGCCCATTTGAACGGATCAAATTTGCCGATGATGATCGAGGGATATGGAGGCAAGGAGGCATATTTTGTATAGGTTTCGCCTCGCCTCAGAATATAACCGGCCGTTGTCCGATCTCCGGCCAGCACATCCTCCATCTCGACAAGGGACAGAAAAAATATCCCCTCGCCCAGTCCTGTAACATCACCGACTCGCAATAGAAACTGGCGAATTAGGCGGGTGATGCGAGTTACTTCAGAACGGACTGCTTCACGGCTGCGGGCCGAACTCGGCCACCGCAAGTAATCTCCTGTGGATTTTTTTTGCATCATGTGGGTTTTTATTCTGGAACCGGGCCAGTGTATTTTCCCATTCCTTGCGTTTCGCTGCGACCCGTTCTTCGACATCAACCATGCTTTGGGCGGAATCTTTTAGAAGTTTATCGAGCCATCCCGGATCTTCATCTGAACCAGGAGAGAACAATTCCAGCTCGTGCGGACCGCGGTGTCCGTATCGTTCCAGGTAGTCCTCGCGGCTCATTTCACCGCGCGCAACTTTGGACAATCCAAGCAAAGGCATCATGCTTTCCAGGTTTGCTGAGGGAATGCTCACATTGGACATTAAAGTGTTCGCATCCACATCTCCAATCAGCTGACCCAAATCCAAACGCAATTTATTGGATGGATCGGTGAATTGCATGGTCACACTTCGTAGCACGTTACAAGCATGTGAAAAATAAGGGTTTATCGTTTTGTGCCACAATAGTGCTAAGGCCCCTCTGTCATGCGTATCCCGAATAAGGAGGCGTAAGTCGCGGCACCATTTCGGAGTTATTGAGAGAAACTCTTTAAGTACGCCTCCATTTCGGCTGGCATAACGCCGCGCTTTGATCATTCCCGGCAGTACCATCCAAATGACTGTAAGGGGTGAAAAGGGGATGATGGGGATATTCAGATCGGATTGCACTGAACCGATGATGTCGCCATGCATCTCCTTGCGAATATCCTTGCCGACAGCTCGATACATAGAGACCACCAGGCTTAAGTTAAGATAGGGACGTCCACAGATATTTCCCGCGAAGGGATATTTTTCTGGAAGCTTGACCGGATTAGCTTCAACATAATAGATTTGCCACAACGACCAGGTGCTGGGCGTCATAACATCCGGAACCGCTTCTCGAGTATTGACGCTAGACCACAAGAAATCTCCTGCCAGGCTATCATTCCATTCACCCGTCTCGGGGACATAACGTGGCATCTTTCGACCGATCTCGTTCATAAGCGCACATCTCCATTTCACCCTGCTGGGGTTTGTAAAGTCACCACCCCGACATCGCCATCCACCGTGATCAACTGACCATTTTGGATGCGCTTTGTTGCTATGCCCGTGCCCATCACAGCCGGAATGCCGTATTCGCGCGCCACAATCGAGCCATGGCTGAGCGGTCCACCGATATCGGTGACCACTGCAGAGGCCATGGCAAACAGGGGCGTCCAGGCCGGGGTGGTCGTTCCAGCCACCAGGACCGCACCCGGTCTCATCCGGTCAAAATCTTCCGGGCCGTGCAGCACACAGGCTGGCGCGGTAACTTTGCCCACACTTGCAGCAACCCCTTTGATTACAGGTCCGCTTTGGCTGCTCTCTGATGCAGCGGTGAAAACTTCTGCTTTGATGCCATAAAGCCTATCTTTCGGCGGCAGCATCGGCGGGGGAGAGGAATGCCTGGCAGCTCGCCAGAAAGCTTTACGCTGTTTCACACTTTCAAAGAACTTCTCAAGCTCCTGACCACTTTCCAGGCTGGCTACTCTGGCTTCAACCTCTTCGCGCGCCAGCCAGAAGATATCTTCCGGCTGTTGGATAGCCCCCGCAGCCGCAAATCGCCCCCCCAGTTCATACAGCATCCGGCGCAGGAGGGGATATCCCAGGCCAATTTCTGCCAGGGCATCCTCACGCACCTCAGCCATTGTTTGTGCCCATTTGAGCGCCTTGCGGAAAGCCCACAAGCGAAAACCTCTTAACCGGCTTAGCATGACTTGCGTGGTCTGCTTACGCTTCGCTTCGCTAAGGGCCTGGCGCTCGTGTGGGTTGGTTCCCTCGCCGCGCAGGTACATCTTGCAAGTCTCCAACATGGGTGCAGGATCATCGAGGGGGAGTGGTTTGGCAAAGTCAAGCTCAAAAATAATGTAACCAAATTGCCTCAGATGCTCCTCAAACCGCCTCCGCAGCTCTTCCCAATCTTCCAGGTTAACGCCACTCGGCGGTTGCTCGTCTTTTATTTCCACCGCCAGCTTTCCAGAAGGCGTAGACAAGAAATGAGCGGTCAACTCATGGTGCTCGCTGCACCATTTCGCCAGGTCATAAAGCGCCTTTTCAGCCTGAACAGGGATGCTGTTATAGCCCATCACCAGAGTTGTTGCATGCGGGTCACCTTCTCGCTTTACCATTTTATTGTAGACATTCGTCAGCAGCCCCTCCGATCCCGCCGAGGCGCCCATCGTCGCAAACAGGAGCGCGCCCAGATAATCCATGGCAGCGCCGAGAACTTCCTGGATCTCGCGCCAGAGCTCAGCAGTCGTGAGTGGCTCGATGACGAGTTCCTGCCGCCGGGCAATCTCTGCCTTGTAATTTGGGAGCGCTTCTTCCCTCCAGAAAGGCACCATGATCCTCATTAAACGCGGGTAAGCAGGTAACAAACCCGATAGGATCCACCACCATTCCCGAGGCGTAAAAGACACACACCCATAAGCGTAGCTGTTAATAGTCGTGAAATACTCCTTCGGTAAAACTGGTTTAGAGCGAGTCAGCTTTTCTCCCAGGCAATTCACCCCGGATATAATCGCTGGAATTCCCATCGAGGCAAACAGGGGGCTCAGCGGATCGGGCATCAAGTCGACCGCGCTGGCACGCATGTACTGGCTTTTGGGGCTGGGCGGTTTCCATTCGATCGTGATTGCTTCTTCCGCCTCCGTCAGGGCAGTTATGGGGCGCGCTTGCAGAATAGCGAATTTCCCATCCTGTAGCGCCCACTCGATATCCATAGGCATTCCATATAAGCTCTCGATCTGAACTCCGAGGCCGCTCAATGCAGTGACTTCCTCGTCTTTCAATACTGGTGCCCGACGCTGCTCATCAGGCACGGGCTGGTCTTGCGTAGTTCCGGCAACCCTGATGGTCATCACTTGCTTGTCAGCGATCTGGCGATCAATTACCCGTCCACTGTCTTTTTCGAGGGTAATGGTGTCTGGGGTGACCAGGCCTCCCACGATTGCCTCCCCCAATCCCCAGGCAGCATTGATCAACATCTGGTCACGCTGTCCATTGAGTGGGTTAGCAGTAAACAAAATGCCTGCCGCTTCGGCAGCTACCATCTCCTGCACCACCACCGCCAGGCTGACCGCATCCTGATCGATATTGTGCTGCTTGCGGTAACCGATGGCCCGCGCCGTCCATAATGACGCCCAACAGCGCTTCACAGCCTCCTGCACCGCTTGAATACCTTGAACATTAAGAAAGGTATCCTGCTGACCGGCGAAGGAGAGCTCAGGCAGATCTTCCGCGGTTGCCGAGGAACGCACTGCCACCGCGATCCCTACCCCAGGCAGCCCGGCATAGGCATGTTCGATGGCATCACCGATCTCAAAAGGCACCTGTGCGTGTTCAAACAGCTCCTGAATCTGCCGGGAAGCTCTTTCCAAAGTGCTCGGTTGGTTCAAATCAGCGCTCGTTAAGATCTCAAGAATCAGCGGCTGGAGTTCATTTTGTTCGACAAACTGGCGATAAGCCGCCGTGGTGATGTGAAAGCCACCCGGAACCGGCAGTCCCGCAGCCATTAATCGCGCCAGCGAGGCCCCCTTGCCGCCTGCCGTTTCGAGCGTGGCGCGTGGGTCAGCCAGCGATAAAATAGTTTCCTGCATGTTTGCGGCAACCATACTTCTACTCCTTCTTTTTCCCGGCATTCTCACGGTTTACTGAGATCAAGGTCAGGTTGAGGTCCCAAAGTTGATTAATAATGCCTCTCAATTTTGCCTGATCAATGACCACCCCGCTGATCCTGGTGACAGGTGGCTCCTCACTCTCCTGAGTGATCGTCATCCCATTCAACCAGGTCGACCACTGAGCTTCGATCCTTCCCTGGACCCTGATCTGGTATTCAATCTCTTCAGCCTCATTTTTTTGAGACATATCTTTCTCCTGTTGGGGTGCCCTTTTCCATAAAAGGTGCTTTTTACTGAAGCGGTGATTTCTACCGCACAAACCATCTTGCTTATCAACGAGTATATTACTGCCCCAGGTGATTTGTCATCCCCAAGGTGAGTGATTCCATGGGTGAATCGAAAATCCCCTATGCGTAGGCGCAAGCAGTGTTTGTCAGTGTATCTATTGTTAGTTGCTGGGGTACATCTCCGCGACGTACCCATCTCCGCGACGTACCCATCGGCCCCGATGTACCCATCGGCCAATGCCACCGCAAGCGATGCCCTTTATCGCAGCGATGCCCTTCATCGCAAGTGGTCCTTTCCCAAGACCCACCTGTTGGCAATTTATATAAGCTTGAGGGCTTTGGCTTTCTCGACTGCTTCCAGACGACTGTGCGCGTCCAACTTGCTGTAAATATGCTTGATATGCGAACGGACCGTGTGGACAGAAACGAACAATCTGTCAGCGATCTCGTCTGCAGAGAGGTTACCGGGTAAGAAATCCAAGACCTCCCTCTCACGCTGGCTCAGAGACTCAACCAAAACAGGCTGCATGGGACGTTCTCTTGGTGCAGCGGAAAGTTGTTCGGGAGAATATTTCGATTCCGAAGCAAATGCAGTGATCAGCTTTTGAACATAGGCTTTCAGTTTTAGATCTTCTGCTTTTATCTTCTGCAGCAAGAGCTGTATTGGGTGCCCCTCATCGAGGAATAAGCGGATATAACCTTCGGACTCAGCCAGCGTCAAGGCTCTTCCCAGCTCAGCCAATGCCTCGTCCATCTTTCCCAACACATCCAGGGCTAAGGCTCGCAGGATCTTGATCTCGATGACCTGGGGCATCCGGCCGATGTTCACAAACTTGGGTTGTAATGCTTCCAGGAGGCAAAGCGCCTCCTCTGCCTCACTCTGAGCCAGGTATAGGCGCGCCAGGATTAACTGCTCGTATTTTCGTATGTGGAGGAGGTTATAAGCGTCTGCGCTCGAATCTGAAAGTTGGTCGATGGAATCTTTAATATGATATCTTTCCACCCACCCAACCGCTTCGAGGAGGTCTCCTCGCCTCACCCAAAGCCACGCTTGTATCAATTCAACCATGTAATCATCGATACGCGTGATCGAAAACTCTGCCGCTGCTTTACGCGCCCGGAGGATAATCTTTTGGGCTTCATCCCAATCCCCCTGAGCCATTTTGACTCGAGCCATAGGTGTGGTAAAGATTATAAACCCTGCCTGCATCCAATATTGGCTAAGCGCGATGGATTCTGTGAGATACTGCTCGGCTGCCTTCAGGTCATTCCATTCCCGCCGTAAGTCACCCAGCCCAGCTAAAGGTCGACTGGCTACCGGCAGCCGTCGTCCCTGGTCATCCGTGGCTAGATCGATCGCCTGCAGGTAATAACCCTCAGCCTTGTGAAGCTGACCCAATTTTCTACTCAATTCCGCCAGGTTAGAGTAAACCAAGACAGCCAACATCATATTGCCGGTTCTCTGGCTCTCTTGAGCGATTTCTTCTAAAGCACGCACCCCCGCCGTGACTTCATACTCACTCAGATAAGCATTTGCCAGGCAGATCGCAGCCAGGCCGCGCAAAAAATGCTCTTCCTCCGGCAGTTGCTCGAGCGCTTGTTGGAGCAGATCAATCGAATGACGGATATCTCCTTGAAAAAGAGCGATATAACCTCGCAGTGGCACGGTCAAAGGGGATTCTGCCTGATTTCCAAGGCCGCTCATGTAGGATTCGATCTTCTCTTTTGAATATCCTGCAAATAATAATCCCCAGGTCTGATAAACCATCAGCCTGGGCTGGTTTTGTAGAACGGCTTCCGGCAAGCGCTCCACCCAATGCATATAAGTGACCACCTCACTACGCATCAAAGCAGGTTCTGCAGCCTGCGCAATCAGCTCCGCTGCTCTCTCAGCCTCCCCGGCTGCCAGGGCATGTTCGATGGCCTCGTTCATATAACCATTCTGCTCATACCAGACGCTTGCCCTGTGGTGCAGAACGGGTATTAAACTCGTATGTGATTGAGCTAATCGTTGGTTTAACAGGTCGGAAAATAAGTGGTGGTAACGGTACCAGAGACGTTGATCGTCGAGCGGAACCAGGAAGAGATTAGAACGATCCAGGTAATCAAGGATGGCAGCAGAAGGATGATGTTTTGGGGCTAATCCGCCATCTGCAAAAAGTGCATCGCAGAGAGGCGCATACAATCTATCCAGAACACAGGTGCGAAGCAGGAAAACTTGGATATGTTCCGGTTGTCGTTGGAGCACCTCCTCCATCAGATAATCCAGGATATATCGATTGCTGCCCGTAAATGCTCTCACGAATCCAGGCAGCGATTCTTTACCCTGCTGGGACACCTGCCCCTGCAAAGCCAGCGCCGCCATCTGTAATCCCGCTGCCCATCCTTCAGCTCTGGTAACCAGAGAGTCCAACTCACGCTCATCTAATGAAAATGCCAGCGCCTGGCGAAATAATCCATCAGCTTCTTCAATGCTGAAACGCAAGTCACTCAAGCGAATTTCAGTCACCTGGCCCCTGCCGCGCAGCCGCGCAATTGGCAGAGGTGGGTCGGCGCGGGTACCGATGACCAGGTGCATTTGGGCGGGCAGATGATCCAGGAGAAATGCAACCATCTCATGGATGGACTGTATCTGCAGAACATGGTAATCATCCAATATCAGGATAAAGTGATCTGGCATCTCAGTGAGGTCATTAATCAGCAAAGACAACAATGCATCCAGAGCCGGTTTTTGTGGAGATTGGAGCATAAACAACGCGGTCGTTCCAACTTCCGGTAAGATCGTTTTAAGTGCCGAAACAAGATAAGTAAAGAAACGTGCCGGGTCATTATCCCCCTCATCCAGCGAAAGCCAGGCAGCTGGCAATCCTGTGACTCTCAACCACTCCACGATCAGCGTGGTCTTGCCATAACCTGCCGGGGCTGAAACCAGGATCAAGCGATCTTCCACCCCTGCATTCAACCGCTCAATCAAGTGCGGCCGCGGCACCAGGTTTGGACGCAAGCCGGGAATATATAGTTTCGTCTGCAAGATCGGAGTTGCCATGGGTTGGAATCGATTGACCCGAAGTCTAGAAAAAACGATTTTCTATCTTCTACTATGTATTTTACACGTTTTCATATTGAATTTAACCATCGAACAGGTACTGGAAATCCCTGGAAAAGAACCATATTCCGAGTATACTATGCGTAAATCTACCGTAGGTCGTCATTCGATATCGGTTTCAATACAATCTACCAGGAGGCTCTCATGATTCCAAAACTACCCTTCGGACGTACAGGTCATCTCAGCACACGCGCCCTGTTCGGTGCAGCGGCTTTTTCCCAGGTAACCCAGGAGGAAGCAGACCGCACCATGGAAGTGATCTTCCAATATGGGATTAACCACATCGATACCGCCGCTTCGTATGGCGAATCAGAGCTTCGCCTCGGATCCTGGATCGAAAAATATCGCCAGGAAGTCTTCCTGGCTTCCAAGACCGGCGACCGCACTTATCAGGAAGCAAAGGACTCCATCCACCGTTCGCTCGAACGCCTGCACACCGACCATCTCGATCTGATTCAGCTGCATGCTGTCATCGAAGATGAAGAGATGGAGATCGCCCTCGGCCCGGGCGGCGCTTTAGAAGCCGCTATCGAAGCCCGGCAGCAGGGCTTGGTGCGCTTCATCGGCATCACCAGCCACACCCTGCACGCCCCCGTTATCCACAGCAAGAGCCTGGAGCGCTTTGACTTCGACTCGGTCCTGCTCCCTTGCAACTATATGCTCATGCAAAACCCGCAGTATGCTGCTGATTTTGCTGCTTTGACGAAGGTTTGCCAGCAGAAGAACGTCGCCATGCAGCTCATTAAAACCATCCAGTATCGCCCCTGGAGTGATCGCCCACACACCGCAGACACCTGGTATGAGCCTTTTGCCGATCAGCCTCAGATCGATTTGGCAATCCATTGGGCGCTTGGCTACTCTGGCATGTTTATCAACACCGCCGGCGACATCCATGTCCTGCCCAAGGTCCTGGAAGCTGCTTCCCGCTTCGAAAAAGCCCCCAGCGACGCCGAAATGCAGAAGTTGGTGAAAGCCACCCGGGCTGAGCCTCTCTGGGCTTAGATCAAGGCCGGGCCGGGCTGCCATCCGGCAGCCGGGTCTGCGTCCAGGTATCCACCTCATCCCGGCAGGGGTATTTGGCCGCCAGCTTCTCATCCAGGTCGATCCCCAGGCCGGGCTTGGCATTGGGGTACATATACCCCCCGCGCACTTCCGGCAGGCCAGGGAACATATCATAGACCAGGTTATCAAAGCGGCACCACTCCTGGATGCCGAAGTTTGGCGCCCACACATCCAGGTGCAGGTTCGCCGCATGCCCCACCGGCGAGGTATCGCCCGGGCCATGCCAGGCAGTGCGAATCCCATAGATGCCGGCATGGATGGCCGCGTTGCGCGCCGGCGTGATCCCGCCCATCTGGCTGACGTGCATGCGCAGGAAGTCGATCAGCCGCTCTTCGATGAGCACCCGCCACTCGTGCGGGTTGTTGAACAGCTCGCCCATGGCAATGGGGGTCGCACACTGCTGCCGGATTATGCGGAACCATTCGATGTCTTCTGGGGCCAGTGAATCCTCCAGGAAAAACAGCTTGTATGGTTCCACATCCTTTGCGAACTGCACCGTATCGATAGGTGACAGCCGCTCGTGGACATCGTGGAGCAGCTCGACTTCATCCCCAACCTGCCCACGCACGTACTCGATCATGCGCAGCATATTGCGGGTATAGGCACGTGGGTCGAAATAAGCCCCCTCCAGGGCTCCCTCCGGCTTCTTGAGCTGCTCTTCATGCCCGCCATAGCCTCCCATCTGCACGCGGATATAGTGGTAACCCTGTTCCTGGAACTTGCGCACGTTTTCCACTACCTCCTGCGGATCACGTCCGTCGGCGTGGGCATACACGGCTGCCGCCGGGCGGCACTTCCCACCCAACAGGTCGTAAACCGGCATATTCGCCAGCTTGCCCTTGATATCCCAGAGTGCCTGGTCGATACCCGAGATGGCGTTGTTCAAAACCGGTCCGTTGCGCCAGTAGCCCTGCACCATATTCATCTGGAAAAGCGCCTCGACCTGCGAGACATCCTTGCCGATCACAAAAGCCTTGACATGTTTTTCGAGTGCCGCGTAGACAGCCTGGAAGCGCTGGGTAAACGTGGCGCAGCCCAGCCCATACAGCCCAGGCTCTGAAGTGTGCACCTTGACCACGATGAAGCGCGTCCCGGCGCCTGCAGTTTGGATCAAAAAAGATTGAACATCGCGGATTGTGATGGATTTTTCCATATTATCCCTTTCTTTTAAATGCTGGTGATCCTTCAAGCACGCCTGATGAAAGACAGGTACTGGTTGGTCCATCAAGCTTAGAGCTCCTGCCGATTAAAGGCCCATAAAGCCATTACCACGAAAATCACACTGGCTGCCATCGTTGCAAACAGGGGTACCAAAGACGGCAGTGGCGCACCGGTCATCAACGCGGCTGCCAGAGGCAGCTCGGTGCTGTTATTGAGCGGGATCGCCAGCGTCCAGGGCAGCAGCTTGACGAGCTCAGGGTAGATCGAGGCAATGAAGTTCTGGCTGAACAGGAACGCCAGCGGGATGCCGATCACCGGCGCGCCGTGCTCGAACACCGTACCCAGCATCAGTGTCAGCGTCAGGTAAAAGAGGATGTTGACAAGGTGCACCCCCAGCCCTGCCAGGAATCCTCCCACCGGGAGCCACACTCCCACAACCAGGCCTTCGATCAGGTACGCAATCAAGCCCTGCGCCAATACCATCGTAACGGCAATGCCGAGCGTGTTCGCAATCAGCTTGGAAAGGATAAAAGCGAAACGCGAGACGGGCTTCGACAGCACCCAGGCTGCTGTCCCGGAGCGCTTCTCCCCCACCACTGCGCTCTGCATGATGATGCTAACGCCGATGGGTCCGACCAGCCCCATGAAAATATTAAAGATCATGATGCTGTCCATCCCCAGCCCTTCCCCGCTTCCTTCAGCACGCTTGACGCTCAATGCTACCATCAGGAAGATCAGGTTGATGGAGGCAGCCCAGATCAAGATCTGCGACCACCAGGTGCGCGTATTGAACCAGGAGTTGAGCTCTCCGCGCAGCACATTCCGGATTCCCCTGCTCCAGCCTGCCCCCTCCTCGAGCTGCATGAGGTGATTTCCATGAGTAGGTTGTTCATTTACTGTCATGTTGCCCTCCTTCCACGATGCGCAGGAAGACATCTTCCAGCTCGTATTCCTTGCGGTCAAATCGAGTCACATTTACAGAAGGCTCAGCCAGGACCAGGCGCAGAAGGTTTGCCTCCGCCTGTTCTGCGTCGGTGACGCTCACAATCCAGTGGATCGTATCGTTCACCGGCTTGGATTGGATCCCGGTCACCCAGGCTTGCTGAGCGAGGCGCTGGTATGCGCTTTCAGCATTTCCTTTGAGGACCACTTCATAGACTACCCCCTCCCCATCCGCCAGCAGCTCGGCGATCGAGCCGTACGCCACCAGCTCGCCGCGATTGAGGATTGCCACCGTGTCGCTTACCCGCTGTACGTCATCCAGGATATGGGTGCAGTAGAAGATGGTGGTGTATTTACGCAGCTTATCCATCACTTCCAGCACATCCCGCCGCCCCATCGGGTCAAGCGAAGCCGCCGGCTCATCCAGGATCAGCAGGTCTGGGTAGTTAACCTGGGCCTGGGCGATCCCCAACCGCTGCCGCTCCCCGCCCGAAAAGCCCTTGATCGGGCGATCGGCTTTATCCTCCAGCCCCACCAGGTCCAGTGTCTCTGCCACGCGCTGGTCGATCTGGTCCTGCGGTCCCTTGAAAAAGAAATGCGCCGTATAGTCCAGCACTTCCCGCGCCGTCATATACTCGTAGAAGCGCGGGTCCTGAGGCAGATAGCCGATCCGCGAGCGGATGGCGACCGAATCCTGAAGGATATCCAGTCCAAAGACGCGAGCGGATCCGGCGGTCGGGCGGATCAAGCCCAGCAGCAGCTTGATCGCAGTCGTCTTGCCCGCTCCATTTGGACCCAAAAAGCCGAAGATCGAGTTCTTCGGCACGCGCAGGTTCAGTGCTTTCAAGGCCTCCACGCGTTTATACGCCTTGCTCAACCCCTGTGTGTCAATCACCCATTCCATAGGTTCCTCCTTCTTCGATCGAACCATGATTGCATGTAATTCCACGGCCCTCCACGCATTTCTTTCTGAAGGAAACGATGTACCCCATGTACCCATGGGCTGTCATCGCAGCAATCTCATTTTTTCGTGCGCTTTTTTTCTTATCCGTGTCATCCGTGAAATCCGTGAGCTTACTAAAAAATCCGCCTTTTCCTGATTTCATAAATTTTCCGTGTTCTCATTTGATCTTTTGGTGTAATCCACTTTTTATTGTATCAGACTTGACCCGCCCTCGCTTGCAAAATTGGTAGTCCCCACCAGCAAGAGTGGCAGTACAATTACCTGGAACGAATAGTCCTCTTTTTACGTCTCCTCTTTGTATTTGATCGATTCAAAACCCTGCAAGAAAGAAGGTGGCGGTCATGGCTCAAAAGGCTCGTTCTTCTCATTTTCTTCGTAAATCATTCCTCTGGATCACGCTGATCCTCTTGCTCCTCTCTGCCGGCGGCTGCCAGTTCTGGCAAAACCGCCAAACTCCCACCCCGGGCGGGCAGGAGATCCCTCTGGATACAACCACCACAACCGACAATGGAGGCGGGACGACCATGCAAGGAGAACCAACCAGCGTTCCTGTTCAGCTGAGCGAGGGCCAATCCCAGCCCCAAACGGTGGAACCCCTCCCGCAGGCCACCGGCGTACCCCTGTCCGATGAAGAAATCGACCAGGTCCTTGCCCGCCTGCCGGGATTGACGGTTGAGCCTCAAGACCAGGTTGATTTCAACCTGGCGAATGAGCCTATCCCGCCGCCCAAAACAGGCGAAACCATCTCCGAGGCCTTCCCTCCCCCTCAGGAGGCCATTCAGCCCGGAGAGAGCGAGGCCGGACCTCTCGAAGTGCTGCGCTACGCCCCCGAAGGGGAAATCCCCATCGCGCCCTTCGTGAACATCACCTTCAACCAGCCCATGGTGCCCTTGGGTACACTCGAAGACCTGGCGAAGGAAGAAGTACCGGTCAAGCTCGAGCCGGACCTGCCAGGCACCTGGCGTTGGATCGGCACCAAGACCTTAACCTTCGAATACGACTCTGATTTAATTGACCGCTTGCCCAAGGCGACTTCCTATAAAGCCACCATCCCGGCCGGGATCAAATCCGCCACCGGCGGTGTGCTGGCAGAGACGGTCACCTGGACCTTCAGCACGCCCCCTCCCAAAGTCATCTCCACCTACCCGCAGGATATTCCCCAACCGGTCGATCCGCTCTTCTTCATTTCCTTCGATCAGCGCATCAACCCGGCTGCCGTCCTGGAAACCATCCAGGTCAGCGCCGGAAGCCAGCCTGTCAGCTTAAAGCTCGCCAGTGAAGCCGAGGTCCAGGCGGATGCCCAGGTAAAAAACCTGGTCAAATACGCCCAGGAGGGGCGCTGGCTGGCCTTCAAAGTTACTAAGGACTTGCCGGTGGATACCTCCGTTTCGGTCAGCGTCGGTCCCGGCACCCCCTCGGCCGAAGGCCCTCTCACGACTACCGAAGCGCAGTCCTACAGCTTCTATACTTATGCCCCGCTGCGCATCGAAGAGTCAGGCTGCGCCTGGTCTGATACCCCTTGCCGGCCCATGACACCTTTTTACATCCGCTTCAACAATCCCCTGGATGTCAGCGCCTATGATGCCTCCTTGCTGACCATCCAGCCCGAGATCCCCGGTGTCACCGTCAATTTCTACGGCGATTCAATCAACATTGCCGGGTCCACCCAGGGCTCGACGACCTACACCGTGGTTGTGAAAGGTGACATCCAGGATGTCTTCGGTCAGAAGCTCGGCAAAGATGCCCGCCTGACCTTCAAAGTCGGTCAGGCTGAGCCATCCCTGGCCGGTCCCGGGCAGCCCTTCGTCACCCTCGACCCTTCTGCGAGCAAGCCCATTTTCTCCGTTTATGCCATCAATTACCAGAAGCTGGATGTGCAGGTCTATGCCGTCCAGCCCTCCGATTGGCCCGCCTTCAAGAACTACCTGCGCCAGTACCAGAGCACCGATAACCCTCCCAAGCTGCCCGGTCGTTTGGTGAGAGATGAGACGATCCGCGTCGAAGCCGCCGCAGATGCCCTCACCGAGGTCGGCATCGACTTGAGCAAGGAAATGGATGGGAAATTCGGGCAGTTCATCGTCGTTGTGGCGCCGCCCAAAACTCTTCTCAAGGACTATCCTTACTGGCAGGTGGTGCATGCCTGGGTGCAGGTCACCCAGATCGGCCTGGATGCTTTCTACGACTCCAGTCAAATGGTCGTGTGGTCCTCCGCCCTCCAGGATGGAAAACCCCTGCCTGATGTGACCGTCGAGACCGATAAGGGGGGCGTGAAAGCCTCCACCGGCGCCGATGGCATTGCCAAGTTCGCCATTCCTGATGGCGCCTCTTACCTGGTCGCCAAACAGGGCGCCGACACCGCCATGCTGCCTAATTCCGCCTGGTATTGGGATGACAGCTCCTGGTATACCCGCCCCGTCTACGATGAGCTGCGCTGGTATGTCTTCGATGACCGCCAGATGTACCGCCCGGGGGAGGAAGTGCATGTCAAGGGCTGGCTGCGCCGCGTGGGCGGCAAGCAGGATGGCGATGTAGGCCTGGTGGGCAGCAGCGTCTCCTCTGTCACCTACCAGGTGCTCGACCCGCAGGGCAACGACCTGGGCGGCGGACAGGCCGAGGTCAACGCCCTGGGCGGCTTTGATTTTTCCTTCACCGTCCCCCAGAGCGTGAACCTGGGCTATGCCCAGCTTATCTTGAATGCTCAAGGCAGCCTGGATGGCTTTTCCAGCTACCAGTATTACCACGGCTTCCAAATCCAGGAGTTCCGCCGCCCCGAATTCGAGGTCACGGCCCGCAATGAGACCGCCGGCCCTTACTTCGCCGGAGGCAGCGCTACCGTTGCCGTGGAAGCGAAATACTACGCCGGCGGCGCCCTGCCGGGCGCGGATGTCACCTGGCTGGTGACCACCTCGCCCTCCAGCTACTCCCCGCCCAATTGGCCCGATTTCACCTTCGGCACCTGGACGCCCTGGTGGTACTATGGGCGCTTTGACGAAGGAGGTTACTTCGACTCCTATGAGAGTGGAGGCCAGCCTGAAACCTTCACCGGCAAGACCGATGCGACCGGCACGCATTACTTGAACCTCGATTTCAACCAGAACACGGGTCCCCAACCCCTCAGCGTCCTGGCTGAGGCCACCGTCATGGACCTCAACCGCCAGGCTTGGGCCGATACCACCACCCTGTTGGTGCATCCCGCCAGCCTATATGTGGGCTTGCGCAGCCAGCTTTATTTCGTCGACCTCGGCACACCCCTGGAGATCGACTTCATCGTCACCGACCTGGACGGCAAGCCCGTTGTGGATCGCCCGGTGGAGGTCACCGCCTCGCGCCTGGAATGGAAATACAGCGGCAGCAACTGGTCACAAGAAGCGGTCGATACCCAGACCTGCAAGCTGGGCTCGCAGGCAGAGCCCGTCACCTGCACCTTCCAGACCCCCGTCGGCGGCACCTACCAGATCACCGCCACCGTTACCGATGAGCTTGGTCGTAAGAACCAGAGCCAGTTCACGCGTTGGGTCAGCGGAGGCAAGCAGCCCCCTGCCCGCCAGGTGGAACAGGAGCAGGTCACCCTGATCCCCGATAAGGAGACCTACCAGCCCGGCGATACCGCCCACATCTTGGTGCAGTCTCCCTTCAGCCCTGCCGAAGGTTTGCTGACCGTCAGCCGCAGCGGCATCCTCTACACCCAGCGCTTCACAATCGAAGATGGCACAGCCACCTTATCCGTGCCCATAGAAGAGAAATATATCCCCAACCTGAACCTCCAGGTCGACCTGGTCGGCTCGGCGCCGCGCCTCGACGATCAAGGTCAGGAGCTCCCCGATGCCGCGCCGCGCCCGGCCTTTGCCACCGGTCAGCTCAATCTGAAGATCCCGCCCTTGCAGCGCAGCCTCTCCCTGCAGGTCAAGCCGGACCGATCCGAGCTGGAACCGGGCGGAGAGACGATCTTAAATCTTACTCTGCAGGATGCTGCCGGGCAGCCCGTCTCTGGCGCAGAGCTGGCCGTGGTGGTGGTGGACGAGGCCATCCTGGCCCTGAGCAATTACCAGCTTGCCGATCCGCTGGGCGTTTTCTACCTCGACCGCCCTGCCGACCAGTCCAGCCTGTACAGCCGCTCCAGCATCATCCTGGCCAATCCCCAGGATATGGCGGAGGAGGTTTCCCGCCAGGCAGCCGATATGGCTGTTGAAAAAGAGAACATCTATGCAATGCCCGCCATGGAAGCCATGCCCACCATGACCGCCAGCGCCGAAATGAAAGGCGCCAACGAAGGCGCCGCTTCAACGCCCATCACCGTGCGTTCGGACTTCAACCCGCTGGCCCTCTTTGCCCCCACTGTGCGTACTGGCGCCGATGGCAAAGCCAGCGTTCCGATCAAGCTGCCCGATAACCTGACCCGCTACCGGGTCATGGTGGTGGCAGTGGATAATTCGGGGCGCCAGTTTGGCACGGGCGAATCGAACCTGGTTGCCCGCCTGCCTCTGATGGTGCGCCCCTCCGCCCGCGCTTCCTGAACTTTGGCGACGCCTTCGAGCTGCCCGTCTTGCTCCAAAACCAGACCGGCGACCCGATCGAGGTGGAGGTGGTCGTCCAGGGCAGCAACATTCACCTGGTCAGCCTGGGGTCGACGGATGGGGCTTTTGCAGACCAGGTTGGCCTGCGCATCACCGTGCCGGCGCGTGACCGGGTGGAAGTGCGCTTCCCTGTCCAGACGGACAAGGCTGGCACCGCCCGCTTCCAGATTGCCGCAGTTTCCGGCAGTTATGCTGATGCAGTCACCATCGAGCTGCCCGTCTATACCCCGGCCACCACCGAAGCCTTTGCCACCTACGGTGTCATCGATAACGGCGCCATCGCCCAGCCGGTGCTCGCTCCCTCCGATGTATTCCCGCAGTACGGCGGCCTGGAGGTCACCACCTCCTCCACCGCCCTGCAGGCCCTTACGGATGTTGTCCTGTACCTGGTCTCTTATCCCTTCGAGTGCACCGAGCAGATCGCCTCGCGGGTCCTGGCGGTGGCCGCCCTGCGCGACGTCCTGACCGCCTTTAATGCAGATGGCTTGCCCTCCCCCGAGGCCATGCAGGTCTCGGTCCAGGCAGATATCGAGAAGCTGCGCAGCCTGCAGAACGACGATGGCGGCTTCCCCTACTGGCGCCACGGGCAGGAATCCATCCCCTTCAACACCATCCATGTCGCCCATGCCCTGCAGCGTGCCAGGCTCAAAGAGTTCGAGGTTCCCGAGGAGATGCAGCAGCGCCTCCTTGCCTACCTGCAGCAGATCGAGAGCTACTATCCCTACTGGTACGGCCAGAACACCCGCTGGACGCTCTCCGCCTACGCCCTCTACGTGCGCGATTTGATGGGCGAAAGCGACGTTGATAAAGCCCTCAAGCTGTATGATGAAGCTGGGATAGAGAAATTGTCCCTGGATGCCATCGGCTGGCTGTGGCAGGTGCTCAGCGACGCCCCCTCTGCCGCCTCCCAGGTGGAGGAGATCCGCCGCTACGTTAATAACCACGCTGTCGAGACCGCCGGGGCCGCCAACTTCACCACCGATTACGACGATCAGAACTACCTGCTCTTGGGCTCAAACCGGCGCACTGATGCCATCCTGCTGGATGCCATGATCAATGACAATCCTGAGTATGACCTGATCCCCAAGCTGGTCAACGGCTTGCTGGCGCACAGCACCAACGGGCGCTGGAATAACACCCAGGAGAATGTCTTCGTCCTGGTCGCCCTCGACCGCTACTTCAACACCTTCGAGGCCCAGACGCCCGACTTCGTGGCCCGCATCTGGCTGGGCGAGACCTATGCCGGCGACCATGCCTACAGCGGCTACACCACCGACACCCACGAGACCCTGGTGCCCATGGTTTACCTGGTGGACCCCGCCCAGGGCGGCGGTGGCACCCAGGACCTGATCCTGAGCAAGGAAGGCACCGGGCGGCTGTACTACCGTTTAGGGATGAAATATGCCCCCACCGACCTGCAGCTCGATCCGCTCGACATGGGCTTCGTCGTCATGCGCACCTATAATGCGGTCGACGACCCTGCCGACGTATCGCAAGATGAAGACGGCGTCTGGCACATCAAAGCCGGGGCGCGCGTGCGAGTGCGCCTGACCATGGTCGCCACGAACCGCCGCTACCACGTGGCGCTTTCCGACCCGCTCCCCGCCGGGCTGGAGATCGTCAACCCCACCCTGGAAGTCTCCGGCAGCACCCCACAAGACCCCAGCAGCTCCAACTTCCGCTATGGCTGGTGGTGGTGGGGCACCTGGTACGAGCACCAAAATTTACGTGACGAACGCGCCGAAGCCTTCACCTCCCTGCTGTGGGACGGCGTCTACGAATACGCCTACATCGCCCGCGCCACCACCCCCGGCACCTTCGTGGTGCCCCCTGCCAAGGCCGAGGAAATGTACTCCCCCGAGGTCTTCGGTCGCAGCGCCAGCGACGTGGTGATCGTCAAGTAGGGGCAGCAGGATTGAGACCCCAGGGGTTTTAAGCGATGCATTGCATCGCAAACCCCTGGGGTCTCCTGTTAAACTCACCGTCACCCTCGCCTTATGGGCAAGAACCTTAGTGGAACAAAGGAGCATGGGCGAGGGCTTTGTCGTTCTGACGAGCGAAGCGAGGAAGAAGCGATGTACCCATCGCAAACCTCTATGACATCCCATCCGATGAAACCTAAGATCCCATCAGGTCTTCTTCAAAAACTCACCGTCACCCTCGCCTTGTGGGCAAGAACCTAGTCCTGAGTGCGACGAAAGAACATGGGCCAAACAATTTTCGAGTTAGGGAATATCTAACGAAAGAATTGCCGCATAGCTCAAATCGGTATAAAAGAGATTTTCTTCCTCTGAATTTCCGGAGGTTTCTGCCACACTTCCGCTTGTTTCCATCAAAGTTACCCAATTATTCCCCACCAGCGCACCGTTGTACCAAATTCCACCACCTAAGTCACCCGGTTTGATCGGCTGCCCGTCCAGGCTGCGCAGACGATAAGCCGGCAGACCCTTGTAGGTGATGATCTCTTCGACAACAGCCTGGAGGATCGTAGCCTTCTCTCGTGTGGGGTTTTCTCGGTAAACCACATCCACGGTCTCGCCTGGAACAATCTGGGGAATGGCATCCATACTCGCTGGAGCGGATGGGTCGAATAATTCCTCCGGGAGCCTTAGCACTAGGGTACCAGCGTCCTGGAAAACAATCCATTCCTTGAACTCGTAACCATAGATGGGCTTGATCATCTGGTTGTCGGCATTCCGGAATTCTACAATGGATAAATCCTGCAGCAAATCCCCCCAATGGTTATGGGTTACCAAGAGATTCTCACCCTTTCGCCGAATTAAAGACCCCATCCCCCAGCCCAGGCCCACATCCAAGCCAACCGCATTTTGCGTCTGGGGTATCTGCATCCTGATCAGGAGCGTGGCGCTGCGGATATTTGCGAGCTCTGCTTCCCGGTTGTGGTCAAGATCATTGGTGGTGCTGGCACTTAGGTCGATTGCGCCGGTTGGACCGTTTTGGTTTATTGCTGACGATCCTGAAAGCTCTACTATCGGCTGCTCAGAATATGAAACAGGGCTGCAAGAGGTTTGTGAGAACAAAATTATTATCAGAAGTACTACAATCCAGATTGTGTAAGTATTCTTCATTACAGCCTTTCCTTTCGTCTACTGGTGATTCTTGAACATGGATCTGTTCAAAGGTTAGCAAGCGGGCGTTATAAGGAAATTTCAGAGGCGTGAATGAAGCGTTATAAGAGCGTGAAAGATTAGACTTTTCTGGAAATTGCCTGGAAATTGATCAGAATGTGGACAATCGAGTGGAAAATGCTACAATAGATAAGAGGCAATCAACCTGATCTCATCATTCCTCGCTAAAGGCTGGATTGGATAGCAGGAGGGTGAATATGAGGCGCTTGGCGCTGCACTTATTGGGGGCTTTCGAAGCGACCCTGGATGGGAAACCGATCACCGGCATCAAGACGGAAAAAGCCCGGGCTTTGTTGGCATATTTGGCGGTGGAGAGGGGTCGCGGCCACAGGCGGCAGAGCCTGGTGGGGCTGCTGTGGCCTGATTACCCCGAAAGCTCGGCGCGCGCCAACCTGCGCCAGGTGCTCACCAACCTGCGCCAGGTTCTAAAGGATGAGGAGAATCCGACTCCGTTCATCCTGGTGGAGGGGGAGACGATCCAGTTCAATCCTGAGAGCGACTTCTGGTTGGATGTGACAGCCTTTGAGGAACAGATATCCGCCAAACAAGAAGTAGGAAAAACGATTCCCTCAGTTGATGATCTGAAAGGAACGATATCTCTCTATCGGGGAGGCTTGCTGGAGGGGTTCTCGTTGAAGGACAGCCCAGATTTCGACAGCTGGACGGCGAACTTGCGTGAACGCTACCAGGGCATGGCTTCTTCAGCCCTGGGGAAGCTGGGGGAGCATCATGAGCAGAGCCAGGATTACGAGAAAGCGATAGGTTATGCCCGCCGGCGGCTGGAGCTGGAGCCCTGGCAGGAGGAAGCCCACCGCCAGTTGATGCGCCTGCTGGCGATCAACAACCAACGTTCGGCTGCTCTGGCACAGTTCGAAGCCTGCAAGCGGATTTTGAAAGACGAGTTGGGTGTCGAGCCTTCGGCTGAGACGATTCGCCTGCACATGAGCATCCGCGATGGGAATTTCACCGCCACAGCGCAGGAGAAGCCCCGCCAACATAACCTGCCTGCCCAGCTCACCAGCTTCATCGGAAGGGATAAGGAGATCGAGCAGGTATTGGGTTTAATCAAAACCCATCGCCTGGTTTCGCTCACCGGATCGGGCGGAACAGGCAAGACCCGCCTGGCATTACAGGTGGCTGAAAGATCGATAGAGAATTTCCCCGACGGCGTCTGGCTGGCTGAGCTGGCGCCCCTTTCCGATCCAACTCTGGTTGTGGAGGCGGCAGCTCAGGCATTGGGCATGCAGTTGGCTTCTAATCCACAAGCATTATCCTTTCTGCAGGATTATCTGGAATCCCGGCATCTGCTGCTGATCCTCGACAACTGCGAGCACCTGATCGAGGCCTGCGCCCGGCTGGCAGACGCCCTTCTGCACACGTGCCCGCGCCTGTCCATCCTTGCCACCAGCCGTGAAGCACTGGGGATCGATGGAGAAGCATCCTACCTCGTCCCACAATTGACTTTACCCGGGACAGGGGAACTTCCCCCACTGGAGACCCTGCTGCAGTACGAAGCCGTGCGCCTTTTTATCGAGCGCGCTGGAAATGCTTCCTCCGACTTTATGCTGACCTCAGACAATGCTCCGGCAATTATCCAGGTTTGCCAGCGCCTGGACGGTATGCCGCTGGCGCTCGAGCTGGCTGCAGCGCGCGTGAAGGTGTTGCGCGTGGAAGAAATCGCCGCCAGGTTGGATGATCGTTTCCGCCTGCTGACCGGTGGCAGCCGGGCAGCCCTGCCGCGTTACCAGACTCTGCGCGCTTCGATTGACTGGTCTTACGCTTTGCTCTCCTCTGCCGAGCAGAGATTGCTTCAATGCCTGTCGGTTTTTGCAGGCAGCTGGACGCTGGAGGCGGCGGAGTTTACAGGCTGTGGGGAAGATATAGGTTCCAGCACTGTGTTAGATTTATTAGGCTCTCTGGTGAATAAATCCTTGGTTGCAATCGAAACAGAGACAGGCCCAACCACGCGTTATCGCATGCTGGAGACGATCCGCCAATATGCACATGAGAAGCTGGAGGATGCTGGACAGGCAACCGCGGCGCGTGACCGGAACCTGCTATATTATGTCGAGCTTGCCGAAAAGGTGGAGGGCAAGGTCCGCGGTCCTGACCAGGTGGTTATCATGGATCAATTGGAGGCTGAATCGGATAACCTGCGCCAGGCTTTGGAGTGGTCTATGGAAACCCGGAATCCTGAAATGGGATTGCGGCTGGCTTCAGCGGTGCACTGGTTCTGGCATTCCCGCAATTGGCATGTGGAAGGGGTGAATTGGATTGAACGGCTTTTAGCCAGCCAGGCAAAGATGCATGAAAATAGCCCGCTCTCTCATCCACAGCTCGTGATCCGGGCTAAAGCCCTGGGGGCTGCGGGAGCCCTGGCCCAGGTTATCGATAGGACAGCCCGTTATTTAGAGGAGGGAGCCGCTCTTTGCCAGGAGCTGGGATCAGATGTAAAAAGGGATTATGCTTATATACTCAGATCTTTAGGAGGGCTTTTCTTAGGGGTGGAAGATCGATCCCGATTCAATAGTTTATTGGAGGAGAGCATAGCTCTTTTTTTGGAAGTAGGAGACCGGTTTGGATATTGTGAGAGTAGAGATTTGCTTGCCATGCAGGCAATCCTTGAACATGAATTCGAAAAAGCCAGGCTTATGCTTGAAGAAAACTTAACTATTCGAAAAGAGCTTGGCGATCAAGAGGGGATAGCTTGGGAGCTTATCTTGTTGGGTGGCACCGCTTTGGGCCAGTGTGATTTTGAAAAAGCTCGGCCATTTATCGAAGAAAGCTTGTCCATAAACTCCAGGATAAATTGTATCGTTGGTATCGATATGGCTCTCTTGCACATCGGGTTGATCGATTGGTTGCAAGGAAAATATGAACAGGCTTCCAGGAATTTTGAAAAACTTCTCTTTGAAAGTCGCCGCCAGGGTGCCTTGTACTACATTTTTATCGGATTTTCTGCTCTTGGGAGGCTGGCTCTTTCGCAGGGTAATTTTGATCACGCAACCAGGTTGATGGAAGAATGCCTGGCTTTTACATGGAAGAAAGATCATATACCTTTCATGATGGATTCATTATGTGACCTAGGCAGCCTGGCTTTAGCCAAGGGGGAATTCGGGCAGGCTGCCCAGAAGTTTTCGCATGTCTTGGAGCTCAATCAGGAAATAGGAGAACAAACTGTCGGATTTAATGCGATTTATGGATTGGGAAAGGTAGACTGCGACCGAGGTGGTCTCTTGTCCGCGCGCAGGCATTTTTTTGAGGCCATCGAAAAGCGATGGGGCACGGAGTGGCCTTTCTCAGACTGGTCTGCCTGGAATGCTGCGCTGCCCCTGGAAGCGCTTGGCTTATTAGCAGTTTCTCTGCGGGAGATGGAGCACGCTGCCCGGCTGCTGGGAGCGACGGAGGAATATCATCAATGCTACCAAAATGCCCGCACCCCTCGGGAAAGGGCTGAGCGCGAAAGCGCCATCCTCGAAGTCCGTGATGCGTTGGGCGAGGATGCTTTCAAGAAGACCTGGGAGGAGGGACAGACGCTGTCGATTAATCAAGCCATCGAGTACGCCAGGCAGGAAACAACCTCATAGGACGCACCCAGGTTTTGATCTGCCTGGGGCTGCTGCTTTTTCCTCTCCCGTAAGGGCAGATTCTCCCTGCCCAGTTTTTTAAAAATGATTCATGCCGGACCATCCATGATTTTTCATGAATGCTGGACATTCTTCACTCGTGTTCTTATAACCTGTTTATTCACCCGGATGGTTTTTATCCATTCGCGGCGATTAGCGGATTCTTTAAAAACTCACCGTAACCATCGCCCTCTCTTTATGCTACAATCAAATTACTGATCAGGGAGGTATCTTATGCCCCACCTTGAGTTGTTCCTTCTCGGTCCCTTTCAGGTCAAACTCAACAGCCAACCCGTCACCTCCTTCGAGGCGGATAAAGTCCGGGCCCTGCTCGCTTACCTGGCAGTTGAGTCCGGACGCCCTCACCGGCGTGAGCAGCTGGCTGCCCTCTTATGGCCTGGTTGGCCGGATGCCTCCGCCCGCACCAGTCTGCGCAACGCCCTCTCCAACCTGCGCCATGCCATTGGCGATGAAACTGCCGAGCCTCCCTTTCTGCTTATCACCCGTGAAACCATCCAGTTCAATCCGGATTCCAACCATTTCCTTGACACCCGCCAGCTCGAAAGACTCTCAAAGGAAGGTTATTCTACTTCAGACCAGTTCCAATCAGCTCTTGACCTTTACCGCGGCAGCTTCCTGGAAGGCTTCACCCTCAAGGATTGCCCTGCTTTCGATGACTGGTCCCTTGCCGTCAAAGAGCAGCTTCAAGTGCAGGCTTCAGCTGCCTTCTCGCGCCTGGCAGAGCTCTATGAGAAAGATAAAGCCTACGAAAAAGCTATTGGCTGTGCGCGCAAACGCCTTGCGCTTGAACCCTGGCAGGAAGATGCCCACCGCCACCTCATGCGCCTGCTAGCAGCCAGTGGACAGCGCTCCGCTGCCCTGGCGCAGTTCGAAACCTGTAAGCGCACCTTGAAAAATGAGCTGGGCGTCGAGCCTTCGACTGAAACGATTCGTTTGTATGAGAGCATTCGCGACAGCCAGCCATCAGAGCTTCTGCTAGCAAAAGGCTATCCTCACAACCTGCCTTCCCAGCTCACTAGATTCATCGGCCGTCAGCAAAAATGCAATCAGGTAAAGAGATTACTTTCTCAAAACCGCCTGGTGACGCTGATCGGCCCAGGTGGGGTGGGTAAGACGCGTGATAACATTAAGGGTCGCAGAAGAAGTCCTGGCGGAATACCCTCATGGGGTCTGGTATGTTGAGTTAGCTTCCATTGTTGATCCAGACCTGGTTCCCCAGACCGTCTTGACTGCTTTAGGATTACGCGTTGACCAGGGATCCACAGTGATTGACCTGTTGCTCAAATACCTACAAAAAAAAGATATTCTGATCCTTTTGGATAACTGCGAACATTTGGTTGAAGCTTGCGCCTTATTGGTGAACCATCTTGTTCAAGCGTGCTCCGCGCTAAAATTTTTCGTTTCCAGCCGTGAAGCGCTGGGCGTTCCTGGAGAGGCTGTCTATCGATTGCCTTCGCTGACATTGCCCGACATGCAAAAACAGCTGGATAAAGAGAGTTTGCTGCACAGTGAGGCTGTGGAGTTGTTCCTGGATCGTGCCCGCAGTGTCATGCCCGGTTTTGAAATCACAGGTAGCAATGCAAGCCTGATCGCCCGAATTTGTAGAAGGTTGGATGGCATCCCCTTGGCGCTCGAGCTGGCAGCTGCACGGCTGGATATGCTGACAACTGAGCAGCTATTTCATCGCCTCGACAATGTTTTTCGCCTGTTAACCGGTGGAGCGCGTACAGCACTGCCGCGCCAGCAAACCTTGCGTGCGACGATCGATTGGAGCTATCAGCTGCTTCAGGAGCGGGAACGCCTGCTTCTGCTGCGCCTTTCAGTCTTCGCCGGCGGCTGCACGCTTCAGGGAGCGGAGACGATTTGCGGTGGAGACGGATTGGAAGATGATGATGTCTTCGAGTTGCTGGCTTCATTGGTCAATAAATCCTTAGTCAGCGTGGAACGGAGCCAGGGTCAGGAAGCGCGTACCGGCTGCTCGAAACCGTGCGCCAGTACGCCCGCGAAAAACTCTATGATTCTGGCGGTAGTAAAACTCTCCGAGACCGCCATCTTGCATTTTACGTCCATTTTGCAGAGACAGGTTACCGAATGCTGATGACCGAGAAGCGGCTGGAATGGACCCAGCGATTGGTTGAGGAGCTTGATAACCTGCGTGCCGCCGTAGATTGGGCTTATACGGGGGGAGAGGATTTTGAAAGTGGGTTGAAGGATCGCGGCTGCGCTGGGCTTCCGCTTTATGGTATCCCAGGGATATTGGGAGGAAGCAACTCGATGGGTTAAAATGGGTTTATCTAGCAGCCGATTCTGCAAAAATACCGGATCTGCTGCGCGCCAAGGCTTTAATCGCGCTGGAATGGCCGTTATGAATTGCTTTTGGTTCCACCAGAAGAAGCAGCAGCATCGCTGGAAGAGGCGATCCAGCTTTGCCGAAAAATTGGGACCCAGGCAAATCCTGAACGGATTTATGCCTTGGGTAACTTGGCAGGTGTACAAAAAAGAGCATCAAGACGCAGAAGCTTTGTGGAAGGAGGCTTTGGAGATCGCGCCTGGCCTTGACCGTGAACACATCTGGATGCATGTCAATCTCTTAGAGGAAATGGCTCTTTCAGAATAATATTTTTAATAATTTTGATGCTGCGTGCCAATATGCAGAGGCCGCATTGCGGCTGTTCGGTCCTGAAGGTTGTACGGACCGCTGGTCAAGTGCTCTCGCATATCAAGTATTAGCTACTAAGTGAATTTGAACAAGGAAAGTATTCCGAAGGTCAGGTGCATAACAAAAAGGCACTTGCACTTTACCAGGATTCTGGGGATACTCCCGGATTTGCAGGCGCAGCCTGTGGTCTGGCCATGCAATTGATTCGCCAGGGAGCGTTTGCCGAAGCGGTCAACCCCAATGATCGTGCGCTGCGCGCCTGGCATTTAGTAGGCAGGGAAAAATATGCAGCTTGTCATCTTGCATTCCTGGGCATCATCCTGGCAAATATCGGCAAAGGGCTGGAAGCTCAGGAGAGCCAACGATGCTTTACCCAAGCCGTGGTTTTGTTGAGTATTGCAGATACCCATTATCCTTCGGACGATGATTTGCTAAATCTTTACGGAGAAATGAACCGGGCAGAGGCGGAACAAATTTTACGCAGTCAGCTTAGCGCGGATGATTACGCCGCAGCTTGGGCTGAAGGCCAATCGATGACTCTCGAAGAAGGGATTGCCCTGGCAGCCAAGATCGCCGAAGCGGGGAATATCCAAGCCTGACTGCCTTCGATGTTTGAGCGCTAAATCAACTCTTAATTGCGCAGCCGCCATTAAACCTCCGCCTGACAAGCATTGGGAGACAAGGCTTTTACGAGGGCGTTTCGTTGAACGAAAACCTTATCACGCCCTTGTTGCTGTAGCTTGCCAGTGCCACCGGCCATCCTGTTATGGCCTCAATCCGCTTCTGATAAAACCTGTCAGGTCTCTGCAGATCAAAATCTCTTTACAGCTGTTATGCAGTTATCCTCTATTTTCGGGAGAGAAGCCTGTCCAGAGTGAAACGAAGGAGCGAAGGTGAGGGCAGCTCCCCTCTCCTTTCAGGAGAGGGGCTGGGGGTGAGGTCTTCTTCAAAAACTCACCGTCACCCTCGCCTTGTGGGCAAGAGCCTTGTCCTGAGTATAACGAAGCATCATGGGAGGGCAATTTCCAAGTCAGGGAATATCCACCGAAAGCATTGCCGCGTAGCTCAAATCCGTGTAATTGAGGTTTTCTTCCTCTGAATTTCCAGAGACTTCTGCAGCACTTCCATTTGCTTCCATCACAGTTACCCAGTTGTTACCCACCAGCGCGCCGTTGTACCAGATCCCACCACCTGAGTCACCCGGGATGATCGGCTGCCCATCCAGGCTGCGCAAGCGATAAGCCGGCAGACCCTTATAGGTGATGATCTCTTCAACCACCGCCTGGAGGATGGTGGCCTTCTCTCGGGCGGGGTTCTCCCGGTAAACCACATCCACAGTCTCACCTGGAGCAATCTGCGGAATAGCATCCATGTGGATTAGGTCGGATAGGCCGAATAATTCCTCTGGGAGCTTGAGCACTAAGGTACCGGTGTCCTGGAAAACAATCCATTCCTTGAACTCATAACCGTAGATGGGCTTGATCATCTGATTGTCGGCATTGCGGAATTCAACAATGGTCAGATCCAGCAACAGATCCCCCCAATGGTTATGGGTTACCAAGAGATTTTCACCATTGAGGCGAATAAGCGACCCCATCCCCCAGCCCAAGCCCACGTCCAGGCCAATCCTATTTTGCGATTGGGGTGTTTGCATCCTGATCAGGAGCGTGGCGCTGCGGATATTTGCGAGCTCTGCTTCCCGGTTGGGATCAGGATCATTGACGATGCTGGAACTCAAGTCGTATGTGTTGGTTAAATCGTTTTGGTTTGTTGTTGACGATTCTCGAAGATCGACTTTGGGCTGACCGGAAAAAGAAACAGGGCTGCAAGAGGTTTGTGAGAACAAACCTGCTATCAGAACCAATCCAATCCAGATTACGCTTGTATTCTTCATTTCAGCCTTTCCTTTCGTCTGCTGGTGACCCTTGAACATTTCCTGTTCAAAGGGTAGCAAGCGGGCGTTATAAGGAAATTTCAGAGGCGTGAATGAAGCGTTATAAGCGCGTGAAAGATTGAACTTTTCTGGAAATTGCCTGGAAATTGATCAGAATGTAGACAATCGAGTGGAAAATGCTACAATAGATAAGAGGCAATCAACCTGATCTCATCATCCCTCGCTGCAGACCAGTTTTAGTGGTAGGAGATGAAAATGAGACGTTTGAGGTTATCTTTGTTGGGGGCATTCGAAGCGACCCTGGATGGGAAACCGATCACCGGCTTCAAAACCGAAAAAGCCCGCGCCCTGCTGGCCTACCTGGCAGTGGAGAGAGTATGCGCCCACCGGCGGCAGAGCCTGGTGGGGCTGCTGTGGCCTGATTACCCCGAAAGCTCGGCACGCGCCAACCTGCGCCAGGTGCTCACCAACCTGCGCCAGGTTCTAAAGGATGAGGAGAATCCAACTCCGTTCATCCTGGTGGAGGGGGAGACGATCCAGCTCAATCCCGAAAGTGACTGCTGGCTGGATGTGGTGGACTTCGAAAGGTCGTCTGCCGTAACAGCCAGCAAGGATCTGGAATCGGCGATGAAACTCTACCGCGGAGGCTTTTTGGAGGGGTTCTCGCTGAAGGGCAGCCCTGATTTCGACAGCTGGACGGCGAACTTGCGTGAACGCTACCAGGGCATGGCTTCTTCAGCCCTGGGGAAGCTGGGGGAGCATCATGCGCAGAGCCAGGATTACGAGAAGGCCATAGGTTATGCTCGGAAGCGGGTGGAGCTGGAGCCCTGGCAGGAAGACGCCCACCGTCAGCTGATGCGTTTGCTGGCGATCAACAACCAACGTTCGGCTGCCCTGGCACAGTTCGAAGCCTGCAAGCGGATTTTGAAAGACGAGTTGGGTGTCGAGCCTTCGGTTGAGACGAGGCAGCTGTATGAGATCATCCGGGATGGGAATTTCATCGCCACAACACAGGAGAAGCCTCGCCAGCATAACCTGCCTGCCCAGGTAACCAGCTTCATTGGCCGTCAGCAAGAATGCAATCAGGTAAAGGGATTACTTTCTCAAAACCGCCTGGTGACGCTGATCGGCCCGGGTGGGGTGGGTAAGACGCGTGTAACATTAAAGGTCGCAGAAGAAGTCCTGGCGGAATACCCTCATGGGGTCTGGTATGTTGAGTTAGCTTCCATTGTTGATCCAGACCTGGTTCCCCAGACCGTCTTGACTGCTTTAGGATTACGCGTTGACCAGGGATCCACAGTGATTGACCTGTTGCTCAAATACCTACAAAAAAAAGATATTCTGATCCTTTTGGATAACTGCGAACATTTGGTTGAAGCTTGCGCCTTATTGGTGAACCATCTTGTTCAAGCGTGCTCCACGCTAAAATTTTTCGTTTCCAGCCGTGAAGCGCTGGGCGTTCCTGGAGAGGCTGTCTATCGATTGCCTTCGCTGACATTGCCCGACATGCAAAAACAGCTGGATAAAGAGAGTTTGCTGCACAGTGAGGCTGTGGAGTTGTTCCTGGATCGTGCCCGCAGTGTCATGCCCGGTTTTGAAATCACAGGTAGCAATGCAAGCCTGATCGCCCGAATTTGTAGAAGGCTGGATGGCATCCCCTTGGCGCTCGAGCTGGCAGCTGCACGGCTGGATATGCTGACAACTGAGCAGCTATTTCATCGCCTCGACAATGTTTTTCGCCTGTTAACCGGTGGAGCGCGTACAGCACTGCCGCGCCAGCAAACCTTGCGTGCGACGATCGATTGGAGCTATCAGCTGCTTCAGGAGCGGGAACGCCTGCTTCTGCTGCGCCTTTCAGTCTTCGCCGGCGGCTGCACGCTTCAGGGAGCGGAGACGATTTGCGGTGGAGACGGATTGGAAGATGATGATGTCTTCGAGTTGCTGGCTTCATTGGTCAATAAATCCTTAGTCAGCGTGGAACGGAGCCAGGGTCAGGAAGCGCGCTACCGGCTGCTCGAAACCGTGCGCCAGTACGCCCGCGAAAAACTCTATGATTCTGGCGGTAGTAAAACTCTCCGAGACCGCCATCTTGCATTTTACGTCCATTTTGCAGAGACAGGTTACCGAATGCTGATGACCGAGAAGCGGCTGGAATGGACCCAGCGACTGGTTGAGGAGTTGGATAACCTGCGCGCCGCGGTAGATTGGGCTTATACGGGGGGAGAGAATTTTGAAAGTGGGTTGAAGATCGCTGCTGCGCTGGGCTTTCGCTTTATGCCATCCCAGGGGTATATGGAGGAATCAACTCGTTGGGTAAGAACAGGTTTAGCGGCAGCCAATTCTGCAAAAATATCTGATCTGCTGCGCGTCAGGGCTTTAATCGCACTGCAATTTTCATTTTTTATTACTATAATTCAACAAGAAGAAGCATCAGCATTGTTAGAGGAGGCAATACAGCTTTGCCGAAAAATTGGTTCACAGGCAAATCCTGAACGGGTTTACGCATTGGGAGAATTGGGGTGGTACACACGAGATCGTAGAGAATCTGAAGCTTTGTGGAAGGAGGCTTTGGAGATCGCTACTGACCTGGACCGTGAATACATCTGGATGCACACCAATCTCTTGGAGAGAATAGCCTTTTTGGAACAGGAAAATTATAAAAATTTCAATGTTGCACACCAGTATGCAGAAGCGGCATTGCGATTGTTTGGTCCTGAAGGGTGTACGGATCGCTGGTCAAGCGCTAATTTATATATCATTCTAGCTACTTGTGAATTTGAGCAGGGAAAAATATTCGAAAGCCTGGCGCATTGGGAAAAGGCCTTTGCACTTTTCCAGGAGTCTGGGGATAAAATCGGATTCGCAATGGCATCCTGTGGTCGAACCATGCAATTGATTCGCCAGGGAGAGTTTGACATGGCGGTTTACCATAATGATCATGCAATCCGCGCCTGGCATTTGGTCGGCAGGGAAATATTTGCGTATGTTCATATCGCATTAATGGGGATCATTCTGGCAAATATAAGCAGCCAGATGGAAGGTCAAAAAGGCAAGCAATACTTCGCCCAAGCTGTGGCTTTAGTGAGCATTGCATATGCTCAATATCCAGATGATGAGAGTCTAAGTTATTATTATCAAGTTGCAAAAGGTTCAGAGGCGGAACAAATTTTACGCAGTCACCTTAGCGCGGATGATTACGCCGCCGCTTGGGCTGAAGGTCAATCAATGACTCTCGAAGAGGGGATTGCCCTGGCATCGAAGATCGCCGAAGCGTGGAATATCCAAGCGTGACTTCCTTCGATGTTTAAGCATTACCCCTAATCTCATTATTCATGAAAAGAATTGCCCATACCCATCTCATTTCTCAAATACAATATATCTATAGAAATCCGCCTTTTCCCCGATGCTCTTTATCGACGCTTTCCTTTTTTTCCGTGTTCATCTTTTTCAGGAAAAACGCCCTTTCCAGGCGTTTTAGATTAATAATGGTATCTCGCCTGCAGAAAATCAATGCGGTCATCTCGAACCAGGTAGACAATGCGGTGTTCCTGAGTAAGCCTTCTGGACCATGCACCGGGAGTCAAATACTTGAGCGGTTCAGGCTTACCAATTCCCCCGAACGGATCGCGTAGAATTGCCTCGATCAAATCAAACGCCCGAACTGCCAGTTTACGATCCGTTTCCACCCAGTAGCGCAGGTCTTCGATAAATTCCGGCTGGAATACTGCCAATCGCCCTTTCTTATTCAAAGTTTACCTCGCGCTTTAGCGCCTCAAGCGTTAGGGGGTTGGTTTCATTTTTCAGCGCCCGACCAAGGGCCGATATTAAGCGTTCAGCATTTGCGGAGGATCGTAACAGGTAAGCCGTTTCCAGCAAGCTTTCCAGCTCCGCAGCAGCGATCATCGCCACTTCCTCCTCTCCCCGGCGTTGAATAATCACCACCTCACGGTCATGAGTGACCTGGTCAAGTAATTTCGCCAGCCCAGCCCGTGCTTGTGTATAAGTTGTTTGAATGGTCATTTTCTCTCCAATCTGTACAGGTTTACTGTACTACATCCAGAACAGGTTGTCAAGTTATTCAATCTGACCATGCAGTGATATCATTATCGAGTGCTCTCTTCCCCTTCAATCGCTCCGCACGCTGAATTTCAAAGGTTGCTTACCCTCGCCTCTCAATCCATCGCTGACTGCGGTCTTTTCCTCTATACCTCCAACCCACAAAAATACAATCAGCTCAATTCTTTGCCCTTCCCTGCCTATATCCCAGCCCTGTCCGAGGATTTAAAGACCCCTGAATTTTCCGCTGTGCTCTCCTCGGCTCGTTCCCTATTCGGCGAAAGCGCCCTCATTCTTGCCGGACCGGAGCTGGAAGCCCTCCGCCGGCTTTTCTTCGAGTGCATCTGGCGAACCGCTTCTGCCCAGACCTGGTTCCCGCAGGAGGGCGGTCATGCTCACCGGGTTGCCCGTAACGCGACCGCTTTGGCTGCACTGCTTGGTTTTTCCGATGATGAAGCTCACGAAATCTATTGGGGAGGACTGCTCCACGACATCGGCAAAGTCTTCGTCGGCGAGCTCTTCGTCGCCCTCGCTGACCAGGGTTTACCCATCGAAACAACCATGCCCTTAATCACGAACCCATGCTTCCCTCGGTCGGGATTTCCTGGAGAGCGTCCAACCCCTCTTTACGAACTCTTGATCTGCGCTGCCCAGCATCAAGAGTCTGTGGATGGCTCCGGCTACCCGGATGGATTGAGATATGAGCAGCTGACCATCCCTGGCCAGATCGCCAATATTGCCGACGGCTATGATGCCACCGTCACCCGCTTCGGTTGGAGCGCCTCCCAGGTCTGCACCGATATCCAAAACATGTACGCCCGCGCCGGATATCCAAATGCGCCCATCCTATCCGCCTTCCTCCAGCTCATTGAAGAACGACACACCGAATGGTATCCTACTTTATCTATATACAAGATATAGTCAGGGCTCATCTTTCCTAACCCATCCGTTAGGGAGCACGTGCTGCCCAGCCCATCCGTGTGGTAGTACAGTGGATCCTCACCCGTTCGCTCCGCCAGCAGGTCCAACCTGTAAAGATGGAACGTGGATGCAGCAACAGGGCTCTCTAGCACAACTGGGAGATGGTGTTCACTTCCGGCGTGTTTGAAAACCTGCTAGAATCACACTATGAAATCCCTGCCTGAATTCTTCCAACTAGAAAAGTACCACATCTCGCCCAACGATGTGGTCCGCATGACGTTCCGCTGCGATCCTGAAGCCATCCATCCAAATGTAATCCTCATGCCCTGGTGGCAACCGGAAGTATTTGGCCTGTGGGTAAACCCGATCACAACAATCACGCCGGACAAACTATTTGAAATGAAATTTAAAGGCCAACCGGTCAGCGTCATCCGCTCCGGTATCGGTGCGTCGCAAACAGGAGATGCAGTCCTGGCTTTAGGCTGCACCCCCTGCGAGCGCATCTGGTTTGCCGGATCGGTCGGTGGCTTGTTGCCGGATATGTGCCTCGGCGACCTGGTAATCCCGTCATCTTCATACTCCGGGGACGGATTCTGCCGTTACCTGCAGCCGGGTTTCCCTAGGAAGGACTGCTTTTTAGAGAATATCTATCCCGATGAAACCCTGTCATCGATGATAGTGCGTGTGGCAGCTCCCCTGGCGAGATCCGAAGGTGTGGCTGTGTTTACTGGCCCCGTTTTCAGTACAGACAGCATCCTGACCGAGTTCAGCCGGTTGGATGAGTTGAAAAATGAATTGGGTTGCATTGGCATTGAGATGGAAACGGCAGCCGTTTTTAAAGCAGCCCGGTTGGTTGGTATCCGGGCAGCAGCGCTGTTCTCCGTCTCCGACGTGCCAGTAAGGAACCAGTCACTCTATGCCGGGCGACCGGAAGAGGAAAAAGCGCGCCGCAGAGAAACCCGCCGGAAGGTTCTGGCAAGGGCACTGCTGGATTGTTTATTATCATAAAAGGAGCACCACATGAATCCCAGTCAATATATCAGCTGCAAAACCTTTCCCTGCCCCGATGTGGACCACGCTGCTTACCGGATCCCCGCCATCGACCTCCTGCCTGAGCAGATCTCCATCGTCCTGATCTCCGAGGCTGCCCCCGCAAAACCCGAGGATGATTATTACGCCTCCGGGGATCCCCTCTTCCAGCAAACTACCGTCCAGGCCTTCCAGGAGGCGGGTGCGCAGGTCAGCTCCATCCAGGACATCCTCAACCTGGGTGTTTACTTGACCACCGCCGTGAAGTGCGGTAAGACCGCTTACGGCATCCAGACCGGGACGGTCAAGGAATGCTCCCTCATCCTGGAGCAGGAGCTGAAGCTCTTCCCAAATGTGCGCGTCTTCCTCCTGATGGGCGATGTGGCCATCAAGGCGGCCAATGAGATTGCCCGCCGCTCCGGCCAGGGGCGCGCCATCCCGGCTGGCTCGACCTATAAGATCCGCGGCGGCGAGTTCTACTTCCAGGGCAAGCGGGCGCTGCCCTCCTACCTGCAGGCTGGTCCCAGCTTCTTCATCGAGAAAAGCAAGCGCAAGATGATTGCTGAAGATATTGCCACTGCCCTCAAGTTAGCTGGGTAAATGTGCGTGTCCTTGAAGCTCAAGCTGCAACGCAACTCTTGACGCTTCCCATTCAGGCGTGATAAACTTCTCACAGTTGAGTTTAGAAAACGACAAGCAGATTAATCCAGTTTATTGAAAGGAGGCGTGAAAACATGTCAGTCATCATGAGTAGGTTATCCCTGACCCGCATTGAAGTGCGCCTCCTGCCTGGCCGCTGATCGAGCAAGCTCGATTTTCACCCACCCACGCTATCAGCGAATCCTTTTCAGTCACGAGCGCACTTCAGCCTCGTGGCTGTTGATTTAACCCCGGTTTAATACTCGCCCCGGTAAAAGCCCCAGCCGCGCAGGCCAGCGCTTTTTTATACCAACCCTAGATTGAGTTTACCGGAGTCTTACGTTACATGAGCAAGAAAAATTTACCCGAATGGTGGCAGGAGCTGGATCAAGCACATGAACCTCCGCCCACAAAACCTTACCGTCCCATCGCCCGCCAGGTCCCTCAAGAGCTTCTCGAGCAGCAGACCGAAATCCAGGCCCTGCTCGCTCAGCAGGACGGCGCGGCCAGCTTTGACTTCACCTACCATGCCTCGCGCCATGAACGGGAGTGGCTGCTGCAGTCCCTGGGCGCTTTCTACTACGAGTACCGCTGGATCGACGATGTGCTGCGCATGGTCAAAGGCGGCAAGGAGGCCAACGTCTACTTGTGTGCCAGCGGTCCGGGCATGCCCGAACCCTTTATTGCCGCCAAGGTTTACCGGCCGCGCAAGCTGCGCAACTTAAAGAACGATCACCTGTACCGTGAAGGACGTGAAGACCTGGACAGCGATGGAAACGTCATCTTCGATGATGACCGGAAGCACGCCATGCGCAAGAAGACCAGCTACGGTAAGGAGCTGCTGCACACTTCCTGGTTAGAACACGAGTTTAACACCCTCAAGCTCTTGCACGCAGCCGGCGCTGATGTGCCCAAACCTTATGCCAGCGATAACAACGCCCTGCTCATGGGCTACATTGGCGGTGAGCTGGTGCCGGCCCCCACATTAACCTCAGTGCATCTGTCACATGACGAGGCACAGTACCTTTATAAGCGCGTCCTGCGCAATGTCAGGATCATGCTCTCTTGCGATCGGGTGCACGGCGACCTGTCCGCCTACAATATCCTGTACTGGAAAGGAAAGATCACCCTGATCGACTTCCCACAGGCCATTACGCCCGCCCAAAACCGCAGCGCTTACCAGATTTTCCAAAGGGACCTGGTGCGCATCAGCGAGTACTTTGCCCGCAGGGGTGTGAAGGTCCAGCCGCGCCGCCTGGCTGCCGAGCTGTGGACTTCTTTCGGTCATTCGCTGATCCCCGATGTCCATCCTGCCCTGCTGGATGACCAGGACGAGCAGGATGTGGCTTATTGGAAGAGCCTGCACAGCTAGCCTGCCCCTGACCAGGGAAGATGCCCGTGGTTCGGGCGTCTTCCCTGGTCAGGCAAGGTTTGCTCAAGTCGATCGCAGGCTGGCCTGGCTCAAGGCTGCCCCGGCGATGATCATCCCGGCTGCCAGCCAGAGCCCAGGACCGGTCGGCGCCTGGAGCACCAGCACGGAGGTGATCGTCGAGAGCAGGGGCGTGAAGTAAGACAGGGTTGCCAGGAAGATCATCTTTCCTTTGCGCGTGCCCAGGTCCCAGAAGGTGTATGCCAGGAAGGCCGGGCAGAGGATCATATAGGCCAAGATGGCAAAGGTTGCGGGACTCCAGGTGGAAGTCTCGGATGAGAACAGGCGCATGAGACCTAGCGCCAATCCACCCGCCAGCAGAAACAAAGCCACGCCGTTGGCATCCCCCTCTCCCAGCCAGCGCTTCGCCAGGTTGGTATACAGGCTCCAGCACACCGCGGCTGCAAAGACCAGCAGGTAGGGCAGCCAGGCGCCGCGCAGGTCAGCCCAGGCGATCTCCTGCCCGCCAAAGACGGCGATGCTGATCCCCACAAGCGCCAGCAAAGTTCCAACCGGCAGCCAGGCATTCGCCTTATGTCCCAAGATCGGCAGGGAAAAGAGCAGTGTCAGGGTCGGCCAGAGATAATTGATCAGGCCCACCACGATCACCTGGGAGTGGTTCTGCGCCAGGCCCACCGACAGGTACAGCAAGATAATATAGCCGACCATCAGTGTCCCGCAGCCCAGCAGGTACCGGCGGGGCAAGTGCAGCATCAGCAGCAGGTGAGTCCTGTGACCGCGCATGACCAGGACCAGGATGCCCAACAGACCTGCCATCGTATGGATGATGCACCCGGCAGTCAGCGCCCCGAGCTGCTCGGCCAGCTGGCGTGAAAAGCCGATCGTCGAGCTCCAAAACAGGATCGCCAGGACTCCCAGGAGGGTATACCCGTTTTTCATCGAGGAGCTGCCTGCAATAAATGGTTACCGTTGGACTGCATGATCTACCTTTTCGGGAGAAATACCAAATTCATTAAAGGTCGTTGCAACTGAGGGCTGTTGCGCTGGAATCCGGTTGGATTATATAATCAAGCAGAAAGCTTGTCTATCATTTGAACCCCGGAGGTTATATGGACGCCAAGACATACTTAACCCACCAAGTTACCAGAATACGCTTTCTCGTCGATTCAGCACTGGCTGGATTGACCAATGAGCAGCTGACCTGGATTCCCCCCGGAACTGCCAACCCGATCGGCCTGACCGCCCTGCATATGCTGGCTTCAGAAGATCATTTCATCTCGATCTTACGCGGCAAAGAACACCTCTGGCATACCCAGAACTGGAGTGGGACCTTTAACCTTGCCGAGCCACCAGGCTTTGGGCAGGATTGGACGGTTTTACGGCAGGCCACGCTTACGGTAGAGACACTCCTGGCCTACCAGGTGGTCCTGCGCGTGGAGATGGATTTTTATCTCGATGCATTGACGCCTGAAGCTCTCGAACTTCCGGTCAAGTTCCAAACCGGTCATGATCGGGTGGTTGATGTGCTGACTCTGCTCGTCAGTCACACAATGATCCACGCGGGCGAGATCGCTGCCATCAAGGGCGTATATGGGGTGAAAGGTTTGCCTTTTTAAAGAGGAGAATATATCATGACTGAACGAAACGCTGATGAGCATTTCATCATTTACCTCGTCCGGAATGATCCGGTCATCACCTTCGCCTCACAGGAGCTGAGCCGGTATCTGCAAAAGATGACCGGCTGCCCGGTGGTAGTGGAAAGTGCAGCCGCCTTTCAACCCGGCCTGGGGGGCTTCTGGTTGGGCCTGATCGAAGACTTCCCCGGCCTCGAGTCACCAGGATTATCCGACGAGTACAATGATGCCATCTCGATCCAGGTGCATAACGGTCAGGGAGTGATCGCTGGCATCCATGGGCGCAGCGTCTTGCTGGCAGTCTACCGCTTCCTGACCGAGGCAGGCTGCCGGTGGGTGCGTCCTGGCGCAGAGGGTGAAGTGATCCCGCAAAGGAGCCTGGCCAACTTGAAAGCATGCCTCGTAGAGCAACCCTCCTACCGCCACCGCGCCATCTGCATCGAAGGCGCAGTCAGCCTGGAAAATGTCTTGGAGATCATCGACTGGTCGCCGAAGGTCGGTTTTTCTGGATATTTCATGCAGTTTCGGGAAGGGCACACCTTCTTTGAGCGCTGGTACTCCCATAAGCACAACCCCTTATTAAAGCCCGAGGCATGTACTGTCGAGCAAGCGCGCGGTTTCACCCGGCAGATCGAAGCCGAGCTGGCCAAGCGCGGCATGCTTTACCACGCTGTCGGGCACGGCTGGACCTGCGAGGCATTCGGCATCCCGGGCCTGGGCTGGGATCCGGTAGTGCGGGACTGGCCGGCTGAGGTGATCGACAGCCTGGCCTTAGTGAATGGGCAGCGCCAGATGTGGCACGACATCCCCCTCATCACCAGCCTGTGCTTCTCGAACCCGGTGGTGCGGAGGCGCACGTGATCATCGGCGTCGTCGAATATGTGCAGGCGCATCTGAATATCCAGGCGCTGCACTTCTGGCTGGACGACGGCTTCAACAACAAGTGCGAGTGCCCCGAATGCCAGAAGATGCGCCCGTCGGATTATTATGTCATCCTGCTCAACGAGCTGGATGGGGCGTTGAGCCGGGTTGGATACCGGGGTAAGGTGGTCTTCCTGGCCTATGCGGATTTGCTCTGGCCGCCGGAGGTGGAGCAGATCCAGAACCCGGAGCGCTTCATCCTGATGTTTGCACCCATCACCCGCTCCTACCGCAGGCCCTTATTTCCCCAGGATGAGAGCTATGTGCTGCCGCCCTATGTGCGCAACCAGCTCGTCTTCTCCGATAATAACGACGAACAGCTAGCCTTCCTGCGCACCTGGCAGAAGCTCTTCCAGGGCGATTCATTTATCTTTGACTACCACCTGATGCAGCCGGGCGTATATACCCTCGACCCCGATCACATCTTCCAGGCCAGGCTGCTCCACACCGACCTCCAAAACTTAAGGAAGCTGGGGTTGAACGGCTACGTGAGCTGCCAGATCCAGCGCACCTTCTTCCCGACCGGCCTGGTCATGTACACGATGGGCCGCACACTCTGGAATGATGCATTATCGTTCGACGAGGTAATGGATGAATACTTCAATGCGGCATTCGGCCCGGAGTGGATGCTCTGTAAAGAATACCTGGCTGCGCTTTCTACGCTGCAAGATGTGGTGCCCGTGCGGGAGAAAGAACTGGAGGCCGACCCGCAAGCTCAGGTCAAGCTCGAACAGGCTTTGAAGGCCATCCAGGATTTCCAGCCGGTGATCTCCCGCAACCTGGCGCTGCCTGACCGCTGCCAAAGGAAATCCTGGTTCTACCTGCAGGCGCACGCTGAGCTCATGCAGCGCTATCTCCGTTTGCTCTCCGCCAAGGCTGCTGGAGAAGATGCAGCGATGCGGCAGCTCTGGGAGGAAGTCAAGCGGTTCGCCCAGGAACAGGAGATGAGCCTGCAGCCGGTCTTCGATACCTATGAATTCATCGACAACTTCGAGCGCTATTTCTCGGCTTGAGAATGAGACTGATCTAAATCGAAGGGAAGGCATGCATGACTTATCAACACCTGGGGATCTTCAGCGATTGGGTAGAGGCGGCCAAGCGGCAAGCCTTGCTCTATCCGCTGGCGGAGCCGGGACCGGAGACCCGCAGCAAGCTGTGCGAGGTGCTGGGCTTCTGCCAGGGAGATGAGACGCCCCGGAACGCGGAGGTAGAGCGCAGTTGGGAAAGCGAGGGGCTGCTCGGCGAGGAAGTCTCGTGGAGCGTGGGGTATGGACCGCGCACACATGCCTACCTGCTCCGCCCAGCCAACGCAGCCGGTCCCCTGCCAGGGATCATCGCCCTGCACGACCACGGGGGCTTCAAGTACTACGGCAAAGAGAAGATCGCCGATGGCCCCGAAGCTCCTGCGCCCGTGATCGCCGCTTACCGGGAGAGCTGTTATGGAAGCCGGGCTTACGCTAATGCCCTGGCCAGAGAAGGCTTCGTCGTTTTGATCCACGATACCTTCCTGTGGGGCAGCCGCCGCTTTCCGTTGGAAGAGATGCCCCAGGAAATCCAACAGGTTACCAGGGTTCTGGTAGAACCCTGGGATGCAACCTGGAGCTCCAGTGAAATGACCCCGCCAGAGATCCAGGAGTACAACACAGCCGCCTCGCAGCACGAGCACCTGGTAGAAAAGTACTGCAACCTGCTGGGCACGACCATGGCAGGGGTGGTGTGCTACGAAGACCGGGTGGCTTTGAATTACCTGCTTTCGCGACCGGAAGTGGATCCCCAAAACGTGGGCTGCCTCGGGCTTTCGGGGGGAGGCAACCGCTCGGCGCTGCTGCTGGCGACGCACGATGACATCCGGCGGCGGTGATCGTCGGCCTGATGAGCACCTACCCCGCTCTGCTGGACCACAACGTGTACAGCCACACCTGGATGCTGTTTCCGCACGGCTGGGCACGCTGCGGGGATTGGCCGGATATCGCCGCCTGCCGCGCCCCTCTGCCCTTGCTGGTCCAGTATGACCAGGAAGACGAGCTCTTCACACCGGAGGGGATGCAGAATGCCCACCAACGCCTGGCAGCGCATTACCAGAAGTCAGGACACCCCGAAGCTTACACCGGGCAGTTCTACCCGGGCTATCACAAGTTCGACCTGGAGATGCAAGCGGCAGCCTTTGCCTGGCTCAAGCAGGCTTTCGGATAATTCGAACAACTCCTAACCCATATTGAACTGGCGCAGATCCTCATCAAAGCAGAGCCTGTCTTTTGAAGGCGGGAGCTGCGCAGGATCGAGGCCGAGCAGGCGGAGGGGGTTGTAGAAACCCAGCGCCAGGAGCTCTTCATGGGAGAGAAAGCCCAAGGAAGCCAGGTAATTCATACACTGAAGCAGCGTGGCGCTGGAGCCAACCAGGACGCCTTTCGACGGGTTGTGCAGGCGACCGGACTCTTCCAGGATGGCTTCGTTGCCCAGGGTGAAGTACCGGCCAGGCGGGAAGACCAGCCACAGGGGCGGCGTCGCTGACGATGAGCGTGCGCGATAGACCCTTAGCCCGCAGCATCACGCGCAAGACTGCGGCGGGAAGGTGGTGACCATCGCCGATCAGCATGGCGGTGAACCGGTCATCGGCCAGCCCGGCCATCAGGGGGTTGGCGAACTTGGGGAGCACGTGCGGGAGGCCGTTGCCCAGGTGGGTGAGCGCGCTGGCGCCGGCCTGGGATAAGCGCTCGAGATCGTCTGCGCTCGCCAGGGTGTGCCCAATGGAGACGACCAGGCCCTGCCCGGCTGCCCAACGCGCCAGCGCCTCTGCGCCCTCCAGCTCAGCCGCCAGGGTGACCAGGCGGAGCGACCCTTCAGACCAACGGTAAAGCTGCTGCAGCAGGTCCAGATCCGGGGGACGCACCCAGGCCGGGTTATGCGCCCCCACCGCGCCCGGCTGAGGGCGAGATAAAGGGGCCTTCCAGGTGGATGCCGGGCAGCCGCCCCTGGAACTCCGGCAGGGCAATGCCACGGGCGAGGATGGGCAGGTTGCGCGCATAAACCTCCAGCGGGGAGGTGATGATGGTCGGCAGGAAGGCAGCCGTGCCCCTCTGCAGGAGCGCCCGGCAGGCGTGGACAAAGGACTCCTCGGTCAGGTCGGGGCTGGAGAAGTCAACGCCCACAAAGCCGTTGACCTGCAGATCGACAAAGCCCGGGATATCCAGCACAGCCATCTCAGGACCGCCCACTCAGAAGGGAGGCAGCTGGCTTATCCAGGTACAGCCAGCAGTGCGGATGGGTCTGCAGGATGGTAGCCGGGACGAGGTTCGTCACCTCTGCTTCCACGGTCTGCCTGACCGCCTCGGCCTTGCGCACATCGGGGACGGTACAGACGATGGACTTGCTCTGCATGATCTGGCGGATGCTCATGGAGATGGCCTGGCGAGGCACAGACGCCAGGTCAGGGAACCAGCCCTCGCCCACCTGCTGGCGGCGGCAAGCCTCATCCAGGTCCACAATGATGTAGGGTTCGGGGGTCTCAAAATCGGCGGGCGGGTCGTTGAAGGCCAGGTGACCGTTCTCGCCGATACCGATGCAGGCCAGGTCCACGGGCAGGCTGCCGATCAGCCTCCCCAGGCGCTGGCATTCGGCCAGGGGATCGGAGGCTTCGCCGTTCACGTAGTGGAACTTGCGCAAGGAGGGGACTTTCTCTGCGAAGCGCTCCTGCAGGTAGCGGCGGAAGCTGGCAGGATGGGCGAGGGGCAAGCCGATGTACTCATCCAGGTGGAAGGCGGTGACCTTCGCCCAGTCCACCTCCAACTTGACCAGGTGAGAGAGCATCTCGAACTGGCTGAGGCCGGTGGCGAGAATGAGATTGGCCGCGCCACGGGCGAGGATGGCCCGGTTGAGCAGGCTGGCGGCTCGTTGTGCAGCGGCAATGGCCATCCCTATTTTTGTGGGGTAGATACAGAGTTCCATGGTTTAGATCCATTCGAGCCGATGATAGACCCAGGGAGCGGGCTGGTTGAGGTTGGGGTACCAGGAGGATTATACCTTCCAGCAGGCAAGGATGGGATTTTTGAGTAAAAAATAATTGAATTCAAAGAGGAACAATTGGTTGTTGGTGGTTGGTTATTGGTGGTTGGTTGTTGGTGGTTAGTGTCTAGGTGAAATCAGGAAGTTCATGTACAAGGAATAGGGATTAATCGGATGACTGGTACCAGTGGTTGCGCTGGAAACGGATAGCTGACATCGGATGCGCGGAACGAATTGAACAGATTAGGATTAACTTTCGTCAGATCGGCAAAGCGAGAGGAATTGTTTCGATAAATAACAAAGGAATTCAATTCGAGTCCGCTGATCCTTCAGCTTCTTCAGGACAGGCTCCACGAATGGGGGATAAAGAAGGCTCGAGCGATTTGGAGGCTGTAAAAGGGCAAAAGGTGCCACCATAATAGCACAAATGTTCTGGTCTTTCGAGGGTAAAAACGCAATCAATTAAGCCCTAAATTTGTATAGACATCATCGTGAACTTTTTCGGATATCAACCTTATTCTAACCCCGGCACATACGACCGTTGAACGAGGCGGGATAAGGAAACGGGCTAGTACAGACCAGTGTCACCACAAATGCTATATGCAGCGCCGATTTCCGCGTAAGCGGTAGGACTTGATCACCGCTTACGCCTAGCTTACACTCCGTTTACGTGACGCTGACATGACCGCTGACGTTGGCTCGTCAGGAAGCCCACAGGGAGGGCTTTTCGAGGCACAAGGATCTATGGATCATAATCGCCTAAGGAGGGGTTCCTGAGGAAATTAGTCTAAATGTGCCTGCAGTGGCGGTTGTATTATCTTCAGATTCTTGGAGAAGACTTTGAAGTGGAGAAAGCAGAAGAGGTCACCTGCAGGTATGGGCTGAGTGAGTCTATCATCCCTTGGGTGGTTTGGGGTATCAAATGCTATCTGACTCGGTGTCTTCATAACTCCTCTTCAGGAGCTGCTTGACGGCATGGTCATTGGGAAGCTCCCCGGACAAAACACCAGGATTCCTTTTCTCCTGCTAGCCGGGCAGCGGATTAAGGCAAATCCCCCTACAGGTAAGCCTTAATCTGCTGATCAGCGTAGGAAAGGCTGTACAAGCTTCATAGCCAACTGGAACAAAGGCAAACGACTCTGCCGCAGGTACTTTTCCAAGGGCCGTGACGAGTCTAGCGATAGCAATCCTCATCCTCTCACCCAATGCCGTTCGTTCCCCAAACCCTCTCCAGGACACCTACTGATTAAGGCTGAACCATAAGGGGCGTTGCCTTAACCTGCTGACTTCCTCATAAACTTCTAGTCTCCAACAAGCCCAAAGGATGAGATTGCTGTGATGGCGGTAACGTTGGCTGATAGGTCCACCGGTGCGATGAAATGCAAGGGCTTGCAAGAGGCGCCGACGTCACGGGGATGCTTCAGACGCAAGAGCAGCGCCTTCAGCATGACTGAGGCGGCGGAGAATGCTTCGGCGTAGAATGCCTGCCAATGACCTGAAATGGTTTATCGGATATGTGATAAATGGTACATGACAACCGGAATCGTTTTCGCGATAATAAAAGGTGTGACTTATAATTTTTTCGGGTGATTGTAAATGAACAACTCTTCAGAGCTTATTAAACAAGCGATTGCGGAAGCAAAATCTGGAAATAAAGCCGGGGCGAAAAAGATCCTGGCACACCTCGTCAGACAAGAGCCAGGTAACGCTCAAGCCTGGTATGTATTGAGCCGCCTGGTTGAGGAGAAGGAGCAAATTATCTACTGCCTGAACCAGGTCCTGAAGAGCATGCCTGACAGCACTCAGGCAAAAGCGCGGTTGAATAAGCTTCAGGCCTCGCCCGCAGACAAACCAGCCTCGGTCACCCAAGGCAAAGACAAAAAGCGATCCGGCAGGATCCTCCTCATTGGGTCGGCTGGCGTAATTGAATTGTGTCTCATTTCAATTGCCTTGTATTTGGGGATCCATTCCCTTGGCTTCTTTACTAAACCAACACACACACCAGCCTTTTCTCAAGCGCTTTATCAAAAAGACACAGGAGTCAATCCGGTTTTAGCTTTTACATATACCCCAGAATTACAACCAGCCGATGTGATTTTTGCTATACCAATCGATACGGCAACAGTGACCAGCACACCCAGCCCCGCTCTAAATCCCACAAATACACCCCAACCGGTTCTGTCTGGTGCTTCCGCATGCATCCCGCTGAATGCGCAGAGTGAGGTTGGGCAGGTCGTAAGCGTAATCGACGGCGACACCATTGAGGTTTTACTCAAAGGGCAAACTAATCGAGTCCGGTATATCGGGATCGACTCTCCTGAGACGGGAGGTGAAACCTTCGGAGCGGAGGCGGCTGAGAAAAATAGAGAACTGGTGGAGGGAAAGGAAATCTTATTGGTTAAGGATGTATCAGAAACTGATCCGTATGGACGCCTCCTGCGATATGTCTTCGTGGGCAATTTGGGAGGCGTTTTTGTAAATTATGAGCTGGTTGAAAGCGGTTACGCTTCCGCCTCATCTTATCCGCCTGATATTGCATGCGATGAGGCTTTCGTCTCAGCAGAAAGAAATGCACGCTCGCAGGAATTGGGCTTATGGGCTCCTGCACCCATCCTTTTACCCTCCAAGGCAACTGTCCTAGAAAATTCAGGAAATTGTGACCCGGCTTACCCGGATGTGTGTATCCCTTCACCACCACCAGATCTGGATTGTAAGGATATCCAATTCAGGCGTTTTCGCGTCTTGCAGCCGGACCCACACAATTTTGACCGGGATCAAGATGGGATCGGATGCGAAAGCCAGTAGTCCTGTTTACGAAAGAGATTGCTGCGGATCACGCCGACGTCACAGAGATGCTTCAGGCGCAGGGGCGGCACCTTCAGCATGACAGTTTCAAATTGAAAGAGGTAAAATAATCCTTATGAACCCAAAAATACTCCAACAGAACTGGGATGTAGTGGTGGCGGGCGGGGGACCAGGGGGCGTCAGTGCGGCGGCTGCAGCGGCCAAAGGCGGGGCGCGGGTGCTGCTGGTCGAACGGTACGGATACCTGGGAGGGATGGCAACCGCAGGGCTGATCAACCCTTTCATGGCATACACGGTGAAGGCAACCGGGCAGAACATCGCTTCGGGTATCTTCAATGAGATCCTGGATCGCCTGGCTGCGCGCGGCGGATTGGCCCAAAACCGGGTGACCTTCGACGACGAGCAGGTCAACGACCACCCGCTATAGCGGGGGGCTTGTAACTGCGCTCTGCCGCAATTCTAACGAGAGGTTAGCTTTGGCTTCGTCACGCGCTACGAATGGCGGATTGACTGCCGCCCGGCGGGAAATATTCACCGCCGCGATGTGATCGGCAAGGCCAGCGAACCCACAGATCACACAAAAGAACTTGGATTGAGAAGGACGATTGGCTTTGTCAACGTGACCACAAGCAGGGCAGGTACGACTGGTGTTTCGGGGGTCAACCAGAAACACAGGCACGCCAGCGCGTTTGGCCTTATAAGTCACGAAAATACGCAGTTGGTAGAATGCCCAGTTATGCAGGGTTGCCCGCTGTTTGCGACGAACCGTAACCCTCGAACGGATGCCTTCTAAATCTTCCAGGGCAATTGCTCGATGTGTGTCTTTCGCTTTGGCAACCAGCTTTTTGCTGATGCAGTGGTTGGTGTCTCTGGCAAAGCGGCGCTCTTTGCCAGAGAGTCTCTTCAACTTGCGTTTGGCCGCTCGCGAACCTTTGGCCTGCAGCTTGGCCCGCAGGCGGTTGTGGCGGTAACGCACGTGGTTGATTTGCCTAGCCGAGTAGACTACTCTATCGCTGTCTACGACAATATTCGTGATCCCCAGGTCAACGCCCAGGGCTTCTTCAACTGCAGTAGGCTTGGGTTCTTCCACTATGCAGGTAGCGAAGAGGAAGAACATCCCTTTGCTGAAAATTAGATCACTTTGGCCATGGCGGGTTTTGAGCAGTTCGGCTTGCCTTTTACCACAGACAAATGGGATGCGTAGACGCCCAGCCAAGGTCCAGAGTGAAACGGTTTGATCCTGCATACGCCAGGACAGGATCCGATCATCATAGGCAATGCTTCCGATGGTCTTGAAGGTGCGCAGCTTTTTGCGGTCCAGCTTATAGGCATCCGCAACTTTGGCAATGATCCGTACTGTGACCTGTGCCGAAAGCCCGAAACGCTCTCTTACTTTCTGATAGCATTGATGGTGCAGATCATATTGCCGAAAGATCCTGGTTTCCCAGGCGATCTGGCTCACAAACTGGCAAGCGGCATTGGCTTGTTCCAGCGTTTGCCGGATGGCATTCGCCTGGAGCTGATCGGGGAGCAACTTGACCTGGGCACTCAGCTTCATGCTTCCTATCTTAGCACGAACGTTCTATTTCATCAAGTCATGGAACGATTTCTCCTTATAGCCTTCTACGATGTAGACTTCTCATCGTTCCCTTCCGCTCAAAACGGCGCATTTTTATCCCAATCTTTACATTGGAGGCTCTCAACCTCCTTTTTCAACCAACTCAAAGGGATGCCTTTAAAAAGGCAAAGCATCTCGGTAGGAGCAAACTGCGGGGATGCGCTCTCCAACCAATGCACCTGCTCTGGAATTCCCTCCACTGCCAATCTCTCAAAACCGTATTGTGGGACGATTTCTGCCAACAGTTCTTTCAAACTTGCTTCAACAGGGTCAACCAATAACTTTTATCGGTAGCGCGGTATCTTAACCAAATGGTAGTTGATTCCATATGCACTGTGTGGGCTTTGGTTGGGTTCGTCAGGCATAGACCCATTTTAGCAAAGGAGGGCGGCTTTCTCCATCTGTCTCAAGGCTGGTTCCCGTAGCCAAGAATTATGAAAGGATACATAGTCAACTCAGGTTGATAACGGTATAATCTTATTGATGGATATTCACTTTTTACGCGAAAAGATTTTAGGAGTCTCTTCAGATTTTCCTGAAATCAGCCTGATTTATTTGTTTGGGTCGCAGGTGACAGGAGGTATTGGACCTCTCAGCGATATTGACCTGGGGGTCCTGGTTGAGCATGAGGCGGTGAGCATGGAACTGCAGGCTCTTCTGGCGCATGAGTATGCGCGTGCCTTAGGAACGGAGCGGATCGATGTGGTCTTGCTCAACAAGGCGCCTGTAGAGCTGGCTTTCTCTGTCATCGCGCAGGGGACACTCATCTACAAACGAAGCCAGGCCGAAAAGGTGGAATATGAAGCTACCGTGATGAGCATGTACTATGATTATCTACCTATTTTAAGGAAACAGAGGGAAGATATTTTACGAGGAGACCTGAATGGGAAGCGAGTTCAACGGTATCGAGAGGCGCTTGGACGAACTGAGCGAACGCTTAGGGAGATTGCAACCTCTCAAGACAAAACCACGCCTGACATTTGATCAAGAGCCTCTGTTGAAGGACATTGCCGAGCGTAATCTAGAGGTTGCATCGCAGTGTGTCATTGATATATGCAACCGTATCATTTCCATGGAAGAGGCTCAAAAGCCGACAGATTCTTATGAGGCAATTCTGAAAATGGGGGAATTAAAGGTATTGTCAGCTGAATTTGCCCGAGCATTGGCGCCATTGGCAGGTTTTCGGAATATCCTGGCTCATGAGTATCTGACAGTCGATTGGAATATTGTCTACGAAAATTTGCAGAAGATAGATGACCTGGGTAAATTTGCAGAAGAGGTTGAACTTCTGGATTAGAAATCGATAAACAAACAGAATAGGAATGATAACGCAATTCTGCACCCAGTGGAATTTGGGTGCAGAATTTTTCACCTTAATTCGTTTCCTCAGGATTGATTATTCTTTAAACATCTGCGCCTCTTCAGCCAGCTCCCTGGCATTAGCCTGGATCTTATGGATGGCTTTGACGGCGTCGTCGACGCCCGTCTGACCGGCGCGGAAGATGGATTCATCGAGCCAGACGGCTTCGTGCTCGCAGGCGCGCTCGGCGGCGGGCAGCAACATTTTATCGAACTGGAAGTATTCCGGGAAGGCATTGGGCACGGCTAACTTCGATTTCTGGGGCTGGAAGAGGGTGTAGTGGTGCATGGCCTCGTAGCCGACCCAGCAGTCGATGCCTTCGGCGCTCAGGGCGGCGCACAAGACATCATGCTCGACGCCGAACTGCCCCGGATCGATGGCAAAGATGTAGCGATAGAATGAACGAGTGGTGTGGCGAGGGTCGCGCTTCAAGACGCGCACGCCGTGAATCTCGCTGAGGGATTCGTCCATATAGGCAGCCATCTCTTCTCTCATCTTCGCCTGGGCAGGGAAGCGCTCGATGCCGACCAGTGCCAGGGCAGCCTGCAGCTCGCTCAAACGGTAGTTGGCGCCCATCAGGTATTCGCCGGAGTAGTCTTCGGGTCCGCCGCCCAGGGCATGCGGGCGACCGCAGTCGATGATGCTGGCAGCTTTGGCAGCCAGCTCGGGGGTGCGGCAGAGCAGGATGCCGCCCTCGCCGCTGGTGAGGATCTTGGAAGACTGCAGGCTGAAGGAACCGAAGTGACCGAGGGTGCCGGCGCCCTTGCCGCGCCATTTGGCGCCGTGGGCATGGGCGCAGTCTTCGATGACGACCAGGTTATGCTTCTCGGCCAGGGCCAAGATAGCGTCCATATCGGTCATCTGGTGGGCCAGGTGGACGACGATGATGGCGCGCGTGCGGGGGGTGAGGGCTTTCTCGGCTGCTTTTGGGTCGAGGCAGTAGGTGAGGGGGTCAACGTCGACGATGACGGGGATGGCGCCGGCAGCCATGGGGGCAGCAGCGGTGGCCTGGAAGGTGTAGGCGGGGACGATGACCTCATCCCCCCAGCCGACTTCCAGCAGCGCGGCAGGCAACTTCCATGGTGACGGTGCCGTTGATCATGGGGACGGCGTAACCGCCGCCCTGCAGCTCGGAAAACTTTTTGGCAAGCGCTTCGGTCTTGGGGCCGGGATAGGGGTAGCCGCCCCACCGCCCGGATTTGACGACTTCGGTGACGGCGTCGACGTCGCGCTGGTCCCAGACGGGCCAGGCTGGGTAGGGTTCGGTGCGGGTCATAGGACCCGCCGAGGATGGCTAGTTCAGACATTTTTTCTCCTATAGGCTGCGAGTTAAGAAGGACTGCGCGGATCTTGCAAAGAAGATTAATTTGATGTATGGGTGGAGCAGATTTTGATCCTCAAGGTTAAGCAGCTCATGAATGCGCTTTCAAAGTATATTCATGAGGGCAGGTTACGTCAAGAAGAGTTTTGCCTATCCATGTTGTTGCTATACAAGGTCAAGCTGAGGAAGCTAATTGACTTAAAATTCAGCCTGTGACATAATCCTGGCAGACCCATCCAACTGGAGGCAAGCGCACACACAGATGGCAGCCGAACACCAGTCCAAAAAAACGGAAAAAGTCCAGCCCGCCAAACCGGTCGTTGAGCCAGCAGGGCCGGAATTCGAGTCGCAGCCCGAGAGCTTCATCGCTGGCAGCCTGCGCGAGATGCCGCCGGGCGTCGGGCGCAAACAAATCCTGCGGCAGCAAAAGGTAGCGGGCAACCGCTACGTGCAGCGGGTGCTGCTGGGGAGCGTGATCCAGCGCAACCCGGGGCCTCCGGGAGAAGGTGGCAATACCTCCCCCATCCCTGTTCTGGCAGACATGGAGGCACGGCGCAGCCTGGCGTTGGCGATCTTGAAGAAGGGCTTTGGAGGCAGGATTAAGAGCGAGGCGAAAGTGGTGGAGATGTAAGGGCACTGAAGGGATGTGGACTAGAATACGACGAGCGCGATGATCAGGCAGGGGAAGGAGTTTCGTGAGACGGCTGAGAAGAAGGCGAGGAAGGTAAGCTGCGTCCCTGGCAGTCCGGCGACGCAGCAGCAGCATCCCGATCTCGAAAGAAGGGGGAGCTTTAAGGGTTTCAACGATCCCAGCACGGGGCAGGTGTATATCGATACCAGCCAACCGCCAGACGAACAGGTGGCGACGATCGTCCATGAAATGCTGCATGCAAACGCAGCGCCGGATTTCCCGGCTACTTTAGGGAAACGTCAGTCGATGAAGGGGTGACGGAAAAGCTCACCCGGGCGGCATTCACGGCCAGCGGATATGCCGCACCGACCGGGCAGTATGAGAGCGAGGTCGGCTTTGCGACAAGCCTGGGTCAAATGATAGGGGAAGGGGCGCTGACATCGGCTTATTTCGGAGGTGTGGATATCTTGCGGGATATGATGAATGTCGGCGCGGATAAGAAAATTTTCGAGGACTTTGCCGTGAAGCGCGGGCGAATAACTGGGCTGGATGGAATCCTTCTTCAATAACTATTACGAAAAGATGAAAGGCGGTTCGGAGCTGCAGAAGAAGATCGCCAGCATTAATTACTGGTTGAGCGGCTGGGTTTATGATGAGGACCTGGCGAATATTGAGGTGATCTACAGGGACTCCTCAGCCGAGGATCGAGCCCAGCTGCGCGCAGTGATCGAGCCCCAAATCGGGAGCCTGATCGATATCGGTCAGCGTACACGGCTGCGTGTGCTCCTGGTTTCTTAGGGCGTAGGAACTACGCCTCTACGATCGGGCGGGGTTCCCACGCCCTAAAAAGTTCTGTGCTGATCCTACGATCCAAGTCAAGCAATTTTCCGCGAACGAAAGGCAAGATAGAGGATCAGGATGCCAACGGCGATGATGGCGATGGGGAAACCGATCTGGGAGGCGCCGAAGAGCAGGGAGACCAGGGCGACGACCGCCGAGACACCTGCAGCGTAGATCGCCCAATCTGTAGGCTGGCTCGCAGCGCTGCAGCCACAAGACGAAGAAGGTGACTGCTATGCCCAGGAAGGTGATGGCGGTGAATACACCGGCGGTGAAGGGTGCCGGGTTTCGCCAGGAGGCTGTCCTCTCTCACCGATCAGCCCAGCCAGGAAGACGCTCACCGCCGGAGCTGGCGAGCACGCCAGCCGGGATGAGCGCCCACCAATTGTCCCTATTCCGGAAATACACCCCGAAGAAGGGCAGGGCAATCCCCATCAAAACGAGGACGGCGATCCACTCTCCCTGAACCTGGGTGGAGAGCAGGACGATCAGGCCGATGACCAGCAGGGTCCAGGCTGGGATGAGCGCCCACCAATTCTTCCGGTCAGCCAGGTAAACCACCAGGAAGGGGAAGCCAATGGAGAAGAGCACCAGGGCACCAATCCATTCTCCCTGGGCCTCTTCGGCAAAGATGACGATCGCTGAGATCACCGCCATCACCCAGGCCGGGATGAGCGCCCACCAGTTTTGGCGAGGCGACAGAGCCAAAAGCGACCAGGAAGGGCAGCGCCACCGCCACCAGGACAGGCACACCCATCCAGGCATCTTCGATCCCCTGGGTTTGCATCCATAAAACCAGCGCCAGGGCAGCAAAAATAAAGGCTGGGAACAGCCAGCCCCAATTACCGAGTCCATTGATGAAGTAGGTGGCAAAGAACAGCAGGCTGACCACGGTGAAAACGACCATCAGCACCGGAAGCTCGAGTTGATCGAGATAACCCAGGTTTTGCGCCAGGAAAAGCGCACCGGCAGCGATCAAGATGATCCCCCAGAAGAGATTGATCCACTTAGCTTTCATAAATATCCTCTCCAGGAATTTACAGATTGGTTTTATTTTATATGTATAGTCTACACCCAAAACGCAGGAAGAAAAACAGGTATTTTCATGCCGGTTGCCGCCGAGTATCCTGGCAGGATATAATCCAGCTAGCATCAACACAACTTCATAGGAGATAAGATGGATCAGGTCAAAGAATGGTTCACGAATTACGATAAAGATTTGGATCGCGTCCGGCACTTTTGGCAAGGGGAGGGGCGCTACCTGATCTCGCTGACGACCGGGCAGGAGTATTACCGGCAGACCTTCGATGATGCAGAGATCCTGCGCAAGGCTCCCAAGCACCTGGTAGTCCAGGCAAGCCTCCCGGGGACCAATCTGCCCTCCTTTGTTGCCGATTTCGGCACCGTCAGCACAGCCAAATATTGGGGAGGGCAAAACCCACTTCGACTCCCTACAGGCGGGAATATCTTCATCGATCCCGCGGCGCAAACGCTGGATGAGGCGCTGCAAGCTTAAAGCCCCTCCCGGTTGACCACCCCGAGATGGACGCGGCGCATGGGCTGCGGATGTATAAACAGCTCTGCCAGGCACTGGGTACGGAGAGTCTGTGGTTCCGCTCGCCGGATATGCAAGGAACATTGAATACCGCCGGGTTAATCATGAACCAGGAACAACTGCTGGTGGATATGTTCTCTGAGAAAGCCAAAGTGCATGCATTTCTTGACAGGGTCTCGGATTTCCTCATCGAGTATGCCCTCTACCTGCGGAAGGAAACGGCCGATGCAAACCACCTGGGAGGAAAAGTATGCGGGAACCTCTGGCCCTACAGCTTTGTCCCGGACGCGCTGGGGGTTTCATTTACTGAGGACCTGATGCCGCTGCTTTCATCCAAAATGTACAAGGAGTTCGGTCTGCCGCACCTGAAGAAATTCCAGTCTGCCCTCGGCGGGCTGCATATCCACTGCTGCGGGGATTGGGGGAGGCATGCCCACACCCTGCAAGAAGCGGGGCTGAATCTGATGGCGATGGAGTTCCATCACCCGGTGACCCGCATCGAAGAATTGGAATGCCTGGCGGACCAGACGGTCTTCATCCCCTACATCCTGCTCTACCGGCAGGATCAGTTCCAGAACACGGCTGATTACTACCGCTACCTGATCGAGAAGAGCCCGGCGAACTACCGCTTCTGGTTCGCCTGCACAGAGGAGACACCGGAGATGCTGGCCTTCGTGAAGGAGTACGGTGAGGCAGGCTAGAAAAGGATTTTAACGCTGAGCCTCATGGCGATGTGTACATCGCAAAGAGCGGAGAGTACATAGAGGAACACCCGCTGAGTGCGCTGGAAAAAGATCTGCTAAAGCTTTATCGAAGAAATTTTCAAGAATCGGTGGGGCTAAGGAGAGCCGTGACCGCTTCGGAGAGGGAAATGCCCTGCTGGCTGGCAAAAGCGCTCAGGGAGCGGCGCTCGAGGCCGGGGTGAATCGTATGGGGGGAGGTCACAGAGAGAGCGGCGGTGAGGGAGGCCAGCTCCTGAGATTGAGACCAGGAAAGGCCGGCGACCGTGCCAACGATCAGGGCTGCCAGGAAGGCATCCCCGGCACCTGCCGAACTGGCAACCGGAACCAGATGAGCGGGCGCATGAATCAAGCAAGCACCATCCCAACCCCAGCTGCCCGCTTTACCAGCGGTGATGGCGATTCTCATCGCAGGGTTGATCTCAAGCAGCCTGTGGATGGCAGGTTCAACGATCGCAAGCGGTGGCGATGCGTACATCGAGGCAGCTGCCTCTGGCCGCACCAGCAGGGTTGCGGCTTCGTCCAGGTTGATGCTCAGCAAATCGGTCCGCTTGAACAACCCCATCTCCACGGCAGGGACCATTTCCGCTGAAGTGAAAGAGGCGGCGTTGAGAAAGCCGTACTGCCTCCCTAATTGCAGCAGGCGCAGGCGCGCGGCAAGAGGCACTTCGGGAGCAGCCAGGGCAACCCCGCCTCCAGACAGACGGGCAAATTCCGGCTCGACGGAGGCAATGGTTGCTGCATCCACCCGGGTGCAAGCCGAATCGCTGGCGGTGAGGTTGCCACCCGTGCCGTCTGGGTAGAGGAAACAGACCGACAGCATGGTCTGCTCCCCAGGGCAAACCCCCACGTAACGCGTATCCAGGCCGGTAGAGGCCATCTCTGCCAGCAGGCGGCGGCCCCAATCATCTGCGGTGCCATTCACCGCCCCACCCACCTTGCTGACCAGGATCGTTTCGAAAGCCGGGCCCAGCAGCACTTTGACGTAATGGGCAATGATGTGCAGCTTGCAGTAATCACGCTGATCGAGGAACCTGCCGCTGCGGCTCTCCTCCCTGCCCAGGGTGTGGCTGCCGTCTAGGGCGAAGAAGGTGCCGGAGCCGATGCCGCCGGTGCCGATGAGACCTCGGTAAGGGCTATCATGAATATTCAAAGGGACCATCATAGAATCCACCAATCTACGCGAAATCTGCGCGAATGAGATATCCGATCTACCCTGAATGGGGAAAGATGTTACAGTAAGAGACGTTTGCTTCAAGGTAAAAGACGCCTCGTCGTCAGGCGGGGGGCAACGTTTTCGAAGGTGAACCCTTCGGCATAAGTCACACCGCACTGCAAACCGCGAAAACGAGATTGGATGGCGATCATCTCGAGCAAGCTCTCTTCCTGGCGATCTTCCAACCAGATCATCTGGCTCTTGTGGCAGGCCAACATCTGGCGCTTGGTGTCATAGGTGGAAGTGATATCGACAAACTCGGTTGGGATGAAGTTCACACCGCTGAAATTATCGAAGTAGTACAGGGCTGGGACCCACTCCAGGGCAGGTGAATCCGTCTGAACATTGGGAAGCTGGGCTACAAAAGAAGCCGCGAAGACCAGGCGGTTGACGGTGCGGTGATCGGGGTGATAATCCTGGGGGTGGTGGGTTAAGATGACCTGAGGGCGGGTCAGGCGGACCAGCTCAATAAAACGCAGGCGGGTATCAATGTCATCCGCCAGCAGCTCATCCCGGTAGTCAAGCCAGTGCAGCTCAACACCCAAAATGGAGGCTGACTGGAAGGCTTCCTGCTTGCGGATGGCGACCAGCTCTTCGGCGGGAATGGAACGATGCCCTGCGCTTCCGTCGGTGGCAATCGCCATGCTGACCTGCGCGCCCTGCTGGACATATCTGGCCAGGGTACCGGCGCACTGCAGCTCCAGATCATCGGGATGGGCGCCGATGGCGAGGACAGAAAAAGCGTTTTCAGGCATAGCAAACACTCCTGGATGAAAATGAGAAATCATTTTAATTTTAGCCTGTTTTCGAAAAAACGCATGGCTGCCTGAAAGGCGCAGGCTCTACGAATCAACCAGGGCACAAGCCTTGTGCCCCTACTTGGGCACGGGTACTATGCCCCTACTTAGGCGCAGGCTCTGCCCCCTTACATGCCCCTACGGTGATAGAATTTAAACACCAGTCTTGCTGAACGAAAGAGGAGATGCTATGCATAAGATGCTGCTAGAGGTTCCAAATCGCTATGAGACCAAACGCTTGCTCGTCCGCAGTTACGAAGCGGGGGATGGGGAAATGTATTATGCCGTAGGGCAGAAAAACCATGCCCACCTGGAACGGTACGAATCTGGGAATGTGATCTTCTCTCTCAACAGCGTGGAAAAAGCGGAGATTGCCGTCCGAGGGATGCAGGCTGATTTTATCGCCCGCAACTGTTTTTTCTTCGGAGCATTTGAGCAGAATGCGTTCGTCGCCCAGATCTATATCGGGGTGGTCAATTGGGAGCTGCCCGAATTCGAAATTGGCTACTTCGTGGACCGAGACCATGAAGGGCAGGGATATGTCTCCGAAGCCGTCTGCGGCACAGACCACCGTGGAGGAGCCCTGCACTTTACCTTCGAGCATCTCCAGGCCCAGCGGGTGCGGCTCGAGTGTAATGATACAAACCTGCGCAGCATCCGGGTGGCTGAACGCTGCGGATTTACGGGCGAGGCCCACTTCAGGGAAAACAAGCGCAATCCCGATGGTACCCTGAGCGGGACGATGATCTACGGGCTTTTGCGAAGAGAATTCTTTAGTCGATCAGAAACAGCTTGAGGCCTGGATCTTTCCCGGCTATTCCACGTATTCCAACCATTCGGCAGAGCGAGGATGGTCACCATGGATGGCGGCATGGTAGGCATGCTGCAGGGCTTTGGTGACCGGGCCGGTCTTTCCGGTCCCGATGACCCGGAAATCGATCTCACGCAGGCCAATACATTCTGCCGCGGTGCCGGAGACGAAGACTTCATCGGCAATATACAACTGATCACGGGAAATGGGCTGCTCGACGACCCGATATCCCAAATCTCCGGCCAGCGTGATGATTGAAGCGCGGGTGATGCCTTCGAGAATGGCCATGGTGTGGGGTGTGTAAATGACACCCTTTTGCACAACAAAGATGTTCTCACCAGTACATTCAGCCACGTAGCCCTGGGGATCGAGCAAGATGGCCTCGTCGAATCCCAGACGCACCGATTCGGTCTTGGCAAGAATGCTGTTGGCATAATTCCCTACGATCTTGGCCTTGGTGAGCATGACATTGGGGTGGTGGCGGGTGAATGAGCTGATGTTGGCGCGCACACCCTTTTCCAGGGCTTCTTCTCCCAGGTAGTTACCCCACTCCCATACCGCGATTCCCACACCCGGTTTGCCCGTATCAACATTGAGATTCCAGCCGCCATCCGTCAGGTATACCAGAGGCCGGATGTAGCATTCGCTAAAGCCGTTGGCTTTGACGGTTTGTTTGACAGCGTCGATTAACTGCTCTACCGTATAAGGCAAGCCCCGAAAGCCGAACACCAGGGCTGAATCCCACAGGCGCTCGATATGCTCACGCAGGCGAAAAACGGCAGGGCCACGCGAGGTGGTATAGCAGCGAATGCCTTCGAAAACACCCGCGCCGTAATGGGCAACCGGGGTCAAGAAATGAAAGGTGGCTTTTTCATACTCAACCAACCCACCATTCATCCAAACGTACTTAGATTCCATAGAAGATACCATAGAAATTTTGCGGCGGGCACTGCCCCATTTCTAGGGCAAAGCTAGCCGCCTTCTCCTTTCCTTATATAAGATGATTGAAAAATATTGAATATCATAGTACACTTGTTCTATGAACAAGTCTAGGTATCGCTGTAAGGCAGATAGCTTTTTCTCGCGGAAATATCCCTTCGTCTGGTGTCCGGAGTATCGCCGCAAGGTGTTGGCAGGTGAGATTGCCTAGGAATTGCGCTCCCAGCTTCCGAGTATGTGGAGCAGAAGTTACTACGTTTGCTCAATCGGCCACGTCTGCGAGAAAACCATATAGCGGTACATCGAAATGTAGAAATCGAGTTAGGGTATGCTGCGCACTGCCAAGTACCTCCTTCGCCCAAATACCGAGCAGGTGAAACAACTGGACTTTTTGCTCTGGCAGTCCCGCCTGATCTACAATGCCGCTCTGGAGCAGCGCATAACAACCTACCAAGAAACAGGCCAGGGCGTATGCTACGGTGCGCAATGGGTGCACTTCCGAAACGTGCGCCACGATCGCCCGACAACGCTCGGAATGTTGAATGCTTCCAGCCTTCAACACCTGCTTCGCCGCCTGGATAAAGCCTTTGCCGCTTTCTTTCGCTGCTTGAAGGCGGGGGAGAAGACTGGGTTTCCTCGTTTCAAAAGCTGCAATCGCTTTCACAGCATGGAGTACACCTACGGCGATGGTTGCAAACTGCGCCAAGACGAGCATGGGCGCCAGTGCTTCTACGTTCAGAACGTTGGCGAAATACGGCTGTGTTATCACCGGCCTACTGCCCGATGCGAAAATCAAACACGTCGTCGTCAAGCAGGTTGACGAACGGTGGTACGTTTACCTGATGCTCGAACTGCCTGATCCTACAACGAAGCGCACATCGACTGGAGGACAAGTTGGCATTGACCTTGGCCTGAAAAGCCTTGCCGCTCTCTCCACTGGAGAGTTGATCTATAATCCCCGCTGGTTGCGGGAAAACCTGGCCAAACTGCGCCGCTTCTCCCGTCACGCTTCCCGACAGGTCAAGGGCAGCAATCGACAACGAAAAACCTACCGGCAGATTGCTCGTTTGCATGAGCGGGTTGCTAATCAACGGGCAGATTATCTGCACAAAGTTAGCCTCGGCTCGTTGCTGAGAATGATCTGATTGCGATTGAAAACCTTACCCTCGGTTTTATTAACCGAAACGGGCATCTTGCCTTGTCCTCGTATGATGCAGGGTTCGGACTGTTCCGGCAGATGCTTGAATACAAAGCGGAAGAAGCTGGTATCCAAGTCACCGCCGTGAACCCGTCCAACACCACCCAGGTGTGTAGCGAGTGCGGGAGGATTGTTCCAAAGGGTTTGTCGGTTCGTGTGCATGAATGTCCTGACTGTGGTTTAATCCTTGACCGAGACGTAAATGCGGCTCGGAATATCCTATCTTTGGCTTTACAAACCCCGCTCGGACGGAGCGGTCAGGCGGTAACGTGTCCCGTTGGGGAGAGCGTTGCCTGAGAAGCTGTCCCCTTTATCGGGACAGAGAACGTCACACTCATACTTCGTTCTCCTCGATATTTTCAGAATAAATCAAAACATGGCGTGGATAAGAGCCCAATACCCGCAGGGTGAGGGCATATTCACGCAAATTTTCCAGGGCATGGCTGACAGCCGGCTCGGCAGTGGACCCAGCGATATCGATATAAAAAAGATACTGCCAGAGCTGATTGACCAGCGGGCGAGATTCGATCTTGGTCAGGTCGATATCACGCAAGGCAAAGACACTCAGGGCTTTGAAGAGAGCGCCGGGTGTGTTGCGCAGGGTAAAGACGATGGAAGTCTTCGATGAGTATCCTTCGGCTGCGCTCAGGACAGGCATCGGTGCCGATGGGTATCCTTCGGCTGCGCTCAGGACAGGCAGCGGAGCGCCAGCGATAGGATCGGCAGTTAGGGATGTTTCGGGCACGTCGGAATCTACCCCAACCTGGGGATGGATGACCAGAAAACGGGTAAAATTGGCGGCAAACCCATCGCCGATGTGTGCATCGGTGCTGGAATCTTCGATCCCCTCGGCCAGGATCTGCATACCATACAGCTCGGCGGCACGGCGCGAGGCGATGGCTGCCAGGGTGCGGTCGCCCTGCTCGGAGAGCATTTTGACACTGCCAGCCGTATCGTAGACGGGTTCTACCTGGAGACCCAGCTTGCTCAGGTAAGCCTCACACTGCGACAAGGCCTGGGGGTGGCTGATGACTTTGCGGATTTCTCCAAGCGAAACCCCGGGAAGGGTAATCAGGCAGTGCCGGACACGCAGGTAGTATTCGCCGGCAATCGAGAGCTGGTGACGCAAGAGCAGGTCATAATTGCGGTGAATGCTGCCGGCAAGAGAGTTCTCGATGGGGATCAGACCATATTCACAAGAACCAGCCTGCACAGAGGCAAAGACGCCATCAAACAAATCATGCGGCACCGCTTCAATTGATTGGGCATCCTTCCCAGAGCTGAAGAACTCCAAGACAGCAGCTTCGGAATAGGCACCCGGCTCACCTTGAAAGGCTACACGCATATTTTCTCTCCATAGATCCAGAAATTTGGGCCAATAACCTGGGGGCAGGCCCTGCGCCCCTACCCCAGCCCCGGCGATCCCAGGCGCGCAACGATGGCAGCGGTCATCTGCTGGGTACTTAAACCACCACCCAGATCACGCGTGCGGCAGCCGGTAGATATTGCCGCTTTGACGGCGCTTTCCACGGCGTCTGCCTCAGCATGTAAACCCAGGGAATGGCGCAGGAGCATGGCGAGGCTCATGACCGTCCCGATTGGGTTGGCAATCCCCTGCCCGGCTATATCCGGCGCAGAGCCGTGGATGGGCTCATACAACCCGCGGGGCAAGCCCAGGCTGTTCTTCTCATTCCCCAGGGAAGCCGATGGCAGGTTGCCCATGGAGCCCGTCAGCACAGAGGCTTCATCGGTGAGGATATCGCCGAACATGTTGCCGGTGAGGATGACATCAAAAGAAGCCGGGCGGCTGATCAGGAACATGGCAGCGGAGTCGACCAGGATATGCTCGAGGGCCACATCGGGATACGCATGGCTTACTTCGGTCACCACCTGCCGCCAGAGGCGCGAGCTTTCCAGCACATTCGCTTTATCCACCGAGGCGACTTTCTTTCGCCGGCCACGGGCGAGCTGGAAGGCCACCTGTGCCACACGGCGGATCTCGGACTCGGTATAGGACATGGTATCGATGGCTTGAATTTCATCTTGGGGATGCAAGCCTTGGCCGATGAGTACATCGGATGCCCCTACAGGCGCTCCTGCGATGGGAACCATCCGGCGCAGCTTGGGCTCACCGAAATAGACATCGGAGGTCAGCTCGCGCACGACGAGGAGATCCACACCCTGCAGGCGCTCAGGGCGCACCGGCGAGGCTTCCAGCAGCTCGGGATAGAGCTGCACCGGGCGGAGGTTGGCAAATACGCCCAGCGCTTTACGCAACTGCAGGAGACCCTGCTCAGGTCGGACAGAAGCAGCGGGATCATCCCAGCGCGGCCCGCCCACGGCCCCCAGCAAGACAGCATCGGCTTGAAGGGCAGCCTGCAGGGTTTCAGCGGGTAAAGCAGTCCCAAAAGCTTCGATGGCGCAGCCGCCCACCAGGTATTGGCGAGTTTGGAAGCTGTGACCATAACGATTCGCGATGGCTTGCAGCACCTGTACGGCAGCGCTGACCACCTCGGGACCGATGCCATCGCCGGGGGTCAAGACAAGATTGGCACGCGTCATCGCTGCACTCCGCTTTTAATTTCGCTTTGAAGCGGGCGCAAGCCTTGCGCCCCTGCTTGCGGTTGCAGGGCCTGTGTCCCTAAATGGTCGCCTGCCCCATTGCCATTTGCAGTTACTGGCAGCAAGGCATATTCCAGGCTGTCGGCAACAGCCCGCCAGCTGGCTTCGATGATGTTGGTGCTGGCACCGACGGTGCTCCAGCGGCGCGTGCCATTTTTGGTATCGATGAGGACGCGCACGGAGGCCAGGGTGCCGCTTTCGCTGTCTAAAATGCGTACCTTGTAATCATCCAGGCGAATATCCTTGACGAGGGGATAGGCTTCTTCCAGCGCCTTGCGCAGGGCTGTATCCAGGGCATTCACTGGGCCGTTGCCTTCGGCGGCAGTATGCATGATCTTTTCGCCGACCCGCACTTTTACCGTGGCTTCGGCCAGGATACCGCGCCCCTGGCGGTGCTCGACGAGGACCAGAAAATCGATCAGCTCGAAAGGCGGCTGGTAGCCGGGCTGCAGGCGGCTCAACATGACGCTAACGGAGGCCTCGGCACCTTCGAAGGTGAAACCCTGGGCTTCGAGGGACTTGATCATGGAGAGCACCTGGCGGGCCTGTTCGGAGCTGACATCGATGCCAAACTGGCGGCTTTTCTCGATCACATTCCCCCGCCCAGAAAGCTCAGAGATGACAGAACGGCGCTGGTTTCCCACGAGGGTCGGGTCGATATGCTGGTAGGAGCGCTCATTTTTCAACATGGCGGCGACATGGATGCCGCCCTTGTGGGCGAAAGCGCTGCTGCCGACATAGGGCTGGTGGGTGTCATGCGGCAGGTTGGCAATCTCAGCGACAAAGTAGGAGAGGGGCGCAAGCTGGGCCAATTTTTCGGCTGGCACGCAAGCGATGCCCATCTTGAGCTGCAAATCGGGGATGATGGTGACCAGGTCGGCATTGCCAACCCGCTCACCGTAGCCGTTGATGGTGCCTTGCACATGCACGGCGCCTGCCCGGATGGCAGCCAGGGCATTGGCAACCCCGCAGCCGCTGTCATTGTGGGTGTGGATCCCTACGAGCGTGCGCAGGTTCTGCTCCCCTACGGCCGGGCAGAGAAAATCCGCCCCTACGACCTGGCGGACGATGGCTTCTACATCCCAAGGGAGGGCACCACCATTGGTCTCGCACAAGACGAGGGTATCGGCGCCGGCCTCCGTAGCAGCTTGCAGTGTCTGGAGGGCATAGGCAGGATTGGCCTGATAACCATCGAAGAAGTGCTCGGCGTCATAGATCACTTCCTTGCCCAGGGCCTTGAAGTAGGCGATGCTGTCGGCGATCATGGCAAGATTCTCGGCCAGCGTGGCTTCCAGGACTTCGCTGACATGCAGATCCCAGCTTTTACCAACCAGCGTGATGACAGGAGTGGAGGCAGCCAGGAGAGCCTGGAGGTTGGGATCATTCTCTGGACGGGCACCCTTCTTCAACGTGGAACCGAAGGCGGTGATCTTCGCCTGCTTGAAGCGCATGGTGCGTACTTTCTCAAAGAAAGCGGCATCCTTTGGGTTAGAGCCGGGCCAGCCACCTTCAATATAATGAAAGCCGAATTCATCCAGGCGCACGGCAATCTTGATCTTATCCATTACGGAGAGTGAAATGCCCTCCCGCTGGGCGCCATCTCGAAGGGTTGTGTCGTATAAGTAGATTTGATCCATTAAGTTATTCCATGCGCGTGCTCATAGGCGCTGATTTGATCTGCAAATTTGAACAAGTAACCGAGCTGGTCCACCCCCTCCAACAGACAGTGTTTATCAAAGGGGTCAAGCGGGAAATGGCCGATGGGTACATCAGTGCCGATGGGTACATCGGTTGCCCCTACAGTGAAGGGTCTGAGCCTGCAGGTCTATGGTTGCCTGAAGAGTGGGGGTCTGAGCAAAAAGTTTGAAAAGGCAGCGACTGGGTTTCGGCATCCACCACGATAAGGAGCAGCCCATTTTTTATGGCATTATTGTAGAAAATATCAGCAAAACGGGTGCTGATGACGACACGGATGCCCCAGGAGGTAAGGGCCCAGGGAGCATGCTCGCGGGAAGAACCGCAGCCAAAGTTATCACCCGCCAGGATGATCTGAGCACCCTGGTACTCGGGAAAATTGAGCGGAAAATCAGGCCTGGGAGAGCCATCAGGGAAATACCGCCACTCGTAGAAGAGCCCTTCAGCGAGGCCCTGCTTATCGGTCACCTTGAGATAGCGAGCCGGGATGATTTGATCGGTATCCACATCGTTGTGTGGGAGGGGGATGACCCGAGAGGTCAAAGGGGAGGGAAAGGGACCATTCATTACAAGAGCCTCCTTGGGTCGGCAACGCACCCCTGGACGGCGGAGGCTACCGCAGTGAGAGGGCTGGCAAGGAAGGTACGCCCGCCTTTTCCCTGGCGACCTTCGAAGTTGCGGTTACTGGTGCTGACGGCGTACTGGCCTGGCTGGAGCTGGTCGCCGTTCATGGCGATGCACATGCTGCAGCCAGCTATGCGCCATTCGGCGCCGGCCTCTCGAAAGAGGCGATCCAGCCCCTCAGCTTCGGCCTGGCGACGGATGCTCTCGGAGCCAGGAACAACCAGCAGGCGCGTCCCCGGGGCGACTTTCCGACCTTTGATCAGAACGGCGGCCTGGCGCAGGTCTGCGAGGCGTGAGTTGGTGCAGCTCCCCAGGAAAACCACGTCGACAGGATGCCCGAGGAGCGGCTGACCGGACGGCAGGTCCATATAGGCCAGGGCTTTCTGCAGGGCGAGGCGCCGGGAGGGATCGGGCTCCTGATCGGGATCAGGAACCGGCTGGGAGATGGGAAGGCCCATGCCAGGGTTGGTGCCGTAGGTGATCATCGGCTCTAATTGGGAGACATCCAGGGAAAGCGAACGATCGAAGGCTGCACCTGGAGCGGAAGGCAGCGACTGCCAATGGGCAAGCGCTCGATCCCAGGCTGCACCCTGAGGGGCGAACTCGCGGCCTGCCAAGTATTGGAAGGTCTGCTCATCGGGAGCAATCATGCCGGCGCGGCGCGCCGGCCTCGATGGTCATGTTGCAGAGCGTCATGCGCTCCTCCATTCCCAAGGCCTTAACGGCAGCGCCGCTGTATTCCACGACATAACCGGTGCCACCGCTGACACCGATGACAGAAATCAAATAAAGGATCATGTCCTTAGCGGTAACTCCAACCGGCAGCCGGCCTTCAAAATTGACCTGGAAGGTCTTCGGGCGGCGCTGCAGCAAGCACTGGGTGGCTAGAACATGCTCGACCTCGCTAGTGCCAATGCCAAAGGCCAGGGCGCCGAAGGCGCCATGCGTGGCGGTGTGGCTGTCACCGCAGACAATGGTCATGCCCGGCTGCGTCAAGCCCAGCTCTGGGCCGATGACATGCACGATGCCGCGCTGCGGGTGATCGATCCCATACAGCCGGATGCTAAATTCCTGGCAGTTCGCCTGGAGCTGGCGCACCTGGCGGTCAGCCATGTCATCAGCCAGGGGCAGGCGCAAATCCACGGTAGGCGTCGAATGATCCATGGTCGCCACCGTGCGCTCAGGACGGCGCACCACCAAGCCTTTTTCCCGGAGACCGGTGAAAGCCTGGGGAGAGGTCACCTCGTGGACCAGGTGCAGGTCGATATACAGAACTGCAGGGCTATCTTGTTCCTGTGCAACGAGGTGAGCATCCCAGATCTTATCAAACAAGGTCGGCGGTGTGCGATGCAGAACAGCGCGGGAAGATTTCAAATCTGCTGTCCCCAGCAACTTTCGGGAGCCTCGCCGTCCAGGAATGGGTCGACATGCATCTCGGCATAACGCTGCGGCAGCTTCGTGTTAGAAGACCGCGTTTCATCCGCTACGCTCTCGCCTGCACCAGTCCCGTTCAAGGGAGGATGGACAGGTTCTGGCAAGCTGGAAAGATCCCACTTACCGGGGGTAGTCTTGGCATCGCGGTCAGGATCTAGATGTGAACGGACGGGACCATTGGGGTTATCTTGGGTGTACATCATTCTTCTCCTCTTATTTGAACTGTGGGCGCAAGCGCTGCGCCCCTGCACATCTTTGAAAAATTATGGGCGCGGCCTCTGCGCCCCAACTACATCGGCGGCAGGGTCCACTGCAGGGTGAATACCCCGTAAAACAACCAACTTATTCAAGGCGGCTAAATAGGCCTTGGCAGAGGCGACCACAATATCAGTATCGGCACCATAGCCGCCAAAGGTGCGCGATTGAGACAGCTCACTCTGCGGTGAAGTGCGCTGGGGGATCACACCGTTCTCAGCCATCAAACGGACGGTGACTTCACCGATGGCATCAATGCCTTCTGTCACGGCATGCACATTAAATTCCAGGAGGCGGTTCTTTACCCCGACCACCGTGTCAATGGCTTTGTAGACCGCATCGACAGGACCCGTACCGATGGCGGCTTGCACGTGCTCTGCCCCCTCAGGATCCCGCAGGCGCACTGTAGCCGTGGGCATACCCATCGTACCGCAGGTCACCTGCAGTCCATCCAGCCGGTACAGCTCATCCATTTGAGAAACACGATCTTCCATCAAGGCTTCCAAGTCTGCGTCGGTTATACCTTTCTTTTTATCTGCCAGCTGCTTGAAACGCTCAAAGGCCAGGTTGAGCTCTTCATTGCTCAGGTCATAACCCAACTCCAGCAAACGCACCCGCAGGGCATGGCGCCCAGAATGTTTGCCCAGCACAAGCTGCGAGCGATTCAAGCCCACCATTTCTGGAAGCATGATCTCGTAGGTGGTCTTGTTCTTGAGCATGCCATCCTGGTGAATACCGGCTTCATGAGCGAAGGCATTGGCGCCAACAATGGCTTTATTGGGCGATACCGGAATGCCCGTATAATTGGCAACCAAACGGCTGAGGCGGGCGATTTGAGTCGTATCAATCCCTGTTTCGAGTCCGAAGACAGCCCGGCGGGTCTGCATGGCCATGACCACTTCTTCCAGGGAGGTATTGCCAGCGCGTTCCCCGATACCGTTCATGGTGACTTCTGCCTGGCGGGCACCCGCCTGGATGCCAGCCAGGGTATTGGCAGTCGCCAGACCCAAATCATCATGGCAGTGGACCGAGACAACCACATTCTCAATGCCAGGAACGTTCTTCATAATCCCGGCGATTAATTGGCCAAATTCAGCGGGCGTGGTATAGCCTACCGTATCGGGGATATTGAGTACGGTTGCGCCGGCCTTAATGGCCTCGCCCAGAATTAGATAGAGGAACTCAGGATCGCTGCGCCCGGCATCTTCGGGCGAGAATTCAACATCGGTACACAGCGAGCGGGCATACGCCACCATCTCCCGGGCGCGCTCAACAACTTCTTCAGGGTCCATGCGCAGTTTGTAACGCATATGGATGGGAGAGGTAGCCAGGAAGGTGTGAATGAGCGGCCGGTCCGCATGCTTTACCGCTTCCCAGGCAGCATCAATATCATTTTTATTCGCCCGCGCCAATCCGCAAATGGCAGGCGGTGGGTTCAGTTCGCCCTGGGTTGATTTCAAGCCAGAACCTCCGCGCCCGACCTCTTGGGCAATCCGGCGCACAGCTTCCAGGTCATCTGGGGAAGCAGCCGGGAAGCCGGCTTCGATGACATCCACCCCCAAACGCGCCAGGGAGCGGGCAATCTCAAGCTTCTCATCCGAAGTGAGTGTGGCTCCAGGAGATTGTTCGCCATCGCGCAGGGTTGTATCGAAGATGCGCACATAGTTGGGTGAGGGCACAAATCCAGGAAAAGGTTCCAGGGTCGGTTTCATAGGCTCTTATTCTCCCGGTTTAATGGTGACAGGGTTAACAAAGGGCATCATCTGGCGCAGGCTCGCACCGACTTTTTCAAGCATGTGCTCCTGCTCTTTACGACGCTGCTCATTGAACCAAGGGCGTCCGTTTTGGTTTTCCTCGATCCAACCGCGGGCATAAGTGCCATCTTGAATGTCTTTGAGGATCTGCGACATGGCGTAGCGGGTCTCTTCAGTGACGATCTTGGGGCCAGCGGTATAGTCGCCATGCTCCGCTGTATCGGAGACAGAATAACGCATATAGTTCATGCCCCCGCGGTACATCAAGTCGACAATGAGCTTGAGCTCGTGCAGGCACTCAAAATAGGCCAACTCAGGCTGGTAGCCAGCTTCAACGAGTGTTTCAAAAGCCGCCTTGACCAGGGCGGTAACCCCTCCGCACAGGACGGCCTGCTCTCCGAACAGGTCCGTCTCCGTCTCTTCGGAGAAAGAGGTTTCCAAAACCCCCGCACGCGTGGCCCCAATGGCGTAGGCATAGGAAAGCGCGTTCGCCATCGCCTGGCCGCTGGCATCCTGATGTACAGCCAACAAGGCGGGGGTCCCACCGCCCTCCATGAAGATCTCTCGTACCCGGTGACCGGGCGCCTTGGGCGCCACCATGCTGACATCAATGTCGGGTGGAGGGGTGATGGTGCCGTAACGGATATTGAAACCATGCGCAAACATCAGCGTTTTCCCGGGCTGTAAATGGGGCGCCAGGTCTTTTGCATAGATGCGCGGCTGCTCGGTGTCGGGCGCCAGCAGCATGATGGTATCCGCCCAGGCAGCGGCGGCATCGATGTCCTGCACCGTCAAGCCAGCCTCTTCAGCTTTAGGACGAGACTTACTCCCTGGGCGCAGGCCTACCTGCACCTGCACGCCGTTATCTTTCATATTTAGGGCATGCGCGTGTCCCTGAGACCCATAACCGATCACCGCCACCTTCTTCGCCCGGATCAGAGCGGGGTCAACGTCTTTATCGTAAAAAATCTGTGCCATATGTTTTCCTTATTTGATCGAATGAACAAGCTAACAGCTTGTCCTACATTAATGCGTGCCATTACCGTTGCTGCCTGGAACGTGGCGCTCCCCGCTGAGAGCGCCGCGTGTCATGGCTACCTGACCAGTACGTACCATCTCGATAATCCCCAAGGGACGGAGAAGCTCGACCAGGCTCTCGATCTTATCTTCTGTGCCAGTGATCTCTACAATCACGGAATCGGGTGCCACATCGACAATATTGGCACGGAAAATAGAAGCCAGGTTCGCCACCTCGCTGCGCTGTACAGGCGTGGCCTTGACCTTCACCAAGGCGAGGTCACGAAAGACAGCCGGCAGGTTGGTTACATCCTGTACATCCAACACATTGACCAGCTTATACAGGTTGGCTTCCACCCGGCGGGCATCCATCGGAGATGACCCCTCCTCATCAACAACAATGGTCATGCGAGACATATCGGGGAATTCTGTGCGCCCAACATTTAAGGAAGCAATATTAAAATTCCGACGCCGGAACAACGAAGCCACCCGGTTCAAAACGCCGGGCTTATCTTCGACTAAGGCTATTAAAGTATGCTGCATTTGACACCTCTCTCTTCTTTGAATACGGCGGGCGTAGGCACTCCGCCCATACGGGGACGGGTTTGAGACCAGTCCCTACTCGCGATGAGGCCTGCGGATCATGGAACCGAGATCAGCGCCTGTGGGTACCATGGGATAAACAGCCTCTTCACGTTCAACCTGAAAATCAATCACCACAGGCCCTGGGGTTTGATGAGCGAAAGCCAGGGCAGGTTGAACCTCTTCGGGCTTGAGGACACGGCAGGCTGGAATACCATGGGCCTCGGCAATCTTGGTGAAATCAGGGCTGCGCAGGGGTGTGCCCGAATAGCGGCTCTCGAAAAAGAACTCCTGCCATTGACGTACCATGCCCAAGAAATGGTTATTCATAATACAAATCTTGACGTTGGCGCTTTCTTGAACGGCGGTCGAAAGCTCTGCCTGGGTCATTTGAAAGCTTCCATCGCCATCGACCACCCAAACCTCACGATCGGGGTAAGCAAACCAGGCACCGATGGCAGACGGGAGACCAAAGCCCATGGTGCCTGCACCGCCGGAGGTGATCAGGCGATAGGGTTTGTCGAAGCTGTAATATTGGGCGGTCCACATCTGGTGTTGACCAACACCGGTTGCCACGATGGCATCGCCAGTCGTAGCTTCCCAAAGGTCACGGATTACCTTGGCAGTATATAATTTTCCATCATGAGGCCAGGAGAGGATGTCGCGCTGTTGGCTCTCCGAACGCCATCCACCGATCTGAGCTAACCAGGACTCGTGATCGCACTCATCGACCATGGGGATTAAATCTCGCATGACAGCCTTGAGGTTGCCAACCAGGGGAACGTCAACCATAACATTCTTGTGGATCTCAGAAGGGTCGATCTCGATATGGATCTTGCGGGCATTGGGGGCGTAATTGCGCAAGTTGCCAGTGACCCGATCGTCAAAGCGCATACCCAGGGCCAAGACCAGATCGGAATTTTGGATCGCCAGGTTGCAGTAGGCTTCACCGTGCATGCCCATCATGCCCAGGCTGAGCGGGTGCGAGGCAGGGAAAGCGCCGAGGCCAAGCAGGGTCATAGCAACAGGGGTATGCGTTTTGACGGCGAGCATCTGCAGCTCTTCCATGGCATTCGACATTAAGATGCCATGCCCGGCAAGGATGACCGGGCGCTGGGCTTTTTCAATCAGCTCAACCGCTTTTTGCAGATCAGCTTTGGGGGCATGCTCTGGAGGACGGTATCCGGGCATGGAGACCGGTGAAGCGTACAGGGCATCGGCATCAAACTCTGCTTTTTCCACCTGGGCATTCTTGCATATATCAATCAGGACTGGGCCGGGCCGGCCGCTGCGGGCGATATAGAAGGCTTGACGGACGGCTTGAGCAACCTCGTCAGCACGGGTAATGAGGTAGTTGTGCTTGGTGATGGGAAGGGTAATGCCGGTAACATCAATTTCCTGAAAAGCATCGCCGCCAACAAGGTAAGATTGCACCTGACCGGTGATGAAGACGACCGGGGAAGAGTCCATCATGGCAGTGGCGATGCCCGTCACTAAGTTGGTAGCCCCCGGACCCGAAGTAGAAACTGCCACGCCAACCTTGCCAGAGGCACGCGCATAACCATCGGCCATATGGGCAGCACCCTGCTCATGGCGGACGAGGACATGGTGAAGGGGATAGTTCAACATGACATCATAGGCAGGCATGATAGCGCCGCCAGGCAAGCCGAAAATCACTTCGACGCCTTCTCGAACGAGACATTCCCATAAGATATCAGCACCAGATTTTTGCATTCGTTAATCTCCAATCAATCATCATCGGTAAAAACCACCATACAGTAAAAACCACGAAATTGTTAAGCTAAGACAGCGCCATGGTTGGCGCTGGTGACCATGCGGGCATAACGCCGCAGCCAGGCGCTCTGGGTGTGCGGCTCGAAGGGAGGCAGCATTGAGAGACGTTCCTGGATTTTCTCTGGGCTCAAGAGTACTTCCAAGGTGCGCTGATCCAGGTCAATTGAAAGGATGTCGCCATCTTGCAGGGCGGCGATGGGGCCACGCGCAGCGGCCTCTGGGCTGATATGCCCGATGGAGAAACCGCGTGTGCCACCGGAAAAACGACCATCGGTGAGCGTGACAACTGAGTTGCCCAGGCCCATGCCCATCAGAGCAGAGGTAGGTGAGAGCATCTCGCGCATACCAGGACCACCACGCGGGCCTTCATAACGAATGACAATGGCGTCACCGGGCTGTACTTCGCCAGCAAGGATACCCGACATAGCAGATCTCCTGGCTTTCATAGAGGCGGGCGGGACCGGTAAACTGGCGCATCTGCGGGGCCACCCCGCCTGTTTTGATGACAGCCCCATCGGGGGCAAGGCTCCCAAAGAGGACAGCCAGCCCGCCGGTGGCGGCATGCGGGTTCTGGAGGGGACGGATGACTTGATCATCACGAACCGTGCAACCGCGAATCGACTTCAGCGAGGGTTTTTCCGGTCACGGTGAGCCTGTCAAGATGCAGCACACCTGGTATGCAAGCTAACTCATTCAAGATGGCAGGAATCCCACCGGCGCGGTGCACATCTTCCATGTGCCAGGGGCCGGATGGGCTGACCTTGCACAGGTAGGGGACGCGGTCCGCAATGAGGTTGATGCGCTGCAAGGGATAATTCACACCGGCCTCATGGGCTAAAGCCAGGGCATGCAGGACGGTGTTGGTGCTGCCGCCCATGGCCATATCCAGGGCAAAGGCGTCGTCGAAGGCTTCGATGGTGACGATCTGGCGAGGTGTGAGGCCGCGCTGGACCAGGTCCAGCACCTGGGCGGCTGCCCGGCGGGCCAGGTCTTCACGTTCGGGCGTCTGGGCGAGCGCAGTGCCGTTAAAAGGCAGCGCCAGGCCGAGCACTTCCATCAGGCAGTTCATGGAATTGGCAGTAAACATGCCCGAGCAGGAGCCGCAGGAAGGGCAGCCGTAATCTTCTAAGAGCTTGAGGCGGGCTGCGTCGATCTTTCCGGCTTTATAAGCACCCACGCCCTCGAAGACGGAAATGAGATCGACAACTTCACCCTGGGGGGTACGGCCGGCGGGCATGGGTCCACCGGAGACGAAAATGGCGGGGATATCCACGCGCAGGGCGGCCATCAACATGCCCGGGACAATTTTGTCACAATTGGGAATACAAACCATCCCGTCAAATTGATGCGCCTGGAGCATGGTTTCAACGCTGTCGGCAATCAACTCGCGGGAAGGCAGGCTGAATTTCATACCTTCATGCCCCATAGCAATGCCATCATCGACGCCGATGGTATTGAACTCAAAAGGCACTCCTCCGGCGGCCCGCACGGCTTCCTTGACCAGTTTGCCGAACTCTTGTAGATGTACATGACCCGGCACAATATCTACATAAGAGTTGACAATGGCGATGAACGGTTTGTCGAAATCCTGATCCTTAACTCCGGTTGCTTTCAACAAAGCCCGGTGAGGAGCTCTTTCGTAACCTGTTTTGATCTTGTCTGAACGCATCACTCAGAATATCTCCTGATGGCATCCGGTGAGTACACCGGTACAAGATGGACGATGAGTACATCGTGGACGATGAGTACATCGTGCCTGGAATGGGACTCGGAGAAAGCAAACGGGGCTGCCCTTTTGGTGGGCAGCCCCGGGTTCTTCCAGGTGCTTGGGGTCTTCAACCCCATGGTTTTCGCCTATCCCCTCCGCTGGGGTGAGGCTGCCCATACGCGTTTTGGGTTCTCAATCCCAAGGATGAGAACCAGCAAACTAACAATGATAATGAAATATGTGAAGAGAGTCATCTGAACAACTTATCCTGAAAATTTGCACAAGTATCGTTCATCCCCAAGGATTTGTCCATTGTCAAAGCGTATAAAATATTCAAGGGAGATTTGTACAAAATGCACAAACCTTGCTGGGGATTAAAATTGAGCGCGGCGATGCCAGAGGCGCGACCTTTACCCCCACATATTCAGCCTCGGTTCTAGCGTTGAGAGGCTACTCTTGGGCTGGGTGGGTACCCATGCGGTGGCTGTGTAAGGCTAATTGAAGCGCCAGGCGAGTTTCGGGATTCTCAAGGTCTTGATTCAGGATCGTTGAAATGCGTTCCAGGCGATAGATCAAGGTGTTGCGGTGGATGAACAATACCTCAGAGGTCTGAGAAATATTGCCATTATGGGCAAAGTAGCTTTCTAAGGTACGCAGCAGGTCCTGACTGTTTTCCTGCGCCAGCAAGGGGCCGAGCATTTCCTCCTGGAAGAGGATTAGCTCTGGGCTGTGCTCAATCTGGAACAATAAGCGGTACACCGAAAGATCAGGAAAGTAAAGCGGCTGGCGGGCTTCTAAACGGCGAGACATTTCTAACGCCTGACCAGCCTGTCGGAAGGAAGCTCGCCAGGCTACCAGGTCTGAAACTGAGGCGCCGATCCCGCATAACACCGGAGAGTTTGGAAATTCAGACCGGGCTTGGGCTAATACAAATTGGCCTAATTGCAGGGCTGCCTCCGGGCGTCCAGTTGTAGAGGGGATCTCACAAAAACAAATCACCTCAGCACCCATAGCGCTCAGGATTACCTTCAACCCCAGGCGCAGCACCTCACCGTGGATCAAGGTTTCCAACCGGCGGCGGGAAGGCAGATTCAGGCTTCTCCCAGGCAAAGCGCAGTGCAATATGAGATTGCAGCAAGTCCAGGCCCATGGTCTGGGCCCATAAACCGGCGTCTCGAGGCGAAAGCTCATCGCTGAGCAAGGCAGTCAGAAGATCACCCTGGAGGCGTTTTTCCATCTCCCGCACGGCTTTATTCCGCGCCATTTCAATCGCACACACCACCGCTCCCTGCTCGGCAACCATGAAGTCAAGCTCATCCAGCTCCTCTGCCAGCCCGACCAGCGAAAGATAGCCGCGGGCAACATCGCTCACCGTGACGGGCACGACCAGGCGAACCAGGCCTCCAGGTACCTCTTGCAGAGATGGCGAGCCTTGCTTACCGGCTGTCTTGCGGTCCTGGAGAGCTTCTGGGAGACTGCCCAAATCGCTTAAGGTTAGCAAGAGATCTTGCCAGATGCCCAGAAGGGTCGGCGAAGGGTGCTCAGCCAGAATATTTCCGCGCTTATCTTGCACGAGTGCTCCCCGACCGGAGATTTCAACCATAGCACGCACCAATCCAGGCAGCCCGGCGCCCTCAGCGGCAAGCTGAGCGAGCTGACGGTGGATGTGATAGCCGCGCTCGACCAAGCCGGCGCGCTGGCTGACCAACAAAACCAGCAGGAGGCGATGGATGGAACGCAAATCCTCGCCAGCTTCAAGGGGCAGAGCCACTACCGGCAGCGTAAATATGGAGAGATCCAAGGAGGAGGGAACAACCCCAAAGAGGAGCACACCGGCAGCCCCAGCCTCTTGGGCTTCTTGCAGCATTTGATTATGAGCAGCGCCACTTTTGAGCAAAAGCACATCCTCTGGGCGGAGCTCCTCTAAAGAGAGAGAAATCCATTGAACAGGCTGTGCGGCACGCTCTTTGCCCGCGAGCCAATGAACATCTGGCTCAGAGAATGCCAGACGGATTAAATCTTGGAAAGTGAGAATAGCGGTTAACTTACGAATAAGAAATCCCTGTTTGATATGAAATCCATGAAATTATAGCACGAGTAGATTGAGAAAAATCAGCTCATTTGCGGATGGCCCCGCAACCGATGGCACTGGTGCGCTGGATTACAGCCAGCGAAGATCATCAAAGGGTGAATGCCTTTTTGTGCGGCAGCTTGATCCCAATTTCTGGCAAGTGACTTCTCAGTTCGACTGCATAAAATCAGCTAATCCTTGTAACAATGCCACCACGTTTCGTCCCAAATCCGGGACACAATAGCCGCCCTCTTGGACAACCAGCGTGGGTACGTTTAACGTTCGAATACGCCGGCCAATTTTGTTGAAACCAGCTGTCGTGACCTGAAAAGTGCCAATCGGATCATCAATGTACGTATCAAACCCCGCTGAAACAATGAGCCACTGAGGATTATATGCAGTCAAGCGCACCAGAAGGGTTTCCAGCGCAGACAAATACCGGTCTTGGCCAGTTCCAGGTAATAGTGGAACGTTCCAATTTGTACCCTTACCCGCTCCTATGCCAACCTCATCTTCATAACCGGCAAAGAAAGGATAGTCTGTACCAGGGTCAATGTGAAGAGAGCCATACCATACGTCTGGTTCTGCGTAAAAGATAGCCTGGGTGCCATTTCCGTGATGGTAGTCTGTGTCCAGGATAGCGACCCGTCCGCCGCTTTCACGCAATACCTGTGCAGCAATAGCCGCGTTATTCAGATAGCAGTAGCCGCCAAAAAAGTCAGAGCCAGCGTGATGTCCCGGCGGACGGCATAAAGCATATACACATGTTTCTCCAGATTGCAGAAGCCTCGCCCCTGCAATTGCACAGTGGGCCGAAGCCAGCGTTGCTTTCCAGGTGTCCTCGGTTATTGGCACCCCCATGTTCGTACAATAGAACCCCTTCTGTCCTTCGAAGCAACCTGGATGCCGCCGTTGCCCTGGAGGTGGAAAGAAGGTTGGGAACACGGGCGTCGATACTCCGGCTTCTGCAGTCTGTCGCTCGTATGCGGTCATCAGATACTCGATCATACCCGTGTCGTGAACGGCGCGGATCGGCTCAAGTCCGGCGTTTTCAGGAGCAATGACTGGCCCCAACTCCTGCTTGTTGATGGCGTACAGGATGCTGTCAACACGCTCCGGCACGTCAAATGATGCGGAACGCTCGCCTTGCTTGACGACGTAAGCGGGCCGATGGGTGCGCTGCACAGGCGAGTAGATAATCAACACCAGGAAGACCCTCCTGCCGTCAGGTGTGATTGGGACATATACATCTTTTCTACGTAGGGCGAGGTCATCGCCCGGAGCAACGCACTATAACCAAGGTCGAACTGTACTTCTGCCCCGACTTTTAAATTCAAGCCACTGACATCCAGAATCAAATGACCGCTGCTTGCCCCCAGAATATCCGCCTTTATTCTGGGTTTGATTACTGAATCGTCAATGTCCTGTTTTCCGAGGGCGAGGATTGCCCTTTCCATGTTTCCTTTGTCCTTAAATAAGGGAATTCGGCCGAAGGCATCCTGGGCAATTTCGCCATAGGGTTGCGAGGGCTTCGTCTTGAGTTCGATCACCTCAGCGACCAGCGTGAAGGCGTCGGTATACAGACCGGGAATCGGCTTTCGGTTTAACGTGTCACAACCCAACAGAATCGTCTCGCCGATGCGCAAGTGGTTGATGAGGCCGACGTCCGGCGTTGAAATGAACCACTGGTAGTTTGCCGAGTTCCCCCCGGAGACGATTTCAAAGGTTATGCCATACCGCTGTTGAAGGTTTCTGGCCAGCGCAGACAACACTTGCATATTCACCTTGGTTGGCCTTACACCTCCAAAACAGGCAAGGTTCGTTCCTAACCCGATCAGTTTGACGCCTCGCAAACCCATCACTTGCTGCACCACCGGTTCGACGTCGGTGGGCAGTATTCCTTCTCGCCGGTCGCCCAATTCGATCATCAGAATAATTTGATGGATCTTGTCTTGTTGGGACGCGTGCCTGGCAAGAAGTCGGATAACGGACATTTCGGAATTGAAACTCACATCAGCAAACTCGACCACACGCTCGACCTCGCTGGGCATAGGTGAGCGTATGAGGACGAATTGCGCGTCTACCCCGGCCTCTCGCATCTTTTGGATATTGGCAATGCGTGAATCACCAAAGGAACGAATACCACTGTTGAGCAAAGTGCTCGCAATCCTGGGGGAACCACAGACCCCTTTTGTGACGGCAGTGACGCTGATCCCCTTAGAGCCGTATAACATCTTCAGCTTGCAGGAATTATAGGCCAGCTTATCGAGTTGAATCTCTATCCGAGGTGCTGGCATCTCATTCTCCATTCCTCAAACCGAGTCTCTTGATAGCGCTTAGAATGATTTCATCCAGTAGGTCCTTGCCGTCCTTTCCTTCCGCGCGAGCCATAAAGCCAATATAGCTGCGAGGTTTTTCCTTGGGCGTGCACATCAGCCCCGCGAACGTGTTCCCCTCCAACAAGAACGGTCCTTCCTCGGTCATTATCGTGTCAATTCGACCGAAGTCCTTGAAACCCAGCACGCGGTAGGCTCGGAGCGCCAATTGCTGCAAAATCTCGATCTCTTTAGCAGTCAGCGGAGCTGGGCAAAGGAAGGAGTCGTTATCCAGCTCTTTCTTCTCAAAGGTTAGGGTAATATCTCCTTTATGATAGACGATCTCCAAGGCAGGGAGAACTCTGGCATTTTCATTACCCAAGATACCTAAAGTAATTTCTCTTCCACGCAGGAACTTTTCGATGATGACTGGTTGACGGATAGCCTCGAGTCTCTCCACAACTTCACTTATCAGTTGGTCGTAGTTGTGGATCACGGACGCATCGCTGATCCCTGCGCTACCCCGGCCAGCTACCGGTTTGACAAAGAGCGGATACCCGAACGGCGGATCATCCCGAAACACCTTGCAGTCTTTCTCTGATCTGACCAATAAGAAAGGCGATGTCTGCAGACCCACCTGCTGCCAGAGCCTTTTCGCCAATGATTTATCAGTGGCGATGGCGATCGTGAATGTATCGGATCCGACGTAAGGTATCTCTAGTTCTTCAAGGATCGCAGCTTCTACCAGACTGGAAACGTTAAAGACAAGGTCAACTTGTAAAGCTTGTAGATCGCTGATGAAATTGGGTCCCCAATGAATCTGGTAGACGCTATAGCCGGCTTTCGTTAAGGATTGTTCGTGATGTGCCACCTCGGCATCTGTTTCATCGACGACGTTGTCGGCACCGATGAGCTTTTCTTGAATTGCAAAGTTTCCCCGCTTCTTGTTCAGTAAACCAATTCTCAGTTTTGCCATTGTAACTCACGCTCCTTTATGTTCTCCCTTGTTCTTGCAGTCCCACGCCAGAACTCAACGAAAGCAGCGAGGCTGGCTTGTGACCACGTAATCAAGGCATTCCGCAACGCATCGGCTCATGCCAATACAGCGCGAAAGAGTGCGGCAATCAAACCGGCGCCCAGTCCAACTGGTGCTCCGCGCGGGAACAGCCATCACCGCTTCTGTATAATTACAAAGTCTTCTTGAATTTCAGAAAGTGTTTTTTTCGAGAAGCGGTGGGGGCAGGGGATGGTTCGTTGATGGGTTTGTTTCGCATAAGCGGTATTTCTGACCTCTAGATTAGTGCAATTTTTGAATAACTCACTTATTATAAGACAGTTTTCTGCGTAAGGGCTCGAATTCGATACAACGGGAGTGGCTAAAAGCGTTGGCTGACGAAATTCTTGACATGGGCTGGGTATGCAGGGAACAGTAGTTTTATAGAGTTGTCGGCTATTGAAGCAGAAGACAAACAATCGCAACGCACACTCGAGTGCATACGGACAAAACGAAAAACAGCGAGACGATCTAGCCAGGCGGGCCAGGTAGTGGCACAACTCAGCGTTGGTTGCTTCAACTGCTGCACGCGGAAGCGCTTGAACTTCGCCGCCACAAAGCGTGCAGTCGCTAGGCTGACCAATGACACTTGATCAATACCGAAGCACAGCCGCAGCAGATGTGCCGCCCGGAATTTTGTCCACTTCTATAGTGTAAACGATGCCTCCTTTCAGGTAGGTCTGAACAGCCGCCAGGTCCAGCAGGGGCTCGTCGCCAGCCTCCTGTTGACCATGCAGTTCGATCTCATTTGTAACTGGATTCAAGACACCCCATTGCTGCACTCCGGCAGCGATAAACAGCGTTTCAACCCGGCCATCAGATGCGGCTGGGACGATCTTTTCTAATAAGTCTGCAGCGCGCTCGCTTGCCTGACCGGCAAGTTGTTGGTAATGGGCGACAGCCTCTTCTTGTGCTGCCTGGAAGTGAGGCCCAAGAATGTTCCAGGCGCTTTTGTGCAGCTCGTCCACGCTCAGCATATCAGGATTCCCCTTGATGACCGTTTCTATCAAGTTCGGATAGGTGTTGGCTTCTTTATAGATCGGAAGCAGGTATTCGACTCCCGCCAACATGAGGGGTGCCCGGTCTCCTTGAAGAAATTCCGTCAAGCCATCCGAGACAAGGCGAAAGTAGCGCAACAGCTCATTCTTGGCGCTTTCGTCACTGCCACCACCTTGCCCATGGAATGTAACGGAACCACTCCCAGACACCCCGCCGGTGGTACCAGATGTGTGGAGTAGAAACTCATTTGACGATTGACGGATGGGATCGCTTCAGCCAGACTGCCACCCACCTGACCGATGTCAACTTCACTGACGCTATCGCGCGTACCATTCAGCAACCTTACTTTGTTCTGGCTCAACGCCAGGATGTAGAATTGGCCATCACCAGTGAAGAGGGGCAGCAGCGGTTTGATGTATAAATGGTCGTCGACAACCATCAATTCTTCAAAATTCAATGGTAGACGATAGCGGCGAATTTTGTTGGAAGAGAGAAAAATCGCCAGACCATCACTTTGATGCTGCCAGAAATAAGCATCCTGCAAAAGCAGGATAGCTGGAGCGAGCATTTTTTGCACAGCACGCGCCTGCTTACGCCCTGGGTAGAGAGATTTTTCTCAGCCTGTCTGAGCAGGTTTTTCAGCCGGATGGATCCTGCTGAGCATCCGTCCCAGTACGATGGGTCGGCGTATAGATTGAAACACACCATTGCTGTTCTTTACGCATTAACTGTTCAAGCTCAACTCTCGTCAAAATATCCATTTTCTTTCTCCTGATGAAAACACGTTACATATCGCTTATTCGCCTTCGACCACGCTCATGCCATTGTTCATTTGCTAGATGACCTAGAGGGCAGTGTTGACACGGGAGGCTTTGGGGAGGGGTTTCATGAGGGCATTGTACCACTAATAAAATTGGGTGTTTTGTTGCGTCTAAGCCTACCTAACGGCTTACTCTTTACCCATGCCATGTTGCGACGTCAGCCCCAAGCGTAGGTTAGATGCCTTATGGTCCGGATAAAAGTAAGAAAATATTTATGTCCAAACTTATGCCAAGGGCGAGTAATCGTGGCGATCCAGTCGCAACGTCTTGGGCGAAAGGCACCTGATCCGGCAAGTCAGGTTTATCCAAAACAAACATGATAGGCGGCCACCAGGTTGGCAAACGCCTCAATGCCGGTCATCACCGCCAGGATGCGGACATATCCGCCGAGCGTGAAGTACAGGTTGGGGGGTACAAAGGCATCGAAGGACAGCACCGGCAGATGAAAGCCAGTCCGGATCAGTGTCGCCAAAATCATCAGCCACAAGAGGATCAGTACGCCGGCGGTGGATAGACCAAAGGTGCGGGAAGCCATCTTGGGGCCCCGGTTGAACAACCAGCCAGTCAAGAGACTGAGCCCAATCGCGACCAGGGTACGGTATGGGAGCCCCAGGATGTGGCTGTTGAGAATCGGGAAGCGATCTGCGATAAAGGTGACCATAGCGGCCATACTGACCAGGAAGGTCAAAAGTGTACTCGATGAAAGTAATGGGCGCATTAACCTTGACAGCCCACCTGCCAAACTCTTCTTCGCTCAAGCCGTTCCCGCCGGGTCCGTCGGTGACCCACTGCATGACCAGCCGGTACATGGCAGAGACTACCGCGATGGTCAGGACGGCCAGCCAAACCGACCCGCCAAAGATGACCCGGGCCGCGCCAGATACAATAATAAGACTTAAGAAGGGTCCAAATACATATAGGGGGGAAGTCGCCGCATCCGCTCCTCCAGCCAGCGCGCCTTCGAGCGAGTTTTTGAGCTTGTGAGAAATATAAGCCACACTAGACTTCCTGATCGTATGGCGGGATTCCGAGCACCAACGCCAATGGCCAGGCAGCAAATACTCCTGTATCCAATCCATAAAGATTAGGTACGATTTGTTGGGTAGCTTGCAGACAATCTTGCACCTTCTGTTCGTTCTCTGCAATCACAAAAAGCGTGATATTCTTTTCTCCGATCAATCCAGGTATCTGCACAAGGCAGTGTTTGGGCATATTTTTGCGCCGAAGGCTCCGGATAACGGTGCTTGCCATGACGGTCGCCCGCGAATGCCAATACTATCCCAGGTTTTCAGGATTTCATCTACAAAGTAGGATCTGTATAGAATAAGCATGACCATATACATGGTTTCACCTCCATCCGAATATATGTACTGTGATAGAAATACAGAAGGTCGAATTCATTGCGTGAATAATTTCGCTAAATTGAAGGAATCGTGCATTTGTACTTCTGACCGATTAAAAGATTAGGGCGAAAAACCGCGGCTGTAAAGCTGCCATAAACCTCCGAAATACATGATCAGCAAGGCCAAAGCATCCAGCTCAACAAACAACACACGGCGTTCAAGCCTGGCCAAATTTCCGATCAATCCTAAGCAGGTCATCAACAATCCTAACATCCCAACCAGTAAAAAAGCCGGATCAATGATGCCTAAAAAACGCCCTTGCAGATAAAAGAAATCCGTTAAACCGAGTGCAAACATATTGAAGAGATTACTGCCAAACAGGTTGCCGATGGCCATGTCATCGGCGCCCAGCTTGACGGCAGCCATGGTGGTTACCAATTCGGGCAGGGAAGTGACCACGGCGACCAGGGTGGTGCCAACAAAGGTTGTCCCCAACCCGGTGATTTCAGCGATCTCAGCGCTGGAACGCACCATCCAGGGGGTGACGATTACCAAACCGAGCGCAGCCAGTCCAAAGCCGGCCAGCCCTTTCCAAAGCGCTGGGGTGCCGGCAGGGATGTCCATTTTCTCCGACGGCCGGCTCGTACCGTGCAGCTGGTTGGACTGGATCAGGCGCATGCTGAAGAAATAAACCAGGATGATCATGATGCTATCTGCGCCCACCCAACCGATTTGCAGTGGAATATCGGCCATAATAAAAAATACAGCCAAACCGATGATAAATACCGCCAGACTGCCGGTCAGGGCATGCTTGAGGGCCGCTTTGCGGAGAATACGGTCTTTGCGGTGCATCAGATCAAGGAGTGCTAATAGAAACATATTAAAAAGATTACTGCCCAACAAGTTGCCCGCTGCCAGATTGGGCACTCCCTGAGAGAGAGCGCTGATCGTTGTCAGCACTTCGGGTAAAGAGGTAGCCCCGGCCAGCAGCAGAACACCGACGAACATGCCACCCAAGCCGGTGCGAACAGCAATCACATCGCCATGCTTTGCCAGTTGGGTGGCGGCAAAAACAATCAGAGGCCCGCGCTGAAGAGAAAGGTAAGCCAGACCATATCAGCCTACCTGTGGACACGACAGGCACCCCGCGCACGAAAGTCAACGGCCAGGCAGCAAAGACCCCGGTATTGGGGCCATCCAGGTCGGTGACGATTTGTTCAGTGGCATACAGACAATCTTGCACCATTTTCCCATCCTCTACAATGACAAAGAGGGTGAGATGCCCTTTCTTTCCACCAACCCTGAGGTCTGGAAAAGATAACGCATGGGAATGTTCCTTCGGCGCAGGCGTTGAATACCGGTGCTCTCCACGATGGTCGCGCCACGAATCCCGATCCCTTCCCAAGCTTCCAGAACAGCATCCAACTGGTCGGGGTTGTCTAAAACAAGCATGATCATATACATATTCTGCCCTCCATCCGAAAGATGCCGCGCACCGCCCAATGTCCACCGCGCGATTAACGGGTTAACAATGGGTATACCAACACATATAACACACTGGCAACCGCGCAAGTGACCAGCATCACTGGCAGGCCGCGTTTATTCCAGAGTTTGGAAGTAATGGGGGTGCGCGTGCGTTCAGAGATGCTGGCGACCACAATATTAGCTGTTGAGCCAATGATCGTGCCGTTGCCACCAAAACCAGCTCCAAAAGCCAACGCCCACCACAAAGGCTGAGCATTTACCCCATGCGCTTCTAAGCCCTGGAGCACAGGGATCAGGGCAATCGTAATCGAGCACATCTCCACAAAGGAGAACAGCCCGGCTGAGAACCAGAGCAATACCACGCCAAATATTACAGGCGGAATAATATATAGCCTTTCCAGAAGGGTGACGACCCCGCCCAACACGCCGGAAGCCTCCAACCCACCGACCATCATCCAAACAACCACGCCAAAGAACACCAGCACACCCCACTCAATCCGGCGTAAGACATCGTTGACCTCTGGACGCACCCCAGACCAGTGCAACCGCCGCAGCACCCAAGGCGACAAAGGCCGGGCTGAGGTCGAGCGGTTCCTCCAGAAAGAATAACAGGATCGCTCCACAGAGTACAATCAGCACCTTCTGAGCGGTCTTGGGATCCTCCAGCGATTCGCGGGGGTTGAGTTTCAACACCACATCGGCATTGGGTGGGCGAACAGCAAGTTCGCGGCGACCAGGTAGCGTATAAGCCACAAGGCAGAAAACCAGACCACAATTACCACGGGCAAGGCATGCGTGAGGAAATCGTTGAAAGAGAACCC
>CAVWGW010000020.1:0-368528 GCA_963754615.1 uncultured Chloroflexia bacterium | reverse complement strand
TGGCATGGCAATGTCAATCGAGCGCTCGTAAGAGATAAGGTTCACATGCCGCCGACCGACGACACCCCTCGCGTGACAGCCTATCGCATCGCGGGAACCTCCGTTTTCCCGAACAACCCAAGCCTTCCGCTCCTGGTCTACCCCGGCGCGCTCCCCGAGATCGGACCCAGGCCGGCCGCGGCCTTCGAGGCCCGCTTCCGCGCGAACCGGTGGGGGAACTCGTGGCGCAACGGCGTCTACGACGTCCACCACTACCACAGCACGGCCCACGAGGTGCTCGGCGTCTGCGGCGGCTCGGCGCGTGTGTATTTGAGCGTCACTTGAATGGACTTTATAAAGTAATTATCGAGTATCAGAGCCTGATAATTCTCCAGGCCGATCCATTCGGGTGAGCTGATGATATCGTACTTGGTGAAGCTGAAATACAGGCTGGCGAGCACCGGACCATATTTGAACAAGATCAAGCCCAGAACAGATGGAATGATGAGCAGCCACCCCCACAAGGTTTCTTCAAATGCCAGCCTGCGGTAAAATGGTACTTTTTTGGGCGATGTTACCGGAATAGATGGCGTTTCCATAGCATCTCCTGATTGAGGCTTTTATCGGAAACGAACTGCAAGCGAATGCAGTCCGTTTCCGATAGAATTATTGTTGATTTTACTTATGCAGTGGGTATTTCTCCGGTCACCAGCAGGGTTTCCGACAATGGACGCAGCTCGGGAGCGATATCCTCCCAACGCTTGTTGCCGATGAAGAGGTCGGTCAGGTAGGGATTCCACATGTCGATGAAGTACTGGTACCAGCCGTTCCAATAGGAGGCAATCTTGTCGCCTGGCCAGCGGTATGTTTCCGCATTCTCAAATACATCATAGGACAGCTGGCGTTCGACTTTAGACGGTGGAGGTGTGGCATTGAGGAATGGATCGCGGAGTGACTTGAGCGTCGGCTGGAGCTGGCCGCGATCGACGATGATCTTCTGCCCAGCAGGATCAGCCGTGCAGAAGTAAATGAAAGTGAAGGCCTCATTTTTTAATTTGACTGCCGGTGTACACGCACATCGGCGAGTACTGCCCGTAAGAGGTTTTCTGCTTGCTGTATGGCACCTGGACCATACCCAGGTTAATCCCGACATCCAGCCACTCGCCCATGCTCCAGATACCACCATGCTCTATGGCTACGTTTTCGGACGCCAGGGTAATTTCCTGGGCAGTCTGATACTTGGCAGAGGGGGCTACATAATGCTTCAGACCCAGGTCTGCCAGCCAGTTCATCGCTTCGATGAATTCCGGTGTATCGATGGGCATGGTCATGTCGGCGTTGATAATCTCCGCCCCGTTGGACCATATGTAGGTCTGCCGCCCGTGACCAGTGTCGGCAAGTAAGCCGTACTGCCGCACGCGCGCGGGATCAAAGCCAGGATCATTGGGTGTCTTATCGTTCAAATCGAATGTCAGCTGCTTGGCTAGCTCGATGACCTCATCCCAGGTCATCCACGTGGTGGGATCCGGGTAAGCAACGCCGGCCTTGTCGAACAGATTTTTATTGTAAAAGAGGAGCAGCGCACCGCTATCCCATGGGATTCCCCAGATCTTCCCATCAAAGGTCTGGCAGGAGAAGGTGTTATCGGTGAAGTCATCCATCTTGAAACCGGGATACGCCGCCAGGTAATCGTCGATCGGCTCAACCACACCCTTCCGGGCAAGCAGACCAGTGGTGCGCACCGAGTCGAACCAGCAGTCGGGGCCAGTTCCAGCGGCGAGCATCATCAATAAAGCCTCCTGGTGAGAATACCCGGCAACTGAGTTGAGCTCGAACTCATATTCCGGATGGACCTTCTGGAATTCGGCGATCTGCAGGTCCATTGTCTGGAATACATACTCACCGCCTCGATTGAAGAAGTTCAGTAGGATTTGTTCTTGAGCTGGAACTGCAGTCACGACCTTTTCTACTTCTACTTCTACTTCCTGGGTGACGATCTTTTCCACCTCAACTTCCTGGGTGACAATCTTTTCCACCTCTTGGGTGACGATCACCTCTGTGGGTGTGCAAGCAGCTAAAGCTGTGCCGATGGATGCCAGGGTGGCCGCCTTTAAGAAATCACGTCGATTCAAACTCTTATTGCTCATTTTGTTTCTCCTTTTTAAGATAAACTGATTACAGGGCGATTTTCGGCATTAGGAACACCTCGACGATAAAATCACATTAATTTTAATTCCATAACCTTATCTCTCACCTCCTCCAATTCTTGTGGCGTCAGCTCTCGCATGGGTGGCCTCACCTTGCCGGTCTGGACTCCGCGAAGTTTTAAAGAAGCCTTGAAGAATGCGGGCGTCTGACCGGCATGATGGATGTTCACTATGGCATTCACCAGCTTTTGTAACTGCTGAGCGCGTGGGATATCGCCCAATTGATAAGCATTGTAGAGCTGGATGAAAGGCTCAGGGAATGAATTGGCATTCCCTGAAATCTGCGCCTGGCTGCCAAGTACCAGGCCTGCCAGCATTAACTCATCTACCCCAAAGCAAGGGATGAAACCCTCACCACCGGCTTGTATGTAGTCTTGAAAGCGCACAAGGTCATCGTTGCTGGATTTAATGCCGACGATATTGGGCGCCTCTCTCAGCAACCGACCTAAAAGCACCGGAGAGATATCGTTTTTCGCATTGCCAGGAAAGGCGTATAACAAGACAGGCATATTCGGGACGGACTCAGCAACGCTGATGAAATGCCGGAACACCTGTTCCTCATTCAGGGTAAAAAAATATGGGACGATAGCAGAGATGAAATTGGCTCCGGCTGCGCTGGCGTGCTGCGATAATTCGATGGTGCTGCGGGTATCGATGCATCCAGTATGGATGATGACCGGGACCCTACCACTCACCTGCTTTATAATAGATTCGCATAAAGCTTTTCTTTCTCCCAGGCTGAGCAGCATCCCTTCGCCGGTCGTCCCTCCGACCATCACTGCGTGAACACCTCCCGCAAGCACGAAGTCGACAACCTGGCGCACGCCGTCAAAATCGATCTCGCCGCGCTCATCAAAGGGTGTAATCAGTGGCACGATGATGCCTTTTAAAGAAACTTTCCCACGCATGAAATTCATTCCTTATCTGTTGGTTTGATTTGCAATGATCTCGCGAACTTTTTCCAGATCTTCCTGGGTGTCTACGCTCAGGCCGTCATAAGCCTGTGCAGTGACCACTACTTTGAGTGGGTAACCTGATTCCAGGACACGCAGCTGCTCCAGGCTTTCGTTGATCTCCAACCGGGTTTGAGGGATTTTGATATATTTCATCAGAAAATCCTTGCGGTAAGCATACAGGCCCAGGTGCTCGTAGGCTGTAAAATTCTCTCGCTTCCGCGGATATGGGATTAGCGAGCGAGAAAAATAAAGGGCATATCCATCTTGGTTGAAGACGACTTTGACGACATGCGGGCTATTTAACTTCTCATCCTCCAGGATCGGGGTACACATCGTGCACATGGGCAAGGCAGGATCACGCAGGAACGGCTCAGTGACCTCATCGATCATGGCAGGATTCAACAGCGGTTCATCACCCTGGATATTAACCACCACATCCGCATCCAGGTTGGCAGCGACCTCAGCGACGCGGTCGGTGCCTGTCTTATGATCGACCGATGTCAGGCTGGCTTTCCCGCCAAAAGATTCCACCACCTGGACAATGCGCTGATCATCGGTAGCGACGATCACCCCTGCTAATAAATGCGCTTTTTGTGCCGCTTCAACAACGTACTGGATCATCGGCTTGCCGCAGATATCCATGAGGGGTTTCCCTTCCAGCCTTGTCGAGCCATAACGCGCTCGGGATGATACCGATGATCTTCATCTGGATCTCCTCTTGAACTTGCGGGTAGCCTGGAGCAGTGCAATCCGGTCAATAGGCTGCACATTTTCAACGATCCACTCGCGCATAGCCTTCCCTTCGGGAGTTTGTTGTGGGTGGCTTACAAAATCCAATTCGACACCCAACGCCTGAGCCACCCTGCAAGCCAAAACAGGCCAGATGATCCCAATATCGCCGATGACCGGCAAACTACCCTCCAGCCGGGCAAAACCAGACATTTCCATGCGGAAGGGGATGCCGGTGACCTTGGTCTTGGGTAATCCCTGATCGATTGCCTCCTGCACAGCCTGACTCTGGCGTTCGAACTCCCAGGCATTTTTTAAGTGCGGATCGAGGTCGATGCGCACGAGGGTTTTCCCTGCGAGTGAATAGGTTGGGTAGCCATCCCAGGTTGCCCAGATGCCATGCCCGGTATAGACTTCGAAGGGGCCGTCATGGATTTCTTGGGAAAGGACAATGGCCGATTCGATGATCACATCAGCCTCAGCGATCATCTCGGAAAGGCGCATACAGCGCTCGTGGATGGGCAGGCTGTCCGCTACCGCAATTCCTACCCCACCGCCGCCAATGAGCTGTGGGATGCTGACCAGTACCGGCTTGTGTTGCCGGGCGCCAGCGCCGATCATCGTTTTCGGATCGGCTCCCCAGCCGGCTACGGTCTCGAATGGCAGCCCATACGCACGCGCGAAGCTCATGATTTCGCGCGCCAGCCGCTCGGTGCGCAGCCCCATCGGATAACCCATATTGCCCGCCGCTTTGATAATCACGTTGCCGGGCAGTTCTCTACCGTGAGCCAGCAGCGCCTCATCTAGTTCCATCTCAGTCTGCAGTCGGGCGAGCGCTGCAGGGGAAAGCTCGCTAAATTCGAAGGTATACCCCTTGGGCAGCACATCAGAACCGAAACCGAGCTGCCGGCCGTCTAAGCGCTTTACTTTATCCAACGTTCCGGCCATTTCATGGGCAATCACCGCTGAGCTGGTGGAAACTGAATCGACTAAGCCTTTAGTCATCAGCTCAGCAATCAGCGTGGTGACGCCCTCATGCAAGTTCGGCCCGCTGCCTGTAGCGACGAACACCTTGCCGCCCCGGCGCTTGGCTGCCACAATCTTATCTACCGCTTGATCGAGGAAAACGATGGTTTCTGGATCGATCAGAGGGGTATAACGCTCGATTACCTGTTGTAGGTCTATCATTCTGATCATCCGCTTTCTAAGGCCAGGTAACTCCCTGGCCCTTACCCAGGATGCCCCGCCCCATCAGGACGCGTGCATCCAGATCTTCGATGCCGCGCATCAATGAGGACCATACCGCGAACCATTGCAGTGGGATCATTAAGGCAAACGGTGACAGCAGTGGGTGTATGCCAGGATAATCGGCGGCATCATACACCAGCACATGGGCACCATTAATGGAGCAGACCTGTTGGACGCGTTCGCTGACTGGGCGGGATTCGTCCGTGCCCTTCAAGATGACAATAGCTGGTTTTTCGCGGTCGAACATTTCCACCGGGCCGTGACGAAATTCGGTTGTCTCGATGAACGATCCATTGACGCGCATGTTTTCCATGAACACGGTCAGACCGAATTTATAAGCCAGCCCATAGAGCGGACCGCTGCCCAGCGTATAGAACATGTGCTCGCTGACGAATTCTTCGGCGAGTTTACGTGCCGGGGCTTCTTCCTCTACATACTGCTGGCTGAGCAGAGCAGGCATTGTATATAAGCTTTTGATAATTTTATCCATCTCCTGGGCGCCTTGCAGGCGGGCTACTTCCAGGGCAAATAAATACGCAGCTGCCAGAGGGAGGATATATAACGCTTTGGAATTGTATGGAATGACCGTGTTGGCTTCATGTCCCATCAGGCTGTCAGCTTGATTGACAATGGCAATGGTGGTAGCCCCACTTTGGTTGGCGTGCCGCAAGGCTACCACAGCATCTTCGGTAGCACCGGAGTAAGAGGAAATGAAAACCCAGGCCTTTTTGCCCAGACGGGCTGGGTTGCGCCAGACAAATTCATAAGCAGTCAGCCAGTCGCTGGTCAAATTGGTAAATTTATCCAGCAGGTATTTTCCGTTGTACAGGTTGACCCATGAATTCCCGCAGCCCACCCAATAGATGTGCTGCACACCTTCGGCGACGGCCCGCCCAGCTAACTTTCGGATCGCATCACCCTGCTCACTTAAAAAACGCTCCAGGTGCGGTCCTAGTACTGGGGCAGTAAACAGGTTGCTTTGCCGGGCATTTTCTACTAGCTTCTCAAGATCCATGAAAATCTCCCTCAAAAATAGATTTTACACCCATTAGACGCAAAGCAAACCAAGATTCATTCTGTAAAAAGGAGGACTTTGCGCCTATAAAGGATGTCATTGTGTTTAATCCATGTGCACCATAAGCTTCAATGTCCCTGACCCTCCAAATGTGTCAAACACTTTCAGGTAATCCTGGAGAGAAAAGTGGTGGGAAATCAGGTTTTCAACTCGTACTTTCTGGCTGGCTAACAAACGCACCGCGCGTGCCGTGGCAAATGGGTTGTTGAAAGAGCCGGATATTTTTAACTCGTAGTCATTAATATAGTAGGGGTTGACCTCAATGCGTCCATCCGAAGGACTGCATCCAAACCAAACGATGGTGCCTCCCTTGCGGGCATAATACACGGCTGCTGCTTGCAGCTTCAAGTTACCCGCCGCCTCATATACCACATCGGCGCCGATGCGCCGGATTTTACGCAGCTCAGTATCAACATCCTGCACAGTTGGATCGATGACATGAGTGGCACCATTCTCGAGCGCCTTCTCGCGGCGATAACCGATTGGCTCGCTGACGATAACGTGTGCAGCACCGGCTTGCAGGGCAAGCTGGGTCAGCAAGTTCCCCATGCCACCAGCACCCAGCACCAGGACGGTATCTCCCGCCCGGATGTGAGCGTTTTCGATACCACGAATGGCGCAAGCTAGCGGTTCGCAAAAAGCAGCCGCTTCGAAGCTGACGTTATCGGGGATCTTGTATACATTCGTCTCGGGCATCACGCAGTATTCTGCATCTGCACCGTTGATGTGAACACCCATTGACGAGAGATTTTCGCATAGATGCTCGCTCCCCATGCGGCAATATTCGCAGCGGCGGCAAACCCGGTTGGGGTCTACGGTCACCCGATCACCCACCTGGAGGGTCTTTACACCCGTTCCCACTGTCGTGATCACTCCAGAAAATTCATGTCCGATGATGACAGGATAAGTTGCGGGGAAACCACCCACAAAAAGGGAATGGTCTGTTCCGCAGACACCGCAAGCCTGGATGCGGATCAAGACCTCACCCGCACCTGGTTCAGGAATATCCACCTCTTGAACCTGGATGTCGCCTGGTTTGTAGAGAACAGCAGCTTTCAAGTTAGGGTCTCCTTAAAGATTAAGATAAATTACTCGCTTGTCCGTGGTCGATCAAACGGGGAGTTAAAATTCCTCCAACTTCCCAATAGGACATCGCTGGCGAAAGACTGCCTTTCACTAAAATCTCGAAGGCCGCGCTACCGGTGGGGCGTGGATTGGAGGCATCCATGCCCGGGCGGTTGACCAGCGCCATCACTTCGCTCAGGTCACCGCTGACGCCTAACGCTGCCAAACCAGCCGGGATTCCAATGTCGTTCATCAGATTACGAACGACCGAGGCAGATTTGCGGGCAGCTTCTCGCTCGCTCAAAAAGCCATCATCTTCGCCCATCAAGCGGGTGATGCTGGCATATTTACCCATGTTGGCCATGCAGTTATATTCCATTACCGCTGGCAGGGTGATGGAAACACTGAGACCATGTCCTGTATTGAATACCGCTCCCACTGCCTCTCCGATCACATGTGCCAGGCAGGTATCGGCGTGCGCGATGGCAACGCCTGCCAGAGTATTTGCCAGGAGCATGTTGTACGGGCTTCGATATCCTTACCGTTATATACAGCCCTGCGCAGATATAAGCCTGTCAGGCGGATGGCTTCGGCGGCGAATAAATCGGATGCCGGGGAAGCCAGGCGAGAGGTATAAGCCTCGATAGCATGGGTCAGGGTGTCCATGCCTGTCGCGGCGGTCATGGCTGGAGGTAATGAAATGGTCAGCAGCGGATCGATGATCGAAACTTTGGGGAAGAACTGCGGGCGGGCAAAACCTTCTTTACGGTGCAGCTCGCGGTTGCTGATGACCGCATAGAAGGTTGCTTCTGAACCGGTGCCGGCGGTCGTGGGCACTGCCACGACCGGCAGCGAGGTGTGGGTGATGGGTGCGCCTTCGTAGATTTTCCAGATATCCAATCCTTCGGGCGCAGCGACGGCGATGGCTTTGGCCACATCCATCGGGCTGCCTCCACCCAGGCCAATCACAAGATCACATTTCTCGTTACGAGCAATCGCAGCACCCTCATTCACACAAGTGTGCGTGGGATTAGCAGTAGCTTGTGCATAAACCACGCTGCTGACGCCATGCTCTTTGAGCAGTGCCACCGCCTGGGCAGCAGGCTCAGATAGACTTTGGCTGGGATAGGTGACCAGCATAGCGCGTTTTCCCAGCGCACCGGCTTCCTCGCCCAGGATTGGAATTTACCGGCGCCAAAGATCAAACGAGTTGGAAAGTAAAAATTGAAATTGAACATATGCTTAAAAATCCCTTTCATCGCAGTTTGGGATAGGTGGGCTGACCACCCTTGTCTGAATATTTCGCGTTTCTAGAAAGTCCAGGTCAGCTGGGCAGATGCACTCATCTGTGATTACCATATCGATGGCGTTCCAATCACAGACGCGGTGCAAAGCATTCTTCCCAAGCTTGGAGGCATCTGCAACCATAATGACCTGGTCGCTGTTCTGGATCGCTAGCTGTTTAATGGGGACTTCCTCCAGGACAATGTTGGTAATTCCAAAATCTCTGCTGGCTGCATCGATCCCCATAAAGAATTTATTCGCACGCATATTTTTGAGCACGGCTTCCGCGTAAGGGCCATAAGTAGAATAGAATGACCTGCGCAGCGACCCTCCCAGTAAGATCACATCGATCATCGGGTCGGAGCACAGCTCTTTGGCAACGATCATGTCACAGGTTACCACAGTCAGGCGTTTGGGTCGCAAGGCGCGCAGGCTGTGGGCGATCTGGGCGTTGGTAGTGCCGGAATCCAGGATGATCACCTCATCCTCCTGGACCATGGCTGCAGCTGCTATACCGATGGCACGTTTCGCCTCGTGGTTTAAATATACTTTCGTCTCGTAAAGGGGTTCGACAAAATTATTGATCAATCCAGTGCCAGAGGCGCCGCCATGATCAAGCCGGATCAGGCCCTGTTCATTCAGGTCCTTCAAATCACGGCGGATCGTGGCAGAAGTGACCATGAAAGCTCGCACCAGCTCTTCATTTTCAACGAAGTCTCGCTCGCGGATCATTTGGAGAATTTTTGCTTGCCGTTCGATTTTTATCATATTTGGTAAGCAATGAACATAAAACGACAAAAATAATTATGTTTTCTTTCTCTTTGTGTATTATAATTCATTAGAACTGACTGTCAAGGAAAAAGCATTATGCTATCCTCGATTTGTGTTATCGGAAACCTCAATATTGATTTGATTATCCGCCAGGTACCGCACTTGCCAGCCTGGGGACAGGAAGTGCTTGGAACCAGCCATATGCAGGTTTCCTCCGGGCAGGCGGGTTACCTCTCTTTCGCTTTGAGCCGGTTGGGGATCCCGCCCAGCTTGATCGGTAATGTAGGCGAAGATATACTGGGGAAGCAAATCCTGGCTGATCTGGACGCTTATGGCGTTGATCTTCGCGGGGTATGGTTGACGCCCGGGGGTCAGACAGGGATTACTGTTGCCATTGTTCGCGAAGATGGGGAACGTGCCTTCGTTTCAAACCTGGGCTGCCTGACGGATTTCTCAGAGCAAACGGTGCTTCCCCATTGGAATCTGGTCAGCGATGCCTCAATCGTTTGCCTGGTAGGGATTTTCGTCTTACCTGGTTTGGATTACCAATCCATCTTCCGGCTTTTATTGGATGCCCGCCAGGCGGGGAAGATGACCATGCTGGATACTGGCTGGGATTCTGCTGGATGGACTGCAGATACCTTGGCGGGGATGCGTACCATATTAAAGCAAGTCACACTGTTCATGCCCAACCAGGATGAGGCGCGAGCCATTACCGGAAAGGAAAGCGTTGACGATGCCGCTGCAGCGCTCCAAGACTTGGGACCAGAGCTTGTAGTGATCAAATGCGGGGCACAAGGCAGTTATGCCCGCTGGGGTGAAAGTATTCGACAGGTGCCCGCCCTACCTGTTGCGGTGTTTGATGCCGTTGGGGCGGGCGATGTGTTTAATTCCGGATTTTTATATGCCCTCCTGCAGAAATGGCCTTTGGAGGACTGTTTGAAATTTGGTAATTCAGCCTCCTCCGTGTATATTTCCAGGAAAGCAGATCGTTTTCCCCACCTCGAAGAGGTCATGAAAGTTTTTCGGGAGTATCCACCATGATTGATTTCCATACGCATCCGGTGATGGTCAAAGAACTGTTGGAGAGCGACCCGGGACTGGCGCAGCGCATCCGGGATGCCTTTGGCTTCTTCTTCCCAGCCCTACCGCTGGAGGGCTTTCTTTTGGAGATGGACGAGACGGGCGTTGAACAGGCCGTACTGCTGCCTGTTGACTGCACCACGGCTCATGGCGGTCCGATCGTCTCAAATGAACAAATTGCCCGCCTTGTCGATCAAAACCCGCGCTTGATTGGTTTTGCCTCGGTTGATCCCAACCAGGCCGATGCGCCGGAGCGGTTGGAAGTGGCAATCAAAAAGCTCGGCTTAAGAGGCCTGAAGCTGGATCCGACCCTACAGCGGTTCTACCCCAATTCTACCGAGCACGCCTATCCGGTCTACCAGGCTTGTGCAGAGCTGGGGGTCCCCATTGTGATGCACTGCGGAATGAGCTGGACACCGCTCGGGCAGGCTAAATATGCCCAGCCGCTTCTTTTAGAAGAAGTTATCCAGGCATTCCCCACACTGAATTTCATCCTGGCACACTTTGCCTGGCCCTGGGTCCACGAGGCAACCATGCTGGCAGTCAAATACCCGAATGTATACTTGGATACAGCTATCTTGTATAGCGGTACCCCGCAAGATGCTCTGCAGCATGTCTTGGTGGAACAGGTAGGCTTGAATGTGGTCGAGCGCAGCTTGTGGAACAAGCTTGTATTCGGCACCAATTACCCGCGCATTGATATGCGGCGCTGCGGGCGCGGCATCCAGGCGCTAGGATTGAGACCTGGGACGCTGAGATCAATCCTTTCCGAGAACGCCTCCAGGCTGTTAGGGAAATAGAGGGAGTAATGAAAACAATCCTTAAGCGCATTAGCATCCTAACCCATCACGAAACCGAATTGATCGATATCACCCCCCTCATCCTGGAGCTGGTGCAAACCTCGGGGATTAAAAACGGTACGGTCTTTGTACTCAGCTTGCATACGACGACAGCGATCACCGTGAATGAGGGGCTGCCTGATCTGGAAAAAGATATCACCGAGATGATCCAGAGGCTAGTTCCCGAAGGGCAGGCTTATCACCATGCCCGTTTCTTGCCTTCCGATGGGCAGATGGCGGTCAATGCACCCTCTCACCTGCGCGGGGCTTTGCTGGGATTCCAGGTGTTCTTTCCTATTGAAGAGGGGCATATCGTCCGCGGCTCGCGCCAGACGATTTACTTTGTCGAGCTGGATGGACCGCAGCAGCGCACCTATGTGGTGCACATAGTAGGTGAGTGAGTTCCATATCACGATTTTAACAAGATCGGATGTTAGAAGTCGATTGCAATAACCTCGTGATCAATAATCGATGGAACTGAACAAATTAATATACCGGCATTTTCCTGATAGTCCATCATTGCACGGTCAACCAACCGATGGACTCTTTTCACTATTTTCCCTTCTGGGAGATGTATTTTTATTTGCTGGGAACCAGTTGGAATAAATTCCCGGACAGGCCCTTTCATGTACATTGGATTGGTTAAGTTGACCAGATGCACTGTGATTGAATTTGCTTGCTGCCAAACAGTGATATCCAGAATCCCCAGCCCGCTAACCGTGATAATTCGCTTCCCGTTCAACGCCCAATCCACAGTATTCCCCAACAACCTCCCATGATCCACACACAAGACTTCCCAGTATGTTCGGTCAATATCCCAAGGGAAGTAAGCCACCCTGCCTCTGCCGCATGTGCGTACATAGACACCTGGTATGAGCGTGTGACCGGCACGCGGATACACTTTTTCCATTGGCAGATCCGGATATGGAGGGATCAGGGTGATCGGCATTTCTTCCAAAGGAGTGGAAGGCTCCACATCCACCCAAGAGATGCCGTTAATGATTCGTTGCGCACCTTCAAAACCCCTCAGAAGGGGGTGAACTTCCTCACCTTGAGGGGGCCATTCCAGGCTCAGGTAGGAGTTCTTGATCGGACTTTGTTGGCGACCAAGATAATGGATCCCAAAAAGATCACTAAGGCCAAAATCTGATCGCTGGTCACCGTTTTCGTCATAGAGCGATGTTTCATTCGTGGCGATCAGGCCCCCACCGCGCTCAACATATGCACGAAGCTGGTCGCATTGATGGTTGGAAAGCGCCGCCACGTTTGGCAAAATTAACAGCTCATATTGATCAAGGTTGTCTGCCTCCAACTTTCCATCATGTACCATCTCGAAAGGTATCCGCATCTCCACTAGGGCCTGGTATATCCCCAGGATCGCATCCTCAACTTTTTTCTGAGCTTCATTGCCTCCATAGAACGCGGCGGTTTGTTGCGAATAGACAATGGCAACCTGGGCAATTGGTTTCTCATCGCGTAAATACTGTTCGTTCTGGTAATGCCAATCGTAAATATCCTTTACGGTTTTCAACCATCGATTGTCATAAAGCGTACCTGAGAATTTTGTAAACCATGGGCGAAATCCATTGGCAATACCATCCAGCATCCAAAGTCTTATCTCTGCTTCATTCTGAACGGAGTCCTTCCAGCGATACGGAGTTTCTAGACCTACACTATAAATCCCCACAATTGGCTTCATTCCAAGGGTTGCCCGATATTCTTTCGCATCTTTTCCAATTGACCAAATTGGCATTATTCCATGTCGTCCTTGTTGGTCAGCAAATAATGTGTCGGCTAATTCACCGATCCGGCACATATCGAGGAGATATAATGAACCTCCACCTGCGTTTGGGATAAATCGCGCCCCTGGTTTGCTGGCACGAATTTCTTCATCCCATAATTTCCACACCTCAAAAAGACAATCCTGATACCATCGTACGTACATGCGCCAGGCCGGGTCAGAGGCTTGCACTGCAAGGGGCAAATCCAGGCCGCAGGCGTGTTTAAAGTTTCGACGGCAGTGTTCGCAATAACAAATCCCCGATCCATCCCAACGGTTGGTAAAAATACCATCCGGTTGGTAGCGGGTCATGATTTCTCGGTGAATCTGTGGCATAAATTCAAAGCTGTAGGGGCCAAGCGCACAAGCCACCCACATTTCAGGCGAAGACCAATGACGCAACGGCTTTCCATCTGCTGAAGCTGCCACCCAATCAGGATGGCCATCCATTACATCCTGGTGAACGGCATGCGCATCGGTGCGTGCAATAACAACCATATCCATCTTGCGGCAGCCTTCCACCAGGTCCCCAAATGGATCTTTATCACCCAACCAGGCACTGCGATGGTGCAAAGGGACATCAGTTGGGTAAAACGCAACTACCCCACCCGCACTCAAACAGGCTGCATCCGCATGGATGCTTCGAATATAATCCAGCCAGAATTTAACATCATAAGAAACCGGATCGTTTTCAACAAGGGTCAATTGTGCCCATCGCATTGGTAGATTAAACCAATCTTGCATGATTATTCCTTTTTACCAATCACTGCACCAACAAGCTCCTGGTAGAAGTCGCAGCCGAAGCAAAATCCACGTCTCCTTTGCGCATCGCTTTAACCACTACAAATCCGACTTCGCAACGGATACCAGGAAACCCCCACAACCAATGTCAGTCCCGATCCAGGTGCTTTATTTCAACGGTTTCTGCACCGTCACACGGATGAGGCGCGTGCAGTAGTGCGCATCGTGGCGCATATTCTTTAAATCTAAATCAGACATGTCGTGCTGGCTGCCCGTCATGACCGTCACCTTCTTCGACTGCGGCAGACTGAAGTGAGCGCTGCTCAAGCCAGCGGTGCGCCAACCCTCATTCAATCCCCCTTCGATCAGCTCCCAGCGCAAGTGTTCACCCCACAGATTTTCTACTTTCATCTTGATGCCCGTGCGCGGGAACTTCCAAACTACCGGTTCGGCAAAGATCTGCACAAAGCCAGGCGGTACACAAGCACTGCCGATGACCTCCACACCCACAATCGGATCATCTTCAACGAACGTAATTGCCCCGTAGGGTGCTTCATCCAACTCGACACCGTCTTCATTAAATTCTGCACCCACATAAGGATCGGTTCGCCCCAGCTCGACGCAGAAGTTGGGATAATTAAACGGCGCCCAATACTCATGGATTACCGTCACGTATTCCACTACCTGCTGTGGTGTGCTTTTCTCAGCCATGCGGGTGACTTCTAGCTCAGCATCGGTGAAGTAATTCGGCATCGGGCGGCGTTCAGGGTTCGTGAAGACAACTCGATCAATGTGGGTCATATCATTTTCTCCGTGGTGTAGTGTTTTAGATTCCCTGGGAACATATAGATCAATTATACATTGATCAGGGAAATCGTTGAGCTGATTGCCTCGCCTGTGGAAAATGAAAGCTCATTCCACTCGCAGCGTCGCCTTCAGCAGATCACGCTCGCGTGACGAGGGGCCCACGCCGAATCTCGAAATCGCCTGGTTCAACCACGCTGCGGCCTTCGGCATCCACGATCTGGAATGCCTCCCACGGCAGTTCAAACCGCACCGTCTTCTTCTCACCGGGCTCGAGATACACCCGGGCAAAACCCTTGAGCGCTTTATTCACCCAGGTCGCCGAGGTCACCACGTCGGTCACGTAAACCTGCACGATCTCGTCACCAGCAAGCGGGCCGGTGTTTTCCACATCAATGGAGACTGCTGCCGTCTGGCCGCGCGTGAGCTTGGGTGTAGCAAGCCGTAGATTCGAATAGCGGTACTGTGTGTAGCTCAAGCCATGCCCGAAGGGGAAGAGAGGCTCCTGAGTGAGGTCTGCGTAGCGGTCTCCGTGCTGGCCGCGCACCTGGCTGTAGAACACAGGCTGTTGGCCGACATGCACCGGGATCGAGATCGTGAGCTTGCCCGATGGATTCATCTTGCCGAACAGCGCCTCGGCGAGCGCTCGTCCACCCTCCATGCCGGGGTTGAAGCCCTCCAGGATTGCCGCAGCACGTTTGGCAGGTGGGGGCAGCACAAGCGGCTTGCTGTTCACGAGGCAGACGATGATCGGCTTGCCGGTCTTCTCCAGCGCCTCGAGCAGCGCCACCTGCCCACCTTGCAGTTCGAGCGTGGCGGTGCTTTGCGTCTCGCCGATGAACTTCAAATGATCGCCCACCACAGCTACGACAACCTCGGCCGCCTCAGCGGCCGCGACCGCCGCGGGGATGCCGGAGAGATCGTCATCGACGATCGAGCAGCCGCGTTCGTAACGGATTGAAGTGCCGGCCGGTGCCAGGAGGCGGATACCGTCGAGGACGGTTGTCGTCTTCTCGCGCGGCTGCTTGCCAGCCTTCTGTGGGTGCTGTGAAGAGCCGAGCGACCAGTCGCCGAGCTGCTGCAGATCGTCGTCAGCGTTGGGACCGATCACCGCGATGGACTTCACCTTCATAGGATCGAGTGGGAGCAGCCCGTCGTTCTGGAGGAGTACGAGGCTCTGGCGTGCCGCGGCCAGGTTGACGGCGCGATGGTCAGGCCGCGCCACCTCGATTGCGGCGCGGTCGAGGTCGGGGCGGCGGGGATTTTCAAAGAGACCCATGCGGAACTTCAGCGCTAGCAGGCGGGCGCAGGGCGCGTCAATTTCAGACTCGGCCAGGCGGCCGCTGTGTACGGCATCAATGGCTCCCTCGTAGAACTGTGGAGTGGTCATCATGATGTCGTTGCCAGCGCGCAGCGCCATAATCGCCGCCTCGGCGTAGGTAGCGCACACCTTCTGTTCTCTGATGAGGCGACCGACGTTGTCCCAATCAGTCACGACCACACCGCCGAAGCCCCACTCATCTTTGAGGATGTCGACCAGCAGCCAGCGGTTGGCGGTCGAAGGCACGCCTTCGATTGACTGGTAGCCGGTCATAAAGGTCATCGCACCAGCACGGGCGGCGCGCTCGAACGGAGGCAGGAAGTAGCTCCGCAGCTTGCGGCGTGAGAGGTCAGCTTCAGAAGCATCGCGTCCGCCCTGCGTCTCGGAATAGCCGGCATAGTGCTTGGCGGTGGCGAGCACGGCTGTGGGGTCGTCGAGGCCCTGTCCCTGGTAGCCGTGGATCAACGCCGCGCCGAGCTCGCCGATCAGGTACGGATCCTCGCCGAATGTTTCGCCGATGCGGCCCCAGCGCAGGTCGCGCGCCAGGCAGAGCACGGGCGAGAATGTCCAATGGATGCCCGTCGGGGCCATCTCCTCGGCGGTCACGCGTCCGACCTGTTCGAGCAGCTCCGGATTCCAGCTTGCGGCGAGTGCCAGCTGGGTCGGGAAGATCGTCGCACCCTTCCAAAACGAGTGGCCGTGGATGCCATCCTCACCGACGAGCAGCGGAATGCCGAGGCGGTTCTGTGCAGCCAGGTCCATCGCGCGGCTGATCTTCTCCCCAAGAATATGCAGGATGGAGCCGGGCTGACGAGTGTTGATGAACGAGAGATCCTCGCTGCGCGCGTCCAGCATCATCAGCTGGCCAACCTTCTCCTCAAGCGTCATGCGGGCGATCAGGTCAGTGACACGTTCTTCAACGGTCAGGGCTGGGTTTCGGTAGGTCGGAGTGGGTAAAGACGATTTGAGTGACATAGAGAGCTCCTTGGATAAGCGAATCTACTTTCTGGACGTTTCGCGCCTGAATGGTTAGTTGGAAAATTTTAGCATGGATTTCTAAAGATAGATTTATAACTTTAAGACAACCCTGGCGGATTGTCATACGGTGTGTTGACAGTGAGAATGAGTACCCTTATGATTAATGGTATCGTTGACGTCAAACCGGCAGCGAGATGGTTGGCCCACGTGGGTCAGGCTCGCCCTCAGGATCATATCCTGGCGCTACGAGGAGGAGTTCTTATGGATGGTAAGCAGATCAAAGGGACGGCCGCGCCTGTTCCATCGGATGCTGAGGTCGCGGCGCGTGTCGAAGCCATCATCGGTCGGATGAGCCTCGAGGAGAAGATCGGGCAGCTCACCCAGATCGGTGGAGCAGATTTCTTCCCGGGTCCGAAGCCCGAAGATGTCATCCGAAAGGGCGGGGCCGGCTCGGTCCTATGGCTCAACGACACACAGAAGTTCAACGCCCTCCAAAAGATCGCCGTCGAAGAGAGCCCATCGAAGATCCCGCTCCTCTTCGCCCTCGATGTGATCCACGGCTACCGCACGATCTTCCCTGTACCGCTGGCCATGGCCTCGTCGTGGGATCCGTCGGTTGCCGAACGGGCGCAGGCCGTAGCGGCCAAGGAAGCCCGCGCCGCAGGTCTGCACTGGACCTTTGGTCCGATGCTCGACATCGCCCGTGACGCCCGCTGGGGCCGCATCGTCGAGGGCGCCGGTGAAGACCCTTTTCTGGGTGCGGCCATGGCGGCTGCCCAGGTGCGTGGCTTCCAGGGGCCGTCTCTCGGTGCACCCGAGCATGTCGTAGCCTGTGCCAAGCACTTCGCGGGTTATGGCGCGGCGGATGGCGGGCGCGACTACGATCCGGTCTACCTGTCCGAGGGTCAGCTGCGCAATGTCTATTTTCCCACCCTTCCAGGCTGCTGTAAAGGCCGGCGTCGGAACGTTTATGAGCGCCTATATGGATCTCAACGATGTTCCCGCCAGCGGGAACCGCTTCCTGCTGAGCGACGTTCTGCGGGGTGAATGGGGGTTCGAGGGCTTTGTCGTCAGCGACGCGATGGCTGTCGGGAGCCTTGTCACCCAGGGCTTCGCCCGCGACGGGCGCGACGCGGCCTTCCGCGCTCTGAGTGCGGGGTTAGACATGGACATGGCCAGCAGCACCTACCTGCAGCACCTCGCCGGGCTTGTTGAGGATGGCACCCTTGAGCTTTCTGTCATCGACGCAGCCGTGCGGCGCATTCTTGCCATCAAGGTTCGTATGGGGCTCTTCGAGCAGCCGTATACGGACGAGTCGAAGCTGGCGGAGGTCCTTGCCCTGCCCGAGCACCGCCAGGCAGCGCGCCTCGCCGCACAGCGGTCAATGGTGCTGCTGCGGAACGAGGGTCATCTCCTGCCGCTCGCCAAGAGCTTGAAGAACGTGGCCGTGATCGGTCCGCTGGCCGACTCGCAGGAGGCCACAGAGGGTTCATGGATGGTCTTCGGCCACATGCCGGCTGCTATCACAGCCCTCGAAGGTATCCGTGCCAAGCTTCCAGGAGCCAAAATAGAATACGCCCCCGGCCCCGAGATCCGGCGTGACATACCATCATTTTTCGAAAATATGACGCCTGGTGTCAAGAAGGTCCGCACAGACGCCCGAGCAGGCTGAGGCTGCCTTCCAGACGGCTGTGGCCGCGGCACGGCGCGCGGAGGTTGTCGTGATGGTGCTTGGCGAGAACGCCGACATGGCTGGCGAGGCTGCTTCGCGCGCTTCCCTCGACCTGCCGGGGCGTCAGGAAGAGCTGCTCAAGGCTGTCGTAGCTCTTGGCAAGCCTGTGGTCTTGGTCCTCTTGAACGGGCGTCCGCTGAGCATTGCTTGGGCAGCCGAGAACGTACCGGCGATCCTCGAAGCATGGGAGCCTGGCAGTGAGGGCGGTCACGCCATTGCCGACATCCTTTTCGGCTATGTCAACCCGGGCGGCAAGCTGCCTGTCACCTTCCCGCGCCAGGGCAGCCACGCACCGCTCTATTATGCACGCAACCTCACCCATTCGCCCGAGGGCAGCCCGATGTACAACCCGCGCTACTGGGACGGTCTTCCAACCCCACTCTATCCTTTCGGCTTTGGCCTTAGCTACACAACCTTCTCGATCACGAACCTGAAGGTCTCTGCGGCGCAGGTGAAGGTTGGGAGTTCGGCGACCGTGACAGCCGATGTGACCAACACCGGCTCGGTTGCGGGTGACGAGGTCGTGCAGCTCTACATTCATCAGAAGGCTGGCAGCGACTCGCGTCCAATGCGCTCCCTGAAGGGCTTCGAGCGTCTCACGCTTAAGCCCGGTGAGACGAAGACGGTCACCTTCGCACTCGGCCCGGCTGAGCTCGGCTACTGGAGCACCAGCGCCGGTAAGTGGGTCCAGGACGCAGAAGCCTTTGACATTTGGGTCGGTAGCGACTCCTTGGCGACGCTCCACGTGGACTTTGAAGTGGTCCGCTAAGATCTTTCATACTTCGCCGCTGCTAAGAACGCAGCGGCGAGGGTTCTTGTAACAAAAGTAATCTTCATGCGATCTTTGGATCGAAATCGTTGACATTCGTCCTTGTTTCATCGTGACGTCTGTCGTTTCATTATCCCCATTAACCTGATAAGATAAAGTTTATCAACATTCGGAGTTTGGGTCTTTCAGGAATTGCCGTGGTGAACCCCCGTATTTTGGGGTGTGTGCGTATCCACGCACACACCCCAAAATACGGAAAAATCCACGGTAACTCCCTATGTGCCCGGAGTTTCAATTCTCTTTCCGAAGGTTTTTACCGTAAAATAGAGAATAGACTTGGTGATCTAAACTTTAGGAGGTATCCCATGCCAAAGCTTTCCCGTCGTGATTTCCTGCGCACCCTCGCCACTGGTGCAGGGGCAGTCGCCCTCGGCCCGGTGCTTGCAGGCTGCCAGCCTCAACCAGCCACACCATCCACGGAGATCGATCAACCTGCTGCTCAATCACAGCCTGCAGAGCCAGCTTCAAACCAGAATATCTCTACCCCCCAGGTGGAGTCCACGGCCCAACCTTCTGATAATTCTGCATCAGCCAGCACTGAAATTCAAACCCCCACTGAACAACCCCTTGTCGCTGCCGAACCCGCACAGGCAGGCGTCACCAATCCAGATCTGGTCGTCGCCCACGGTGGTGAACCCGAGGACTTGGTGCGCCGCGCCTTGGCGGCTCTGGGCGGGATGGAACGCTTTGTCAAACAAGACGCCAGAGTGATCATTAAGCCAAATATTTGCACGGATTACCATACCTACGAATATGCTACGACCACCAATCCTTGGGTTGTGGGAACGCTGGTCAAGCTTGCCTTCGAGGCTGGCGCAAAGACCGTCCAGGTCATGGACAGTGGTTTTGGCGGTTCTCCCAAAAGCGGCTACCAAACCAGCGGAATTCAAGAGCAGGTTGAGGCTGCTGGTGGTGAGATGGTATTGATGCCAAACTTTAAATTTAAAACCACCGCCATTCCTGAAGGGGTAGACATCAAAGAATGGGACATCTATGAAGACATTCTCACCGCAGACCTGGTGATCGATGTGCCCATTGCCAAAGATCACGGCTCCACCCGCCTGACTCTTGGCATGAAGAATCTCATGGGCGTCATCTTGGATCGTGGCAGGCTGCATAACAACCTTGGTCAGCGCATCGCTGATATCACCAGCCGGGTCCGGCCTGGACTGACCGTAATCGATGCTGTGCGCATCCTGACTGCCAACGGACCAACCGGCGGTAACCTGGATGATGTCAAGAAACTAGACACCCTCATCGCTAGCCCTGATATCGTTGCCGCTGACAGCTATGCCACTAGGCTCTTCGACCTGAAACCCGATGATATCCGCTATATCACAGCCGGCGCCGAGATGGGCTTAGGCCGGAAAGATGTTGAGAACCTGGTGGTTGCTGAAGTCTAAAAGCCTGGTCTCGCAAATACTGAGGATGAAAAAAAACCTTAACCCTTATAAAAACTGGGTGATCTTGCGCAAGGTGGTCCAATGGATCGCGCTGGTTGGCTTTTTGACGCTTTTCATCACTGCCCCTCTTAATCTTTGGCCCCCTCAGCTAACCAACCTGCCCATGCGTTTGGATCCTCTGTTAATGCTGGCAGGGTCAATCGCCAGTCGATCTTTCTTGACCGGTTCGGCGATTGCTTTGAGCGTGGTGCTTTTGACCCTCCTCTTCGGGCGGGCCTGGTGTGGGTGGCTGTGTCCCTTGGGCACAATATTGGATCTCTTCCCATTGAAAGCACCCAGCCGCAAGGCTTCCCTGGAACCGTCCAACCTGGGTCCCCAGGGGAGTTTCCGGCGTTGGAAATACATATTGCTCCTGTTGATCCTGGGCATGGCTATTTTTAGCAGCTTGAGCCTGCTCTACCTCGATCCTTTGACGATCATGCAGCGTTCGTTCACCTCGGCGTTTTGGCCTGCCCTCGATCGCATCGTAACTGCTGCCGAGTCCACCCTGGTGCGCATTCCATTCTTGGAATCGCCCGTAATGCAGTTTGATAGCTGGGTCCGGCCTCTCCTCTTCCCTGTACAGCCGATCTTTTCCCGTGCTGCAGCCCTCTTTGCCGGTTTTTTCGCGGGCATTGTCGCTTTGAATTTTATCACCCGGCGGTTTTGGTGCCGCTATCTTTGCCCCTTAGGCGGTCTGTTGGGTCTTTTGAGCAAGTTTGCCCTGTTCCGCCGCCAGGTGAGTGAGGATTGCAAGGGCTGTAAGCTCTGTTCCACAGCCTGTCCGACCGGTACAATCGATCCTGATAGAGGTTACACCAGCGATCCTGCTGAGTGCACGATGTGTCTGGATTGCCTGGATGTCTGCCCGCGCTCTGATATTGTAATCAACCTGAAGCCAGCGCTAACCCCCTGGAATCCAGCTTATGATCCTTCGCGCCGCCAGGCTCTTTTCTCATTGGCAGCCGCGGCTGCCTCGGTAGCAGTTCTCCAAAGTGATATGCTGCACGCCCAACCCAGCCCGTTCCAACTGCGTCCCCCCGGTTCGTTGGAAGAGGATATTCTGACGCGCTGCGTCCGCTGTGGTGAGTGTATGCGCATCTGTCCAACGGGTGCCCTCCAACCCGCCCTCTCTGAAGCTGGTTTTGAAGGTTTGTGGACGCCCATCCTGCTCCCGCGCTTGGGATATTGCGACTTCGCCTGCAATGCCTGCGGAGGGGTTTGTCCTACCCAGGCCATCCCTCCACTCGCCTTGGAAGAAAAAAGGCAGCAGGTCATTGGGAAAGCATATATTGATGAAAACCGCTGCCTCGCCTGGGCAGATCACATCGATTGCATTGTCTGTGAAGAAATGTGCCCGCTTCCCGACAAAGCCATTCAATTAACAGAACAGTCTGTCGAGAGCACGGATGGCACTCAGAAAATGATCAAGCTTCCTCATGTGCTGCGTGAGCGCTGCATTGGGTGTGGCATTTGCGAATACAAATGTCCCTTAGCCGGAGAGTCAGCAATCCGAGTGAGAGTCACTCTTCTTTAGCGACCGAAGTTGATTTCTTCTCGACAACTTTTGTCGGCTTCTTGGATACAGCCGGCCTCGCTGGTGCGGGCCTCCTCCTTGGAGAGGGTCGCTCTCTGCTGGAAGCCTTCTCCCATTTTGCCACGTACTTTTTTGCCTCGCCTGCTGTTGTGTTGTAGATCTTTTGCGCCAGGAAAGCCGCCGAGCTGCGCTGCGGTGAGACCTCTGTCAACAATGTTTGCAAAGGTCAAAATGGCATCCGCAACCTCAAGTTGGATCTCCGGGGTAAATTGCCGGATAGGCTTGCCGTTTTGTATCGTTTCGGCCCAAGTATCAACTTTTCCCCACTGCACTTTGCAGGAGTTATCGATGAGTAGCTCAACCTCTGGGTGTGAAAATACCAGTCCGCCTTTAACATGCTTTAACAGGAAAGCGTGCTCAGGTACTCGCCTGCGTAAGGTTTCCACCACCATCGATTGTTCCCGCAGCCACTGATCATCTGGATTGATTCCGTACGAAGTCACTTTCTTATCCACCGCACCGCCGCGTTGATACACATCCTTGACCTGGTACCAGGTCCCCTTCCGGCAAACCACCTGTCCAGCCCAAAACTTGCTTTCCAGCACCCAAATTCCATTCGGCCCCAACACTAACACATCTGCGTCCAGGCTTTGAGTAACCAGCAGTTCTTGAAAAGTAATGAAATGATCTGGTAATTTTTGGGTGAGTTCTTCCAGAAGGTTAGAAACCCCCTCCAATCCATAACCCCTCTCCGGTTGCTCCTGAATCCCCAATGCTTTCCACCAGGCAGAAACAATATCCAATGATAACGTAGGAGTAGTTTGTAAACTGGGTCTTCGTCCCAGCCTGGCTTCGTAATCAAAAGGTTGAGGTTTCTTCGGAGGTCTGGGCTGCGGTGGAAGCTGGTTGCGGAGTTGTTCCACCTTTCGGTACTGGCGGATCATTAAATAGATCGGGACCAAGCTGAGAGGGATTCCCAACAAGGTGAAGATTAACAAGACTGCCAGCACCCCACCGAAGATCACATATAAAGTGAGTTTGCTCTTCTCTCGAGAAAGACCATCCTGGATTAGCTTCCATTCCTCTAGAGCCTTGGTATAACTCTCTAGCTCTGTCCGCCACTGGGTCAACTCCCGATCATAGCGCTTTTGATATTGCTGGTTTTCTGTGTCTAGTTTCCTCTTTTTCTCTTCCCAATCCTCACGTTCTTTTTGAAGGCGGAGCTGCCGGGCATTTTCCAGGGGGTTTTCCCACTCCTGGCGCAGGTCATCCTGCAACCTTACCAATTCCTGGTAGCCCTTGGCCAGGTTGCTCCATTGGTTTGCTATCGTTCTCATGCTTTTTAAATTTTCTCTTCTCTTTCATTTGCTTTGATCGCTTTGTGATACAGGCTTTATCAAAAACAGGTTTTACAGGACGCACAAGGAAACGCCCTTGTGCATCTCTGGGTTTTATTGTTGATTAAGGTGGTAATCTTGAGAGAGTTGCTACCCAGGTTTGGATCACCGCTCTAACACGACAATTATAAATTAGGTTGGCGAAAAGAGATAGCTCCTTCACATGGTTCATTGGGAGTTACCGTGGAATTGTCCGTATTTTGAGGTGCGCACACACCTCAAAATACGGGGGGCCACCACGGCAATTCCTAAAGACTCCTTAATATCGTTTCGAAAAATAGAGGAAGTTAGTAATTGGATATGACACTTACAGATTTGTTTTTCGTATATAATCTATGGAGTATATTGAGACTGCTTCATAGTATGCTCTCACTGATAGGGTATGAAAATAAATAACGGAGGTTTGGATGAGCGCCGGAAAGATCATTGCATATATTGCTGCTGCGATCATAATATTCTTTAGTGTACTTTTCATCTGGGGAGCTTTTGATGTCCAGGGGGGTGGATTTGGCTGGATCCTGATCGGCTTGATCGGAGTCGTCATCGGTTTTGGAATTATCTGGTTTGCCGCGCGCAGCAAAGCCCAGGCAGGGGCTGGCGATAATGTGACATTGAAGATCGACCTGCCAGCCAATGTCAATATGGACACCCTCAAGTGCAAATCCTGCGGTGGCGCGTTGACCATGGATAATATTAAAATGGTGGCTGGAGCTCCAGTGGTGTCTTGTCCCTATTGCAAATCCACCTACCAGCTTTCTGAAGAACCCAAGTGGTAAGGAGTTAATTCATCCTGCCTGCAGTTGCGAAAAGGAGCACCCGATGAAAAAAAGGATTCTTGCTGCTTTAATTTCCTTCATCCTGCTGTTTATTCCTGCCAGTGCCCTGGCGCAGGATTATTACTTCCAGGTCCCGCAAATGAACGTGGATGTCTATTGGAATGCAGATGGAACGGTTTCTCTGAATTACACCTTTGTATTCAAAAATGATCCATCCGGACACTCCATCGAATATGTGGATGTTGGCATTCCAAACAGCAATTTCAATGCCGGTAATATCCTGGCAGATGTAAACGGGGTAGCCATCACCGACATCTCTGAATCTGGATTCCAGGGGGAAGGAGGCTCTGGTGTTGCCTTAGGACTGGGCAGTAATTCAATTGCTCCTGGTCAAACCGGCGTCGTGCGCGTCTTCATACCGGATGTTCAAAGTGTGCTTTACAAAGATGACAATGATGAGAATTATGCCAGTGCCGTATTCAAAACCATGTACTTTGGCTCGCAGTATGTGTATGGTCCTACTAATATGACTGTGACCCTCCACTTGCCGCCCGGTGTGCAGCCAGAGGAGCCTCGTTGGCACGCCGCCCCTCCAGGTTTTCCGAGCGAGCCTGTGACAGGCTTTGATGATCAGGGCAACATTACTTACACCTGGCAGAACCAGAATGCCAGTGCCTCACAGACTTACGAATTTGGCGCTTCTTTTCCGAGGAAATACATTCCAGAGCAGACCATCGTCAAGCCTAATCCTTTCGCCTTCCTGAGTGGTATCGTTAGTAGTTTGGGAAGCTGCCTCGTTCCCCTTCTTTGCATCTCCAGCTTTATCGGTTTCATTGTATTTTCCATCACGTCAGATAAGCGCCGTCGCATGCAGTACCTCCCCCCAAAAATAACCATCGAAGGTCATGGGATCAAGCGCGGCTTAACCGCCGTAGAAGCAGCCATTCTGCTGGAACAGCCTTTGGATAAAGTTCTGACCATGATCTTGTTTGGACTTCTTAAAAAGGAAGCTGCCGAGGTGGTTTCGCGCGATCCTCTGCAAATCAAGTCCATCGAACCCTTGCCCGCGGACCTTCATGATTACGAAGTCAAATTCCTGAACGCCTTCAAAGAGAAAGAGTTAGCGCGCCAGAAGCAGCTTCAGGAGATGGTCGTAGATCTCATCAAATCGATAGCTGAAAAAATGAAAGGTTTTAGCCGCAAAGAAACCATCGCATATTATCAAAATATCACCGCCAAAGCCTGGGAGCAAGTAGAGGCTGAAAATACGCCAGAAGTAAAGAGCAAGAAGTTTGACGAAGTCATGGAATGGACCATGCTGGACAAAGATTACGACCACCGCACTCAAGATGTCTTCCGCAACCAGCCCGTTTTCGTCCCCATGTGGTGGGGGCGTTATGATCCATCCTTTGGTCGAACGAGCTCCTCACCAAGTGTTTCTCCTTCTTCAGTTCCTTCTTCCCGGCCTTCGACTGGTTCCAGTCTCCCGAGTTCTCCCTGGGTCTGCTTTTGCAGCCTCAGTGGTCAACGGAGTTGAAGGCTTTTCCTCCAAAGTGGTTGGGAATATTGGAGATTTCACCAGCAAAGTCACTCAGAAGACCAATCCCGTGCCAGTTTCCACCAGGTCAGGCGGGAGTTCTTCAGGCCGCTCGGGAGGCGGTTGCGCCTGTGCCTGTGCCTGTGCTGGTTGTGCCTGCGCCTGTGCAGGAGGAGGCCGCTGAGCAGTGCAGTTATCTAAAGTGGAGCAGCTGCTGTCCAGATTGCATTTGTCTGGAGGCGATGGTGCAAATGGCAAGCTTACGCCCCCCTCTCCAGGTCTGTACCATTACCTGTACCAGGGCGAAGGCGAGAACAGCCGTGTGCACTTGCGCATCGATGAAGATCACCGCGGCATTTTATTAGTAAACGCCAGCCGTGTGCTGCATCTCAATGAGACCGCCACCTTTATGGCCTATCTGGCATTACAAAAAGCCACCGCCAATCAGGCTGTGAAATCCCTGCGGAAAGCATATGCGATTTCTTCAGGACAAGCCGAGCATGACTATGCGCAGTTCTCCGACCAGCTCCTTGAGCTGATCCGTCCTGATGGCGCCTGCCCCATCCACGACCTGGAGCTGGATATTACCGCACCTTTCTCGGTCCGCCCCTCAGCTCCCTACCGCATGGACCTGGCTCTCACGTATCGCTGTAACGATGACTGTGCCCACTGTTACAATGCCCGCCCGCGCGATTTTACCGAAATTTCTACCTCCCAATGGAAGCAAATCCTGGATAAGTTGTGGAATTTAGGCATCCCCCATGTCGTCTTCACCGGCGGAGAGCCAACTTTGCGCGATGACCTGCCAGAGCTGGTTGCCCATGCAGAGCAGAATGGGCAGATCACTGGGTTGAATACCAATGCTCGTCGCTTGAGTGACGAGAAATATCTCGAAAGCTTGGTCAGCGCCGGCTTAGATCATGTCCAGATCACCCTTGAGTCCCACGATCCTGAAATCCACGATGCCATGGTACGCCGCAAAGGCGCCTGGTCTCAAACCGTGCAAGGACTGAAAAATGCCCTTTCCAGCCGGCTTTTTGTCATGACCAACACCACTCTACTCCAAGATAATAGTCCCTTCCTTGAACAAACCCTTGACTTTTTAGGAAAGTTGGGCGTTCCCACGCTTGGTCTAAATGCTCTGATTTATTCCGGCCGCGGTCTCACGGTCGGTAAAGGTCTGCCCGAAAGCGCTCTCCCACCGCTTTTAGCACTTGCCCAGGCTAAGACGCTGCTGTATGGTCAGCGGCTGATCTGGTATACCCCCACGCAGTACTGTAATTTCGACCCAATGCAGTTGGATCTGGGTGTCAAAGGCTGTACCGCTGCCCTTTATAACATGTGCATTGAGCCAAATGGTGATGTGCTTCCCTGCCAGTCATATTACCAGCCGGTAGGCAACCTATTGAAAAATGATTGGAACAGTATCTGGAATCATGAGTTATCTATTCGTTTGCGCGAGCGGCAGGGATTGCCCGAAAAGTGCCATGCTTGTGCGCTGCTTGCCGAATGTGGTGGTGGTTGTCCCCTAATGAATGGAGAACCGCTGTGAGAGTCCTGGTCACAGGTGGCGCAGGTTTTATTGGCAGTCATACTTGCGTGATGCTCCTGGAAGCTGGGTATGAGGTCATTGTTGTTGATAACCTGTCGAACAGTAAAGAAGTTTCGTTGGAGAGAGTTCAGGACATCGCTGGTAAAGGGCTGACCTTCCACAAAGTGGATCTGCTCGATCGCCCTGCCTTGCAGAAAGTTTTCGCCAGCCATGCCATTGACGCCGTGATCCACTTTGCCGGGCTGAAAGCTGTCGGTGAGTCCGTCCATGTCCCTCTTCACTACTACCACAATAACCTCACCGGAACCCTGGCCCTGTGCGAATGTATGTCACAATACAGCGTGAAGAAATTGGTCTTCAGTTCATCTGCGACAGTATACGGAAATCCCGAAAGTGTACCTGTTCCAGAAAGTGCCCCCATCCGGCCCACCAATCCTTACGGTCGCACCAAGGCCATGCTCGAAGAAATCCTGGGCGATTTACAGATTTCCGATCCCGCCTGGGACATCGCCATCCTCAGATATTTTAATCCCATTGGAGCACATCCCAGCGGGTTGATCGGTGAAGATCCCAATGGCATCCCGAACAACTTGCTGCCCTATATAGCTCAGGTAGCGGTCGGTAAATTACCTTACCTAAGCGTCTTTGGCGCCGATTATCCCACTCCCGATGGCACCGGGGTGCGCGATTTTATCCATGTGATGGATTTAGCGGATGGCCACTTGAAAGCCCTGGAAAAGCTTCACACCCATCCAGGTGTTGGTACCTATAACTTAGGGACTGGCCAGGGTTACAGCGTCTTCCAGGTGATTACCGCTTTTGAAAAAGCCTGTGGGAATAAAATTCCATATAAAATTGCTCCCCGTCGTCCTGGTGATGCTGCCACATGCTTTGCTGATCCCTCTCGCGGAAAATCTGAGCTGAATTGGTCTGCTGGCTTAGGGATCGATGACATGTGCGTCGACACATGGCGCTGGCAGTCGCATAATCCCAATGGCTTCTAATATGGATTTAGCGCGTGTAAAACGATTTCGTCGTTTAGAATAATTTTCCAGATAATTCGCATGATCTAGCAATGTGAGGTTCCTATGACCAGTGTAAGAGAATTCATCCGCCGCAGGTTCCAAAAAGCTCAACCTTTGCCCGCTGGTATCTATCATTATCAAGCTCCGCCGCAAGATCCCCGCAACTTCCGTTTGCACTTGCGGTTGGAAAAGGATGGCAGTGGTATTCTTGTTGTCAATGCAGCCACCATCCTGCACTTAAAATACGACCGCCTCTGAATACGCCTACCACCTGGTTCAGCAAACCCCCAAAGAGGAAGCGGTCAGGCAGATCGCCAAACGCTACCTGGTTACCAGCGCCCGCGCTGAAGCAGATTATGCAGACTTTGTGGATCGGGTAGATGCGGTCATTAATACAAACGACCTTGATCCTGAGATGTTTCTTGATTTTGAGCGAACCGATATTCACGCGCAAGACCTCTCCGCTCCTATTCGCCTGGATTGTGCCCTGACGTATCGCCTGCCTGATAGCGCCGATCCCTCCTTGGCCCCCTCCAAGAGAGTTGACCGGGAGCTGACGTCTGAGGAGTGGAAATCGATCCTGGATAAAGCCTGGCAGGCTGGCATTCCCCATATCGTCTTTACCGGCGGTGAGCCCACCCTGCGGGATGATCTCCCCGAGTTGATCTCCCGTGCCGAGGCCAATGGCCAGGTTACCGGGCTGCTCAGCGACTGCTTGCGCCTTTCAGATCCAGTCTATCTGGACAAACTCTTGAAAACCGGGCTCGATCATCTCATGGTGATCTTCCAGCCTGGTAAAGAGTACGCTTGGGGAGGCTTAGCACCTCCCTCGCCGAAGATCTCTTTGTTGCCGTCCACCTCACGCTCACTCCTGAAACGGCTTCCACCTCCTTGGATTTGCTGAAATGGTTGGCTACGCAGGGGGTAAAAGCAGTGTCCTTGAGTATCGCTGACCCAAGCCTGAACGATGTCCTGATTTCCGCTCGTAACGAGGCTGCTGCCTTAGGACTCTCTTTAGTTTGGGATTTACCCGTCCCCTATTCAGCCTTGAACCCGGTCGCCCTGGAGACCCAGGCCGATGCTAACGCCTCTGGGGCAGGTCATGCCTGGCTGTACGTCGAGCCAGATGGTGATGTCCTTCCTGCCCAGGGGGTCAATAAGGTATTAGGAAATATCTTGCGCGATCCTTGGGAGCAGATCTGGTCGAAAGCAAATGGGAAACAACTTTGACTGGCACACCCGCTTTTTGCAGCAAGCTGCCTGGACGAAGCCATTAAGAGACTATCTATTCAATCAGATTGTCCTGCCCCCCTCCATGCGGGTTCTGGAAGTCGGTTGCGGTACGGGGGCAGTATTACAAGAAATAGAAAAACGCTTCTCAGGCGAAATTTTTGGTTTAGATATCGATCCCACCATGCTGGCTCAGGCCTCCCGCCATACCAGCCGGTCGCCTCTCCTTCAATCAGACGCACATGCCCTCCCTTTTCCCTCGGAGGCTTTTGATCTGATCCTCTGTCATTTCTTGCTTCTCTGGGTGAGTGATCCCATCTCTGTGGTTCGCGAGATGAGGCGCCTCACCCGGCCAGGGGGGTATGTGCTGGCGCTTGCTGAGCCGGACTATGGAGGGCGTATCGATTACCCCTTTGAGCTGGAAACATTGGGCGAGATGCAGCAAGCTTCTTTACGCCAGCAGGGAGCGAATCCACTCATCGGTCGTCAATTGAATGACATATTTTTACAGGCGGGCTTTTCGAATGCACAATCCGGGTGTTTAGGTGGAGAATGGAAACAAGCCAATTCCGTGAGGCAAGGCGCTTCTGAATGGGATATGATAGAACAAGATCAAATGGCTCTTGCCGTCGCATGGAGCCCAGAAGTAAAATTAAAACTCAAAAGCCTGGATCAGGAAGCCAGAAAAAAAGGCACCCGGGTTCAATTCGTGCCAACTTTTTATGCCTGGGGAAAGAAGTAAAGCCTGTCTGCCTTCTTTGATTGTTGGGCAAACTGTCAGTTTGCCTTTATCCCGAACATTTGCCAGATCTTTTGACGTCCCCCAACTTGTGCAAACAGTTTATCCCGCCTTGAGTATCCCAACCTCGATTTTCCCATCCACGATCCGTGCTGGATAAGCAGGGATACCGATCACCGCCGGCAGTGACCTTACATCGCCTGTTCGCAAATCGAAGCGCGCCCCGTGTCGCACGCAGGTAATTTCATGATCGTTTACTTCGCCATCATCCAGGGGGTTGCCATCATGGGAACACACATTCTCAATTGCAAACACCTCTCCGGCGATGTTAAAAACCAGGATTTCCTGATCGTCGATCTGAACGATCAATCTTTCTCCCGATGGCAGATCATCGATAGTAGCAATCTCATAGAAATCACAGTTAGCGGGATTGAGATTCGTGTAACTGTACATTATTCCACCAGCTCGTCGCTTGCTTCGCCCAACCCATATACCCCTGCCTTGAGCACTTTCAACGAAAGCAAAGCGCATTTCAAGCGCACTGGTCCCAGCTCAATTCCCAGCATTTCCAAAAGGTCGTCCCGCGTCAGTCCTTTGATTTCATCGAGCGATTTACCTTGGATCGATTCGAGCAGCAAATCCGCAGTAGCTTGCGAGATCGCGCAGCCATGTCCATCGAAAGCTGCTTCGCTTACTTTTCCGTCCCCATCCAACCGCAAATCAATCCGGATATGGTCGCCGCACAAAGGGTTATCATCTTCAAATGAGATGTCATGCGGATCGAGAGCACCGCGGTATTGCGGATTCTTATAGCGGTCGATGATGATTTCTCGATAAAGGTCATCCATACTTTACAGCCTTCCGAAAGTTATCTGCTAAAGATCTTCTTGGTCTTGTAAATTGCTCGAGCCAGGATATCGATCTCCGCCTCGGTAGTATATAAATAAAAGCTGGCGCGTGCCGTTGAAACCAGCTTCAGCTTATCGTGGAGTGGCATTGCACAGTGATGTCCGGCGCGAATCGCCACCCCATCTTCGTCCAGTATTTGTGAGATATCGTGCGCATGAATATCATCCAAGGTAAAAGCGATCACGCCCCCCTTATGCTCTTCGGTTGGGCCAATCACCTTCACCCCCGGGATCTCTGCCAGCTGGTCCATTGCATAATGAACCAGTTTCTTTTCATGCGCGTGGATCGCCTCCATGCCAATGCTCTGCAGGTATGCGACCGCTGCTCCAAGCCCCACGGCTTCAGCAATCGCTGGAGTTCCGGCTTCAAATTTGTGCGGCAGCTCATTAGGCGTAAAAGACCGCAAATAAACGCGCTTGATCATATCTCCCCCACCCATAAAAGGCGGCATCTTCTCTAAAAGATCCTGCCTTCCGTATAACACGCCGATACCGGTCGGTCCACACATTTTGTGACCGGAAAAAACCAGAAAATCAGCTCCCAGCTCCTGCACATTGACAGAAAAATGCGGCACCGATTGCGCCCCATCCACCAGCGTGACAGCCCCCGCTGCCTTTGCCTGGCGGATGATTTCCTGGGCTGGGTTGATCGTTCCCAACACGTTAGACATGTGCGTAAAAGCGACCAGTTTCGGTTCCAAAGCTAGTAACGCCGGTAGCGCGCTCAGGTCAAGGAAGCCGTCCTCCGTCACTGGAATGAATTCCAGGTGCAGGTTTTTCTCGGCAGCCAGCATTTGCCATGGGACCAGGTTTGCATGGTGCTCCATCTCGGTCAGGATTACCACATCTCCACTGTTCAGGTTCTTCCTTCCCCAGGTATTCGCTACCAGGTTTACCGATTCGGTCGCGTTGCGCGTAAAGATCACCTGCCGGGGAGATTTTGCCCCAATGAACCTGGCCACGCTTTCGCGCGCCTTTTCATAGTCTGCAGTTGCTTCCTCTGCCAGTGTGTGAATCCCTCGATGGATATTCGCGTTCGTATTTCGGTAATATCGGTCCATCGCTTCGATCACGGGCAGGGGCTTCTGTGATGTAGCCGCCGAATCGAGATACACCAGAGGCACACCCGGTCTGACCTCCCTTTGCAAGATAGGAAAATCATCTCGGATACGGTTCATATCATTGAAAGATCTCGGAGAAAGCTGTGAGTTCATTTAATTCAGCGAATCATTTTGCCCGCGGTTTCGTACGCGGCTTCCGCTGTGAAGGGCGAATGGTTTTGGAAGTTTTCGGGCACCATAATACATGGTCTGGTACCATCCAACCGTCCGTCAGGTAAACAAACTCATGGAATTGGACCGCGATCATCTTCGGATCCACCTGAACGACAACCCCCTCCAACCAATCACGCACCCGTTCACTATTCCGTTCGTGGTCGCAATAAACCTCCACCCGGTCCCCCACCGCGTAGGCTTCTTCAAGACTTGGTGCAGATGTAAAATGCAATTCTGCCATGTACCCTCCCATTACTCATTTTAAAAGTAGAAAACACGAATTTTAACCCATTTTCTGCAAGATTGCATCCTGGAATCTCGAACGAACTCCTTCGAAAGGAATACGCTGCATAATAGGGTCAAAGAATCCTTCGACAACCAAACGTTCTGCATCCGCATAGGGCATCCCACGGCTGCGCAGGTAGAAGACCTGGTCAGCGTCGATTTTACCCACCGTCGCTCCGTGCGTACAGCGTACATCATCCGCCAGGATCTCAAGACCAGGGATTGAATCAGCGCGCGCTTTAGGGCTGAGCACCAGGTTTCGGTTTGCCTGGTATCCGTCAGTCTTCTGTGCTCCCGGGGCTACATAGATCATCCCTTGCCAGACAGACCTGCTTTGATCCTTTAAGGCACCCTTGAAAAGTAGGTCGCTGGTGGTGTGCGGTGCCAGGTGGTTCTGCTGGGTGTCGTGATCAAAGTGTTGGTTATTTTCGGTAAAATAAAAACCTGACATTCGTCCCACAGCCCCCTCACCTGCCAAATCCAAATCAGAAAAATTCTTTGTCACGTGCGATCCCACGGCTCCAAAGACCCAGTCCAAGTTGCCTGACCGGCTGACTTGGGCTCGCTCGTGGCTGAAATTCCACACATGCTCGCCCCATGATTGCAGCTCGACAAACCGCAGGTTGGCTTCCTCACCCACATGGATTTCCACGATACCCGCATGCATCGCCTGCGATCCTGCTTCTGTCGGTGAGGCGGCTTCATGCACGTAGGTTAGTGAAGAACCTTCGTCAAGGTAGACCAAAATATGGGAAAAGAAAGCCAGTTCTTTTCCCGGACCCCATAAAACAGAATGGATGGGCTGCTCCACGGTCAGGCCTTTTGGCACGTACACAAAGACACCCGCCTGCCCGAGGGCTGCCGTCATCGCCGCGAATTTCCCTTCATCAGGGCGCACGATCTGCCCAAGAATCTTCTCAAGGAGTTCAGGATATTGTTTTTCAGCGGTAATCAAATCGGTAAAGACTAAACCCTTAGCAGATAGCGAAGGATCGAGCTCAATGCGGCTTTCACCCGGCACAAGGGTGATTTGCCCTCCATGCCTGTCCCCAGCCAGCGGTTGTAGCAGCTCAACTCCTGGCTCGATGAATTCACTTTTCTTGCCATCCATCTCTACCAGTCGAAATTTACCAGCTCTCATATTTTTGAGATCGGTACGCCGCCAGGCTTCATCGGTTATCGCCGGGATTGGAAAATTTTGATACGCTTCCCATGCCCTGGCACGGTACTCTTGGAGAAATGACGCACCTTCCGTTGAGGGCATCATCGCAGGGGTAAATGAAAAATCTCTCGAAAAATTCTCAGTCACCGGCTGTCTTTTTTGGATCACTACAGTTTTAGCTGCCATATCGTCTCCTAACCGATCGATCCTTCCATCTGAAGTTGGATCAAACGGTTCATTTCAATCGCGTATTCCATGGGCAGCTCTTTCACCAAAGGTTCAATAAATCCCGAAACGACCATGGTCGTGGCTTCTTCTTCACTTAATCCCCGGCTCATCAGGTAAAAGAGTTGTTCTTCCCCTACTTTCGACACCGAAGCTTCGTGACCAATGGTTACGTCCTCTTCATCGATCTCGATATAAGGGTAAGTGTCCGAACGGGAACGTTCATCCAGCAGCAGCGCATCGCACACAGCATTCGAGCGGACATCTGTCGCACCCTTGTAAACTTTGAGCAGTCCACGATATGATGCTCTGCCTCCGCCCTTGCTGATCGACTTAGAGGTAATCTTGCTGCTGGTATGGGGAGCCACGTGTACCATCTTCCCACCTGCATCTTGATGCTGTCCAGGGCCTGCAAAAGCCATCGATAAAATCTCTCCATGAGCCCGGGGTCCAATCAGATAGCAGGAAGGATATTTCATGGTGAGTTTAGATCCCAGGTTAGCATCTACCCATTCCATGGTGGCGCCTTCGTGCACCATGGCACGCTGGGTTACCAGGTTATAAACATTCGTGGACCAGTTCTGGATCGTCGTATAGCGCACCCGGGCGTTTTTCTTGACCACGATCTCAATGACACCAGAATGGAAAGAATCCGTGGTGTACGTCGGAGCCGTGCACCCTTCTACATAATGGATCTGTGACCCTTCATCTGCCACGATCAAAGTACGCTCAAATTGGCCAATATTGGCAATGTTCAAACGAAAGTATGCCTGTAAAGGCAGGTCAATTTTTACCCCGGGTGGCACATATATGAAAGATCCGCCTGACCAAACCGCGCTGTTGAGCGCTGCGAATTTGTTATCTTCAATCGGGATAACCGTACTGAAATATTCACGGAACAGATCAGGATGCTTTCGCAAGCCATCCTCGATCGAGAGAAAAATCACGCCCAATTTTTCCAGGTTTTCCTGGATCTTATGGTAAACCATTTCCGAATCATACTGGGCGCCTGCCCCAGCCAGGAACTTCCGCTCTGCTTCTGGGATCCCCAAGCGGTCAAAAGTTTTCTTGATCGTATCGGGAACATCATCCCAAGACCGGCCTTCGCTGTCAGCCGGCTTTGCGTAAAAGTAGATATTGTCTAAATCCAGCTTAGATAGATCGCCACCCCAGGTAGGCATGGGTCGCTTTTGGAAATGTTCAAGAGCCTTCAGCCGGAAATCCAGCATCCATTCTGGCTCACCCTTCATGGCTGATATTTCACGGACAACATCTTGGCCCAGGCCCTTACGAGATCTAAATACAAATGTATCTGGATCACTGAAACCATATTTATAATCGCCAACACCCTCTAGAAGTTGCGCTTCAGAGCTCATACAAAATCCTCCAGAGATACCATTAAACAGTTACCGGTTCGTACTTTTCTCGCACCCAGTCGTAACCCTGTTCCTCCAGGTGTTGCGCAAGATCAGCGCTCCCCGACTCGACGATCTTGCCGCCCATCATAATATGTACGTAATCCGGCTTGATATAATTCAATATTCGTTGATAGTGGGTGATCACCAACACACCCAATTCGGGTCCCCGTAAAGCATTCACGCCTTCAGAGACTATCCGCAAAGCATCAATATCCAGGCCTGAATCAGTTTCGTCAAGAATCGCCATTTCCGGCTTCAACGCAGCCATCTGTAAGATTTCAGCCCGCTTCTTTTCCCCTCCCGAAAATCCATCGTTCAGGTATCGCCCTGCAAAAGCAGAATCCATCTTTAGCAGTTCCATTTTCTCTTTGAGTAATTTCCTGAATTCTGGAATGGGAACACCCTTATCTTCGGGGTTTTCCGCCTTCCGTCTGGCATTCACCGCCGAGCGTAAAAAATTCGCCACCGAAACACCCGGGATCGCCACTGGATATTGAAACGCCAGGAAAATCCCCAGTCGTGAGCGTTCGTCCGTTTCCAATTCCAGGATATTCTGATCCTTAAACCAAACCTCGCCTTGGGTAACCTCATAATGAGGGTGTCCCATCAATGCATAAGAGAGAGTGGATTTTCCCGTGCCGTTTGGCCCCATCAAGGCGTGTACCTCGCCCGGTTTTACCGTCAGGTTGACACCCTTTAAAATTTCTTTTCCATCAATCGAAACATGTAAATCGTTAATCACAAGATCTGACATGCGTTTTTCACTCCATTTTTGACTTTTGGATCATTTTTTATCCATCTTTGCGAGGTGGTTTCTGCTGAAGCAATCTCGTTCTTCTCCAAAACTCACCTGGCACAAGCATTTTTTCAACTGGCAAAATTATAGCACAGGATGCACTTAATGTCAATAATTATGATAATATTCAAAAATATTGACATTATTCAATCTTGTTGGTACAATGCATGCATGTCATCAACCCATGATCGAGTTCTCCAAGCACTGCTTACCCACCCTCGCATAACCATCGACGAGCTGGCAGATGAAGTCGGCATCAATCCGATCTCCATACGCCATCATATCGCCAGTTTACAAGCTGAGGGATTGGTTTCGACCGACGAAGAGCGGCATGGTGTCGGACGTCCTCGTTATGTATTTTCATTAACCGAAGCTGGGGTTGAAAAATTCCCAACCCGTTATGTTCGACTGATGGTACGCTTGCTCGAACAGTTGAAAGAGACCATGCCTTCGGCCATGATCAACCAAATCTTCACCCAAATGGCTCAAGACCTGGCAAAAGATTTTGCCAGGACAACCAATTTAGATAATTTGACCATGGAACAAAAGCTTGAGCTGATGAAAACCATGCTGCACCAGGAAGGATTCAACATCGAATGGGAACGTCAGGGCGATCAATTTGAAATCGTCGAAACCAGCTGTCCCTATTATCATGTTGGACAGGATCACCCTGAAGTCTGCTCAGTAGATCAAGCCTTGATTTCTTCAGTCCTCTCCATGACTGCTGAAAAAACCAAGTGCATCCTTAATGGTGATAGCCACTGCACCTACATCGTCCCTGATACACAAACATCGAGTTGAGAAAAAACCTATGACCCAAAAAACCTCCTGGATAGCCGAAACCACTCACCCCGCTCTCATGGAACCGCTGCGAGAGAATTTACGTCAAGTAATGGATCCCGAGATTGGTTTAAATGTGATCGAGCTCGGCCTTGTGCGTGATGTACTGGTAGCTGATGAAAGTGCCCACGTCACCATGGTCATGACCACCCCTTTCTGTCCTTACGCTCCCGCTCTCTTAGAGATGAGCCGGCAAAAAGCCGAAGAGGCCTTGCAGCGTCCGACCACCGTCGAGATGAGCATGGAAATGTGGGACCCCTCCATGATGGAAGAGGGCGCTGGAGCTGAGTGGGGCTTATTCTGACCTGTACAGAACAAAGCTCTTGTAGTATCATTCAGCCTGTTAAGTACAAGCCACGCTACGCGTGGCTTGCTTTCCGCTCTTGGCTCACTGACGGTGTGTCCAAGGGCAATCCCGAGGAAAGGAGGCATTCCCGATGCGCGATTATGAGTTGGTCTACATTGTCCACCCTGAGTTGGATGATACAGCCGTTAAAGAATTAACGGCAAAAATCCAAGGCTGGATTACGGACGCAGGTGGCTCGATCTCAAAAGTAGATTTTTGGGGCAAGCGCAGATTGGCATACCCGATTCGCAAGCAGGTCGAGGGTCAATATGTGTTTATTCGTGCCAATATGGTTCCCAGCTTTGGAGCTACATTGGAACGCAACCTGCGCTTCACTGAACCTGTGATTCGCTATCTACTTACCGTTATTGATTAGTCAGGAGTCTTGAATGAGTCGTGGACTGAACAAAATATTGATCATTGGTAGGCTTGGCCGCGATCCAGAAATGCGTTACACCCCCTCTGGTCGGCCTGTGACCTCTTTCTCAGTCGCTACCAGCCGTTCTTGGAATACATCCGAAGGGGAAAAGCGCGTTGAGACAGAATGGTTCAATGTGGTAGCCTGGGGAAACCTGGCGGAAATCTGCAAACAACATCTCACCAAAGGTCAGCAGGTTTATATCGAAGGTCGCCTGCAAACTCGCAGCTGGGATGACTCGGAAGGGAATAAGCATACCTCCGTAGAGATTGTCGCCAACGAGATGATCATGCTCAGCGAACGCCGTGAAGCTGAGGGAACTTCCGATGTCGAAGCTTCAGAAGAAGATGAATTCCCATTCTAATTTTTTCTCTTAACCTAAGGAGTTTTTAATTGTGAGCAACCAATATTCTAGTGATGAAGGCGAAGGGGATTATCGCGAAAGCGCCGGACCGAGTGGAAGACGCTTTTATGCCGCGCCCCGCGTGTGCCAGTTCTGCACCGATCACAATTCGGTCATCGATTACAAACAAGCAGATCAGCTCCGCCGCTTCGTATCCGAAGATGGCAAGATCCGCCCTCGCCGCCAAACGGGTACCTGCGCCAGGCACCAGCGCTTAATGTCCATTGCCATTAAGCGCGCTCGCCACCTGGCTATGCTGCCTTTTGCCGGTGAAGTTCTCCGCTAACGACACTTATTTTTTGCTGGACATTTAGACCTTTGTATGCTCTCCTTGCGTGCAAAGGTCTATGGTATTCGCTTATTTTTCCTTATATGAGGTCAAAGCATGACCAAAGAACCCAAACAACAATATTTGACGAAAAAACACCTTGCTCGTCTTGAACGAGAAAAACGCCAGACCCGCCTTATCCTGATAGGTGTCATTGTCGTTGTCATTGCCGTTTTTTTGCTGTTAGGCTATGGCGTTTTGAATGAAAGAGTTTTGAAACCCAATCGCCCGGTCGCTGAGGTAGGCACAGAAAAAATCAGCGTTAGCGATTTTCAAGAATATGCTCGTTTTATGCGCCTGCAGTATATCAACCAATATCTCCAAACTTATCAGCTTTCCCAGCTTTTTGGCTCAGACGAGAATTCGAAATCCTATTTTGATAATTCTCTTCAGCAAATCGCTGCCCAGCTTGAGTCAGCCACCTTGGGACAAAATGTACTGAACTCATTGATCGAGGATAAGCTCATCCGGCAGGAAGCTGCTAAGCGCGGCATTACCGTCTCGGCCGATGAATTGAGCCAAGATGTGGACCGCTACTTCTCTTATCATCCGAATGGAACGCCAACCCCAACCGCCACAACGCCGCCTTGGCCTACATCGACCCTCTCACCTCTACAGATGACCCTGTTGCCCCCGACTGTCACGCCTACCGCCTCATCCACTCCCACCATGACGTTGCCCACGGTGACCCCCACGCTTGTTCTCACCCCTACTCAGACAGCGACTCCCGCCCCCACTGAGACACCATATACGGCAGATTCTTACAAAAATGATTATGATTCTTATTTGAAAGATCTTGCAAATATCAAGGTATCAGAAAATATCTTCCGTCAAGTTCTCGAGAACCGTTTATACCGTCTCAAAGTAGAAGACGCCGTCTTAACCGATGTCAAAAATGAAGAAGAACAAATTTGGACTCGTCACATCCTCGTCGATTCCGAAGAGGCAGCCAAGCAAGTATTGACTCGCCTTCAGAATGGCGAAGATTTCGCCGCCGTAGCCAAGGAGCTCTCGACAGATACGGGTTCAGCTCAAAATGGTGGTGAAATTGGGTGGACAAGTAAAGGTTCTTTGTATACAGAATACGAAGATGCTGCCTATAAGCTGAACATCGGCGAGTTCAGCCCGCCTGTTCAATCTCAATCGGGTTGGCACATTATCCAACTTTTGGGTAAAGAAGTCCGCCCGCTTAACTCATCTGCTTTCGATCAGCTTCGTCAAACCAAGTTCCAGGAATGGTTAGATAGTCAGCGTGAAAGCGTTGGCGTCAACATTCCTGATGGCTGGCTGGATTGGGTGCCCACAGAACCAACCCTTCCTGCTGTCCAATAACCCCTAACGCTACTGATCGAGCTAACAACCAAAAACAGTCGCGGGGGCGCTTCGCGTCCCGGCGACTGTTTTTGGTCTTCAAACCAGCACTTCAGATACTTCATCTAGCTTCAAGCTGATCACCTGACTGGTAGAATCCCGTCCCATCGTCACGCCATAGATCACATCTGCAGCCTGGACCGTATTTCGATTGTGCGTAACGACAATGAACTGCGTATTTTGAGCCAGTTCCAAGAGCAGATCGCGGAAACGTCCCACATTCGCTTCATCCAGCATCGCATCCACTTCATCCAACACACAAAACGGTGTTGGCGAAACTTTGAGCAGAGCAAAAACCAGGGCCGCTGCCGTCAAACTGCGCTCACCGCCTGAGAGTAGTGACAGCCCCTGCTCACGCCGCCCTGGCAGGCGCGCTTCGATATCGATCCCTGTTTCTGTCATATCGTCCGGCAGAGTTAATACCAGCCTCGCCGTCCCACCCCCAAATAACCGCGAGAAAATTTCCCGGAATTCATGCGCCACTGCATCGAAGGTTTTACGGAACTCACGTTCCATGAGCAGATCGAGCTCGGTGATAATCTCTTGAATATCCACATCAGCTTTCATCAAATCCGCCACCTGTTCGTGCAAAAACTCATATCGCTCTTTTACCTGGATATATTCTGCGTGGGCTTCCGGGTTTACGGGTCCCATTCGGCGAAGTTGAGCGCGCTGCCGTTTGATATTTTCTTCCAATTCTGGCGGGATCTCCGCCACAAATGGGAGCTGTTCAACATATCCTTCCAAGGGCAATGGGGTAGGTCCCGAGACATTTTCTACATACTTAAACTCTACTAGCCCAAAGTCATCTTCAATCCGCCCGCGCAAGCTTTCGAAGGCTTCTTGCCTCCGGGCCTGGTTTATCCGCGCCTGGGCAAAAAAATGCTCCGCCTGCGATAAGGCTTGGCGTGCCTCGGTATCCCGTACCTGTAAAACACTTTGCTCTTGTTCCAGCTTGCCCACCTCAGCCTCCGCTGGCTCGATCTTTTGCTGGAGAATCTCGACTTCTTCATCGATGGATTTTTCAAGTTGGATGGATACAGCTTTCTGTTCTTCTAAAGCATCTTTACTTTTAGTAAAATCCTCCAGCCGGGTTTGCAGGTCAGCCAGGTTGCTGGCCGCGTGTTGCACTGCTCCATTGCGTTCGGCTAACCTGTTTTGCGCTTCACGCAAAGCCTGGTTATTGACTGCCACCTGGGTGTTCCAATGTGCCACCCTGGTTTGGATTTCGTCCAGTGACTGTTCAGCTAATTCCTGTGTGCGATTACGCAGGGTTTCCCGCGCTTGCGTGATCTCTTCATCTAGAACTTTCAGTTCTGCTGACATTCCGGTTGACTCTTCGGCTGCCTTGTGCAGCTCAGCCTCCAACCGGCTGTATTGCTCGCGCTGCCATTCCAGAGATCGGCGGGTTTTCTCAAGGTTCAATTCTTCCTGGCGTTGTCCATCCGATGAGGTTCGCTTCGTTTTTTCTGCTTCTGCATATTGGCGTCTTAAATCATTTTCCTTTGCAGTCAGGTCGCCAATGGATTGTTCAATCTCCAGTAAATGTCCCTTTTCATCTGAAATTTGTTTTTCCAGCCCGTCGAATTGTTCCTTTAACTCTCTCCGCTGGCGTGGCCTGCTGAGGACTCCCGCACTGCTGACCTGCCCGACCAGGATCGGCCCACTCGCATAGAATACATCTCCCTGCAAGGTAACGATTCTGGTTTCTGATGTCTTTCGGTCAAGCTCTCCCAAAATGCGCCGCGTCGTCTCCCGGTCTCGCACCAGCAGCACCGATCCAAGCAGCAGCTCCACCACCGGTCGGAGGGTGGCATCCGCCTGGACAAAATCAACCGCTGGTCCCAGCACACCTTCCGTCTGCGTAAGGTTTTTAAAGTTGACCATCCGGCTGCCACCAATGCTATCGAGTGGCAAGATCACCCCTCGGCTGGTTTCTTGGTCCAATAACTCGAAAGCCTCCCCAACTCCTCCCGCCTCAGGGAAGACGATCGCCTCTAAAAACTCTCCCAGTGCCGCGGCGATGGCTTTCTCAAACTCAGAAGCGACTTCGATCTCATGACTTAAGGTGCCATATCTCGATTTTAGCCGGTTCTGACGGATCGCCTGCAGCAGCAGGCGCGCTCCGCTGGCGTATCCAGTCAGGTTTTTTTCAGCCTGGTCGATTACATCAAGCTGCGCTTTGATCCGCGCCCGACGCGGTTTGAAGCTGGCCTAATCTCTCTAAAATCTGTCTTCTTTCAACCTCAACTTTGCCCAGCTCGTTCCTTTGCGTCTTTATTCCCGCTTCAATCTCTACATAGGTTTCTTCAGCCAGCTTCACCCGCTCATTTGCCTGTTGGAGCCGGGTTTCTGCAGTGTGCATGGCCTGCTCTAAGCCTCTCACGGTTTTACTGGAAGTCTCCAGCTCGCCTCCCTGGCGTTCCGCTTGTGCTTTTCGTTCCACCAGGCGCGCGCTCAAATACGCTTGCCGGGCTGTGTGACCAGACAGGGCATGCCGGGCTTCTTGCAGTGCTTGTTCCGCTTTTTCGCGTTCGCTCTTCTTGTTTTGGAGGCTTTGCAAAACATCTTTCAGCTGTCTTTGGGCCTCATCAGCCTCATTTTGCAGTTGTTGGATCTCTGTGGATGCTGTTTCCAACCGTTCTTGGTGATACCGGGCTTCACTTTCCAATCGGATAATCTCACTCTGTGTCGTGCTGGCTTGCTCACCCAATGAACGCGAGCGCTCATCTGCCACCGCCAGGTCGCGGCTGAGTGCTTCTTTGCGGGTATGCAGGCTGGCGAGTTGGCTGTGCAGGGATCCCAATTTTTCGCGCAGTGCTTGAGTTTTTCTCCTTACCTGGAGAAGCTCCAGGTCCAAATCCACCTGGCTGCCGCGCACCTTCTCAAGATGCACTTCCTGCCGGCGAGCAGCCTCCAATGCCTCGGTGAGTTCTTTCTGGGCGTTGTGCCAGTGGTATCCATACCAATCCCTTAAGATCAAGTGCAGGTCAGCCTTCACCTGTTCATACTCTTGCGCCCTGCGTGTCTGGCGTTCCAGGCTGCGCAAACGGGGCTGCAGCTCTGCCAGGATATCCTCCACTCGTTCCAGGTTTCGCTTGGTTGCATCCATGCGCTTTAGGGCCTCCTCGCGCCGGGAGCGGTGCAAGCCAATCCCAGCCGCTTCTTCGAACAGGCGGCGGCGTTCCTCGGCTTTAAGCGCCAGGGCTGCATCTACCAATCCTTGTCCGATGACGGTATAGGTCCGTTCAGCCAATCCTGATTGCGCCAATAATTCTCCTACATCTTTTAGCCGGACACGCTGCCCATTGATCAGATATTCATTTTCACCATCTCGATAAGCCCGCCGGGTGATCGCCACCTCAGAAAAATCGATCGGTAACCAACCATTTGAATTATCAAAGACGATCGTTGCTGAGGCCATCCCAGCCCTGGGTCTCTGCTCGGATCCCGCAAAGATCATATCCTCTGTCTTTTTTCCTCGCAGCAAGCTGTAAGATTGTTCTCCCAAAACCCAACGGATCGCATCGGCAATGTTCGACTTCCCCGAGCCGTTGGGACCTACAATTGCCGTAATCGCTTCGGCAAAGATGAAATCCGTCCGCAGCGCGAATGTCTTATAACCGTGTAATTCGAGTGATTTTAAGCTTCCTGGCATTCTATCCTGATCCAATCGAGCTTAAGGCTGCTCGGGCAGCATTCTTCGCAGCAGCCTGCTTGCTGTGTCCTTCTCCCCGCCCAGCTACCTCGCCGCCGATAATAACTTCGACCTCAAAAATCTTATCATGGTCTGGTCCAAAAGCACCCACCGTCCGGTAGGTTGGTGCTCCTAAGCCTTGCGATTGCGACCATTCCTGTAATAAGCTCTTTACATCCTGATCGCCATTCCCATTGAGAATATTTTGAGTTTCCTCCTCTAGAAATGGCTCAACAAACTCCTGGACCGCCTCCAGGCTCTGATCCAAGAATAAAGCGCCGATAAGCGCTTCAAAGGTACACCCTAAAAGGGCTGAGCGCAGCCTCCCACCCCCTTCTTCTTCGCCTTTTCCAAGAAGCATGTATTCGCCCAGGTTGATTTGTGAAGCAAAACTGGCTAATTGCTCATTCCCCACCAGCGCGGCGCGGCAAGCGGGTGAGCTGCCCTTCGCTCATCTCAGGGAAGTGGTTATACAACCATGCCCCGACTAGAAAATCTAAAACTGCGTCGCCTAAGAATTCGAGACGCTCATTATCTTCCAAGGCCTCCGGATGCTCATTTACAAACGAGCGGTGTGTCAAAGCCCGTCGTAAGAGCCAGGCATCCTCAAAACGGAGACCCAAACGTTGTGCAACATCGCTGGGGATCGATTCTCCCCAATCTCCCTGAGCAGACTCCATATACACCTTTCCCCGGAACTCAGGGAACGCCAGACACCCCGCTTGCGCCGGGTAGCTTGCGATCCATTAGTTCCAATAGATTCTTCAAATGTCAGGTTCAAGCATATCGACGTACGACCAAAACTGCATTATGCCCACCAAAACCAAATGCATTGCTGATGGTAATCTTCACAGGTTTTTCGCGTGCCTGGTTCGGCACACAATCCAGGTCACATTCCGGGTCGGGCGTCTGGTAATGAACCGTTGGCGGAATCAGTCCTTCACGAATTGCTTGTACGCAAAAGATCACTTCCAGCGCCCCGGTCGCGCCCATCATATGCCCGGTCATCGATTTGGTGGACGATACAGGGATATTATAAGCGATATTTCCAAAGGCTGCCTTGATTGCCCGCGTCTCCGACAGGTCGTTCAAAACGGTAGCCGTCCCATGGGCGTTAATATAATCCACTTCATCCAGGTTCACCTGCGCTGCCTCCAAAGCCGCCCGAATGGCGCGTGCCCCGCCCTCACCAGTCTCTGAGGGAGCTGTAATATGATAAGCATCCGCTGTGGCTGCATATCCTGCCAGCTCTGCCAGGATGTTAGCCCCCCTGGCGCGTGCATGGCTTTCCCGTTCGAGCACCAAAATCCCTGCCCCTTCTCCCATCACCAGGCCATCTCGGTTCTTATCAAAAGGTTGTGGAGTCATCGAGAAATCTTCGCTCCGCCTCGAGGTCGCCCCCACCCGGTCGAAGGCTGCAATAGCCAGCGGCGTGATCGTGGCCTCGCTGGCGCCTGCCAACGCCACGTCGATGACCCCGGCTCGCAGCAGCGTCCAGGCTATCCCAATCCCATCCGCACCCGAAGCGCACGCCGAAGCCACTGCGAATGCCGGCCCTTTAAACCCGTAATCGATGGCTGTCATCCCTGCCGCCCCATTTAACATCAACATCGGAATCACAAACGGGCTGACACGCCGCGGTCCTTGCTCTTGCAAGGTATGCTCCCCCTCGAGAATTGAAGTAAACCCGCCAATCGCCGAGGAAATCACCACCCCGTGCCTTTCAGCGTTTTCTTCCAGGTTGATCCCAGAATGTTTTATTGCCTCCGCTGCTGCAATCGCTGCAAATTGTTCGAACCGGTCCCTGCGCCTGGCTTCTTTCGCCGGTAGATATTCATCCGGGTTGAAATTCTTGACCTCACAGGCAATTTTCACTTGAAAATCAGAGGCATCAAAGAGAGTGATCGGTCCTACCCCTGAAACCCCGCGGCTGACCGCCTCCCAGGTTTCATTAACCGAACTCCCCAAGGAATTGATTGTTCCCATACCAGTAATCACGACTTTTTCCACAACCTGCCTCCTAAATAGATTAGCCATTGCGAGACCTTGCTCTTCTTGCTGAGTCCGTGCGATCTACGGATCGCCGCAATTATCATCCTTAAAAGTGCAATCAGCGTATCTACTTCTGGATTCTCAAATCAAACCACATTCTTCAAGCCCGATCCCGTCAAGACCGCCACAATCGGCTCGGGTACTTTCCCGGAAATGGCTTGAATAGCCTTCCAAACCACCGCTGATGTATTTTCCACATAAAACCCTTGTCGAGCCAACTCGTCGCGCCCCGCAAGGATATCTTCTTCATCGACTGCCACGAACATCCCACCTGTCGCTTCCACCGCTCGAACCACTGCATCCCCACGCACCGGATACCTCACCCGGATGCCCTCTGCCATCGTCTGCCCTTCAGAGACCCACTGTAAGCCAGCCGGTCCATAGGCCGATAATGCCCACAGCGGCGCGCATGCGCCTGCCTGCACCCCCACCAGCTTGGGCAGTTGCTGCATCATCCCCGCCTCTAAAAGGGCTATAAAACCACGCTGGACGCCCAGGAGCAGGCCTCCCTGCCCGGCTGGGATTACCACCGTAAATGCCCTATCCCCAAGCTGCTCCACCAGCTCGTATGCTAGTGTCGCATAACCGGGGATATTGAAAGGCAGGTATGCGTGGCTGGCATAGATGGCGCCCGCCTCTGCCACCCGTCTCACCGCTTCCGCTGCGTTCGTGCGCGGCCCCGGTACTGGGACAACTTCTGCCCCATACGCTGCAATCTGGCTGCGCTTCGGTCCAGAAGCTGCTTCAGGCACGTACACCTTCGCCTTAATCCCTCCTCGCGCCGCATAAGCCGCAAACGAAGCGCCCGCATTCCCAGATGAATCTTCCACCGCTTCGCTCACTCCCCTCGCCCTTAGGAAGCTGACCAGTGTCGCCGAACCCCGGTCCTTAAAAGAACCGCTCGGATTGAGAAACTCACATTTGAAAGCTGCCTCCTGCCCCAAGGCTTTTCCCCACACCAATGGCGTATTCCCCTCCCCCAGTGAGATCACCGGTCCGCCCTCCGGCAGTCCAAACGTGTTCCGGTACCGCCAGATCCCAGGTTGTCCTTTTTCCCCCAGGCTTGCCTCAAAGGGTAGCGGCCCTTCGAGATCATAGACTCCTCCACAGGCCTCACACCGGTAGGGAACCCCCTTCTCCGGATAAGGTCGGCGGCAGTTCGTACAAACGATTTTCATCTTTCATTCTCCTGGAGTAGGAAAATAATCGCCTTCGATCCAGGTTTCTCCCCCCGCTCCCACTTCTTTTTTCCAAACCGGCACAATTTCCTTCAGCCGGTCGATGCCGTATCGCGCCGCTTCGAAGACCCCCGTATCCCGGTGAGCTGCTGTGCAGGCGATAAGCACAGTGGGGGTTTTTGGATACAGGCGTCCTACACGCTGCACAACCGCGATCCCTTCCACCGTCGGCCAGCGCTCCCGGATCTCCTGCGCCACTTGCCGCATCTTGGCTTCCGCCATCGGCGCATAAGCCTCATATTCCAGGTAGCTTGTCTCGTGCGCTTCTCCGCGGCTGGTTACCCCGCGCACCATTCCCGTAAAGATGCACGCGGCGCCAGTGCTGGGTAAGGTGATCTTCGCTAGCAGCTCATCCAGGTCCAGCTCCTCTTCGGTAATCGCGTACACTGTCGGGAAGCTTCCTCCGCTGACCGGCGGGAAAAAAGCCACCTCTGCCCCCGCCGGGATTTCATCGGCGTCAAAGGCGAATTCTTTATTGACCGCTGCCAGGCACCTCCCCAGGCCTGGTGCCAGTGCCGGCATGTCATTTACCAATTTGGATTTTAGCTCCCGGACCGTGGTTCCCTCAGGCACGTCCATGACCAGCCTCTTAGTCTGGGCCAGGTCCCGCAGCGTTGCGAAGAATAATACAGAAATTTGCATCGCTAACCGCCTCTTATCTAAACCTCTTGCCAGGATTTAAACACCTGGTATACATTTTCCGGTTTGGCCCCCGCCCCAAATTCGCATTGGGCAATGATCCCCCCATCTGCATACAGTGCCTCTTTGACCCGCCGGACAGCCTGGTCGATCTCTTCGATCGTTCCAAAGGAGAGCAGGTACTGGCGGTCAATCTCCCCCCAGAAGGTCATCTTCCCGCGCAGCTTCTTCCCCAGGGCTTCGATATCCATCACAAACAGCTGTGCATTCACCGCATCCACGCCGATCTCCGCCAGGTCAGGCAAGATATCTGCCGTGTACCCATCGGTGTGCATGAAAATCTTCTTCCCGTGCGCATGCGCCAGATCGACATATTCTCGATACAGCGGCTTGAAAATCTTTCGCCACATGGCTGGTGAGATGAGCAAAGCCCACTGCGTCCCCCAATCGTCCATGAAGTTCATCCCGTCGACTTCGGTCGCCGCCCAAATTTCCATCTCCTTGAGATAAAACTGGTGGATCCGGTGGAGCAGCTCAAATAATTCCGGCGGCTGCTCACCCAGGTCCAGGTACACATTGACACTCGTCCGTAAGAACTGCAGGCGCTCGAATGGGCGTGGGCAGTTACCTGCCAGCACAAATTGATCAGTTTGGCGGCAGAGCTGGTTCACCGTATCCACATCCACCGAAAGCATCTCCTCCGGAGGGCGCAGCTTATCAAGATCATCCCAGGTCTTGATAAAGGGGACTTTCACCTCTCCAATTACCCCGCACTGCCGGTTTTCAAAGATGCACCCCCATTCGTCAATGTAAGTCCCAATCTCATATGCGTTGCCGGTGGTAGGTGCGTATTGCCGGTAAAATCCGGGTGCACTGGTAATATCATCCGGGAAATCCGTACGGATTTTCTGCATGAAATCCGGGTAATGCTCCTCTGCCCAGGGCAGTGTCCACAACTGCCTGGGGATGCGCTGCGGATGATCAAATTCAAGGCTGCGTTTTACCAGTTCTCTAGATGCCATGCAAATCCGCTTTTTCCCTCTTTCTGCCTTTTCCGTGTCCTTTTTTATTTACCTTCTTTTCCATCCCTTTACTCTTCCGGATCAATTTTGATATCAGGATTAACCACATCCCCACTCATGCCGCCGTGCTTCTCGACCAGGCGAATATTTTGAATCCGCATCGTTTTCTCAACCGCTTTCGCCATATCGTACACCGTCAGCGCTGCCACCGAAACCGCCGTCAGCGCCTCCATCTCCACCCCCGTCTTTCCCGACATTCGCACCGCAGCCGTGATCCGTATGCCCGGCAGGCTGGGGTCCGCCTCCAGGTCCACGCTGATATGCGTGAGCGCCAGCGGGTGGCACAGCGGGATCAGCTCAGCCGTCCGCTTGGCAGCCATGATCCCCGCCACGCGCGCCACGCTGAAAACATCGCCCTTCTTCAGCTCCCCCGCCTGTACTAACCTCAGCGTCTCCGCTCGCATCACCACCTCCCCCTTGGCGATTGCCATGCGCTCCGTTTCGGGTTTGTGACCCACATCCACCATATGCAGGCTGCCTTGCTCATCGATATGCGTAAGTTTTTCAGACATGGGCGAAATTATAACCTTGAATTGATTAAGATGTCATTGCGAACCACCTTTTTTTGGTGGTGAAGCAATCTCAATCAAATCCAGCCCTTTCCTTTTATCCGCGTTTTCCGTGTTCATCCGCGTCCCATATTAAGTACTGTCAGACCGCCAGATTTCTAAAATTGATGACGGATCTTCCTCCTCTGGTTTACTCCACATCCTGAGAGTCACGCCGACTCCGCTTAATCTCACCCCTGCGTTTCTTGGCCCTCAGCCTGTCTTCCTGCGCGGCCTTGCTGGGTTTCGTTTTTCGACGCGGGATCGGCTCTTTTTCTGCTTCCTGTATCAAGTGGACCAATCGTTGAACTGCATCTTCCCGGTTCTGCTCCTGGCTGCGATACCGCTTCGCCTCGATTACCAGCACCCCCTCCTCCGAAATTCGCTTCCTCGCCAGATTGGTAAGCCGCTCTCTCACAACTTCCGGTAGAGAAGGCGAGTTTGCCACATCGAAGCGTAATTGGACGGCAGATGCGACTTTATTGACATTCTGCCCGCCAGGACCCGAAGCCCGGATGAACTCGAGCTGTATTTCACTTTCCTGGATGGATAGAGAAGGAGATATTTCGATCATGAGGGAAGTATAACAAACAAAACTTATGTTTTCTGTCGTTCTGAGCGAAGCGAAGAACCCCCTTTACGCGACCAAAAAATCCTCCCCCGGCCGAGAGAATTTCTCGTATCACATCAAAGGGGTCTTTCGCTCCGCTCAAGACGACAAAGCTTCGTTTATCGTTTTGATCTGCGGTGCACCTTCGAAAACCCAGGAAAATTCTTTGCGAGTTTACACCCGACGGAATAATCCTGACAAACTCTCTCCATACGGTGGATAAGCCACCCCGCATTCCGTGATAATTCCCGTGATGTATTTCGCCGGCGTGATATCGAAAGCCGGGTTGGCTGCCCGCGTCCCCTCCGGTGTGAGGCGCTGCCCGCCCAGGTAGGTCACCTCCTCCTCAATCCGGAACTCGATCGGAATCTCATCCCCCGTGGCTGTTGCCGGGTCCAGTGTCGAGGTCGGCCCCACCACGTAGAACGGGATCCCATGCGCATACGCTGCTAATGCCAGGTTGTAAGTGCCCACTTTATTCGCCGTATCCCCGTTCGCTGCCACCCGGTCGCAGCCCACCAGGCAGAGCTGCACCTTTCCCTGCCGCATGAAAAAACCCGAAGCCCCATCCGTGATCACCGTATGCGGGATGCCGAGCTGCCCCAGCTCCCAGGCTGTCAATCGCGCCCCTTGCAGGCGGGGGCGTGTCTCATCCACATACACATGCACCTTCTTTCCCACTTCATACGCCGTACGGATCACCCCCAGCGCCGTGCCGATCCCCACCGTCGCCAGCGCCCCGGTATTGCAGTGGTGCATGATCCCCGCTCCCTCCGGTACCAGTGCTGACCCGTTCAATCCCATCTGCCGGCAGGCCCTCACATCCTCCTCCGCAATCGCCTGAGCCTCATCCAGAACAGCTTTACGCAGTCCAACCATGTTGATAAAATTATGGCTATGCGCATAATTGAGCACCCGGTCAACTGCCCAGCCCAGGTTCACCGCCGTAGGACGCGGCATTCTTTAAGCAAGTCCCTGCCTTCTCTAGATCCGCCAGCAGACCCTCCGGTGTATCCGCCTCCGATCCCTGCGCTGCCAGAGCCAGCCCAAAGGCCGCTGCCGCCCCAATCGCCGGCGCCCCCCTCACCACCATCTCCTGGATCGCCCTCCCCACTTCCCGGTAATCCACGTAATCGATATAGCGCGTTTCGTGCGGCAGCAGTCGCTGATCCAGCAGCCTTAACGTGCCGTCCATCCATTGCAGAGAATAATAAGGATTTATATTTACATTATAGCCCGATCCAGGCAGTTCTGCCTCTTTTCCCCTCTCTCTTTGGGAGAGGGCCTGGAAGAGGTGCAATGCACTTCCATAACTCGACAGATGCCATCAATGGTTCAAAAAGTGCATTGCACCTGGTCTATATTCAGTGCTCCAATAATCAGGAGGCACTCAACGAAACTACATCGTCCCTCACTGCGATTGGCGGGAGCAGCAGGAGGTGCACATGGCTCGTCTCACGTTATCAATATTGGGGGGATTTGCCGCATCCCTGGATGAAACACCCCTCTCTGGTCTCAAAACCGATAAGGCGCGTGCCTTGCTGATCTGCCTGGCAGTTGAGCATACTCGTCCCCATCGCCGGCAAGCCTTGGCCGGTCTGCTCTGGCCCGACTACCCCGAGGAAGGCGCGCGTGCCAACCTGCGCCATGCCCTCGCCAACCTCCGCCAGGTCTTGGAGAAAGAGCATAATGAAACGCCCTTCCTGCTTGTAGAAGGTGAGACCCTCCAGCTCAACCCGGAGAGTGACTGCCAGGTGGATGGGGTGGCGTTCGAACGGTTGGCTTCAAGCGCTGCCACTGCAGACCTGGAATCAGCCGCTGCCCTTTATCGCGGCGGCTTTCTCGAAGGCTTCACCCTCAAAGACAGCCCCGATTTTGATGGCTGGACCGCCATCCTGCGCGAACGTTATCTGCAATTGGCCTCAAAGGCTATGGCCAAGCTCGGCGAGCAAGCTGCCCAGGACGATGATTCTGAAAAAGCGATAGCTTATGCCCGCCGCCGGCTCGCCCTGGAGCCCTGGCAGGAAGAGGCCCACCAGCAGCTCATGCGCTTCCTGGCACTGAACGGCCAGCGCGCCTCCGCCCTGGCGCAGTACGAGGTCTGCAAAAAGATCCTGAAAGAGGAGCTGAGCGCCAAGCCCTCTGCCGAGACGGTCAGGCTCTTCGAGGAGATCCGTTCAGGCAAGCTCGGATCCGCTGCAGAAGTGGAGTCTACAGTTGAGCTTCCCAACCCATATAAAGGCCTGCGCGCCTTCCAGGAAACCGATGCGGATGACTTCTTCGGTCGGAGGGCTTTGGTCGAGAGGCTGTTGAGCCGCTTGGCCAGCCCCTCAGCGGAGGCAAAGCCTGACAAAGGGGCGAGCCGCTTCCTGGCGGTGGTGGGACCCTCCAGCAGCGGCAAGACATCATTGATCAAGGCCGGCCTGATCCCAGCGCTGCGGCAGGGGAAAGTACCCGGCTCCGAAAATTGGCAAATCCTGGAGATGGTGCCTGGTGAGCACCCTTTTGAAGAGCTGGAAATAGGCCTGCTTCGTCTGTCTGGCAAGGACCTGCCGGGCTTGATGCAGCAGCTCCAGCGCGATGAGTGCGGGCTTTTGCGTGCCGCCCGCCTGGCGCTGCCGGACAAAGAGGGGGAGCTGCTCCTGGTGATAGACCAGTTCGAAGAGCTGTTCACCCTTGTGCATGACAAGGCTGAAGTGGCTCATTTCCTCGACGGCCTGGCTACCGCGGTCAGCGACGCGCATAGCTGCCTGCGACTGGTCATCGGTCTAAGAGCCGATTTCTACGACCGCCCGCTGGTGCACCCCTCCTTGGGAGGTTTGATGCAATCCCGTACCGAGGTCGTCCTCCCCATGTCTGCCAAAGAGCTCAGCTCCGCCATCCAAAAGCCAGCTGAAAAAGTGGGAATGGTCTTTGAAGAGGGGCTGGTAGCCGCCATCCTGGCGGATGTCATCGACCAGCCCGGCTCGCTGCCTCTCCTGCAGTATGCCCTCACCGAATTGTTTGAGCGCAGGCAAGACAACCGCATCACCTTCCAGGCTTACCGCTCCCTGGGCGGTCTGCTGGGCGTGTTGGGTCGGCGGGCCGACGAGGTCTACGCCGGCTTGGAAGCGGAAGGTCAGGCTCTTGCCCGCCAGCTCTTCCTGCGCCTGGTTGCCTTGGGAGAGGGCACCGAAGATACCCGCCGCCGTGCCTTGCGCAGCGAGCTGGAAACCCTCCAGGCTGAAGAAGGAGCCATGCAGCGTGTGATCGATGTTTTCGGGCGCATCCGCCTGCTCTCCTTCGACCGCGACCCACTCAGCGGCACGCCAACTGTGGAAGTTGCCCATGAAGCCCTGGGTCCTTTTAGCTGGTCGCCCGATGGGACGAAGATAGGCTTGTTTACTGACCTTTCAAATACGATGCGAATCATTGATAGCCACACCTTTCAAACGTTTTTTGAGATCGGAGATGATAATAAAAATTTGGTACTCTTCCCCCGCTGGTCTCCAGATGGCAAGACCCTGGCAGTTTCTTATGAAAAAGGCGTGGTCAAGATCTGGGACACGGCCACCTGGCAGCTCCGGCAAACCTTTGCCGGGCATACAGGTCGGGTGAATGGGGCAGCCTGGTCTCCAGATGGCAAGCGGCTGGTCTCAGGCGATAATTCCGGCCTCATCAAGGTGTGGAATGCTGCGGATGGACAGGAAGTGATGAGCGTAAAAGCCCCCGCTCCGGTCTGGAGCGTGCATTGGTCGCCGGACGGCACGATGATCTCTGCGGCCGGTCATATCGTACTTCCAATCATCTGCCGCGCCTGGTCCACCACCGAAGACCTGATCGCCTATGTCAAAGACAACCTGGTCTGGCGCGAGTTGAGCCCCGCGGAGCGCCAGCAGTTCGGCCTGCCGGGGAAAAAATAAGAAGCGTTTTCAAAAAATCTGCCTTTTCCCTTTTTCTGATTTTTCCGTGTCCGCCTTTAGAATCCCTGTTTTCCGTGCAATCCGTGAGCATTTTCCAATCATCTGCTCAAGACCCCTCTATCCCTTTATTCGCGTCGATTAGCGGATTCCCCATGTTATAATCCCCTCCCATGAGCAGCCTCCTCGACAAATGGAAGCAGGGCCTCTCCCGCACCAGCAAAGCCACCTTTGGGCAGATCGCCACCCTCCTCGGTGCCACAGAGATCACCGAAGAGCTCTGGGACGACCTGGAAGCCTTGCTCGTCCAGGCTGACCTGGGCGTGGATACCACCTTATCCGTTTTAGACACCACTGAAGCGCGTGTCAAGCGTGAAGGGCTCACCAAAGCCTTCCAGCTCAAAGACGCCCTGCGGGCTGAGCTGCGCCTGCGCCTCGACACGCCGCCTCCGCTGGATTTTTCGCAGAAACCGACCATCATTTTGATTGTCGGTGTGAACGGCTCAGGCAAGACCACCACCATCGCCAAGCTGGGACAGCGTTTTACCAAGGAAGGCTACCATGTCCTGCTCGGTGCCGCCGACACCTTCCGCGCCGCCGCCGTCGACCAGCTCGAAGTCTGGGCAGACCGTCTCAAGCTGCCCATCATCTCCGGGCAGTTTGGCGGTGATGCCGCCGCCGTAGCGTATGACTCCATCCAGGCCGGTGTCAGCCGCAAGTCCGACATTGTCCTCATCGATACTGCCGGCCGGCTGCACACCCGTTTCAACCTGATGGAAGAGCTCAAGAAAGTCCACCGCGTGGTCGGCAAAGCCCTCCCTGGCGCCCCCCATGCCGTCTGGCTGGTGATGGATGCCACCACCGGGCAGAATGCCCTCAACCAGGCGCGCGCCTTCAAAGAAGCCGTGCAGGTCACCGGCATCATCCTCGCCAAGCTCGATTCTTCTGCGCGCGGCGGCATGGCTTTTGCCATCCAGCGCGAGCTGGGCTTGCCCATCTTGTTCGCCGGCTTGGGCGAAAAACCCGAAGACCTGACCCCCTTCGATCCAGATGCTTTTATTGAGGGGATTCTAGCTGAAAGATGAGTAGAGGCGCAGTACCTGCGCCCGCCACGCAAATCGATCTCGATCAAATAAGCCGCTCGCACTGCGTGGGCCACGCAAATTGATCACACGTCATTGCGAGCGAAGCGAAGCAATCTCGGTTTTCGATTTATGAAAGGTAGTAGAGTGCATTATGCAAGATATCATTGACCGTCTGGTGGAGTGTAAGGAAAAGACTTAAAAACTACTGGTGCGTCTTTGACTTACCAGCCAAGACGAATGAGCTGAACCACTTACAAGCTGAATCAGAAGCCCCTGATTTCTGGGACGATCCCAACCACGCCCAGAGCGTGATGAAGAATCTTTCTGCCGTCCGCGATGAAGTCGAAGATTGGCAGAAATTGGCGCACACCATTCAAGATGCCCTCGAGCTGGCTGAGATGGGTGACGAGTCCCTTCGTCCAGAGCTTGAGGCCGAGCTGGAAGGCATCGCCAAAGAGGTTGACCAGCGTGAGTTTACCCTGATGCTCTCCGGTAAGTTCGACCGTGGCGATGCTTTGCTCGCCATTCATTCCGGTGCAGGCGGCGTGGATGCCCAGGATTGGACGCAGATGCTCGAGCGCATGTACTTGCGTTGGGCAGAAACGCGCGGTTTCCAGGCTGAGGTGATTGATCTTAGCGAGGGAGAAGAAGCGGGCATCAAGAGTGTGACCATTTCGGTCACGGGTCGTTATGCCTATGGTTACCTGCGCCCAGAGAAAGGCGTGCATCGCCTGGTGCGTCTCTCACCTTTCGATGCTGCCCATCGCCGTCACACTTCCTTTGCCCTGGTCGAAGTTCTGCCTCAGTTCGACGATGAATCCGAGATTCAGATCAATCCCGAGGATATCCGCATCGATGTGTATCGTTCCTCTGGGGCAGGCGGGCAGAACGTCCAGAAGAACGCCACCGCCATTCGCATCACACACCTTCCTTCAGGTCTGGTTGTCACCTGCCAGAATGAACGCTCGCAGACCCAAAACCGCGAGAATGCTCTGCGCGTTTTGCGAGCGCGCTTGTTCGAGATCAAGGTGCAGGAACAGGCCGACCAGCTCGCCGAGCTGCGCGGTGAATATACCAAAGCCGAATGGGGCAGCCAGATCCGCTCTTATGTCCTCCACCCTTACCAGATGGTGAAAGACCACCGCACGAATTATGAAGTTGGCAACGCTCAAGGTGTGTTGAATGGATCGTTGGATGGGTTTATCGAAGCTTACCTGCGCCTCAAAATGGCTGGAACGCTTTCCCAGAGCTAGGCTTTCTCCTGATTTGATCAAGATGTCATTGCGAGTCGCCGTACTTTGGCGACAGCCTGCCCTGAGTGTAAAGAAGGGAAGCAATCTCGCTTTTTACGTATCCCATGGATTGCGAGCAGCTTTCTCGGCCTTACCGCTCCTTGCCCTGTTCGGAGCACTGCTGCTCTCAGGTTGTGTCTCGCTCCCCGATCCGGAGACCTCCCAGATCCATGAGCAAGCAGTCATCGCCACCCTTCAGCCGGATGGTTCATCGCTCGGGCAAACTTTCATCTCCCGGCGGGCTGGATTGAACAGCTTGACTTCTCTGGCTCGGTTCTGAGCAGGCAGATTCGCAAGGCTCTTTGCAGGTCGAGCTTTTCCATTCTGTCTCAGATCCAAAGCCAGTCTACCAGGCTGTCCTTTCAACCAGCGCGATCAGCGCTAAAAGGTCATTCCAGTTCTCCTTTCCCATCCAAAAAGACCCTCCCGGGCAAACTTATTTCCTTCGTTTAACTGCCTCCGGAAAGAGCCTGCAAATCTATGGCCGGTCCGAAGATATCTACCCCCATGGCGATTTTTATGTCAACCAAGTCCCTGCTCAAGCGGACCTCGCCTTCCGCACGACATATGCTTATGGCTGGAATCCCTTTTTCGAGGATCTTAGAGCCTGGGCAAGATCTGCCTGGCTGATGATTCCCCTGGGGTTGCTGCTTTTGGTGCCCGGTTGGCTGCTTTTCGATCTTACTGGATTCTTTCATAGATTAGACCTGGGCGAAAAAATTGCTTTGTCCACCGGCGCCAGCCTGGCGATCATTCCCATTGCCATGCTCTGGACAACGGCACTCAAGCTGACCTGGAGCCCGGCCGTCGTCTGGGTCGCCCTTGGGCTGCTTTTCGCCATCCTGGTGGTTAGGCTGCTGCAAAGGATTCGAAACCGCTCCTTCCCTTCCCCCTTATCCCCTATCCCTTATCACTTATTCGCCTTATTGGGGATCTTCGCTCTCTCCCTCGCCATCCGCCTGATCATGGTCCGCGATTACGCCACCCCAGCCTGGGTCGATTCTGTGCACCATGGTCTGATTACCCGCTTGATCCTGGAACAAGGTGGTTATCCGGCCTCCTATGCCCCTTATCTCGATATCCAGATCACCGAATACCATCCCGGCTTTCATAGTGTCTTGGCTTCGTTCATTTGGCTTTCCGGTTTGAGCATCGACCAGGCCATGCTCATCTTGGGACAGGTGCTGAATGCCCTGGCCATCTTTGCATCCTACTTGTTCACCGTATCTTTGCTCTCAGACCGGCGGGCTGGCCTGATCGCTGCGGCGATCACCGGCCTTTTTACCCCCATGCCAGCCTATTACACCAGCTGGGGGCGCTACACGCACCTGGCTGGTATGTTGATCCTGCCAGTTTTCTTCTCAATTCTGAAAATCCTTTGGGACCAGTCTTCAAATCGTCCTGGTTTCACCTCCGACGCAGGTTCCAAACAGGCAAAACCTTCTTTCCCCTTCAAGCCTGTCATAATCCTCTCGCTCGTTTCAGGGGGTCTTTTTCTCACCCATTATCGTATAGCCGGCTTCGCGTTCTTACTGGCTATCGCTTACCTGGTTTTTCAATCCCCCTTGAACCTTCATTTATCAGTCAAAAAAACCATCCCTGTTTCCCTGGCTGCCCTCGGCGCACTTTTGCTGATCTTACCCTGGTTCTGGCCAACCCTCACCCAAACCTTGCTGCCAAAACTATCTGTTCCCATCTCTCCGCAGCCTCTCTTCATGGGGTTTACCTGGCAGTACCTGGCTTCAGGGTTGGGCGCGTACACCCTGGTCTTGGCAATTTTTGGCCTTATCTTAGGCATCTCCTTACGCAAGCAGTTTGCCTTCACCCTATTATTCTGGGTAATCCTTCTCTTCGCCCTGCCCAACCTCTCAGCTTTAGGTCTTCCGGGTATTTTATTTGTCAACCAAACCGCCGTCGAGATCAGCTTATTTTTGCCGATCTCAGTCCTGGGCAGCTACTTTCTCAGCCAGGTAGTTAGGATGATGAATTATCTTCCCCCGAAAGGTTGGCGGCAGGTGAGTCGAAGTATCTTACTCCTCTCGGCAGTAGTTCTCATTTTGCTTGGCGCTAAAAGGACACTCACCATTCTTAACCCAGTCACCGTCCTCTCGCGCCAGCCTGATCTGCCTGCTCTGGTTTGGATCGAAAACAACCTCTCTCAGGGCGAAACGATTGCAATCAATCCCTTTCTTTGGGGATATGGGATTTACGCCGGCAGTGATGGTGGCTATTGGATTTCTCCCCTCACCGGTCATCCCACCTTCCCGCCGCCGGTTCTCTATGGCGCAGGCTCAAATGAAGGGATCAAGCATATCAACCAGGTCTCCGCTCAGATCATTGCTCAAGGGAATAATGCCTCTGCTCTGGCGGTTATCCTGCGTCAGAACAAAATCCGGTACGTGTATCTCGGCGCGCGCGGAGGGGCTGTTTCTCCCGCCTCCCTGCTAGATGGTCCTGATTTCCTCCCCCTATACCAGGCCAATGGCACTTGGGTATTTGAATTAGTGGAACCCAGTGACTGAGCAAGTGCTACAGCAAATGCTGAAAATTCCTTGACAGACTCACCGCTAACCCGTATAATCCCCTAGCTTCCAAGAAGGGAAGCCTGCCTCCCAATGGGGAGGCCTTGTTGTGAATAAACGTTATATAGAAACAGGAGTTATCCAATGCCCCCTCAGCCAAAGAGAAAACACTCGTCCAGCCGCCGTGATCGTCGGCGTGCCCACGACGCCCTGGAAGCGACCAATTTGGTTCAATGCAGTAACTGCGGAGAATTTCGCCAGCCTCATCATATGTGCCCAAATTGCGGTCATTATAAAGGTCGAGAAGTGATCGAGATCAGTAAAGAGAAAAAATAATTCTCCCCAAACTTATTACACCTTCAAAACGGGGTGTCAAAAGCGGTCATGCCGCTACTGACACCCCGTTTTGGTGTTGTATGAATAACGAAAATTTCGTGTGCTTATCGGCGCTTTCTTGATGTAAAGCTTATCACGTTTTATGGGTCACTCGACAGGAACTTGATTTTCAATCCTGTTCATCCTGTACATCCATGTTAAATTTATTTAGGAGGAACATGCAATCTCATCAAACCGCATTCATCTTTCCCGGTCAAGGTTCTCAAAGCTTGGGGATGGGAGCTGAGCTTGTCAAAGCCTATCCCATCGCCCGCCAGGTTTATGCTGAGGCAGATGAGCTGCTGGGTTTTCCCCTCTCTCGCCTGGCCTGGGAAGGTCCAGAAGAGGATCTCAATGATACGCTCAATACCCAGCCAGCGCTGCTGATCCATTCGATTGCCGCTCTGCGTGTTTTCCAGGAGCGTTTCCCGGGATTCATTCCTGCATATGTTGCCGGGCATTCCATGGGCGAGCTGAGCGCCTTGGTCGCCTGCCAGGCCCTGCCTTTTCCAGATGCGCTGCGGTTAGCGATCACACGCGGCCAGATGATGAAACAGGCCGGCACGCTTAATCCCGGCGGCATGGCTGCCATCATGGGGCTCGATATCGCTGCTCTGGATAAACTCTGCGCCCAGGCCTCCAGCTCCACCGAAATTGTGCAGGTTGCCAATGATAATTGTCCCGGTCAGGTAGTAATTTCGGGTCATATCCCCGCCCTGGAGCGTGCCTTGGAGCTTGCCCAGGCCGCAGGAGCGCGTCGTTCTGTGCGTTTGGCCGTCAGCATTGCCTCCCACTCTCCCCTGATGAGCCAGGCCCAGGTCGGCTTTATCCAGGCTGTTGAAGTCGCTCCCCTGGTCGATCCCCTCCTTCCCCTCGTAGGAAATGTAACCGCCAGCCCTCTTTCCACGGCGCAAGCACTGCGCCAGGACTTGCAGGACCAGTTGACCCATCGTGTCCGCTGGACTGAATCAATCCAATGGATGATTGCTCGGGGTGTGACTACTTTTATTGAGCTTGGCAGTGGTACAGTTCTAACTGGCTTGTTGAAGCGGATTGATCGTGAAGCCCTGGGTCTCAACCTGGGAACACCAGCTGACTTTGAAAAATTGTAAAACGAGTGCGCATGGGCATCTACTGGCATGCTGACACAGCCATGCGTCAAGAATAGCTGTTGGGGCTGAAGGCTTCCGTTTGAGGTATAATCTAACCGCTTTTAATCTTAACAGGTATGCCCCGTTGGCTTTCAGGATTTTGTGTTCTTTTCGTCTGTATAGGTTTTGATAGTTTAGAGGAGACTTAAGCGATGTCTGAAAGTAAAGTAGCCATTATTACCGGTAGTGCCAGGGGAATTGGAAGAGCCATTGCAGAAACCCTTGCCAGGCGTGGCTGCGATGTAGTGATCGCAGATATCAACCAGGAATCAGCTGAAGCGACTGCCAAAGAAATAGCCGCGGCTACCAACCAAAAAACGCTGGCCGTCGGCGTCAACGTTTCTGATTTTGCCAGTGCCAATGCTTTGGTTGAACGTACCTTGGCTGAGTTTGGCAAAGTGGATATCCTGGTGAACAATGCCGGCTTGACACGCGATAAATTGGTCATGCGCATGGAAGAGGCTGACTGGGATATTGTCATTGACGTCAACCTGAAAGGTGCTTTCAACTGCTCGAAAGCAGTTGTCAGATCGATGATGAAACAGCGCTATGGTCGCATCGTGAACATTTCCTCAGTCTCAGGTCAGGCTGGGCAGACTGGCCAGGCGAATTACTCAGCCTCCAAAGCTGGCTTGATTGGGTTGACCAAGGCTCTAGCGCGCGAGCTTGCTTCACGCCAGATCACGGTAAATGCGGTTGCTCCAGGTTTTGTACTGACTGCATTAACGCAAGATTTATCCGCTGAGCTAAAAGATGCCATCGTGAAAGCCACCCCCTTGGGTCGTATGGGCACACCAGAAGAAATCGCTTACGCGGTCGCCTTTTTAGCTTCTGATGATGCCTCCTATATCACCGGGCAGGTCCTGGCCGTCGATGGCGGCATGGTTATGATGTAAGGGATGGAAAAAATGACTGAACCTGCACCCTATATCGAAGGCAAAACAACCATTGCACCTGAGGTTCTATTGACCATTGCTAGGCTAACTACACAAAATGTAGAAGGGGTTAGCCGGATCTGCCACTTACCCAGTGCTGCCATGCGGCGGTTGTTCAAGCGTGGGCATGTGGATGAAGGCGTGGCGATTGAGATCATCGATGGTGTTGTCTATGCTGATCTGTATGTCATTCTTGAGCATGATTACAATGTTCGCGAGGTCAGCCATTGCATCCAGGTGGATGTGACCCGCGCCATCACGGAAATGGTGGGCATGCAGGTGGGCAGCGTGAATATTCATGTCGAGGATATTGACTACCCTCCAGAAAAAGAGGCCTGATTGTTATGAAACCTCGCACCAGGGCACGCGGTGTCGCCCTGCAGGCACTTTACGAAATTGATATGACCGGCCATCCCACAGGCGAAGTACTCCAGGAACGCCTTGTAGATACCCCATTGGAAGATACCCTCTTTCTATTTACCCAGCAAATTGTCCTGGGTGTGCTGCCGATCACAGATCTCATTGATAAACTCATCGGTCAATACGCTCCGGAATGGCCTTTAGATCAGGTTGCAGCCATTGACCGTAACATACTAAGGATTGCAATCTGGGAAATTGCGGTCGATCAGCAAACTCCCCTAAAGGTTGCCATTAACGAAGCTGTTGAGCTCGCGAAACTTTTTGGGTCAGATAGCACTCCCCGCTTTGTGAACGGTGTTTTAGGAAGCCTGGCCTTACATCAAAGCGAAATTTCGCAGATATTTAGAAAAGGCGTCACTGAATAAAGCATGAATATTTTTGGGATTGGTCCTCTGGAACTCTTTTTGATCTTAGTCATTGCCCTGATCGTTATGGGTCCCAACGATATGGCAAAAGCGGGAAAGTCGATGGGGAGGTCTCTGAGAAAGATCATAACTTCCCCCGAATGGCGTACATTGCTTCAAGCCAGCCGGGAGATGCGCAACTTGCCCAATCGAATGATGCGGGAGGCCGGTATCGAAGATATTCAGAAAGATTTACCAACTCCAGAACAGATAATCAAGGAATTCAGGTTTGAATGAAGCGATGAACGATGTCAACAAGCAGCTCCAGGAAACCACCAAAGACATCAACAAGGAGCTCCAGGAAACAGCTAAAGATGTGAACGCAGAGCTTAAGGAAGCCTCTGCCTGGTCGAACCCCATCATTGAGACTCCCAATGAACCTGAAACGAAACCGGATTCAGAGCCAGCCCCACCTGAAAAACCCACCCTATAAAAATCAATAAACATGGTCAAGAAATTATTCACTCCTTTCCGCCTCCTATTCCAAGGAATTGGCAGATTCTTCTCCTCGATCGGTCGAGGGTTTAGGAAAATTTTCGATTTCTTTACTTTTGAAGAAGAAGATACCCCTCTCCCCGACGCCTTTGCCAAGACGATCCAGAATCCGGTCGGCATTTTTTATCACATCAACGAGCTTCGTAAACATCTCTTCCGCATGGCTTTATACATGGTGATTACGACTGCGCTTTCCTTTGTTTTTATCCAGTGGATCCTGGAATTCCTTTCTAAACCTCTTCCAGGGGGGATGGCATCTCTGCAAGCTGTGGATGTTACAGAACCCGTTGGAGCAGTGATGAAAGTAGCCCTTCTCTCCGGGTTCACCCTTGCCTTTCCCCTGCTGATCTTCGAGATTTGGTTGTTTGCTGCACCAGGTCTGAAGCGCGGCGAGCGCATTTTCAGCCTGCTTGCTATCCCCTTTGCCCTGGCATTTTTTGTCGGCGGCATGGCTTTTGCTTATTACATCATGTTACCCGTTGCCCTACCTTTCCTTCTATCTTTCCAAGGTATCCAGGCCATCCCTCGCCCCTACTCTTACTTCCCCTTTGTCACAAATATGCTGTTCTGGCTGGGGGTGGGTTTTGAGTTTCCGTTGGCGATCTTAGTCCTGGCTCGTTTGGGGATTGTGCATTATAAGGATCTGGCTAAACAGTGGCGGATAGCGATCGTCATCATTGCGGTGGTAGCGGCGGCGGTCACGACCACCGTCGACCCTGTCAACATGGGAATTGTTATGTTGCCGCTGACTATCCTTTATATTCTTGGCATTGGATTCGCCTTCGTTGCTGAAAAGAGACACAACAAACCAGAAGAAGAGTAGCACACTCGCCGCTTTGTGCATTTGTCTCATTTGACAGGTATTAAGCTGATGAAAAGACACCTCCTCCTTTCCTTGCTGCTATTCCTCACCCTCCTCTTACCATCCTGTTCTGCATTTCAAGAGACTCCCCTCCTCCAAACCGCTCCGCAAAGTTACCCCCCAGAACCATATCCCGAAGCCATGCTCACCTTCCGGGTGGAGCTGCCTGCGCCAGTTCAAGCAGGCGAAAAAGTGTATCTTACGATATTGGATGAGGTTACCGGGTTGGCTTTTAACCAACAGCGTTTTGTCATGCAAGCAGAAGATGCCCGCCATTTCATCGTTATCCTACCTTTTCCAATGCAGTCGATGATCAAGTATCGGTACGCGCTCGAAAGAGAGCGAGTTGTGTCTGAATACCTCTCCGATGGTAGATCGGTGCGTTATCGCTTGTACCATGTTGTAAATCCAGGCATTGTTCAAGATGTTGTCAGCCGTTGGACCGACACAGTTTATTCGCTGCCCAAGGGAAGGATCACCGGTCGGGTCGTCGATTTAAAGATAGGTCTCCCATTAGCGGGAATCCTGGTGTCTGCGGGCGGTGCCCAGACGTTGACATCCGGAGATGGTTCCTTTATCTTGGAAGGGCTGCCTCCCGGTACGCATAACCTGGTCATCCTTTCTCGGGATGGACTCTTTCAGCCATTTCAGCAAGGCGCGCTGGTTTCCGCCGATTCCACGACCCAAACACCGATCATGCTTCAGCCATCTGCATTGGTCAACATCGCCTTCACGGTGAAAATTCCCGAGGGAACTCCCTCCTATATCCCCATTTACCTGGCTGGCAATCTTACCCAGCTTGGCAATACCTTCGCCAGCCTCCAAGGAGGTAGCAGCCTTCTTACCAGCCGGTTGCCTGCCCTGGCACGTGGCGAAGATGGGCTTTACCATCTGACTTTGACGCTGCCGGTTGGAGCCGACGTGCGCTACAAATACACCCTGGGAGACGGTCTTTGGAATGCCGAACATGACGACCAGGGCGAGTTCCTGCTGCACCAGCTCATCGTCCCTGCCGTTGACACTCAGATTGAGGATGGAGTGGTGAACTGGGGGAATGGCTCGCAGGGGCTGCTGAGTTTCGATGTCACAGTCCCACAGGTCACTCCACCAGATGAAATCATCAATATCCAGTTCAATCCCGGCATCGGCTGGACGAGCCCCCTCCCCATGTGGCCTGGCGGGCAGAACCGTTGGCTTTTTACCCTGCTCAGCCCCCTGGGTGGCTTGGATTCCATTCAATACCGCTACTGCCGTGGTGACCAGTGCGGGATCGCCGACGATGCCCAAACAGCCGGCCCGCAAGCAGCCGGTAGAACGGTTAAACCTGGTCCGGAATCCCTCACCCAGAAAGACCAGGTAGAGGCCTGGGCCTGGTATGCTTCCGCTCCAGCTCCTATCACCGTCCCCAACGTACAGGTCAACCCGCGCGGCGACGCTTTTATGGCGGGCATCGCTTTCCAATCCACCTATTCGCCGGTTTGGGCTGACCATTTCGTTAAAGGTCTTAGCAATGTCCACAGCCTCGGCGCCAACTGGACTATCCTCACCCCCACCTGGACCTATACCCGCCAGGATCTTCCCCATATCGAGATCGTCCCTGGATCCGACATGGATCCCGACCACCTGGTCGCGGCTGTTACACAGGCAAAGGAGCTTGGCCTGAAGACCGCCCTGTATCCGCAGCCGCGCTTCCCGCAGGATTCGGGTACCTGGTTTGCAAGCGCCCCACGCGACTTCGCCTGGTGGGTCACCTGGTTCGACCATTATCGTCTATTCTTGTTAAACTTTGCCGACCTGGCGCAGCAGAACGGGGTCAATGCCTTAGTGCTGGGAGGTGATTGGCTTGTCCCAGCTTTACCCCCCGGAACCTTGCCAGACGGTACTCCGTCGAGTGTGCCCAATGATGCTGAAACGCGCTGGCGCACCATGCTCCAGGAAGTTCGCGCCCATTTCTCTGGGACACTGGCCTGGGCACTGCCTTATCCGGCTGGCGTTCAGAATCCGCCGCCCTTCCTGGATGCTGTTGACATGCTGTATATCGAATGGTCGGCTGCCTTGGCTGACCAACCCGGCGCCTCCGAAGCGGACCTCTTCGCCCGTGCCGCCAGCCTGATGGACAGCGACCTGCTTCCCTTCCAACAGCGTTGGAGCAAACCGCTCATCCTGGCAGCCTCCTATCCATCTGTTTTGGGTGGGAGCACAGGCTGCCTGCCCAATCCTGAAGGTGGCTGCCTGCCAGCGGATGCCTTAGACCAGCCCAATCCAGATCAGCCGGACCTGGTTCTCGACCTCAATGATCAGACAAATGCCTACAATGCACTGCTGCTGGCAGTCAACGATCGCCCCTGGATCGGTGGCTTTGTCTCTCAGGCCTTCTATCCGCCGCTTCCCCTGCAAGACAAATCCCCTTCTCTGCACGGCAAGCCCGCCAGCGGAACGCTGTGGTTTTGGTTCCCGCGTTTGTTAGGTAAATAAGAATCACGAGAGCCGGTTTCTAATCCCGGCTCTCTTTAAGGAGGAGAAAGCGTCTGTGTTGCCGCTAACTCCATCATAGCAGAGGCTGGCTGAGGCTGCTTGACGCCCAGCCTACGCTTATTCTACGCTTGCTCTCCAAGCTCGACCGCCAGCACATCATAATAACTGCCTGCACCAAAACCATCGAAGAGGATGTGGTCGCCAGGATGCAGTTGCGACAGCTTACGCAGGAAAGCAATCATATTCGAAGCCGCGCTCACGTTGCCGAATTCCTTGATCAGCCAGGGGAAGGGGATTTGGATGCCTTCCTTCTGCAGATTCTTGACCTTGAACTGGTTGATCTTCAGATTGGCATGGTGGACGATGGCAACCACGATCTCTTTCCCGGGCATGCCCATGTCGGTCATGCGTTTTTGGTATGCTTGGTAGACTTCCTGCACCGCCTGTACTCCGTTGCGCACGAAGAGTTTGACCATGCCCATCATCCCAGCCATGAGGACCGGTGTATCGCCCTCCGGTTCATGCATCAAACCGGCCACGCGGATGTGATTATCGCCCTCTTGGAAGACCTCAATCATCGACTGGCCTTCAACCATAACCTTGGAATGTGGGTAAAACATACGCACCTGCAGGACGCCTTCAGTGTCAAAAGCCTCGTGAGAGGTGCCCACCAGGAACTTCATCGTCTTGCCCGGCACCAGCCCGATCACACCTGCCCCGTTCCCGAAGAACTGCAGGGCGTTTTTATCGTGCGTGTAATCGACAATCCGGCTTAATCCTTCAATGCCGCCCACCAGCACCTTCTTGCCATACAGCTCTTTTGCCAGGCTGCGGTGAAGCTGCGCATTGATCGGTAAGTTAGGGTTCAAAGCCAGGTTCAGCCCGGCCACCGAGCCATCGCAAGCCTTGTGGATACTCACCTTCAGGGCACGATCCGGGATACCGGCCTCTGCTGCAATGCGTTCGATGAAATCTACTGCCGGTGGAAGGCTGGCTCCGATCAGAACAGCCTCGATATCGGAGGTCTCCCAACCATTTGCGTGGGCGGCCTCGGTCAGAAAGCGCTGCCCAACCTGCACTTCCAGCTCTACATGCTCCTGGGGTGAAAGCTTAGGTCCAAGCTGGCGGAAGTAAAAACCAAGCTCTGATAGGCTTAATTTTTCTTCTTCCTTAAGCGTGTCCCCAACCCGGTCTTGGATCATGGCGGCAAGGTCTTCATTCCGAACGCAATCGCCCCAGGTGCCATACGCCCCGCCGATGCCGATCTCGGGATTAGTCACCGTTTCGATCCCCAGCGTCACCCCTTTTCCGACCGGGATCCTTTCGAGCTTCACCAGTGGGCGGTTGTAAAATGAGATCGTCGTCTCATTAGATTGTATTGGTGCATCCATAATGCTGTTCTCCTTTAACAATAAATTCATTGTACCCCAATTCAATTCTTTGTGTAATTCGTATAAATGAAAACACCGTTAAAGATGATTGGTTGCCGTCTCATACCGATCAAACCCGCAAGGATTCACAGGAAATGTCAAATATTTCAATTATCGCCATGCTCGTATAGTTCATGCAGAGGCATGCCAGGGATTCAAAAAATGTGTTAATATTTATCCCAAGATAAGGTAATGTATGCCGGAGTTCTCGCAATCTAAATTAGCTGCGAAATTACAAAATGTCGTCTCTCAGAGACGGGAAGAATCAGGACTCTACAGCGAGATCGCTGAGAAGATTCAACTGGCGAGTGCACACCGCTTGCTCGATGTGGGCACTGGGTCGGGCTTGCAATTAAAGGTGATCCATGAGATGGAACCCAACCTGGAACTCTTCGGTCTCGATCTTTCAGAGGCCTCGATCCTGGTGGCGAGGAAGAATTTAAAAAGAGTTAATGTAGACCTGCGGGTAGGGAGCATCGAGAACACTTCTTACGAGGATGATTTCTTCGACCGGGTCACCTGCCATTCCAGCATGTCATATTGGAAGAATTTGAGGGCATGCTTCGATGAGATCTACCGGATCTTGAAACCTGGAGGTTACGCGAGGCTGTTTGAGCCACATAATAATTTCGACATTGATCAAGTAGTCAAAACAATCCGCGATAATATGGCCGGAAAAAGCTGGCTGCGAAGAACTGCTGCAGTTGCCTTGAACAAGGTTGCACTTACCAGGGGGCAAAGGGTAGGATTGAAACTTTATTCGCTGGAGGAACTAGAACAGGTCGCCCGGCAATCGCGGTTTGGCGATCATATCACAATAGAAAAAACCACGCTGCAGAAATTGCCTATTTTCCTACAAATTACCCTGATGAAGTAAGAGCAGTGCCATCATCCTGGCGAACTGCCTACTTGAAGATAAGTGCTAACCAAACGAATATCCTTCACCAAAAATCCCCCATTCATCAAAGGCTATCCACACCATGCATACCCAACAATCACAATATCTAAAACCCGAAATCGAATCCAAAATTGATCTCCTGCTAGCAAAGATGACCCTGCTCGAAAAGGTCGGGCAGCTGACCCAGCTGGGTCCTTCCATCGTCGGTGGCTTTGACTTTTCTACTTTTATGGAGAACCCCGACCCAGAGATGTTCAAAAACGTTCAGCGCGACTTCCACGAAGATTGGATCCGTAAAGGTGAGGTCGGTTCGTACCTGGGCGTGATGGGTGCGGACGAAACGAACCGGCTGCAAAAAATCGCCGTCGAGGAGTTTCCGCCTGGGCATTCCCCTCATTTTTGGGCTGGATGTAATCCACGGCTACCGTACGATCTTCCCGATCCCGCTGGCCGAAGCCTGTTCCTGGGAACCGGAGCTGGCCCGGAAGACCGCCGCAGCCGCTGCCAAGGAAGCTGCCTCTGCCGGTCTGCACTGGACTTTCGCACCGATGGTCGATATTGCCCGTGACGCCCGCTGGGGACGCATCGCCGAGGGTGCGGGTGAAGATCCCTACCTGGGCAGCGCCTTTGCCGCGGCTCGTGTGCGCGGCTTCCAGGGCGAAGATCCCTCTGACCCGCAGCACCTGGCTGCCTGTGCCAAGCACTATATCGGCTATGGCGGGGCGCTTGCCGGGCGTGACTATAATACGGTCGAGATGGCCATCCAGACCCTTTATGAAATCTACCTGCCCCCATTTGCCGCTGCCGCCTCAGCTGGCGCGCTGACCTTTATGAGCGCCTTCAATGATCTGAACGGTGTGCCAACCTCGGCCAACCGCCTCACCCTGACCGATATCCTGCGCGACCAGCTGGGGTTCAACGGTTTTGTCGTCAGCGATTTCAACTCCATCGGCGAGCTGGTGGCGCACGGCCATGCCTCCGACCGCCAGGAAGCCGGCAAAAAAGCCCTGCTGGCTGGGGTAGATATGGACATGGTCACGGAGAGCTTCCGCTTTGACATCCCCATGCTGGTCGAAGCGGGTGCGATTCCCATGCAGGTGGTCGATGAAGCGGTGCGCCGCATCCTGCGGGTCAAGTTTTTGCTGGGATTGTTCGATCATCCCTACCGCTCCAGCGCCGGACAGGAAGCCGCCACCCTGCTTCATCCAGATCACCTGCAGCTAGCTCGCGAAGCCGCCCGCCGCGCCATTGTGCTGCTAAAAAATGAAAGCGGGCTTCTGCCGCTCAAACCGTCGGCGCATAAGCTTGCCGTCATCGGACCGCTGGCCGACAGTCCGCTGAACATGCTGGGTTCCTGGTCATTCACCGGTTCAACGCAGGATGTCGTCTCCATTCTCAGCGGCATCCAGGCCGTAGCGGGCAGCCAGGTGCTCTATGCTCCCGGCTGTGATGTAGATGGCAAACAGCCCGCAGATTTTACTCAAGCCTTGGCTGCCGCACAGCAGGCGGATGTGGTCATCGCCGTAGTAGGTGAATCCGCTCATATGAGTGGCGAGGCCGCCAGCCGCCTCGAATTGGGCTTACCCGGACACCAGGAAGCCTTGCTCAAAGCACTGAAAGAGACCGGCAAGCCGCTGGTAGTGGTATTGAGCAATGGCCGCCCGCTGGCGCTGCCCTGGGTGGCCGAGCAGGCCGATGCCATCCTGGAAGCCTGGCAGCTAGGCGTGCAGGCTGGTCTGGCGGTAGCCGATGTTTTGTTCGGTGCTTATAACCCCAGCGGGAAGCTTGTTGCCTCCTTCCCTTATGCGGTAGGGCAGTGCCCAATTTACTATAACCACCCCTCCACCGGCCGGCCGGCCACCGATTTCTGGTTTACGTCCAAGTACATCGATGGTCCAGTTGCCCCGCTCTACCCCTTTGGTTTTGGCTTGAGCTACACCACTTTTGCTTACACAGACTTGGTCATTACCCCCAGCGTTGAACGTATCATCGTCAGCGCCAGCGTAAAGAATTCCGGAGAGCGGGCTGGCGAAGAAGTGGTGCAGTGCTACATCGGCGATGTGGTCGCCAGCCGTGTGCGCCCGGTGAAGGCTTTACAGGGCTTCCAAAAGATCGCCCTGGCGCCTGGCGAAGTGCAGACAATCACTTTTGAGCTGCCAGTGGCTGCCCTCGGCTTCTATGATGTCGACATGCAGTTTGTGGTCGAGCCCGGCAAGTTTAAAGTTTGGGTTGGGCCGAACTCCGCCGAAGGCTTGGAAGGCGAATTTACCCTTTAAAACATCATCGCATTGATCTGGTCGATCGTCTCAGGTGCTGGGCGCAGGCGGCTCTCAGTCAGGCGGTTGAGCGCTTCATCGGGCAGATCGTAAAGATCAATCAGCGAAGGGTTATCGGGGTCGATATAGATCAAGCCGGTGATCAGCCACTCCTTGGCGTTTGCCTCTTCCAGGATACGCATGGCTTCTGTCCGGTTGGTGGGATCGTGGTCCTGGCTGAGCTTCTTCAGGATGACCGAGGAGCCATCATGCAGCTCGACTTCCTTAACCTGCCCCTCTTCATAATCGACCATGATCTCTTCCTTTTGGGGCACATAAGCCAGGTCGTGCAGCGCAACTTCATGATCTTTACCCCAGGCATAGGAGTGCATGGCAGAATCCTGGTTGTTGAAGGTTACACACGGGCTGATAATATCCAGCACAGCGATGCCCTTGTGGCTCATCGCGGCCTTGATCAGCTCCTTGACCTGCTTGGGGTCGCCAGCGAAGGAGCGCGCCACGAAAGTGGCATGCCCAACCAGCGCTTCCCAGGCAATATCAATAGGCAGGTAGGGATTAGTGCCCTGCTTCTTCAGGCTCAAGCCTTCTTCAGCGGTTGCAGAGAACTGCCCCTTGGTCAAGCCGTAGACGCCGTTGTTCTCGACAATGTATACCATGGGCACATTGCGGCGCACGGCGTGCTTGAACTGCCCCATACCGATGCTGGCAGTATCCCCGTCACCCGAGACACCCAGGCCGCGCACAGTGTGGTCGGCGAACAAGGCGCCGGTGGCCAGGGAAGGCATGCGCCCGTGCAAGCCGTTGAAGCCGAAGGAGCGGTTCAGGAAATAGGTAGGGCTTTTGGACGAGCAGCCGATACCGCTGAACTTAACCACGTTTTCAGGGACGATGTTCAGCTCGTACATGGCCGCAATGATCTGGCTGGCGATGGAGTTATGCCCGCAGCCCTGGCAGAGCGTGCTAGGAGCCCCACGGTAATCGTTCTTGCTCAAGCCGGCCAGGTTAACCTGTTGGCGAGCCATGGGTACAGAAGTTAGATCAGTCATGTTACTTTACCTCCTTGGCAGAATATGCATCCACAATCCACTTTGCCGTCAAAGGCATACCGTCCAGGTGCGCTAGCGAGACCAGTTTAAGTGCCAGCTCAGGATAAGCCAGGGTGAGCAGTTGGTGCATCTGCCCATCGCGGTTTAGCTCGACCACATAGGTCAGGTCGTGGGATTGGATGAATTCCTTGATTTCATCGGTAAACGGTATCGCTTTGACTTGCAGGTAATCCAATTTGACGCCTTGCTGTGCCAGTTGATGGCGTGCCTCCTGAACAGCGGGGTCGGTGGAGCCGTAAGCGATGAAGCCCTCTTTTGCCCCAGGCACACTGTGCAGTTCTGGTTTCGGCATCAGGTTCTTGGCTGTCGCGAATTTCTTCCGGATGCGCAGCAGCATTTGCTCCCAGTTCTCAGGTTCCTCGCTGTACTTCGCTGCTTCGGTGTGACCGGTGCCGCGCGTGAAGTAAGATGCTGCGGGGTGGCGGTTGCCCATCACTGTGCGGTAGGGGATGCCGTCGCCATCCACATCCGCGTAGCGCTTCCACTCCCCTGCCATACGCTCCAGGTCCTCTTCCCAGAGCACCTTACCGCGGTCCATGGGTTGATCGGGATACTTGAACTTAGGTGTCTTCCACTGGTTCATCCCGAAGTCCAGGTCAGATAGCACGATCACCGGAGTCTGCAGTCGCTCGGAGATATCAAAGGCGCGCCAGCCAAACTCAAAGCACTCGTTGACAGAGCCAGGGATGAGGATCACGTGCTCGGTGTCGCCATGGCTCAAGAAATAGCTGAAGGTCAGGTCTCCCTGGGCGGTGCGCGTGGGCAGGCCGGTTGCTGGGCCAACCCGCTGCACATCCCAGATCACGATGGGCACTTCGGTGAAATAAGCCAGGCCAACATACTCAGCCATCAGACTCAAGCCCGGACCTGAAGTGGAAGTCATCGCCCGCAGCCCCGCCCAGCCAGCGCCGGTGATCATCCCAACCGCCGCCAATTCATCTTCTGCCTGGACAATCGCACAGGTATTCTTGCCGGTTATGGGGTCCTTGCGGTATATGGGCACATATTCCATCAAAGTCTCCGCCAGGCTGGAAGCCGGGGTGATCGGGTACCAGGCCGCGAACTGCACACCGCCGTAGATTGAGCCCAGGGCTGCCGCAGTGTTGCCGTCCGTCATCACGCAGTCGCAGGTTTCTTCCATCCACTCGACCCGGAAGCAGTTTTGACCGGGCAGGTTTTCAGCCGACCATTTGGCAGCCGCATCGACGATGCTGAGGTTCATGTCGATGGGCTTCTGCTTGCCCTTGAAATGGAAGGTCAGCGCCGCTTTGATCATCTCCATGTCGATGCCGATCAGGTAAGCCAGCACACCCACATAGACCATATTCGCAATGTAGTCGCGCAGCTCGGTGGGAGCCCCCGAATCGCGCGCCAGCTTTTTGACCGGCATCGGAAAAGCCGTGATATCACTGCGCGTGATCGGCATTTTGATGCTGTCATCATAAAGAAAAAGTCCGTTCGGCTGCAGCTTTTCCATGTCGCGAGTAAAAGTCGCCGGATTCATTGCGATCATCACTTCGGTCTCTTCCCGGTAAGCCAGGTGTCCATCTTTATTGACGCGGATGATGTACCAGGTGGGCAGGCCCTGGATATTCGATGGGAAAAGGTTCTTGCCAGACACCGGAATGCCCATTTTGAACAGGGCACGCATGATGGTGGCATTGGAGGTTTGGCTGCCGGAGCCATTGACTGTGGCAACCGAAATGTTGAAATCGTTGATGATGCAGGGGGCTTGGGAAATCGTCTCTGTCATGGTCTCTCCTGATCTTAACCTTGTCTATGGGTGAGTAAATCTTTGTGCTCGATCAATGCCTGGTGCCCGGCTTCTGTATTCCCCGAACAGATGGCATCGACCATTTGCTGGTGGTAGTTCCACACCTGCTGTAAATAGTGGTAATCTGCAAACATACTCAGTCCAACCGTCTCATACGCCTCCCAAAAGGCTTCCAACAGCCCAGTGACGAAGGGGTTATCCAGACGGCTGTAGATCAGCAAGTGGAGCTGGCGGTGTTCTTCATGTGGGATCTGAACGGGGTCTCCGCGCAGCTTCTCCCAGGCAGCTCTCATCAGGCGCTGCAGCTCAAGGTGATCTGCCTCTGTGAGCTTGACAACAGCCTCGGGATAGTATGCATCCTCCAGGCGGTTGCGCAGGTCAGCGAAAGCTTCGAAGTTCTTCGGAGAAAGCTGGAGGGCGTAAGCGAGGCTCATCTTCACTGCCGGCGAGAAGGAATAGGGCTGGCGGCGGATGCCGGTGCGCGGGCGCACCTCCACCATCCCCAGGGCCCGCGCCACTTCAAGCTGCTCGCGCAGCGCAGAGACGGAAATGCCTAGCTCCTCGCTAAGCTCCTGGAGCGAAGGAAGCTGCTCGCCGCCCTCTTGACTGTTGATGGCGGCAAGGTAATGGATGAAATCAGATTCGAAGGATGAGCGTGTCATAGTGGTTTCATTCATCAGATAAATAGGATTTATCCGATGAATGAATTATATCAGCACAAATGCTATCCGTCAATCTTTAAGGTTCTAAAATTCCTGGCAAATCACGCAAAGCGCGTGCCAGGCGCGTTCCATGCCAGGTCAGCAGGCTGCCTTCCAACTCGAATACCTTGCCGTTTTTGACCGCCTGGGTCTCCCCCAGCTGCGCTTCCAGGCGGTCCCGCTCACCGGCACGAAAAGTAAAAGGCTCATCAGGAAGAAGAATCACTTCCGGATCGGCTTTTAAAATCTCTGCAAGTCCCACATGTGGGTAGCGGGTATCGCGCTCGCCCGGCGGTTCGGCAGGCACCAAACCAAGGTCTGCTTCCAATGGGTAAAGACGCTTACGCCCGGCAAAAGCGTTTTTCCCGCCCACCAGGCGCAGCAGGTCGTGCATATAGGTATCCTGGTTGAAGGTCATCCACCATTGAGACTGCTCTCCGGGAAGACTCTGCCAGATCGGGCAAAAATAACGCCAGGTGGAGCGTTCTTTCGCGGCCTCTTCTGCCCAATCGAGGGTCAGCTCCAGCGTCTCCAGGCGGATGGCTGCTCCCCGGCTTTGGTACAGTCCCACGATGGTCCAGAGCACATCCAATGCCTGGCGCAGCGTCTTGGGGAAGGTCACCCATACCTTGACTCCCGCCTCCTCCAGGCTCTCAACCAGTGCTTTTGGATTCTCCTCCTGGTTCGCCATCACCAGGTCGGGTTGCAAGGCCAGGATCGCCTCTAAGGAGGGGGTCTTGGGTCCACCCAGGCGCGGGATTTTGGCAACCCCTTCCGCAGGGTAAAGGCAGTAATCGGTGATCCCCACCACGAATTCTCCCAGCCCCAGGTCGAACATACTCTCTGTCAGCGAGGGCACCAGCGAAACCACCCGCCTCGGGGGCTGTTGGAAGTGGATGGCAGCTTTATGACCGTTACCGGAAGCCATTGGGTTAGATTTTCAGATAATCATACGCAGCGGCAGTCATCAACGCAACAGCCTGCGGCAGCACATCTTCATCGATATCGAACTTGGGATGGTGGTGCGAGGCATTCAGGCCTTTGGCATCATTTGCTGAACCGACGAAGAAATAACAGCCTGGCACCTGCTGCATCATGAAAGCCATGTCTTCCGAGCCCATCGTCTGAAAATTGCGGTCGATCTGGCTGCCAGGGAATAGCTCGACAGCGACATTCGCCACCCGCTCAGTAATGCCTGGTTCGTTGATCACTGCCGGGGTCAGCGACTTCACGTCCACCTCAGCTTGGCAGCCCAGCCCTGAAGCCGTTTGCTCGACCACCTGCTGGATGCGTTGGAGCACCAGCTCGCGCACGGCTGGGTCAAAGGTGCGGATCGTGCCCTGCATCTCAACCTGCGGTGGGATCACGTTGAAGGCCTCACCGGCGCGCAGCATGGTGACACTGATCACGGCAGTCTGCAGTGGCGGCACATTGCGGGAGACCACGCTTTGCAGTGCCGTGAGCACATAAGCGGAAGCCAGCACCGGGTCAACTGCCTGGTGAGGCATGGCGCCGTGCCCACCTTTTCCGGTGATCTTGATCGTCAAGACATCTGCAGCGGCCATCGTTGGCCCGCTGGCGATCCCCAGCCACCCCACTTGGGCATGGTTCCACAGGTGCAGCGCCAGGGTCAGCTCTGGATTTGGGTTTTCGAGCACTCCTTCGGCGATCATCGTTTCCGCCCCGCCAAAGCCCTCCTCAGCCGGTTGAAAGACCAGCTTGACCGTTCCTGCAAGCTCCTGGCGGTGGTTGTTAAGCAGCCGCGCCACGGTCAGTCCAATCGCAGTATGACCATCATGCCCGCAGGCATGCATTACGCCGGGATTCTGAGAGGTGTATTCGGCGCCGGTTTCTTCAACGATTGGTAAAGCATCGATGTCGAAGCGCAGCAGGAGCACCGGTCCCGGTTTTGCCCCTTCCAGCAGCGCCATCACGCCCGTCTTTGCGATCCCGCTGTGCACTTCCAGTCCCAGGGCATTCAGCTCCCGGGCTACGACCCCGGCTGTGCGTACTTCTTGAAATGCCAGCTCTGGATGCCGGTGAAAATCCCTCCGCAAGAAGCGCGTAGTTTCAAAAAGCGCTTGGGCTTCAGCAAGAAAATCAGGCATCTCCCAGCTCCTTAAAAAGTTAATCTTCGAAAGCGTTCTTCATAGCGCGGGTTTTCGAGGGTGCTGTCTTCAGTGCGGCGCTCACGCATCCGATCAGCCAGCTTTTGCGGCTCGCCGATCTGGCTCTTATGCTCGTACAGGGCGTTGATCTTTGTTTCCCAATCTGCGGTTACATCCAAGGTCACGTTCGGTTCCAACGTCAAAGAGACCCACACCTCGCGCACTTGGTGAGGCTCCAGGCCTTCTTCGATACGCAGATCCTCAAAATACATCGGATTGCCCACGGCCGGAAAGATCGCATCCAGCACCACCTGCCCTGCAGCGCGGTGATCGGGATGGTTCAGGCGCGTGCCGAAGAAATAAAGCGTGGTTGGGTCGCAGGTGACTACGATATCTGGTTTCTCCTGCCGCACCACGCGGGTGATCTCTTTCCTCAAGCCCAGGTCAGGCACCACATACCCATCCGGGTAACCCAAGAAACGCACCTTTTTTGCTCCAATCACGGCTGCGGCGGCTTTTTGTTCCTCCACCCGAATCCCGCACAGCGCTTCACGCGTGATCGAAGGATCATTTGTCCCTTTATCACCGCAGGTGATCAGGCAGTACACAATCTCATGCCCGGCCTTCGCCCAGCGTGCCAGGGTAGCCCCGCAGAAGAACTCCGGGTCATCTGGGTGTGCCAGCAGCACTAGGATTTTCTGAGGCTTTTCCCAGGCATCTGGGGCAGGTGCAGGTTCAGGTTCTTCAACCTTTTTTTCAACAGCTTTTTGATCGTTTTCAGGATCGGTCACGACGCTTCTTATTTCCTTTCTCTCTTCGGTCTCTTTCGCGCTGGGCGCAGTCGCACCCGCCTTCAGGGTGCCTGGCGCATGGCGCTTCCGCTTTCTGCTTCAGGGCTTCCAATTCTTCCCGGGGTTCGATAACATCTCGCATAAATTCAGAGACACCACCTTTATCCAGCTCTACCAGAACCGAGCCTTTTAGTGGAAATACATCGCTCACCTTGCCTTCGCCCATCGGCGTCACCACTTGCTTGCCGCGCCTGGGGAGCTGCTTGCGGGCTTCCACATATTGCTCGTATTCATACACCAGGCAGCAGCGCAGCCGCCCGCACATACCGGTGATCTCGGTAGGTGTCAGCGAAATACCCTGCTCTTTCGCCATCTTGATCGAGATCGGGCTGAATTCGGTTAAAAATCGTGAGCAGCAGCGGTTTTCCAGGCCGCATGCCCCCATCCCGCCCAATGCTTTAGCAACATCCCGCGGACCTAAGACGTGGAATTCAACCTGGGTCTGCGGATATTGGCGCTGCATAGCCCTGCGCAGCTCTTTGAGCTCCATCTTTTCACCGGCTTCGTTGCTGTAAAAAATCGAGAGCCGGCTGCCATCAAAGCTGAATTCGGAGCTGACAAATTTTACATCTTTGATCCTGAGCTCAGCCGCCTTTGCCCGGCAGTTGATGGTGACTTCCAGCTCTTTTTGCTGCCAGGTCTGCCTTAAGACCAGGTCTTGAGGCGTGGCTTTACGCTGGATCGCCTTCCAAACGCCCTCTGGGGGAGGGGAAGGATTCTGCACGACCTGGATCACCTGTCCGAGCTGCTTACCGCGTGAGGTTTCAACCACCACAAAATCACCGGCAGCCACGTCACGCTGTACGCTGGCATCGAAATGGTAAAGCTTGCCAACTTTTTGAAATCGTACACCGACTATATAAGGATGAGCATCCATAGTGGTTGATCTATCCGACCATCTTTATAGGAATAGCATTCTGTGCCGCTTGTACAGCAGAGACGCTGATCTTGGCAGCAATATCTTCTGCAATGGCGACCAAAGCTTTGGCAGCCATTGAGGTTGGATTGCTGATGACCACCGGCGTGCCGCCATCTCCTCCGGTACGCACAGAAGGATCGATAGGCACGGCTCCGATAAAGGGGACCCCGGCATCTTGAGCTAGCTTTTCACCGCCGCCCTTGCCAAAGATATCCATGCGCGTCCCATCTGGCAGTTCCAGGTAGCTCATATTCTCGACCACTCCCAACAGGGGCACCTCTAAGGCGCGGAACATCTCAAGGCCTCGGCGGGCATCTTCCAATGAAACCTGCTGCGGTAGGGTGACGATCACCCCTCCGCTCAACGGAATTGACTGCGCTAGGCTCAGGGCTGCATCCCCTGTGCCTGGGGGCAGGTCTACCACCAGGTAATCCAATTCTCCCCATTCCACATCGGTCAAGAACTGGCGGATAGCGGAATGCAGCATGGGACCGCGCCAGATGAGCGGTTGGTTCGGCTTGACCAGGAAGCCGATGGACATCACCTTCACACCATACGCTTCTGCCGGGAGCATCTTTTCGCCGTTTTGCCCGGGCAGGTGTTGAATTCCCATCATGGTAGGAATGTTCGGGCCATAAACATCTGCATCGAGCAGCCCCACCCGCGCCCCGCTTTGCGCCAAGACGACGGCCGTATTGACCGCTACCGTGCTCTTGCCCACCCCACCTTTGCCAGACCCAATCGCAATCGCATTGCGGATGGGGAGCTGTAGCAAGCCGCGCGTGCGCCCATCCGCGGGGACGGTCGCATCCATCTTGATTTCTACAGCTTTCACACCAGGCAGGGCAGCTACTGCCTCGCGCGCTTCACGCTCGATGCGCGTCTTCAAAGGGCAGGCTGGAGTGGTCAAAAAGATCGTAAAACTGACCCGCTCACCATCAATGTTGATATCCCGGATCATATTGAGAGTCACTAAATCTTTATGGAGCTCGGGTTCCTGCACTTTACCCAGCGCAGTTAGAACCATCTCCTGTGTAATCACTTTATTGGGCATATTGTCATTAATCCTTTACTCGTAAATTTTACTAAAGTGGTCATATTATACCCTTTCTAGGGTCCTTTTTTGGTTTAAGGCGGACCTCAATTCTTGCAGGCCACCTCCTTGTTCAACACATCCGCTGAAAAAAAGGAACCAAAAATTGGCCAAGGAGATTGCCGCAGGTATATGCTTATCCAGTACGACTTGAAATGGACTTATTGTCATCAATTATCCTCAAGTGAAATGGCAGATTTCAGGATCATAATTTTCCGAGAAATCCTTGGCTGCCTCTTCCAAAGCAGGATTCTTAATTCCTTAACAATCCAATCTTGGTAAACACTTTTCGCAATAGAGCGATCTCTTCTTTGTCTGGAACATGCATTACAAGGATCAAACCCAGGTAAACCAAAAAACTAATCGATATCAGTATTAGAATATTCCAGGCCGGTAAAAATATCAACACAAGTGCCATTATAGAGACAGACAGGACTAAGCGCATTAGAATGGAGCGGAATCCAGAAAGGCTAAATTCTCCACGGAAGATCAGGTAAAACTGGAATGCACTTAAAATATCGGTAGCAACCGTCACAACGGAAGCGCCAATATAACTGTACCGGGGAATCAGAACCAGGTTGAGAATTACGTTAAATATTGCATTTAACGTATATATCCGAGCAGCACCTTTCTCTTTTCGAGTAACGGTTGCCAGGTTACCACAGAAGCTTGCATAAAGTAAAAAAGGAATATCCCAGACCAAGATTCTCAGGGAAGCAGCTGAAGGTAAAAACTCTTTCGTATATAAAATTACGATCAAGTCCTCGGATAAGATCGCTCCACCAACTGCAATGGGCAGAGAAATGAGAGTCATAATCTTAACAGTGCGGTAATACCAGTTTTGAACTTCACCTTTATCTTTTACATAAGCCTTGGAGAGCGTTGGAACAATGGCATCTCGAAAACCACGCGCTAAAAATACGATGGATAAAACGAGGTGATAGGAGACGCTATACCATCCTACCACCTCAACAGAGTGAAACATCTTGATCATAACCGAGTCAATGTTCAAAGCAATCGTCAAAGCCAAGGAGATCATCCCAAAGGGCAATCCCTTCCTCAGCATCTCTAACCAGATATGGGTATCAAAGGAAGGCCGACCCAGGTCAGCACCTGCCAATCGAAGAAACCAGATTCCCGCTCCAATCTGCGGGACCATACTAAACACACCAACCAGGATCAACAAAATAAAATTGAATCCAGAGAGTAGCACAACCGTTCCTAAAAACGCGAAACTGAGCTGTCCAATAATATTGATAGCGGATAACAGATCAAACCGCTCACTTGCAGTCAACGTGGTTTGTATCGGCGCCAAAACAGAAGCCATATAAAAAGTGAAGGTGTACAGAAATATACCCAAAATAAGTAATGGCTCATAACCCATTAAATAAGCGGCAAATGTAATCCCAGCGGTAGAAAAAATAGCTAAAAGAAAGCGGACCGCGAAAAGATTCCAGACTAATTTCCGCGTTTTTGAACTATCCTGGGCAATTTCCCTCATCACATATTGCGTCATTCCAAATTCCGCAAAAATCTGGAAAAGCCCTACAAAAGCAATAATGACAGAGTATTGTCCAAAGCGTTCATCCCCTAACTTTCGGACAACTAGAATGCTAAATAAGAAGTTGATAATTTTCATCGCGAAAGTGCCAATTGTGGCAAACGCGGTATTTTTCATGATCGTTCTAAAAACCCCTTGCGATCGAGGGGTGTCAGGATTCTGCGGAGTCATACCTGGAACTCTCGAAATACCATTTCTAATGTCATGATTGGCGCTAATTTACCAATCATATTGGCTTCTGAACCTGACTGAAAACGCCCCCACAAAGCACGCAGAAAGTCAGGGTTAAATACACCACGCTGGAAAGTTTGTTCACCGAAGAATAATTCTTCTCCCCAATCTCGCAGCTCTCCCCGCAGCCAAGTCTCATAGTCGACATAAAGTTCAGGGAATTCTGGGAATAAGCGCCACATATGTCGATTAAATGCCGATTTGGTACTAACCATATACCGAGATAAAATTCGTGAACGCTCCGAATGGCATACCGGAACGCCATCTTTTGCATAAGGGAAGGATACAAATTCAGGACAGTATTCCCGTAAAACCTCTCTACGTAATCTCCGTCCTAATATCATCTCTAATGGCAGAGAATGAATATAATCAAGATAAGCCACATCATAAAAGGGATACCTTTGTTCAATATGCGACCGATTGAAGACAGTGTAATACATGAACAGGCGGCGGACGATTTCAAATGAGAGTGAGCTCACTTTCTGTCGACAGGTCAAATGAGACATTTGACTTAATCTCGTTTTTAAAGATGAAAAGGCTCGTCCGCTCAGATCCTTAGACACTTTGGAGTCATATAATAGAATTTCTTCGCTTTCTGATAAAGAGGGCCAGGTAGTATCACAAGTCAGAGCAGAAAAGAGACGGATTGCTAAATTTAGCTCATTCTGCTCCTGGTAAAGCAGTGGATCATCCCAGTTAAGCTCCGCCCCGTTCAATCCATTCAAGTTAACTTTCATCAAGGGTCGTGCCATTCCCAAGATGCTAATACCATGGGAATGGATCCAAGAATGGGATCCCTCCGTTAATGCAAAGTGCAAATCGATAAACTCCTTCACCCATTCGCCGCTGGTGATTTCAAAAAAGTGATGGTCGGTTTTGGCTCTGCGTGCTATCTGGTCTGCAATAACCGCATCTCTGCAACCGGGAAGCCCATAAGTTATTGTTACCAGCGGATTTCTAACCTTCAGCGCCATTCCCAATATCACTCGAGAATCCAATCCCCCCGATAAATAGATGCCCGGATTTTCATTTCCGTCCATTTGCTTTTGTACTGCTTTTTTGAAAAGTGCTCCAGCGTTGTGGGCAGCCTCCTTAAACGTCACCTTATCTTGTTTCTCTTGTATCTTTGAAAAATCCCAATAACAGCTAGTTTCAATCTGATTATCAAAAAGAGAATAAGTAAGGATCGTAGCGGGAGGTAATACGTGAATATCCTCGAAAAAAGTACGCTCGCCCAATAAGCATTGAAAACGCATGTACTCAGCGACTGCGGTGAAATCGATCTTTCGAGTCATTGAGGGGTTCCTCAAAACCCCTTTAATCTCGGGTGCAAATAATAATCCCTGTGGTAACTTGGCGAAATACAGGGGATAAAGACCAAAGCGGTCGTTTGCCAGGATTACCTGATCATTTCGCTTGTCGTATATGATGAATTGGAAGACGCCTTCTAACCTTGGAATAAATTCTTTTCCCCATCGCTCATACAAATCAAGCACACAATCCGCAGCCGGCATATTCTTGACTAAATTTTCTCCCACCTTCCCATCGAGGGTGGGTGCTCCGTAAAACTCACCACACGCCAGGACGATGATACTTTTATCAGAAGAAAAGACTGGTTGGCTTTCCTGGTTGAATATACCGATCCCAATCCGCCCCAGACCGACCCCTGCGTCCGCATCTACAAAAGTATCGACCTGATTCCATGAAAAATGGTTTAGACACTGGCTCAAATCATCAACCTGCGTCGATATCCGCTCTCGATATTTCGGATGGATGATCCCAAAGACACCACTCATAATAAACGATTAACTTCTCATTTCCTTCAAGATGGTTAGAATTTGCAAACCCGTCATTTCGGCATAATAATCAACTGCTTGCATATTTACCTTTTTCCCTTGAAATCCTTTTTTATGTAAGCGCCATGAGACTTTTTGGAGAAGTCCCGTGGGACCGGCTTTGCGTAACCTGGTCAATCTAGACCCAAGATCTTGTGGAACCTGCCCCGGTTGGTTCATTTTCAAGTGATTTTCCCAGGCTATTTGACGCGCCAGTACTGTGATCGGTTCACCTCGGGTTTTTGCTTCCAAAAACAATTCTCGCAATATTTTTGCGTAATAAGTCTCAATATAATGCTGTACATCTTTTATGCCAAAATGGTTGCTATGCATCGCAGATGCCATAATCCCACCGCTATTAGAAATAAAATCTGGCACGATACATACGCCACGTGCAATAAGTAAACTTTCTGCCTTTTCTGTAATCGGATAATTGGCGATAGGAACTATCCATTGCGCCTGGATAGATGCAGCATTATCTTCATTGATAACTGCAGTGCGCGCCCCAGGGATGAGTAAATCAACATCTAATGCGTAGAGTGCATCTGATGATACACGCTCCGCGTTCGGATAATGCTTGATGAGATCATCACCATATGCTTCCCTTATTTTTAGGAGGTCCTGGATCTTCAATCCGTCCTTATGATAAAACCCACCTGTAATCGTCGATAAAGCCACAATCACTGCTCCAGCGCTTTCGAGCATTTGTGCTAAAAATCCGCCTACTTTACCAAATCCTTCCAACGCTACACGGATTCCACGCAGAGAAATTTCATTCACATGAAATAATTGCTGGATTGTCTCAAGAACAGTCATCGCAGTGGCATACGAGCCATCGATCTGCGACTCTGAGAAGCTCTTTCCAGCACCGGTCATAATCTCTCGTAAGTCCGAAAGAGAAGTTCCTAAGTCAACCCCTGGATTGAAAACAGAACGCTGCACCAAGGGCGCAATAGCCCGTCCATAGGCTTGCATAAGCTCAGCGCGTGATACCCCCAGCTGCTGTTCGCTAGCAAAGATTCCCCCTTTTGCACCCCCCATTGGATTATTCAAAAAAGCCCATTTGAAGGTCATCGCCCTTGCCAGGTTTGATAATTCTTCTACTGAGACATCCTTTGCATATCGCACTCCCCCTGAGGCAGATCCATTAACTGTCCGATCAATAACGACATACCCTATCAATCCAAAACGATCATCAATAGCATTAATACCCAAAGCAGGTGTTATATTTTGAGGAAATGTTGTTTTCAAAGGATTTTCTCCACGCTAAGGAATCGGCTTGCTTTGCTATTTCTTAATTCTGCATACTATCTGCTTCGCCTCCTGTTAGCCCCTGAGGAGGTCATCACTGCTCCACTAGCACCAGATGGTTTGAGAGGCGCATTGCCTGCAGCCACGCATCACACTGCTGGTAAAGAAAGCGAGAACCAATTTATAAAAACCTTAAAGATTGAGCTGGTAACGCAGTTTTGACCAGAAGAAAGTTGGATCTTTTAGCAATAACGAAACCCCATTCTTGAGCTTGGAAAAGAATGTGAGGGGAGGCGGTGCTAACTCCCACATCATCTGTTCACGGAAGGCAATGATTTCCTGAGGGCTGATGTTCTCGTTATGGATCAAGTAATCGACCGTCCGTAAATGCCGGTAATCCATGGCTTCAGGGTCAATCAGGCCCTTTTCGACACAGTACGCATACAGCCTGGTGCCAGGATAAGGCGTGGCAGTCGAAATCCAAAATCCCGCACAGCCCTTCTGCTTCAACTGTTTGGCAAAATCGAGGGTCGCTTGTAAATCCGCAGTTGTCTCTTGAGGCAGCCCAACAACAAAGAAAGTATTCACGCCTAACCTCACCTCAGAAGCCAGCTCCACCGCTTTGAGGCTCGCCTCCAAAGTCATTCTCTTACGGATCACCTCATCCAAAATCCTCTGGCTGCCAGACTCAGGGGCAATCATAAAATCCTGGAAGCCGGCTTTCTTCATTAACATCAATAACTCTCGATCAATCGAATCAGCCCGAATGCCGTTTCGTACATAGAACCGGATCCCAAATTTTTCTTTGGCAATTTTACGCAGGAGATCTTTAGCCCATTCCGTATGAGTCGTCAGGTTATCATCTTCAAAATAAACCTCTTGAATGTGGTAGCGGTCTTTCCATTGCCTGATTTCTGCAATCACATTTTCAGCACTCCGGTGGCGGATCTTATATCCCATGATCGTGTGGATCGAGCAGAAAACACAGTCGTAAACGCACCCCCGGCTTGCCACCATAATCGTCCAGCGTTTCCCTTTTTTCCAAAGCTTCTGCAGGGGCAGTAAATCAATCGCCGGAAATGGCAAGGAGTCCACATCTTCGATAAACGCATCCGGGACCTTCGATATACCGTAAATCCCGGGTACCTCAGCCAGGTTTTTGCCCTGGTTGAGCGCTTCAACGATACCGAGAAACACAAACTCACCTTCGCCGACGACTCGGTAATCGAAGATAACCGGATCGAGCTTATCGGGAACAGCCGTAACATGGTTACCGCCGGTCACAATCGGTACTTCTGGAAAGTGCTGTTTGATGGTCCGGCCAATCGCATGTCCAATATAATGCTGGCACGAAAAGGGGATAGTCATCCCGATCAGATCAGGTTCAAAATCTGCGATGGCTTCGATAATCTCTTGGTCAGAGAGGCCTAGCTCAAGCCATTCGTCTTCAGCAGAGTTACTGCGGCGCTGTTCAGGGCTCTCTGCAAAACAATCGAGGATGCAGACAGTGTATCCCCTGTCACGCAAAAGCCCCCCAATATATGCTAAACCCAGGTGGAAAGAATGCCCATCATCCAGATAAGTATCCCCTTCCTTCAATACTGCCGGGAAACTCATCAGCAGGATTTTTTGGATTTTCATGCCCCTTTTTCTCTTTTCCACAGGTAGCGGTCGACATCTTCCTTCGCTTCCTGGTAACCTTTGAGAAGATCATCGTCGCTGCCTCGGAATCGCCGGATGGTTTGTGTGGCACATTGCGTGCAGCCCCGCATCGCCCGGAAAGAATCGGCCTGGCAGGAGGTGCAGCCTCCCAGCCGCACCATCAAGAGCACAAAAGCCAATTTTTCCAGGGAAGCCCCCTCCAGCACACCCACCTGGTCCACCAAAGCCTGCCATGCATCCCCTCGCAAGCTGCGCAGTTGAGGAATGACCCACGGTGGAAAAAGTACGTCAGTATCTTCGTTATACATCCGTTTTCATCTTAACCGGCATCAGCGCACCTGACCAGCCAGCAGGCTTATGTTTCCTGGCAAATCATGATCCAGCTGCAGCCGCTTTCTTTGCCGCCCTGGCAGCCTCTGCTTCAGCTCGGGCAGCTTCCTCACGTTGGAAATTGATCGGGCGGATTGAAGCATAATAAGAAGCCGGTTTTAACAACTTCTGTTTGTCGTGAATATTATTTTTCAGGCGGTCATAGGTTGCCAGCTCGTAGTTGTGATCCATCTTGATCGCGTCGAAAGGACAATATTCCGCGCAAAATCCGCACGACATGCAGATATCCACATCAATATAAAATTCAGCCGGGTCCGGTACGGGTCGTCCAGTCGCTGGATCTACCGTACGGACAATCCAGATGCACTGCGGTGGGCATACCTTGGCGCAAATCCCGCACGAAGTACAGCGTGTCTCTTGGGTCCCGTCTTCTTTAATATCGTAGATCAAAAAAGGAATATAGCGGAATTCTTCCGGCACGGGCAGCTTTTCTTCTGGGTACTGCACGGTGAAAATTCCGGTGGCGCTGCTGCTTTGGCGGTGTGCAATGCCTTCTGGGGTGTTATAGCGCTTCCCCTTCCAGCGGATATCATCCAGATAGGTGTCTAAGAAATGTTTGAGGGTGATATACAGCCCTTTAAGGATACCTAATCCATACATCGTATCTTCTCCAACACTCAGCGATCCAGCTCGCCCAACACGATATCAATCGAACCCAAGATGACGACCACATCGGCGATCTTTTGACCGCGGCACATCTCAGCCAGGGGAGTCAGGTTGATGAAAGACGGGGCCCGTACATGGTAGCGGTACGGGTTGGGCTTCCCATTCGAAACGACATAGAAGCCCAGCTCGCCCTTGGGACCTTCGACGGCCCCATAAGACTCACCGGCTGGTACGCGCACCTGGTACTGCGGGCGGCCTTCTTGAATCGGGCCTTCGGGTAGGTCGCGGTAAACTTGCTGTAAAATCCGGATGCTCTGGCGGATTTCATCAATGCGCAGCAGGTACCGGTCATAAACATCCCCGTGGTAGCGCACAGCCACATCAAAATCGAAACGGTTGTAGATCGAATATGGGTCAGCCCGCCGCAGGTCATAGGGCACACCCGAAGCACGCAGAACGGGACCGCAAGTGGAGAAGGCAATCGCTTTTTCAGCCGTGAGCACTCCCACACCCTCCGCCCGCGCTACAATGATCTCGTTGTGGGTCAAGTAAAGTTCCAGTTCATCCAATTTACGGTTCAGACGTTCAAAAATCAATGGCTTGATCTTTTCTAAAATTCCTTCTGGAAGGTCGCGTGCCACACCGCCGAAGCGGAAGTAGTTGCACATCATGCGCGAGCCCGAAACAGCCTCGAAGATATCCAGGATCAGCTCGCGTTCTTCGAAACAATAGATAATGGGCGTGAAATAAGCGCCCAGGTCGTTGAGCAGGAAGCCGATTGCCGCCACATGGTTGACAATCCTCGTTAGCTCTGCCATCATCACCCGGATGTACTCAGCCCGCTCAGGCACTTTGATCCCCATCAGTTTCTCAACCGCCAGTGCATAACCGAAATTATTGCTCATTGAGCAAAAATAATCCAGGCGGTCCGTAAAAGGCATATTCTGCAAAAAAGTATTGCGCTCGCCGATCTTTTCGTGGTTGCGGTGGAGATAGCCCATCGCCGGTCTGATATCCACCACGGTTTCCCCTTCGAGCTTGGCTGCCATGCGAAATACGCCGTGGGTGGAGGGATGCTGAGGGCCCAGGTTAATAATGACCTGATCAGTCTTCAAGCCATCCTCATCCCTATCCACCTTCGTCAAACCCGCGTATAAGGCCGATTCGGTATCCGGGAAGAACTGCTCCGGGTCAAAGCCTGCCGGATAGTCGACATTGCGCCCAAATGGGTTGACCTCCTCCGCCCTGCGGATATGCCCCTCCGGCCAGCGGCTCTTGAAGGGCTTCGCTTCTTCTTCAAAATACCCTTCGCGCCAATCCTTGCGCATGGGGTGCCCGTTGAAGCCTTCCCACATCAAAATGCGGCGCAGGTCCGGGTGTCCTTCAAAGTGCACGCCGAACAGGTCATAAGCTTCCCGTTCCTGGAACTCAGCCCCAGGATATACCGGCACCAGGGAGGCCACCACTGCTTGATCCCTGGGGACCTGCACCCTGAAAACGAGCGGAGAGCCTCCAGTGGTTTTTCGAGCATGGTACACGATTTCCATCTGTCCTTCAGCCAGGTAATCCACGGCGGTGACAGAAGAAAGGTAGTCGTACCCTAGCTCATCGCGCAAGGCTGTCGCAAAATCCACCAGCTTCTCAGCTTTGACGATATAACCTGGATAGCCTTTCCGGGTGTCAGGCGTTAAGATTTCTGGAAAACGCTGGGCCAGGTCATTTTCAAGGGTGAGCGACTGTTCAGCCATTGGCTTCTCCTTGTTCTGCCTGTGCCAATTTCTGCTGCGTGTATTCTTTTATTTTCGCAATCTGGCGTGGATCGATTAAGTCAGGTCCCAACACGGGCATGGGGATCGATTGCTCAGGTTCCTTGCTGTACCAGCGCACCTGCTTGATGGACTGGGTATCGATCTTCTTCTGCAGCGCAATCAGTCCGTTCAGCAAAGCCTGGGGGGTTGGCGGGCAGCCTGGCACGTAGACATCCACCGGTAAAAACTCATCCACGCCGGAAACAACGTTATACCCATCCTTGAAAGGGCCCCCACCCGAAGCGCAGGCACCCATTGCCAGCACGTACTTCGGTTCGGGCATCTGGTTATACAGGCGCACAATGATCGGAAGCATTTTCTTCGTGACCGTACCAGACACAATCATCAAATCCGACTGGCGCGGGCTTGGGCGCATAATCTCCATCCCAAAGCGGGCAAAGTCGAACCGGCTCGTGGCCGTGACGATCATCTCGATGGCGCAGCACGCCAGCCCAAACATCATCGGCCAGATCGAAGACCTCCGCCCCCAGTTATAGATCTTATCCAGGGTCGTGATGGCTACCTGGCCTTGCAGCTCCGGGGGTATCTCGTAACCAGGGTTATTCAATTCTTCAGTCATACAGGATTAACCTCCTCAAACCATTCTTGGAAAATTGCCATCAAGATGGCATCATTGGCAAGCTCAGGTTCGTCACAGAAAGTGGGTAAAGCGATGGTCCATACGTAGATTTCGTGCAGAGAGAGCGTATCTATCTTGACCCCTGGATGGTGAGCAATCAGCGCGCGTGCAATGGCATAGCTATCTTCCCAGGTTAAGACTTCGTCCACGTTGGAAAACCTTCCCGCAGATTATAACCCCAAAAAAGAACTTATCTACCGAATTTACGCAAATATACGTTTGCACAATTCTGTTAGAAGCGATAAAATCAAACAGCTATTTTAAGTTAGGTTTGTCATTCTGAACCGCTGCGCTCTTTGCAGCGGTGAAAAATCCCTGCAACAAAGGCAGAATCTCTGCCTCTAAGGGAAAAAGGAAACCCAAGTTTTCGAATATTTTCATACTCCAATGACTTTCGGACATGATAGGATGAGAACCACCTCTAGACAGCGAATTATCGAATACCTCCAATCAAAAGAAGTCGTCACCGCCCTCGAGATCAGCAGCGCCCTGCACATGACTCCCGCCAATGCCCGGCACCACCTCTCCATCTTGAGGGATGAAGGCGTCGTGCATGTGCTTGGGCAGCGAGCCAGGGTAGGACGTGGTCGGCCGTTCGACCTCTACTGCCTCTGGCGCCCCATCTCCCGGCATAATCTGGATGGGCTTGCAAGCGCCTTATTGTCAGACATGCTCGCTGAAAGCCACCAGGCTGGGCAGGAAGAATCCAAACAAGATGAAATCTTGAAAAGACTTGCCTCCCGGCTGCTTCCCCCACTCGCCACCGAAAGGGTAAACCTGACCCAGCGTCTGTCGCAGGCTGTGCAGCACCTGAACCGCTTAAGCTACCAGGCGCGCTGGGAAGCGCACGCCCAGGGTCCACGGGTCATCTTGCAGCACTGCCCTTACGCTGCAATTGTTGAACAGCACCCGGAAGTGTGTCGGATGGATCAATTTCTACTGAGGAATTTACTCTCTCTCCCGGTCCAGCAGTTGTCCAGCCTGGAAAAAGTCCCCTCGGGTTTTAGGCAGTGTGTATTTAAAATAGGCTAACAGAATTTTTATATCAGCTTCACATCATGCGGGCTGGATTCCAGCAGCCCTGACGGTGTGATTTGGATGAACTCCGCCTTATCCCACAATTCAGCGATCGTCGCCGCGCCAGCATAGCTCATCCCAGAACGTAAGCCTCCCACGAGCTGGTAGAGCACATCGCTGACCGAACCCTGGTAATCCACCAGCGCTTCCACCCCCTCCGGCACCACCTTCTCCCATTCATCCGGGTCGATCTCGCCCTGCTTCTCGATCTCCTTGCGGGCATGTTCGCGGTCAGCGAGGCCATCCCGCGCACCACCTTGAAGCGCCTGCCGTTGCGCATCACCGGCGCGCCCGGCGCTCTCATCCGTTCCCGCCAGCATGCTGCCCACCATGCCGGTGCTCGCGCCCGCCGCCAGGGCCTTGGTCAGGTCCCCCGAGGTGCGGATGCCGCCATCCGCGATCAATCGGCACATCCAGCTCGCGCGCTGCCTCGGCGCAGTCCATGATGGCGGTCAACTGCGGCACCCCCGCCCCCGCCACCAAGCGCGTGATGCAGATCGAGCCAGCCCCCACCCCCACCTTCACCCCCTCTGCCCCCGCCCTCGCCAGGTCGCGCACCCCTTCCGCCGTCGCCACATTCCCGGCGATGATCGGCACGCCGGGGAGCTGCTTTTTCAAGGCAGCCACCATATCGATGACATAATCGGAATGCCCGTGCGCCACATCGATCACCAGCACATCCGCCCCCGCTTCCACGCAGTCCACCGCTCGCTGCACATCGATCGAGCGCACCCCCACCGCCACCCCCACTCGCAAGCGGCCCTTGGCATCCTTCGTCGCTTGGGGGTGCTGCTCGAGCTTGTGTAATATCCTGGGCGGTGATCAACCCCACCACCCGGTCCTCCGAGTCCACCAGGGGCAGCTTTTCGATGCGGTGCTCGTGCAGCGCCAGCCGGGCAGATTCCAGGCTTTCCCCCTGCCGCGCCACCACCAGGCGCGCTCTCGGCGTCATCACCTGGCTGACAGATTGAACCGTGTCAGGCGCTAGCAGCAGGTCACGTGCGGTGAGCATCCCCTGCAGTCTCCCCATCTCATCGACCACCACTAACCCGCCGATGCCTGATTCCTTCATCCGGCTGCGCGCCTCCTGAACCGATGCAATCGCAGTGGATCGTCGCGGGCTGCTCAACGATGAAGCTTTCGGCGCGCTTGACCCGCCGCACCTCCTCGACCTGCTTTTCAACCGGCATAAAGCGGTGGATAATGCCGATTCCCCCCGCCTGCGCCATGGCGATCGCCATGCGCCCTTCTGTCACCGTATCCATGTTGGCGCTGACCAGCGGAATCGCCAGTGAGATTTCCCGTGTCAGCTGCATGGTGGTTTGCACCGCGGAACGGCTGCGAATCCCGGAGCGTTTTGGAACAATCAAGACATCATCAAAAGTCAATCCGAGGTCCTGGCGTATTTTCATGCTTGACTCCCTTCTTTATATCGTCATTGCGACCCTAAACGAAGTGAAGGGGAAGCAATCTCACCGACTTTCGATTGACAAACGATCCAAACACCGGTTTGAATCGGTGAGCTTTTTTCATGGAGATTGATTTAGCTATCCAAAAGACCCAGCAGCTCGCTGTTCTGAGGAATGTCGCTCATCGAATGCCCGTAATGCACGAAGCGCGCCATCCCATTTTTATCCACCACCACCTGGGCGGGCATGCGTCCCAGTTTAAACAGGTTGACTTCCTGCCCATATAATTTCAAGACCGAGGCTTTCGGGTCCGGCAAGCCAATAAAAGGCAAGTTTTCTTTTTTCCAATAAGACTGGAAAGCTTCCTCGCCCTCTGGCCCAACCACAATGATTTCCGCTCCCTCTGGTTAAACGCTGCATAATCCTGGCGCAACTGCGCCATATGCGCTTGGCAGTAAGGTCAGACAAAGCCTCGATTAAAGACAAGAATAATATGTTTCAAACCCTTAAAATCTGACAACTTAACAGGTTTCCCATTGAAATCGTTGAGCTGGAAGTCTGGTGCAGTCCGGTCTAATGCTACTCTTGGCATAAGTTTCTCCTTTATATTACTATTTGTTTTTTGCTTCAACTTCTTTTAAAAAATCCACGGTTGCTTCAACAACCTGGCTCTGCTGCTCTTCTCGGCTGATCGTCGCTTCACCATCTCCAGCTTGTGGACCGTACCAACCGAACCCGGCATGGTTTCCACCTTCAATGGGAATAAACGTTGCATCTGCAGGCAGCAGCGCCTTGGAGGCTTCGATTTTTTCATAATCTGCTACCAGGTCATTGGTACCGTACATCGAAAGGACCATTAAGTCGCTTTGCGAAAGATCGTCGCTTTCCGCTGGGTAAGAAGCCAGCAAGACCAGCCCAGAGATCTGGTCAGGATGCTTTTTCGCATAATTCGCGGCCATGGATCCACCCAATGAATGCCCTCCAATCACCCAGGTTTCAATTTTCGGGAAAGCCGCAATCACATCCGCCGCTTCACCAGGTGAAAGGACAGCCAGGTTGAGCGGCATCGGGGGAATTACAACCAGATAGCCTTGCTCTGCAATCGCCTGGGCCATCGGCGCGTAGCTGCGCGGATCGACCTTTCCCCCCGGGTAGAAGATGTAGCCGGTGGCAGGTTCCTGCCCAACCGGCTTGAAAATCAACCAGGGCTCCGTCTCCACCTGCACGGTGCTGGTCAATTCAAGCGCCTGCACGGCTTCAGGCATAGGTCCTGAAGCATCGCTGGCCCAAATGTAGAAACCGCCGGCTGCCAGGAGGAATAAGATAACAATGACTGAAGAAGCAATTAATATTTTCCGTTTCATATGTGTCCTTATAAGGATTATTAATAATATTTTCGATAACCGCTTGCCCACCTCAAACCGACTTTTAGTCGGTTTTCTTTTACCAGACACCGATTTCAATCGGTGGGCCATTCCAGTATTAATTTCATAACCTTCTTAAAATAATGTCAGGATTTCTCCCCATCTGAGACTAGTTAATTCTACCTCAAAACTCACCAGCCATCGATCTGCCGTACCCGGTCAGCTCGACATAGCCCACTCCAGCCACCTGCTCCCCGGCTTTCCTCCCCGTGATATCCACCGCCCCCTCCCAATACTGGTAAGTCAAGTCCAGCTCCTGATCCGCGATCACCGGGCGGAGCTCCAGCTCCAAATCCAGTTCCGGCACTCGCACTGTCCAGTGGCTCGGGTAGACGACTCCGCTCGTGGGGCTTTTCCAGGTATCCTTTACCAGGATCTCAAAATCACCTTTCTCCAAATGGCGAGTAGAGCCATCCGGGGCAATCCAGGTGCCGCTCGAGAATGGATCGATGCTGCCGTCTTCGCCGCGCATCTGGAAGACCATCAATTCGCTGCCATCCTTGAGCTGGATCGAAAACCAATCCCAGCCCACTTGTCCTGTTGAAAGCGCGCTGGTGCTGAACTCATGATCCATCCAGCTTGTGCCCTGCACCTTGAAGGTTTGCTCGCCCATCTGCAAGGTTCCCTGCGAAGCCAGTCGTGTCTGGCTGAAATAATAAGAAGCATTCCCCACTTCAGGCCCTTTCTGGCTGTAACCCTGGTCCCCCTGCAGAATGGGACCTTTGAGATCACGCAGCTCCAGGTCCAGAACAATTTTCTGAGAGGCTTGGTTTGATTCCTGGTCTGGTAAGACAGAAGCATGCAGCTGGTAAACGTCGGGCGATATTTCCTGGGTTTCCCAATCACCCAGCCAAACGCGGAAGGGCTCGCTCTCAGCTCCTGCCAGCCCAACTGCCGCGCGCGAGAGACGCTCGAAGGCGGCATGGGCCCCAGTCTCTGCATCCGTGATGGCAAAATGCGCCAGGGTTGCCTGGTTGGTTCCCCACAGGGAAGCGCGTTCAACCCACTCCTGGGGAGGCACCAGGGCTCGCCGGAAAAAGGTGAGCTGGTATCCATACCGCCGCCCTTGAACATCCTCCAGGTTGCCGGTGTAATACCACCACTCTGTCTGATAATCGGGGTGTGAACCATAATCTTCGGGAAAAGTGAGTGTGTAGGTGCCATCTGCCCGTGTGAAGCCTTCCGCAGAAGTCTGAGGAATGCGCCCGCTTTCCGAAAGTTTCGCGGAGATTTGGTCAGCAGGTCTGAAGACTCCCCATAAAGCCGCCGCACCGAAGATTACGATGATCACTCCGGAGATTCGGTTAACCCAGGTCAAAGCCGCTGCGTCCATCCGGCCGCGAAAGAGGTTTGCCAGGCTGCTCAAGATCAGCCACCAGCATGCCGATCCCATGAAAACGCCTGCGACGAGCATCCCTGCTTCACGATAATTCCTGGCCTGGCTGGCTAATCCCAGGCCTGCAAAGATCGCCGCAAACGAGAGGATGGTCAAAGGATTGGTCAGTGTCAGGAGAAAGGTCGAAAAATAAGCTGCCAGCATACTCTCCCCTTGCGCCTGTGCTTCCTGGTTGGCTGGTCGATCTCGAAATGTTCGTATTCCCAGGTAAAGTAAGAAGAACCCGCCGGCAAGGCGGAGCCAGGTCTGCTGCTCCACCAGGTAACCCGCTAAAAAAGCCAGCCCAAATGCGGCAATACTTCCATATAGGGCATCTGCCGTAGCCGCCCCCAATCCTGAAACAAAGCCCACCCAGCGCCCATACGCCAGTGTGCGCCGGATGCAAAGCACCCCGATCGGTCCCACGGGTGCTGCGATCGCAAAGCCGATGATTAAACCTCGGATTAGGGTTTCCAGCATCCCCAGGAATGCCTCACTCATAGCGCATCGCTTCCGCGGCTTTCATGCGGCCTATCCGCCAGGCAGGGTAGATCCCCGCCAGCAGGGCAGCCAGGAGAGCCAATATAAAAGCCTGTATAAACGGGCTTGCGAAAACATTCATCTGCAGTGTCCAACCGAAGGAGCGCTGGTTGATCACATAAATCAGGATCACGGCCAGGATATACCCGGTAGGCATGGCCAAAATGCCCGCCGTCGCGCCTAGCAAACCTGTTTCCAGCATGATTAAGCCCCTGATCTGACGGGCCGTCAGGCCAATGGCGCGCAAGATTCCCATGTCCCGCTGCCGCTCCAGCTCCAACGAAAGCAAGGAGCTCAAGATTCCAATAAAAGCGACCACGATTGCTAAGAGGCGCAGTGCGCTGGTTATGGCAAAGGTTCGGTCAAATATCACCATCACTTCATCTCGCAAAACCTGGTTTGGGCGGACGATTAATTTCTGGACGCTTGCCAGGCTCGCTTTAACCTCCTGGTTCACTGCTTCAACATTTTGACCGGGTAAGATTTTCAAAGATATGGCTGTGATCGCAGGGTCGTTCCAATCTTGCTGATAATTCTCAAGCGGCATTAACAGCGTTCCTTGTGTCGAAGCATAATCATAATATATTCCAACCACTGGATATTCCTTTTCTCCCTGGTCGGTAAATAGTTTCAGTTTACCCCCATGATGGGGCAGGTTCAGCCGGTTAGCCAGCGGCTCAGAAATCACCACCGCTCCATTTCGCAGCTGCTCAGGCAGCTCCTCGATCGGATAGTCCATGGTGTGATACAGTCGTTCTTTGGCGACATCCGGGTTGCTGGAAGCGTTGATGTGGATCAACCCCTGTGGGGAATCAACATCCACCGAGCGCAGCACGAAAACCTTCTCAATTCCAGCGATACGAGCGAAGATCGGCAGCACCTGCGGGTCGATCGGAGTTGAAGTCTGTATTTCCGTAAGGCTGGGAGCAGAGATATAGATATCTCCGGTGAGGATCTCTCCCAGCCAGACCGATACGGTTTGTCGAAAACTGCCCACCATCAGGCTGACGCCAATCGTGACCGATACAGCCACCATCAAAGAAGCCACCGCCACCGCCGTTCGGCTCAAGGAATTTACCACGTTGCGCGGAGCCATTCGTCCTAGTAATCCCCATACCTTCCCTGAGATGGGCTGCACAAGGCGGTTGAGGAGCACGGTCGCCGCGGGAGCCAGCATCGCAAACCCGACGACGACGGCTGCTGTGCCTGCAAAGCTGATCACGAGATTCCGCGTGGGGATCAGCAAGAGTGCTCCCCCAGCCAGGCTGAGCAGAGTGCCTGCCAGGGCAACCGGCCAGACTGCCCGCCGGGCCTTCTTTTCGAACCCCGAGCGTGCCAATGCAGTTTGCGGTGGAACGGAAGCTGCTTCCCAGGCAGGCCCCGCCGCCGTGAGCAGGGTAGCTAAAATCCCCAACACGCCGCCTTTGACCAGGCTCAGCAGTGGGATTTGAACGCCGCGCACATTCAAGACAAAGAAAAGGTCGTTGATTGTCTGTGTCACCACGCGTACCGCCCCCTGCCCCAGCAAGATTCCCAACCCAATCCCCAGGCCAGATCCCAGGATTCCCACCAAGACAGCCTCACCCATCACCAGGAAGAACACCTCCTGCCGGGTGACCCCCAGGCAGCGCAGCCTGCCAAATAACGATCTGCGCTGAATAACCGAAAAAGTCATCGTGTTGTAGATCAAGAAAAGCCCCACCACCAGGGCCAGCAAGCTCAGAGCCGACAGGTTGAGACTGAATGCCGCCGACATTTGCTCTAGGGTGCCGCTGCGCCTCGATGTCGGCTGTAAATAAATCCCCTGCGGGAGCAGCTTTTCCAGAACTGCAAGTTGAGCGGAATTCTTATCCTCGAGGATCAGGTCGATCCGATCCAGCTTCCCGAGTCGGTTGGTCAGCTCCTGAGCAGTGGCCATGTCAGCCAGCAGGATGCCGCTCAATGCCCTGCGGTTTAGATCATCTGTTGGTTGGATCAATCCAGCCACAAAGCCTGTTTTGACCTGCCCGTTGACTTCCAGCGCAATCTGCGAGCCTGCCTGCAGGCTGAAACGATCGGCTGTCTCTTGAGAAAGAAAAACGGCTCCGGGGTGCGTCAGGAAGGAGGTTAATTCGTCGAAGGGTGCAGCTCCTGTCTCGCTGCCCAGGTAATTCCGAAAGGGCGCTTCCGCAAAAGGATCCACCCCTAAAAGCTGGAACAGCTCCTCGCCCAGCTGCGGCGAGGAGACATATCCGCTGATCACCGGTGCCATTGGAAGACCCAGCCCTGATCGCTTCAGGTCGACATAAAACTGCTCGTCGATCCCTTGTGGACCGCCCACCAGGATATGCGTGGCTTTTCCAGCGACCGCTTGCGTGCTTAAATCAAACGCCAGGCTGGAGCTGGTATTGGCTAAATCGATCGCTACTGCGACAGCCACTCCCAGGGCAATCCCCAGCACCATTAACGCGCTCTGCCAGGGATGGCGGAGCAGGTAGCGCCACCCGAGGCGGATTAAAAACCAAAAGGCTCTCATTCGAACGAAGAAAAGCAGGCTCTACAGCTGCTTGATGTACACCCGGTGGTTCTTATATTCTGTTCCTCCCAGGTTCACCAGGTCTGAGCGCATCTGTTTGGTCGTTTCAGCCACCTGGGTCATATCGCAGTGCTTGAAATGGAAATTTTCATTCAACACCGTTTTTTCCAATTCATAGTAAAGCAGGGCATTCCCCCCGTGACCCTGGTATTCCGGTAAGACGCCCGCACCGTTAACTGCGATCCAATCCGTCCGCTTCCCTTCCATCATAATGTCGATGATCCCAAAAGGCAGCAGATGCCCTTTGGCGCGCTGCATGGCAGCCGACAGATCCAGGAAGCCAAATAAGAAACCCACCGGCTCTTCTTTTTTATTGACAATGAGCTTGATCAGGCGCGGATCAGCCACCATTAAGATATTTTCCAATACCATGGCAATCTCGCGTTCTGTCAGTGGGTAATATTCCCAGTTATTCACAAACGAATCGTTATACAGCTTGCCGATCCTGGTCGCCCAGGTGCGTAATTCAGACTTCTTTCTAAAATCGTGCACGCGCAGCGTACCGTGCTGGATCACCCTTTCGGCGATCCGGTGGATGCGCTCGGGCAGAGTAAAAGATTCATATGGTAAATAACACGATACAAAGTCAACTTCCTTCACAAACCCGAGGTTTTCCAGCAGCCGGGGATAATAGTCGAAATTGTAGTTCATCATATTCATGATCATGCGGTGCTGGAACCCTTCCACCTGGATCCCATACCCATCCAGTACGCTAAAACCCTTTGGACCCATCACCGCATTCAGGCTGCGTGCTCTTGCCCATTCAAAAACCTGCTCGAACAGGGCGTTTGCCACTTCTTGATCATCAGGACTTTCGAAAAAATAGAACTGGGCATTCCGGGTCTTATGATATGCGTTATACCGGGTATTCTCCAACGCCGCAATTCGTCCAACAACTTCTCCATCCCTTACAGCAATGAAGAAATCGCCCGTCGAATGTTCGTAGAATGGATGCTTTTTCCGGTTCATGTACAATTCCTGGTCGATGAGTAAAGGAGGCACCCATTGGGGGATGTTTGCATACATTTGATAAGGTAGCCTGACAAACCGCCTCACCTGGGCTTTATTGCTGGTATCTACTTTCTCAATTGTCAACATAATTTGCTCCTTTATTCGATTTAATGAAATGGCGGTCACCTGAAATTTACGATCGACAATATTACAGGCTCAAACAACATTCAGGGAGACACTGTATTATAGACCATGAAGGTTTCCTTCACGCAGGTAATACACCCGATCCGCGTATTTGGCTGCCTCCTGGCTGTGTGTCACCAGGATCAAATTCTTCCCAGCCTGGCGAGTCAGCCGATCTAATAAGCTTAACACCTGTTTTCCCGTTTCGTCGTCCAGGTTTCCTGTCGGCTCATCTGCCAAAACCAGCAAAGGATTGTGTACCAGGGCGCGCGCGATGGCGACCCGCTGCTGCTCCCCACCGGAAAGCAGGTCAGGATAAGCCCCCTTGCGCTCGAGCAGCCCCACTTCTTGCAGCAAGGCTTCTGCTTTTTGATAACCATCCGCTTTTTCCGACCCTCCCAGCTCAAGCGGTAGGATCACATTTTCCCAGACCGTCAGGGTGGGGATGAGGTTAAAGAACTGAAAGATAAAGCCAATCGAGTGCCTGCGGAAAAGCGTGCGCTGCAGATCATTCATGGAAGTCAAATTGGCTCCCTGTAACCAGATTTCTCCACTGTCCGCCTGGTCAATTCCGCTGATCAGGTTGAGCAGTGTGCTCTTTCCGCTGCCGCTTTTTCCTAGGATTGCGACGAATTCCCCCTGGGCAGCCTCCAGGCAAGCTTCGCGGAGAATGGAATGGGTGCTCTCCGCCTCTTGATAGCACTTCGAGAGGCGCTCAATTCGCAGAAATGGATTATTTCCCATACAAATAGAACACCGTCCTTGTACTAGGAGTCACGCTTTGCACTCCCATAAACCTGCAGCACTCTCTCCCTGGCCCAGGCGTGATCGATGATTGGGTAGGGATAATCTTGCCCTAACACACACCCGTAGGTCCTTTGGAGGGAGATTGGCAGTGTCCAGGGTTGGTGGATGAATTCCTCCGGCAAGTGCGCCAGCTCTGGTACCCACTTCCTGATGTAGCTCCCCTGGGGATCGAATTTCAAGCTCTGTGTCACCGGGTTAAAAACCCGAAAATAAGGTGCTGCGTCAGTTCCGGTCCCCGCCGTCCACTGCCAGCCGCCATTATTGGCAGCCGGGTCTCCATCGATCAAGTGCTGCATGAACCACTGCTCTCCCCAGCGCCAATCGATCAGCAAATCTTTGGTCAGGAATGAAGCCGTGATCATCCGGCCTCGGTTATGCATCCATCCCGTCTCTAAAAGCTGGCGCATCGCTGCATCTACCACAGGCACCCCCGTCTGGCCAGATTGCCATGCCTCGAACTCCTGGGGATTGTTCACCCACTGGATGTGCCGAAACTGCTCTTTGAAGCTTTGCTTGCGAGCAGAAGGAAAATGATACAAGATCTGCACATAAAAATCCCGCCAGATCAGCTCGTTTAACCAGGTTTCTGCGCTCTTCTGCATGGGGAGGTCCAGAGCCTCCTCAATGGCACGGTAAGCTTCAGAGGCCGCCTGGCGGGCTGACAGCATCCCGAAACGCAGGTAGGGAGATAACCCTGATGTAAGTGGTTCTCCGAGCAAATTCCTCCCCTCACCATAATTGTAGATTGCAGAGGTTTCGCCTTCCACGAACTGAGCCAGCCTGTGCTTTGCCTCAGCTTCTCCGGCTCGAAAGGGCACGCTGGCAGGCAGGATCGGGTCATCAGGGATTGGCAGGCTTTCCAGGTCCTTCCGTGTTGGGATGAAAGCAGGTGCAGGCAGCAGCTTAGGCTGGGGTTGGCTTTTCCAGGCTCTGCTGTAAGGTGTGAAAACGGTGTAAGGGGTACCATCTGGCTTGAGCACGCTCCAGGGGGAACAGACCACCGCAGAACCCACCAGGCAGAGCGGCAGAGTCTTCTTTACCAGCTCATCGCGCTGCCTGGCATAGGGAGAATAATCCTCTTCGGCATAAATCGCTTGAGCGCCGGTCTCCTGCACCAGTAGCCTTAGGACTTCGTTTGGGCTGCCCTTCCGCACCACCAACCGGCTGCCTGCCTCCAGCAGTTGTCGATTCAGCGCTCGCAGCCCCTCGTATAAGAAAGCCACGCGCTTGACCCCGCTGTATGGCGACGAAAGTAAAACCGAATCGAGGATAAAAACCGGGATTACTTCCTTTGCTTCTTTCAAAGCCGCCGTCAGCGCCGGGTTGTCCGATAAGCGCAGGTCTCTTCTCACCCACCACAAGGCCGTCTTCAAGCCGTCACCTCATCACTTGCCCGGTCGAGGGCTTTTACTTCCTCGGGTGCTAACCGCCACCCCAGCGCGCCCGCGTTTTCCAGCGCTTGCTGCTGGTTCTTGGCTCCTGGGATCGCCACCGCACCTTTACAGATCGTCCAATTTAAAGCCACTTGGGCAGGCGTCTTCCCGCCGTGTTCCTCTCCAATCTCTCGCATCATCCCGATTAAAGGTTGAATTTTTTCTAAGAAAGCCTTATTGTGACTACCGCTCCGAAATCCTTTCGGTGGCTGCTCTGGAGAATACTTGCCTGTCAACAGCCCTTGCGCCAGGGGGCTGTAGGCAATTAAGGTAACTCCTAATTCCTGGCATAAGGCCAGCAGGCCTGTTTTTTCAACCCCCCGGTTCAAGAGATTGTACTCAACCTGGTTCGAAGCCAGGAATTTACCGCGTCCCTTCAAAACCAGCATGGCGCGCTGCAGCTGCTTCGCATTGTAATTGGAAACCCCAGCTGCCCGGATCAAACCATCTTCCAACGCGTCTGCTAAACCTTCTGCCCAGGTTTTGATAGACCGCGCTGAATAAGGCCAATGGACCTGGTAAAGTTCTATCTGATTCATCGCCAAGCGCCTCAAGCTTCCATTCAAAGCGCCTCTGAGCTGATCTTTTCGCAGGCGGTGGGGCAGCGGAGAAAATTTTGATCCGATCACCAGGTTTTTTCGTTCTGGTAGAGAAATGGTTTTCAGAAACCCGCCCAGGAATTTTTCCGATTTGCCGAGTCCGTAAACTTCTGCCGTATCAAAGAAATTGATCCCAGCTGCCAGGCTGGTCTGGAAGGCTGCTTGAATATCCGTATTATCATGGGTGCTTCCGTACCGCCAGAAAAAACGGTCACCCCACTGCCAGGTGCCCAACCCGAGTACAGAAATATTCATCCCAGTTCTTCCCAAAGGAAGGACATCGTTCGACCTTTGAATTTTCTCCACGGACTTTTCGTCAATATTCATTTTCTAGCTTCCTGTTCTTTTTAAGTTGATTCGCTACTCTCAAGCCGCCCAATGCTGCTGCCGGGGTGGATTGTCCGGGGAAAATGCTGTCACCGACCATCCATATCCCTGGGGCAAGGTGCGGTCCCCAGCTCCGAAAAAGAGATGTCTGCGGAAAACCTCCCACCCACCCCCAGGCCCGCCGGGTGAATCGCTGGAATGAAACCGGAGTCCCCGGCATAACCAGTTGCGCAGATTCCTTTAACCGCGGAATGATCTCTTCAGCCGCCTCCATCAGGCGTTTTGTGTACTGCTCTTTACGTGCCTCATAACCCTGCCGATCGTGTTCGAACATCTGCCACCAGGGTTCTAAGACAGTATGCGTGCTGATCGTCATCGCCCGCTGACCCGCTGGGGCGCGTCCTGTGTCCCAGGCTGGACTTACCGAAAGAAAGACGGTATTTCCCTCTCCAAGGGGCTCGCGCAGAATGACTTGGTGGTGCAAGGGAAATTCCTCAGGGATAATAGACCCCTCAAATCCTACGTATACCACGCAGGCTCCCCATCCATTTTTCGGCTTTTCTGGCAGCCTTGCCAGCGCAGGTGGGAGATTCCCCTGCAGAAGATTTGCAATATTCCATGGCGGCAGGTTAGCGATCACCTGGTCAGCTGGGAAGAAATCTCCTCGAGCTGTTTCTACCCCAACCGGTCTTCCTTTCTCGACCATAATCCGCTTCACTTCTTTCCGGTAAAAAACTTTTCCGCCGTTCCGCTGCACTGCATCTGACAAAGCCTGGGCAATTGCACCCATCCCCCCTTCCACATGAACCACCCCGCGCCTGGGCAGGTCGAGCGCCGCCGCTCCATAGAGTGCATACGTTGAAGTGCTGGTGGCTTGTGCAGAGATCAGCAGTTGACCATCGATAAACAAGCGCAGCGCTTCGGTTTGGCCTTTCAAATGCCCAGACATACTTTGAAATGCGTCGAAGAATATCCTCGGGTTCATCCACCTTCGTTCTTTGCTGATCCATATCAAGCCTTTGCGAGCCAACTCACCAGTCTGGTGGATATCTTGCGCAGGCCAGTCCGGCAGGCGCATGGTCAGGTCCCAAAGCGCATCTGCCGTCCGCTCCTGCCACTGCCAGAAGCGGAGTGAATTTTCCCCAAATGCAGATTGGTGCTCCTCCCACCGCCGCTCGTCAGTCCACCGCCGCACTTGCTGCCCTCCAGGTAAGTGCACAACCATGGCTGGTTCAGCCGGGTGTGTGGTTAACGCCAGTCCGCCGGTTAAGCTTGATAAGAGATCCATCGGTCCACCCGGATAGAAACCCGCTGCCAGTGTTGCTCCAGCATCAAAGCGGTAGCCCTGGTGGTAAAAGGTCCCTGCACAGCCGCCCGGGTAGATATGCGCTTCCAAGACGGTCACATCATATCCTTGTCGCGCCAATACCGCTGCGGTCGTCAATCCACCGACTCCCGCTCCGATGACCACGGTTTTACTCATCAGCGCCCCTCGTCGTTTATTTGATCTTTTTCAATCCAGGTCTTGAGCAGCTGTTTCGTTTTCCAGGCCCGATAAGAAAACAGCACCGGCAGTCCCAGGTACATTCCCCATCCCACCAGTCCCCAAAACGGGTGTTTGCGGATTTGAATCTCAATCTGATCGAATACCTGGGTATGTTGTTCATCAATCACCGCAAACTCATGCCGGTGCTCCCAGGTTTGTAAAGGTCCGCGCAGCTGCCGGTCGGTGAACCCTTTCTCAGATACCTGTTCAATTTTCGCCAGCCACCTTAGGGGCAGTGGTCCCGCCCACAGTGTAAATTCCATTTCATCGCCTTCTTTTAAAAAGGCAGGCGCTCGGTGAATGCGGGTAAAGAGTGGCGGCGGCGTGATGGCAGCCATGCTGCTCGCCCGGCTGTGAAAGGAAGCAACAGACCCAATAGGTGCATCTACGACGAAACAGTGTTCGTATTTCACAGTTAACGAACCTTGAGGGTATCCTGCAGCGCCAGCTCAACTTCTGGAAATTTAAACTCATAACCCAATTTTTGAATGAGTCCCGGGTTCACCATTTGCCCATCGATGAGCATGGAAGCCGCTTCGCCAAAGGCCATCCGTAATGCAAATGCTGGGACTGGAAAGTAAAAAGGCCTGTGCATGGTTCTGGCAAGTGCCCGCCCGAAATCGCGATTATTCGTCATTTGAGGAGCAGCCAGGTTATATGTACCTTGGGCTTGGGGATTCTCAATTAAGAATTTCATCGCCTGAACTGCATCCTGCATATGTATCCAGGGATAACCCTGTTCGCCGCTGCCCAAAGGTCCACCTACAAACAGCTTGAACGGCAACATCTGCTTGGGCAGCGCCCCGCCTTCCTTTGAAAGCACCACCGCCAGGCGGATAACCACTCTTCGCACACCCAGCCCTTCGACAGGACGGGTGGCTTCCTCCCAATCCACGCATATAGAAGAAAAGTAATCGCTGCCGGGCTTCTCTGATTCGCTGACCGGTCGGTTATCCCTCGGTCCATAGTATCCCACTCCCGAAACTTGCAGAACAACCGCAGGTTTCACCTTGGCAGCCCTTACCGCCGCCACAACCGCTTGTCCCGCGTTCAAGCGGCTGTTGACAATCCGCTCTTTACGGCTCTTTGTCAAGCGGATCGTGAACCAGCTGTCTCCCGCCAGGTTCTCGCCTGCCAGGTTGATGATCGCATAAGCGCCATTTGCCAGCTCGCCCCAGCCCTGGGCGGTTTTACCGTCCCATTGCACCGCCCGAGCTCCCTCAGGCAGATCCTTGACCTTCCCAGGATTCCGGCTCAAGACCACCACTTCATACTTCGCGCTGATGAGTTCAGCCGTTAAAGCCCGGCCGATCAATCCTGTTCCTCCCGTTATGACTACGCGCATATTTCTCCTCTTTCTCACCTGCCGCCAATGATCGGGCAAGCGCTGTAATTCTAACATCTGACCTTTTCGGTTGTAAACGATGAACCGAGCATGTTGGATTATATCTTTATAGCTTAAAGTTTATCTTATCAGACCCCTGCTATTCTGTCAATATATTGTATAGAATTTGTCAAATATCTTGACAAATCCACCTTTGACTAATATAATAAATAATGTATAGAGTTTGTAAAAGGAGTGTTTATGAATCTTCTACCCGATGCACCTTCTCTTAGCAGCAGCGAAGAGCATTTATATAATATTGGGGTTGTGACCCGTATGACCGGTATTTCCATGGCCACCTTCGCGCGCCTGGGAGCGCCGTTATGATTTTCCAGAATCTGGCCGCACCGCTGGAGGTCACCGCCTGTACTCCGAAAGGGATATCATGCGCTTGCGCTGGGTTAAAGGCCGTATCGGTGAAGGCATGCAGACGGCGCAAGCCATCCAGGCTTTGCGCCACCAGGAAGCCAGCGAACAGGTTGAAGCAGAAATCACCTATCCATCTCATGAAGAAAATGCGCTTCTCGCGGATCAAAAACCAGCTCTCCACTTTTATCAAGATCAGCTTCTCAAAGCCCTCCTCCAGCGTGATCTTAATAAAAGTGACCAGATCCTTGGCGAAGCCCTGGCGCTTTCTACCCCAGAAGATCTGATCCTTTATGTAATCGGCCCTACCATGGCTGCCATCGGAGATGCCTGGGAAAGAAAGCATATCTCTGTGGCGATTGAACATCTCGCCACAAATTTTCTGCGCCAAAGATTGCTCATGTGGATGGTCAGCGGGCCACCTCCCCAAAACCGGGCACCCATCGTCCTGGCGTGTGCTCCCGGAGATTTCCACGAAGGCAGCTTGCTCATGCTGGGAGCCTTGTTGCGCCGCCGCCGCTGGAATGTCGCTTACTTGGGACAGGCTGTCCCTTTGCCCGACCTGGCTTCTTTTGTTTACGATATTCAACCCCTGGCTGTTGTCCTGGTTGCCATGATGGAAAATTCTGCAGCCGAGCTGGTCGAGTGGCCTCAATGGATGCCTGAAGCCGCGCACGCTGGTAAGCCGGTGATTTGCTATGCCGGTCGGATTTTCACTGAGAAACCGGAGTGGCAGCTGCGTGTCCCGGGTATTTACCTGGGAAGCAGTATCCAGGCAGGATTGGAAAAACTGGAAGACCTGGTCACAAATCGATAATTAAAAACGATCTTCCTTTCATAGTATACTTGTGCAGCTAGGAGGATCGTTTTTTTATGTCTGAAAACCAAGTTGAATTCCTTCCTTTTCACGCCATCAACGATTTCATGCGCAGCGACTTCCGGCTGAGTGTCGTCAAGTCCACTTTAGGTGCCCTCAACAGCCTGCCTGAGTCCCAGCGCAATTCGATCAACCACTTGACCAAGAAGCTGGTCAAAATCCCCGGTTTTCGTCACAGCGATAAAGCGCCTACCTTTGTGCGCGCCATTCCCACATCCAATGCGTTTGAGAAAAGCCCTGAGCTGGTAGCAGCCATCCTTGCTGCCTGGGCCGAGTCTCACACCAGCCTGCGTACACAGGTTTATGAAACCCTGGTCAGCCGTGGCTGGAAAACCTTCCCTACCGAGATGCACAACCTGGCAGATGTGCCGCCCCTAAAAACTGAAAAAGATTGGGGAATCCTGCCGATTGAGGCAGACCGCACGAAAATCCCAGGCTTCCTCATTTATTGGCCGAAAGGCGAAACCTTTGAGGTGCTGTACCAGGCCTTGACTGAAAAATTCCCTGACATCCAGACCAGCATCGATGAAGCCAGCTTGATGGTAGTGTGGTTGACTCTTCGTTTACCGGTTAATATCATTGATGAAGAAGGCAATATCATCACCGAAGAAAAAGCCGAAGCTGCCCCGAGCGACACTGCCTCCGAATAACAAATTTTTGGGTTCGATTCAAACCAATAAATATACGATTACGATGAACAGCTCAAAACGCATCCGCTTAGATTGGGTTTGGGGTATCCTCTTCAAGCCCCGAAAAACATTCTCGGCCATCGCAGGAGGTGGCTCTGGCGCTCGCCCAGGCAGCTCCTGGCTGACTCCTCTATTGTTCTTGACCATCACTGGGTTGACCCTCGTCCTGGCCTCAGGTTGGATTCAGGGTCAGAACGCGGTTGCACCGCAGCTTTCACCAGATTTTGAATACCTGAGCCCCGATCAACAAACCCAAATGCTGCAGGCCCTGCAAATGCGCCAGGGACCTGTCTTCCGCTTTGTCTTCCCAGCCTTGACCACTGTATTAGGGGTCTGGCTTGGATGGCTGTTGGTTGGCGGCATGTTACACTTGATCATCACCTTACAGGGTGGTCGCGGCGATACAAGCTCTGCCATGAACCTGGTGGCCTGGTCCAGTTTGCCTTACGCTGTCCGAGATATCGTGCAAATCGTATATTTATTAGTCACCCGCAAGCTGATCAGCGCTCCTGGCTTATCCGGTTTTATTGCCCCAGAGGCAGGCGGTTTAAATCTCTTCCTTTTGGAGCTGCTGACCCTGGTCGACGTATACCTGCTGTGGCAGCTCATCCTGATGATCATCGGCGTAAAAATTGCCTCTGGGTTTTCGACAGGAAAGGCGCTCCTTAGCGCTCTCATGCCTCTCTTGATTATTTTGCTTTTACAGGTTGGGATGGGTTACCTGGGCGCCTCCCTGGGCGGCTTATCGATCGTCCGCATGTTCTTCTAAGCTCTCAACCCTTCAGAAAATATGCCTGACGAAGCTTTAAGCCCTTCGATGTCCATACCATCCGCTGCAATGGATGGCAGCGGTGCGCTGCTCATCCAGGTCAGCAACCTGCGCAAAACCTTTATGATGGGGTCCAGCTCAGGGGTTGAAGTGCCGGTCGTCAACGCTCTCGACGGGATTAACCTGGATATTCCAGCCAATTCCTTTACAGTGGTGATGGGACCTTCAGGATCGGGTAAAAGCACACTCCTTTACTTATTAGGCGGTCTGGACCGTCCCACCGGAGGAGAGATCAGAATTGATGTCCCCATCGCCAATGGTCAGGGCATCGAAGCGATGGATGAAAACAAGCTGGCCTTATTCCGCCGTCAGACGGTGGGCTTCATCTTTCAATCGTTCAACCTGATTCCCTCCATGACCGCCCTCCAAAATGTAGCCTTTCCCATGCGTTTTGCACGCGTGTCTAAGCGACAGCGCCAGGAACGCGCCGCCGAAGCGCTCCGTCGGGTTGGCTTAGAAGACCGCATGCACCATCGCCCCACAGAGCTGTCGGGAGGACAGCAGCAGCGTGTTGCTATCGCCCGCGCCCTGGTAAACGATCCAGTCCTCATCCTGGCAGATGAGCCCACCGGCAACCTGGATACCGCCAGCGGCATGAGCATCATGCACCTGCTTTCCGATCTGCATAAAAGCGGGCGCACTGTGTGTGTGGTCAGTCACGATGCCCGTATGTCACATTTCGCAACGCACCGGGTTTTCTTGCTGGATGGCAGAATCGTCAGCGAAGAGGCCTACAACCAGGCCACGCTGTTAGCTGAAGAATACTCTTAAGGATTGCTCAAAACAGGAACACCTTCATCAGGGTTCGAACTACAGGAAGGAAACGGATTTCGTATGAAATATAAAATCATCACCTCGCTCTTGATTGTGATTTTCATCCTATCCGGCTTTGTTTCCCTGGGAAAATCAGCCCCTCTCGCCGTTGGGATTTCCAATGTCTCACCCAGTTCCACCCCGAACAATATCTCCACCGTCTTGAGTATCACCGGCGCAGATTTTGTCGATGGAGCGGTAGTCAGCCTGGAAGGATTTGGACCCCTATCCACAACCTTCGTCAGCGCCACATCCCTCACCGCTGTCCTGCCAGTGGGGGTGCCCGCTGCAACGTATAACGTGATCGTAACCCTTCCCGATACCTCCACCGCCTCACTTCCAGGTGCATTGACCATCACGCTGCCTGCTTCCCCCACCGCCACGGCCACCAGTGTGCCCTCCGGAACTTACGAGCGCCCGCTCATCGTGGTGCTTTCGTACAGCACGAGTGCCGGTACAATTTATCCAGGGCAGGAATTCGATCTCTATGTAACAATCTACAACTCTGGCCAGCATTATGCCAGGAATATCGTAGCCTCCTTCACACCGGACCTGCTCATGCCCCGGAAAACCGGCGGCGTGATTTCCGTCGGCGAGATCGCACCCGGCAACCGGCAGGAATTCACCCAACCGCTCACAGCCAGCTGGGATCTGTGGGGACAGACTACTGCCTCAATCAACATGAGCGTGAATTATACGGATGCAGAAGGTGTTGCCTATGTCGAAAGATTTACCTTCACCTTTCCGATAACCCCACCCAAAGCAGGCGTTCCCTCAGCCACACCCACGGTGACGCCCACGCTAACGCCTCCGCCCTTTCTTCGTCCCCAATTGGTGATCACCAATTACACCACCAGCGTGTCCCCCTTGCAGCCCGGAGTGCAGTTCACCTTGAATTTGCAGGTAGAAAATGTTGGCAATGATATAGCCAAACGTATCACCATGATCGTCGGTGGCGGCAGCGGATCCTCAGCCAGCGCCACCCTCGAGCCGGGCGGCATTTCAGGCGCATCGGGCGAATTCACCAACTTTGCTCCCATCGGCTCATCCAACATCCAATCCTTAGGCGATCTGCCCGCCGGTCAAATGATCGCTGCATCCCAACCTCTGATCGTCAATACCTCCACCCTCCCCGGCGCGTATCCCATGCGCATCTCGTTCACTTACCTGAATGAAAAGGGAAATGTGATCAACGATGAACAGGTGATTACCCTGCTCGTCTACATAGTGCCCAATGTGGATGTCAGTTTTTACACGGATCCCAATCCAATTATGGTCGGGCAGCCGAATCTCCTTCCCATTCAGGTTGTCAACCTGGGCAAACGCAGCGTGGTGCTTGGCAATATGGAAATCACCGGCGAAGGAGCCGAGTTTAGTAACAACGTAATTCTGGTCGGCACCCTCGATGTCGGCATGTACTTCACCCTCGATGCGACCATGATCCCATCGCTCCCCGGATCGCTCGCTTTACTGGTCACCATCGACTATACCGACGATTTCAGTCAATCGCAAGTCATCACCCAGACCCTGACCGTCGATGTGCAAGATATGTTAATGCCCGAGCCTGGTATGGAGGGTGGAGAAGGCATCAACCTCCCCCCCGAACAGCCCCCAGAAACCTTTTGGCAGAAGGTACTGCGCTTCTTCAAAGGTTTGCTTGGCCTCGGTAGCGACCTCTCTGCACCTGACACAGGAATGGAAGTACCTGTTGAATCCGTGCCGGTCGAAGAAGTTCCTCCAGGAAAACCGATTAAAGGACCATAAGGAAAGGAAATGCGTTTTTTTGAGCTGGTTTCTCTCATTCTTGAGAACCTCGGCCGGCGCAAAGCTCGCGTCGCTTTGACTGCCATCGGGGTGGTGATCGGCACCGCCGCGGTAGTAGTCCTGGTCTCTCTGGCCATCGGTCTGCAAAAAAATGCTACCGAACAGCTTTATGGCATCGGAGATTTGACGGAGATCCAGGTTTTTCCCAATTATGGAGAGTCAGGTCAAGGGATGGTTTTCCAATCCGGTGGAACAGGCAGCAGCACGGCCTCCATTCAGGAACTGATCACCAACGACTCGCTGCGTGAGCTGGCAGCCATTGAAGGTGTGAAATCGGTGATCCCTCGCGATTATTTGCAAGGTGGAGCCATTCTAACCTTTAACCGTCTTGAGAATTGGATCAATATCATCGGTGTCGGCACGCATGACCTCAACGATCTGGGCTTGGATGTTCAACAAGGAAATTTGAACCTGGAGCGTGGTACAGCGGTGATCGGCGCCCAGGTTCCCTTGAATTTCTACAATCCACAGTTCAGGCCAGGTCAGGATCCGCCCGCTCCTCCAGAATTGGTTGGAGAACAGGTCAAGCTCGTCCTGATCAAATGGGACCAGGAGGGTAAGGAGATCCGTAAAACGGTTAATGTACGTGTCTCTGGACTGCTTTCTGAAACGAGCAACGAGCCAGATTGGTCCGTCTATCTGCCCATCGAAGATCTGGTAGCTTATAACGAATGGATCACAGGCAGGCGTGTCAATCGCAGCCGCGATGGTTATAACCAGGTTGTCGTCAAAGTAAATGATGTAAAAGATGTGTTGAATATCACCGAACAGATCAATACCCTGGGCTACCAGGCCTACACCCCCCAGTCTTTCGTAGAAGGCATCAACAATTTCTTTGTGATCCTGCAAGTCATCTTCGGAGGCGTAGGAGCCATCGCCCTCCTCGTCGCAGCCATCGGGATTGCCAATACCATGACCATGGCGATCCTCGAGCGCACGCGGCGAGATCGGGCTGATGAAAGCTGTCGGCGCAACGAACCGGGATGTGCTCAGCATTTTCCTGGGTGAGGCAGCCGGGATCGGCTTTATCGGCGGGATTGGCGGCCTGGTATTAGGCTGGAGCGCCGCACAAATCCTCAATGTCTTAGCCATGAGCTACCTGGCTGGTCAAGCTGCCGAACAAGGTGGGCTGCCTCCCTCTGTCGCAGTTTATACACCCGTTTGGCTGCCCATTTTTGCCCTGGTTTTCGCCACCCTGGTGGGTCTTCTCTCCGGCCTTTACCCTGCTTTGCGGGCGGCCACCCTGGTACCATTGAATGCCTTGAAATATGAATAACTGGATCGAGATCGATGGCTCCCAGGGAGAAGGCGGCGGACAGGTGCTGCGCACTTCCCTATCCTTGTCACTCATTTCGGGCAAGCCCATCCACCTTTATAACATCCGTTCCAGCCGCTCTAAACCCGGCCTCCAGCCTCAGCACCTCACTGCCGTCCGCGCCGCTGCCGCCGTTTCGAATGCTGAAGTCACTTCTGCCAGCCTGGGCTCGCAGGAGCTTACCTTTCTTCCCCATGCAATCCGCCCGGGCTCTTACCGCTTTGACATCGGCACCGCCGGTGCCACCGCTTTAGTCCTGCAGACCATCCTCATCCCCTTGTCCCTGGCGAAAAAAGCTGCCACCCTCACCCTGACCGGTGGAACCCACGTGCCCTGGAGTCCCTGTTTTCATTACCTCGACCTGCAGTGGAATCCTTACCTGCAGGAAATGGGTTTCAATACCAGGCTTACCCTTGAAAAAGCCGGATTTTATCCCCAAGGCGGTGGGAGCATCCAGGCCATCCTCCGCCCTGCCGGGCTCCTGAAGCCTCTCCAGCTCTCGGAGCGCGGCGCCTTGCTCCGCATCCAGGGAATATCTGCGGTCGCCAACCTGGATGATGAGATTGCCCTCCGCCAGAAGCACCAGGCTTTACGCCGCCTGGAACCGCTCTGCCGGGACACAAAAATCAAAACCATCAACCTGCCCAGCCTGGGCAAAGGCACCTTGATCCTCCTTATCGCTGAATTTGAGCAGGGCAGCGCCTGCTATACGGCCCTGGGGGAAAAAGGGAAGCCCGCCGAAAAAGTCGCTGATGAAGCCTGCGATTCCCTGCAGGTCCAGCTCAACAAACACGCCGGGATCGATGAATACCTGGCTGACCAGCTCCTTCTCCCCCTGGCGCTGGCACAAGGCTCATCCAAATTTTCTACTCCGAAGATTACCGGGCACCTCCTTACCAATGCGGAGGTGATCCGCAAATTCTTACCCGTTGAGATTACAATTGAGGGAGAGCTTGATCAAGAGGGATGGATCAGTATCCACCCTGGAGGTTGAAAATATGAAAGGTTATTTCCCACAATGATCGAACGTCCCGATCTCACCCATCTACAACCAGAAATCCTTGCCTACATCGAGTATCTTGAAGGGGAGTTGTCGCGCTTAAAGCATAAAAACTTGGCTCGCCCGTCTGTTGAAGCCGAGCTCCCACCGCTTACGCCTTCCGAGCCGCCCACGACCATCCAAATAATAACCCTTACCGCCCAAGGCATCCTGAAGCGTACACCCCGCCATCTTTACCAGCGCCAGCGCCGGGCCGGGATGGGAGTTTTTGACCTGGATACCCCCGAAAGCGAACCTCCCGCCATCCTGGCAGCGGCAGATGAGACCCAGAGCCTTCTCCTCTTTACAGACCAGGCCCGCGCCTTCCGCCTGCCTGTTTCCCTATTACCGTCTGAGCCTGTGCGCGGCCGTGGCGAGTCTCTGGCGCTCAAACTGGGCTTGTTCCCTGATGAGCACCTGGTGGCTGCGCTGCCCGATGTGGCAAAAGGTGCCGTTGCCCTGGTCAGTGAGCGCGGCCTCGTCCGCTACCTGCGCCATCACGTCTTCGGCGAATACATGAAACCCGGCACAAGCATGTTCAACCCCAGGCAGTTTGGCAAGCTCACCGCTGTCTGTCGTACACCCGGCGATGCCGACTTGTTCATCGCCACGCGCCGCGGCAAAGCCATCCGCTTCTCCGAAAAACTCATTCCTCCCCAGGGTGGTCCGGGCATCCGCCTGGAAGAGGGAGATTCAGCGGTTGCTGTTGCCGCAGTGAACGAGGACAGCGGTGTCTTCTTGGTCGACGAAGAAGGAGACGGCACGGTCCGTTTGATGGCGGCCTTCAACCCTAATAAATCTGCTGGCGGTGGCGGCAAGATTGCCATGCACACCGATCATCTCATTTCTGCATTAACCCTTGAAGATGGAGCGGATATCTTCATCATTTCTCGCTTGAGTAAGATCATCCGCATCCTTGCTGAAGAAGTCCCTGCCAAAGAGGGCGTTGTCCAAGGCGTGCACTGCATGTCCTTGCGCAGCGATCAAGTAGTCAGTGCCGTCATCTCGTAAAAAAGATAGCAATAGTCATTGCGAGCGAAGCGAAGCAATCTCATCCTTCTATAAATATGCCCCGTAAGATCATCCACCTTGATTTAGACGCCTTTTTTTGCTCCGTTGAAGAACACCGCAAGCCTGGCTTACGCGGCAAAGCCTTTGCAGTAGGCGGTTCACCAGACCAGCGCGGCGTGGTTTCCTCCTGCTCCTATGCCGCCCGCCAGAAAGGTGTCCGCTCTGCCATGCCGATGGCAAAAGCTTTGCGCCTCTGCCCGGGACTGCTCATTGTCGACCCCGACCATAAGGCTTATTCCGAGGCTTCCCACCAGGTGATGGAGCGCCTCCGCCAGGTGACTCCCTTGCTCGAACAAATCTCTATCGATGAAGCCTTCCTGGATGTCAGCGATCTCCCCGAACCGGCTGAGTACATCGCCCGCCGGCTGCAAGAGCAAGTTCGGAATGAGCTTGGGCTTCCCTGCTCGCTGGGCATCGCGGCTAACAAGCTCGTCGCCAAGATTGCCACAGATAAAGGCAAAGCGGATGCCCTCAAGGGCGGCCAATACACGGGTGGGCCTCCCAACGCCATCACGCTTGTTCCCCCTGGGCACGAGGCTGAGTTCCTGGCTCCCCTGCCTGCCATCGCCCTGTGGGGTATCGGTCCCAAGACCGCCGCCCGCCTGGCTGAAGACGGCCTCCTCACCATCGGCGACCTGGCCCGCTGTTCCCAGCCTGAGCTGGTAAAGCGGTTCGGTAAAAATGGGTTTGAGATCGCCCAGCATGCCCGCGGCATCGATGACCGTCCAGTCGAAACCTCCCACGAAATCAAGTCGGTCAGTCGTGAAGTGACCTTTGCCAAAGATATAGCCGATCCCCAAATCTTGCACCGCACCCTGCGCGAGCTTGCAGAGGATGTAGGCCGCTCCCTGCGCAAAGAAGGCCTGTCTGGCTCGACCGTCAAGCTCAAGCTGCGCTGGTCAGATTTCACCACCCTCAGCCGCCAGGTGACCCTCCCCCAACCCGCAAATTTGGATGATACGATTTATGCCGCTGCAAGTGCGCTTTTTAACAAAGCCTGGCAGCCCAAGCAGCCTGTCCGTTTGATCGGTGTCGGCTTGAGTGGCTTCGAAAAGCCGGTTCAGCAGCTCAGTCTGTGGGATTCCACCCCACAGAAGCAGAAGCAGCAAGAAAAAACGCGCCGCCTGCAAAGCGCCGTAGATGCCTTGCACGAGAAATATGGCGAAAAAATCTTAAAGCGCGGTCCTGAAAATTAACAAAAATATGTCCATCACCATCCATCAGGTTCTTACGCATGCTGATCAACGCCAGTTCTACGACCTTGCCTGGCAGGTGTATAAAAATGATCCCCACTGGGTGCCGCCTCTTTGGCCTCAGCGTAAAGAATATCTGAATAAAAAAGCGGCCTTTTTCAAGTACGGTGAGGGTGAGTTCTGGCTGGCAAAACGCGGCCAGGAGATCGTTGGCACCCTCGGCACAGCCATCGATCACCCGCGCAACCACCATACGGGCTGCCAGTCCGGTATTTTTGGCTTCTTCGAGGTGCTGGAGGGCGATTATGAAGCTGCCTGCGCCCTCTGGGATCATGCCTGCGCCTGGGCAAAAACCCGCGGCCTGGTTGAGCTGGTCGGACCTTACAGTTTTGCCGCCAATGATGATGCCGGTTTCCTCGTCGAAGGTTTCCAGTATTCTCCCGCCATCCAGATGGGACACAATCCGCCCCATTACCCCCTTTATGCTGAAAAATATGGCTTCCAGGGCTCCATCGATTGGCTGGCTTACCGTTATGACCTGTCCAAGATCAATTTTGATCTTCAGAACATCCCTCAGATCATCTTACAGATTGATCAGCGTTCGCGCAGCCGCCTGGGTTCAAGTGTTATTCGCCATCCAGATATGACGCAATGGGATAAGGAAATCCGGCAGCTGCATGCCGTTTACAACACCTCCCTGTCCAGGCTGCCTGAATTCAACCCGCTCGAGCTCGTTGAGTTCAATGCCCTGGCCATGTCTCTCAAGCCCATCCTCGACCCGCAGCTCATTTTCATTGCTGAAGTCGATGGGAAAACTGCCGGTTTCGGTTTAGGTTTGCCGAATATCGCCGAAGCGTTTAAAGTTTCCAACGGCTTGCGCTACCCTTGGGATTACCTGCGCTTTACCCTCGCCCGGCGCAAGATCACCTCCGTCAGCTTCAAGATCCTCGCCATTGATCCTCAATACTGGGGCTACGGCCTGGAAGTCCAGATGTTCATCGAATTGGTCAGGATCCTTATCCACAAAGGTTACACCTGGGTGGACGGCTCGCTGACAGCTGATACCAATCCCCAAACGAACAAGCTAGCCACCCGGCTCGGTGCCTATGTATACCGGCGCTACCGGGAATATAAGCTGTCTTTATAAGCTTCACATTGATTAGCCTGGTGCATACCCCCTGTCATAAATAAGACAGTACAAACGTCAATCACAATAAGGTAAGTCGTAACTTCTTTTTCTTCCTGAAATGCGCTATCTTATTAGGTGGGAGAGCAGGTTTCACATGTGCGGCATTTTCGGCATTGTCACCAGCCAGGAGCAGATCCTGGGACCGATCCTGGTTGAAGCTGGCAGGAAGTTGACTTATCGGGGTATGATTCAGTCGGCTGTGCCACCTTAAATCAGAACGGCAGCATCGATTTAAGAAAAGATGTTGGAAAAGTGGATGAGGTATCTGGCCGTCTGGGTTTTCCTCAGATGTCTGGCAGCCGCGGCATCATCCAGCTCCGCTGGGCAACCTTTGGCTCGCCTTCCAAAATGAATGCCCAACCGCACCTGGATTCAGATGGCGACCTGGTTGGCGCGCACAACGGCAATGTAGTCAACAACGTCGAACTGCGCCAGCAGTTCATCCTTGAAGGCATGACCGTCCGCTCCACCAACGATGGTGAAACCTGCGTGCATGCTGTCGAACGCTACGTGCATCAGGGCTGTGACCTGGTGGAAGCCACTCGCCTGGCTTACCAGGACCTGGCGGGCGACTATGCGTTTGTCATCTGCCGTAAAGGTGAAGACCGCTTGTGTGCGATTAAAAAAGGCGTCAGCCTGGTTGTTGGCATCGCCGAAGGTGCTACCTGTGTCTCATCGGATCTGCCCTCCATCTTACACCTCACCCGGCGCGTCCTGCGTATTGGAGATGGCGAGATGGTCACCCTTTGGGCAGACCGGGTTGAGATTCGCCGAGTGGAAGATGGCGCTCTGGTCGAACGTGAGATCGAAACGATCACGGAAAGCATGGAAGACGCACAGCGCGGCGGGTATGAGCACTTCATGCTCAAGGAGATCCACGAGCAGCCGCGCGCCTGTCTAGAGAGCTGATCCGCCTGCTGGATGACCTGCCTCATACCCTGTCCATGGTCGAGCGGATGTCAACCGCCCGCCACCTGTACCTGGTAGGCAGCGGTTCCAGCTACCATGCTTGCGTGTTAGGCGCCTTCTACCTGGCTTGCCTGGCAGGCCGCCAGGCTACCCCAGTCCTGGCTCCCCAATTCATCTCCCAATATATCCCCGTCTTGAAACCCGAGGATGTGGTTGTTCTGGTCAGCCAGAGCGGCGAGACAAAAGATGTGCTCAATGCTGAGCAGGCCGCCCGGTTAAAGAAGCCCAAACCTTAGCCCTGGTCAATGTCATCGGCTCCACCCTCACACACGTCACCCAGCGCTACCTGCCCCTCGCCTGCGGGTACGAGATTAGCGTCCTCCGCCACGAAGACCTTCTCCAACCAGGTGACTGCCCTCCTATACATGGCCCTGCAAATGGGCAGCCTGCCAACTGCTGGCCTGGTTAACCTGCCCTCGTTGCTGGAACAGTGCCTGGAAACCGTCGATCCACAGATCGAGATCATCAAAAACCTGGTCAATGGCTGGGAAGAATTCTACTGCCTGGGCTACGGCTCTACCTATGCCAGCGCCCTGGAGGGTGCTCTCAAGCTCAAGGAAGTCACCTACGTCCACTGTGAGGGCATGCTCTCGACCGAGTTCAAGCACGGCTCTCTCACTTCCGTACGTGAAGGCTATCCAGTGCTCTTCCTCGCCGGACCAGAAGATGTGCGCCTGATGGTTTCTGGCATCAACGAAGTCACCTGCCGGGGAGGTAGGGCTATCGTCATCGGCGAAGAAAACCCCATGCTTAAAGCCAATGCCAGCCACATGCTGTTGGTTCCCAAGGCGGGCTCGCTGTTCAACCCCTTGATGGCTGTCCTCCCCATGCAGCTCCTGGCTTACCGCCTCAGTCTGGCGCACGGCTACGACCCCGATTACCCGCGCAATATCAGCAAAACCCTGACCATGGAATAGAATGAGTTTCTCTCTCAATCCTGTATATCTTATCCGTTGTAATCAACGGCAATCCCTGTTAAGTTCATTTAGGAGACAAAAAAATGGCTGAACGTAAAAAGATGACCTTACCGAAGTTGTTCAAAAAAGTCGCTGATGGTGAACTGATCACCTGGCTCACCTGTTATGACTATCCAACTGCCTACCTGCAAGAGCAGGCTGGCATCGACGTGATCTTGGTAGGCGACAGCCTGGGCATGACCATGTTAGGGTATGAATCCACCCTGCCGGTGACCATGGAAGATATGATCCGCCACTCGCAGGCTGTACGCCGCGGTGCCCCCAACGTCTGGTTGGTCGGAGATATGCCCTACATGAGCTACCAGCCTTCCGTCGAAACCGCCATCCGCAACGCAGGGCGTTTTATGGCAGAGGCTGCCTGTGACTCGATCAAGCTTGAAGGCGGTGCCGAGATGGCTGACCGCATCCAGGGTATCGTCCGCGCTGGAATTCCCGCCATCGGTCACCTGGGTCTCACCCCTCAGTCTGCCAGTGCCTTGGGTGGCTTCCGCTTGCAGGGTAAGAGTGCCGCCCAGGCAAAGAAGATCATCGATGACGCCAAAGCCCTCGAACAGGCTGGCGCTTTCATGATCCTGCTCGAGATGGTCCCCAGCCCCGTCTGCAAGCTGATCACCGAGCGCGCCGAGGGTTGCATCATCATGAGCCTGGGCTCTGGACCGCATGCCCACGGGCAGCTCCTGATCTACCACGACATGTTTGGCCTCTACCCGCGCTTCAAGCCGAAAATGGCCAAAGTCTTTGCCGATGCCGGCAAGGTCATCCTGGATGGACTCAAGGGTTATGTCCAAGAAGTGACCGATGGCTCCTTCCCTCAACCCGAAAATTGGTTTGAAATGCCCGAAGAAGAATATCAAGAGCTGATCACCATGCTATAAAAGTCCCCCCAACCCCTACCTCTCTTCACCTATACGTTTGGTCATTGCGAGCGAAGCGAAGCAATCTCATCATTTCGCAAGACAACCTGGTTTGTGCGGCTCTAGGTGAAAGAGAGTTGGGGATAAGGGATTGGAGGATAACAATGTCTGAAAACTTGCGTGAACTTCTTAAAATTCCCACCGCTCGCTTGGATGAAATCAATGCCCTGCTCCTGAACCCAGATACCCAGGTCATTAATGATTTCCTGGCAGTCGTCGAAAAATACGGCACCCCCCAGGAGATCAACTCCAAAGCCCACCAGGCAGGCCAGCTTCCTGCTTTGCTCGAAAGAGTCAAGGCTGTCAAACCAGAATTCCTGAAGGATTTGGAATGGCTGGAGGAACAGCGCCAGAAGGATAAGTTCATCTCAGTTGCCGATTACCGGAGGAAAGTTCTAGGTCCGAAGGCAGATCAAACCGCCTTCAAGGATGAGTTTGCCGTCACTCTGGAGATTTCTGCTGCGCAGTATTTCCCCTGGATCATTGAAGCTGCAAAACGCGCGCTTGAACAGCGCAGCTTGATGCCGGGTCGTTTCATCAAGGTGCGCAAGATGAAAGAGCAGGAGGCCGATGGTGACCTGCCCGCCATAGCCGCTGCCATGCAGATCATCGGCGCCAGCTACGTCGAAACACTCGATACCAAAGGCACGGATGGCTCGAATATTCACCTGGGTGGACCCGCCACCATCACCGGCTATTTTGGCGGTGTGGGGCAGCCGAACCATTACCCGCTCAAATGGCTCGACGAATACCTCTATTACTATACAACCTATGGTGTCCGCCAGGTGCTCAATGTCAACTCTGGCACGATCCTGGTCGGCTACCTGCTTCACCGCTTGGGTGTGGATATTGAGTTCAAGATCTCCGTCTTTGTAGGCAACGACAATCCTTACGCGGCCTTGTGGACGCTGCTGGCCGCCAAGCTCTTCTCTCGCGACGATGGCACCTCCCCACTGATTGGCTTCAACTGGAGCAACTCAGCCAACAACCAGACCCTCGAGCTGACCGCCCAGTTCCGCAAATTCCTTGGCTTTGAAGATGTCGTACGCTTTGAGCATCATATCACCGAGACCTGGAAGAGCATTGTCCGCCAACCCTATGACCGCCGTCTCGAGCTTGTAGAGCTGGCTGACCATGTCGCCAACATCTCTGCCAAGCACGAAGGCGGAGACCCTGAGATCGACGAGAAGCGCCCCCATCCTTCGGATATTCTGGATTATTTCCGCGACAAAAGCGAAGTGATTGCCGCTGGCGATTGGGAAGCCTTGCAGGCGAATTTTATGGATAAATTTGAGGCTTGCAACCACACCGCCTGGGCTCTCACCGAAGCAGGCCTGTCATTTGTGGCAGCAAACCACCTCCACAAGTGAGGTCATTTTTTCTTTGCGCATTTTCGTGAGCCCTTTTTCCATAGGGCACTCTGTGAAAGCTGCATTCTAAGTTGAAAGGGAAAAACAAACATGATTCCAAAGCTGGTGGATTCGTTCCTCAAGCAGGTCCTCCCTGAGCGCACCTTGAAGAACCGCCTGGTATGTGAGGCGGGTAAATGTTACATGGAATTTAGCTCCGTGGATGTTGAGCGCCTGGGTCGTTTGGGCATCCAGCCCGATCGCCTGGGTCCTAAGCTGGTCGCCTGCATGTGGGATGAAGAGTCGCCTTTAGAAATCGGCGGCTACCTGGTCGTTGACAACCTGGCGATGGGGCGCCCTGCCATGGGCGGCATCCGCATGCTGCCCGATCTTTACCCTCTGGAAATCTTCAACCGGGCGCGCGGCATGACTCTCAAGAACGCCGCCGCGAACCTGCCCTACGGCGGTGGTAAAGCCGGCATCGTTGCCAACCCGAACCTGCCTCTCGAGCAGCACCAGGAGATCGTGCGCCGCTTCGCTCGCTTGCTAGTCCGCTACAACGATATTTTCCTGCCTGGTCCTGATGTGGGGACGGGCGTCGCAGATATGAAGCTCATCGCTGTAGAAAACGGCCTCGATACCGTCCTTTCCAAGCCCAGCGAAATGGGTGGAGTCAGGTCCGACGTGCTGGGAGCTGCGGGCGGGGGTCTGGTAATCGCCTTGCAGGCCTTATTAGAAGAGCTGCCGCGCCTCCGCTCCCTGCCCCAATTTGCGAGTTTTACCGTCCCCCAGCCCGGTGACATCACCGTGATGGTGCAGGGCTTTGGCACGGTAGGTGCGCATACAGCCCGGCTGTTGTGCGAGCAGAATCCGGAGGTGCGCGTGGTGGGGATCAGCGATGCTTCGGGCTATCTTTACAACGAGCATGGCTTGCCGGTCTGCGATCTGTTTGAACAGAGCCGGCAGGATCGCCATCTCTGCCTTAACTATTACCGCAAGGAGATCGATCCCCATAGTCCCGATGCTGCCGTGAAGACCAAGTTCTCCAACCAGCCGGATGACTTGCTCAGAGAATCCGCCTTTTGCTTCATCCCTGCCTCCCCCATTGCCAATTACCTCGATACCGATCCTGCTTCCTCTCCCACCATGACCGTCGAGCGCATGGGCAAATGGGCGCTCATCATTGAAGGCGCCAACACCTATTCTCAGGATCCCGAGCACAAAGCTGCCCGCTCGCGCCTGGAGCGTGCCATTTACCGCCAGCAGGGCATCATGATCGCCGTAGATTACCTGGTCAACTCAGGCGGCGTCATCTTCGCTGCCCAAGAGCACCTGGTGCGCACCTCATCCGACCTGCGCATCCCTGAAGAAATGCTGGGTGACCCTCCGGCCGTTGACCGCTGGCTGGCAGAAAATACCACGGCGCTCGAAGCCCTGGCTGAAAAACGCCGCCTGGTCGCCGAGTCCGCCCGTGATGAGGTGATCCGCCGCAATATCCGCGAGCTGGTGGATTTGCTTGTCGCCGACCCTGATCTGCTGCCCTCCGAAGCTGCCGAGAGCCTCAGCATCCAGCGCATCACCTTGCGGGAGAAAGCCCGAACCGCCAAGGATCTGATGGAGCGCATCGTCACGCTTCCACAATCCAGCTCCATCCGTGAAGCTGCCCAGCTCCTGGTTGAGACCGCCTGCCCCCTCCTGGCGGTGCTTGATAGTGGCGAGAAATTAACCGGTGTCGTCACCGATTGGGATATCACCTGTGCCTCTGCCGATGGCTTGCCCTGGGACACACCCATCAGCACCATCATGACTCAAGAGGTGATCACTGCCGCCTTGCAGGATACCCTCCTCGAGCTGGTGCGCAAGCTGGAGCACCATGAGGTCTCGGCTATGCCCATCATCAAAGAGGAGAAAGTCGTGGGTATGATCAGCACCGATGGGCTGTCACGCCGCTCGTTGTACCCCCTGCTCATCTCGCAGGGTAAATAACCTCCCCTCTCCCCTCAGAAGAGGCTATACCGCCTTCAAAATCTCCACCAACCCCTGGCCGCCGTTGAGGCGCACCCGGTCGCCTGTCTTCAGGCGCATGGTTGCATCGCCGCAGCCCACCACGGCTGGAATTCCCAGCTCGCGCGCCACGATAGCGGCATGGCTCAGCGGTGCTCCCAGGTCTGTGATAATCCCCGCCGCCCGTGGGAAGAGTGGCGTCCACCCGATATTAGTCAGCGTGGTGACCAGGATCTCTCCAGCCTGAAATTGATCGCTGTCCTCCAGCCGCTCCAGCCGCCTCACAGTCCCCTCGACAATGCCCAGAGCTCCGGCGAAGCCCTTGATCGTGTTGCTCGCCTCTGTCGCAATTACCCCAGCAGGCGCATTGGCATTGTAAATATCACTGCGCCGCCTGGGATCAGCCGCCCACTGGAAGGGATCAAACCGTCCGACGATGATCGTCGGGTAAGGCGGAAGCGCGGTATCGCGCATACATTTCCTTCCGTCTCGGGATGAACCTGCACGCCGAGTCATCCCCATCTAGGAGTGAAAGGACTTCAAAGATGGTCAGGAAAAAGATATCTTCACCTACGCCGGTCAGCTCACCAGCGCGCAGGGCAAAATTGCGGATCACCATAGAAGATCGCGTTGCTTCTGAACGCACCGCTTCACGCTGGTGCGCAGACTGGGCTGCCTTTTCCAGGCGCAGCTGCATTGCCTTCACTTTACTCGGGTAGCGTTCACAGAAGCGCTCCCACGCCGCGCTAAATGCAGCCTGCTGTCTGGCAATCAGTGCTTCGATTTCCACCGGCGCTTTGGCGAACTCAATGAGCTGCCGGTCAATCCAGGTGGGATCTTCCACCGGGCGCAGCCAGGCATATTCGTTCTCGTTCACCCCCCGGTGACCGTAGGCTTCCAGGTAAGCGGCACGGCTCATCTCCCCGCGCCTCACTTTTCCGAGACCAGTTAGAGGTCCGAGGCTCTCCAATTGGGACGCCAGGCCGCCTAAATTGGAGAGCAGCGCATTGGCATCTAACTCTCCGACCAATCCACGCAGCTCGCTCTCCAGGCGGTTAGGAAGATCTGTCGCGCCAGCATTGGCGAGATAAAAAGCGCGCAAGGAATAGGGTTTTATTTCGTCTTCCATCAGCCGGGCTAATTCTGCCCCATTCTCAGCCTTCCGGATACGTTGGCACATCCCGGCACACCAGTGCGGGTTCTCTGCAACGAATTGGGGAATCTCCTTGCGGAAGCGGCTCATCTTGATCCCGAACCGGGTTAAACTCGGCAGCACTTTAGTCCACCACGCTCTGGTTGAGATGGGAATAAGCGGTATGTCCACATCATCTGGAACACCTCCCCACCAGGCAGTCGCCTGTTGTAGCGCTTTTCGGGAGTCTCCATTGAAGAATGGCCGAGAAGCCGAAACTTGGATGCTCAGGTTGATATACCCGCGGCCGCCGATGATCCCCGCCATTGCATAATTGTCCAATCCCAAGGTAGAGCCGTCTGAAAGATCGATGCCCTCATATACTAGACCTTTCCGCAAGGAGCAGGTGAAAGGCGTGAGCACCTGAGGCGCGTTTTCGACCAGGTTGGTGCCGGACCATAAAAAGTTACCTGTAAGGCTATCGTTCCATTCGGCAGTATCAGGTTTGTATCCGCTCAAGGTTGTGATGGGACGTGCTTGCAGGATGTACAGCCTTCTGCCTGCAATCGCCCATTCAATATCCTGCGGACCACCCAGTTCTTTCTCCAACCTGCAGGCAATGCGATAGAGGCTGTGGGAAAGTCGTTTGAGCTCCGGCGGCCCGCTGTAGGTTCCTTTGGGTCTAGAAAAAGTAAAGGCTTGTGGGATCGCCTGACCAGAGACCAGCTTCTCGCCGGAACCTGGCACAACGTTGCCCGTCATGTGCATCAAGTCGCCCGTAACCGGGTTAGCAGTGAACAGCACGCCAGAGGTATCTGCCCGGACCATGCGCTGAATGACGATGGCGATTTCCGGCTCCGCCTCTTCCATCCCCTGTGCCTGGATGTAGGCTTGCACTCGGGAGTTGTGCCGCGAGGCGCGCACCGTGTGAATGGCTTTCTGGATCTCCTCATCTGTGCAAACATCCAGCACAGTCTCAAACTCGCCCGCGAACGATGCCTGCGCAGAGTCCTCTTGCAGCGCCGAAGAACGGACCGCAAAGGCACCTGCCTGATCCCCCTTTCGCAGGCAGGTGAGGTTTGTTTGCACCATTCCCCATGCTTCTATGGTCAGGTCGTCCCCCAAAAAAGCAGCCGGCAGGATGATGAACCCATCCGGAACCGGATAACCCGCCCGATAGAGCCTTACTAAAATTCTCCCCTTGCCTCCAGCCAATCGCTCTTGTTCCTTTGTCAATTCCTTGAATGAGCTAATCATATAAACCTTATTCTCACTTGCTCCTTTTGTGATTGGACGAAAACCACTTACTCAGAAGTCATTAAACAAAGGCCAATCACTGAGGCAAACCGCCTTCCCTACTTTCCAGGTCAAAAAATTACGAATGGCGGTTTGCAAGAATTGCTTCCAATGCCAACACATGTTCTTGGAAGACCCTCCGCCCTTCGGTTGTTGCCGAGATGAAAGTACGCGGCTTGCGATCGATGAAGGTTTTGTTGACGGCGATGTAGCCAGCCTCTTCCAACTTGCGCAGGTGGGCACCCAGGTTGCCATCTGTGACTTTGAGCAGGTCGCGCAGATAACTGAAATCTACCTCATTGCCTGCCTCCAGGGTGACCAGGGCTGCCATGATGCGCAGGCGCACTGTTTGGTGGATAGTTTCATTCAGCTCAGCCATCGGTTCACCACCTGGAACGGATATACAGGCCCAGGGCAATCATCCCCCCGCCTCCCAGGATGGCGATCCAAAGATAGAAAATGTCGGGCAGCAGAAAGTAGCCAACTAATATCAGGGCGATGATGATGAGGCCCGGCCAAATGGAGATGATGGAGAGCAGCAATCCCATTTCTAGCCAGCCGATCATCACAAACAGGATGATGAAAACGGTCAGCTGCTTCCCGTCCAATGGCCAGGCGACCACGATCGCAGCCGCGCAGAAAACAGCCAGGAGCACCCAGGTGAGGCCGATCCGTTTTGCCGTCGCTGCTGCCGTTGGGCTGTGCACGCGCTTACTCGTCCGCATGCTCAGAATGGAGGCCAGGGTGCTGCCGAGGATGCTTAACCCGATCCAGATATAGGCGACGATTGCACCAGACAGGAACTGGGTGCACAAAAAACCGATCATCCAGACAGACCCAGTCACAATCAGGGAGATGTGGACGTTGCTGCTGGCGATCGATTGGCGGGTTTTCTGCATGATGCTCTGGATATCCGCCAGGGCTTCTTCGGCTTCGGTGGGAGAAACTTTCATTAATCAATCCTTTAGAGTTCTATATATATTAGAGTACTCTGTAATATAGAGTATTATACAGCCAATCAACGGAAAAGTCAAGGTCCAGGCAGAGTCATTTCTTAGCCGCCATCCTCATTAATTCAATTCAGCTCAGCCTTAGCTTCAAGGACATTTGCATTCATGGCATTTATGATATATTATGGACAAGGAAAGGGATTTTCCATTCCTGAGCGTATAGCAGGTGGGCAAACCGAGTGAGATCAAGAGGTGTTCAAAATCTTAACCAGCCAGGAAGGCAAAAGTATGTCTAACAAAATGGATCGAAAAGAGCTCATCATCCTGATCGCGATTTTAGCTGCAATCTGGGTCATTGGCTGTGTGGTCATCGGTTGGTTTTTCTTCTTCAGAAATGCACCTCAAGAGGTACCTACCGCCGCTCCTCTACCGACTCAACCGGCTGAAGACTCGTGGGCGCGCATCCAGGCCACTGGAAAAATGGTGGTAGCCACTTCTGGCGATTACCCGCCTTTTGCCTTTTATGACGCTCAGTACCAGCTCGATGGCTTTGATGTCGCCCTGCTCAAGGAGATCGGCATACGCTTGAATATCCCAATTGAGATGAAGGACATCGCCTTCGATGGGCTGGGGAATGCCCTCCAGCTCGGGCAGATCGACTTGGCAGCCGCCGCGATTTCGATCACCCCAGAACGCCAGGTCGTTTTTGACTTCAGCAATGTCTACTTCAACTCCTCAACCTCGGTCCTGGCAAACCAGAACTCCCCCCTTACATCGATCACCAGCCCAGACCAGATCGTAAGCCTGCGTACAGGCGTCCAGAATAAAACGGTTTTTCAAGGCTGGATCCAGGAAAATCTGGTGGACACTGGCCAGATGCCGGCCTCAAACCTATTGATATACCAAAAGGCAGATGACGCGGTTAATGATTTGAAGGCAGGTCGGGTGGATGTGGTTATACTGGACCAGGCAGCCGCGGATGCCTATGTAGCGGCTGGCGGGGTCAAGCTGGTCGGTCAGAATCTCAACCAGCAGTTATTCGGCATCGCTTTGGCCAAAGGGGCAGCCTCCCTGCAAACCCAGGTGAATAATGCCTTGACCCAGATGCAGAACGATGGCACCCTGGCTGCGCTGACTCAGAAATATATCGGGCAAAGCGGTGCAGGCGTCCAGCCGCAGCCCACGCCTGTCCCTTCCCAGCCTACAGCGACCCCTGCAGCCTGTATTGACGGGATATCTTTCGTGGAAGATCTAACCTATCCGGACAATCACATGACCACTCCGGCTGCTTTTTACCCCGGAACAGAATTTCAGAAAGGTTGGAAGATTAAAAATACGGGCACCTGTGCCTGGGATATTAATTACACCCTGGTGTATGTGGGTGGCAACACACCCGCCGCCCTGATGGGTGGGCAGCCTACTGCAGTGAATACAAAGGTGAGCCCTGGTGTAATGTACGACATGTTTGTGAACCTGGTAGCTCCCCTGCAAACAGGCACCTATCAGGGCTTTTGGCAAATGCGTAACCCCCTGGGACAGTATTTTGGTGAACGCATTTGGGTAGGCATCCAGGTCGTCCCACCCCCTGGTCAGCCGACCAAGGTGCCGCAGCCCATCATCCAACGCTTCAGCGCCAACCCGGCCCAAATCAACGCCGGCGGCTCTGTGACAATTCAATGGGAGGTGCTGGGTGAGGTCAGTAATATTGAGCTCTTGCGCGACAATACCACCCTCTGGGTGAATGCCCCTACGACAGGCTCGTTTACAGATTATCCACCGGGCAGTGGCGTAGTTTACTACCAAATCCAGGCCTCCAACCCAGGTGGTACAGCCCTCGCCTCCAACCCGGTCAATGTCGTGGTCGTCCCAACCCCGGTCCAGCCAACGCCCACCCAACCACCTGCCCCCACGGCTACCCTCGCGCCGACTCAAACCCCTGTCCCCACAGCAACCATCGAGCCAACTCAAGCACCTGCCCCCACGGAAACTCCCCTACCGACCCCGCCTCCAGTCGCGCCGCCGGTGATCAGCGCCTTTGTCATCCAGCCCAGCGAAATCAATGTAGGTGAATGTGTCAATGGGTCGTGGAGCGTGAGTGGCGACGTTCAGGTTGTGCGCCTCCTGCGCAACAGCATGGTAATTGTAGACAATGCCCCCACATCTGGCAGCGGGCAAGATTGCTTCCAGAATAGCGGTACCGAGGTTTACCGTCTGGAGGTCGTGGGTGTAGATGGATCAACTGTCTCTCAAGAGCAGAGTGTGACCGTAAAGACAAACGATATTTCTCTTGTTCTGGTCTCCTATCTCAATAACCAGGGGCTGATTGTGCCAGTTGTGTCAGGGGCACAAACCACCGCAGTGCTGGGGGCAGACAGCTCGATGACCGGGTCAGCCGGCTGCAACACCTATTCGACCACCTACCAGGTAAACGGCCCCAACGTAACCATCGCCCCTCCGACTGTTGGCAGGAAGGTATGTTCGGACCCTCCAGGGATCATGGACCAGGAAACTGCCTTCATTACATCCCTGACGCTGGCGACCGGGTTCCAGGTGTCAGGCGATCGGTTGGAGCTGACCATGAAAGCTATGAATCCTGCAGACAACTCCGAGATGACGGTGATCCTGCTGGTCTTCCAGCGCGTCTATTAGCCAGCCAGTCCGAAATTTAGATCAAAACCTGAAAGGTTACTTCCCCTCTCCCTTTGGGAGAAGCCTGTCCTGAGTGAAACGAAGGAGCCAGGGTGAGGGCTTTTCCCCTCCCAACCAGCCGGTTTCCATCCCGGTTTCAAGTCAAAGGGGGTCTTTCGCTTCGGTCATGGGGACAAACCTTTACTTCATCCCAAGGGAGCGCCCTTTGCTCGCGACACCTTTTCGTGTCGTCCTGAAGCAGCGCACTTTGCTGCTGAAGGATCCCTTAAAGTTGGGCATTTTGTTCATCCACATCCCTCATCCGTTCAATCCGCTCACCTAATCCGTTTTCAGCTCCTTACCGAATTTCACCGCGCATAATCGAAATTGTAAGCTGGGCGTCGCAGCAGTTCCAACAGCTGCACGGCATTATCCAAAAAGTCACGCAAATTTTCGGGCTTGACAGTTCGATCAGGACGGAAGACCAGGAGGCGGTTCTCAACTACCTCGCAGGAGAGGTTGTTTTGCTGCTCGAAGACCGCCATCACACTCGGACTGAACAGCCTTCGTACAGCTTCTTCATCGTCACCCTTCACCAGGTACTTTTTCGCAAATTCGGGAGAAGACTCGAAGCTGATCTCTTTTTGTCCAAATTTCGCAGCTACTTTATCGAAAAATCCGCGCCCTCTCACGCTAAACGGAACCAGTTCTACCTGCTCCAGGGTCAGCAATACCAGCGTTAGGCGGTGAGTCTGGCTGCTCCTTCCGCTTCCGGTGGTGTACTTATAATCAAAAACGGTCGTTTGTGCATCCCGTCTTTGGCCGCGCAGGATGTTATAAGCCTTGCGGTTCCTCCCTTTCGAGAGGATTTCAGAAGGAGCTGCCGATCCTAGCTGCATGTTGAAATCCTTATCTTCCGGGGCAAAGCTGAAGCCCATTTCCGAGGCGGTTTGCTGCAAGGCCTCTTTACGTTTCTTCCCCGCCCAGGCGTTGTAGATCAGGCTGACCACCATGATCACCAGCCCCAGGGTCAGGAATATCCAAACAAGATTTTCTTCCCCAAATAGGTTGGAATTACCCATGACAAACAATACCAGGATCATCAATAGGATCGATCCAAGGATCGAAAATAGCTTCATCATCCGATTATTGTCCATAGTTTCTTTTTCTCCTCAACCACGCCAACCCCATCTGGCTCCTCCTAGATATGCTTATGGATATTTTATACTGATTCCGAAAACTGCTTGCCCATCTCGACCGACTAAAAGTCGGTCTCCCCGTATCAGACACCGATTTCAATCGGTGGACTATTTTCCAGCCACATCCTGTGCATCCTGTCTATCCTGTTTAGATTAAAATAAGGAATACCTCCCCCGACTTAGCGGGTAGAGTCAGCCCATTCAGCCTGCCATCCTGGATTTGCGCCTCCCAGCCTTGCAGCCATCCCTTGCAGCCATCGCTCAGCGACTGCACCCTCAGGTCCAGCCTCCAGGGCTCCTTTCCATTGTTGATCGCGATCAAAACCCTCTCACCATCCAATTGCCTCTCGAAAGCCACCTGCTTCCCCTCGGCATAGATCGTCTGGAAGCTCCCTGTACGCAGTGCGGCGTGGTTCAACCGCAAAGCTATACAGCGCTTGTAAAAATCTCGCAGGTCATGGTCCCACTTGCTCTCATCCCAGGGGAAAGAGAAGCGGCAGTCTTCCGGAGTGCGCGTGGGGCCATTCACGCTGCCCACCTCATCGCCGTAATAAATGCACGGTGCGCCGGGGTAGGTCAGCATAAATAGCACGGCCAGCTTGAGGCTTGCCTTATCTCCGCCCGCAATCGACAAGAAGCGTGGCATATCGTGGCTGTCCAGCAGGTTGAGCTGGGCAGCTGCGATCGAAGATGGATACAGTTCTAATAGCACTTCTGCCCTTCGGGCAAAGGTAGGTGCATCCATCATTGGAGTCTCCGGCAGCCCCATCATTCCCTTCTCAAAGTGCCGGTCCATCCCCTCACCAGCGAAAAACCCCACGCACAGCTGAGTGAATTGGTAGTTCATCACCGCATCGAACTGGTCGCCCTGCAGCCAGCGCTGCGCCTCCCAGGGCACCTCGCCCACGATATATCCTTCCGGGTTGGCTGACTTCACCACCTGGCGGAATTCCTGCCAGAAGCTGTCATCGTCGATGCAGAAGGGCACATCCAGCCGCCACCCATCGATGCCCTGCTCCAGCCAGTAGCGCGCGATGTCCATGATGTACTGTCTCACCTGCGGGTTTCTGGTATTTAATTCAGGCAGAGCTGGCAGCCCCACCCAGCAGCGGTAGTTCGCCTTGCCCGGTCCATAGGCGTTCAGCGGATAGCCCTTGATGTCGAACCAATCCACATACGGCGAGGCCGGCCCGCATTCCAGCACATGGTTGAATTGGTAGAATCCCCGGCTGGCATGGTTGAACACGCCATCCAGTACGATCCGGATATTCCGCCGGTGTGCTTCTTGGAGCAAACGGGCAAAGGCCTGGTTTCCCCCCAAGAGAGGGTCAACCTGGAAATAATCATGCGTATGGTAGCGGTGGCTGGATGCAGATTGGAAGATCGGGTTGAAGTATATGCCATTGATCCCCAGGTCTTGCAGGTAATCCAGCTTTTCGAATACACCCAGCAGATCGCCGCCCTTGAAGCCATACACCGTCGGCGGCGTATCCCAGCCTTCCAGGTTGCTGGGCTTGACGACCTCCTTGCTGAAAGCAAACCGGTCGGGGAAAATCTGGTAAAAAACGGCATTGTGTACCCAGGCAGGTGTTGTTAATTCCACCATAGCGCAAAACTCCTCATCATGATTTGAGAGTATTATAACCACGCGGTCACAGATTAGCCCAAAAAACTTGCAAGATCGTAGTGCAGAATCAAGTTCTCAGTTTTATTTTTTCAGACCCCTCCTCATCGAACGACTGGGAGACACTCGTCAGGGGATTACAGGCGATCAGCAGTCCAATCATTACCCCGAGATTAATCAGGATGAATTTCTTGGTAAAAATGGTTCCAGGTTTAAGAAGCAAGTTCAACATGTCAATTTTCCTTTTTCACCGCTTATTTAACAGTATAACCCGTAGCAAAAATCTCCATTCGAGTGGTTCGAGTATTTCATTATTTCCATCATCTTCCAAGCGCCTCAGCGAACATGCTTTAGCATGTTTCCAGTAACAGACCGCAATTCATTTGCGGCTTGTTCGTGTGGTTCGAGTATTTCGTGATGATGATTACTTTCCCTTATTGATCTCACAGAAACAGGGCGTTCTTAAAGTCGCGAAATGAGTTGGAAAGCTTCGGCAGGGTGGGCAGAGAAATAGCGTCTAGCAGTAGGGATGGTACGGTATTTGTGCTTGGAGAGCAGTAAACCTAGAAGCAAGTTATTCAAGCAAGCCACAACATGTCCAAACTTTGCCTGGGTCATGCGGGTATAGTCTTCTCGCAAGGTGACATCTCTCCGATAATGCAGGCCATTTTCAATACCCCAATAGGAACGGATTTTCTCGAGGAGTTGGAGAGGCGTGATTTCTTCTCGCCTCAGGCTGGTAAAGCCATAGACGAGCTGTTCATGAATTTCACCAGTACGGTTGGATGCGGAACGGCGCTGCAGTTGAAAGACTTGCTCCAGGAATGGCCAATCCAAGAAGTCCTTCAACTGACTGCTGACTGTGAGGGTGCGGGTTTCTATCCGACCGTGACCTTTGTTTGTCACATGAGCCGTCTCGAAATCCTTAGGTGGAAAACCTAGCCCTGGAATGGGTTGCACATCCGGCTCAAACCAAAGGCGGATATCTTCTTCAATCTGGGACTGATTGCCTTTCGCAAACCAGATATATTCCCCACCTGCCATCACAATTTGAATGGATACCTGCCTTTGGGTATGTAAAGCATCTCCCATCACAACTTTGTCACGTAAATCAATGCGCTTGAGCACTTTCGGAGCCGCAGGGATCTCGCTACCTTTGCCTTCAATGGCGACTTCCATGAGCACAATCCCTTCGCTGGGCAAAAAAGCGGCCAGTAAGTAGGTCCCGTTTTGTTGCCGATCCAGTGTCCCGCGCAGCACTTTCCCATCGATGGCGATGAGAACTTGTTTCCCAAAGAACTTCTTCCCGCTCAAAAACTCACTGCTCATTTGCTCAAGCTCGTCTATTTTCACCACTTCAGCCAGAATCCGGCGATAGGTGCTATGATGGGGCATCTTCTTGCGCTTCAATTGCAGCAGTTCCACGATCAGCTCTCCCCGATGTTTCACCCAGTCGGCAATCCCACTCATATGGTTCTCTCCGCACAGCTTCGCCAGCATCACCAGTACCAGGATCATCTCTAAGGAATACCGGCGCCCTCTGCGTTTCCTTTTGTCACTCAAGGCCTGAAAGTGTGCGTACAGACTGCCTACATCGAATACAATCCCTGTTCCTGTGTTAGACTCCATTTTGACCTTCCTTGGTTTCGTTTGTGCCGTACACAAAGCTTAACCGATGAAGGTCTTTTCTTACAACCTGTCCCTGACTTTAAGAACACCCTGCTCACAGAAATGATTCTTATTGACAAATCGCCCATTTGTTCTATAATAAATGCATGGATGCCACTTTCGAGCAATTAAAAGCCCTCACCGCTCAAATGCACCTGGAGCCAGCCGAAGACGCCCTCTGCCCTCAGATCCCTGCCAAACGCGAGGACGATATCTACGTCGGTCATGCCACCCTTCCGAACGGCAAGACGATCAAGCTGCTCAAGACCCTGCTCACCTCCGCCTGCGAGCGCAATTGCAACTACTGCCCCTTCCGCGCCGGGCGTGACTTCCGCCGAGCCACCTTCAAACCCGAAGAATTTGCCCAGGTTTTTATGTCCCTGCATGTGAAAGGCGCTGCCGATGGGCTGTTCATCAGCTCCGGCATTGCCAATGGCGGCATGCTCACCCAGGATAAGCTGATCGATGTTGCCGACATATTGCGCCACAATTACCAGTACGAGGGTTACCTGCACCTCAAGATCATGCCCGGCGCCGAGCGTGCCCAGGTTGAGCGCGCCATGCAGCTTGCTGACCGCGTCTCCATCAATCTGGAAGCCCCCAACACAGAGCGCCTGCAGATGTTGGCCCCTCGTAAGCAGTTCCTCGAAGAGCTGCTCGAGCCCCTGCGCTGGGTCGATGACATCCGTCGCAACCAGCCTGACCGGCTCGGCTACCGGGGATACTGGCCCTCCTCCGTCACGCAGTTCGTCGTCGGCGCGGTTGGCGAAAACGATCTGGAGCTGCTCCACACCACCGACTACCTCTACCGAAAGCTGCATCTGCGCCGTGCCTATTATTCTCCTTTCAACCCCATCCCCGATACGCCTCTCGAAAACCAGCCGCCCGAATCGGTCAAGCGCGAGCATCGCCTTTACGAAGCCTCCTTCCTCCTGCGCGACTATGGCTTCAATCTGGAGGAGCTCCCCTTTCAAAAAGATGGCCGCCTGCCCTTGGATACCGACCCCAAGCTGGCCTGGGCACAGACCAACCTCTCCGAAACCCCCGTCGAGCTTAACCGCGCCTCCCGTTCGCAGCTCCTGCGCGTCCCTGGCATCGGTCCCAAGGGTGCCGACCTCATCCTCTCTGGTCGCCGGCAGAACAAAATCTGCTCCCTGGTCGACCTGCACAAGATCGGCCTCAACCCTTCTCGTCTCGCCCCCTTCGTCCTCCTGGACGGCAAAAGACCCGCTTACCAGCTATCTCTTCTCTAAAGGACACCCATGCTGCGCATCGGCATCGATATTGGCGGCACCTTCACCGACTTCGTCGTCTTCCATCCTCAAACCGGCCAGGTGAAGACCTTCAAGTGCCTCTCCACTCCGCAAGATCCCGCCGAGGCTGTTCTGGCAGGCCTGCAGCATATTGGCCTCTCTGTCACATTATCCCAACTCGAGATCGTGCATGGCACCACCGTTGCCACCAACGCCCTGCTCGAGCGCAAAGGTGCCCGCACAGCCCTGGTGACGACGCGCGGCTTTGCCGATGTGCTCCAAATCGGTCGCCAGAACCGTCCCGAGCTGTATAACCTGTCTTACGCCTCTCCCCCACCCTTGGTTCCTTCCGAGCTGCGCTTCGAGGTGGATGAGCGCATCGACCACACCGGGCAAGTGCTCGCCCCCCTCGATCCTGCCCAGGTCGATACCCTCCCCTCTCTCCTCCAGCAGCAACAGATCGAATCCATTGCCATCTGCTTGCTCTTCTCCTTCCTTCATCCCGCCCACGAACAGCTCATCGCAGCCAAGCTGCGCGCGGCTGGCTTTCTGGTTTCTGCCTCTTGCGAAATCCTCCCTGAGTTCCGCGAGTTCGAGCGCACCAGCACCACCGTCATCAACGCCTATGTCTCTCCCATCCTCGACCGCTACCTTTCTCGCCTGGAGCAAGCCCTTTTTCTCCCCTCTCAGCGTAAGTGGGTAGGAGCTTGCCCTGAGCGTAGCGAAGGAGCCGGGGGTGGGGTGAATTCCCTGCGCATCATGCAGTCCAACGGCGGTGCCATCAGCCTGGGTGAAGCCCGTCGTAACGGTGTGCGCTGCATCCTCTCCGGTCCGGCTGGCGGCATCGTTGGTGCCCGCCGCATAGCAGAAGCAATCTCTCAACCTGCTTCCAAAGTTCAGCTTATCACCTTCGACATGGGGGGTACCTCTACAGATGTCTCCCTGATCGATGGGGAGCCGCTGGTCACCAGTGATGCCCAGGTCAGCGGCTTGCCAATCCGCATCCCCGTTCTTGACATCCATACCATCGGTGCTGGCGGCGGCTCCATCGCCTATCTCGACCCCGGTGGTGCTCTGCGCGTGGGTCCGCAAAGCGCCGGCGCCGATCCCGGTCCCGCTTGTTACACCCCTGACCCACCCCCGCTCCAATCCGAGCGAGCTTTCCCAACCGTCACTGATGCGAACCTCGTTCTTGGGCGCCTTCCCCCCGACCATTTCCTCGGTGGTGACATGCCGCTCAACCTGGAACGCGCCCGCTGGGTCATGCAGCGTCTCGGCGAGCCCCTCGGTCTCGATCCCTTGCAAACCGCCCTCGGCGTGGTAGAAATTGTGGATGCCCACATGGAGCGTGCTCTGCGCCTGGTTTCCGTCGAGCGCGGCCATGACCCCCGCCTCTTCTCGCTGCTCTCCTTTGGTGGAGCGGGTGGCTTGCATGCCTGCAGCCTGGCTCACCGCCTGGGCATCCCGCAGGTCATCGTCCCCCCCTATGCTTCCGTCCTATCCGCCTTCGGCATGCTTGCTGCGGATATCGTCAGGGACTACTCCCAAACCGTCATGCTCCTCGGCAGCACCCCACCTTCTGTCCTCTCAGATTGGCTTGCCTCTCTCCTTGCCCGCGCTCGCCAAGACCTCCTCGCTGAAGGCCTTCACGTTGATGCCATCACTTTCCAACCGCAGCTCGATATGCGCTACCAGGGCCAATCCTACGAGCTCACCGTCCCCTGGCTTTCTCCTGAGCAAAATTTTCTGGAGGGCTTCCACTCCGCTCACCAATCCACCTATGGATACACCCTTGCTGCCACCCCAGTCGAGATCGTCAACTTGCGCCTGCACGCCGTCGGCCACATCCCTCCCATCCCGCTTCCCTCTCAAACTTCCTCCGGCTCCGACCCCCAGCCTGCCCTCCTCGATCGCCGACCCGTCGTGCTTTTTGCCCCTCCCGCCCAGCTCATCCCCCTCTACACCGGCGAATCCCTCCGCCCCGGCAGCCTCATCCGGGGTCCCGCCCTCATCGTCCGCTCCGACACCACCATCTTCCTCCCCCCCGGTGATGTCGCCACCGTCGACTCCTACCTCAACCTGCTGATCACGATCCAATCTGATCTTTAAATTCCCTGTTCTATCTTTTGCATTTCTTGGTGTCCTTGGTGCCTTTGCGGTTTAATAGTTCTACATCTGTGAGCCTTAAAAATCTGCCTTTTCAATATTTCCGAATTTTCAGTGTACTTCTTTTCCTTCTCCACCTCATTTTCATTCCCGCAAACGGACTTTTCCTGCTAAAATACCCTTTATGGCCCACCCTCTCCGCATCTTCACCGGCTCTGCCCATCCCGCCCTTGCTCAAGAAATTGCCGACATTCTCGCAGTTCCTTTGGGCAAATCCACCACCACCCACCTAAAAGACAGTGAGATCCACATCATGGTGGATGAAGTTGTGCGTGACCAGGATATCTTCTTGGTACAGCCCTGCTCCATGCCCGTCAACGATAATATCATGGAGCTGCTCTTACTCCTGGACGCCTTCCGGCGCGCCAGCGCTCACAGCATCAGCGTCGTAATCCCCTATTTCCCCTACGCCCGCCAAGACCGCATGGCCCGCGGCCGCGAGGCCATCAGCGCCCGCGTGGTTGCTGACTTGATCGAGCGTGAAGGTGCCTCTCGCGTCATCTTCGTCGACATTCACAATCCCGCCACCCAGGGATTCTTTACCATTCCGGTCGACCCCCTCACCGCCCTGCCCCTCCTGGCAAACTACTTCCGCAAACCCGAATACGAGAATGCCGCCATCGTTAGCCCCGATGTTGGCCGCGCCAGCCTGGCTGGTCGTTACGCTGGTCTCCTCAACCTACCCCTCGTCGTCATGCACAAGCGCCGCACCTCCTACACCAGCTCTGAGACCACCCACGTTGTTGGCGACATCCAGGGGCGCCGTCCCATCATCATCGATGACATGATGGCCTCCGGCTCCGTCCTCAAGCAGCTTGACCCCCTCTATGACCGCGGTGCCGAAGGCAAGGCCTGCTTTGCCGTCACCCACCCCATTCTGCTCCCTACCGCCCTCGAGACCCTCGACCAGGATGAGCGCATCGAAAAGTTGATCGTCACCAACACCATCTATATCGATCCCGAAAAATGCCACCCCAAGATCCAAGTGCTCTCCATCGCCCCCCTGCTCGCTGAGATCATCAAAGACATCCACGAAGGCATCAGCATCTCCCGTCGTCTCGTCCTCCGCTAGTGATTTAGTCGTCCGTAGGGGCAGGGTCTCCCTGCCCTCATTCGTTCGTATCGTCTGTGGAAATGTGCTCATCGACTGCCTACTCCCTGCTCACTACTCCCCAATCCTCAAAAATCCGTGAAGATTAGTGACTTGACTGAAAAAACTGTACTTTAACAACAGAAAAATTGCAGGCGAACAAAAAGAAACCGAAAAACAGGCCTAAAGGCGGTCAAAAAATCAACAGAGCTCAAAGAATGAGCCTGATCCACATCGGATTTATGCTGCCGGAAGCGCAAGATACTGCGGATATTAGCCATGGCTGCCGAGGCGACAACCATACAGGATGCTCGAAATAGCCCTCGAACTGGGAGCTTACCCGCCGGGAAAGGATGTTTGACCGAGCGAACTGCGGCTTCAATGGCTGCTCTGGGGTTCTTGGCAGATTGCCGGGTGCTCTCATAACGTTTTCTGCGCCTGGACCAGTTGACTTCCTGTTGGGTGAAGCTGAGCTTGAAGCTTGGGTCTTTCTTTCCAGGGGTTGCCCGGCAGCGGTTCTGTAAAGCGAAAGGGCAGGTTTGGCAGATGTATGGGTCAAAGCGGGCGATGTAGCCAGTTGTCCGACCAGGCTCTACCAGCACTGCTTGCCCGTTGGGGCAGGTAAGGGTGTGCGGTTTGCCCTTCTCGTCGGTGGTGAAGTCAAAGTGAGATAGGTTGAGCTTGTTCTCGGCAGGCGCTTTGCCACGAATGCCGGTTTGGAGCAACTCAACCTGGTGCTGGTTCAACTGTTCATCGGCAGCCGGGCTGCCGTAAGCGCCGTCGGCGTACAGGGTCTGCAGCCCGGTGCGTTCCTTCAAACCCGGGATGGCCTGGGCCAATAGATCGGCATCGTCCACATTGTTGGGCGTCACTTGCACCTTGGTGATCAATTGGACAGGATTTTCCGGGTCACAGGTTTGCGCCAGGTTGGCAACGTATCCCTTGAATTCAGCCGGCCCTTTTCGCCGGAAGGTGGCTTCCTGGTCGTCCAGAGATTGCAGGCAACCCGCCCCGATTTCTTCATTGGGCTTGATCTGAACGCCCGTTTCTCCGAGCGTGAAATTCTCCCGCAATAGCCGTTCCAGCACCCGGTAAGGCGGAGTTTCTCCATAAGTCGCCTGGGTTTCCCTCAATAAGCGTTGGATCACCTGCCCAACTTGCTGGGTGTGCTTTGCCGAAGCTTCCTGGCCTTTCACCCGGTAGACATACTGCCCTGAGCCGCTTTTGACGTACTCTCCCAGCCACGCCTCGTAACCCTGCTGTTCGGCTTCGCTCAATTCTCGCCACAGGCGTTGGATGCCTTCCACTAAGAGCTGCAACCGGCTCATGTCCAGGATATTGCTCGCGATTTGTGTGCTGTCCATGCGCTGGATGCCTGCCTTCACCTTCAAGGCTAGCATCTGCTGATCCGTGATGTCTTCAAACGCCTGTGCCACCAGGTTCTCCCCTTGCTCTGCATTGTACTTGCTCAGGCGTTGCCGAAAGTTGTATAACGTGCGTAGCTCAAATCCCCCTTCATGAAAGTCTCTATACCCAAGTGCATAGCGTACCTGCAGGTTGAAGTTATATTGATCATACAACTCTTCGTCACTCCATCCATAACCTGCCTTGAGGGTTTCCAGCCCCAGCAGCACGTTCACCGGTATGTTTGGCCGGGAAGGCACATCCGCATACAGCTTCGCAAAGCTTTCTTCTCGGATCCGACTGAAGAACTCTCGATAGAACTCTCCCGCCCAACTGCTTTCCAGCCGCTGGCGCTGTTCTTCCGGCAAATCGCTTACATTACTGATCAAGAGAGGTTGTAAATGCTTTTTGTTCGCTTTGTACATGTTTCAGATCCTCGGCTTTTGTGTTGCACCGATTATATTAAACTTTTTCGATTCCCGCGACCCTTTTTTCAGGGGAGTCATTAGTGTAAATTCGTGGATCGCTTTCGCGTAAGATTGGCGGTGATGGTGACATTTGTCACCCTGCCATAAAAAAGGCAAGGCTATAATCAAGCAGAGGTGACCCATGTCAAACATAGAAGAAATCGAACGTCTTCAAGCGAAGACAGCGGAGCAAAGATTTTTGCAGGCACTTGCACAGGATTTCCATTATCCTCCAAAGATTGCGCAAGCCATACTGGATGAAGCGCAGGCCTGTTTACAAGGCAGTCCAGAACGGCTCAAGCTGGGGCAACAGCGGGTGTTGTTGACGGCCCAACGAGCAGGCCATGGCGTCCGTCTGAGTGAGACAGCGAAGAAGGAAGTTGTCTGGAGCGTAGACGGTGGGTCCGAAGATTTGGCGATCTTGAACGAACATGGGCCAGCAAGCTTGCGTCGGGTGCAAGTGCAGCGTCTGCTGGATGAGGCGATGGAACAAGGAGCAGTGGCGACCCAGGAAGACTTGGCGCGGACGCTGCATACTTCGGTGCGCACGATCAAGCGCGACTTTGCGGTGTTGCAGAAGCAAGGTCTGTATCTGCCCAGCCGCGGCTATCGCCAGGGGATCGGGCGCGGGCAAACTCACAAAGGGCTGATTGTGCGGCGTTGGCTGCAAGGCGAGACCTACGATCAACTGATGAATAGCACCCATCATTGTGTGACCTCGATCCAACGGTATGTCCGTACTTTTACACAGGTAGTAGCCCTGCACCTGCGGGGTCTGAGCGAGGGGCAGATTAGCCTGGTCTTGCAGATCGGCCGGGCGCTGGTGCGGGATTACCTGATGATTTATGCCCAAAACGACCAGCCCGATTGCCGGAAACGCTTAGCAGACCAGTTGGCGCGCCAGCCAGGGGCCGATACGGCTGAAAAGGGGGCGCGATGAACGGTGGCGCGAACTATGTCGGTTCGTGTCAGCGAACGTTTCCGCAGGCCGTGTTGCACCTGCTGGAAAGCCAGTACAACCTTCTGGGGAGCCGGAAAGTGTTGGAACTGCTGACCCAGGATCTGCAAGCTTTGGTGGAGCAGTTTTTCCCCATCCCCGAGCATTTGGCAGCGGGTTGGATGCTCTTCACCGGTACCCGCGCCTGCGGACCCAAAACCCATCCCGGTCAAGGGGGTGGAGAACATGAATTGGTGACTTTGGCCTGGCCGGTGTTGATGCACGAAGACCTGATCTTCCGCGCTACCCATCCCGATCGACGTGAGTGTCACCGGAAATGGTACTGCCGACGCTTGATCCGCATCATTGAACATGGGCTGGGGCAGCCTGGCGGACCGGTGTTGCTGACCCAGAGCGATCTGGCTTCGCTGTTGGGAGTGACCCAGCGTGAAATCTGCCAACTGCTGGATGAAGCACGCCAGACTACCGGTAAAGCTCTGCCTACCAAGGGCTACTACTTCGATCAAGGGAGACGTCCTTCCCACAAGAACGAGATCATTGAGCTGTACGAAGCAGGTTTGGATGAAGCGGATATCGCTCGCCAAGCCAGCCACGCTCAAGAGAGTGTCGGACGTTACATCCGGGATTATGAACGCGTAAAGTTGCTGTGTGAACATCGCATTCCGCAAGATCAAATCCCGGCTTTGAGCGGGATCCAGCCCAGCGTTGTGAAGTCTTATGCTAAACTTATTGAAAAATATCATCCTGACCTCCTACTCAGTCAGAACATACCCGTTTAGGCAAAAGGGGACATCTGTCACTATCGTAGATTAGCGGATTCCTTCCCGTGACCCCCTCCCCCATCCTCCTCGAAGTCTTCAAACACCTCTTTGCTGCCATCCCCGAAGAGATGGGGCTTGTCTTGCGTAAAGCCGCCTGCTCTCCCAACATCAAAGAGCGGCGTGACTATTCCTGCGCCCTCTTCGACCAGAATGGCAAGCTCGTCTCCCAGGCCGCGCACATTCCGGTTCACCTCGGCTCCATGCCGCTTTCCGTCCAGGCTGCCATCGCGAAATTTACCCTCGATCTACACCCTGGCGACTGCATAATCCTAAATGACCCCTTCCTCGGCGGCACCCACTTGCCCGATATCACCCTTGTCTCTCCCTACTTTCTCGAAGGTGCCTCCACCCCCTTTGCCTTCGTCGCCAGCCGTGCCCACCACGCCGATGTCGGCGGCATGACTCCCGGCTCCATGCCCATCGCCCGCGAGATCTTCCAGGAAGGACTCATCATCCCTCCCATCAAACTTTTCCGCCAGGGGCAAATCGACCCCTCCGTCTGGGACCTGATCCTTGCTAACGTGCGCACCCCCCAGGAGCGCTCCGGTGACTTGCGCGCCCAGCTCGCTGCAAACCAGCGCGGTCTGCAGCGCTTCCACGCCCTCGTCTCCCGTTACGGTGTAGAAGAAATCAGCCTCCGCATGGTGCAGCTCCTGGCCTATACCGAGCGTCTCACCCGCCAGCTCCTCGCTTCCCTGCCCAATGGCACCTACCTTAATAAAGATTTCCTCGACGATGATGGCGTGGGCGCACATCCCATCCCCATCTGTGTCTTGCTCACCATCCAGGACGACGAGGCCATCGTCGACTTTACTGGCTCCTCTCCTCAGGTGAAAGGCAGCCTTAACGCTGTCTACGCCATCACCCTGTCCGCCGTCTACTACGTTTTCCGCTGCCTGCTCGGGTTGGATGTGCCCAACAATGCTGGCTGCCTGGTGCCCATCCAGGTGATCGCCCCACCCGGTTCCATTCTCAATGCCCTGCCTCCCGCCCCCGTCGCCGGCGGCAACGTCGAAACCTCCCAGCGTATCGTCGACGTCCTTCTGGGTGCCCTTGCTCAAGCCTGCCCCGCACGCATCCCCGCTGCCAGTCAGGGCACCATGAACAATCTCACCCTCGGTGGTTTCGATCCCCTGCGTCAGAAGCCTTTCGCTTATTACGAAACCCTCGGTGGCGGCATGGGTGCCTCCCCCACCACCGAGGGTTCCTCAGCGGTCCACTCCCACATGACGAACACCCTCAACACTCCGATAGAAGCTCTTGAATACGCCTATCCCCTGCGCCTTCAGCAGTACGCTATCCGTAAGGGCTCTGGCGGACGGGGCCTGCACTCCGGAGGTGACGGCCTCATCCGCCAGGTGCAGGTGCTCGCCGATGTCCAGATCACCCTGCTGAGTGAGCGGCGCAAGCTTCCTCCCTACGGCCTCTCCGGCGGCAAGCCCGGAAGACCTGGCCTCAATCGTCTCCTGCGCCAGGGGCAGGAAATTCCCCTGCCTTCTAAAGGCACCTTCGATCTGCACCCCGGAGACATCCTTTCCATCGAAACCCCCGGTGGCGGAGGTTGGGGAATACCGAATTCGTAGGGGCAAGCAGATAGCTTGCCTGCTTTCGCCCACCCACCACCTGTCCTTGCGAGCTGCCTGCCCTGAGTGTAACGAAGGGAAGCGAAGCAATCTCGGCTCTACCCCACCCCAGCCTTCGGGTCAGCCTGGTGCAGCCCGATGATGATCCCGGTGTTGTCTTTAATATAAGCCTGGTAGCCCACCCCCGGGATCGCGTCTTTGGGAAACATTACCTCACCACCGTGCGCCAGTGCTTTGGAGAGGGCGGCATCTATATCATCCACCTCCACGGTGTTGATCGTACCAGTGAATCCCCCGCCAGCCTGCATCAAGCCGCCGTTGATTCCAGGTGTTTTCTCATCACCGGTCATCACCATCCAGTACTCAACTGGACCTTCCCACTTCTCAATTTTCCAGCCGAAAACCTCCCGGTAGAACGCAGCCGTTTTCTCAAGATCGTTCGTCGCCAGCTCAAAATGGGTAAAGCGGTTCATTGAATATTCTCCTTTAATCTAACAAATTAGACAACTATTCTCCGATTATAAAATAGAACACCCGTTCTGTCAATCAAAAGAACTGCTTAATCTGCGATATCTCGGCCTGCCTGCTCAGCACAACCCACCCCGACCCAGGCACAGCCAACCACCGCCCCAACCATGGTTAACCCAACCTCCACACCGACTGCCCAGGCAGAGCCAACTGCTGCAGAAGCCACCAGCACCCTAAGCCCAACGGCTACCCCTGCTCCCCAAAGCAGCACCTCTGAAGCCGAGGGCAATGGATCGACCGAGGCCGCTGAAGCCTCACTGAGGATCGTCGCCGAGAAAGGTTTGGGCAATCTGGTGTAGATGCATCTTTAGTCGGAACAGCCACACTGGCAACGAGGATGATCGTCACTTACAACAAGACTGCCGCTGGGATTACTGGTACATGGCATCGCTACTTACCCCGAGGCACCCCTTCGGGCAGGGCGTGGGCAGCGTTTGGTTGTGATCCGTCGGGACTGGAACACGGTCATCGAATAAGCAACACCTGGGCAAGGATGCCGCAGCCATCTACTGGTCCCCAGTACACTAAACCCGAGGACGCCTTCGGGCAGGGCGTGGGCAGCGTATGGATGTGCTCCATTGCCCGGCATGGAATCCGGTCATCGTACGCCAACCTTGCCTGGGTATTGATTCGCTAGGTGATCTGCCCGTCTGTCCCCAGAACATAATGATTTCAGCTTGCCCATACTTGTTGCGCCGAACGAAGTGAAGCGCCCCTGTGGCAAACCTTGCCTCCTGAGGCGTGCATCAGAACCTTCTACGAATTGCCTTTATGACGAGCTCAGCAGAAGACGCATTGCTGCCACTCAAATCTTAGAAGCTAAAAAAAAGAACCCACCAGGGCGTTTCCTCACCCGTCAAAGGAGGGCAGCCTGAGTAGTCAGGAAAACAATTGCCAAAACCGAAATCGCTGGCCATTTGCCAAAAATTTTGGCTGGCATGCGAAGCTAACGCCACAGTCACAATGCCGACCAACACCAGGATCAGCACACCGATCCAAAAAAAGCGGCTACGTTGATAGCCGATGATCCCAATACTCAAAATGAGTGCACAAAGCAAGATAAAAGGTGTCTTATAGCTCGTGGAAATTTCGTCGAAGAGATACAGGAGTATAAATGGGATGAAATAATAGATGAGTATTGGAAAAGACAGCGGCCATTTCCACAGCAGCACAATGCTCACTGGAACTGCGAGGATAACCGCGGCGATTGCTAAAGTAGGCGAAATCGGAGTCCTGGGAAAGCCCTCTGCCATGATGGCGAAGGACATTAACCAAAGGGGCAAGAGACTGACAAGGGTTGCCTTCCATGAATTGATGGTTTCCATACAATTAACCTTTTAGTTGGACAGTTGTGCGGCTAATTCCAACTTGTTTTCGCAAGTTATCATAAACTGCCCCAAAAAATGAACCCTATTGAAAATTTACAGCTTATCACGTCACCCTATGTGCTGATGATGTTATACACCCACAAAACAAAAACCGGAAGTTTTTGAACTCCAGATTATTTTTGTTATATTATCACAATGAGATGCAGCGAGCTAATTCGATGTTTTCCTTGGTTTTCTCCGTGAACTTGGTGGTTCAAATCCTTCCCTCATTCGCGCTGCGCTTCTATGCGTCAATTAGCGCAGATTAGCGGATTCTATTATAATTCCTCATATCCACACCCCACCCACCCCAAGGAGGAACTCATGCCAGATCCCGTAGGTAAATCCACCCGGCAATTCCTGGAGGCCCTCGACTTACCCGCCTCCGACCTCTTTGATTTACCCGATTCTTCCAAGCGCTTCCCCGATGGAGCGCATTATCGCGTCGAGATTCCCAGTGTTGAGGGTCCCGCCGCCCTCCAGGCCGTCATCGAAGAGGCCGAGCGCCTGAAAGTTAATATCCAGCGTGTCTCGCAGGGCTCCGGTATCATGCTCCTTACCGATGACGAGCTGCGTGAGATAGCCCGCCTGGGCAAAGAGGCGCGCATGGAGGTCTCGCTCTTTGTCGGGCCGCGCGCTGCCTGGGACACCGGCGCGCAAGTCACCTCCAGCGCTGGCAAGAACCTGGGGGCAAGGTTGCGCGGCATGGATCAAGTCGTCTTTGCTGTCGAAGATATCCGGCGGGCTTGCACCCTTGGCCTTCGCTCGGTGCTGGTGGCGGACGAGGGCCTGCTCTGGCTGGTGAACGAGATGAAGAAAGCCGGCAAGCTGCCCGCCAACCTGGTGGTAAAAGTCTCTGTCCAGATGGGCGCTGCCAACCCGATTTCAGTCCGCTGGATGGAGCAGCTCGGTGCGGGCACCTACAACATTCCTACCGACCTTTCTCTCCCGCAGATCGCCGCCTTGAGGCAGGCTGTCTCGCTCCCCTTCGACATCTACGTTGAAGTGCCGGACGATTTTGGCGGCTTTGTGCGCTACTATGAGGTCCCTGAGATGGTGCGCGTTGGGTCACCGGTGTATGTCAAGCTCGGTCTGCGCAACGCTCCCAACATCTACCCCAGCGGAGTACATTTGCAGGCCACCGCAATAGCCCTGGCGCGTGAGCGCGTCCACCGCGCTGCCATCGCTGTCGACCTCCTGCAGCGCTATTATCCCGAAGCTGTGACCTCCCCGCCGGGCGCCTCAGACCTCGGTATACCGGAGCCATGATCCGTTCACCCAAAACAGATCAAAAGAATCGGGTTTAATATCCTGTAAATCCTGTACATCCTGTTAATGAAAAATAAATATCGTAAGCATTTGTGAGCCTTATCAAAAAAAAATTCGCCTTTTCACTTTTTCCGCTTTTTCCGTGTCCGCTTTTAAATCTGTGTTTATCCGTGTCATCCGTGAGCTTAATCAGAATTATAAAAATCCGCCCTTTCTCTTTTTCTGCTTTTTCCGTGTCCGCTATTAAATCTGTGTATCCGTGTCATCCGTGAGCTTATATGGGAGCAGCCATGAAAATTACCAAGATTACCCCCCTTGTCCTCGGCACACCCTGGCGTGACCTCTTATTTGTGAAAGTTGAAACTGATGAAGGCTTGGTTGGCCTGGGCGAGACCCGCCCTCTCAACCGCACCGAGACCGTCATGGCCTACCTTGCGGAAGCCGGGCCGCGTCTACGTCTTGGGTCAGGATCCCTTCGAAGTCGAGCGCCTCGTCCAGACCATGTTCCGAGGCGATTTTGGCCGCGCCGGCGAGATCGTCATGACGGGCATTGCCCTGCTGGAGGTCGCCTGCTGGGATATCATGGGCAAGGCGCTGAACCAGCCCGTGTATCGCCTGTTGGGTGGAGCAGTGCGTGACAAGATTAAAGCCTATGCCAATGGTTGGTACACCGTGGAGCGCTCGCCCGAAGAGTTCCACAAAGCTGCCCAGGCTGCTGTAGCCAAGGGCTACCAGGCGCTTAAGTTTGATCCTTTTGGTGCCGGCTTTTATGAGCTTGAACGCAGCGAGAAGAACCGCGTCATCGCCCTCGTTGAAGCAGTGCGTGATGCCGTCGGTCCCGAAGTTGAGATCCTTGTGGAAATGCACGGGCGCTTCAACCCCGCCACCGCCATCGAGATGGCCAGGGAGCTGGCTCCTTTCAAGCCTGGCTGGTATGAGGAGCCCGTTCCTCCAGAGAACCTGGCTGCCCTGAAGAAAGTCGCCGAGGCAGTCGCTCCACTGGGCATCCCTGTGGCCACCGGCGAGCGCCTGCACACCCCTTACGAATACCGCGAGCTCTTCGAGCTGCAGGCTGCCGACATCCTCCAGCCCGACATCTCTCATTTCGGCGGCCTGTTAAATACGAAGAAGCTGGCTGCCTGGGCTGAAGCATATTACATCCTGGTCGCCCCGCACAATGTTGGCGGACCTGTCTCTACCGCTGCTGCACTGCACCTGGCGGCCTGCACCCCTAATTTCAAGATCCAGGAGCACTTCAACGACTTTGCCGACAGCTACGTTCTCGATGCTGCCCCCGGACTGCCCAAAGTGATCGACGGCTATTTCGCCCTCCCACAAGGTCCCGGTCTCGGCGTCACGCTGGATGAAGCAGTTATCGCCGCCCACCCCCGGCAGGGTGCACACTTCAACCTCTTCAAGGAAGACTGGCACAAGCGCGGCCAGTAGGGGCGTCATTTTCCTGCCCCATTCAGAAGAACATGAATGGGGCAGGCTAGGAGGGGGTTTCCCCTCGCCCACCTTGGGTTAGGGATGAGGACCACTTCCCCTCGCCCATCTTGGGTTAGGGATGAGAGCCACTTCCCCTCGCCCATCTTGGGTTAGGGATGAGGGCCACTTCCCCTCGCCCTTCGGGAGAGGGCCAGGGTGAGGGCTCTTCGCCCTCCTCGCCTCGATTAACGCACGATTCAGCGAAGATTAGCGGATTCCTTTCCCCACTCCCTACTCCCTATTGCCTACTCCCCATCTCATTTATCTTTCCCCACGCCCCCACCCAGGGCGTTCCCATTCTGTGGTTCTTCGCCACCTTCACATTCCCCAGCTTCTGCGCCGCCTGCACCGAAAGCTGCGCGACTTCAGCCCAATTCTCAGCCAGAGTTGCCTCTCGCATCTTACTTCCCAGCCTCCCGCACCACTCCCACTCCAGCCTGAATTGGTCAGCTTTCACCCAATAGCCGCGTTTCTCCCACGCCTCCACGCTTGGTTCGATCGTCCCCCCCATCTCTTCCAAAGCCAGTGCAATGAAAGCCGCCAGGTCGCGGGTCTGCTCATTCGCCTCCGTTTGCTTCATCAATTCACGCACTGCCACCACCACCGCCTTAGACAGCCTGTTACGCTCCTTCCCCGCGCTCTCTGGGTTGATAATTCTAGACAAAATCGCCACCTCCGGTTCGTTTCGCCGTAGTATACCCTGATTTTCCACCCTTCCCCCATTTTGAGAGCAAAAATGGGGGAAGGCCGGGATGGGGGCATTGAATCCACCTCTAGTAATCAAGATAATTATGATAAAATTACTTATGTTTACCATCCGCTTACCCACACATAACTATCGACCCGACCTCGCCGTCACCCTCCGTAACAACGTTGACGGCTGGACAGACGATATCCCTGGCGAATACGCCGGCGACGAGTGGCGTTTTATTTTAGATGAAGACCGCTATCCTGCAGGGCTTGTTTTCAAATTCGTGCTTGAACAAACCTACTGGATGATCGGTCCCAACCTGTTCCTCCAGCCCGCGGCTGGCGGAGATTACCTATTCAATGAAGACCTGGTTCGATTTCCTCCCATAACAGAGCTGGTTGTGGAGAATGGTTACGTTCAGACTTTATTTTTTAAGCCGGACCTGGATGAGAACCACATTTACGATGTCATTGTCATCGGCTCAGGCATTGGCGGTGGCGTGCTCGCCGACCAGCTTTCCGATTTGGGCATCGATGTATTGGTACTAGAAGCTGGCAGTTACTTATTCCCAAGTCACGTTGCCAACTTGCCGCGCAAGCATATGGTCGGCAAATTCGACAAGCACATTTGGGCGCTCTTTGATGAGTTCAAGGTTCAGAACTACATGAACACACCCGGCTCCCAGTATTTTGGCGGTCAAGCCTTCAACCTGGGGGGGCGCTCAATGTTTTGGGGCGGTCTGGTCCCCCGCATGGCTTCCTACGAGCTTGATCTATGGCCGCGCCAATCGCTTCGTTGGTACCTGGAAGATGCTGGTTATCAGCGCGCCGAGGACCTGATGAACCGCTCGCCGCTGCCCTCCTCGTCCCTTCACCAGCGTGTCAAGCAGGCCTTGCGCACTGCGCTGCCCGACTTCAACCATTTTGATGCCCCTGTCGCCGTGCAGTATTCCAACAATGCCCTCGCCACGCTGCCCACCGGCATGTTCTCCACCGCCGACCTGCTCATGGAGTCCCGCCTGACTGAAGGACCGCAGGGGAACCAATCCTTGACCATCAACCTCAATCATGCCGTCACCCGTCTGCTAACCGAGAATGATCACCTCACCGGCGTCGTTGCCTATGACCTGATTGCCAACCGCGAGCGCACCTACCATGCCAGGTATATTGTGCTGTCTGCCGGTACCATCGAAAGTGCCAAGATCGCCCTGTTGAGCGGATTGCAAGATCCCAACTCCAAGATCGGCGTGGGCATCACCGACCACCCCATTTTCTTCACCCATTTCGCCGTCCCAGCAAATTCACCTTTTTATGAAACGCTGGCGAACAGTAAAGTGCTTTCTCAGCATCGCTCCGCTGCCCTCGATAATCACCCTTATAACATGGTGTTGGAATTAGGCGCTGATTTCAACCAAGGTCGCTACGTCGACGATGATATTCTTGCCCGTCACCAGCGCGAGAAAGGCAATACCATGCTCTGCGAGCTGGTTTTCCTGTTCAACTCCCCGCTGCAAGATGGCAACCACCTCCAGCAGGTTGGTCCTTCCTTCGCCAAACCCCTCATGACCATGTTCCCTAGTCCTGCGGCGGATATATTCTGGAATGAAATCAACAACCTCAAGAACCAGGTGATCGGCATGCTTGGCGGGATTGAATTGGCGGGAGAAGATCTCAGCCTCAAGCGCGCTGGCATGGGCGGCGTGGCGCACGAGGTGGGCACGCTCCGCCTGGGCGAGAACGGTGCTGGTGTTGTAGATACCGATCTCAAGTTCTTGAGCTACACCAATCTCTATGCCTGCGATCTGTCGGTCTTTCCTACCTCACCCGCTGCCAATCCCACTCTCACCCTCTGCGCTCTCGCCATCCGCCTCGCTGATCATCTCAAGTCAAAGCTGTAAAGTTACTCTCCCTCCCCCATCGGCAGAGATAGGTTTTTATAGGGGCTAAATTTCCCCGCCCGGTGAAATCCCCTCGGGTGATGGCCGTCTCGTAAGTCGTTATGAGGGAGCGCACGGCTCATTATTTGGCACCCAATGATAGTATTCGTAATACGCATCGCCCTGTCGGGCTATTTCGCAGCGGTGACCGGTGTACTCATCGGCTGTCTTCGAGACTTTTCGCGTATTTCGCCAAGATTCATTCTTTATTCGCGTAGATTAGCGCCGATTAGCGGATTCTTTTCCCTACTCCCCCTCCTACTCCCTGCCCTTACCCACCTCTCATCCTCCCTTAATATTCTCACGAGGTTTCTATGATAAATTAGGTCAATATTATCAGGAAAAGCTTCGCCGCATGCATCTCGCACACTTGACCTGTCAACCAAAAATCTTTTCGGAGGAGCAATGTTCATCAAATCTTCAATTGCTAAAATCGGGGCGCTTTCAGTTCTGCTCACCCTGATTCTTGCCGCCTGTGCCGCCCCAGCAGCTCCCAAGACACCCGAGCCGCTTGCCGCCACGCCCCTTCCGCACACTCCACCGCCGCAGGAACCGGCGCCCACCGTGGCAGAGGCCGCCACCCGTCCCATTCAGATTTCCGATGTGCAGGTTCAAATCGGTTTAGGCTCACCCCTCCCAGTGGAGGTAATCGCCAGCGGGACCTGGCCTGACCTGTGTGCCCAGGTGGCGCAAGTCGAACAGCAGTTGTCTGGCACTCGCATTGAAATTAAAATCCTGGCAAACCCTGCTGACCCAGCCTGCCCACCTGACCTGGTGGGATTGTCATTTCGCATGGCAATCCCCCTCAACGTAGCCGAGCTGCCCTTCGACACCTACACAGTGGTCGTCAACGGTTTCGAAACCATCTTCGAATATGCGGGGGCATCCTCCGCACCGCTGCCGGTCGAAAACCTCGGTCTGACGTTCGCCTATGTCGGCATAGATGGCAACCTGTGGATTGCTGACGCCTCCGGCGGTCCCCCGCGCCAGATCACCACAGACGCCGCCCCGATCGAGGCTGGCGGAGATGTAGTCAGCTACTACTTCCCCAAGATCTCCTCCGATGGTCGCTACATCGCTGCCCGCCGGGATGCCGGCGTGCCCATCTCAGAGGGCGTGCGCTACACCTTTAGCCTTCAGGTCTACGATACCGAGACAGGCGCATCGCGCTCGGTATATGAAAGTTCAGAGTCCGTGCCTGCCGGTTCTGATTGGAAGCCCGGCACGCACTTGCTGGCGTATGGCCTTGGCACAGTCCCCAATTACTTTATTAACCGTGGGGGCAAACCAGATCCCGCCCTGGCGACGGGCATCTTCGCCGTCGATCTGGATTTGGGTGCCTCCAGCATATTAGTTAACCCTGAGAAAGGCTACACCTTGGTCCTGCCGGCTTGGTCGCCCGACGGGCGCTTCCTCGGCTTCGATGAGGTGCTGTACACGGAGGGGAGAGGTCCGTTCGCCTATTATGATTTCGCAGCCCAACAGTATGTCGCCTGGGACGAACCCCTCGGGTTCTACGATTGGTCCCCCGATGGGAGCCAGCTCGCCTATGACCGGATGATCTATACTCCCCTCGGCACGGAGCGCATCTTCTTCCGCCCTCGCCTGGAGGGTACTGAGCAGCAGATCTCACCTGATCTTGACCAGGGCCATTCCTTCTACCCGGTTTATTCTCCGGATGGGTTGCAGATCGCCTATCTGACCAATCCCGCAGACCCGGAGAGCTTCCAGAACACGCTGGTTGTGCAGGATTTTCCTAACGGCGAGCCCCGCGAGCTGGGCACTTTCGAATCGGTCTGGTCCCTGGAATGGTCCCCGGACGGCAGGGCGCTGGTCTTCAGCGCCGGCCCGTATGATTCCCAGCAGGTTTATGCCTTCGACCTGGTGAGCGGAATAACCTCGGTGCTGGCCCAGGGCAGCCAGCCCTCCCTCGCCCGGCCTTAGGCTCCCATGTAGGACAAGCTGTTTGCTTGTCCATTCGATCAAATAATAAGACGAGAGCGTCATGGTGGAACGCTCTCGTCTTATCACTCTCATGATAAAGGTTTCAATCTCGATGTTGGAGGTAAAAATGGTAAATTTCGTAATTACAATAGCCGTAGTCGTCGTTGGAGTAATTTTCTTTTCAGCTCCCCGCAAACCGGAGCCTGTTCGCTTACCGGTCAGGAGCACAAAATCCAGGCGCAGAAAACGATAAGGACGCCTGCTCTCAGCGCGTTAATGGAAACCGTTTTATTCCGAGAAGCGACATTCGATACCGGGAAAGTGGTGCTCAATTATGCTGAAGGTCCCGCGGCGGGACCCCCGCTGGTGATGCTCCACGGCGGATCGGGACGCTGGCAGCTGTATTCTGGGATGCTGGCCGAACTGGCCGAACGCTGCCACGTCTACGCCCCGGACCTGCGCGGGCATGGCAAATCCGGCTGGGTGCCGTGGGGCTATACCATCCGGGATTACGTCGAGGATATCGGGGCATTCCTGCGGGAGGTCAGCGGGCCGGCGGTGCTGATGGGCCATTCGCTGGGCGGCATCATCGCCGTGGCGACCGCGAAAGCCTGCCCCGACCTGGTCCGCGCCTTGATTGTGGGGGATGCACCGCTGGATGCCGCGACCTGGGGCCAGCTTCTCCAGGGACGGGCGTGGTAAGCTGGCGGCGTGGCGCCCCTTTCGGGTGGCACGCACCCGGTCGAAGAAATTGAAAGTCTACTTGGGGACGCCCCGGAAGGAAGCTCAACCCTGCGCGAGATCTTTGGCGAGGGTTCTCCGATCATCCACGAGCTGGCCGAGCGCCTGTACCGCCACGACCCAGATATGCTGGGCATGCTGATAGAAGATTATGAAAATGTGGCCGCTGGGTATGACATGGAAACGGTGCTCCCCGCCATCCACTGCCCGGTGCTGCTGGTCCAGGCCGACCCCTCCGTGGGCGGCGCGCTCACGGATGAGGAGGTGCAGCAGGCGCTGCCCCTGCTCGCCGATCCTACCCACATGCGCTTTTCCGGGATGGACCATATGTTGCTTTATGATCCAAAAGGGCCGCCAATGGAGGCGGTGAATGCCTTCCTGAGCCAGCTGGCTCCGTTCACCTCGCCATCGCTCACTTCAGCTACTGACCCCGCAAACTAGCACCATTGGTTATTTAATCCGTCATTGCACGTCACTACACAGCTCTCCGCACATCTCTTTCTGGAGGTAACCGTCCTTGCGAAGCCCGCGTTCCTTCGTAAACTCAGGACAAGTTTGTGCTCGCTGAAGCAATCTCAACGCAACGAAAGGACAGTTTCTTAAAAGATCCTGCGCTTTTTGCCGGGTCGCAGCAATCTAATTTTTGATTGTAGTAATTATCATCATTTTACATGCCCTCTGTCGTGCGAACAGCTTACTCAAATGAATAGTGCAGCCTGGAGTATAGATTATGTTTCATAATTTTATACAAAACATTGACAATTTCGCGTAAGTATAGTAAACTTTACCACGATTAATAGTTTCATATTCGATACTGGAGGTAAAAATGGTGAATTTCGTGATTGCAGTTGCCGTGGTGGTCGTTGGCGTAATATTCTTTTCCACTCCCCGCAAGGTAGAGCCTATTCGCCTGCCGGTCAAGATCACAAAATCCAGGCACATAAAAAGCTAGCCATGAAATTTCCTGAAGCTGCCGGTTCTAATCTTCTCCGCCAGAAGCTCACCTTGCCGGATGACCTGCAAGGTGAGCTTAAAATACTGCTGGTTGCTTTCCAACAGTGGCACCAGGCATTAGTAGATTCATGGCTTCCGCTGGCTAATCAACTCGAACAATCTTTTCCAGGCGTGCAGTTTTACGAAATCCCGGTTATTCAGAGGATGAATTTCTTTGCACAGACCTTTATCAATGAGGGTATGCGCGCAGGCATCCCGAATCCAACCACCCGCCAGAAGACGATTACCCTATACTTGGATAGACAAGCTTTTATGCGTGCTTTGGATATTCCGAATGAAGAGACAATTTGGGTATTGGCGCTTGACCAGCAAGGAAATGTCTTGTGGCGTACATCAGGGACCTACTCTCCAGAAAACGGCGCTGCGCTGCTGAGCGCAGTTCAAGCGCATCTCACAAAGAAATCTGCATGAAATCCGACGGAACCCTGATAGATGGCTGTGTAAAGGTTACTTGGCGCATTTAATCATTGTTTTGCTCCCGACAATCTTCTCTTGGTTTATAATACGAACCATAGGAATACATCCAGTACAAATTATTGCTTTATTCTTTACTTTCCTGGTGATCTAGGTCTTTGAAGTGACATTGGTGTATTACAGCCTTGGTATCTTGGGCTTTTTGATTTCTTGGTGTTCTTGGTGTCTTGGTGGTTCATATTTTAATCATCACCCCGAAAGGCAGCCGATGTCCGAACTCCCCTTCCTCCCCCCTCCCCTCCAGCACCCCGCCGTTCACCGCCTCCTCCTCCTCTCCCTGGCTGAGGATCTGAACGAGTCCGCCGACCCCGACCTTCTCTTCCCCGATCCCGCCCTCGGCGACATCACCTCTCAATCTACCCTCCCCCCTGCCTCCACCCTGGAGGGGCGCATCACCGCCAAAGCCGAGGGGGTCATCGCTGGTCTGCCTATCGCCCAGGCGGTCTTCCACCTGGTCGACCCCTCCATTATTTGGCAGCCAAACGTCCAGAATGGCATCCAAATCCAGGATGGAGCGCACGTCCAGCCCAGCACCTTGCTCGCTGTGGTCTCTGGTCGTGGCGCTTCCCTGCTCACTGCCGAGCGCACCGCCCTGAACTTTCTCGGGCGCATGTCCGGCACCGCCACCCTCACCCACAAGTTCGTCCAGTCCGTTGCTGGCACCAAAGCCGTCATCCTCGACACCCGCAAGACCGCCCCCGGCCTGCGCCATATCGATAAGTACGCCGTGCGCATGGGTGGCGGTCAGAACCACCGTGCCGGTCTCTACGACATGGTCCTCATCAAAGATAACCACATCGATGGCGCCGATGGCATCCGCCCCGCCGTCGAAGGTGTCCGCTCCCGCTACGGCTCCCGCTACCTCGTCGAGGTCGAGGTCAAGGATCTCTCCGAGCTGCGCACTGCCCTCGCCCTCCCCGTTGACCGCATCATGCTCGACAACATGGATCTCGACACCATGCGCCAGGCGGTCGAGATTGCCGCCGGTCGCGTCCCCTGGAAGCCTCTGGCAACGTCACCCTCGCCACCGTCCGCTCCATCGCCGAGACCGGTGTCGACTTCATTTCATCCGGTGCCCTCACCCATTCCGCTCCCGTCCTTGACATCTCGATGCGTTTGCGGTAAACTATTAGTGTATATTATACAATAACCTTGTCTTCAATTCGAGACGCTGATTTGTTTCGAATTGAATTTCTGAAACAAAATATTACGATGATAGGATAATCCTTACAGGAGTGAATTACCATGAATGTTGAAGAAACCTACCAGGAAATGAAGCTCAAGCTCAGCCGCTTTGCCCCCGACGTCGAGCTCCGCATCAAAGCCGAATATGTCGTCGAAATTAACCGCCTGAAAGCGGAGAAGAACGCCGTCATCCTTGGGCACAATTACATGGAGCCCGTCCTCTACCATACCGTTTGCGACTTCGTGGGCGACTCGCTCTACCTTTCCCGCATGGCTGCCAAGACCGAAAAAGATATCATCGTCTTCTGCGGCGTCAAGTTCATGGCTGAGACTGCCAAAATCTTGAACCCTTCTAAGATCGTCTTGCTGCCTGCCGAAAAAGCCGGCTGCTCCTTAGCTGCCAGCATCACAGCCGAAGATGTGCGCCAGCTCAAAGCTCGCTACCCGGGAGTGCCCGTGGTCACCTATGTCAATACATACGCAGATGTCAAAGCAGAATCGGATGTCTGCTGCACTTCCGGCAATGCGGTGGCGGTAGTCGAATCCTTCGGTACCGATACGATCATCTTTCTGCCTGACGAATACCTGGCACGCAATGTAGCCAAGCAGACCGGCAAGCATATCATCTTCCCCAGCCTGGCAGGTCCCGCAGACCCGGCTGCTGCCAGCGAGTTGGACTTCCAGATGGTGGGCTGGCGCGGGCGCTGCGAGGTGCACGAAAAGTTCACCGTGCAGGATATCCGTAATATCCGCGCCCAGTTCCCCGAGGTAGTCATCCTGGCGCACCCGGAGTGCAGCCCGGAAGTGACCGCCGCTTCGGATATGTCGGGCAGCACCTCCGAAATGATCAAGTTTATCGAGAAATCCAAGGCTCCTCACTACCTGCTGCTCACTGAATGCGCGATGGGCGATAACGTCGCCGCCGCCCATCCCGACAAAGATATGCTGCGCTTGTGCAGCGTGCGTTGCCCGCACATGAACATGATTACGCTGGAAGACACGCTCAAATCCCTGCAGCAGATGCGCTATGTGATCGAGGTTCCTGAAGACATCCGTATTCGGGCAGCACAGGCAGTTGAACGCATGATTAAGATCGGTTAGACACCATGCAAACCGACACCTTGATCATCGGCTGTGGGATCGCCGGAGCGACGGCTGCCCTGCAGCTGGCAGCGGACAGCCAGCGGCAGATCATTCTGCTGACCCGTGCCGAGGATCCCATCGACTCAAATTCGCAATACGCGCAGGGTGGGATTGTTGGGCGCGGCCCGGATGACTCACCCGAGCTGCTTGCCCAGGATATTCTCAACGCAGGCGCAGGCCTGTCAAACCCACCTGCAGTTCAGCTCCTGGCTGAAGAAGGTCCCCGCCTGCTCCAAAAAATCCTGATTGAACAGTGTGAGCTCTCTTTTGATCACGACTCCGATGGTCACTTGGTATATGGCCTTGAGGCCGCTCACTCGTGCAGGCGCATTCTGCATTTTGGGGATGCCACAGGCAGGGTTATCATGCAGGCGCTGCTCAAGAAAATCACCGAAAAACCGAATATTACTTTACTCACCGGCTTCTCGGTTGTCGATCTCATCACTTTTCCGCACCACGCTAAGGATCCATTGGCCACTTACCAGCCCACCACCTGCCATGGCGCTTATGCCTTGCAGCAAGCAACAGGTAAAGTGGTCCCTATCTTGGCTGTCAATACAATCCTGGCCTCCGGTGGATTAGGTCAAATTTTTCAAAATACAACCAACCCGGCAGGATCGCGCGGCGATGGGCTGGCTATGGCATACCGTGCTGGAGCACGGGTAATCAATACAGAATATATCCAGTTTCACCCGACCGCCTTTCATCAGCTGACCACGACCAAATTCTTGATCAGCGAGGCAGTCCGCGGCGAGGGCGGTGTGCTGCTCACCCCCACGGGCAAACCCTTCATGGAAAGTTATTCACCTGAGTGGAAGGACCTGGCGCCGCGCGATGTTGTTGCACGCTCGATCTACTGGGAAATGCTGGAAAATGGTTATCCTTACGTTCTATTGGATATTGCCTCATATAAATCCGCTGATTATCTGCGCGAGCGCTTCCCTCAGATCTATGCTTACTGCCTGAAAAATAACCTGGATATCACCCAACAGCCGATCCCGGTCGTACCGGCTGCACATTACTTTTGTGGAGGGGTCATAGTCGATTTATGGGGGCGAACGACCGTCTCAGGGCTTTATGCAGCCGGAGAAGTCTCTTGCACAGGCTTACATGGCGCTAACCGCCTGGCATCTACTTCTTTATTGGAAGGCCTTGTTTGGGGTTATCGTGTTGCGGAAGATATTCGGACAAAAGAAGTGAATGACCCAATCATTGAAAATCAAATCCCACAATGGGATGACTCTGGTTTGCTCTATGATGCAGATACAACCTTGATCCAGGGAGATATGCAGACCATTCGCAATCTGATGTGGCACTATGTGGGTCTTGTGCGCAGCGAATACCGCTTGAACCGCGCTGTGCGTGAACTGCGCACCCTTTGGTTGGACATCGAAGAGTTCTATCGAAAAACCCGCTTAAACGACAGTTTGATCGGTTTACGCAACAGTGTCCAATCAGCTCTGATTGTCGCCCAGGCAGCCCAACAAAACCGGGTCAGCCGGGGTTGTCATTATCGTGAGGACACCCGGGCACTCGATAACGCGCGCCCTCCTACAGACCAATTCATAAAATTAAGTGGGGGACTTTACTGAGAATTCCATCGACAATTGCTACGCTATCAGAGGATCAAAAATGACAGAAACTCCGCTTGTAATCATGACCCATACGCTCCCCGGAGCATGGATTGCCTCTCTTCAAGGCAAATGCCGTTTAGAAGTTGGTCCTCAAGATGCTACTTATTTGGCCCCTGAGCTAGAAGCGCTTCTACCCCAGGCAGAGGGTCTATTCTGCCTCCTGACCATCCCAGTACGTGAGACGTTGTTATCAAAAGCCCCCCATCTACGCGTGGTGAGCAACATGGCGGTAGGATATGATAATATAGATTTGGCAGCCTGCACCCGTCGCGGCATCCCGGTTGGGAACACTCCAGGTGTATTGACCGAAGGTACAGCTGACTTGACGATGGCCTTGTTGTTGGCGGTGGCACGGAATATCCCAAGCGCTTCACAAGATGCCCGGGAGGGAAGGTGGAAGACCTGGTCTCCGGCGGGATGGCTTGGTGCTGACCTGAATGGCGCAATATTGGGCATTATAGGGATGGGTAAAATTGGGCAGGCAGTTGCCCAACGGGCGCGCGGCTTCGGTATGCGGATCGTATACACAGACGAGATCGAACGGCCTGTTTCGCCAGCGGAAAAACTCCCATTAGAAAGCTTGTTAAAATCCAGTGACTTCGTCAGCCTACACGTACCGCTTACCCCAGAGACAAAATATTTGATTAATGAAAAATCATTGCGGCTGATGAAAAGGACTGCTTACCTGATCAATGCCGCTCGCGGACCCATCGTCGAGCCATACGCCCTTTATCATGCCCTCAAAGATGGGCAGATTGCCGGCGCTGGGCTGGATGTCACAGATCCTGAACCGCTGCCAGCGGACCACCCTCTTTACAGCTTGCGGAACTGTCTGATCGTGCCGCATATTGGCTCTGCTACACTGGATACACGTAGAAGGATGGCTGAGTTAGCCTGTGAAAACCTACTGGCAGGGCTGGAAGGGCGCCACCTACCAAACTGCGTAAATCCAGAAGTTTATTCAACTTGACCGGCTGACAAGCCGGCAGAAAAAGTATACCTATTTATCCCGCTTACCTGGATTTATACAGATCCAGGGATATACAAGGCAAGCCGGTTTGCACCGGCTTGCAGATTGATTTGTTGTACTTCCGGCTAGCTAGCGTGAAATAATGGAGAGAAAGAGTGACTGTTGGTTAGTAAGATTGAAGAGCGCGGGATTGAGAACACCAACCAAGCGCGCTTCAACCGTATAACTTCCCACATTCATATTGGCTGTAGCCATCATGCTGGCTCGCCCATCCGCCCCAGTCTGCACCTGGCCTCCATTTTCGAAGCTACAGCTTGGACCATTCGAAGGCGCCGAATAGATTACCCAGGCACCAGGAACAAAATTATCATACGCATCGGTGACCTCGACAATCAAGGGTAAGAGAAATACCTTCCCTACTGGAGTAAACTGCAAAGAACCAGATTTGTATATAATATTCGCAGCAGGACCTGGTAAATTTGTCAGCATGAACTTAATTGGGGTTACACCCGGCGCATTCGTTGCCACCAGAACCTCATAACTGCCTGCGATCGGATTCGCAGCGGCTCTAAGGCTGACTCTACCATCGCTACCAGTTTGCTGGGGATTCGCTCCCATGAGAATTGCACTCGCCCCGTTGGAAGGTACAGTAAATGTAATCACAAAACCACTTTGGGGATTCCCATATTGGTCAACCAAGATCACGGCTAAGGGCTTCGGAAAGGCAGCGAGTATTTGAGTCGATTGAGTGGGTTGTGATGTATAGATATCCACCTCCAACCTGGCTGGTCCTAAAGATTCAACCAGGATGCCCGATTGAGTACCTCTCAAACCACGATTATCGACCATGGTGATATAGTGCGTTCCAGAGGTTTTTAAAGTGGCGTTGAACACATGGCTGCCAGCATCTTGGGCTGTGAATAGGTAATCCTGCGGTAATATAGCCAGCGGATCACTGCTCAAAGAATATGTTGAACCTCGGTAATTGGGATTGACATTCCCGTACTGATCAACGGCAGAAACAGTGAATGGGTGAATGGAGCCAGCTTTGACGGGAGAGGGATATCCGAATACATTTAATCCCACTACAGGAGCGGGTGTATTTGTTAAGTCAAAATACACAGGAAGAACTCCCATCGTCTCGACTGACGCAGTTACTTGATAACTGCCAGAGGTTGTATTTGGCCCAGCAATCAGGCTGGCTTGTCCGGTCAGATCCGTTGAGACAGGATTAGTGCCGGTATAAACCATCCCGGCGCCGATCACAGGCCCTGTATATGTCACGGGCATTCCCGGAACGGTATTACTGTAGGCATCTGTGACGCGGACTACGAGAGGAGATGTAAAAGCTGTCCCGACTTGAGCTGTTTGAGGAGTCCCAGCGATAACATCGATTTTCGCTGGATCAGCAGGGAGAACTTCAATTCCAGTTTGTTCTCCTGTCAGGGTGTCAGTAACAGTATCTGTGGCACGCAGGAAATTATCCAGGCTAGCTGTAAGGAAGACTGCCGTAAAAGCATGCTGCCCGGCATCGGTGAGTGTAAAGGTGTAATTTTCCGGCAGGGTAGCTCTTGCGTCACTGCTGGAGAATGCAATGGTGCCAATATAGTCGGAGACTAGCTGGTTCCATTGGTTACGCACGGTCACGGTAAATACCCCCGTTTCGCCAGCGCGAACTGGTGACGGAAATCCAGAGACGTCTAACCAGGCAGGACCGGCGGTAAGGTTCGTTAATTGAAACTTCACCGGTGTAATGAACAAATGATTTGTTTCAGCAGTTACTTCATAGCTGCCAGTAAGCATATTCGCCGTAGCTGCTACAGATGCTTTACCATCTGGCCCGGTAAGAATTGGCATCGTCTCTGTAAAAGTTGCGCTGGGGCCGCTGGTTGGAGCTGTAAAATAAACCTTTAGTCCAACAACAGGGGTTTGATCGGGATATTGGGCGGTTACTTCTAACCGATCTTTGAAGGAAGTGCCAATTAAAGTCGATTGAGGTGAACCGCCTGTGACAGTCAAGATCGGATTCTCGCAGCGTATCAGGGTCACCGTATCCGCTGTGTAATGGATCTGAAATGCTAAATCATCCACCAGGAAGATGTTTCCTTCTGGAAGGTCTCTAAATGTGCCTAGAATCATATCATCCGAAGTGCCATCACCTCCGGTACGCTGGATCAACGTGAATTCGGTATCTACAGGAGGGTTGAAATCAGGATCGACAGCCACCGATAGGACCGTATCCGTGATCCGGGCAGCACTTAAAAGACCAAAATGATCCATTTCTTGGACCACAATCTGGTCATAACCGCTCCCGGGTTGTATGCCGCCTAGATCAAAAGAAAGCACACGATCAGCCTGACCAGGAGTATTCGTTCCCGTCTGCAGCACACCAGTAACCGTCAAAACACCCGTGCTGCGCGTCAATTCACCAGTCACCACATCCAGTTGATCGCCAATCCCAACGGTACCACCCCCGGAGCCATCCCGATAATAAATGCGGCCGATACTTCCGCTACCATACAGGTTCATCTGCCCAGAGCCAGGATCGCTGCGAATGGCATTACCAATATTGGTCCCTTCAGGAGTAATATTCAGATTGAGGGTACCAGGTCCAGATCGCCGTAGGCTCCTGATTTCTGTAGGATCTTGCAGCTTGGCCAGGTTTAAAGTTCCAGTAATGACAACTTTTGCGCTAGATTGCAAGATCGAGTCTAAGCTCGTGAAGCTCATACTACTGGGTCCGGAGAACTGCACAAAACTATGGTTGATGATCAGAGGGTTCTGCAGCACAGTATCTGCAGACAAGTTTCCGAGCGTAGCAGGGGTACCGGGTGTATTACAAGGATTGGAGGAACACAACAGCGAAATCGATCCACTTCCAGCTGCATCGTTGCCACCTAACAGCAGAGTACCACCACGAATATTGGTTCCGCCCGAATAGGTATTTTCCCCAAGAAAGACAAGGGGGCTCCCAGATCTAACACCCACATAATAATGAGCCTCTCCTGAAGCTTCGCTGATATCACCAGAAAAGGTCAAATTCCCAGAGGATGCATTTGTCATCGAAAGGTTGCTGTCCAGTTGCACCGGAGCAGATATGGTATGGGAAGCCTGGCCTGACACATAGACCGTTGCTGGAAACGTTGATCCAGATTCAAAAAGAAGGCTGCCTCCATTTTCCTCAGCAATGGTATAGCCATTGTCGTTGACGATAATCATCCCGCCAACGGTAACCTGGGTGGATGAAATGATCACATTCGTTGGAACAGACCCACCGTCGAAGAAGGCAATCTCACCGCTAGCATTTGGATACCCCTCGGGCGTCCAATTGGCATCATTGTTCCAGATATTACTGACAGTTCCCTGCCAGATTCCGGAGGCTGCTAATGATTGCATCCCACCGCCAGTCACAAAAAGCAGTATCAACACCAGGATGATGGCAAGCAATAGCCGAGAAAAAGAAGAAGGTTTTATTTTTGAAGACACAGTTAGCCTCATAATTCGAATGAAAGATATGATTGACTCTTGCGCGAACTTCCTTTTTAAAGGTGCAAAGAACATGCCAAACAAGATGATAAAGTAATGATTTCGTACTGCATGATCCAAAATGATTTGATAACCAAATTATATTATTATTCTCTAACCGTGAATTTAACAGAACTGAAAGGGCAGAATGACTAACCATTTTGTTAATTGATTAAACGCAGGAAATTCAAATTAATTACGGAGGTAAAAACACCTGGAAAAATCAACCACCGGGTATAATTACATCCCCGATAATCGACTTAGAGGTAAAAAGAAAATGGTATCTAGAGAAAAAATCGATCAATTAAAACAATCCATTACTGAAATGGGCAGCGTGATCGTAGCCTATTCAGGCGGGGTGGATAGCACTTTACTTGTCAAAATCGCACATGATTGCCTAAGCGAGAGGGCAGTGGCAGTGACAGCTGTTTCTGCGAGTCTGCCAACCCAAGAACGAATCATAGCTGAAGAAATGATTCAACAGATCGGCGCTCGGTATGAGACCATCCAGAGCCAAGAAACGGATGACCCTGATTATCTGGCCAACACTCCTGAGCGATGTTTTTTCTGCAAGAGCGAAACCTATGACCAATTGTCTAGGTATGCAAAAGAACACGGCTTCAACCACATCATCGATGGTACAAATGCCGATGATGTTGGAGATCACCGGCCCGGGCGCAAAGCTGCCAGGCAGTTTGGTGTTCGATCACCCCTACAAGAGCTGGGGTTCACAAAAGCAGACATCCGCGACCTGGCAAAACTTTACGGTTTACCCAATTGGGATAAACCTTCTGCAGCGTGCCTTTCATCGCGCATTCCTTATGGGACAATCATTACTTTGCCGATCCTCTCGCAGGTTGAAAATGCAGAAGAATTCCTGCACAGTCTTGGCTTGCGTCAGGTGCGCGTCCGGCATCATGACTCGATTGCTCGGATTGAGGTGGAGGAAACGGATTTTCCCATTTTATTCCATTTTCACCAGGATATCGTCACACGCTTTAAAGAGCTGGGGTACACTTATGTAACCGTGGATCTGGCAGGTTTCCGTACGGGCAGCATGAACGAGGTTTTAAACTCACGTGGATAAGGAAAAGCTTGAAAAACTCTTATCGCAAGTTCAAAGGGGTGAGGTATCCATTGAACACGCACTCGAAAAACTCAGTGTATTACCTTATGATGACCTGGGTTTTGCCCGCCTGGACCTGCACCGCGAACTGCGTACCGGGCTGCCTGAAGTGATCTTCTGCCAGAGTAAAACACCCACACAGGTGGCAAATATCTTCGAGCGCCTGGCTCAGCACCATGCCCGCGTACTCGGCACGCGCGCCACTCCAGAAATGGCTTCGGCGGTGCAAGAAATCATCCCGGAGGCACATTTCGACCCGACTTCTCGGCTCATTTCTTTAAATTCAAAAGAAACCAAGCCGTTATCGGCAGATGCTCCCTATATCCTCGTTGCGTGTGCAGGAACCACAGACCTGCCCGTAGCAGAAGAAGCAGCCCAAACCGCAGAATTCCTGGGGAGCAGGGTATTGCGGGCATATGATGTGGGCGTGGCGGGAATCCACCGCTTACTTGGCAGCTTGGACTTAATCCGTGGTGCATCGGTCATCATCAGCATAGCCGGCATGGAAGGCGCACTCACCAGCGTGATTGGCGGATTGGCGGCTTGCCCAGTGATCGGCGTACCGACAAGTGTAGGGTATGGTGCCAGTTTTAACGGACTGGCAGCCCTGCTAGCAATGCTCAATTCCTGTGCGACAGGCGTGGCAGTGGTCAACATCGACAATGGCTTTGGAGCCGGCGTTTTCGCACATAAGATCTTACAAAAATGAAAATCATTTACTTTGATTGTATCTCTGGAGCAAGCGGCGACATGATCTTAGGAGCGCTGATCGATGTTGGCCTACCTATCGAGCGCTTGCAAAATGACCTGGCACTTTTGAAATTAGATGGATACAAACTCCAATCTCGCCAGGTGGTGAAAAATGGCTTCCGAGCCACCAAAGTGGATGTACTGGTGAGTGAGAATGTGCCGGAACGACACCTGAAGGAGATTCTCGATACCGTAGAAAACAGCCTGCTGCCTGAAGCAATTAAGATAAAAGCTTCCGCACTCTTCACTCAAATTGCGGAAGTTGAAGCAGGCATCCATGGTACTAACCTGGATATGGTGCACTTGCACGAGTTGGGTGGAATCGACACCATGGTTGATGTAATCGGAGCATTTCTAGGGTTGGATGCCTTGGGAGTCGAAAAAGTATTTGCTTCACCAGTGCCCTTGGGACGAGGTTTTATCCGAGGAGCGCACGGGCAGATCCCCCTCCCCTCCCCTGCTACTGTTGCTTTGCTTAAAGGGGTTCCCATCACGGGATCCGATTTGAATTTTGAGCTGGTCACCCCTACCGGGGCTGCCCTTCTCACAGCGCTGGCAGAATCCTTTGGCCCGATCCCCGCTATGACACTTGAAGCAGTTGGATATGGGGCTGGGGGGCGCGATCTTCCAATCCCGAACATTATTCGCATTCTCCTTGGCGAAAAGGAAGGGATTGGCGCAGGGACCCTGAGACTCTGGTAACCCTGGAGACGAACATCGATGATCTAAATCCACAGGTTTACGATTACCTGATGGGGAAACTATTCGAAAACAGTGCTCTGGATGTTAGCTTGACTCCCATCCAAATGAAAAAGAACCGACCAGCTGTGCAAGTCTGGGTGCTATGTCGCCCTCAAGATGCAGCAAGCCTGGAAAAGATTTTATTTGAAGGAACAAGCACACTGGGTATCCGCCGCAGCCTGGTTGAGAGGCACTCCTTACCACGCAGCTTTCAAACTGTCGAGACACCTTATGGACCTGTCAAAGTAAAACTCGCGCACCTCAGTGGAGGTAAAAGACGCCCAGCTTTGGAATACGAGGACTGCAAAAAAATTGCCCAGGAGCAAGGTGTGCCTCTTTGGGAAGTATATATTGCAGTACATAAAATTCTAAACCTTGACAACCCCTCAACCAATGAGTAAACTTCGACCCATGAAACAAAGTCATCTACCAGTCCCTACTCCTACAAACCGCAAGTCGATTGGGCTTTCGGTCTATTAGGGTCCGGTAGAGCATCTGCCTAGCAAATTTCACCCTTTGGACAAACAGCCCAAAGGGTTTTTTCTTTGTTACAGGAGGTGGTTTATGCGTATAAGTCAACTTTTCAGCCAAACTTTACGGGAAGCTCCGGCTGAGGCGGAAATCCCCAGCCACCAGCTTTTGTTGCGGGCGGGCTACATCCGCCAGCTAGCAGCCGGGATCTTCTCTTCTCTTCCGCTGGCGAAACGGGTCCAGGCAAAGATTGAGGCCATCCTGCGCCAGGAAATAGAGGCAATTGGCGGGCAAGAGGTGAGTATGCCCGTCATCCAACCAGCTGACCTATGGAAAGAGACCGGACGGTGGTATAAAATCGACGCTGAAATGGGGCGTCTTAAAGATCGCCTCGGAAGAGACCTTGTCCTGGCAATGACCCATGAGGAGGTTGTCGCTGACCTTGTCCGCAAGGAAATCCGCTCTTATCGGCAGATGCCTCAATTAATTTACCACATCCAAACCAAGTTCCGAGATGATCCGCGGCCTCGCGCCGGTTTAATCCGCACGCGCGAATTTACGATGAAAGACAGCTACAGCCTGGACGCAGATTGGGAAGGTCTGGATCAACAGTACCGCGCCCATTACCAGGCGTATTTTAATATTTTTCATCGCTGCGGATTGAACGTGATTGCCGTAGGATCGGATACAGGCATGATGGGCGGGGCACTGGCGCATGAGTATATGTACCTGACACCATATGGTGAAGACACATTGATCCTTTGCGATGCCTGTGGATATTCTGCCAACCGGCAGATTGCGCGTTTTAGAAAGGAGCCGTTGCAGGCAGAAAGCATGCAACCACTGACCAAGATTGCCACACCAGATTGCAAATCGATCGAGGCTTTGGCGAATTTTTTGCAGGTACCCCAGGCAAAAACCGCCAAAGCTGTTTTCTTGATGGCAGAGATTCCTGCCAAAGGAGAAAAGGGTACTCAAGATCAAGAGCAGTTCATCTTCGCCGTTGTGCGTGGGGATATGGAAGTCAACGAAACCAAGCTTGCAAATGCAGTCAAGGCCCGCGCCCTCCGTCCAGCCACTGAGGATGAAATCCGGGCGGTAGGCGCCGAACCCGGTTACGCCTCACCCGTAGGCCTGGCTGGTTCAGCCTCAGATCGTTCCTACCTGGTGGTGGTGGACGATTTGATTCCACAATCCACTAACCTGGTAGCAGGTGCCAACCAGGCAGGATACCACCTGATGAACGTCAACTACAACCGTGATTATCAGGCTGACATAATCACAGATATCACCGCAGCCAGCGACGGCAGTGCCTGCTCAAATTGCAGCCATGGAATGCGGTCGGTACGCGGGGTGGAGGTAGGGAACATCTTCAAGCTAGGAACCTTCTATTCAGAGGCCATGGATTGTAAATTCCTCGACAAAGATGGCAAGATGAAACCGGTTGTGATGGGGTCTTATGGGATTGGCCTTGGCCGCCTGATGGGTTGCATCGCGCAAGAATACCATGACGAACGTGGATTGACATGGCCTGTAACAGTGGCCCCTTACCAGGTCCACCTGGTCTTGCTGGTGGGGAAAAGCCAGGAGAGTGAGCTAAAAGCAGCTGATCCTGCGAAGGTTGCGGAAACACTTTACACGTCCATGCAAGCGGCAGGTATCGAAGTGCTTTTTGATGACCGGGCAGAATCTCCCGGTGTAAAGTTCAACGATGCTGATTTAATCGGCATCCCAATCCGCCTGACGATCGGAGAACGCTCACTTCGCCAAGGGGGGGTCGAGATCAAACGTCGAGATCAAGCGGACCGCAAGCAAGTGCCAGTAGAAGAAGTGGTCAACCAGGTGCGCCAGGAACTGGATGCCATGCAAACAGAAATCATCCGCAAGGTGGTCAAAGTCGAATACTTAGGTTAGAGTGAACCAGCTGAAATAGCAATCGAATATTTTTCATCATTTTGCAAACCGGGCTATTAGATGGATATCTCTGTAGACTCCTGATTCTCTCCAGCAGATCTCACCAAAACTTTATCTACCCGAAATCCATCCATATCAACAACTTCGAAGATAAAATCATCCCAGGAGAAATGATCCGCGGGAGCAGGGATCCGACCGAGCATTGTCATAATAAAACCACCCAGAGTTCTGGTAATCGGCGAGTTTTTCATCGGGCAGCTCGTCCAGGTTTAAGAATTCCTTGAGTTCATCAACCGAGAGCATCCCATCGATTAACCAGGAACCATCTTCCCGCGTAATGATCTCATCTTCTTCAATTTGACTGTTCATCAAATTCTCGCCAACAATCGCTTTGAGAATATCATTGATGGTCACCAGGCCTTGTAAACCGCCATACTCATCAATCACCAAAGCCAATTTCAACGGAAATTCTTTGAACAACTCAAGCACTTCGAGGGCTGGCATCCGCTCTGGGACCACGATCGGCTCAATCATCAACCGTTCCAAATCTAAAGTTTGTCCGGTCAGCTGGGCTACCAAGAGATCCTTAGTTTGTACAACACCCAAAACATTATCCAAGCTGCCGCGTGCCACCGGAAAACGAGCATGCACGCTTTCAACAATTTTCCGGCAGTTCTCATCCAGGGAATCGTCGAGATCGAGCCAAACAACCCCTGTACGAGGGGTGATCAGGTTGCCAACATCCCAATCTGCCAACCTGAAAACACCTGCAACCATCTGCTGTTCTGCTTCCTGAAAAACACCCTCCTGAGTGCCTTGCTCGAGCATCACCTTGATATCCTCTTCTGTGACGGAAGGCTCTGTGGGATGTTGAACACCGAGGATCTTCACGATCCAATTCGTAGAAGTACTTAATAAGCGGACTAAAGGCGATGCGAAGTCTCGCCACAAAAACCATTGGACCCGCCAGGCGGACGGCGATCTCCTCGGCATTTTGTAAAGCCAGCCGCTTAGGAACCAGCTCACCCAAAACAAGCGTGAAATATGTAATGATCAGAACTACAATTACCACACCAATCACTTCCCCATAGGAAGCTAGCCAGGGAAATGATTGCAACCAAAGCCCAATCTGCTCGGCGAGCGTTGCTCCACCGAAGGCACCTGCTAAGATACCCACGAGTGTGATCCAGATTTGAATGGTCGATAAAAAGCGGCTGGGATCAGCCGCTAATTTGAGGGCTGTAGAAGCTCTCTTATCTCCGTCCTCTACGCGCTGTTGAAGTCTCAGCTTCCTGGCAGAAACGATCGCAATCTCTGCCATGGCAAATAAACCATTGACCAGGATGAGACATAAGATGATTAGAATTTCGAAAACAGGTTTCATTTCCCTTATCAAAGGATTTTACTAGTTGATTGATGATTGTCAAGGATTATCACCTGATTTGAACGAGAACAAAACCATCGGATCGAAATGTTGGAATTCCCCGCCCATGCGCCAACGATGGTAATTTTCCATCTCCTGCTCTGTTGCAGAGGCAGTATAGAAAGCCATGCTTTCGAAAACAATTCCAGGTGGTCCGCGACCACGCTTCCAGGTGAAGATGAGGGTTGACGATATTGTAACCCGTCATCCCAACATCGCCAATCACCTGCCCGCAAGCCACCGAATCTCCAAGCATCACCAAAGGCTCATGACCAAAATGGGCATAGAGTATGTAAAGCGATTCTCCCGCAGCCATCTCTAGGGCATCCTGAAGTCCGGCTGGTAAATCAGCATATGATGTTTCAATGATTACCATATTTCCATAAGGAAGCCGGTTTTTGATTACGGATACCACTCGCCCAGCCAGCACAACCTGAACCGGCTCTCCTTCAATAGTCTTAAGTCCCTTGCGTGAATAATGTGAAAAGTCAACACCCTGATGTCGCTCATCTCGGCCCATCGGGGGTGGATTATATGGATCGGAAATGATATCCTTAATCTCCGGGATGGTCTCCCAGGCCAGAGGCGAGCAGAGTTTATATGCAGCTGCAGCAGCCTGAGTTGGCGAGAGGGAAGGAATAGGGGTCAAAGAAGCAAAGGACAAGGGAGTAGGGGAAGGTGGGAGAAGTTCAGGGATTAAGGGAGAGGGGATAGGGGTGAGGGATACAACTTTCGGAAAAGGCGAAACGGTTGTAGTGTTTGTTGGGGGCGGCTTCGAAGGCACACCGGAACTGGATGTCGTCGGCTGGCAGGCGGCCAAAATAATGAAAATAAGCCAGGACAGGATGACCAGGTAGTATTTCCTACTCTTCCTATTCATCCTGCCCAGCCTATAAACTGCACGCTTTGCCGAGAAGATCGCTGAAAATCAAACTACAATGCTAACCAGCTTACCCGGAACGACAACAACCTTCTTCGGCAGCTTACCTTCCAGATACTTTTGGACAGCCTCCGCTGGATAAAGCAGCCGCTTTGGCATCTGCATCGCTGATTCCAACCGAGACATCAATGCGATCACGGACTTTACCATTCACCTGCACAACCAGTGTGATCTGCTCCTCAGCGGCAGCGACAGGATCAAATGCTGGCCATGTTTGCTGATGGATCGAGTATGGCTTCCCCAAATTCTGCCACAATTCCTCAGCAACAAAGGGAGTAACCGGGGCAGACATGAGCAGATTCAATTCCAGTGCCTCATCCCACTCTGGTGTGCCTGCTGCACCTGCTTCTCGCGCTTTATACAACTCATTCATTAGCTCCATCAGGCTGGAAACGATCGTATTAAATTCAAAAGTCTCGAAATCACGGGTCACTTTTCGTAGGGTCTGGTGGACTTTACGGCGTAAACCCTTGAGAATTTGCGGATCGGGTTTACCTGCCTTGGCAGGTTCTTGATACAAAGCCCAGGTACGCTTCACCCAGCGTACTGTACCCTCGATGCCGCTGCTGGACCAAGGTGCGCCCATATCCCAGCGAGCAAAAAACATCAGATAAGCCCGCACAGTATCTGCCCCATAGCGAGCTACAAGATCATCCGGCGCGATGACATTCCCGCGGCTTTTCGACATTTTCTCATGGTCTTCGCCCAAGACCATGCCCTGGTTCCGCAACTGGAGCATTGGCTCAGGTCCGCTCGTAATCCCCATATCCCGGCAAGCTTTATGGAAAAAGCGTGTATAAATCAAGTGCATCGTAGCATGCTCAATACCACCAGTATAAGTATCCACAGGCATCCAATAAGTATACTGCTCAGGGTCAAACGGACCTTTTTCATAATCCGGGCTAAGGTAGCGTAGATGGTACCAGGAAGAGCACATGAAGGTGTCCATTGTGTCCGTCTCGCGTTCCGCCGGACCGCCACACACCGGGCAGGTAGTATTCTTCCAGGTAGGGTGCAGTTTCAAGGGGCTTTCCCCGGTGGGCTTCCATTCGACATCATCAGGAAGCAAGACAGGCAGTTGTTCTTCAGGCACATCCACTGCCCCATGCTCTGGGCAGAAGATAATGGGGATTGGAGCCCCCCAATAACGCTGGCGCGAGATTAACCAATCACGCAGGCGGTAATTGACAGCACGTTTACCCAAACCAAGTTTTTCAAGGAAAGCTACGGCTTTATCAAAAGCCTGGTCGCCAGGAGTTCCTGATAAGGGTCCAGAATTGATCATTGTGCCATACGCAGGCAATGACTCGGTCATTTCTTCAGCTCGCAAAGTAGACTGATCAGGGGGCTGGATCACCATACGGATTTCCAGGCTGAATTTACGAGCAAACGCAAAGTCACGCTCGTCGTGCGCGGGTACTGCCATAATAGCGCCTGTGCCATAGGTCATCAAAACATAATCCGCGATCCAGATCGGAATGCGCTCTTCATTCACAGGATTCACAGCATAACCACCAGTGAAAATGCCGGTCTTCTCTTTGTCCGCAGCTTCCCGGTCAATATCCGACTGGCGCGCGGCTTAAATCTTATATGCATCTACCACTTCCCGGTAAGCGGGCGTGGTAATTTTATCTACCAGGGGATGCTCTGGTGCTAAAACCATAAACGTGGCACCCCAAAGCGTGTCGGGCCGGGTAGTAAAGATCTCTAACCGGTCGCCCTTCTCGGTTTTGAAGATGACCGAAGCGCCCTCTGAACGCCCAATCCAGTTCGTCTGCAAGGTTTGCACCCGGTCGGGCCAATCCATTTGCGAGAAATCTAACAGCTCGTCAGCATACAGAGTGGTCTTGAAAAACCACTGATCAAGATCCTTCTTGGTCACTTGCGTGCCACAACGCTCGCAGTGGCGGTCTTCACCCCACACCTGCTCGCGCGCCAGAGTGGTGTTGCAGTTCGGGCACCAATCGACGGGCGACATCTTACGGTAGGCTAACTCGTGTTTGTGAAGCTGGGAGAAGAACCACTGGCTCCATTTATAATACTTTGGGTCTGCCGAAACAGCTTCCCGCCGCCAATCGAACATTGATCCCATCGTGCGAAGCTGATTGCGCATGCGCTCGATATTGGCATAGGTCCACTGCTTGGGATGGATATTGTGCTTCACGGCAGCATTTTCGGCGGGCAGCCCAAAGGCATCGAAGCCCATCGGGAAGAGAACATTATAGCCGCGCATGCGCATGAAACGGGCACGAGCATCTGAGGGAGTCATGGCGTACCAGTGACCGATGTGTAGGTCTCCGGAGGGATAAGGCAGCATCGTCAGCGCGTAGTGCTTCGGCCTGGCTGGATCGATATCGGAATTGTATAACCCATCGGCTTCCCAACGGGCCTGCCATTTCGGCTCGATCTCGGATGGATTATAGATTTGATCAATCATGTTGTCTCCTGGTGTGCCTTGCGATCCTCTACCAACCGGGTGCTAATCTTTTGATAAAAGACGGGCGATGGAAATTAACCTTGCGGATTATATCTCAAATTGTTCGATTTCTTTTCCGGTTCCGAATGGGTAACAATATTGACAATTTGTCGTTGAACCACAATCACTTTCTTCACCCGTTTTCCAGCTAGCGAGGCTTGCACCTTAGGTTGTTCTAAGGCAAGTATTTGCACCTCATCTGCAAGCATATTCCCATCAACCTCGATCACATCCCGCAGTTTTCCATCAACCTGCACAGCCATCTGAACCAGCTCTTCCCTTACCATTTGGGAGTCAAACCGCGGCCAGGATTGCTGGTGGACACTCCCCGAATGCCCTGTGAGCACCCATAATTCATCAGAAATATGCGGGGCGATCGGAGCCATCAGAACTAATAATATTTCCAAGGCTTGATGAAATGTTTTGGTTCTCCAGGTACCCTTCGCTTGTCGGTCAGACAGTGCATTGATAAATTCCATTAATCCTGAGACGACTGTGTTGAAGCGCAGCGTTTCGATGCGTTCCGTGATCTCCATAATTGTACGGTGGATCAGGCGATCTAATTTGGGATCTTCCTCTCTGAAACTAATGCTGCCAGCATAGGTATCTCCCACCAATTTCCAAACACGGTTCAGAAAACGCCGCGCTCCGTTGAGCCCGTCTGTGCTCCAATCCACATCCTGATCGAAGGGTGCCATGAACAGCTCATAAACCCGCAAGGCATCTGCGCCATGGCTGGCGACAATTTCATCGGGTGTGATCACATTTCCCCGAGACTTGGACATACGTTTCCCATCCGGGCCCATGAGCTGCCCCTGGTTGAGCAGTTTAGCGAACGGCTCATCGAAGGGCACCAACCCGTCATCATACATAATCTTGGTCCAGAAGCGAGAATATAACAGGTGCAGCGTAGCATGTTCCGCCCCACCCACATACAGATCGACCGGCATCCAATAGTTCATAGCCGCTGGCTTAAACGGTCCTTCGTCAAAGTGTGGGCTGGTGAAGCGCAGGAAATACCAAGACGAGCAAGCAAATCCACCCATTGTGTCGGTTTCACGCTGAGAAGCGCCGCCACAGCGCGGGCAAGCGGTATTCACGAATTCTGGAAGGCGAGCGAGCGGCGATTTGCCACTTCCATCCGGTTGAAAATCCTGCATGGGAGGCAGCAAGACAGGAAGCTGATCTTCGGGCACAGGCACCTCCCCACAAGATGGGCAGTGGACGATGGGGATAGGCGTGCCCCAGTAGCGTTGACGACTGATCAGCCAGTCGCGCATGCGGAACTGAACCGTCTGCTGACCCAATTGACGTTCTTCCAACTCTGTGATTATTTTCCCGATTCCATCTGTGCTCACCAATCCATTGAATAGATCGGAGTTGATCATCTCGCCAGACTCAGCATATGCAGCCGACAACGGCTCATCCTGGTAACCGGGTGGCGCGATCACCACTTTGATTGGTAAGCCATATTTTTGAGCAAACTCGAAATCGCGCTGGTCATGCGCTGGCACTCCCATGACCGCTCCAGTACCGTAAGATGGCAGCACATAATCAGCCACCCAAACTTGCACCAATTCTCCACTCAGAGGGTTAATGACATATCCACCTGTAAACACACCTGTCTTTGAGCGTGTTTCATTCATTCGATCAATTTCGCTTTGTGAGGCAGCCTGGGCTCGATAAGCATTCACCTGGCTGCGCTGCTCTGGCGTTGTGAAATGATCCACCAAAGGATGCTCCGGCGCCAGCACAAAGAAAGTCACACCATACAGCGTATCAGGACGCGTGGTAAAGACCTTGACAGGGGTTTGAGAGGCAGCCGATGCGAAAATAACCTCCACACCCTCCGAGCGCCCGATCCAATTGCGCTGCATGGCTTTGATCTTTTCTGGCCAATCGATGTGGTCTAGTCCTTCGAGCAGCCGGTCTGCGTAAGCCGTGATACGGAAGTACCATGCCGGGATCTGACGCCGAATGATCCCCGTATGCCCGCGCCAACACACGCCCTCCCTGTACCTCATGACTGGAGAGCGTCGTCATGCAGGTGGGGCACCACCACTGCCAATTGGTATCGCGATAAGCTAACCCCCGTTTGTAGAGCATCAAGAAAAACCATTGAGTCCAACGGTAGTAGCCCGGGGTTGAGGAGTTGATCTCGCGCGACCAATCGAAAGCTGATGCCGAGCATGGTATACTGCCGCCGGAAATTCGCTGTATTCTGATCCGTCGTAATCCTGGGATGGACACCGTGGCGTACCGCAAACTGTTCAGCCGGCTCGCCAAAGGCATCCCAGCCCATGGGGTGCAAGACGTTATAGCCTTGCATACGCTTGAAGCGCGAAAGGACATCGGTGGGAACGTAATTGCGGCAGTGACCCACATGCAGCCCATCTCCAGAAGGATAAGGGAAGAAATCCATGCAGTAATACTTAGGTTTCCCGCCGCCTTCGTGCGCAAGGTAAAGCCCGGTTTCCTCCCAAAGTCGCTGCCACTTGGGTTCAATTGTCTGTGGGTGATAATTGGGGAAAGATTTTTTCGAGCCTGACATTGCACACCTCCTTGTTTAAAATAAAAATCCTTCGTCTCAGGGACGAAGGATTAATCCGCGGTACCACCCTGCTTGCCTGAAATATCGCTTGAACACCGACACTATCAGGCCACTTATCTTCGCAATAACGGGCGAAACCCGCTGCCGGCTGAGGGAAACCGTTCACCAGCAAACCCGCCCTTACGGGCAGCAGGCGAGTTCAACCCTATCCCCATGTACTCTGCGGGTACCTTGCCGGGCTTCCACCTCGCTCTCCCGACTCGCTGGCAGATGGTCTACTGCTCCTGCGAAGGCTCTATAAACCATTCAGCGGCCACCACCCAGCTTGATACTGACTGTCGACCGCTGCTGGCTGTTTTGAGTGGACCCAGAGGGATTCGAACCCTCGGCCTTCTCAATGCCATTGAGACGCGCTCCCAACTGCGCTATGGGCCCTTATTCAGTTATCAGCAATCAGTTACCCATTCACAAATAAGTTGATGACCAATTCCTGATAACTGATTACTGTCCCTGTGGACCTGGAGGGGATTCGAACCCTCGGCCTCCTCAGTGCGATTGAGGCGCGCTCCCAACTGCGCTACAGGCCCTTATCAGAGGTAGAGAATTGTACCTGAGGGAGGAATGAATGTCAAGAAGCTCGCATTGTTTAACAATAATGTCAGGCATTTATGTCAGACATTTATGTCAGACATCTATGTCAGACATCTATGTCGCAACATCTAGCCGGAACATATCGGGCAAGCTATAATTCTAACCACACTAATTCCAGGAGGCAACTATGGTCCAAACCAATCTGTCCACACCTTTCACCGCTCGTCAGAAAAAGTTATTCGCCGCACTCGCAAATGCCGGGCTGGAGGCAGCCGCCTTCAATCCCGGCCAGTCCTTGATCTATTTGACAGGCTTGAATTTCCATTTAAGTGAAAGACCTGTAGTGGTTCTATTCAAACCAACCCACACTCCAGTGATCGTGCTGCCAGAGCTAGAAGTTGCGAAAGTAAAGGATCTTTCTTACCCCATCCAGTCTTTTACTTATGGTGAGGATCCTGCCACCTGGCCCGAAGTCTTCCAGCAGGCTGCGAAAGCTGCTGGGATGAACGGATTAACTGTAGGCGTTGAACCGCGCAGCCTGCGCTTTTTGGAATTAAAGTTGTTAGAGGGGGCTGCCCCCCTGGCACGCTTCCAATCTGCGGAAGAAAGCCTGGCGTCTTTACGAATGTACAAGGATGCCGATGAAATCTCCGCCATGCGCAAAGCTGCGCAGATTGCCCAGGAAGCACTCCTGGCTACCTTACCTATGGTTAAAGTAGGGGTTACGGAGCGGCGGATTGCCTCAGAATTGACAATGCAGCTTTTGCAGGCAGGCTCGGGTCCAGAGATGCCGTTTTCACCGATTGTATCGGGGGGACCAAACAGCGCCAACCCGCATGCCACGCCCAGCGACCGGCCTCTTGAGGAGGGCGATTTACTGGTCATCGACTGGGGAGCCAGCTATAATGGCTACTTTTCCGATATCACGCGCACATTTGCGATTGGGAAGATCGAGCCAGAGTTTGAGAAGATCTACCAGCTCGTTTTGGAAGCCAATGCAATGGGACGCGCCGCTTGCGTGCCTGAAAACCTGGCTGGTGATGTCGACCGGGCAGCCCGAAAGGTGATTGAAGACGGAGGATATGGTCCTGAGTTCCGGCATCGCACCGGGCATGGCCTGGGAATGGATGTGCACGAGGAGCCTTATATGCGTGCCGGGAATCCCATGCCCCTGGCGCCAGGGATGACCTTCACTGTTGAGCCAGGCATATACCTGCTCGGACGTGGGGGAGTGCGCATTGAGGATGACATGCTGATCACAGCCAGCGGAGGGGAAAGCTTGACTGACCTGCCGCGCGAGCTGCAGGTTTTATGATCCGTGACCTGATCCTGGTGGCCCTGTCCCTGATGATCTGGGGAATTGGGGAAGGAATGTTTTTGTTCTTCCAACCCCTCTACCTGCAGCAACTGGGCGCTGACCCCGTTTTGATCGGCACCATCATCGGGTTGGTTGGCATCGCCATGACCTTATCCCACCTGCCAGCCGGTTACCTGGCAGACCGGATTGGTAGAAAGCCCTTGATGGTGGCAGCTTGGTATTTAGCAACCCTTGCTACCTGGGTGATGGCGCTGTCAAGAACCTTAACTGGATTTGTAGTTGGAGCCATTTTGTATGGGATCACGGCTTTTGTAGCTGGCCCGATGAACAGCTACATCACTGCGGCACGGGGAAAATTGTCCGTCGGGCGCGCCTTGACACTCGTTTCGGCAATCTACAACATCGGAGCAATCGCTGGACCGCTGCTGGGCGGCTGGATTGGGAGCCGGTTCGGATTGCAGAGGAATTTCCTCACCGCCGCAGTAGTATTTATCGGTTCGTCTGTGCTGATCACCTTGATCAAGGCACAACCGATCGAGAAGCATTCAACCGAAGAGATAGCCACCCGAAGCGCTGTTCTGCTCAATCCCCGCTTCCTGGGTTTCTTGGCTCTGATCTTCATGACGATGTTCGCCTTGTATTTACCGCAGCCACTGACAGTAAACTTCTTACAAAACGAGCGCAGCCTGGATTTATCACAGATTGGAACCTTGCTGTCTCTGCGCAGCGTGGGTGTGGTCATCTTAAACCTGGGGATTGGGCAGTTAGGCTCCAATTTGGGCTTCTTTCTTGCCCAGGCTGCCTTGTTCATGTTCTGCGTGATCATCTGGAAGGGGACATCTTATCCCTGGTACGCGCTGGCTTACCTGTTATTAGGCGGCTACCAGACCGCGCGTTCCCTGGCGGCAGCAAAGGGGCGCCTGTTGGTCAACGCAGCCAACATGGGCTTAGCCTATGGGATGATCGAGATGGCCAGCGCGGTTTCAGTGATCCTTGCTCCACCATTGGCAGGTTTACTGTATTCGAAACAACCAGAATGGATTTATATCGTCAGCCTGGGCTGCATTGGGATCATGATCCTGGTAAACAGCTTTCTCATGCCAGGGAAAGAACGATCAATAGAATTGGTGGATGGAAATTCATAAAGGAGGATAGGATATGGACGCGGTACTTAATTGGGGAATTCAGGTCGTGCTCTGGTTTCAAGGGCTGGGGGCCTGGCTGGTTGTGCCCATGAAACTGCTTTCCTTTTTAGGAAATGAGGAATTCTTCTTGCTCTTGGCACCCGTGCTCTACTGGTGCATTGACAGCCAGGCCGGGATGCGCGTCGGATTACTGCTGATGCTCAGCGGGTGTACCAATACTATTATTAAGATCTTCTTCAACCAACCGCGTCCGTATTGGGTTGATCCAGAGGTGAAAGCCTATGACACAGAGACGGCTTTTGGCTTACCTTCTGGGCATGCTCAAAATGCAGTGGTGGTATGGGGTGGGCTGGCAGCCAGCTTCAAGAAAAAATGGCTCTGGGTTTTGGCAGTTCTATTTCCCTTTTTAATTGGACTGTCACGCATTTATTTAGGTGTGCACTTCCCCAGCGACGTGTTGGTGGGCTGGCTGCTCGGAGCTTTATTGCTGTGGACTTACTTGAAAATAGAGCCAGGCATCAAGCGTTGGGGCAGCCAACAACATATGGGCACTCAGATCCTGGCAGCCTTTGGAGTCTCCATGGTCCTGATCTTGCTGGGTATCGTCGCCAGGCTAAGCCTGGGAAGTTGGACGCTGCCAATCGAGTGGGTCGAAAATGCTCAGGCTGCTGCTCCGGAGGCTGAGCCGATCAATCCTACCGACTTGACTGGGTTGGTTTCCAACTCCGCCGTTTTTTTTGGATTAATCTTGGGAGGAATATGAATGGCTAAACGCGGTGGCTTCAGCGCGGCGGGGGAGAACTGGCAGCTTGTCTTGCGCTACATTACTGGTATCATCGGCGTGCTCATCCTGTGGGCTGGGTTAAAGGTAATCTTCCCCAGCGGAGATGATTGGCTGGCGCTGATCTTGCGGTATGTGCGGTATGGATTAGTAGGTTTTTGGGTGACAGGCTTGGCTCCGTGGGTTTTTTATCGCCTGAAATTAGCCTGAATATGGGCGGCTCTTCATAAGCATTATAGGAATAATAAAACGGTTCGGGATAAGAGGCTCCAATGGTATAAACTTGGGTTTACCACAACTCGAGCTAATCCAAGGAGCCTCCATGAACAGTTTAGTCGAATTATTTGTGTCTGTCGATGATTTTTGTATGACATTTCTGCCAGAACTCAAACAACATATGCTTACCAGCGGCGTCATTCAGCGTCAGCGAGCAAGGTCACTTACAATCAGTGAGGTCATGACGATTTTGATTCACTTTCACCAATCTCACTACCGCAACTTCAAAGCTTACTACTGCGAGTATGTGTTGATCCGCTTATCCAATGACTTTCCTGGTTTGGTTAGCTACTCGCGGTTTGTTGAGTTCATGCCTTCTGCACTGCTTCCACTGTGTGCCTACCTACGTCTGGCTTGTTTTGGCACCTGCACGGGTATCTCCTTCCTTGATTCGACCAGCCTGGATGTCTGTCTAAACCAGCGCATTTCATCCCATAAGGTCTTTGCCGGGTTGGCCCAACGAGGTAAAACGTCCACAGGTTGGTTTTTTGGCTTCAAATTGCACCTGGTTTTCAATGATCGCGGCGAAATCCTCAATGTAACCCTGACACCTGGAAATGTAGATGATCGCAAACCGGTTCCACAACTGGTGAAGAAATTCTTCGGGAAGCTCTTTGGCGACAAAGGCTATTTGTCGCAACCTTTGTTTGAGGAGCTGTATCGAACCTTTGGCATCCAGCTGATTACCAAGCTCAAATCCAATATGAAGAACCGTCTGATGCTATTCTCCGACAAGCTGTTGCTGCGTAAGCGGGCAATCGTTGAAACGATTATCGATCAACTCAAGAACATCTCGCAAATCGAACACTCACGACACCGCAGTGTGACCAATTTTCTTGTAAATGTACTGTGTGGACTGATCGCTTATGCTCATCAGCCTATCAAACCGTCAATTGGCCGGGATAACTTGCCTGCCTTGGCGGCCTAACCCGAACTCACGTTAATAAAGGGATTTTTCCATCCAAAAGCAAAAAGAGGCTAAGTTGGGAAAAATTTTACAGCGCTGTGACGTTTGCAAGAATTTTCATGTTGCCTTTGTGGTAAAAGACCCGGAATCGGGAGAAAAGACTTACCTATGCTCAAACTGCTGGAAAAAAAGGTATGGCAGCCAGAGTGCAGAAGGGGAGGGACAACCAGTGGCAGAGTTACACAGTGACAAAGGGGAGGAACCCGCGCTCCCATCTCTTGAGAGAAAACCCTACCCAATCCTGGAACACGATCCTTCTCCTGAAGCAATGATTGAACCAAAGCGGGTAATTAAACCACGCCTGGTGGCAGAACGCTGCGTGATCTGTTTTTTCAAGGAGGTGTTAGACAAGGTAGTCAATGAAAATCAAGCACAGATGATCGTGGAAAATCAATGGGAAGACGGTCCTCATCCATTGTATGAAATTCGATATCGAGAACAGGAGATAGCCTTCTTTCATCCCGGAGTGGGCGGAGCAATTGCTGCGAATCTTTTAGAAGAAGTGATTGCTTTTGGCTGTCGAAAATTTATCGTCTGCGGAGGCTGCGGCGTTCTGGAGAAAGGCACACAGGTAGGACATTTGTTTATCGTATCGGCAGCCATCAGAGATGAAGGTGTGTCATATCACTATTTGCCGCCTGCCCGTGAAGTGGCTGCCAACCCGATCGGGGTGAAGGCCCTCGAGAAAGTTCTCCAACAACACAGTGCACCTTATCGAACCGGTAAAACCTGGACCACCGACGCCCCTTACCGGGAAACGCCATTGAAGATCGGAGCAAGACGGGCAGAGGGCTGCTTGACCGTCGAGATGGAAGCCGCCTCGCTGATGGCAGTGGCTGAATTCCGCAGGGTCACCCTCGGGCAAGTGCTGTATGGAGGGGATGATCTGAGTGGAAACGAATGGGACAGACGAGGTTGGCAGGAACGAAAGGATGTCCGAGAAAAACTGTTCTGGCTGGCAGCTGAGGCCTGCCTGGAATTATGAACGGTACGACATCGATCGTTATTTTTACCCTTCCAACCAGGGGACCAGGAAAAGGTCAAGGAGCTGATCTTAGACGGACTGTCCGAACATTGGGGCGAGCTTGACCTGACGAAGAACCCCGATCTCAACAATATCGCGGTGACCTATGCCCAGGATGTTTTCCTGGTGGCATGGCTGGAGGATAAAATCGTCGGGACGGGTGCGCTGGTGCACCGCTCTGATGAATTTGCTGAGATTGTCCGTATGTCGGTGGTGAAGGAAATGCGTAAGAAAGGTGTAGGTCGGCTGATCTTACAGAAACTGATTGAAATTGCTGAAGAAAAAGGCTACCGGAAGATCATTCTTGAGACTACCAACACCTGGCATGAAGTCATTGAGTTTTATCTCAAATGCAGGTTTACGATCACGCATGAGCAAGATGGGGATGTCTATTTCGAGATGATATTGCCTCAAAGATAAGAAGAACCCCCCAGGGTTAAGCTCTCTGGGGGGTTCAGGTAAATTACTCTTCCTTCTTTTCTTGTAATTCTTTCTGGCGGGCGTTGATCACTTCTTGGGCAATATGTGCGGGAACGACTTCATAGTGGGAGAAATCCATGGTAAAGACGCCGCGTCCACCCGTCATCGAACGCAAATCAGTGGTATAGCGCTGCATTTCAGCTAAGGGTACCAACGCGCTGACTACAGAACGACCTTTTTCAGAATCCATACCCTGAACACGCGCTCGGCGGGTATTGAGGTCACCCATAATATCGCCCATATTCGCTTCAGGGACGGTGATCTTGACGTGCATGATGGGTTCTCGCAAAACAGGATTCGCATCTTTAAAGGCCAATTTAAAGGCTTCTCGGCCAGCGGTTTCAAAGGCGATCGGTTTCGAGTCAACCGGATGCTCCTTACCGTCAAATACAGAGACTTTGACGTTTAAAACAGGATAACCGGCCACGATACCTTCTTTCATCGTACTCCGGATGCCTTTTTCAATGGCAGGCATGTAGCTGCCGGAGATGGCGCCGCCAAACACATCATTCACGAACTCAAAATCCTCTTCAGGGAGTGGGAAGACACGCAGGTGAACCTCTCCAAATTGGCCAGCACCACCAGTTTGTTTTTTGTGGCGGTACATTGCCTGGGCTTCTTTGGTGATCGTCTCCTGAAATGGAACTTTGGGGGTTTCAACGTGCAAGGCTGTTTGGAACTTTGACTCTGCCTTGCGAACAGCAACATCGATGTGCTGATCGCCCATCCCTTGCAAAATGGTTTGGTTCGTGCTGTGCTCCTGACGCCAGGACAGGGTTTTATCTTCTTCACATAAGCGAGAGAGGGTTGGGCTTAATTTCGCTGAGTCGGCCTGGGTCTTGGGGAAAACTGCAACACTGTAAAGTGAATGCGGGTATTCAGGTACAGTCAAGGTCAAAGGATGGGTCTTGTCACAGAATGTATCACCTGTGGAGGTAACGCTCAATTTTGCCACGGCGACAATATCACCCGCATGACTCGTTTTAACGGGCGTTTGTTCTTTTCCATGTAAGATATACAAATTTCCAAAGCGCTCTTCCGTATTTTTCGTATGGTTCCAGGTACGAGAATCGGCATTGAGAACACCAGAATAAACCCGCATATAGGTGATCTTTCCAACGAAGGGATCAGCCGTCGTTTTCCATACATAGGCTGCCAAGGGACCATTGTTTTGAGTCTTCAGCTCTTCCTCGCCATCTTTTCCAAGGGCCTTGACTGCGGGCACATCAGCAGGTGAGGGCATTAATCCCACCATGGCATCTAACAAAGTCGCAATGCCGGTTTCAGCTGATCCTGCAGAAACAAAGACAGGGATATAAGAACCTGAAAGAACCACAGCACGTAAACCACGCATGATTTCTTCTGCACTCAGGTCGCCTCCCTCTAAATACTTTTCGAGGAGGGCATCTTCTCCTTCCGCAGCCGCTTCGATCAGCTCCATACGGGCTGTTTCAGCTTCATCAGTAAAATCACCAGGAATATCCTGGGCAACTTTACCGTCTCCAACGTAAGCCTTCATGGTCAATAAATCGATGACCCCCTTGAAATCCGCTTTTTCACCCCAGGGGATTTGGACCGGAATGAGACGAGTTTCAGTGATCTCGTGCACCGAATCCAGAGCTTTTCGGAAATTTGCGTTATCACGGTTCATCTTGTTAATCACCACGAAGCGCGGCAGGTGAAAAGTATCACAGTAGGACCAGGCAATCTCGGTGCCAACCTCTGCTCCAGCAACCGAGTCTACGACAACCACCGCACCATCGGCAACCCGCAAGGCGGAAATAACCTCACCTACGAAATCCGTGTATCCAGGGGTATCCAGCAAATTCAGTTTCACATCTTTATATTCAACGGGGATCACAGCGGTAGAAAGAGAAAGCCCCCGGCGGATTTCCTCTTCTTCGAAATCAGCTACAGTCGTGCCATCTTCTATCTTCCCAAGGCGTGTGGTAGCGCCGGTGAAATGTAAAAAGGCTTCACATAGCATGGTTTTTCCAGCCCCGCTATGAGAGACCAAAGCGATATTGCGTATGGACGCGGTGGTATATTCTTTCATTAGGATTCCTTCCTCAGTATTAATTCAACAAACCTCGATTGTAAAATAAGTCGGTGAGTTTGTCAAAGCGAGTTTCAAAAACATTAATCTATACGAAACAAATGTGTTCAAGCAAGAACCCCTAACCATTTTATGGGTCTTTAGGAATTGCCGTGGTGGACTCCCGAATTTTGGGGTGCGTGCGTGCACACCCCAAAATTCGCCCAATTCCACGGTAACTTCCGATGAGCCCATTTTATCTGGGGTAATTGTGTCGAAAATATCTGATAAAATTGCCATATGGCACTCGTAAACTATTACTCTTTTGTTTTTGCTATATGTCTTTTTATCATTCTACTTTCAATCGGAGTCCTTAGAAAAGGAATTAATCTAACAAAAATTATCGTACTCGGTCTTGTTTTCGCCGGATTGATTGTAATCTGGTTCCTGATCAAACCCATCCAAAATGTCAATGTAAACCAGGATCATTCACTGAACCTGATCGGTAATGGAACCCCTGTATTGTTAGAATTCCAGTCACCTTACTGAGCAACTTGTATTGCGCTGAAGCCCATCGTGGATGGGATCGAAAAGGAGTTCAAAGGTCAGTTGATCGTACAACGAGTTAATGTCCAGGATCCGATCGGTAAATCCCTGGCAAAGAAATATGGTTTCCTGGCAACACCAACCTTCATTTTATTTGATGGAAAAGGTGTAGAGGCTTGGCGAAGCTTGGGGGGGATAGATAGAATAAAAATTGCGCAATTCCTCGGTTCGAATCAATAATATGTTTCGTCGTATCTTCTACTTTTTTTCCTACCTCGGAAAACCACCCTGGGATACAGGCATCTCACCCCCAGAGTTGCTCGATTTCCTGCACGACCATCCATCAGGAAAAGCTCTTGACTTAGGGTGCGGTACGGGCACAAACGCAATCACCATAGCGAGGCACGGGTGGAGTGTCACTGGCATCGATTTTATGCCCAAAGCGATCAGGCAAGCCCGCAGAAAAACACAGCAAGCCGGGCTGCAGATTGATTATCAGGTAGGCGATGTTACCCAATTCAACCCCATGAATGGCCCATTCGATCTGATTCTCGATATTGGCTGTTTCCACAACCTCACCGCCCAGGCAAAAACAGTTTACCAAAGCAAGCTTTCCCAATGGCTGACCCCAGGAGCGACACTTCTCCTTTATGGGTTCTTGAGCAGTGATTCTGAAGTGGGTTTCGGCATCAGCTCAGGCGATATGACTTCATTTTCTGCCTTTCTAAACCTGGTCTCACGGACGGATTCAACGGACCGGAACCGTCCTTCGACCTGGCTGCAATATACCTCACCTGAGACGGATCTTTGAAATGCTGCAAGAATCCAGAGCCAAATCAGAAAATGCCCAAACGAGTGATCACCCAAAAAGGCATTCTTTCCTATTTCTCTTCATGGATGGAGTTGGGCTGGGCGTGAACGATCCAGCGATCAACCCTTTCGCGGCTGCGAATATGCCAACCTTACGAAATCTCTTGGGGGGGAGACGATTGCTGCTTGAGTCGCTTCCCAAAGATGGAGCGACATGGGTAACCGAACGGGCAACACTGGCAGCCCTGGATACCTGCCTGGGAGTTCCAGGAATGCCCCAGTCTGCGACTGGACAGGCCGTCTTATTGACCGGGAAAAATGTACCTGCCCAGCTTGGCTACCATTATGGCCCCAAGCCAAATCCTGAGGTAGCACTTTTCTTGCGCAACGGCAGCTTGTTTCGTGAAATAAATCAGAACCACGGCCAGGCGTCTCTCTTAAACGCCTATCCGCCACGCTACTTCCACGCGATTGAATCGGGCAGGCGGCTATATTCTGCCATTCCATTGGCGGTCACCAGCGCAGGCATCCCGTTACATACCCAGGCTGACCTAGCCCAGGGGAAGGCTCTTTCCGCAGATTTTACGGCTGAAGGCTGGCGGACCCAGTTGGGATTCGCTGAAATCCCGCTGCTCGAATCCAGTCAGGCGGGGATAACCCTTGCCAGGCTGGCTCAAGAGCTTGATTTTGCCATGTTCGAATATTGGCTGAGTGATTATGCAGGCCATGGGCAAAATATGGAACAAGCCTGTCAACTCTTGGAGACATTCGACCAGGTTTTAGAAGGTCTTTTGAACAACTGGAATGACGAGCATGGTTTGATCTTGATCACATCGGATCACGGCAACCTGGAAGATTTGAGCACACGCCACCACACCCGGAATCCTGTTCCAGCGTTGATCATTGGTGACCCAGAAGACAGGCGCTTATTTACAAAGAACCTGCACGATCTCACCGGGATTTCACCCGCAATCCTGCGGTATCTAAAGCTGGGTGAACAATAAAGCAGGCTAAGCATTTTAAGTTGTACGGTTAACCAGCCAAATTCCCAACAATATTGTCAGCCCCCCCATAAAACCGATCAGACCCAATTTCTCGCCCAAGAGAAAAGCAGCGACAACCGCCGTTACAAAAGGCTCCAGGTAAACAAAAGCCCCAGTCTGGGCTACGGGTAAAACCGAAAGCGCATCATACCAGAAGATATAGGCAATCCCAGAGCAGAAGACACCCAGAACACCCGCTATCGCCACCCAACCTTGCCATGGCAGTGATTTGATTTCAGCCAGGCCAGGACCCGTAAAGAATAAAATCGATGTCAACAGCCAACCAAAGAGCATGACATAAAGCATCATCAAGGCCGGAGGGAATGTCTTTAGACCGCGGCGGGAAAGTACAGAGAAAACCGCCCAGTTAACCGAACTGATCAGGATAAGGAAATCTCCGGGCGACCCAAATTGACCTTGTGTGAGTGTTGCCAGGTCTCCCCTGGTAACGACCAATATAACACCAGCCGCAGCTAAAAACACACCGGCAACTTGCAGTCCGTTCAAACTTTCTTTCAAAGCAATCCAACCCAAGATAGCCATAAATATCGGGGTTGTGGCAACAATCCAGGCGGTTGTAGTAGCCTGAGAAGTAACCAGTGCGTTCGATTGCAGCCATTGGTGAAAGGTGATGCCCAAAAATCCCAAGAGGAGGAAGTAAAGGGCATCTTTCACACCAATCCACCGGAACTGCTTACGGAGGTAAACCGCCGCAGCCAGCACGAGGATGCCAATGGCAAAGCGCAGCCAAACCACGGTTGCTGGAGATACATAACGGAGGGCGACCTTGGTGGCGACAAAGGATACACCCCAGACAAAAACAGCGAAGATGGCTTTGAGGATGGCGAGGAGATTATTGTCCAATCGAAAGATCCTTTGGAAGAATTGCCTTCGATTAAAAATTCCCCCCATTATAAACCTGAATCGATTGCTGCCTTAGTTTTAATCGAACGAAAAATTTCTTAGAACTTCTAGGTAATATTTAATGAAACTCTTTTTAAGAACATGTTGGAGACCTACAAATTCCGCAAACATAATATATTGGATGAATCTCTTGATATTCTCTTGATATTTTCTTGATACTCTTTAGTTAAATTAAGAAGAAGAAATGCGGAATTTTCCTAGATCTTAGGTGACCTATATTCTCTAGATTGGAGGTGAAGATAAATAAGAAAACTTTCCGCTTGTATCAAAACGGTAATAGTAGTTCCCGCGTGTGGTGAGATTAACAGAAAGAAAATTCATTTTCGGAGGAAAATATGAACAAGCGTTTTGCAGTGATCTTTTTGACCCATCATCCTGCTGATGGTATCCGTCTTTCCCGTTTCAGCAAAAACAACTCGCACGGTTTTCACCGGCACGTGTTACTTTATGGAAGAACCTCCATCGCCGGACGTTCGCGACAAGTATACAGACGGGAACGGCTATCATATCAGGAACGAGGTCCAATTAATGGATTGTATTTTTTCTGATCCACGTTTACCTCAGTACGTATGGTTAAATGTGAACTGGGACGTCAAATTCTATTTTGACTCACCTGTCTGGATTATCGGACATGACTATGGAGAGACAACCTTCAAAGATGCAAGCGGAAATGTATTCTGGGATGGGATGTACAATGGCTTCTTCGATGAAGAGGGCAATTACCAGAATATGACAATTCTGAAAGGCGTGGGGGTGAATAAAGGCCTACAGATTCAAGCAACCGCCACCACAGATATTTTTACCTGGATTGTTCATATGAAGGGCGACATCATCGATCCCGGAGAGTGATCACCGATATTGAGCGTTCATTCACTCAAATGCTCCAGCCTGCCCTGATGGAGGGCGGGCTGGACATTTTTAATTATGCACCGGGACCAGATGGCCTTAAATCGTCAGCACCACAATCCCGCCGATCGTCAGCAGCATGCCGATGATCGTTTTCACAGTGAACGGTTCACCGCCGAAGATGATCGCTATCAACGCGCCAAATAAAGGGGAAGTGAAAGCAATAGGCATGACCTGGGTGAGTGGAGCGCCTTTCAGAGCCGCATAATAACAGAGCATCCCTAAAGAACCCGCCACAACACCTCCACCAATGATCAACATCAGCAAAGCCTTCGTATCTGCTTGCCCGACCGTCTTCCACTGAGGAAAGCTGACTGCACCGAGAATAATGAGAGCCACCGCTGTGCGGATGGTAATGCCCATTTGAGGGGAGAGATTGCCCAGGTACAAGCCCTTCTTCTCGAAATATCCACCGATCCCCCAAGCCATGGCAGTGATTAATGCTAAAAGTTGTGGCTTCATAATTTTCTCCTTTGTTTGTGATTTACATGTTATCAAACCGACTAGCAACAATGAAATTTTACACCACCTTTTGTAGAGATGTCATGCTGTGGAGAGATTCATGATGTGTGGAAGCACTCAAGTGCTTCATTTGAGTTTTCTAAGCTATTGGCGGAATGCTTCTTTTAAGGATAAAATTACCCCCAACATTATCCGAAACGAAAGTTTAAGGTTTAATTTGTGTCAACACTCTCGGACCGTCTGCGTTCACTGGGGGTAAAAGTTGGGGTTAGCGAAATTACTTCTCCACCTCAGGTGGAGAAGTATCCCATTGAGCGCGTGCTTCCGGGCTCATATCTGAACACAGGTCATGGACAAACCTATGTGGTTTACCAAGACTACCCGGTAAATTACCAGCATGGAAAACAGAACCTCCTGATCGACTCACCTCTGTTGGTCATCGAAAAATGGGCCCGGGAACCCGGTTTGCATAACCAGGTTGCGGAATCCTTCGCTTTTTTGGATACAGAAACATCTGGACTGGCAGGCGGCACGGGAACATTTGCTTTCCTGGTAGGAGCAGGGCGGTTCGAGGGGGATCATTTCCACCTGGCACAGTTCTTTATGCGCGATCCCAGCGAAGAAGGCGCGCTCTTGTTAGCTCTGGAAGAATTCCTGGCGCCTTGCAAAACATTGGTAAGTTTTAATGGAAAATCGTTTGATGCGCCGCTGCTCAATACGCGTTTATGCCCTGGCAGGTTGGAAATCTCCCCTGGTGGACATGCAGCACGTTGACCTGCTGCACCTCGCCCGTCGGTTGTGGCGTGACCGGCTGCCCAGCCGCACGCTGGGAAACTTGGAAGTCCAAATCCTGGGCACCTCTCGTACCGAGGAAGAAGTCCCCGGTTGGATGATTCCGCAAATTTACTTTGATTATCTGCGCAGCGGTGACGCCCGGGAGATGAAAAACGTTTTCTATCACAATGCAAATGATGTCGTTTCGCTGGCAGCCTTGTTCAAGCATATCGCTGGGCTGCTAGCAGATCCCTTGCACCAGGAAGGTTTAGATCCAATCGACCAGGCCTCGCTGGCCAAGCTTTTCGAGGATTTGGAGGATGAGGAATTAGCCATCCAACTTTACAGAAACAGTCTGCAGCAGCGGTTGGGCAGTTTACGAGATGAGCAATATTGGGATGCACTGCAGCGCTTATCTTTCCTATATAAACACCGCCAGGAATACGCACAAGCTATCCCCCTTTGGGAAGAATCTGCTCAAAACGGCAAGTTATATGCGTATGTAGAGCTGGCTAAAGTATATGAACACATGCTTGGTGACCTTTCAAAAGCCCTTGATTGGACACAGCAAGCACTTCAATATATTAATAAATCCGGTTTTCCCACTTATGAAAGATCTTATTGGCAGCCGGAACTGGTACACCGGTTGGAGCGTCTGAATAGAAAGATTGCTGGGTTAGAACAAAGGAATACGAGTGATAAAAGTTTGGCAGAACAATGAACCGTAAGAATAATTTTTCAACCATGGCAAAAATCGCGATATTAAGGGAAAAGAAATTTGCTCTTTTCCTCTGCCTGTTTTGTGGAATCCTGATGAGCTTGGTTCTGGGATTTGGTATCAGGCCATCCGACTTGGCATTCGCACAGAGTGCAAATGGTTTTTCAATGACCGTCGAAGCGGGTTTTGACGGAAAAATCAAAGATGGACAATGGATCCCAGTGCGGATTATCCTAGAAAATCAAGGAGACGATCTGGATGGGCTGCTTCGAATTGAATTGAGCGATGGTTCCGCCGGGATGGATACAACCGAATATCCGATCGATCTGCCTTCGATCTCAAAAAAAGAAGTGGTTGTGAACATCTACCCAGGAGGGATACGCCCGCACAATACAAGTTTCACTCATTTCAGGCAAGAAAACACTGGATAAAGCCCAACTTCAATTGGACAATTATGCTTCCACAGATTTATGGTATGGCGTTTTATCTGATAGTCCGTCAACATTCAACATCCTTTCCCAAATATCCACCTCCAGTTCTACAGCCAGGACCATTCCTTTAGACATTACGGATATCCCTGAACAATCCCAAATTTTAAATTCAATCGACGTATTGATCTTCTCAAACATTGATACCGGTAAGCTGATAAGCGCTCAAAAACAAGCGCTAATAGCGTGGGTGGCTGGCGGAGGTAAACTCGTGCTGACAGGAGGCTCTGACTGGCAGAAAACAGCCGCAGGCTTCATGGAAACCAATATGCTCCCGCTCCTCCCTACTGGCTCAGCAGAAGTTTACAACCTGGACAATTTACTCCAATTTTCTAACAGCTCCGACGCCCTGCCTGAAACAGAACAGGGCGTGTTGGTGGCTACCGGCAGCCAGACAGAGGATGTACAGGTGCTGGTCAAGGCCGATGATGCAAGTCCTTTGATCCTACGGAAGGATTATGGAGCTGGGGAAGTTTTCTACTTGACTTTCGATCCAGGTCTGGCCATTTTTAGAAACTGGGGTGGTAGAGAGGATTTCTTCCGCAGCCTGTTCTCCACTCCTTTGGATAAACCATCCTGGATGCTGGGCATCCGTAACTGGGTGCAAGCGAAAGAGGCTGCCCTGACACTGCCAAACCTTAACCTGCCCTCGCCTTTGTTGATCTGCGGTTTCTTGGGAATTTATATCCTGGCAATCGGACCGCTTAATTATCTCCTCGTCCGGTCCTTAAAACGCAGTGAATTGGGTTGGGTGACAATCCCGGTGATGGTGCTTAGCTTTTCGGTGTTGATCATCTTGGTTGGGACCGTTTCGCGAGGCAGTCGGGTGATCCTCAATCGAATCGCGATCGTACAAGTCTGGCCAGATGTTCCACAAGCCAGGATCGATGGTGTCATGGGAATTTACTCTCCCACCCGGTCAACTTACCAAGCGGAAGTGAATGCGCCTACCCTGCTGCATCCACTTCCTTCTGATTATGGAGGAATCACGAAATCATATGTGATTCACGAAACTGGAAATAAAACCACGATCTCTGACTTAAAAATCGAAGTCAGCGGCATCGAACCCTTAGCTTTTGAGGGTACCACCACTGCCCCGGTATTCAAGCATGAACTGGCAATCGAGCTGGGACCAACGATGGCTCAATTGAACGGCAGTGTAACGAACACCAGCGACCTCACGCTGACAGACGCTGTTTTACTTTACCCGGGCGGATACAACCAGATCGGTAATTTCGTTCCAGGTCAAATGATCGAAATTCAACAGCAGCTTTTGAGAGCCCAGCTTGCTGGAGAGCCAAATTTAAACCCAACGATTTCATACCCAAACAGTTTATATACTTACGCGTCTCCTTACTCTTCGCCTACAGATACCACAGTCTCTGATATCCTGGGCACGAGCAATTTTTACGACGATCGAAAAATTTACCGTAAATATTCATTTCTCAGCGCTGTCACGAACAATAATTATGGTACTGGCTCCAGTCGAGGTGCTGGGATATACCTGGTTGGCTGGACTGACCAATTACCTATCGAAGTGAACCTCACCAATACGATCACGAAAGTTCAAGATAACATCTTCTACGTGATCGCCTTGGAACCGGTTTTCAAAGCTGAAGAGACTGGCTCCTCTGAGGAAGGTTTTACCCTCACTCCTGGATCGTTTAAATGGAGTTTATTAGAAGGGAATGATCCCAGTTTATCTCCCTATAATGCCAATATTTACCCAGGCCTGGCTTTCAGCTTCCAATTTACCCCCATCCAACCGGTTGAATTCTCAAAAGCCAAGACTTTAATATTTCATCTAGAAGGTAGTGCAAACGGTTATCCATTGAGCGGAATCAATGTCAGCATATGGGATTTCAACCAAAATACCTGGCATGAGCTGGATGATCTCCAATGGGGCGAGAATGACCTTGGGAACCCAGACTGGTATATTGGAAGGGATGGCGCGATTCGCATGAATATTACCAGTGGACAATCTGGCGGCATAACGATTACGCGGGCAGATTTCACTTTAGAGCTTGAAAAATAAACAAAAAAATTATGCTTTCAGTACAGGAAGAAATGTAATCCATGTCTGCGATCATCGAAATAATCGATTTATCCAAGCAGTATTCAGGTCAAGGGAGTCGAAAAGCGATTGACCATCTTAGCCTTAATATTGAAGAAGGCGATATATTCGGTTTTGTAGGCCCCAATGGCGCTGGAAAGACAAGCACGATCCGCATCATGACAACCTTACTGCAAGCCAGCTCTGGAGACGTTCGGGTAGCAGGTCATTCCGTGAAGACACAGCTTCGCCAGGTGCGCAAGGCAATCGGTTACATGCCCGATTTCTTTGGTGTTTATAACGATATGTTGGTATGGGAATACCTCGACTTTTTTGGCGCGTGCTACAACATTTCATCAGACCAGCGAACCAGGCTGATCAATGATCTTTTGGAGCTGGTGGATTTGACACATCGGCATGATGACCCTGTGGAAGGGCTTTCGCGGGGTATGAAACAACGTCTGAGCCTGGCGCGCACGCTGATCCACGATCCTCAGGTGCTCATCTTGGACGAGCCAGCATCTGGATTAGATCCACACGCCCGGGTGGAAATTCGTCAGCTGCTGGTCGAGTTGGCACGCATGGGGAAAACCATCTTCTTTTCTACCCATATCCTGGCTGATGTAGCTGAAATTTGCACCCAGGTTGGAATTATCGAGGCTGGCAAACTTGTTGCTGCCGGACCGTTGGAAGAATTACAGCAACTGCTGATGCCACACCGAAAAGTGCAGATTACGATATTAGCTCAACCAGAGGTAGCGGCGACAACCTTGAAGGCTGTTCCAGGAGTATTATCGGTAGCTGAGCTACACTCAAATGGAGAATCGCGTTCACGTTTTGAAATCGAGTTCAATGGAGATGACCAGTCTCTCAGTGAGATCCTTGCGAGCCTGGTCTCAAAAGGTATTCCTGTTTTGCATTTCAACGAGGACAGCCGAGATCTAGAGGAAGTCTTTATGCGTGCCACGAAGGGATTGGTAACTTAGTCTATGAGTTTCAGTTTACTCCAAAACCCAGTCACTGTTAAGGAGCTGCGCGGGCGGATGCGGCGTGGTAGAGCCTACTTTAATCATTACGATTTATTTAATCATGATGAGTGTTTTGGTAGGGTTAGTCTACTTTGGGTTAGCATCTACAGCGAATAATGTGGGAAATTCGAGCTCAGCACAAGCGGTCGGAAAAGTTGTATTTGGGATTGTCGTCGGAGTGGAAATGATGATGGTATGTTTTGTCGCGCCAGCCCTCACAGCTGGAGCTGTCTCCTCCGAACGTGAAAGGCAGACTTATGATTTGCTGCGTACTACCTTACTGCCAACACGCTCACTGGTGCTTGGTAAATTAACCTCCGCGCTTTCCTTCCTGCTGCTCCTTCTCGTGGTGGGTTTTCCATTGCAAGCCCTGGCATCTTTATTCGGAGGAGTAGCGGTCGAGGAGGTGTTGGTAGCATTTTTACTCTTAGCCGTTTCAGCACTGACCTTCAGCGCAATTGGCTTGCTGGTCTCCAGTCTGATGAAAAGCACCCTGGCCTCCACCGTCATCAGCTACGTTGCCGCAATTATCGTCGTATTCGGTGAGCCAACCCTGATCGGCATCGCACTCAGCTTTATGAGCTTGCTCAGCGGATTGATATACACATCAAACCTGGCTCCGTTTCAGGTCAATATCCTGGAAGCACTCCTTTATTTGATTGGGTATATTTTGATTGCACTGAATCCCCTGGCCACCATCATTGCCAGCGAGGTCATGCTGATCGAAAAACAAACCTTGTTTTTTACGACACTGCCAATGACCAACGGGGGCAATTTCCCTATCCTGGCTCCCTGGATTGCATATGTGCTGATTTACGGGTTTTTCAGCCTGGTATTTATCTGGATTAGCATCCGATTTGTCCATAGAGTAGAAAAATGAACAATCACCATCAAGTGGTAAACCATGGATGATGGAAACCTGGCTTTTGATTTTCAATATTTATTCCGAAGGTGGTCTACTTGGTACCGGCTTCGGAGAGCCTGTGCCTGGCTGCTCAAAGGATTGATCTTCGGTTTATCTCTGGCGCTTGGCTTTTCACTGGTAGCAGCAACTCAGGCAGGATTATTGAAAGAGGAGTACGGTCAATTAATCGCCCAATTTTCATTATTTTCGACAGCTGTATCGGGCCTGGCAGGACTGGTATGGCCAATCTCCAAAGAGCAGCTAGCAAGATTCTTCGACCAGTATTTTGATTTGCAGGAACGCAGCAGCACCTCTCTCGAGCTGCTCAACAACCAGAAAGAGAACTCAGAACCCGTTCTCTCTGAACATAACCAGGCATGTGACCTGATCGAGAGACAGTTGATGGATACGTTGGAGGCAGGCAGCCGGATACATCCTCAAGCTCAATTCTTCTTCAACGTGACCCACCTTCAGGTAATTTTGATTGGAAGCCTGATTGCTGGATTGGTTCTCTTGGGCACGGTTGGCGAACCGCTTTTTCAGCGTGCCATGCAGCAGCGCCAAACGCGCCAGGCAATTGCCCAGGAAGCAGCCCGTATAGAAGCGCTTGCCGAAGAGATCCGTCGAAATGAGCAACTATCCACAGAACAACGCGAGCAGATTGCCCAATCCCTGGAAGAAGCGGTTAAGAAACTCAACGAAGTCCGAAACGACCGAGCAAGCCCTGGCTGTTTTAACCAGCACCGAAAACCAGCTCCGGCCTCTTGAAAACTCACAAGCCACAGAACAAGCAGAAGGCCTGCAGAATGTAGGGAAACGCCTGCTGGAAGAAAACCCAGCCGGTTCAGATACTCCTTTGCAGTCGTTTGCCCAAAACCTTTCAGAAGGAAATCCCCTGGCAGCCGCTCAAGACTTGTCGGAACTGGATCCTGACCAGCTTTCACCGGAGGAAGCCAGTTCGTTGGCAGACCAGCTCGAGGAAGCCTCCCAAACCCTGGCAGAGACGAACCCAGAGTTATCCAAATTATTAAATGAAGCAGCACAAGCAATAAAAAATGGAAATACCCAGGCAGCCCAACAGGCCTTGCAAGCAGCTGCCCAGGCACTGGCCAATTCAGGTCAACAAATCGCTCAAGCTCAAACTGCTGGACAAGCTGCCGAACAAATCAACCAGGGGCAGGAACGCCTGATCCAGGCAGGCAGCGGACAGGCCCAAGCATCTCAGCCAGGGAGCAGGCGGGCAAACTGGGCAGGGGCAAGGTAGCCAGGGACAGGGTACCGGTGATCAACCTGGTAATTCAAGCGGAAATGGGGGTGGCAGCGGGGCCGGCGAAGGAGAGAGCACCGGACAGGAAAGTGAAGGTCCTGAAGCCGGAGCTGATCCAATTCAGCAAAACAACCAGGCTGGTGATGGCGGAATCCGCACCTATGAGGAAATTTATGCTCCGCAAAGGCTGGGAGGTTCCAGCGGAGATGAGGTTGCCCTGCCTGAAAGCGGAGCAAACGGGGATCAAATCATGGGGGAGGGAGCCGTCGAACCAGGGAACTCAAACCCCAGCCGGGTGCCATACATCGATGTGCTGCCAGGCTATTCCGACGCCTACCGCAAGGCGGTTGAGGCAGGTCAGGTGCCGGTCAGCTTACAGGCATTGGTGAAGAAATATTTCAGCTCATTGGAGCCTTAGTAAATCCTGGAGGGAGCGACATGATGACAATTTCAGCGGAGAAATTTCGAGAGTCTGCAGCAGCCATCGAAGATGAGGTTGGAAAGGTAATCGTTGGGCAAAAGGAGGTTGTCAGGCATGTGCTGGTCAGCATCCTCGGAGGTGGGCACGTCCTGCTCGAAGGCGTTCCTGGATTGGGAAAAACAATGCTCATCCGCACACTTGGGCAAGTGCTCGATCTAAAGTTCTCCAGGATCCAATTTACCCCCGACTTAATGCCTGCCGATATTACCGGCACGGAGATCCTGGCTGAACAAGAAGGTCAGCGGGTGTTTCACTTCCAACCGGGTCCCATCTTTACCAACCTTCTGCTGGCAGATGAAATTAACCGGGCAACACCGAAAACGCAGTCCGCTTTGCTCGAAGCGATGCAAGAGCACTCTGTGACGGTGGCAGAAGAAACGTATCAACTGGAAGAACCCTTTTTTGTTCTGGCAACCCAAAACCCCTTGGAAATGGAAGGCACCTACCCCTTACCTGAAGCTCAGCTGGATCGCTTTTTCTTCAAAGTGAATGTTCCTTTTCCCTCAGCAAACGAATTAGTTGAAATTTTAAGCCGCACAACCGGAAGCTTGGAAGAGCTTGCTCATCCAATTGCCAGTGGAGCGGATATTATCGCTATGCGGGAATTGGCGCGCCAGGTGCCAATTGCTTCGCATGTGAACGAATATGTAGCCCGGTTGACGGTAGCCACCCATCCTGAAAACCAGGAGGCGCCAGAGATGATTAAGAAGTATGTGCGGTATGGGTCGTCTCCACGCGGCGCGCAGGCGATGATCTTAGGCGCCAAAGTAACCGCTTTACTGGCTGGACGCTATAACGTATCCTTCGAGGATATTCATGCAGTTGCTCTAGCTGCTTTACGCCACCGCCTGTTGCTCAACTTCGAAGGACTGGCAGAGGGGATCAAAACGGATCAGCTGATTGACAATCTCATCACCGAGCTTTCCGCTAGCATCAAGGTGAAAGGGTAGAAAATCGGATGGTTGAGTAGCCATGTTATTTGACGAGACCACCCTCCGCAAATTGAACCAGCTCACGCTGGTCGCCAGCCGCGTCCGTGCGGGGATGATCAAAGGCGAGCGCCGATCCACGAAACGAGGCACCAGCATCGAGTTCGCCGATTACCGCAATTACGCGCCCGGAGATGATCTCCGTCGTCTGGACTGGAATGTATATGCCCGCCTTGAGCGCCCTTTTATCAAGCTATTGGAAGAAGAAGAGGATCTGGCGATCCACATCCTGATCGATCTCTCAGGTTCCATGGATTGGGGTGAGGGTGACAAAAACAAGCTCCGGTACACGCTCTACCTGGCAGCCGCTTTGGGCTCCATTGCACTAAACAGCGGGGACCGGCTGACGGCAGCCGTGCTGCAATCCGGCAAAACAAGTGCCCAATTTGGACCCAGTCGTGGACCGCAGAATCTGGTGCACTATTTGAACTTTCTGAAAAGGCTTGAGGCCAAAGGGGCAAACAAACCTGAGCCAATCGATCAGAGAATACACCCTGGAAACGCACCGCCCCGGGTTAGCTTTTATCCTTTCGGATCTTTTTTCACCAACTGGCATCCAGGAGAGCACGAAACTGCTGCAGAGTAAAGGGTACGAAGTATCTGTTTTACACATTTTGGCGGAGGACGAAATCGACCCTCCCCTGGCAGGAGACCTGCGATTGATCGACATTGAAACTGGGGAGGTTGAAGAAGTATCTCTGGATGGTGGGCTGCGCGAAATATACCGGCAGAGTGTTAAAGCCTGGCAAGAAGACTTACAAAAGGAATTCCTCAAGCGCGGGATACGATATATGAATCTGTCGACAGATACCGCCTGGGATAAAGTGATACTCTATGACATGCGCAAAGAAGGAGCAGTGAAATAAACCCTGTTGCGGGCTTCTTCGTATATTGGGGCGACCAAGCAGTCTGGATTCGGTGTCAATGAGTCTCCTGGCGCCATTCGCTCTGCTTTTTAGCTTACTGGCAGTACCAGTCCTGGTGATGTACATGTTAAAACTGCGCCGGCGAGAAGTAAGAGTTTCCTCAACCCTACTCTGGCATGCGGTGCTGCGCGACCGGCAGGCAAACACACCCTGGCAAAAGCTGCGCCGCAACCTGTTTTTATTCCTGCAATTAATGATACTGGCCTGCCTTGTCATGGCTTTGGCGCGACCAGCGATTGCGATTCCATCCATATCCTCCGGCTCAATCATCGTAATTTTGGATGCATCTGCCTCGATGAATGCCAGCGATGTAGTGCCCTCCCGTTTTGAGGCTGGGCGTGCGGTTGTTGAAAAATTGATTGATGGCTTATCCGGTACCGCGCAAATGACCTTAATCCAGGCAAGTTCTCCACCGAAGGTATTGGTCTCTTCAGAAAATGACCGGAGTAAGCTACACCAGGCTTTGCAAGAAGCAGCTCCCACAAACGGAGCTGTTGACTGGGAAACCAGCTTCGCTTTGGCGGCGGGTGCTGCCTCTACCGGGCAGGAGAGCCAGCCACCAAGCATTGTGGTTGTATCTGATGGCGGACTGCCAGAGGAGGAGCTTCCGCTACTGCCCGGAGAGGTCAGCTATATGCCGGTTGGCGTATCTGCAGATAACCTGGCAATCTCGGCTCTGGCGCTGCGGGAAGCAGGGACCAACCTTGAATTATTTGCCAAGATTTCAAATTTCAGCGATCAGAAACGCCAGGTGCTGCTGTCAATCTACCGCAACGAGGCTCTCCTCAATGCCCAGACCATCGACATTCCATCCAAAGGCCAAACATCAATCAGCCTTAAGGATTTACCCCCCGGAGAAGCCATTTTCAAAGCTCGCCTTGAGAAAGCGGATTCACCTGGGGAGCAGCTTGACGCCCTTCCCCTGGACGACACTGCTTTTGCCGTCAACCAGGTGCAAAAAAATCGCCGCCTTCTGGTAATTTCCGAAGGGAATTTCTTCTTAGAGCAAGTCCTTAGCGCCTTACCCGGAGTCACAGCATACCGGGCATTACCTGCCCCTGCCACAGCAGAAGGGTCTGGTGGGGGGATACAGCTTCCGCAGGAGTCACCAGATGGCCAGGGCAGCTTCGACTTATATATCCTGGACGGGATTTTACCGATCGCACCCGATTCAAATTTACATGTCTTACCGAAAGGGAACCTTCTCCTGATCAATCCCCCTCCCACAACCTTGTTCAATGTAACGGGTACATTTACGGATACCCAGAACACACAGGTGGCAGACCACCCCCTGAACTCAATACCTTGATTGGCGGGAGGTCCACATCGCAAAGGCGCGCCATGTCCAAATGCCTGCCTGGGCTGAAATGTTGGTGAGCAGTGGAACACAACCCCTGGTTTTTGCAGGCGAAACCGAGGGAAGACGTATCGCAGCTTTGACTTTTGATTTGCTTGACAGCGACCTGCCCTTACAAATTGCCTTTCCGATCTTATTCGCGAACTTGATCGATTATTTGGCCCCGGTGCAATCGATAAACCCGAGTGGAAACATCATGCCAGGCGAGGGGGTAAGCATTGTCCCGGGACCTGGTGTTGATGAAGTAGCCATCGCTTCGCCTTCAAATAGGGTCTACGCTTTAACTTCCAATGAAAGCGGCCTACTTTTCGCCGAAACTGGTGAATTGGGTGTGTATACAGTGAATTTTCTCAAAGAAAAAACTCAGACCGCCGAGTTTTTCCCTGTAAACCTGTTCAGCGACAGTGAATCCAATATCAAGCCAGCTGAAACAATTCAGGTGGGGCGCACCAGGATTGGTGCTGTGAAACAGGAGAAGCTGGGTGAGCGCGAGCTGTGGCCTTGGTTCGCCACATCCGCTTTCATTCTTTTGATCCTCGAGTGGTGGATCTACCATCGCAGGCCATGATCATGTTTGATACCCAAACCCTGAAGAACAAGAAAAGAGAGACCAAGTAACGCGATGCGCTTCACCACGCCCCTGGCTCTGCTGCTATTGCTCTCCCTTCCAGTATTGATTTACCTGGGCAGGCCGAGCCGTGGTTTCAACCGGAGACGGGAAACCGCCTCCCTTGTCGTTCGGTGTTTACTCGTTCTTTGCCTGGTGCTGGGTTTGGCTGGGCTGGAGCTGAGCTTCGGGAGCGGAAAAGGTAGTGACCTGGGAGTAGTATTTTTGGTCGATCGTTCCGATTCAATTCCTGAAGCAGCCAGGCAGTTCTCAGATGAATACATTCGCCAGGCATTAAAAGCAATGAAGCCCGATGACCAGGCAGCCATCATTTTATTTGGGGGCGAAGCACTGGTAGAGAGGCCGATGTCATCATCCAAAGAGCTTGGGGCTTTTACATCCATTCCATCCAGCTCTCAAACAAACCTGGAAGAAGCCATCCAACTGGCTATGGCGATCTTTCCCCCAGACAAAGCCCGTCGGATGGTGATTTTATCTGATGGAATCGCAACGACGGGTGAGGCAGAAGCCGCGGCACGCCTGGCAGCTTCGACAGGTGTTGAAGTTGTGGCCGTACCGATGATTCCTACCAGAGGGGCTGAAGTGAAAGTGTCTTCGGTGATTGCCCCTGGTCAGCTCCGTCAGGGAGACCGGTTCAACTTAGAAATTACTCTTGAGGCAAACCAGCCAACTCCAGCCAACGTTCGTGTGAACGCTGCCGGTCAGGTAATCTTCGAGGGGGACTATGATCTAAAGCGCGGTTCTCAGACTTTCAACCTGCCACTAACCGCGGACCAGGCAGGTTTCACCACTTACCAGGTGCAAGTAAGTTCCACAACCGATGCTTACTACCAGAATAACAGCATGGCAGCTTTTGCCCAAATCCTTGGACCACCAAAAATCTTGATGGTTGCCCCTCCGGCAGATGATCCATTAGGCAGACAAGGAGAAGTCCGCGGAGATGAGTTCAGCATCCTGCAGAAAGCGTTAACAGCAGCCGGATTAAGCTGGATGTTGTCCAACCCTTCGATCTGCCCGCTGAGTTGGTTAACCTTGCAGAATATGCAGCGGTGCTGCTGATCGACGTACCAGCCCGCCAATTGACAAACCAGCAGATGGAGGCAGTTCAGACCTACGTGCGTGACCTGGGAGGAGGGTTATTGGTGGTGGGTGGTCCAACCAGTTATGGAGTAGGAGGTTATTTCCGGACCCCCCTGGAAAAAGTTCTTCCCGTTGAGATCCAGATCAAGGATGAAAAGCGCCGCCCAACCTTATCGATGATCTTTATCATCGATCATTCTGGCTCAATGAGTGAGACCAGCGGAGGAGCCGTCAAGCTGGAGCTGGCAAAAGAAGCAGCGATGCGTTCTATTGAGCTTCTCATGCCAACAGATCGTGTTGGGGTGATCGCATTCGACGACTCAGCTTCCTGGGTTGTACCGATGACCGATCTATATGATCCGGATGAGATCATCCGTTCAATTGGCACGCTGCGTCCAGGAGGTGGTACAGATATCCTGGCAGGCCTGCAAGCCATGGCTGAGGTTCTTCCGGAAGAGCAAGCCACGTCAAAGCATGTTATCCTGCTCACAGATGGCGGAGCCAACCCAGCTGGAATCCCTGAGTTGGTAAAGCAGTTGAATCAGGAGAATGGAATCACGTTGACTACCGTGGGGATTGGGCGTGATGCTGCATCTTTTCTGCCCGAGATTGCCGAGCTAGGCGGAGGAAGGTATCATTTTGCCGCAGATCCTGGGGCTATCCCCAGCATCTTCACCGAAGAAACCATGCTTGCCACACGCTCATATATTATTGAGGAGGCGTTCAATCCAAAACTGATGCGTAATTCGCCTATCCTGGATGGAGTCGGTTCAATTCCCCCCTTGTATGGCTATGTGGGTACCAGCTCGAAAGATACCGCCCAAACGATCCTCGTGACCCACAAAGATGATCCGCTGCTAGCGACCTGGCAGTACGGATTGGGCAAGGTAGCCGCGTTCACTTCAGACGCGACCAATCGTTGGGGAAAGGATTGGGTAGCCTGGCCAGGATTTGCCCTCTTTTGGGCTAATACCGTCCGTTACACGATCGGCGAGGCAATTTCCCCGGTTTTGAATATGCAAGTGCGGTTAGATAATGAGCAAGCTATCCTGACTGTCGATACAGCGAGCAGCTTGCAAGCAGAAGGATCAGACCTCTACCTGGATGGATATTCCATGCAAGCAAATATCGTTGACCCACAGGGACAATCTCAGGTTGAGTTCCTACCGCAGGTTGCTCCTGGGAAATATGAAGGGAGCTTCACACCTAAAAAAGAAGGCGTCTACCTGATCCATGTGACTGGGGAACCTCCTGCTGGCAGGGGGATGTCCGTGGCAGGCACAAACGGCTGGGTGTATGCTTATTCAGCAGAATATCGCCAGCTAGAAGCAGATCCTGATGCGCTTTATCGGGTAGCCCTGGCAGGGAATGGAAAAGTAGCCTCCTCCGACCCGGCTGATGCATTCGAACACAACCTGAATGCCCCCGGCGTCTCTCACCCGCTGTGGAAATGGTTGGTTTTGCTGGCCGCTCTGCTTCTGCCGGTTGATATTGCCCTGCGCCGTCTGACCGTTTCCCAGAGCGACCTCAGAAAGGGATGGACATGGGTAGTCAGCAAGCTGCATATATTACAACCTGTTCCAGCCGCAACCGAATCCAGGTCTGAGCGGATGGAAGGGTTAATGCAAGTCAAACGTAAGAACCAACCCAAGGATCTGAGTATAACCGGATCAAAACCCTTGATCATCCCTCCAAAAACTGACCTGGAAGGCAAACCTGCTTCGCCAATACCTCCCTCGGAGATCGAGTTCAAAAGAGCCTCTGCAATCTACTGCGGCAGCGCTATTGGCAAAGAAGAGGGAAAGGAAGTAAATGGCCGTGCATTAAACCGTCCAAAGACCTTTAGCTCGCCTGAACATCCCTTTCCAACCTTCGGTTTCTTGATAAGGTGATTCACCCAGCGGATCATCCCATACCTCTCCCAACATGGCATTCGTCACCGCCAGGGTGCAGGCTTCTGCCGCCTCCAGATCATAGCCTCCCTCCAAAATGAGCGCCAACCTACCCTGGCAGTGGGCATCACTCCAGGCGGCAAGCTTTTCAATCAGGCGCGCGTAACCATCCGCCGTTGCCAATAACTGTCCCAAGGGATCAAGCCAATGGATATCAAAACCATAGCTGACCAGGATCATTTCAGGCATATAGCGATCCAAGAGGGGTAGGATCAATGAATCCATAATCGTCAAAAAAGCGACATCTCCCGACCCTGGAGGCAGGGGAAAATTAGCTGTAAAAGCCTGCCCTTCACCTTCCCCGACCTCATCCAACCAGCCTGAACCCGGGTAAAAAGGACTTTGGTGAGTGGAGAGATAGAAAACATCTGATCGCATCCAGAAGATATCCTGGGTGCCATTACCATGATGCAGGTCAAGATCGATAATCGCCAACCTTTTAGCTGCTTGTTTTTGAATGAGATATTCAGCAGCCAGGGCAATATTATTAAGCAAGCAAAACCCCATCCCCTGTCCACGCATGGCATGATGTCCAGGAGGCCGGCAAAGTGCCAGGCCGCGTTTCGCCTCTCGCTGCCAGACTGCTTCAATCACTGCTATTGCACCGCCGGCTGCCTGATGTGCCAGACCCCATGATTTTGGCGTTATAAAAGTATCGCCATCCAGCTGACCTCCCCGTTTGCATGATAACTCCAACAAGCTGAGATAAGCTGAAGAATGTACAGAATGCAGAACCCGTTCTGGAACTTCAAGAGCGGCAGACAGCGCTGTTCGCTCCCACCACGCAGCCTCTTGAAGTGCATCCCAAATTACCTCCACCCGCTCTGGGCGCTCCGGATGACCATACTTAAAATGGCCTTGATGACCTGAAGGGTAGAAAAGGATCAACTCATTCATAATAATAATCAAAAATTAAATCGCGATGTTCCACTCAATAGGTTTATTTGACTTTTGAATGGTTCCTCAATTCCTGCAAAGCACGGCGGATGCGCTCCCAATAAGTCTGCACCGAAGCTGCCTGGTCTGCCTCCACCTTATGATTGCTATAACGCGCCGCAATGAAGGATTCAGTCATTGAGTCGACGGACTCGCTGACCTCCGGCAAAGATTTGTCCAGGAACCGGGCATACTCATAAGGTGTTTGAGACGGTTTTCGAGATAGACCGGATTCGCCACCCCGGCGGATCAGCGCTAGGTAAAAGAAGAGCACTCGCTGACGTGGGGTTAGTCGCCGCAGATTGATGTAATTCCAGGCCTCTTGAGGGGAAGAGCGGGTAATGAAAGCGCGCAGCCTTTGCACCCCTGAACCAACAGCAGCTGTAACTGCCCGATTCAAACCACGCAGCCGGCCTCTAACCCAATCCCAGGCCTGAACCAAAAATTTGATGCCACGGGCTTGTTTAATTTTTTGGAGAAGCGCTTTGTTCTGCTTGAAATACTGATAAAAAGCATACCCAATCACACCAATGAAGATCGTCCAGAACAAAACAGATTGAACCACATCCATCCAGGAATGGTGTACGCGTCCAACTGCTTCGGGAGGAGGTGCAGGCAGTTTCATTTCGGGCAAGGAAACATTGGGACCGTTCTTACCTAATAAACTCAAGAGCCAACCGATTAGTATAATGAAAGGAGAGAGCAGTAAAAAGATTAAGCCAGTGAGCAGAGAAAACAAGAGTGAAAAAATATACCCCAGTGTAGCCAGGAGTCCCATCGAATAACTGGTTGGGAGAATGAAGGCAATCCCTGCAACCAGAACCAGGGCTACCAGGCTGTATGTGATCCAATGCCGGGCGATATGTGGTTGGATTGGGATGCGCTCCCAAGCCCAACCAGCCCGCAGAACAGAGAATTGGGTCTGGCTCAACAAGAGCATACCAGCTAAAAAGTATATGATGAGGTTCAAAGCCCCAGAACGATGACGAAAAACCACACTACCTTTGAATAACGCGTCAAAATCAAGAGTAAACAATGCAGTCATAAAAACGATGACAAATCCAATCGTCAGAAAACGATTCGTTAAACGCCCTCGAACGGCACTGCGGTTGCTGTAAAATCCACCTGCATCACTGGCATCCACCAAGACCACGTCATTCTCAATCTCTTCCAGGTCAGTGACAAACCATAATGTGAATCCCCAAACAGCCATGAGCACAAATGCAGACAGCAGGTAATCGGTATTAAAAAAACTTCCCAAAAAATCTCGAGACCAGTTCGGGATGTCATCTAAAAGCGTGCCCCACCCCACTCGAAAATAGAGAATGACCTTTAAAACAATTAAAATTACTACCCATTCCATTACCCGATAAAAAGTTTTGGAATGTTCTAGATCACTGGCTTTGCGCAGCCGGTTCTGTCCAACCACTGCTTCAATAGAAGTGATCAGACATATCCAAGCTAAAAAACTTCCGTCCCAGGCAGCGACAAAACCTTGAATAACTTGAATCAGGGCAATGCCGAAGCAAGTCATCATGACAATCAGAAGGATTCGGCTGAAAGTCAGTGATAAGTATTCATTGGCGTGGAACACTTCTTTCAGTTGAAGACGTGACATTTATGCGAACCTACCTTCTCCAAACATCCAAATCTAACTCTGTACGGATATGATGAAAAGGGAACTTGAAGTGTTCTGCACGCTGCCGGATGCGCTGCGTATGGGCAATCTGTCCGGCTAAAACCAAAACGGCATTGAACCCAGAACGACGAATATGGAATAATTCATCGAAAAGAGCTTCATCGGCACCGCCCGTAATCAGCACCAGGGTGGACCCCCAGGGGAGGTGAACGATCTCCTGGCGAATCATGTCCAGGAATGAAAGAGTGCCTGCACACTCTACTCGGGCTAACATATCCAGAATCTGCATCAAATGCCCCCGACCTCTCCGGACGGGAAGAGGACGAAAACGTTGCAGTTCTGCCAGGGGATCAAGCCCATTGGTATTTAATCCCAGGGATTGTTTTTGATCGATGACCCATTTCGAGATTGAGGCTGCAATGATAATCGCCAGCTCAGTGGCATCGTAACGAGCGTGTAAGTCATACTCATTCGGATTCAGGTTCAGAAATATGGCTGTTTCCAGGGCGATCGAGGGCTCAAATTGTTTTACCTGCAAACGTCCCAATATGGCGGTCGCTTTCCAGTCAACTCTGCGCAGCGAGTCGCCGGCAACATAATCGCGCTTGCTTAATACTCGTGTCGGATCTTCGAAAATGGGCTGTTTATGCCGAAGAGTTCCCATCGGGGAACGAGAAGGCAGCTCAAACCTGGATAAGATATAAATTTTCGGGTAAACCGTAAGATAACTCAACCCACCTTCCAGGCGATTCTCAATCCCAAGACCAAATAAATCGCCTGAGGAAGCCACCAAAGGGCCAAGCGGGTAATATCCCCGTTTGTGCGTCTTCAAGACGTAATCAAATTCTTCCTTGGCATGCGATCCCATACTTAGAACACGTTTGAATAAACCAGGTGCTGCCAATTCGACCGGCAAGCTATCTTGTACACGCAGCCAGGGTATCGGGAGAATACCGCTGTTCTTGATCTCTACATGCATGATCACATCGTCACCCAGAAAGGCGCGTGGGGTGAAATCACGAACAATTCTCACCGCTTTTGCTGAACGACCACTCCACCACCGCCCTACGATATAAATGCCAGCAAAAAGGTATAAGATCGTAAACGAAAAATCATCCCTCAGCAGAGCAGCGGCAATAAAAAGAATTACCAAAAAGATGAAAATCTCTTCGATCATCAGGTAATAGAGCCAAAATCAAGGGGTATCTTTTGGAGAATTTCATTCAAGATCACTTGAATGGTGCGGCCGCGCAGCTCAGCTTCTGGGCGAGCAATCAACCGATGCGTAAGCGTATAAGGCACCAGGAATTTAATATCATCTGGAATGACATGGTCACGCCCCCTCACGGCTGCTAATGCCTGAGCAGTTTTAAAAAGAGCCAGGGTCGCACGCGGACTGCCTCCCAGGGTCAGGTCAGGATGCGAGCGCGTAGCTGCCACAAGGCGAACAACATAATCCTGGAGAGAGTCATCCATATGAATTTCCCATACTTGGCGCTGCAAGGAGGGCAGCGTTAAGCCATCCACCACCTGTCCGAGGCTGTTCACGGGATGATCGCGCTGGAGATTTGTCAAAATGGTTTTTTCATCCGCAATCGTCGGATACCCCATCGTGAGACGCATCAGGAACCGATCCAATTGCGCCTCAGGCAGTGGAAAGGTGCCCTCATATTCAATAGGATTCTGTGTGGCAATGACCAGAAAAGGCCTGGGGAGCATGCGGGTAACGCCATCGATGGTCACTTGCTGCTCTTGCATGGCTTCGAGTAAAGCAGATTGGGTGCGAGGGGTAGCACGATTAATTTCGTCAGCCAGAAGGATATTGACAAATATTGGGCCTGGTCGGAACTCAAATTGGCCAGTTTGTTGATTAAAAACCGACACGCCCGTCACATCATTGGGTAATAAATCAGGCGTACATTGCAACCTTTTAAATGCCCCACCCAGGCTGACCGCAATCGAACGCGCCAACATGGTTTTTCCCGTGCCAGGTACATCCTCAATCAAGACGTGGCCTTCGCAAAGCAGTGCTACCATGAATAAATCGATCGTCGAACGCTTGCCAACGATTACTTTTTCAACATTTTCGATGATGGGAGTAACAAAGGGTTGAATAAGATCCATGGGCAAGGTCCTCTTTTTATTGCGGGCTAGGTGCGAAAAGTTATTTCAACGATAGGGGTTTAGGAGATTCTAACATTAAAAGAAATTTTTCGCTTTCTACAACGAGATAGGTTTAAAGCCCACCCCTGGCAGGCGCAAGAACTCGGATAAAATCATCCAAACCTTATCCTATTCTTAGGGATTATATTTTATAATACGCTTCATGCCTGACACCCCTGCTTTCCTCGCTGAACGCCTTCTCCAAGAGGGTGAAAAATCGATTGCTTTTTTTCAATCCCTCGCACCCGAGCAGCTCGAACGAACCATATATACAGACGGTTCACAATGGACTGCCCTTCAAGTACTCACTCATTTTGTTTTTTCTGAACACAGCCTTTGCCGCTTGGTGGAGAATATCGCGGCTGGAGGGTCAGGCTCGCCCGAGAATTTTGATATTGATGGGTATAATGAACGTAAGGTAAAGGATTTCGAAAAGACTGCGCTACCAGAACTATTTGAACAATTTAGACAAAACCGAAAAAAGACTGCCATAGTCGTGGCGAATCTACAGGTTGAAGATCTCCAACGTCAAGGCCGGCATCCTTTCTTAGGAATTGCACCACTTGCTGAAATCATCAAAATCATTTATCGTCACAACCAGATCCACCAACGCGAAATCCGCCAGGAATTATCAAAAGAATGAACGGCAGAAAAATCTGGCTCTTCATCCGTCTATCTCGCCCACATTTCCTCCTGGGAGCTGCTTTATTATATGCTTTGGGCGCAGGCATTGTGCGCTACCTGGGTACGCCCATTGATTGGGGGTTATATTGGTTGGGACAGTTATGGGTGACCTTCATCCAGCTCAGTACACATTATCTAAACGAGTATTTCGATTCGCGGGTGGATGCGAAAAATGAACACCGCACCCCCTTCTCTGGCGGCAGTGGGACCATCGGCGAAGGGAAACTGCGCCGCGAAACAGCGCTCTATGCAGCTGTGATTTGCCTGGCGCTGGCAGCATATTTTACAATACCGATTATCCGCAATGCTCAGTTTAATGCTGCGCTTGCGTTTACGCTTATTATAATTTTCCTGGGAGCTTTTTTTTACTCAACTCCCCCAGTACGCCTGTCTTCTACAGGATATGGTGAATTAGTCACCTCAATCATCATCTCGAATTTAGTACCAGCCCTCGCTTTTTTACTGCAAAATAATGAGCTGCACCGCTTGCTTGCCATGGCTACTTTTCCACTGACTTCTCTCAATATAGCCATAATGTTAGCCTTTGAACTGCCCGATTATGCCTCCGATCTTAAAAATCTAAAAAACAACTTGATGGTTCGGATCGGCTGGCAGCGAGGGATCATCTTTCACAATATCTGCATCCTAATGACCTACATCCTGTTTGGATTAGGTGCCATCCTGGGTTTTCCTCTGCCCATCGTATTACCCGCCTTTCTAACCCTTCCTTTAGGAATTTTCGAGATCTGGATGGTCAATCGTATTGCAGATGGGGCCAAGCCGAACTGGCTCGCGCTTACTTTCACAGCTGTCTCATTATATGGCGTGACAGCTTATTTATTAGCTTTTGCCTTTTGGACGCGATAATCGAAACATTCATTTTAGCTGATAGATTTGACTAATGCCCGAATTCTTGCATCTCCTACCTCCGAAAGAAGCTCTAGAGCGGCTTTTGCCTTATCTCTATCCCCAATCTCAAACAGAGCTGGTTGACCTCAGCGACGCTCTCGGAAGGATCACAACAGCAGATATCCTGGCGCCACATGCCCTGCCATCTTTCGCACGCAGCACCGTGGATGGTTATGCAGTGATGGCGGCAGATACGCATGGCGCCAGCGACAGTATGCCAGCTTATTCGAAAATCCTTGGAGAAGTTTTAATGGGGGCTGCACCCAGTTTCCAATTGAAAAAAAGTTCCTGCGCCCTAATCCATACGGGAGGTATGCTGCCAATTGGCGCAGATGCTGTCGTGATGCTCGAAAACACCCAATCGGTTCACGCGCAAGAGGTGGAAATCTTACGCGCAGTAGCTGTAGGCGAAAATATCATCCATGTTGGAGAGGACGTCATGGTTGGTCAGGAAGTGATTCCAAAAGGAATTCTACTGCGACCAGCCGAGGTCGGCGGCCTGGCGGCTTTAGGGATCACACAAGTCAAGGTGAGGCGCCGACCTCGGGTTGCAATCCTTTCAACCGGAGACGAAATTATCCCGCTTGGAACACCCTTAGAGCCCGGAAAAGTTTTCGATGTTAATACTTACACCCTCTCTACGCTGGTGAGCCGGGCAGGCGGTGAACCAGTTCCAATGGGAATCTTCCCTGACCAAACAGACAGCCTGGCTTTTAGTGCGGCTCAAGCTCTGCAAACCTGTAATATGGTAGTGATCACGGCTGGCTCATCGGCCAGTGCTCGCGACTTAACCGCCCTGGTGATCGACAAATTGGGGAAGCCGGGTGTTTTGGTACACGGCGTAAACGTGCGTCCCGGAAAACCTACCATCCTGGCTGCTTGTGCGCTGCCTGGTCAAACTCCTAGACCGGTTATTGGCCTACCAGGGAACCCTGTCTCAGCCTATGTGATTGCATGTCTTTTTGTGGTGCCTGCCATTAAGGCACTTCTTGGAATTTTGCATGAAGCTCCCAAACCATCAGTTAAGGCCCGTCTCACTCTAAATATGCCTTCCGAAGCGGGGCGCGAGGATTGGATCCCGGTAAGGTTAACGCCAAGTCTTTCTGGATGGGAGGCAGAACCGGTTTTCGGAAAAAGCAACTTGATTTTTACTCTGGTGCGCGCGGATGGCCTGGTATGTATTCCAACGGATGCAACTGGGTTGAACGTCGGAGAAAGCGTGGAGGTCTACCTGATCGAATGACAACCTCTTATCGGCTTTTTGTTTTACCCGAAAAATACGGCGTGGTCAAGCTAGACCCAGGAACAGAAATCAATACAAAAGGCGGGAACTCAACCGAGCTTCTTGGGGTCATCCACACCCCAGAAGAGACCACGGTAGTTTGCCAGGAAAATATCATCTCTCCTGGGAAAGAAGTCGAAAAAGGTTGGAGAGCCTTGAAGGTGGGAGGGTCACTGGAGTTTGAGCTGATCGGGGTATTGGCTTCCATCCTAACGCCATTGGCAGAAAATGGGGTGAGTGTGTATACCCTTTCGACGTTTAGCACCGATTTTATTTTGGTAAAAGCAAAACTTTTATCAAAAGCCATTAAAGTATTGAAGAAAGCAGGCTTTGAAATTGTAGAATGACCATCTATCTGCATGATATTCCCCTGCCCGAAGCCAAAGCGCAGCTTGAAGCTGCCTTGAGAGCTGCCGGCCGCTGGGAAATCTTAGGGATTGAAGAAATACCTTTAAGTGAAAACGCACTGGGACGCGTCCTGGCCAAACCCGTATGGGCCAAAATTTCATCTCCCCATTATCACGCTTCGGCAATGGATGGTTTTGCAGTAAAAGCAGAAGAGACAGCCGGAGCCTTGCCTTCAAAACCGTTAACCCTGGAATATACCCAGCATACCTTTTACGTTGATACTGGTGACCCGCTCCCGGTTTGGGCAAACGCAGTCATTCCCATTGAAAATGTCGAAACCCTCGATCATGAGGGAAAACCTGCGCCTGGTCTGCGAAAACCCAGCGCTATCCGCATTCGTTCCTCAATCACCCCTTGGAGCCACGTGCGAGCCATGGGCGAAGATATCGTTGCTACCCAGCTTGTTTTACCGGAGGGACATATTCTTAGGCCTGTTGATCTCGGTGCAGTGGCTGCTTGTGGCCATGCATCCATCAGCGTATCCAGGAAACCGCGTGTAGCTGTCATCCCAACCGGCACAGAGCTGGTCGAAATTGGCCAGCCTGTCAAAACAGGCGATATCATTGAATACAACTCTTTAGTCTTGTCTGCGCAGGTAAACGAGTGGGGAGGCACAGCCAAACGCTACCCGATCATCCCCGATCAGTTTGAGTCCATTTGCGAGGTTGTTAAGAAAGCTGCTGTTGAGTGCGACCTAATCCTGCTCAATGCAGGATCTTCTTCAGGCTCAGAAGATTATTCCAGCCAGGTTGTAGAAAGCCTGGGGAAATTATTGGTCCACGGTGTAGCCGTCCGCCCTGGCCATCCAGTTATCTTGGGTATGATCGGAAATATCCCAATCATCGGTGTGCCCGGATATCCTGTTTCAGCAGCTCTGACAGGGGAGGTTTTTGTAGAACCGCTCATGGCGGTCTGGTCAGGTCGTAAAGCAGCAGAGCCTGAAACGCTCTCTGCTGTATTGACTCGTAAAATAACTTCCCCGGCAGGCGATGATGACTTTCTGCGCGTCGGAGTAGGGCGCGTAGGAGAACGTTGGTTAGCTGCTCCCCTTTTGCGCGGTGCTGGCGTGATCACCTCCTTGGTTCAAGCGGATGGAATCGTCATGATACCACGCGGTATCCAGGGATTTTCTGCAGGCGATCATGTGCAGGTACGCTTGTATCGCTCGATGAAAGCATTGGAACAAACAATTTTTTCGATCGGCTCACATGATATCAGCCTGGATATTTTGGCACAGTTTCTCGCTTTGTATGATCGACGCCTGACATCGTCGAACGTAGGCAGCCTGGGAGGCTTGATTGCATTGCGCCGTGGGGAAGCCCACTTGGCTGGTTCTCATCTGCTCGATACGACCACTGGTGAATTTAACCTATCTTATATCCGTGAATATCTGCCTGGTATCGCGGTGAAAGTGATTGCCCTGGTAGGCAGGCAGCAAGGAATTCTCGTTCAACGCGGGAATCCCAAGGGTATTCAAACCTTGGAGGATCTCACTCGAGCAAATGTATCGTTTGTGAACCGCCAAGGTGGAGCTGGCACGCGCATCTTGTTAGATTATCAGCTGAGTTTAAAGGGGATTGCCCCATCCGACATTCGAGGCTACAATTTAGAGGAATATACTCATTTATCCGTTGCCGCTGCGATTGCTTCAGGACGCGCAGATACTGGTTTAGGAATAGCAGCCGCTGCTCGAGCGCTGGATCTCGATTTTGTACCTCTATTCGTAGAAAGATATGACCTTATTGTTCCCAGTCAAATTTATGACAGCACTTTACTCGAACCACTTTGGACCATCTTGGAGGACCCAAATTTCCGGCAGCAGGTGGGCAGCTTACCGGGATATGATGTTAGTCCAATGGGTAGATTGATCGCTGAAATGGGAGGACCCGATGCTGAAAGCGCTCGTGATCGACGATAACCGCAATACAGCAGATAGCTTATGCCAAATGCTAAGTTTACTCGACGTTCAAACAACGGCTGCATACAGCCCACGAGGTGCCTTCTTGCTTTTACAGGAGATGGTCCCAGATATTGTCTTTGTCGATTTGAACATGCCCGGAGTGACCGGCCATGAGGTGGTGACTTTTGTGCGCCGTGACCCAAAACTTGAGCATATCCCAGTCGTTGTGGTCACATCCGACGACCAGGAAGAGACCGCCAAGCAGGTAAGGAAAGAGGGCGCCCTAGAGATCATCATCAAGCCCGCTACTTTTGAGCAAGTGGAAGGGGTTCTACAAAAAGCGAAATTAATTTGAATCCCTAGGAAAACTCTCCACCGTCTTACAAACTTCAGGAGGACTTATGCCGATCGAGGCAGGAATTTTAGCACCAGAATTTACATTGTTAGATGAAAATTCAAAACAGCGCTCCCTGGCAGAATTTCAAGGGAAACCCGTAGTGCTCTATTTTTATCCCAAAGATGATACGCCTGGCTGCACCACAGAAGCATGCAACTTCCGTGATGATTATGATGTCTACCAAAAGGCCGGGGTTACCATCTTAGGTGTCAGTCCGAATAGTCCAAAGGATCATACCAAGTTCAAGGCTAAGTACAACCTGCCTTTTTCACTCCTCGCCGATACGGAGCACAAGATCTGCGAAGCTTATGGAGTTTGGGGTCGTAAGAAATTCATGGGCAAGGAGTACGATGGCGTATTCCGGACAACATTCCTTATTGGCCCAGATGGCATCATCCTCAAAGTCTTTGCGAATGTAAAACCTGATGAGCACAGCAAGGAAGTGTTGGAAGCATTAAAGGTTTAGATTTTGGAATATTGATCATCTCCAAACTACTCCGGAATCCGGAAACTATTCATCCCCCTCCTTCCACTCAATCACACCACCTGACCTTTCAAAATCTTCGAATGAAACTTCAATTCTTGCAGTAGGGACTACCGCAGATTTGGATTTAGCTTGCCAACCTGATTCATTCTTTCCCTTGAAGGATTCTCCTGGTAACACATACACAAAACCATGATTTGTTATGACAAATGGTTTCCATTTCGAAGGTATTCTTGCACAAATACGATTATCTTTGTCTGAAGAACCTATACTCCAAAATTCTTTACGCTTTTCTGGTGGAACTAAAGTTAACGACATACAAGCAATCAGAATGGCTGCCATTGGTGAGAGAGCTGCAAAAACTGCTGTATCATTATTAAATAAATTGCTTTTATCGATATCCGCAGCAAGTCTAGGCTCTAAAATAGATATATTTCCATTTGGTGAGCCATGAAAAACAAACCCTTGCCTCTCAAATTCCTGTAAACTTTTAATTCTTGTCAGTTCTTCCACTTCAGAATTTATGCCTTGATTTTCATTCACTATTAGGTAAATATAACACCTCCCCGTGCATCAAGGGAGGTATTATGAAAGGTGGAGATGGCGGGAATTGAACCCGCGTCCGAAAGATTCGACCCTCGGGCCTCTACGAGCGTAGTCTGTCGTGTTTATCGCCGGGGTGGTCCACGACAGGCAAAGAACTCACCCGGCTAGCCGCTAGGACCCGAAAGCCCTTCTTTCACACGCTTAGCAGCGTCACGTATGGCACTCTGACTTTGTTGCGCCTGCTCTACCTCCGGTCAGAGGACGGGGTAGGCAGACGTGACCCGTCTTAGGGGTCAGGTTGCTGTCTGTCTCGCTTATGCAGCGAGGGGCAGAGCAGCATAGGAAGTGCGGTTATTGGCACTTGATTTTTTTGCACTGATTTAACGAGGTCGGCGCCTCTCGGCTCGCATCCCGGGACCAGCCTCTCCCGTCGAAGCCTGTCATCCCCAGGGAATGTTATTATATCATACGTCCAAATTGTTAGAAAATTATTAGATATTTATACAAATTCTATACAATTTATTGACTTTGATCCTGCTTTAGGGTATAGTAAAAATAAATATTAATAGATATATCGGTAATCGAACATACCAAATGGAGTAACATGAACGGTAATATTAAGATCGCAAGAATTTGGGGCATCCCAGTTTATATAAATTATAGTTGGTTCCTGGTTTTCTTCCTCACAACCTGGTCTTTAGCGACGGGATACTTTCCGAATGAATACCCGGTCTTATCCTTGACCGTGCATCTGATTTTGGGAGCAATAACCAGCCTGCTCTTCTTTGCATCGGTTCTGGCCCATGAATTAGGCCATTCTTTCCTGGCTTTGCGAGACCGCATCCCTGTCAAAGGGATCACGCTATTCATCTTTGGCGGTGTTGCGCAAATCTCACAAGAACCGCGTTCTCCAGGATCAGAGTTCCGGATCGCCATCGCTGGACCTCTCACCAGTTTAGCCTTGGCGGGATTTTTTGGCGGGTTGTATCTTCTGGATCAATCCATTCCAATCCTGGCTGCTCCAAGCGGATATTTAATGCGGATCAACTTGATCCTGGCATTTTTCAACCTGATCCCTGGGTTCCCGTTAGATGGTGGTAGAGTATTTAGGGCGCTCGTTTGGAAGTGGACGGGAAGTCTTCAGAAAGCTACTCATATTGCCTCAACGGCCGGACAGCTCGTGGCATTTGGCTTTATCGGCTTTGGAATCTACATGGTTATCAACGGTCAATTCTTCAACGGATTGTGGCTGGTCTTCATCGGTTGGTTCCTACAAAACGCAGCTTCATCGGCCTACTTGCAAGTTAACATTCAACAAGCTTTAGCAGGTTTGAAAGTAAGCCAGGTAATGAATCGTAATCTCTCTACAATAAATTATTTGACCCCGGTCAGCCAATTAGTCGAAGAAAAGGTTGTTGGGTTAAACCAGCAAACCTTCTTCGTGGAACGCAATGGTGAAATTGTGGGTAATATCTCCATTCAAGATATCCTTAAATTAAACCGTTCAAAATGGCGTTTCACAACCGTACAACAGATCATGCGTCCTAATCAAAACACCACCAATGTCGAGGCGGAAACGGATTTGATGACCGCATTACAAACAATGGAACGTGCGCAGCTTAATCAAATATCTGTCTTCGAGAGTGGCATTCCAATCGGTATTCTTTCGAGAGATCAGGTGATCAAATACGCCCGAATGCGTGCCGAATTAAGCTTGTAAAACTCACCACCATCTTCTAAAAAGATTACGAATTCATCCTGCTGAATTCGTAATCTTTTGCTATACTTAACCCATTCGTACCTCACCAGAAAAAGTATGCGTAAAATAGAACCGGATAATCCTAAAGAAACGCCCCCTTTCGAAGATGATCTTCGTTCCGACTTGATTCCGGGTACACAGGCCGTGCCGGATCGTTCTTTATTTCGAGAACGCCTGACGATTCTTACCCCGTCCCGGGTCATCAGTCTCTTAATCGTCTTAGGACTCTTCTTTCTTGGCTGGCTGCTTTTTGCTGGTCCAGGTAGACCCGCCATGGAGAAACTGCTCACCAAATTATCTGACCGTGTTCCAACCCCCACAGAAATTCTTCATAACGAAACGGCAACAGCCATCCCTACCAAACCAACCTCTAAGGCGAGCATACCCAGCCAAACCCTCACACAAGTTCTTCCCTCCAAAACTCCCATCTCCTCACTCACTGAAACTACGCCAACATTCACGCCTACAAATTCACCCCCCACACCCACTGTTGTTGGCAGCAGCACACCGACGTTTTCGCCCTCAGTCACTTCAACAGCAACCGCTCTTCCCACAGCCTCGGTTGCAGGTTGCGTTCAAGCTGCTGAAATAAAATCCACCGATGTTGGAAAAACATTATGTGTGACGGGGAATGTACTGCGTACCGAGTCCAAGCCGAACTCCTTCTTGATCATCCTGGAAAACCCGAAAGATGCGTTTTACTTTCTTTCTTATGATCGAAAATGGGAAAACCTGGAAGAAGGGAATTGTGTTTTCGCGACAGGAAAAATTATGCAGCTCGGAAATAACCCGGTCATGATCCTCGACTTCAAAATCCCACTCGAATATTGCCCTTGACATGCCAAAATATAAAATCATCGTAAATCCGATATCAGGTAGAGGCGCTGGTCAAAAATCCATTCCGATATTAGAGCAATTATTACGCGTGGATCAATTCCAATATGACCTGGTTGTCACCCAGCGACCCTGGCATGCCTGCGAGCTGGCTTTACAAGCTGCCCAGGATGGCTTTGAAGCCGTGATCGCGGTCGGTGGGGATGGCACTGCCAACGAAGTCTTAAATGGGCTGATGCAGGCTCGCCTGAATGGATTAAATATCCCTGCCATGGGTATCTTGAGTGTGGGCCGTGGCAATGATTTTGCCTATGGCATGCAAGTCCCTGCTACTTTGGAAGAAGGAATAAAGATTTTAAGAGAAGACTTCCGAAAAAAGATAGATGTAGGATATGTAGAGGGTGGAATGTATCCGCAGGGTCGTTATTTCGGAAATGGTGTGGGGATTGGTTTTGATGCCGTGGTAGGCTTTGAGGCACTAAAACTGGCTCCTCTGAGCGGATTCTTATCCTATATTGTTGCCGCGTTGAAGACAATTTTCCTCTTTTTCAACGCTCCCCGCGTCAAGATTGACCTTGACAGCGAAACACTAGAACAACCAGCACTGATGGTTTCTATCATGAATGGCAGGCGCATGGGGGGAGGGTTTATGATGGCGCCGGAATCACTGCCTGGGGATGGAGCGTTCGATATCTGTACCGTGGGACAGGTCAGCCGTACTGGCATCTTCGTCCTCATACCGCGCTTTATGAAGGGCACCCAAAAAAGCCACCCAGCCATACATTTTTCACGTTCTGCCAAGGTGTCGATCACTGCCATCGAGGGCACTTTACCTGCTCACGCGGATGGTGAAACCCTTTGCACAGAAGGTAAAAAACTCTCCATGAAAATCATCCCGCAAGTTGTGGAAATAATCTGCTCGCAACCTCCGACAAGATGAGCCTGACTTTCCACACGGTCAATTTCGTCGTAAAAGGTTTTATGAAGCTGATCTGCCAGATAGAAGCAGAACAGCTTGCTCAAGTCCCCAAGAATGGTCCCCTGATCCTGGTTTGTAACCATGTCAATTTCGTTGAGGTGCCTTTGATGTTTACCCATTTGCAGCCTCGACCTGTCATCGGATATGCGAAGGCTGAATCATGGGATAATCCAGTGATTGGCTGGTTATTCAATACCTGGGAAGCCATTCCCATCCGTAGAGGCGAGGCTGACACAGAAGCTTTACGCCAGGGATTGAGGGTCCTGGAAAAGGGAAAAATACTAACCATCACGCCTGAAGGGACGCGCACCGGAAATGGTTGCTTGCAGCGCGGCCATCCAGGGGTAGTATTTCTGGCTCTGCGCAGCGGTGCCCCCTTACTGCCAGCGATCTATTACGGTCACGAAAATTACGGGCAGAACCTGAGGAAATTACGTCGCACAGAATTCCATGTAAAGGTGGGAAAGTCTTTCCGACTGAACGTTCCAGACGGAAAAGTTAAAAACGAGGTTCGCCAAGAGATGGCAGACGAGATCATGTACCAATTGGCTTCTCTTTTGCCGGAAATGTACCGGGGAGTTTATGCTGATCTCTCAAAGGCAACCACAAAATACCTGGTATTTGATGATTGAGAACTCCAAGTGATTGGTTGAAAGTAAATAAAAAGACAAATGGGGTAAAGAAGGCCAGGAACGCAAGCAAAATGCTAGTTTGGGGTTGAAAATGATAAGAAACTCTCGGCGGATTGCTACCGCTACTTTCTGAAGAAGTTCGACAGAATAAACCATACATTTGCAGGGCGTTCTGCCAGGCGCCGCATAAAGTAAGGATACCACTGGGTTCCATAAGGAACATAAATTCGTACCAAATAGCCTTCAGCTACCAATTGCTCCTGCAGATCACGACGAATGCCGTACAGCATTTGGAATTCCAAAGCATTTTTGGGTAAATCTAACTTTTTTGCCAAATCTTTCGCAAAGAGAATACGCTTCTCATCATGCGTCGCGATCGAAGCAACGGGGGGTACTTTACCATCCTCCCCACTCACTGGACAGCTGTGCTCCAAAATTCCTCGAAAAAGAAGGTCCATTAATCGATCATAGGCAGCATCTACATCACGCTTCAGGGGGTAAGCTACCTTGGCAGGCTCTTTATAGGCTCCCTTACATAAACGAACCTTCGTGCAATCATTAGTCAGTTCTTCGATATCAGCTTCACTGCGGTATAGATAAGCCTGGATAACGATCCCTACATTTTGATAACCCTGGCGCCGCATTTGGCGTAAAATGTCCAATGTCACTTGGGTTACCGAAGAATCTTCCATGTCAATCCGGATGAAATTACCCAAATTCCAGGCATGCTCCAAAATTAAGCGTAAATTTTCTGCACATAGAGCCTCATCCACGGCTAACCCTATCTGGGTTAATTTAACGGAAATGTTTGCCCGGATGCCGGATCGCTCAATTTCATCCAAAGCTTTCAAGATATCTTGAGTAGCTTGGACAGCCTCATTGGCATTGGTCGTATGCTCTCCAAGATGATCCAAGGAGGCATTAATACCTTTACCATTGAGCGTTAGAATAACTTTCAGAGCGTCTTCAAGCTTATCTCCAGCGATAAACCGTTCGGCCATGTGCCTGACAAATGGCCAACCCGTGACAATTTTGCGCGCCCAGGCTGCTTTGGATAAGTATATGAAAAATGATCTCAGCATATTCACCTCTCAAAATGGGACACCCTCCATTTTAGCACAAAAAGGTATGGCATGATTCTTGCAACCTGGTACAATATGACTATACAATCGAGTAGATGAGATGTTACTTCAAAGACACTCCCCTTCCCTGCGCCCATTAACAACCGCTCACCTGGCGCAAACCATGACTCTTCTAGAATTAACGACCGCTGAGTTACGCCAGAGGATTGAGGCTGAATTATCGACGAACCCTGCTTTGGAGTTAATCGAAGAAACACGATGTCCGAGCTGTGGAAGAATCATATCTAAGCGGGGCCTCTGCCCGTTATGCTCTCAATCGAAATCGATCTCCTCAGAAGAGCCCATCGTTTTCTTATCTTCGAGGGATGATTTCTTTTCAAGTGATCGAGCCTCCACATCTGAAGAAGATTATTCAGAAGAAGATTTCACTTCTAGTAGTGAAGATTTGCCTGCATTTGTTCTTCGACAAATAGCACCTGAACTCAGACCTGATGAACGTGCTATAGCAGCCTATATCCTTACTTCACTCAACGAAGATGGGCTGTTAACCGTTCCGCTCTCAGAAATAGCACGTTACCATTTTATTCCACTCTCCAAAGTAGAACGTATCATCCACTTAATACAACACGCTGAACCTCTCGGGGTTGGCTCTCAGACACCCCAAGAAGCACTGTTGGTGCAGCTCGAAGTATTGGGAGAAACACAGGCCGTGCCAGCACTTGCCGCCTTAGCCGTTCGAGATGGTTTTGAGTTCCTGAGCCGGCGCCGTTATATCGAACTTGGACGATTATTAAACATCTCTTCTTCACAAGCGCGTGAAATAGCCTGCTACATCGGTGAAAATTTAAATCCATTCCCTGGTCGTATGCATTGGGGTGATAATAATTCCAGCCACCCGGCCGAGTCCCATTTACAGCAAATTTATTACGCGCCAGATATCATTATCTCAAAATTACGCGACACTCATGATACACCATTGATTGTTGAAATCGCTCTTCCAATCCGAGGCACTTTGCGCATCAACCCATTATTTCGAGAAGCCTTACAGCAAGCCCCAGAAGGGAAAATGGAACAGTGGAAAGCAGATATGGAACATGCATCGCTGCTTGTTAAATGCATCCAACAGCGCAATCATACCATTGTGCGGATGATGCAAGTATTGGTTGTTCTCCAACGTCAATTCATTTTATATGGAGACGAATATCTGCTGCCGCTAACTCGTGCAGCGCTGGCTGATGACCTAGAACTCCACGAAGCTACCATATCTCGAGCCGTCTCCGACAAAGCTGTGCAAATCCCGAACGGACATATCATCCCTTTGGCGCGCTTTTTTGATCGAAGCTTACACATCCGTACAACTTTGAAAAAAATGATCGATAGTGAAATACTACCTCTCAGTGATGCTGACTTGGCTACCATGCTTGCTAAGGAAGGATATCCTGTTGCCAGACGTACCGTAGCAAAATATCGGGCTATGGAGGGAATATTGCCTGCCCATTTACGCCTGCGACCTCAATCGGTATAATCACTGAGGATGCGATATGAAAAGCACCTCAGGAATAACAAGTTTACTCATAAAAAAACACCTTCCATTGGGATTTCAGGAACTGGAGACCCTCTTGGAATTGATTCCGGAGGCGGCAATTGTGATTGATATCGGTGATAGCCGATTGATCGCTGCCAATGGATTAGCAGTTGCTCTGGCTGCTTATACCCGAAAAGAACTCCTTGGGCAGCATGTAGACAACCTGCTCTATCCTTTCGAAGGGCAGCCTCGCCTGAGTGAAGCTTTGAGGAGGATTTTTCCTCCTTCCAACCTCCAATGTAGCTTGGGGAAAAGATCCGGACTCCAAATTGAGGTTGATCTAAAGATTAAATATACAGGCACATCGAATACATGGGCTGTGATTCAGATTGCTTCCTTTCACTCGCAAGAACAAAAATTAGCTGCCTCACATTCCCAAGCACAATTTTGGCAAGCATTGCAAGATTTGATTGAATCTTCCCAGGGAAATGATCTTCTTCCAGCGCTCCAGGCTGCTCTATGTGCTGGTCAAATGCTTTGTGGCGCTCAAGCCCTGGCCATATATCAGGTAAAAGGCGATCAGCTACTTCTTGAACGAGGTCACTGTTCGGGGCAAGATAACTTGCTGCCTGAAACCATCTTACCTGGAGATTTCATGAGTTTACAAGGACCCACCTTGTGGTCGATACGATCCCGTGCGACAACCGTAATCCACCGGTTTGCACGCGCGAATGACCTCGCTTACCTGGCATCTTTGCCATTAGGCCAATCCCATGCAACCATCGGCCTGGTTGTAGCTGGAGGCTTTTCTAGCCCCTCAGCCAATTTGATGGAGAACATGAAACTGCTCGCAGCAAGCTTGAGCAATATCATTCAGCAGCACACCCTCATCAGCCACCTGAACAAGGAATTAGACTCAAATATTCAGACGATTCATGTAGCGAATACCCTCAAAAGCCAAATCAAAGACAGTTTGGTGATCTTAGATTCAGATTTGTTAGTTTCTGACATGAACAAGGCTGCAGAACAATCCTTGGGGTATCTTCTCGATGAAGTCGAAACCCATGCAGCTGAAAATATTATCATCAGCGACCAACCTCTTAAGCCAGCTTTTGAAGCTGTTCAAAATGGACAGCCTTTTTATCACCTGGATAATATCAAACTCTATCGCAGAGATGGGCAAACCTTTCCAGCGAACATGCAAATTATTCCCATCGACTCTGAAACCGGACTCGATGGCGTGATTGTAATTTTCCAGGATGTCAGCGAACGCGAACAGTTCCGCATTTTGAATGAGCAGCTCGAGCAAAGAGCTCTGCTGGGAGAAGTTACTGCGAGCTTTGCCCATGAAGTGCGCAATCCGATTAACAATATCAGCACCGGATTGCAGCTCCTAGAGATCAATCTCACGGATCTTAACTTACCTAATGGAGACGCCAACCTTGAGAATGTGAAACGACTGCAGCAAGACTGTAACCGCCTGACCGAGTTGATCAAATCGGGGCTCTCATTCATCAAGCCGATGGAATACAAGATGGAAGCCATTGATCTTGGTAAGTTAATGAAAAATCTACTCGACCGATGGCAACATCGCTTACAGCAAAAAAACATCGTTTATCAGTTTCAGGTTGAAAGCGATCTCCCGCAGGTCGAGGGGGATCCAAGAGCACTGGAACATGTTTTTATTAACTTAATTAGTAATGCATTACAGGCAATGGAAAATGAAGAGACTGCAGGGAGTGGCACCCTGGCAATCAAGATTCATTCCTTGCGTAACGCAGCAGAACGACCTCAGGTCGAAGTCAGTATTTCCGATACCGGGCCAGGGATTCCAGATGAAATCCGAGACCGGATTTTTGAGCCATTCTTTACCACCAAGAAGGGCGGCACCGGAATCGGTTTGGCAATTGTTAAACGAATTATCACTGCCCACAAAGGCTCCATCAGTGTTACCAGCATCCCCGGTGTGACGGTGTTCCGTGTTCATTTCCCAATCCTGCGCAAATAGATTTGTCACCGAAGGTAAAGCATGAATGCTACGATTTTAATCGTTGATGATGAGGAAAATGCCCGTCAAAATATCGGAACATTCCTGACCACGCGGGGGTATGAGGTGGTCGGTGCGGCAACGCTGCAAGAAGCGAAAGACAAGTTGTGGCATGGAGATATGGATATCGTCCTGTTGGATGTGCAGCTGCCCGATGGTTATGGCCCTTCTTTGATGGATGATATCGCTTTGTTACCCATGCGCCCCCCTGTTATTTTGATCACCGCATATGGTGATATCGAAATGGCAGTCGAAGCGATGAGGAGCGGAGCACACGACTTCTTACAAAAACCAATTCAACTGGCACAACTTGAAAAATCGATCCTAAGAGCGCTTGAAATTGTCGCCATGCGTAGGGAGCTGGCTCATCTACGAAACAGCCAGCATGCGGAGTTAGATTTCGTTGTCGGCAGAAGTCCTGCCATGCTCACTCTGCTTGATCAAGCTTACCGGGCGGCCGCGGCCTGTGTTTCCGTCCTCATCACGGGCGAAACAGGAACCGGGAAAGAGGTTCTGGCGCGAGCCATTCATAGCGTGGGTGCCCGTGGAAACAAAGCAGCCACAAGCCGCCCATTTGTGGCCATTAACTGTGCGGCAATCCAGCCCACCGTACTGGAATCGGAACTGTTCGGTTATGAGGCCGGTGCTTTCACCGGGGCAGATAAGCGTAAACATGGCTTGATGGAAATCGCTGATGGGGGTATCTTATTTCTTGATGAAATTTCTTCCATGCCTGTGGATATGCAAGCCAAGCTGCTGCGTGTCTTAGAAGAGCGTGCCTTCCGGCGTGTAGGAGGCACAGCGTTAATTCATGTTGATATCCAATTGATTGCCGCATCGAACCGAGATCTTCAAGCAATGATGGCAGATGGCAGATTCCGTGAAGATCTTTTCTATCGACTAAAAGTGGTCGATCTACACATCCCATCGCTCAGAGACCGGAAAGAAGATATTCCAGAAATGGTCGGATTATTTATCCGCCAAAATAATCCGCGCATGGGTCTGAACATTTCAGGAATCACGCCACGGGCCCTTGATGTACTCAAAGCTCATCATTGGCCAGGAAATATTCGCGAGCTGCGAAATGTGATCGAACGCGCCATGCTCTTCTGCGATGATCCATTAATCGATATCAGCCATCTTCCCCCAGATATGATACGAAAAGCTGGCCTCTAAAAGCCAGCTTTTTGATCTTCTGAACTTCTTGACTAAATTAAGTTTCCCTATTGACCATCCCAAATTACAAAGCTTTCGCTGACGCAAACCGGGCGGTCAAGCAAATTAGTAATACAGACCTGGTATGGGATGACTTCTCCAATCGGAACATTCAGAGGATTTATCACGACAGAAGTTTGGCCGTTAGGGCCAGTTGGAAGCATAACGTGGGTGCTGGACGTGCCATCAGGTAAAGTGAGTGTTAATGTAAATCCAACGTTGCTCAGGGGTTCAACACCCTCAAACAACGCAACGCCGATCTCCTGAGCTTGGGTCGGCGGTAAAAGCGGATAGCGCTCCCATACCTGCAAGCTTAAGGCCTGTGATGTCGCCACGGGTTTAGAAGTAGGCTGTACTTCTAGGGTGGGCTGGACTTGGGGAATCGGGGTTTCAGTCTGCAAAGGCGTAATGCGGTTTGTCTGGTATAACGACCCAAGCGCTGCTGGTCTGACACGCAAAGTCTCAGGTGCTTTGGAATGGTATTCAAGACAAAAATTGGTAAAACACTGGCGGGAGATTCCATTTCCAAGCGCATGAAGTTCTGTAATGGGGTTTCCGCTGATCTCAAGTGTCCCGTGCATTGTTATATAATCCATGAACAGTTTGGGGATGTTATATCCCAACTCTTGTCCCACAGTGGGAAAGAAAACCATCCCTGGATCATTCATGGGAGGGACGGGAGGTTCCGGTTGGATCCCGGTGAGTTGAGGTAAAGGACGGAACTGGATCCGATAAGTACTTTCAGGAGCAGAGAACATAACCAAATTGTCAAATACTTTTTCGAACATACCATCTTTTGCTTGATACGTCTCGCTGCGAGTAAAGCCAGTGAAATCTCGCCCCAACCGGTCCCTAACTTCATTAAAAGCTGCTTCTGCTTCTTGCAGAACTGGTGAATCTGAAGGTTCGGGTTGGTTCATCATGAAAGATTGTGGGACAACATCTTTTCCAGGACGACAAGCACCCTGACACATCCACGCCCCATAAGGCATCAGGTGGATTTCTCCCTCAGGATCATCCTTGAACCGATAAAAACCCACATTTTCAAAATATTGGGCATATCGATTTTGATCTGGGTAAAAGTGAACGCCGGTCAATGGCTTGCCGATCACACCCGCACCGAATTTGGTATAGTATGAAACTACCTCGTCCCATACGACATGCCCATTAACATAAATTTTATCGTCACCCTCTGGCTTGGGTTCCGCAGGTTCTTCCAACTTCCACGCTCGAGCCAAAGGAGAGATCGAATATCGCTTAATTGCATCTGCATTAGGGTCATATACGAACAGGCACGAGATCGTGTACTGATACTTCTTCCCATTTTTCTCGAATAAGGGTGATATCCCCGGACCGCAAATATTCTCGAGGCGGCTGTCCATATTTTTAAATTGAGCATCAATCGGATAAAGCCGCGCAGAACTATCTATCACCGAAACTGGTTCTTTACCTTCGGGACTACACGCAGCCAGAAACAGGCCGAAAACAACCAAAAGGGCAAAATAATAATTCCGCAATAAACCAATTCCGCCCATCTTCCGTTTTTGAATGCCGGACAGATGCTCTTGGGGTGACCATACAAACTGAATCCAAAAAAAATTGCGATAACACGCGGCATGAATATTATAACATAGGTACAGTTTGGGGATTACCTTTCAAAGTTGAAAGGCAGCCTCTCCCAGCCTTTTTCTGTTGTGGCTGGCATAAATCCTGCATCTTAAAATGCTGCTCTGTCGATTTTCATTTGTGGATTATTGATTCAAAATGGACGGATACCCTTTTCCCCTACAGGAGACTGCCATGGCTCCCAAGTGCGATTATCGCCGTTTGGGTTTTTATTATTATCCAGATACACTCCATTACCGCGAGTCTGACCTCTGCAAATGGCTACCTACCCTACAGGATTTAGGCGCTTCCTGGATAACACTGGTGACTCCCGTTAAACGCGCAATACCAGAAACCTTTCCTGAAAGGTTTAATCAATGCAGGAATCAAACCAGTCTTACATGTCCATGCCCCTATTCTTCCATCCGTTTTGAACGAAATCCGTCCCTGCCTGGATATTTATGCGTCTTGGGGCGTACAGTATATCTGTTTTTTTGATCGGCCAAACTCTCGTTCTTCTTGGCCAGCCTCTGCCTGGGCACAAAATAATCTCGTAGAGCGCTTCCTGGATATCTACTTACCTCTCGCACAAACTTCTATCCAGGCAGGTTTGACACCCGTATTCTCTCCCCTCCAACCTGGCGGAGATTATTGGGATACAGCATTTTTGCAAGCAGCCCTGCAGAGTATTCAACGTCGTGGAGCTCAAAATATTGCAGAAAAACTGGTCCTGGGCGCTTATGCCTGGTCAGCAAATCGATCCCTTAATTGGGGAGCCGGAGGACCAGAGAGATGGCCAGGGGCAACTCCTTATCAAACAAAGCCAGGATCAGAAGATCATCTGGGTTTCCGAATATTTGATTGGTACTTAGCCCTTTACCAATCTGTCCTGGGAAAACAAGGTAGAGTGATTTTAATAGGCGCAGGCAGCCGGCTTGGAGATAATCAACAATCTGGAAACAAGCCCGTCGATGTGCAGATGCATGCCAAAATGAATTTAACCATAGCCCAGTTATTTTCGTCAGCCATCTTCAGAAACCTTGCCACCCGGGATTGAGCCTGTGACAAATCGTGTTTTGGCATGCAACTTTTGGCTGCTGACAGCCTCACCAGACCATCCAGATGCCTCACAAGCCTGGTTTCAAGAGAATGGAGATGTCCTCCCGTCTGCTGTCCAGCTCCGTCAGTGGGTCAGCTCAACCTATTTACCTCGACGAAAATCGAATACTCTAAATGGAATTTTCCATCCCACAACCTCATCAAAACCTATCCAACATTACCTGTTGCTCCCCTCTTATGACTGGGGCATCTCGGGCTGGCATTTTGAACTGATTCGCCCTTTCGTGCAAAAATATCTACCGACGATTGGTTTTTCAATCCTAGAGGCAAGCCAGGCCAGCAAAGTCACGATCTTGGGAAATCTAACTGGTTTCCCCGCCAACACCCTCGATACTCTTATTAAATTCAGGTTGTATAGTGGAACAGATCGAAGGGGATGGCACAGAGCTTGCATCAAAGCTAGCAGAGATTTAATCTTACCAAAAAGGAAGCTGCCATGTTTGAAACCCTACCCCATGCATCTCCAGATAGGCTAACTCCCCCACCGTTGGTTTCTCCAGATGCCCCAACGCGCCCAACGTCAATTCCAGTGCTTAAACCTGTCTTGAAAGTTCTTGGTTTAGGAGGAGGGGGATCCAATGCCATCAACCGGATGATTGAATTAGGTTTGTCAGGTGTTGAATTTATCACGGCGAACACAGATCACCAAGCATTACAGAACAGTCTGGCGCCAGTCAAAATCCACCTGGGAACTAAAACGACGCGCGGCCTGGGAGCGGGTGGCAATCCATCGGTTGGTCAGGCAGCAGCAGAGGAAAGCTGGCGAGAAATTGCGCAGGCTTTGAAGGGTGCTGACATGGTTTTCCTGACGGCGGGCATGGGAGGGGGTACTGGCACGGGCTCTATCCCAGTGGCCGCCAAGATTGCCCGATCACTTGGAGCTGTCACTATCGCAGTAGTCACGACACCTTTCTCGTTTGAGATGGGTCGAAGGCAACGCAACGCCGCAGAAGGGTTGGCACGCTTGCGACCGATCACAAACACACTCATCACGATCCCCAATGACCGGCTGCTATATCTAGAAACCAAGAACTTACCTCTTGATATGGCTTTCCGAATGGCAGATGATATTCTCCGGCAGGGTGTCCAAGGCATCACAGAGCTGGTAACTACACCTGGAATGATCAATGTTGATTTCTCCAATATCAGGCACTTGATGACCTTGGGAGGCGGTGCTTTGATGTCCATTGGGCAGGGTGAAGGTGAAAACAAAGCCATCAAAGCCATCGACCAGGCTTTACATCACCCATTGTTAGATTCCACATCGCTCGATCACGCAGCAGGCATCTTGGTTAACTTTACCGCAGGTGATGATCTATCACTCTTTGAGATCGAGGCAGCATTGACGACCCTACAAAACCAAGCAGGCCCTCAAGCAGAAATTGTCATGGGCGTTGTCAACGACGAAAGGTTTTATGACCGGGTAGAAGTAATTTTGGTTGTAACTGGCTTGGGTGCTTCATCCATTGAAGATTCCTTGCCAGGTTTCTCATCAAAACCGACGACCAAGGTGTCTGCTCCCACACCCGAACCTGGGCTTGAAGAAACCAAGGAAGCGGAGCCCAGAAAAATATCTCAAGAATTCATCTCGGCGCCGGCTTCGAATGATCTGGATGTGCCTGCCTTTCTCAGGCGGGCCAGGCAGAACCATTAAGGTTACATTTCATCTCTGTCTTTGATGGCATTTGTGAGTCAAATTATGGAATCTGAAGTAATCGAATTGATTTCAACATCTATACATAGGCAGTTTCCAGAATTTTCGGGAACAAAGCCTAAAGTTCGCCTTCAAGTGGAATCCAAAACAGGAGCAAAATCGAAAGGCCAAACCTACCTCCTGACTTACGAAACCAAGGTTCGGGTAGCAGAAGGGAAAACCCTGGCTCGCTGGGTGCGAGTGATTGCTACTGGCGAGGGAAAAATCATTAAAGTTACAACTTCTCGGTGATGAGCTGCTGTCTTTCTACACAGTTTATTGGTGGATCAGAAAAGGCAACCATATGATCAAAGTACATATCAAACCCCCTCGATTTGAAATCCTATTTTGGGATTTGATTTTTTGGGTAATGAAAATCTTGCAGTGCCTGCGCGATCGCTGGTTTGCATTTGTTTACTTTATTAAACCAATGGTCCGATTCCACCTCGTTTTACTGATTTGTATTTCTGCTTTTGGGTTTGGGTTAGGGTTTGCCATCGGATATTTCAGAATATACCTGCGAGGATGGTAAAACAATGCGAACCAGAAACATCATTCTAACGTTCACCATCTTGGTGTTTTTGCTTTCCAATCATTACTACACTGCAAATGCGGCTTCTGGTTTCCCCAATTCGCCTGAGTTTGGCTATGGTGTAAGTCTATCAACTACAGGCCAGCAGATATCACGAGCCATGGCGATTGCTCCAGAACTTGGAATTGACTGGATTGCCGTAAATTTTGATTGGGCAAGCCTATGGCCTAACTATGAACAGGAACCTGATCTTTCGGCTTTGTTCGCAGTCATTGAGAATGCCCGGCAGAATAAAATAAATATCTTACTTTCAATTACTAATCCTCCTGCCTGGGCAGCTTCTCCCAATGGTCCTGACCCCGATTCCACAACCACAATTACTCTAAGCATAGTTGCAAAATATCCTGATACAGTGTTAGCCGTCGAACTATTTCCTGGGGCAAACACGGCAACCGGTTGGGGGGCGGCTCCTAATCCTGATGCTTACATTGGGCTGATCCAAAATGTAAGAAATGCAATTGCCAACCAAAACCTTCGTACACTAGTAATCCCTGGGCTTAGTGTGCTTTCAGGACCAGCCGACTCTGCTAATGTTGAAGACCTGGTTTTCCTTAGTAAATTCTATGAGGCAGATCTTCCCACACCAATCGTCGGAATAAATTATCCAGAGACCATCGGTCAACCCTTCGCTGAACCAACACAAACTGAACCTGATGTCCTCCGGCATTATGAGATCGTGCGGAATTTCATGCTGCAAAACAATCATCGCACTGATCTAATTTGGATTACTGGATTTTCATGGCCAATCCAGCTCGTTTCCGCTGAGGAACAGGCAGACTGGGTATATGACGCCTATAAACTCCTAAAAGCACAACTCTACATCGGTGCAGCTTTCTTCAATAGCCTAAACCCACCTTCCACTGCGGGCCCTGATTTTAGGTCTGCCAGCCTTGTTCTAGCAGATGGGAGCCTGCACCCGGCTGGAAACCAGCTTCGCAAGGTGACTTCCCCGACTGGCGAAACCATCGACGCTTCAATGGCATTTCCTCAAACTCAAAGAGGGATCACAAAGAAGCATATGCACAAGACAATTTCCAAGAGACCCTCCTCATGAGAACAGCCATTGTAGTTGCATATGTGTTTGTCTTCTCTCTCTCGATCGTCACAGGATATTGGTTAAGCCAACAGCCTTTACCAAACCTTTACCCTGCATCTCAGGATGATGCCACTTATCCCATACCAGGCAGTACGAATACTGAACAGACCAATCTGCTTGTTGTTTTTGTAAATAAAATCGATGACGCCCCAACAGAGCTGCAAATGGTTTGGATGGTGGCATTCAACCCTGATACTCCCATAAAGCTTATCCCGGTCTATCCTTCCTCCACGGAGGGTTCGGTAAAAGACTTTGAGCTATCTTCGAATATTATTCTAAGAAGACACGAAAAGCAGTTCATTCTTGACCAGGACATCACCCAGATACTGCACGAGCGTGAGTTAGAGTGGGATGGCATCATCATCCTGGACAATCGGGCACTGGCTTATATAATTGACACTTTTGGTTCTGTCAGTGTAAATGGCGAAAATTTTGATAGAGACCAATTGGCAGCCTATAAATATCCTGAGAGCGAGACGAAGCAATCGAATTTAACCTATCAAACTTTACTCTGGAGAGAAATCTGTTGGAATATTCTTCACTCTCCAGAAGAAATTTCGAATTTAAATAAAGACTTTAAAAAACACTCCAGCATTTCTCTCTCTGAAGAAATATCCAGTCAAGATTGGGTTACTTTGCTTGCAAACGTTAAAATCCCCTCTTGTGAATTTCCAATGTACTTCCAGAATAATCCCTGAGAAGGCGAATTTTTTATCTAGGAGGCCTAAATGGATCCAACTCAATTATACAACCTACAATTCATCATGCTGATTGGGATATTCATCATTGGTTTTATCACTTTTCTCTCAGGTGTGATCATTTTACTTACGGGTGCATGGGGAAAAGAATTACGCACAACCCTTGAACAAACCAATCGCCTGGCTCAAAAGGGATTGACAGATGAAGTGTCTGGTTTGGTTGGGAATGCAGCTTCGTTGCTTGCCTCAATTAATGAGCTTATCAAAACCCGCAATGGAATTGGCATCATATTGATCTCGATCGGAGGGATTTTAATGTTGATTCCATGTTGGTTCGTTCTGTTTAAAATGAAATAAGACTATGGAATCTCCCAGCTTCATCCAAAAGCTTCACGGCGTCCTTCCTGAAGAAACCCAGCCATGGGTAATTAATGCTTTAAGACAAGATCAGGTTGTTTGGCACTCATTACAAGATGAAAGCCTATCCGAGAAAGCTTTGTCAACCTGCGGAGATCATCCTCGTTCCTGGACTCCCGGCGTGCTTTCACTCCTGGCTCTTGACATCAATATTTCCGTTGAAGATTTACAAGCTACCCCCCTCAAACCTCTAGAATCTGAGCTGCGCCAAAGGGCATACCAGTCCTATGAAAACTTGCTCAAAGGTCAGCCAGAAACAGATATTGCTGAGGCAGGGCTTATAGGCCTGGCTTTGCGTGAAAGATTACGTTTAATCGGATCCTGGAATAATTTTTCTCAAGAAATCTTGAACCCATCTGGAATTCCTATCAATAACTGGTATACGCCATTAGCTTGCCTGTTTAACTTCATTCCAGACCCATTAGATCTCTTATCAGCACTCATCTACCCTGGTGCACCTGTTTCCGGGATCAAATTGGCAGTCCATGCCTTTTTGTGTACCCCAATGCCCTGTACAGACCGTCTCACTTTACTCCAAAAATTATGTTCTACGGATCAATTCCTCACTTCGAGCAAACCAAGTGAGTTTTCACTTTTGATTCGGATGTTATCTCAAAATCATCAAGAATTAGCCACAGGGTTATCGAAATGGTACCTTGAACCCGGAAATCATCCTGCTCCTATCCAGGCTGAACCTGGTGATGTGTCTTCTTATGTGCTAGATGGATACCTCATTAACCTGGCTGAAATCTACCAATCTGCAGGGCAAAACGAAAAAGCTTTAGAAATCCTGGCAAACGCGCGGCAAGCCACACTTTGGCTCCTGGCGGAACTCGCAGCTACTTGGGCGACCACAGCCGAGCTCGATCAAAATATCGCCACGGATGAGGCAAGTCAAGAAGAAATCCTCAATGCCTGGAAAGGTGCGGTAGACAACACACCAGAATCCCATTTCAAAGAAGGCAAATCTCCTTTTCTTCCCAGTTTTATCTTCGCAAAATTAAAGTCTGGAAAGGGTGAAGAAATTCAAAAACAGCTATCTGCGTTAGTAGAGGAAGACTATTCTCTAGAAACCATATCTGATCTTGAACCTTTATTAGCTATGGCCCAGATTTCCCAACAGCTGGGTGATTTGACCCACGCCATTCAATATGCATCCCGTGCAGAGTTGATCGTGCTCGGACAAGATGAACAGTTGGAAGATTGCTTCTTCGAACCACTAAAAACGAATTTGACGCGGAAAAGGCAAGAAAACTACCGTGCGTTAGCAAATCTTTTATTCGACCTGGGATTATTTGATAAAAGTGTCGAAATATTAAATCTTGCCTTAACAACTTCCCCAAATGACCCAGACCTGCTCTTTCGGCAGGGTAAAGCCTTCCAAGCCGTATTCAAACAACAAAGAGCAAGCCAGGCTTACCAGACCGCTCTTATGCTTAACCCAAACGCAATTGAAATTCATCGCAGCCTGGCTGAAGTATTGGAGGCTGCTGGGGATTGGGAGAATGCATTACGAGAGAGGCAGAAAATCCTCGAAAAAATTAATCCTGAAAATTCAGAAGAGCTTTCAGATGCTTATCACTCCCTGGCACATTGCGCTTTGAAGGCAGGAAACCTTGAGCTTGCAATTGAAACGAGCCAAAAAGCCATATCCACCAATCCTGAGGATGGGTTGGCTTACGTCTACCTGGGGGCCGCGTCTTTGAAGAGCTCGAATTTGAGTGAAAGCCAGGATTATTTCAGCCAGGCTATCCAATTAAGACCTGATCTCCCCGAGTCTTGGCTAGGCTTGACTAAAATTTTTCAGGAAAATGGCCAAGACGAGAAAATCATTGATACCCTCAAAGAGGCAGTCCAGGCAGCGCCTTTATCTTATGAAATCCAATTTGCCTTAGGCGAAGAATATTTAAAGCAAGGGTCTCATACCCAAGCCCAAATGTCATTTCAACGTGCATATGAGCTGGTAAACGCAGTCCATGACCAGACTGGAGAACTTTATTGGAAGATTGCCTCTCATTTAGGCAATATTCTTCTCCAGCTAGGTCACCTCAACGAGGCCAATGATGTGCTAGGAAAAGCATATCATCAAGCAAAGTTAGGAGGTTTTCAGCAGCCTGAGCTTGCATATTCTTACGCTAAAACACTTTTAGCCCTTGAGCAGACTTCACAAGCCATTCCAGTTTTGAAAGAAGTTCTGCAGAATTCACCACAAGACCCAATGCCATATCTGGACTATGCAAAAGCTTTATTGGCGACTCATATAGATGTAGAAGATGCTGTTCGCGTTCTGGAATGTGCTCTCGAAATGGATCCCACCCTTCTGGAAGCGCAGGTACTCCTGGCTGAGGCTCTTTCAGAATCAGGAGAACATATCAAGGCCCTGAAGGCTTTCCAAACCACCCTGGAGACGGAACTGGCTAAGGATAGGAAATGGGTCGCACGCATTTCCTTTGGGTTGGGCTGTTCTGCCCTGGCATTGGGCTATTTCGATACAGCCATTGCAGCCTTGCAGGAAGCCATCCATGCTGATCCCACCCGACCAATCTTCCATCAAAAGCTGTGTGAGGCATATTGGTCCGCCAGCTTGTTTAACAATGCCATCCAGGCTGCCCGATCGACTCTAAACCTTGAGACAGACGATGCAGATATTCTCTTATGGTTCGCAGAACAAGCAATCCGCTTCTATGAATATTCAATTCCAAAGAATCAGCTCTCAAACCAGGAAAACAATTGTGACGATGTACATCCTGATCGGTTATATGGGATCAAACCACGCCAGGTACTGACAGAGGCGATGAATGCACTTTCTCAGGCTATCCTGATTGCGCCGCAGCGGGCTGATATTAGCCTGAAACTGGGTGAGTTACATATCCTAGCTGGGGAGAAACAGTCTGCCATTGAGGCTTTCCGCCAGGTTTTGACCAAGGAAACAATCACGCTGGAAATTATCAACCAAACTGCTGACTGGCTGATAAAACTAGATGAACATCATGCCGCCGTCTCTTGCCTAGAACGCGGCGTCCTGCTTCTCAAATTCACTCAGGCTGATATTCCTTGTGATCTCATGGAGAACCTATCACAGGCTTATCTACGAATTGGAAACACAGAAGCAGCTTTGGAAATTCTATATAAAGCCATTGCCGCATACCCACAAAAGGTGATCCTGTACTTAAAGATAGCCCAAATTTATGTGCATTCAGATCGCATCGAGAATGCTTTGAGCTTCTTGAATGATGCTCTCAATATCCTTGAACAAGATGATGATCGCGCAAATATCTACTACCATCGAGCCCAACTCCAACGTACGCTGGGAGACCTTCATGGGGCGATGGAAAGTGCGGAACAATCCTATATTTTGAGCGAATCAAAGGAGTTTCACGAAGAATGTGATTGGCTTCACTTGTCGAAACACTACCTGGCTGCGGATCTTGCGCGTGCCCTGCTTAGAACGAAAACAGCACGAAATTACCTGGAAGAAAAATTCCATATGTTGTTGACTGCTGAACAAATGGAAAATATTAATCCAGAAGCCCTCGATACATTGATTGGTTACTATTGCCTTAAATCAGAGCTGGCTCTTGATGATGGCGAGGAGATTGAGGCCGCAAATGCACTAACGCCTGCCGTGCAGGTAGCCCCTACCCATCCCAGGACTCTTGCGCTGCAGTCGCGTTTTCAACACAGGCGAGGAGATGATCATTTGGCTCTGAAGACGCTCAATGAAGCCTTGATCCAGCTGCCAATCCCTCAAGGCTTGGGCGGTAACGGATCAGAACTGACATTAAAGCACACGGAACATCATTTTCCTAATCCTCACATTCCACGCAGTGAGAAAGGCTTTACCACAAACGATTTCCTCAGCGTAGGTGAAGCTGCTTTAGAGCTTAACTTATGGGAGCTGGCTACTTACCTGGTTGAGAACACCGTCGATGCCAACCCTCTTGAACCTTATCTCAAGTTAACCCTGGCAAGCATCATTGTTCGAAAAGCAGAATTGCAATATCTCTACCAAAACCTGGGAGTTATCATGCATGCGCCTGGTAACAAAGCAATTTCATCCGAACAGGCCCAATTATTTCATAAATTAATCCTGGCTGCAAAACAAGCCTACTCATGGAATGAAGATGAGATCTCTGTATTATTGAGTTGGGAAAGTCGCGGCCAGGCTGTTTTTGACCGGTATTTATTTAATGAAGAACCAGATCAAGAAATTCAATGGGCTTCTCTTCCGTTGAACATCGAAACCGCTTCTGCCCAAATAATCTATTGGTTGCGTAAAGCAGGTGATCTAAAAGTAAATGAGCCCATCGCTGACACCACCCCAAACGGAGATAGCTCGATACTGCAGGATGCCAGTCAGCAAAACCTGAGAGTTACCCTGCGTTACTCCCAGGCATTTCCGCACTCGGCTTTGGTCCAATTAGCTGCAGGACTTTACCATGAAAAACGAGATCCGGCTAAAGCTTTGTTCTTCGCTCAACAAGCTGTCAATATCCAAGACACTACCTTCACCAGCCTGACCGCCTTATGCCATGTTTTTCTGGCGCGTGTTGCTTTCAATTCGCGAGAGCAAAGCCTGGCAATCCAGGCAATTGACACCGCTTTATCCATCTGGCCCGAAGAGCCGCGCTGGCATGCTCTGGCAGCAGTCATTAAAAGCCAGGCAGAACACACTTATGTAGACGCACTTCCCCACCTTGAAACAGCTGCTCAGCTCGAACCCCAGAATTATTCTCACTCAATCAACCTGGGATTGCTGCATCAAAAATTGGCGAAAAATGATCCTGCCCATCTAAAAAATGCTTTAAAAGCCTTCGAGAAAGCAAGCTTATTGAAACCCGAAATCCCAGATGCCTGGAATGATATGGCAGAGACTTATTTACTGGAAGGCAGTGATTCAGCATTAAAAAATGCGGCTTCTTTTGCTGACCGAGCGATCTCGTTAGCGCTTTCCGATCCAAAGAATGACCCTCCTTTACACTCTTACTTACTACGGGCAGAAATTGCTTTACGCATGGGAGAACCCGAGCTAGCGAACCAATATTCACACAGGGTCCTAAAAGTAGAGCCTCTCAATGCTGATGCAGCCTGGCTCTATGCTCAAGCCCTTGAAAAGTTGAACCGTCCGCAGGAAGCCTTAAGAATTTTAGAGGAAATTGGGAGATCTGGCCTTGAGCCCGTTCACTTCCAAATCAAGAAAGCAGCCTTATATCGACAAACCCAGGAACCGGCGGCGGCAGTAAAAATGATCAGCGCGATCGCAGAAAAGAACCCTGACCAACCAATTCTCTTCTCCTTGCTGGCACAATCACTTTCGGATGCAGGTCAGAAAGAAGCTGCTCTTCAGGCTGCTCAGGTAGCATTGCAATCAAACCCGGACCTGGCCGATCTTGAAGCAAGTGAAAAAGCGAAATTACACTTCTTGATCGGCATGGACGCTGTAGGAGCTGGACACCTGGATAAAGCCGTTCACCACCTGGATACGGCCATCGAATTAGACCCTTCTTTTGTGGAACCTTATTTGGAGCTGGGATTTGCTTATAACAAGCAGCGCCAGTACCTGAAAGCCCAGAAAATTTTCCAGGAAGCGACGGTGATTGCACCTGAAGACTCCAGACCGTTTCTCCATTCAGGTTTGGCTTTGAAAGAAGGGAAAGATTATCAGTCTGCTGAAACCATGTTACGGCGGGCAGCTCAACTTGCCCCTACGGATGTGCAAATCCGTAAACACTTAGCAGCTGTAGCCGCCTTAAACCTGGTTCATAATCCCCATAACATCCAAGTTGCTGCAGAAAGATAAATTCTATGAAAATTGCTTATCCATCTCAACCTTTTTCACACCAGACCCTTTCACGGGCAGATCTACTTTCGTTGATCAATACTTCCTTACTGGTTGGAGAAACTCGATATGCCCGGCGATTAGCATTAGCATGGTTGGCTTGTTTTCCTGGCGACCTGGCAGTTAGCTTGCTCCACGCACAAACCTTCCTTCAAGAGAAGCAGCCCAAACAAGCTCTGCCATTGCTTGAAATTTTGGTTGGGTTTGATCCTGAATTTATCTCTGCTCAAAAAGCACTCATGCGCGCCCGCCAGGCTTTAGAGTTATCGTTGGATGAAGTAAATGCGACCTTTACAGCTTTGGGAGGGCGCCCCCTGGCTAAATCGATGCTGCCCAAATGGGCTATCGCTACACGGGAAGCGCGAATTATCGTTGAGAAAACCTCTGCAAAAGGTGTAATCGCCAAATCAGATGAATCAGTGGTGACATCCTTGGTGAAGGCTGAACAGCTTATTCACCAGGCATTGACAGAAAATCCAACTTCTCCGACTGCTGCCATCACGCACTTAAAAATCGAAATTAATCGGAAAGATTTTCCAAAGTTAGCCGTCCGCGATCTGGCCCAGGTATACCACGAGCGCTGGCCAGAATGTATCCTTTTTACGCTTGTCCTGGCAGATGCACTGATGGACAGCGGCGTTGCTGATCAATCAGTCGCTTTACTCCACCAGGCGGTTGCGCAAGATGTTGCCGGACAGGTGGCAGCTCGCTTATGGAGTTCTAATCACCCCTACCGGTCATTATGGCCGGAGAAATTAGAGATTGGCCCCGAAATTACCCCTCGCCCACAAGAAATCCCAGTCCCAGCAACTGTAGCGGCTTCATTAGGCTGGAATCAGCTGCCTGCTCTGTCTTTAACCCCAAATTCAGAGCTCAGCGATTCCCACCCACAGGTTGATCCAATTAAAAGAAAATTTTCCGGCAGCAGAAAATCTTGACTCCGTTGAACCGATCGAGGAAACAGTCAAAGTGGTTATCGGGAAATCCAACCGGCCAGTCACTCATTATGTTCCGCCCGAGAGCCTTGTATCGGTGCAAGAAGACCTTGAACGGATTGCGTCGAGACTTCAAACAGCCCGCCTTGGCCCATATGGATGGGCGGTTTCCAATTTATGTTATTTTTACGACCCGGTCTGGGCTGTTGAAACAATATGGAGAAGAAAATTTTACACTGATCGACCATGAGCTTCACCACCTGGTCGAAGCGGTAGCTTCTCGAAAATATTGGAATGCACTGCTTTACTACGCAGACGACCCAGAAAGAGCTCCTTCTAGAACAACTTATCAGTTGCGCCCTGCGGTGGCTACTGATCCATGGGAATTAAAACTGGCCCTGGCGGATTTGGATGCTGCACTGGGCAAGAATGGCGAAATGATTGGTGCTGTCCTGATCGTTGGCGGCCCAGAAATTGTCCCCTTTCACAACTTGCCCAATCCAGTGGATGACTACGATACGGAGATCCCCTCTGACAACCCATATGCCACCCGAGATGAAAATTACTTCATCCCTGAATGGCCAGTAGGACGCCTTCCCGGGGGAGATGGAAATAATCCTAAACCGCTATTGCAAGCTTTGGCCGGCATGGTAAATTACCATACCGCCCAGGAAGCGCCTCAGGTATGGTACCAGCACAGCTGGCAGAAGCTTTCAAAAGCCTTCTTGCGCATCTGGCCTTTCCAAACCTCTCCCCTGCCTGGGGCAGGTTATTCGGCTGCCATTTGGCGGCGAGCGTCCCTATCCGTTTTCAGAAAGGTGGGTGACCCAAAGCATTTGTTCGTATCTCCTCCCTCGCAAGTTGGAGCCAGCGAGGGTCAACCAAAGAACGGAAATGGTAAGCCTAAAGATTTCCGGTTTCCTAAAGCGCGCTTGGGGTATTTCAACCTGCACGGCCTGCCGGATGCCGATGAATGGTATGGTCAGCGAGATCCATCCGAGCCGGGCGAGGAAATAGATTTTCCAACGGCTCTCAGGCCGGAGGATATCGGGCGCTCGAATGGACATCCTGGAAACGTACCAGAGGTGGTGTTCAGCGAAGCCTGTTATGGAGCCAACATCTTATCACGTAAGGTGGAGCAAGCCATTTCCTTGAAATTCCTCCTATCTGGCAGCCGCGCTTTTGTTGGCTCAACGGTAACGGCATATGGCTCAATCTCTACCCCCCTGATTGCAGCAGACTTGCTTGGTTTAGCCTTCTGGCATCTACTCCGTGAAGGCCATCCTGTAGGTGAAGCATTGCGCCGGGCCAAAATCTCGCTGGCCCGCGAGATGCACAGAAGGCAGGGCTACTTAGATGGCGAAGATCAAAAGACGCTCATTTCCTTTGTTTGCTACGGTGATCCGCTTGCACAAATGGAGGAGAACCGTTTAGGTCCAAAGAGTGTACTACGTCCGACCATTATCCCAGAGCCTGTTAGCACAATATGCGATAAAAGTGAAAGCTCATCCTCTCCCGAATCTATTCCCGAGGAAGTTATGGCACAGGTAAAACATGTAGTGGCTCAATACCTGCCAGGGATGAAAGGCGCACACCTGGCTTACAGCCAAGAACACGCTGGGTGCACCAGCCATACCCATTCCTGTCCCACAGCCCAAATTGGAGCTAAGAGTATTCCCCCCCTGCTTCCAAACCGCCAGGTGGTCACGCTGAGTAAGAAAATAAAGAAAAATTCAAAAACTCACCAACAATACGCGCGATTGACCCTGGATTCAGAAGGTAAGCTGGTGAAGCTCGTTGTGTCACGCTAAAATTTTTAAGTAGCTCTTAGAATTTTACCCCGGCTTTCATGGTATCATACCTTTTTGCCTATCATGAAAAACCGGGGATCATTCTCCTTTCTACGCTGGATTTCACTGTCGCTGATCTTTTTTGCCATCGTGCTGTTGATCTTCCAGTTGATACGTTTTGGAAAATTGTGGGCTACCTATCCTTCCGGATTGTCTATCGCAGGCGTGCCTGTAGGTAATCTAGACCGGCAGCAGGCAGCTCAACGTTTGCTTGAAATTTATACGCTGCCAGTTGAGCTCCATTATAACGAGAATACCCTTCAGCTATCCCCCAGCTCAATCGGTTTTGAGCTGGATATGGACAGCATGCTGGCTGCCGCAGATCAAGAACGAACTCGGATTCCGTTTTGGCAAGCCTTTTGGGATTATTTATGGGGCAGAACCACCTCGCCGGCTGATGTACCCTTGGTGATCGATTATTCGAAGGATCGTTTGCGCGCCCTTCTATCCAGCGAAATTTCAACACGATACGACCAACCTCCTGAGCCAGCCTTGCCGGTAGCCGGTTCGGTCAACTTCATGCCTGGAACCGTGGGCACAGCTTTAGATATTGACCGATCGGTATTATTAATCGACAGCGCCTTGCGTTCAAATAAGTCACGTACCGTGATCTTGCCTCTTCAAAAGACCACCCCACCGCAGCCCACCATGCAGAACCTTGAGGTATTGCTAAAGCAAGCGGTATTAGATATCAATCAATTTGATGGGATCATTGGCGTTTACCTGTTGGACTTACAAACCGGGCAAGAAATCAGCTTCATTTATAATCAGAGCGAGCCCGTAACGACACCTCCGGATGTCACCTTTACCGCCAGCTCCACGATCAAAATACCGATTATGATCTCTGCCTTCCGCCGTTTGGGTGATAACCCTGAGCGGGACAAGTCTTTGAATGACGAAACCATGGAAAATTTGGAAGCCATGATCGGGCAATCGAACAACCAAGCGGCTGATTGGCTCATGACGAATGTTCTGGACCCGATCACCGGCCCGTTGGGTATTTCAGATGATATGAAAGCCCTTGGATTGGAAAATACTTTCATGGCGGGCTACTTTTACTCAGGCGCACCTCTCCTAAAGGTATATAAAACACCTGGTAATCAACGCGCCGATATTACCACCGATCCAGACCTTTACAGCCAGACGACAGCCGCGGAGATCGGGCAGCTTCTGGCTGATATCTACCAATGTGCCAATGATAGCGGCGGAACACTCATCGCTGCATTCGGAGAAGAGATCACTCAAGAAGAATGTCAGCTGATGATCCAAAACCTGAAGAACGACCATACCCCAGCACTGATCCCTGCTGGCGTGCCGGATGGGATCGAAGTGGCTCACAAGCATGGCTGGGTATCTGATGCCTTCGGAATCATTCACAATATGAGCGATGCGGCCATCGTTTTCACCAAAGGCGGTGATTACGTATTGTCGATCTTCTTGTACCATCCCAACCAGCTCATCTACGATCCGGCCAATCAACTGGTTTCTGACCTTTCCAGGGCAGCTTATAATTATTACAATTTACCTGCACCATAGGCTGGCCGAACTCAAAACGCCTCTCAAGATAGGTTTTAGAGTATAATCGCAAACAGATGCCCTAGTAGCTCAATGGACAGAGCACTTGACTTCGGATCAAGCGGTTGTGGGTTCGAGTCCCGCCTGGGGCGCCACCAGATAAGGGAGATTCTGCTCGGAATCTCCCTTTTTGTCTATATATGGGGGGTTGATTCTCGGTCTTTTTGACCCATCTCAACGGTCTTGGTGCAGTTATGCTGCAGTTTTCTTTAACATTCGCACCAACTGTACGATTCATTTCTGTGAAGATCTCCACCGGTGATCAACTCGTCAATTTTCTACGCCGCTTCGGCTTGCATGCTCAGAATTAGGTGCCCATACACATCCTAGCGTGCCCCAGCTCGTGTGATACGACGATCACTGGGATGACGTGGTTGAGCATCAACGAGGCTGCTGGTGGCGCAGATCATGGAAGCAGGTCTCGGGTCAACGATTATACTTGAACAGCAGGCGGAAATCTCTGAGGAGATTGCTATAATGTGTTGGGGTACAGTCTACGGAATTAAAGATCCTCTCAAATTGTTGCCAGCCGCGTCTTGGCACCAGCGTTGACTACCAGCTCCGTCGAAGATAGAGAGCTGCTCTCCCAATGGATTGACGCCCGTCTACCAGGATAACAAAGTCAATGATAAGCTTTAAAGATGAACGTGAATAATTAAATCGCCTCGCGCATCGAGCCATATCGTTGAGCATAAACCCTGGTAATGATTGCGCCAAACAAGAATATCTGAGCAAAGTAGTAAATTGAGATAATCAAGACGGCAAACGCGCCAGCCGCCTCGAAAGCTGAATGGACTCCACCTAATTTAAAATACAACCCAATCACCAGCCCCCCTAGAGCAATAAGAAAGGCAGTAACTATCGATCCAAGCCAGACATCCCGCCAGGCGATCTTTACATCTGGCAGCACTTTATACGTGAATGCAATCGCCAGGGCCATAACACCTAATAGAGCAAGAACATAGAGGACAGATGGTAAATAGCTTCTCCCGGTGAAATCCTTAAAAATGGCTCCGAGCCAGGCAAAAACCACGTTGACCACCGTAGCCAGGACGATCAACAGCCCCAAAGCGATAACGATGAGAAATGCAAACAGCCGCTGCCGGAGGAGGGCTAACCTCTGTCCTCGCTGGATCAGCGGGACCCCCCAAATTCGATTAAGTACATACTTAAGCTGCAGGAATAACCCCATCGCTGCCATCAGGAGGGTTATTCCGCTGACGATCGTTATGAACCATGATCCACCCGTGTTGGCAGCCTCAATGGAGGAGACTGAATCCTGTATGAAAGCCGCAGTTTCCGCTCCCAGGACTGCCTCAATACGCGTGTAAAATAGCTCCGCGGCAGCCGCTTCGTCGATAAAAACGCCGGCTAAGCGATAAGCGAGATAAATTACCGCAGCAAAGGAGAACATCCCAAAATAAGCCAGGGCTGCCGCCAATTGATTGGGCTTTTCGCTGATCCAGATTTGGTAAATTTCTTGGGCGAAATTTTTTAGTGAAGTCTGCTTATCCATAAATTCAAACCTTGTTACGCTGCCATTAATTTTGCTTGCAAGGATTCACAGCGTAAGCGGATCACCTGGCGATCGTTTTCAACAAGGGCGCCAGCCTGGCTTTCCATCTGAATGAGGCTTACATGACGAAGCAGCTCCTGACGCGCCTCGGGCGATTTCGCCTCCTGGCCGACGGCCTCGATCACCTCCAACATATGCAGCAGCACGCTGGCATTATCGCAGCTGCAATGCCGGAGCATATCAAAAGCGCCGCTGAGCAGCTCGGTGAAGGTGACGGGCTCCAGGATCAGGCGCAGCTGGTTATCTTGGTCGTAATAATTGGAGCTTTTCTCACCCTGCAGGATAAACAGCGCCAGACCTTCCCCAATATAATCCAGGCAGGTCATGGCGGTGAAGGGATCATTGATCGCCGGAGACATAGCACGGGTAGCCATTTCGACGAGCTGGTTGACCGCATAGAGGACATCCTGGGTGGGCGTGCGTCCGTTCCCAACCCGGAAAGCATTCTGGATTTGTTGATCCAGTGCCTCATCAACCCGAGCGGCAGGCCAGACCAGGGCGATCCGCGCGTTTGGCCAGACCGTGTTTCCCGGCTTGCGCAGCAGGCGGATGACCAGGTTATGTTCTCGAGCCAGGGTCATCACGGAATACGGATCGATGTATTGGATGTAGCCTGCCTGCTCAACCCGTATCGGATAGCCGTCCTTCTCCACCAGGGATTCGGGATGGATTTCAGACCGGTCCTGACGATCCTCACCACGCATAACCTGCTCCGGGATCTCGGCACGCACCACTTCCCGCAGCTCAGCACCCGCCGCCGCGGCGATATTAGGGGCTTGCAGCATGGTGCTGATATGCTGGACCAGCACGATCAACGAGGCAAAGGATGCCAGCATCAAGAGCAATCCCACCGTAGCCGTAATTTGCGGCCCTTCTGGCTCTACCTCGGGGGGAGGGATGGAAAGGGCAGCCGCCAAACAATAGACAAAGGTAGCCACAAACGTACCCAGTACGAGCTGGGTGGTGCGATCGCCCAGGAAGACGCGCAGCAAGCGCGAGCCATACTGGGCGGCCACCGTCGAAAGCGGCAGCGTGAGCAGCGTGAAGACCACCCCAGCGGTTGCCAGGATGGAGGAGGCCATGCTGATCAGCATCGTGCGCAGCTCACCCGGAGTGCCCGAGAGGACTAGCCGGCTTTGCAGCAAGATTTCATTGTCGATGCGACCATCTAACCGATACATCCCCCAGGCTAACAGGACCGCTGCCAGAGACATGACCACCGGGGCGAACCAAAAGCTCACCTTCAGGCGATCCCACCGATAACGGGCTGAAACTCTTCTCATTTTACGAGTTCCCATTTGGCGCTCCTTGGGCATCCAATGCTCAATATCAAACCGCAGTCAATACAACCTGACCTTTGGGACTTTATGTTGTCCCAAAGCGCTCTTGATAAGCCGTTACTGCGGCGCGCACCGATGGATAGAGGTTGTCTTTACCAAGCCGCTTGGTCAGTCCTGTCACCGTCAAGAGATCACGCAGCGGCTTATTGGCGCGGGCGATCCATAATTCGATGCCGCCGCGTTCCAGCTCAGCATCCAGATTCTCCAGTGCTTCCGCCGCCGTCGAATCGAAATCACTGATCGCTTCCGCATCGAGGACCACACATTTCAACCCCTCTCCGGCATTGGCGATGAGCTCTTCCAGGCGCTCAGTAAAAAACGCCGCGTTCGCAAACACGAGCGGCGCATCAAAACGATAGACAATCAAGCCCGGCTCGGTCAGGGCGGTCTCTTTGTCGGTGATGCCGCGATACACCGCACCGCCGCGCGCGTCCATATCGTCTAAAAGCGCATCGTGCGGGTGGCGGAGGTGAAAAAGGACGTTGACCAGCGACAGGATCACTGCCACGAGGATGCCCTGCAGGATGCCCACGGTGAGCACACCGAAAGCTGTCACCACCGCCAGCCAAAACTCAGCGGACTGCACCTGCCGTAAGAAGCGGAACGCGGCGATGTCGATCAACCCGATCGAAGCCACAATGATGATGGCGCCCAGGGCGACGGTGGGCAGCGGCGCCAGCAGGGGCGTGAAGAAGAGCAGGAAGATGATGGTGAGGGCGGCGGCAATGATGCCAACCCACTGCGATTTACCGCCCATCTGATCGCTGACCGCCGTGCGCGAGGCACTGAGCGCAGCCGGAAAGCCGGTCAAGACACCCGCCCCGATATTGGCCATGCCGATGGCAACGAATTCCTGGTTGGCATCGATCTTTTGACCGTGCCGCGCCGCGAAGACGCGCGCGGTCAGGATTTCGTCCGCGTAGATCAGGATGGTGAGAGCCAGGGCAGCCGGCAGCAGCGCCAGGATATCTTGAAGACTGACAACCGGGATCGCCAGCTTCGGCAGCCCAGCCGGCACCGCGCCGACGATGGAGACTCCCTTGGCCTCCAGGTCAAGCACCGCAGAGAGGAGGATGGCTGCGGCGACAACAATGAGCGAGCCGGGCAGGGCACGATTGATGCGGCGCATGATGAACAGCGCCGCCATGCAGACAATGCCGATGACGAAGGTGAGCAGGTCCGTTTCGTCGAGACGGCTGATGAGCTCCACTACCTGCTGGAAGAACTGGTCGCTTTCGAGCTTGATGCCGAACATCTTGCCCAATTGGCTGCCAATTGTGATGAGCGCCGCGCCGAAGATATAGCCGACCAGAATCGGCTTGGACAGGAAGTCGGTGATGAACCCCAGCCGCGCCACCCGAGCGAGCAGCGCCAGTACGCCGACCAGGATGGCGGTCATCGCCGCCAGCGCGGCATACCGCTCTGGGTCGCCAGCCGCCAGCGGCGCAACGGCCGCGGCGGTCATGATGGCACTCGTCGCCTCGGGTCCCGTGATGACCAGTTTGGAGGTGCCGAACAGGGCATACATCAGCATAGCACCCAGGGCAACATACAGCCCTGCCACAGGGGTGACCCCGGCCAGATCGCCGTAGGCCATCGACGATGGCACGAGCACCGCGAAGACGGTGATGGCCACGACGAATTCGGTGCGTAGCAAGGCGGGTTTCACGCCCTTAAAGAGGGCGAGGCCGGGAATGAAGCGGGCAATGCCGGTGGAAGGGGGGGTCGGGTTTTTCATAAGTCACCTCGTGTATATTTTCTGTTTCTCTTCATTCTTCTACTATCTCCTTCGAAGACTCCGCCAACCAATCAGTCGCTGCCCGCAGCGCAGCGTTACCCGCTTCGCCGATTGTGTTGGTGGCGAGGAAAAGATTCTCCTCGCCGATCAAATCCAGTATTCCAGTACGCTGGAGTTGATCCCGTAATGCCGGGGAGAGGCCAGCCAGGATTAACTTACCCTGATTGGCCTGCAGGGCTTGTGTGTACCGGCGGAATACTTCGCTCACTGTGCTGCCGATATCTTCATAGCCGCGTAAAAGCAAGATCACAACCGGACGATCGGCATCTTCGACAACGGGCAGGCTGTTCTCCAAAGTCGATGCCGCGGCGTAGAAGAGATTGCCATATATAAACAGAACCGTTACTTTACGTGATTTTAGTTGTTTTGGCGCAGGTTCTTCCACCGGCCAACCACTTTCTCCAACCACCCATTCGACGACCCGCAGGGTATTCGACTGCTGGAGAACAAACATCAAGATCGAGAGTGCCACACCTAAAAGCACAGCATACTGCAGCGGCATGATCAGCGTGGAGCCAAAGGTGATCAGCATGACGGTGCGGGACATGGGGTTTGTCTGCCACACCGTCTGGATGGCGTTGACATTGATCGTCTGCACACCCGCCACGATCACCAGCCCGGCCAGGGCTGGCATGGCAACCAGCTCAACCAGGTCAGCCAGCAACAAAACCACGAGTGCGACCAAAATACCGCCAAAGATGTTTGCCCAGCGCGAGCGCGCCCCTGCGCTCACCATAAGCGCCGTGCCTGAGCTGGATCCCCCGGCCGGGATGCCGCCAAAGAAGCCACCTGCCAGGTTGGCAGCTCCCTGCCCAAAAAAATCCCGGGAGACATCAGAGAATTTTCCGTCCGGGTTGGGGAAGGTCTGGCTGACGCCCGCTCCTTGCACCAGACCAATAATGCCAACGGCAATCGCTGGTATGATCAGCGATACGATTAGTGATGGATCAGGAAGCACCAGGCTTGGCAGAGAACGAGGCACTTCAGCAATGTCCTTCACCAGCTTAATCCCTGCAGTAAAAAAATCATTTAATAGGATGGCTGCGCCAGAAGATGCCACCAATGCAATCACCAGGGAAAACTTAGAAACACGCGTTTTTCCCAGGAGATAGATTAACAAAAGCGTCATTAAACCGATGGCGAAAGTCATCCATTGGATCGATTGTAGGTTCAATATCAGATCAGCTAATTGGGCGATTTTACCCGAGTACGAGCTGTAATAACCGGTAAAATCACCAAGCTGACCAATGATGATCAACGCTGCCACACCGTTCATAAAACCAGTCATCACCGAAAACGGGATGAAGCGGGTGATCCAACCCAAGCGTAAAAGACCGAGGATAATCTGGAAAATGCCGATCATAACAACAAGGGTTGCCAGGACGGTTATCCGGGAGTTCTCTGGATAGGTGAGCAGCGTATCGCCGGCTGCCACCGCCATTGCGCTGGTCGTTGAAACGTTCATGAATACTGCCCCAGTGAACAATGCTCCAACCGGAGTTGCCAGCATTAGAGTGTACAAACCAAACACAGGGTTGACAGCCGCCAGGAGTGCATGCGCCATGGACTGGGGGATATTCACCATGGCAAAGGTCAGACCTGCCAGCAAGTCGGAGGTCAGCTGCTTCTTTTCAGGCTTGAGTGTGCTCATATTTTCGTCCTCTAATTATAATTTTAATTTGAAGCGGACGGCGGCTTCGGACCATGGCACTGCCGGAATTTTTTCCCGCTTCCACAGGGACAAAGATCATCAGGCCGGGCATTGGCAAGCGCTTGCTGGAGCTGGTGCATCTCTTCAAGCACCAGGAGGTTCATCACCTCGTCAGCGTAGCGTCCGCGGCGCAGCAGGTCTACCATGAGGCGCATGGGGCGATCGATGTGTTTGAAGAACAGCTTGTAGCCGGCACATAGATAATTTAACCCTGGCTCGCCATCTGGCGTGTGGATGAAACGGTTGCGCGGGCACTCCCCGTAGCAGGCAAAGAGGACTTCACAGTCTCGGCAGTATTGGGGAAGCTTGTCGTATTTGTCCTGCCCAAATTTTCCCTGCTGGTCAGAGGAAACCAGGTCGAGCATGTGGGTCTCTTGAATATTGCCCAGCAGGAAAGCCGGCTCGACGAAGTGATCGCAGGAGTACAGGTCTCCGTTATGTTCGAGGGCCAGGGCTTTTCCGCAGGAGGGACTGAAGATGCACAGACTGGGTTGGCCGATCCAGTTAGCCAGGGCGGCGTCAAAAGATTGTACAAACACCTTGCCTACGTCGCGCCGCACCCACTCGTCAAAGATGGTGACCAGGAACCGTCCGTATTGCTCTGGCTTTACAGATCGGTCCGTAACCAGCTCGCCAACCTGGGTGTACAGCGGGCGGTTGCTGCCTGGGCGCTCACCCCAGCCCTGGTTGGCCACGGGCAGCGTTTCCATCGTTGCTCTCTCGACGATCGGGATGAACTGCATGTACTCGGCTTTCAGCTCGTCGCGGAAGAAATGGTAGACCTCCGTGGGGTGATCGGCATTGGCAGCGTGCACCGTGCATAGGATGTTAACGTCCACAGCGTGTTTCATCAGCTTTTCCCAACCCACCATCACTTGGGCAAAGCTGCCTGCACCGCCCTTATTCACCCGGTAAGTATCGTGTATCGCCTGCGGGCCATCCATGCTCAGCCCCACCAGGAAATTGTGCTCCTTGAAGAAGGCTCCCCATTCGTCATTCAGCTTCGTGCCATTGGTCTGGATGGTGTGTTGAAGGATCTGTCCTGGCTTTTTGTACTTCTCCACCAGTTCCATGGAATGTCTGAAGAAATCCAGCCCCATTAAGGTCGGCTCTCCACCCTGCCAGGCGATGGCTACTTCTGGTCCCTGCTGCGCTTCCAACAGCTGGCGGATGTAAGTTTCCAGCAGCTCATCTGCCATGCGAAAGCGGCTGCCGGGGTACAGCGCCTCCTTCGACAGGAAGAAGCAGTATTTGCAGTCCAGGTTGCAGACTGCCCCGGTCGGCTTGACCAGGAGATGGAATGCCAGGGGAGCTCTCGCTGAGGTCAGCAAAGAATTAACAGGCTCATTCAATAGAATCATCCTCTTTATGCTCAGAGCTGGAAGGTTTCTTTATTTTTCCCCATAACCCTTTCACATGCTTTGCCGCCTCTTCCCTTTCTTCCTTTTTCTCCTCACCGGTAAAGCGCATCAGCACCGCCAGGGAGCGGGTCCCTTCGAAATTCTCCATGATGATAATGACCAGCATGGTCATCGGTACGGCCAGGATGGCGCCAATCCCACCCAACAGGTAGCCCCAGATAAACAATCCAACAAAGATGACCAGCGGGGAGACCTTCAAGCTTTCCCCCATGATCTTCGGCTGGATGAAGTTCTGGATGCCCCCATTGATCACGATATATCCGACCAGGACGATCAGCGCAGTTTGCAGACCGTACATGGCGTAAGCCAGCAGCACCGGAGGGATCAAGGCGATCATGAAGCCAATCGAAGGAATGTAGCCCATGAACCAGGCCAGCAGCCCCCACAAGAAAGCGTAGGGTATTCCCATGATCATGAGGAAAATGGCATCACCCAGCCCCACCAGGAAATTGATCCCGGTCAGGACGGTCATATACTTGCGTATGTCTTCAGTAAGGTGAGTGATTCGCCCGATGATCGATGAATTCGGGTCCAGGCCCAGGCGGGAGGGGGTGGGCATGGCCAGGGCGGCGCTGATCATGAAGAAGAAGATAAACAGAGCCATTCCGAATGTAACCAGCACCTCCATGATAGCCGTCAACACGCCCTGGGCGACCGGACCGATGGATTTGGTCACCTGCTCGATCTGGATACTCAGCGTCGTATCTCCTGTTGCGGAGAGGTCTTCAGTGGCTTGTTCCGAACCTTCCGCCAGGTAAACCGGCAGCTCGGTGGATAGCTTGGCGACTGAGAAGAAGACCGTGAAGATGACCAGCCCCAAAATAAAGACGACCAGCAGAATGGTCAGCACCAGCGACAGCCAGCCCGGCACGCCGCGCTTTGCCAGGCGGCTGGGGATTGGCAGAACCGTGATGGTGATCACAGCCGCCAGCAAGATCGGGTTGATGACGGAGGCTGAGGCGCGGATCCCAAACAAAATTACGAAGATACTTGCTAATGCAACCAACAAAATTACCCCCCGCCCTTTGATATTTTCCATGATGTTTCCTCCTCAAGCTCGATATGAATGGTTAATGTTCAGCTGCCTTGATTTTCTTTATCGGGTTGAACGGATGCTTCAATGAACTGCACGGCTGCCTCAACGGTCGGGAAGATATGACCCTCACCGACCACCTCAAACAACTCTGTCCGCTGGCTGAATTCCAGCACCGGTGCATGCACCTCAGCCACGTAAATTTCGATGCCTTCGTCCCTCAGCTCTAGCACCAGCCCTTTCAGCACGTCTGAGCCAGTGATATCCAGAGAGTCCTGCCCGGCAGCATCCAACACCACTGCCCGGAGAGGTGGTTGAGCAGCAGCAACCAAGGCTTTAACTTTCTCCCTCACAGTCAGGGCATTGGCATAGTACATGGGTGCATCCAGGCGCAGGATTAAAACGCCTGGGATGGTGATGTTTTCAGGATGCCGGTTCAGATCGGAGTAGGCACCTGGCATCCCCGGTAGGCGTCCAAGAGAAGAGATATGTGGCCGGCTCGACTTGTAGACGACCAGGAGCAAGGAAGCCACTAACCCGATGATCATGCCCTCCAGGACCTCAATGAACAGCACACCTGCCAGGGTGAGGGCTGCCAGCCCGAACTCCGTCCGTGAGATTAAGCGGATCTTCGCAAGTTTTCGGGCGGTGAGGATGTGCCAGACGGCATGGATGATCAGCGCGGCCAGCACCGCCTCGGGCAGGTTGGTGAACAAGGGCGTGAGGAACAGCAGGGTCACCAGGGTTACCCCCCAGGCGACCAGGTTAGAAATCTGGGTGCGTGCCCCCGCCCCATCCTTAACCGCCGAGGCCGACATGCTGCCGGCGGCAATCATCCCGCCGAACAGGCCGCTGGCCAGGTTGGCAAAGGCGTGCGCGTTCAGTTCCTGATCGGCATCGACTTCATAGTGATGCTTTTCAGCGAACTCGCGCGCCACGCCCAGGGCCTCGCTGTAAGCTAACAGGAAGATCCCCAGGGCTGGAAGGATCATGGAGAGGATGGCATCCAATGGCACCTTAGGCAGGGATACGGAAGGCAGCCCTTGCGGCAGCGTTCCTGCTACTTCCACCCCGTAATTGGCGTTCAGGTTGAACGCCGTGCTGATGGCAATCGAGCCGAACAGCACCACCAGTCCCGCCGGTATCTTCTTGTTCCAGCGCGGCAGCAGGAAGAGCAGCGCCAGGGCTGAAATACCTACCGCAAAGGTTACCCAATTGGCTTCGGGGAGCTGCTGGATGACGGCAAAGAATTTTTGAAAGACATTCCCATGCCCCTTTTCTACGCCGAACAATTTATTGAGCTGCCCAACGGCGACAAAGATCGCCAGACCGGTGACGAAACCATCCATGACTGGCTTTGACAAAAACTGGGTCACCCAGCCCAATTTCGCCAAACCTGCTACCAGGAAAACAACGCCGATGACCAGCACCAAGGTGACAGCATACGCCTGGTAAGTGGGCATATCCGCGGAAGTTACACCCAGGGCCACCACCGTGGAGGCGATCAAGGCTGCCGTGGCAGAGGTCGCCCCGACAGACAGGTGGCGAGAAGAGCCGAATAAGGCATACACCAGCAGGGAGGCGACCAGCGTGTACAGGCCAGCCTGCGGAGGCAGGTCAGCGATCCCTGCGTAAGCCATGCCCTCCGGCACAACCAGTCCCCACAGTGTTAAGCCAGCGATGATATCCGCCACCAGCCAGGCGCGGTTGTAGCGTGGCAGCCAGGCCAGGATCGGGATGAAACGAGACAAGCCGCTCAAGGTTTTCAAGTGTTCGTTTGGTTCTGCAGCCATATGGGTCTCCTTAAAAACTATTCACCAGCGTTCTTCAGGTCAGCTTGCGCCTGGATGCTGGCCCGCCGGGCGGCCCGCAGCCCCAGATAAGCAACCAGTAAGGCGCTGACTAAGACCGCGATGGCGACCACCGGTGCCGTGTCTGCCTCCACCAATACCAGGGTGAAGAGGGCCGTGAACAGCGGCGCCCGCAGGGCGGCCACGAGGGCGCCGGCCACCGTGGCTGCCACAGTCACGGCAACGGGCGTATCCGGGAACACGAGATGGCCGGCCATGCCCAGGGCCACCCCGGCAAACATGATCGGGAAAATGTACCCACCTTTCCAACCGGTTACCAGCAGGAGGGCAGTCGCCAGCAGCTTGCAGATCGCCAGCACGATCAGCATCGCAATCCCGATCTCCGCAGCTTCCTGGATCAGCTCGACCGTTTGTTCCTCACCCGAAAACAGAGTCAGCGGCAGCAGCGCTCCGATGATCCCCATTCCCAACCCGCCCACCAATCCACGCAGCACAAGACGCTTCTTCAAAGGCTGGATCACCTTTCGCATCCCTTTGAGGGCGAGCATAAAGAGCAGGCCAGCCAGGCTGCCTACCAGGCTGAATGGCACAGCCAGCAGAAGATCCTTCACATGGGGGGTATAGGCGGGAAATGCATAGAGTGTGTCAAAGAAGCTCCCACTCAAGGCGACGAAAATCACCGTGGCCACGGCTGAAGCCAAAAGGCTGGGGAAAAGCCCCCAGAAATATACCTGCGCCCCCGTCATGCCGCCTTGGGCACTCTCCAGGCTCAACAGCGCCCCGGCGAATGGATTGGTGATAAAGGAAGCCAGCATGGCGCTCAAGCCGCTGTAGCCCATGGTGCGCGTCTCCTGTTCGTTGAGCTTGAGCTTATCTCCTGCCAGGGTCCCCAGCCCGCCGCAGGCATCTGCCAGCGGTGCTTCAGGCCCCAGGCTGGCGCCCGAAATGAGGGATACCAGGGCGGTAACCACAATCCCGGGCGCGTGGCGATAGTCGAAGCGCCCGGTTTTGCCGAATTCCTGCATCAGCTCGGCAAAGATGGCGTTATGATCCCCGAAGAGCTTCACCAGCAGACCGACCAGCAAGCCGCCGATGGTACACACAAGAAATGTAAACAAGCGGGCATCTAACCCGCTGGCGAGCTGGGCTTGCTCCCAAACCAGGTAAATTCCCGTATTTTGAAGGACGACAAAAATAAAAGTGATCACCGCGCTGGCAGCCGCCAACAGGATCACCAGCCCCATCAGGCGCAGATAGGGTTTCAGTTTTGCATTCGGATCGATCATTGCTGCCTCCCATTATTTTCTGAAGTCAATTTTTCCAGCATCTGGCGTATTTCAGCCAGCTCATTTTTGATCGCAGCTAATTCGTTTTCATCCTGGGGAGCGGAGGCGGCATCCGGGGTCTCCTCCTCTTCCTCTGGAGACGAGCCGCCGACCAGCAGGCTGGCAAGAATACTGGCCAGGGCGCCGATGATGCCAACCCCTGCGAACATGATGAACATGGCCGTGACTCGTCCACCAGGAGTGACAGGATAGCGGTCGCCATAACCTACCGTCGTGATCGTTACAAGGGCATACCATAAGGCATCCCCACCCAATTTGATGTTAGAGTCCGGTGAATTGCTTTCAAATTGGAGCACGAGCACGCTGGATATGCTCAGGACCAGGATGGTTAACAAGATGGTAATAAATCCCGCATACTGGTTGCGGTGCTCGAGGACATCCTTAACCAGCGTCTTTCTGTTTTCGCCGCGCATTAAGCGTGCGATGCGCGCCAGCCGGCTCAGGCGGGCCAGGCGTAAGAGGCCAACAAATTTACCAACATTTGTGAAAAGCCCTAACGAAGGGATCGAGCCGAGCAGATCCAGCCAACCGCGCTCCTTGATAAAATAATCGGACTTCCTGGTAGCGTTCTTAAGGTTGTAGAAGAAGTCGATCAAGAAAATGACACAGATCACATTGTCATAAATGGAAAGCAGCTTGATGGTTTCGTCAGATAATGGCAGCAGCAGCACTACCATCACTGCCAGGGAAAGGACGGTCAGGACCAGGATAAAGATGTTATAAGAATTACTGTGCTTGCGAGGGGAAGCTGCTTCCTGTGCCATAGGATCCTCCTACATGTCAAAATTTTATCGTATTCGAGCGGGCGTGCCTGTCCGCATACCTGCGTTATTCACCTCAACTGGCGGCTGCTGGAGTGGTTTCTTTTTTCGATTTTTTGAGATTCGCCAGCAGGATGTGCACGCTGATCAGGAGCACCCACAGCGGGAATACCAGCGGGGCCCAGTAAATGAAGCCGAGGCTCAGCAGTAGAAACAGCGCCAGCGCCAGGCCCAGGAAGGCCATCCAGCGTGGGAAGATCCCGGTGCGCAGCGAGAGGGTGCAGGTGGAGATCATGAACACCCCCGCCATCTTCATGGTATAGACGTTCATAATCTCGTAGGTGACCGTGCGACCGAAAGTGTACACGCCGGATTCGATGAGCATGCCCGGGGTAGAGCCGTAGATGCTGATCAAGCCGCCCGGCTACTGCCGCAGAAGTGAACAGCATGGCCAGGAACAGCAGCCCGCTGCCCAGGAACACGGTAGCAAAGAAGCGATCTTCATTGTCACCCAGGCGGTCGCGCACCACGCCGATGAACCACAAAAAGGCGATCCCGGCAAACGGCAGCAGGTTCAGGCCAGGGCAACATTTTTCCAATTGTCAGCAAGCCAAACGCCAGCGTCCTGCGGATCGGCGGGGACAGAAATCCGGACGAGCACCAGGCTGGTGAGGAGCAGCACCGAGAACAAGATGCCAGCGATCGCCGCCGCACGCGGCGATGTCAAGCGTGTTTGGGTAGTAGTGGTATCTTGGTTCATAAAAAGTTCTCCAATTTGACCATACCGCTGCTGCGCCGCGTTTTATGGCGCATGCCTTGCTGATCGGTAATACATCGCCTGCGCAGTGCCGGCTAGCGCAGCAGCCCGACGCCGTTGCGGCGTCTGCCGACGCCACCAACCGGGCCAGGGGGATTGGGTCCACGGCCCACGCCGCCGACAGGTCCGGGGGGATTTCCACGACCAACGCCGCCAACCGGTCCAGGGGGATTCGGTCCACGGCCAACCCCGCCGACAGGTCCGGGGGGATTTCCAGCGCCAACCCCGCCAACCGGGCCAGGGGGATTGGGTCCTCTTCTAGGTGCCATATATGTTGCCTCCTCTTGAAAAGTGATGATTGACGAGTGGTGAATTTCGGAGTCTTACGCTATTCCGCAGCGAGTTCCTGTTCGAACTGCGCGACCACTTCGGGAGCAATCTGGGCGCGCTCCACCAGCTGGCCGCCAGCGTCCAGGATGGCTTTGCGGAGACTGGCCACCCACAGATTCTCCCACAAGATGAGCATCGCTGCTGAATTCTCGGGAAGTTTGCTTGCCGCGATCTCCAGGTCGTCGTTCGTAAAAAGGCTGGAAACATGCTCGCCGATGGGGACGAACATCTCGTACGACTCGGGGTCGAGATCGTTGAGTTCGATGGTGCGTATGCTGCCGTCTGCCTCTTTTTGGATGAAGACGATGTCGACAAAGCGCACGATGCCGCGCGCCGCCAGATCCAGAAGCTCGGGGACGATCTTGCCTGTGGGCTTGGCGTCCTCGAATTTTATCAAGGCATATTCCAGTGGAAGGTCGAACATCATCTAGACTCCTTTGATTGATACCCGAAGGGTTCTTAGGGAACCCTTCGGGTATCTATGGTTACGGTTGCGTCCGTTTCTACTGCCGCCGCCATGGCGATCTTCATCTCGGCTTCGCTATCCGGGATCAGCTCGCCGGACAGATCCACCGTGACACGCTTGATGGTGCCGGTGAAGCGGAACGCACCACTGTACTCTTCCGGCGCCGCTGGGTCGCCGGCGTCATAGCCGCAGGACAGGCCCTGCGTGCCGAACATGAACAGGATCGAGTAGGGCATGTCGATGCTGGCAACCAGCTTGCGGTTGATGTAGAGCTGGCCGCGCGCCGGCACCCCGTACCCCTCGGCGGGGTTGGGCTTGCCGGTCGGCTCGAACTCGTAGCGCAGCTCGACTTCACCCTCCGGAATCGTCTCGTTGGAATGCAGCCAGAACTTGTCGCGGCCGATGAAGTTGTACAGGAAGTGGAGTCTCTGGTCTTTAACGAAGAAGACGTAACCACCAGTGCGCCCTCCCTGGGCCAGCAGCACGCCCTCTGCGCCGCCCTGCGGGATCACGACATCGGCCGTGATGCTCCAGGGCCGGTTGTAGAGCTTGGGTGTGGCGGCGAAGGGGATCGACGACCCGCCCGGGTAAAGGACGATCTTGTTCCTCGGCTTGGCGATGGTCGGGCGTTCCACGACGAGGCGGCTGCGGACGTCGCCGTCGATCGGCAGCACCTGGTACTTGCCCGCTTCGGCCCACCAGCGGCCGATCATCTCGATCAGTTTGTCGCGGTGCTCAGCGGCCAGGTTGTGGCATTCGGAATAGTCCTCGTCCACGTGGTACAGCTCCCAGTCGTGGGTCTCGATATCCACGAGCACCTGGTTGGGAATGGGGGAGCCGAACTGGCGGCCCTTCTTGGCGGCCTCGGTGAAGCTCGGGCCCGGCCACGGGCAGACCGCCCGCCAGCCGTCGTGGTAGATGGCGCGGTGACCGAACATCTCGAAGTACTGCGTGTGGTGGTTGCTGGGCGCAGCCGCCTCGTTGAAGGTGTGGGCGAAGCTCACCCCGTCGATGGGCGCCTGGGTCACGCCGCGGATGCTCTCCGGCGCCTCAACACCCAGGGCTTCCAAGACCGTCGGGACGAAGTCGATGATGTGCGCGTAATGCGGCCGCACCTCGCCGCGCGCCTGGATGCCCTTGGGCCACGACACGATGCACGGGTCGGTGGTGCCGCCCCGGTAGGTCTCGCGCTTCCAGCGGCGGAAGGGCGTGTTGCCGGCGTTGGTCCAGCCCCAGGCGTAGTGGTTGAGGGTCTCGACGCCGCCCAGCTCGTCGATCATCTTGAGGTTATCTTCCAGTGATTCCTTCACATTGTTGAAGAAGAACATCTCGTTGAGCGAGCCCACCGGCCCGCCCTCGGAGCTGGCGCCGTTGTCGGAGATGACCATGATCAGCGTGTTGTCCAGCTCGCCGATCTCTTTCAGGAAATCGAGGATGCGCCCGAAGTGATAATCGGTGAAGCTCATGAAGCCGGCATACACCTCCATCATGCGGGCATACAGCCGCTTGGCCGTCGGCCGGCAGCGTGTCCCATACCGGCACATCCGGGTCGTGCGCCGACAGCTCGGTGCCTGGCGGGATGATGCCCATCTCGAGCTGGCGCTGGTGGACGATCTCGCGGTACTTGTCCCAACCCATGTCGAACTTGCCCTTGTACTTATCGGCCCACTCCTTGGGCACGTGGTGCGGGGCATGGCCGGCGCCCGTGGCGTAGTACAGGAAGAAGGGCTTGTCCGGCGCGTTGACCTGCGCATCCTGGATGAACTCGATGGCCTTGTCGGCCAGGTCGATGCTCAGGTGGTAGCCCTCCTCCGGCGACTTGGGCTGCTCGACCTCGTGGTTGTCGTAGGTCAGCTCCGGATACCACTGGTGGGTTTCGCCGCCCAGGAAGCCGTAGAAACGCTCGAAGCCGCGCCCGAGCGGCCAGCGGTCGTAGGGCCCGGCCGGTGTCGTGTGTTCGGGCGGCGTCAGGTGCCACTTCCCGATGCAGAAGGTGTTGTAGCCCTTCTGCAGCAGCATCTCGCTGAGCATGCCCCGGTCGAAGGGCAGGATGCCGTTGTAGCCGGGGTAGCCGGTGGAGGTCTCGGTGATCGAGGCCAGGCCGATCGAGTGGTGGTTGCGCCCGGTCAGGATGCAGCCGCGCGACGGCGAGCACAACGCCGTGGTGTGCATGTTGGTGTAGCGCAGGCCGTTAGCCGCCAGGCTGTCCAGCACGGGCGTCTCGACCAGCCCGCCGAAGCTCGACAACTGCCCGTAGCCGACGTCGTCCAGCACCCAGATGAGCACGTTGGGCGCGCCCTCCGGGGGGCGCGGCGGTTCTGGCCAGGCCGGCGAGGACTCTTCGGTGGTACGTCCGATGACGCCGGTAAACGAGGTTCCTTCTTTGTAGGTCTTAATTGCCATAATATTTCTCCTTTTTTGATTGGTTTTCAGAATTCGATATTTATTTTTCCACAGCGGCGGGTTGGGCTGCGCCCGCCTGGCTGCGCGCGCCCAAACGCTTCGAGGTTGGCAGCAAGATCAACAGCAAGAGGATGGATCCCACCAGGATAAGCGTCAGTGTGTTTCCCTCGGTGAAGTTCTGGGAGGCGACCACGATAGCCGCCGCCAAATTGCGCTGGGCGGTGCCCAGTCCCATCACATTCCGCTCCGCGGGATTGCGGCCACCCAGAAGCATGCCGATCCCCAGCGACCCGAAGATGAAGATCAGCAGCGCCACGAAGCCGCCCGTGCCGATCAGGCTGAGGATATTGGAGACGTTCAGCCCCAGTCCAATCACCAACATGATCATAATCGCCAGACCGGAGATCTTATTCATCACCGGCTGCCAGTGTTCGGCAGCCTCTGGCGAATGCGATTTCATCAGTAAACCGAGTGCCAGCGGGATGAGCATCGTCACAATTAAAGAGTGACGCGATGTCCCACGGGTTCACCTCAACGCCTGGCAGCAGCAGCGGAAGGACGACGGGGATGTAGACGACCGTCACCACCATCAGCAGGACCATCAATCCCACCCCGAAGGCAATATTCCCCTTTGCTCCCTGGACTAACTTGGGCAGGAAAGGCGCACCGGCTGCCGTAGACAGCACGATCAAGCCGATCTGCAGCGATTGTTCGAGGGGGATGATCTTTATGATCGCATAGGCAAGCAGCGGAACCAGCACAAAGTTTGCTAACAATGCCAGGATCACCAGGCGCGCGTTTTTCAAGGGCTGCATGATTTGAGACACGGTCAGGCTCAGTCCCATGGCAAGCATGCTGGTCACCACAAACAGCAAGCCCGATATTCCTGCAATCGCTGAAAAGAAATCATTGAGCGTCATAATACTTTCCTTAACATGTTTCTAAATTGAAAGATAGTCGTAAGCCTGAGGCTGCCGGCTCACTTTGGATGAATATCCTGACTCATGGCCTCTTTCTTCGAACTCAACCGATAATTAGCACATGAGCCAGTTGTCTGGTAGAGCATGCTCTGACCAGCGCCTGGTATCGCTGCGCGTCTATCCGCCGAGCAATTTTGCCTTGGCCGCCGTGAACTCTTCGTCCGTAAGCAGCCCCTGGGTTTTGAGCGCACCCAGGCGTTCCAATTGGGCGATCAAATCTTCTTGGGGGGCAGGCGGTGGTGGAGCGCCGTACTGCTCTTGGGGCGGCGGGGCTTGTTGGGCTTTATCTTCTTCCGCCTCCAGCATGGCGATCTCTTGATCGGTTGGCTCCTGTCCTTCAATACCGAGCTCGTTCATGGCGGCATCCAGCTGTTCTTCTGAAAGATCCTCGGCTTTCTGGCCAGTGTACTGCTCTACCTGCTGCACTTCACTTTGGCTCATCTTGACAGCGGTTGCCCCTGCAGCAACCAGCACTGCCCCTCCGATAACCAGATGAGCATGTCAGATTTATGTCTAAACATCCTCAAGCGGGATGAGTGCCTCTGCCCACCAGGCGGGAGGCGGTACGGGAAGGGGTTTGAAGACCATACGCTGCACCCCCGGTGTTGGAGGCAGCTGGTCAAATGGCTTTGCCTGGCGAGTGACCACAGCTTCCTTCGTCACATTGAACACAGTCAGGTCCTGGGTCTGGACGATGGGGCCATCATAAACCGTGGTAAGCTCCGAGTAAAGCATGTTGATCACCTGGGGCGAGAGCAGCGTATGATAGAGGCCAGCCACACGCGGCTTGGCGAGCTTGAATACCTTACCGGCAGCCTTCGGCGAGGTGTGGGCGGCATTCAGGGCAATCGTCGCCCGCTCGATGGAGAGCCCCGAGGCGGCTGCCAGGGCTGCCGCAGGCGGGAAGCACTCGTGGATGAGCAGGTCAACGCCTTCGCAGGCACGCACGAGTGGCCAGCAAGCGCGCGTGTCGCCCGAAAAGCCGAACGCTAGTCCGGCGAAATCGAGGCGGTAGCCGACGGCACCGCTCAGGGCGTGGACGACCGGGAACGAGGTCACCTTCACGCCGTTCTCGTCGTACACGACCTGGGTCTGGCTGAAGTCGAACTCAGTCACCGTGATCTTCATGCTCTCCGGGTTGATGGCGCCGTTCCCCGCCGCGGTGTCCCAGGCAAGTGCTTCCTCGACCCCTTCGACGAAGTGCTTCGTACCCAGGCTAGGCTCAGTCCCACTAGGACCCCACACGTAGACCGGTCCGTCTGCCCGTCCCACCTTCGACCAGCTGCCCGAGAGGGTGATCAGATCGCCCGTGTGGTCAGCGTGCAGGTGAGAGAAGAATACCTTGTTAAGCTTGTTGATCGGCAGCTTCAGGCTGGCGTAATTTGCCAGCGAACCGCTCCCGAGATCAAAAACCAGGATGTCGCGCTCAGGATTGCCGACTTCGACCATGACGCTGGCTGAGGCTTGAGCGCGCGTGTTCCAGGGATTGCCGCTCCCGAGCACCGTCACGCGCAGCTCGCCGTCCTCGAGCTGCTCTGCGCCCGGGATGAACATCTCGGCGTACTCCCGCCGCGGCGTACCGACGACCGGGGTCAGGGTGATTGCCTTCGTTCCGCCTAAAAATGTCGGAACCGGCAGGGACATAGGGTTGTTGTTTGTCATCTTGTTATTTTCCTTCTTTCGTAGTCAGGTTTACTCGCTCGTTTTCAATGCTTGACGCTTGAACTTCGCGGTGGTCAGGCAAGCATCCTGGGCTGTCGAACAGCCTGGAATCTGGCTGCGGATGTTAATTAGGCTGAAAGCAGCTTTTGTTTGGCCGCCGCAAACTCTTCATCGCTCAACACGCCCGAATCATGAAGCTGGGCAAGCTGCTGAAGCTGGGCGGTCAAATCTGCCGCAGGCGCCTGCTCAACTGGCGCTGCGTACTGCGCCGGAGGTGGAGCATACTGCTGGGCCTGCGCATCGGCTGCGCCTTGCTGATAGCTTGATCATACTGCTGCTGCGCAGCAGCATCTTGCTGCGCATATTTATTTTGCTGGTGGTGGCGTACTGCACCGGCAGTGCCCACAACTACCGCCGTGCCTACGGCAGCGGCACCTACCCGCGCGATTGGTCTTCTCATCATTGCTCTTCTGCGTAACATATATACCTCCTGATTTGTTTTCGGTTAAGGATTCAAGCATGGGATGATTCGGCCTGGGCAAAAGTCTCCAGCGCTTCATTCACGACATCGAAGGGGATTCGATCCTGCGCCAGCAGCCGCCCATTCGCCCTGAGCACTGCGTCCTTGAACTTGATCGCCCACAGGTTTTCGAACAGCAAGATTGCCGCGTTGGTGCCCTTCTCCATTGTCTCAGCTACATTGGCGATATCTTCGACTTGAATCATGCCGCTGATTTCGACACCCAGTGGATCGAAGAGCGCCAGGGTTTCAGGGGCTAGCTGCTGCATTTCAACTGCTTCGAAATGCCCATCTGCATACTTCTGGATCATGACAAGATCGATCACCCGCAAGACCTTGTTTTTGACCAGCTCGAGCAGCTCCGGTATGATCTCGCCTTTGAGCTGGTCGGTTTTGAATTCAAGAGCTAGAAAATCGATTGGACCGTATGTCATTTGAATTCTCCTTTCTTACAATTGGTAATCTAGGCTAAATTGATATCACACAGCTGGCTGCCGGGGACCGGTGTAAGCGGCGATGGCACTGCGGTTGTTATAGGCTGTATGGGCATAGTGTGAAATATCAAGGAAAACTGCCAGGATCAACCAGAACCAGTCCCAGCCATTTATACTTCCAACTCCCCAGGCGAGGATTACATACATCAGTGTCGTGAAGGGCAGGAAGATGATCCCCAGGATCGGCCAGATAATCTTATCGTTGAAGGCGTTCATGAACTGGGTCGGACGAGCGATCCAGATGAAAATATCTGCTAAACGTGGGAACATTCCTGCAAAAAGCACAAATAAACAAGCCATATTTTTCTCCTTTGATTGAATTCTAAATGAATGTCTTTTCGGTTTTAAGACATATTTTTTCGTGGAAATAATTTACGGTTCCTGTTCCTCCTTTCCTTTTAGATGAGGCTCTACGGCCACTGAAATAATGGGTAAATGCAGCTCATAAAGCGAATTCAGCACTCCGAGCAGAGCCGCCTGGTCACTTACCTCGCCCTCCAATGTTGTAATCGGAGGGGTGGTCTGCTCTGGAGCAATGCGGATCTGCATGCCAGCCATACGATCAGACCAGTTTGGATCGATCCTTCCCTGGACCTTAATGTGGTAAGTCGCTGGGCGATCGAAAGAGATTGCAATCCCATGTAGTATGTTCACCATGATTCAATGATAGATTGTTTTTCCGCGTAAAAAAACCACCTAAAGGAGGGTTAAAGGTGGGATTAAGGAGGGATTAATATTTATGTCGATCGGGTTTACAAAAGTGAAAGGAGCTTAGCGTGGGGGAAGAATATTCAATTCTTCTGCTCTGGCCACGGCATCCCAACGCCGGTTGACGCCCAGCTTACTGTAGATCTTAATTGTATGCTCTTTAGCTGTGGCATGTGAAATATTGAGTTTTTGTGCAATTTCCTTGATGCTTGCTGGCCCTCGTAATAAGGTTAGGACTTCAAGCTCCCTGCGGGTGAGAGGCTCGACCAATGTCGAAATTCCACGGGGTGCACGCCCTGCTGGTATGCCCGGTATTTCACTCCCCATCCGATTTCTACCCTCCTCTGGAAATGCCACAAGAATGCGATTGATTGTCTCCACAGAGCAGCCTCGCTTGACAAGCTGCTGCAGCATAGCTTTCATGGATTTGCCCAGGTCGACGAAAACCCGGGTGAAACCACCTGGCTTTCCGAGATCTACCGCCTGTTCCAGTACAGTGGTGGCCTGGCTGTTTTCACCCTGGGCCTCTAATACCAGGGCGCGTAGTGTCAGGACCTGGATCTTAAAACGCGTGTTAAAGGTTCGGTCCGCAATCTCTTCCAGAGTGTCCAAAATTTCCGCTGCCAAGCGCAAGTCAGCATCTTCACCTCTGACCACCAGGATGCGCGCTCGGGTCACCTGCGGTTCTTCCAGCCATATCAGGGGCTGGTTCGGAGGCAGATCGGTTAATGTATCGACCCACCGGCCGGCTTTTTCTAAGTCTCCTTGCATGAGCAGCAGCCTGGCGCGCATGGAGCGCGTCCGGGTATCTTCGCTACCATTCTGTTCCAGGTCATACTGGCTGACAAACTCCACCATCCGCCAGGCTTCGGAGCTCTGCCCTTGGATTTGATAGATCAACGCCAGGCCTGCAACCGCATCACGATAGGTAGTTACCTGAACTGTATATCGGTTTTCAACGATTTGGGTAAAGTATTGCGCGGCAGCCTCCAGCTCATTCATTTGATAACACACCAAGCCGAGATACCAGTTCCCCAGGTTCCTCATGAATGCAATCCCTCTGTGGGTCGATCCCTGGACCAGCACCTGCGCAGCTTGCCTGGCCTGTTCAAGCTGGCCGGTATGCAGGTAGATGTAACACAGAGATTCTAAGACTAACAGGGCATAGGTATCGGCCTTATCGCCGTAAGTCTCATATTCATGGAGCAGCAACCGTTCAGCAGCCTGTGCCTGGCCGCTGGCTTGCATGGAAAAGCCCAGGAAAAGCATCGCCGCGCCGCGCCCGAATGTCCACGATAAGGGCAGGAGCGCCAATGCCTGCCTGCAAAAATCGATCGCCAGTATCGGCTGGTTGCCGAAAAATGCCTGCTGGGCTTTCAGTAGGAGGATCTGGGCGCGCAGGAGCTGAAGGTCATCCGCCGCCAGCGCTGCGCCTTCATCTGCATCCAATAGGTCTTCTATCTGCTTGAGCACCTGTGCTTGCAGGTCAAGTCGCCAAGTAAACTGAAGAGCCCAGACCCTGATCATCAACAGCTGGGGCTGTCGTTGGATCATCTCTTCCGGTAACATGCGCAGCCAGCGCTCCAGGGTTGGCCGGTCCTCACGGTTGATCACCTCACGCAAGCTGGCACTCATCTGGTGTGCGGCCAGGGCAAAATCTCCGGCAGCCAGGGCGTGATGTAAGGCTTCATCCAGCAGTCCGTGTTCTTCAAACCAGGCTGAAGCCAGGCAATGCAGGCCGTTCACTTCGGCAGGCGTCATCTCGGTGGATAATCTCTGCTGCAGCAATTCTTGGAATAAGCGGTGGTAGCGGTACCATTCCCGGCGGCTGTCAAGAGGTGTAAGGAACAGCTCGGATTGTTCAATCCAATCCAGGCAGGCGCGCGCATTCCATGTGGTTTCGATTTCACCAATGACTGCTTCGCACAGTGAAGCGCAAAAGCGATCCAGGATAGAGGTCCGCAACAAGAATGAGTAGATCGCTGGAAATTGGTGGGTCAGAACCTCATCTACCAGGTATCCGGTTACATTGGCATCCTCGCTGGATAGAGCCAGGTGAACGGATTCTTGGCTGTCTGCGGAACGCAAAGAAAGAGCAGCCAGGTGCAAACCGGCTGGCCAGCCTTCGAAGCGCTCATTCACAAGGTCCAAGGTCAGCTTACTTAAATGTATAAACTGCGCCTGATCCAGGTAGGTAGTCGTCTCCTGAGAGGAAAAGCGCAGGTCCTGGGTGCGTATTTCAAGGATTTTCCCCTTGGCGCGTAGACTGGTCAGCGGAAGGGGCGGATCAATTCGCGAGATCAGCACCAAATGGAATGGTTTTGGCCAATGGCGGACCAGCTCACCGATTAGATCATGCACCTCTTTTCCTCGGATGAACTGGTAGTCGTCCACCACCAGAATAGCTTCTCTGGGAAGGTTTTCTAGGTCATTACAAAACGTGGTATAGAAGACAGCTTGTGGGAGTTGCTGCCTTGTTTGAAGCAAGGTCAGGGTTTTTTCACATGCATCCGGAAAAATCGTGCGTAGTGCAGCGATCATATAGCGTAAGAAGAGGTTGAGGTCGCTTTCTTCTTCATCCACCGTAAGCCAGGCTGAAGGTAAGCGAGAACCCTCCTCACTCCGTCCAGTAGCAGCTTGATTAAGCCAGGTGCTAACCAGGGTGGTTTTACCATAACCAGCCGGTGCACAGATCAAGGTCAGAGGGTAGTCAATGACCCCATTGAGTTGCTCGAACAAGCGTGGACGATCGATCAAGCCCCTCGGGTTCGATGGCTGATGCAGCTTGGTTCGCAGAAGAATTTGTTCCTGATCGGACATGCTTGATGATGTGAATATATTTTACCTTAAAAAATAATCTAGCCACCTGACAGTTTAACAGCAGGATAGTTGACCGGCACGGGTTCTCCAGTAAAATCGTTTTTGCGAAAACATTTTATGAGACGGAGTAACCCAATGCCGATCAACCACCTTTATGATACCTGGAAAATGCGAATTATGGAACTGCGTCCAGGACAACGGATCACCCAAGTTCGAGCGTTTGTATGGTTGATCATCGGAATTTACCTGAGTCGTTCGGTGAATATGAGTAAAGTAGCTGGCAAGATTCCCGGAGAAGCAAAATTGACGAGTGCAACGCGGCGTCTGAGCAGACTGCTGGATAATCCTGCCATCCGAGTGCGAGCGTGGTATGAGCCGATTGCCCGGCAATGGCTGGAAGCCCAGTTTCGGAGTATCGGAGAAATTCGTCTGATCGTGGATGGCACGAAAATCGGTTTTGGACATCAGTTGTTGATCGTCTGCTTGGCCTATCGGAAGCGATCCATTCCGATTGCCTGGACTTGGGCTAAACATGTGCGCGGCCATAGTGATGCTGGAAAGCAGCTGGCACTGTTGGCCTATGTCCGCAAGCTGCTCCCCAAAGGGGCAGCGGTCATTCTGGTCGGCGATACCGAATTTGGGCCGGTAGAAGTCTTGTGCCAATTGGATACCTGGGGCTGGTTCTATGTTTTGCGTCAGAAAACCAGTACGCATGTGTGGTTGAAGGAACAGCCAGGTTGGCAAGACTTTGATAGCTTCGTCCAAAAGCCCGGTCAAAGCGTCTGGTTGGGTCCGTGCTACCTGACAGAGTATCACATCTACCCGGTCAACTTGCTGGCGCATTGGGAAATCGGCGAAAAAGAGCCCTGGTGTCTGGCAACCAATCTGCCCGATCGTCAAATGACCCTGTCCTATTACGCTCGCAGGATGTGGATCGAAATAGTCTTTACGCAAATGACAAAAATGGATGTGTTCGCTAGAAGAGTTGGTCGGGATCACGTATCGGATCTCGACATCTCCATCTTTGACAACCACCCGGTCAATGAGCAATTCTACCAGTTTCCGTTTCTCTTCAAAGGTCGCGTTCGTCAATCCGAGCCATATTCGTTTGCAGAAATCTATAACAGTGGCAGCCAGCCCTGTAAGTTCGTTTTGCCGATCCACTTGATGAACAAGCTGCTTTTCCAAATCTTCCATACCTTGAAGTTTGCCATCCAGATCGATGCGTCTCCGTTGGTATTCTAGCAAAGGGATCACCCCATTCAGATAAGCATCGGTCAACCGATCCAATTGAGTTCGGAGAGCGACTTGGCCACGACGCAAGTTTTCGCACCGAGCCTGCAGCTCTTGTGGGAGCCAAGCCCCGCCTTGTGCTCTGTGCAAAGCAGCGGTAATGATTTCGGGGTGCGTCAAGACCTGACACAAATCGTTCCAGACCAATTCATCCAACTGGCCGGCTGGAATATATCTGGCAGGGCAGCAAGCATGGACATGAGTATAAACCACATCCGACTTTCCCCGGCAGATATAATAGGTATACCCAGGATGCAGTTGGCGAGCTGTGCAACTGAGAGAATGAGAAAAAAATGAAAAAAACCACTTTCAAAAAAAGGAGGACATGGATAAAAACGCTTTTAAAGTGCCAATAAGGACCTTACGCCCCGCTCAGGGTGAGGCCTGAGCGGGTCATTACCCAATCTCCGAATTAGGAGATCATTTTTGCTCGCAAATTCCTTACCTGAACCAGATTATGAGCGAGTGCATACCATAATAAGATCGCTTCCACCTTCCGCAGCCCGCGCACCAGTAACCGATACAATCCCCGATTGCGAGCCAAAGCATTCGCCCACTCGATGGTGGCTGCTCTCTGTTTGTATTTCTCTTTGGCTTGTGGGGTAATCATGCGTTCTTTCCAGGCTCTCACCCCGCTTCCATCGGTGGGTAAGATATCCTCAGGACGCTTCTGACTCTTGGCGCTATAACTCTTGGGGATTGGACAATAAAGGCTCACGCCTTTTTCGGTGGCTTTCTCAAAGCTGGCGTTGTTGCGATAGCCACCATCCACATAATGCTCTTTGGGAAAGCGCTGGCAACGTTTTTCGATTTGATCCAGCATGGGATTCAACAGGTTGGTGTCCGCTTCATTATCGGCTTGCACCCCCACGATCACACCGCTGTCCATATCAATCGAGAACTGCCCATTGTAGGCCGGTCGAAAACCCCCATCTGGCATCTTCATCACCCGCGCTTCCGGGTCTGTGGTCGAGGCCCGCGCCGCACGGTTCTTGACTTTCAAGTCCCGCCTCTTCGCCAGCTTGGCGGCTACCTTTTCCACTTCTTCCAAGGCTTTCTTCACGCGCACTAGTTTCTCTGTAGCTTGGCGTTCTTGAGCTGCTTTTTGACCTGCAGATCGCTCCCCTTCGTCCTGCTTCTCTTCCTCCTGCACTTTCAATTGGTCCATCACCCCTTGAGCTTGTTTCAGGCTCTCTTCCAAGGTCGGCTTCCGCCGAAAGGAACTCGCCCCTGCACTGGCTCGTATACGGATCCCATCCTGGGCTGTCTTTTCTACGCTGATCACCCCCTCGCTGATCAAGGCCGCTACACTTTTCGTCAGGATATTCTCCAATGCTTGCCCGCTCTCCACCCGAAAGTCCGAGAGCGTATGGTAATTCACCGTGATGCCTCCCAGCAACCATTGATAGGGTAGGCTTTCCTCACACAGCCGCGCCAACTCCCGGGCACTGCCCACCCCTTCCAGCGTCGCATACAACCACATCCCCACCAATACTTTCGGCTCGATCGCTGGCCGTCCTGCCCAGCCTTCCACTGCTCTTATCCGCGCATACAATGGCTCAAGATCATATCCCTGCACCATCTCCCACACCAGCCGTACTCGGTGATCTTCCGGCAATAGCTCATCCAAGCTCGCTAGATGCATCTTGATTTGTTGCCGTTCTGGCTTCTCCAGCCTGGGTTGGCCCCCTTTTCTTTCCTTTGCGGCTGGTTCCTCTTCAGGCAGGGTAAACAGGCTCTCGTCCATTCTTCTCTCCAGTCCTTTCTGTTTTGTCCCTATCTTACCTTTTTTGTTCTCTTTTGAGGAGAGGGGAATTTCTTCACAACCTCTGAGGTTGCAGACACCACAACTTACCAGATTTCTCAAGAGGTATGGATGGGCGGTGTTATTCCGACTGGCAATCTGTTGATTGTGGGACAATTTAGCCTGGATAAGGTCAAACTGCTGTTCTTCAATAATCGCTGGAATGGTCGCAACAGGAGTCCATTCTTTGGGTTCTACTTGGGTATGACTTCCATAAGGTCTGCCCACCGGATGTGTAGCAGAACGGCGCATGTGAGGTTGAACCACCCGAGTACGTCCTACGTAAACACGACCCGTGTAAGCCGGGTTTGTCAGAACACCCCGCACGGTCGCTGTGCTCCAATATTCGCCGCCCAAAGGTGCTGGAATCCCCATTTCATACAAGTGCTTCACCAAACCATAGAGAGATGTGTTTTCTTGCAGATAAAAGGCAAACATCTCCCGTACGATGGAAGCTTCTGTCTCGTTGATAGTGACTTTGGCGGGATCTCTAGGTCGATCTGGATCGACTTGAAACCCATAAACCGGCTTCGTCCAGGGCAACAAAACTCCGGCGCGGTACTTCGCCTGACGTCCACGCCGCATCCGGTCAGCGATCAGGGTACGCTCGTACTCTGCAACTGCCCCACGGATTTGCAGCACCAATTGATCATGAGGATCCTGGCTGATTGGACGATCCAAAAACTCAACCCGACAACCGTATTTCTCCCATTCTTCCAAGAGCAGCATTTGATGGACATAGTTACGGGCCAGTCGATCGGGAGCCGTTATGATCACACAGTCGAACTCTCTGGCTGCAATTCTGTCTCGCAAAGCATCCAGCCCTGGCCGGTTGAGACTGGCGCCACTGCGACCGTCATCTCGATAAATGTGCTCTTCAGCCAAACCCCATCCCTGTTGATTGACGTAGGTCAACAGTCGTTCCAGTTGTTGCTCAATCGTTTGAGCTTGGGCTTGGCGCAGTGTCGAGACCCGCGCATAGATCGCTATTCGCATGTTGTACCTCCAAGCTGGTCTGTATTGGGATCGCTTCGACACTCTGGGCTATCTCCAACACCAAGAGATATGCTCGATCCCATCGGCTCTGTCCATCCGAGTATTCTTGCACTTCCCGATGAATGTTCCACTGGCGTTTCATGGTTACCTCCACACTCAGATTTCTCTGATGCAGAGTACACCTTTTTTCCAGTGGAGGAAGTGCGTAACCGTAACGGACGACGGCAATGGTTCAGCCGTAACTGACCGGTGCGGATCATACAGAATTTGTCATTTGTGAGCAGACCATTGAAGAAATGTTCGGCGATTTTAAAAAACATGGCTTTGATTTGGAAAGTACAATGCTTCGTCATTTTCTGCGCCTGTCACGTCTCACTTTGGCGGTGGCTCTACTCTACGTTTGGCTAATCTCGATCGGTGGCCGGACTATTCGAGAGGGTTTACGACACCTGGATGATCGTACCGACCGCCGTGACTTGAGTATCTTTCAGATTGGCTTGCGTTTGATCGAAAGGAGATTGACTAATGCTTCACCATTCCATAATATCCCGTTGTTTTCTTACCTGTGACAGGAAACTGTCAGGTGGCTAGAAAATAATTAACAGTTATTAATAACCTACAGGGAAGGCTAATCTTCTTGGCGGGTTGATATTCTTACCCCCCCCCCGATATTCGACTCTTCAGGCTGGCTGGGGGCAAACTGCGGCTCGAAATCTGGCGGAATGACCTCGTCCATAGTCAGCTTACCGTTGGGATCCTCATGGTTTTCCAAGTGCAAGCCTAGCGGATATTCTCCCAGCTCACCGGTGAGGATAAGCGGTTCCGAGCCGGGAGGATCGCTGGTCTGCGCCATAGCAAGGCTGCACACGGCCATGATCAAGAATCAAAGGGGAATAAATGCCTTTATTTTCAACTCAGTCAAACCCTTAATATCTATCCAGAAATTGGGTGAACTCCCAATGATTTTTCGGATAGGCCTGGTAGCTTCGAAGATTTTGGGTGGATTTTATTTTAATAAAATCTGCCAATCTTCACAGTGCGTGAGATTTAGACAGCATTTTTTAAGGATGGAATACGAAAAATCAATCAGCTCGCAATCCTGGCCGGGTGGCTTTCGCTATGGCACTTAAAAACGGTTCAGATAAGCATTTCTCCCGACTATGTGGCCTATTCCCAGGTTCGGTTTCTACTCGTATCTCCTGCAAAAGGGTAAGGATCTTCCCAAGCGCTAATGAAAAATCCTCTTGTTGTGTTTTGTTATTACCCGCATAGTCTATTAACGCATCAACCAGTACATAGCGTAAGGAATACCCCTTGGAAGCCCAGACTTCAATAACCTGAATCGCCTGGGCTTCTCTGGGATTTTTTTCATCAAGGCGGAAACTGAAAACCTGGCTCATAATAAACTCAGAGCCTCATACAACCGCCACAACTTTAAACCACCTCGCACATTTGCCATATGGATGTATTCCAGGTCTTCTGCCAGGATTACCCGGTCGTGGTTTAGTAAGGGCAAAAGCCGTTTATAAAGCAATCCACTCCCACCCCCGGTCAAGATGATGGCATCCCAGCCCAAGGAGCCACCAGCAATGCGTTGGTACATATCTGCCACACGGTTCAGAAGAAGGTTCGTGGCTTCCTGTACTTCCTTATCGCAGGGATACTTCTTGCCACCTCCCTCAAAGGTACCCGTCGCAATGGCTTTACGAACTCTCTCAGGCGGAAGCGCCGCAGTATCTTTAACAGCTTTCAGGTTGTTGGCTTTAAAACTTTCTTCAAAGTCAGCGATCACGCTCTGGATACCTAACGGGACACTCCGAGCCAGGCTGAAATCCACTTCTCCACCAGGATTGACAGCAATCCAATCTGTAGTAAAACCACCGATGTCGATCACCAGTGAACGCCCTCCATTTAGCTCGGAGTGTTGGTAATGTTGCCCATCTTCGGTCAGGAGAACGTTCATCAGACCGCCTACCGGTTCATCAAAAGTATTGGCATAGGTTACCCGGAATTTACATTCCGAGCCGCCAACCTCCACTGACCAATCTCCGATCACGGCTTCCATTAGATCTTGGCGAAACTTCACATCACCAGGTGGGTGGCTGCCAAAGACTTTGACCTCCCCACCCCGTTCATACAGACGGCCTAATGCAGCTGCTGCCAGTATGCCATAGTAATCCCTCGTGTAACGTGAAGCTCCATTCCGCTGTGTTACCAGTCCATGCCTTTCAGCGCTCTCTCCGATCACATATGGCTGGCCGTTGACTCGAATATAGTCTAAGAGCGATAAATTTTTACCTGCTCTGGACATGATCGTTTTGTATTCATTTTCAGTTAGTGGTTGCAAGGCGTGTGGAAAAGCCAATTCCCCAAACTCACGCCTAGCAATTTTTGCTTTTATGATGCTGTTACCTGCATCGAGGATCATAACGCTCATTTCAAACCTTCCTTTTTTGGGTTGGTGTATACACCCGTAGACTTAAACCGTTTACAGGTGTATACGGTTGAATTTTTTTTATTGATTCAAAGGAATTGGTATGAAATGGGTTGCTTTCCCCTCTTCATGCTTCATTTCCAAAAGTCCAATGTGTGATAAACTTCTTGGTGCAATTGTGGTGCAGTTGGAATGGAAAGCATGGAAAAAGTAGAAATTATCGACAATTTAACCGCCAGATATGGCGGTTGCATGGATGACTTATCCCGTATATAGGGGGTAGACCCAGTGGACAGCTCTCTCACACAACTTCGGATCAAGCGGTTGTCGGTTCGAGTCCGGCCTGGGGCGCTACCAGATAAGGGAGATTCTGAGCAGAATCTCCCTTTTTGTCTATATATGAGGGGTGATTCTCGGGCTTTTGGACCTGTCTTAACGGTCTTGGTGCAATTTTCTTTAACATGCGCACCAACTGTACGATTCAGTTCTGCGCCGCATCGGCTTGCATGCTCGGAATTAGGTGTCCATACCAACGCCATCAAAGATATGAACTGCTCTCTCAATGGATTAATGCCCGCCTGCTAGGAAAACAACGTCAAGGTTAAGTTATAAAGATGAACATGAAGTATTAGTGTGACTTGCGCTTCGAGCCATACCTTTGAGCATAGATCCTGGTAATGATTGCACCAAACAAGAAAATTTGAGCAAAGTAATAAATTGCGATCATCAAGACCGCAAACGCACCAGCCGCCTCGAAAGCTGAGTGGACTCCACCAAATCTAAAATATAATCCAATTACCAGCCCTCCGATGGCCATTAGCAGAGTGGCTACTGCTGACCCCAACCAGACATCCCTCCAGGCGAGCTTTACATCTGGCAGCACTTTGTAAACGAATGCATTTGCCAGAACAATAACACCTAGTAGAGCAAGCACATTGAGGACAGATGGCAAGTAGCTTCTACCGGTGATATCTCTAAAAACGGATCCGAACCAGGCAAAAACAACGTTGACTACCGTAGCCAGGATGATCAACAGACCTAAAGCGATAACGATGATAAATGCGAACAATCGCTGCCTCAGGAAAGCTAACTTCTCTCCTTTCTGTATCAGGGGAACCCCCCAAATTCGATTCAGAACATATTTGAGCTGTAGGAACAGCCCTACCGCCGCCAGCAGAAGGGTGATACCGCTGACGACTGTTATGAGCCATGACCCTCCTGTCCTGGAAGCCGCAATAACAGATACGGAATCCTGGATAAAAGTGGCTGTTTCCGTTCCCAAGACCACCTCAATTCGTGTGTACATACGCTCTGCGGCAGCAGCTTCGTTGATAAAAATGCCGGCTAATCGATAGGCGAGATAAATCACCGCAGCAAAGGAGAACATCCCAAAATACGCCAGGGCCGCCGCCAATTGATTGGGCTTTTCGTTGACCCAGACACGGTAAATTTCCAGGATGAAATTCCTGAGGGAAGGCGGCTTATCCATTATGCATCCCTTATGACGATGCTTTTAATTTTGCTTGCAAAGCTTCACAGCGCAAGCGGTTGCCAGGATGGAAGAGGCCATGCCTACCAGCATCCCACGCATTTCACCGGGAGTGCCTGAGAGGATGATGCGGCTCTCCTCCAAGGCTTCATTCGGGATTAGACTATCCAGCCTATACATCGCCCAAGCCAGCAAGATTGCTGCCAGGGACATGACCACCGGGGCGAACCAAAAGCTCACCTTCAGGCGATCCCAATTGTAACGGGCTGTGACTCTCCTCATTTTGCGGGTTCTCATTTCGCACTCCTTAGCGATTAATTACCCGGTATCAAATCCCGTTCAAACCATCCTGATCCTGGAGATACCCTGTCGTACCAAAGCGCTCATGATACGCCGTCACCGCGGCGCGCACCGACGGATAGAGGTTGTCCTCCCCGATATGGGTCGTCAGTCCCGTCGCCTGCAGGAGGTTGCGCAGCGGCGCGTTGGCGCGGGCGATCCATAATTCGACACTGCCTCGTTCCAGCTCTGCATCCAGATTCTCCAGTGCTTCCGCCGCCGTCGCATCGAAATCACTGATCGCTTCCGCATCGAGGACAACGCATTTCAACCCCGCGCCGGCGTTGGCGATCAGCTCCTCCAGGCGTTCGGTAAAGAAGGCTGCGTTGGCAAATACAAGCGGAGCATCAAAACGATAGACGATTAAGCCCGGCTCGGTCAGGGCGGTCTCTTTGTCGGTGACACCGCGGTATACCGCGCCCCCCCGCGCGTCCACATCGTCCAACAGCGCATCGTGCGGCTGCCGGATGTGATAGATAACATTGATCAGCGACAGGACCACTGCCACGAGAATGCCCTGCAGGATGCCCACGGTGAGTACCCCTACCGCCGTCACCACCGCCAGCCAAAACTCGCCGATGCGCACCTGCCGCAGGAAACGAAACGCCGCCAGGTCAATCAATCCCAATGAAGCGACGATGATGATGGCACCCAGGGCGACGGTGGGCAGCGGTGCCAGCAGGGGTGTGAAAAAGAGCAGGAAGATGACGGTGAACGCAGCGGCCAAAATTCCGACCCATTGCGATTTGCCGCCCATCTGATCGTTAACCGCCGTACGCGAGGCGCTCAGGGCGGCAGGGAATCCCATCAAGAAACCAGCCCCAATATTGGCCATGCCGAGGGCAACGAATTCCTGGTTGGCATCAATCTTTTGACCGTGTCTCGCCGCAAAGACACGCGCTGTCAGGATTTCGTCCGCATAGATCAGGATCGTGAGAGCCAGGGCAGCGGGCAGCAGTGCAAAAATATCTTGCAGGCTGACAACCGGGATCGTTAACCGCGGCAGCCCAGCCGGTACCGCTCCGACGATCGCCACCCCCTTGGCCTGCAAGTCAAATACGGCAGAGAGGATAATGACACCGACGACGACGATGAGCGGACCAGGTAAGGCGCGATTAATACGGCGCATGATGAACAGGGCTGCCATGCAAACGACGCCGATGGCGAAGGTGAGCAGGTGCGTTTCGTCGAGGCGGCTGATGAGCTCCGCAACCTGCCAAAAGAACTGATCGCTCTCAAGCTTGATGCCGAACATCTTGCCCAATTGGCTGCCGATCACGATCAGCGTCGCGCCAAAGATGTAGCCGACCAGGATCGGTTTGGACAAGAAGTCGGTGATGAACCCTAGGCGCGCCACGTGGGCGAGCAGGGCGATGATACCGACGAGGATGGCGGTCATTCCTGCGAGTGCAGCATAACGCGCTGGGTCACCAGCCGCCAGAGGCGCCACAGCCGCGGCGGTCATGATGGCACTCGTCGCCTCGGGTCCCATGACGACCAGTTTGGAGGAGCCAAACAGAGCGTACATCACCATAGCGCCGAGGGCAACATACAGCCCCGCCACGGGAGTGACTCCGGCAAGGTCGCCGTAGGCCATCGCCGATGGCACGAGTACTGCAAAGACGGTGATCGCCACAACGAATTCGGTGCGCAGCAGCGCGGGATTTACGCCTCTAAAGAGCGCGAGACCGGGAATGAACCGGGCAATTCCATTGGCAGGCGGGGTCGGGGTTTTCATAAGTCACATCCTGTAATTTTCTATCCAGCTCATTTTTCTTCTACTCTTTTATCGCTTTCCGTCGAGGACTCCGCCAGCCAATCTGTCGCAGCCCGGAGAGCAGCATTGCCCGCCGCGCCGATGGTCGCGCTGGCGAGGAAAATATTCTTCTCCCCGATCAAGGCTACCATCCCGGTGCGCTCGAGCTGAGCATGTAATGCCGGAGAGATGCCAGCCAAGATCAACTTGCCAGCGTTGGTTTGCAAGGCTTGGGTGTAACGGCGGAACACCTCGCTTACTGTACTACCAACATCTTCGTACCCACGCAAAAGTAAGATCACAACTGACCGATGGGCGTTTTCGACGGCAGGCAAGCTTTTTTCAAACGAATCTGCTGCGGCATAGAATAGACTGCCGTAAATATACAGCACCGTTACCCTACCGGACTCGAGCTGACTGGGCGCAGGCCGCTCGACCGGCCAACCGCTTTCCTGGACCACCCATTCGACGATCCGCAGGGTATTCGACTGCTGGAGAACGAACAGCAAGATCGAGATCGCCACCCCTAAAAGCACGGCATACTGGAGCGGCATGACCAATGTGGAGCCAAAGGTGATTAACATGACGGTGCGAGACACGGTGTTCGTCTGCCACACCGTCTGGATAGCTGTCAAGTTGACCATTTGAACCCCTGCAACGATCACCAATCCTGCCAGGGCTGGCATGGCAACCATCTCAACCTGGTTGGCAAACAGCAAAACCACGCCTGCGACAGCGATACCGCCAAATATGTTTGCCCAGCGAGAGCGGGCGCCTGCGCTGACCATGAGCGCAGTGCCCGAGCTGGATCCCCCAGCAGGGATGCCGCCGAACAAGCCGCCTGCCAGGTTGGCAGTTCCTTGACCAAAAAAATCTCGAGAGACATCAGAAAATTTCCCATCTGGGTTGGGGAAGGTCTGGCTAACACCGGCACCCTGCACCAGGCCGATGATCCCAATGGCAACCGCCGGAACGATCAGCGGGAATATGAGTGCAAAATCAGGCAGCACCAGGCTGGGAAGGGCACGCGGCACCTCGGCGATGTCTCCCACCAACTTAATGGTGGTAGCAAAAACCCGGTTAACCAAGCTGGCCGCGCCAGACGCCAGTATGAGCGACAGAACCAGGGAAAACTTGGACAAGCGTGTTTTTCCCAGTCCAACCATCAGCAAGAGCGTCAACACACCGATGGCGAGAGTCGCCCATTCGATCGATTTCCGGTTCAGCGCCAGATCCGCTAATTGGGCAATTTTGCCTGAGTAATTGCTGTAATAACCGGTGAAATCGCCAAGCTGACCGATGACAATCATCACGGCTACCCCAGTCATGAAGCCGGTCATCACCGAAAAGGGAATAAAGCGGGTTATCCAACCCAGGCGCAGCAATCCCAGGATGACCTGGAAGATGCCGATCAGCAGCACCAGCGTCACCAGCACGGTTCCCCGGGAGCTCTCTGGATAGGTGATCAGCGTATCACCGGCTGCCACCGCCAGTGCGCTGGTCGTCGAAACGTTCATGAACGTTGCGCTGGTGAACAGCGCCCCAACCGGGGTTGCCAGCATCAAGGTATACAGGCCGAATACAGGGTTGACAGCCGCTAGCAAAGCATGCGCCATTGCCTGGGGGATATTCACCAGGGCAAAGGTCAAGCCTGCCAGCAGATCAGAAGTCATTTGCTTCTTTTCCGGTTTGAGCGTGCTCATGTTATTCATCTTAGTATTACCCTATCAACCTCAAAGCGTGTAAAGAAAGTCATTCGTATCAACTCACTTTGAAGCGGCAGGCAGCTTCCGGCCATGGCACTGCCGGAATTTTTTCCCGCTTCCACAGGGACACGAGTCATCGGGGCGGGCTTTTGCGAACGCCTGCTGGAGCCTATGCATCTCCTCTTGCACCAGTATATCCATTATTTCGTCTGCGTAACGTCCGCGGCGCAGCAGTTCTGCCATCAGGCGCATGGGGCGATCGATGTGTTTGAAGAACAGCTTGTAACCTGCGCACAGGTAATTCAACCCCGGCTCACCCTCTGGCGTGTGGATGAAACGGTTGCGCGGGCATTCCCCGTAACAGGCGAACAGCACCTCACAATCACGGCAGTATTGAGGCAGTGTGTCGAATTTGTCTTGACCGAATTTACGCTGCCGGTCAGAGGAAACCAGGTCGAGCATGTGGGTTTCTTGAATATTACCCAAGAGGTATGTCGGCTCAACGAAGTGGTCGCAGGAGTAAAGATCGCCATTGTGTTCCAGGGCAAGGGCTTTTCCACAAGTAGGGCTGAAGATGCACAGGCTGGGTTGGCCGATCCAGTTCCCCAGGGCGGCGTCGAAGGATTGTACGAAGACCTTGCCTACGTCGCGCCTTACCCATTCGTCGAAGATCGTGATTAGAAACTGTCCGTATTGTTCTGGCCTCACGGATCGATCCGTGACCAGCTCTCCAATCTGGGTGTACAGCGGGCGTTCACCCCCAGGGTGCTCACCCCAGCCCTGGTTGGCCAGGGACAGGGTTTCCTGGGTAGCCCGCTCCACGATTGGGATGAACTGCATGTACTGGGCTTTCAGCTCGTCGCGGAAGAAATGGTAGACCTCCATGGGGTAATCTGCATTGGCGGCGTGCACCGTACACAGGATGTTCACGTCCACGCCGTGGAGCATCAACTTTTCCCAGCCCTTCATCACTTGCTTGAAGCTGCCCTCGCCTCCCTTGTTCACCCGGTAAGTATCGTGCAGCGGCTGGGGGCCATCTACACTCAATCCAACCAGAAAGTTGTGCTCCTTAAAAAAGACCGCCAGTTCATCGTCGATCCGGGTACCGTTAGTCTGGATGGTGTGCAGGAAGATCTGTCCTGGCTTTTTGTATTTCTCCACCAGTTCTATGGAAAGCTTGAAGAACTCCAGCCCCATTAAGGTCGGCTCACCGCCCTGCCAGGCGATGGTCACTTCTGGTCCCTGCTGTGCTTCCAGCATTTGGCGGATATAAGTTTCCAGCAGGTCATCTGCCATGCGGAAGCGGCTGCCAGCGTAAAGCACTTCCTTCGACAGGAAAAAGCAGTATTTGCAGTCCAGATTGCACACCGCCCCGGTCGGCTTGACCAGGAGATGGAATGCCAGGGGATCTCTCGGCGAGGTCATCAAAGAATTGACAGGCTCATTCAATAGAATCATCTCCTTTATGCTCGGAGCTGGAAGGTTTCTTCATTCTACCCCATAAGCCCTTCACATGTTTTGCCGCCTCTTCCCTTTCTTCTTTCTTTTCCTCGCCCGTGAAGCGCATCAGGACCGCAATGGGGCGTGTGCCTTCGAAATTCTCCATGATGATAATGACCAGCATGGTCATGGGTACCGCCAGGATGGCGCCAATGCCGCCCAGCAGGTAGCCCCAGATAAATAAGCCGACGAAGATGACCAACGGCGAGACCTTCAAGCTTTGCCCCATGATCTTAGGCTGGATGAAGTTCTGGATGCCCCCATTGATCAAGATATACCCGACCGCCACGATCAGGGCGGTTTGCAAGCCGTATAACGCGTAAGCCATCAGCACTGGCGGGATCAAGGCGATCATGAAGCCAATCGAGGGGATGTAGCCCATGAACCAGGCCAGCAGTCCCCACAGCAAAGCGTAGGGTACGCCCATGATCATGAGAAAAATGGTATCCCCCACGCCCACCAAGAAGTTGATCCCGGTCAGGACGGTCATATACTTGCGTACATCTTCAGTAAGTTTCGTTATTCGCCCGATGATTGATGAACTCGGATCCAGCCCCATGCGGGAGGGGGTGGGCATGGCCAGGGCGGCGCTGATCATGAAAAAGAAGATGAACAGAGCCATTCCGAAGGTAACCAATACATTTAGTATAGATGCCAACACGCCCTGTGCGATCGGACCCATCGCAGTGACCACCTGATCGATCTGTATGCTTGTCTCGGTACCTTCTGTCGTAGATAGGTCTTCGCTGGCTTGCGCCGAACCTTCCGCCAAATAAACCGGCAGCTCGGTGGACAGCTTGGTGACGGAGAAGAAAACCGTGAAGATGACCAGCGCCAGGATCAGGACGACCAGTAAGATGGTTAGCACCAACGACAGCCAGCCCGGCACGCCTTTCTTGGCTAACTTGCTGGGGATAGGCAGAACCGTGATGGTGATCACGGCCGCCAGCAGGATCGGGTTGATGATGGAGGCAGAGGCGCGGATCCCAAACAGGATTACGAAAATAGCCGCCCCCGCAACCAGGTAAACCACCAGTCGTCCTTGGATATTATTCATGGATTTTCCTCCGTAAGTTAATCGTTGATTCGAGGGTTCGCCTCGATAAAACGCACAGCCGTCTCAACGGTCGGGAAGATATGATCTTCGCCAATCATCTCGAGCAGCCCTGTCTTCTGGCTGAATTCCCGCACCGGTGCATGCAGCTCAGCCACATAGATTTCGATCCCTTTTTCTTTCAGCTCAACCAGCAGCCCTTTCAGGACTTCTGCACTGGTGATATCCAGTTCGTCCTGCCCGGCAGAATCCAACACGACTGCACGGGGAGGCGGCTGAGCCTCAGCCACCAGGGCTTTAAACCGCTCTCGGACGGTCAGGGCGTTGGCATAGTACATGGGTGCATCCAGGCGCAAAATTAAGACGCCCGGAACCGGAGTGTTCTCAGGATGCCGGCTCAGGCCGGAGTAGGCTCCTGGAACCCCCGGTATGCGTCCCAGAGAAGATAAATGCGGCCGGCTTGACTTGTAGACGACCAGGAGCAGGGAAGCTAACAATCCGATGATCATGCCCTGCAAGACGTCGATGAACAGCACACCGGCCAGGGTTAGGGCTGCCAGCCCGAACTCTGTCCGTGAGATTAAGCGGATCTTCGCCAGTTTTCGGGCGGTGATCAGGTGCCACACCGCGTGGATGATCAGCGCGCCCAGCACCGCCTCGGGCAGGCTGGTGAACAAGGGAGTGAGGAACAGCAGGGTCACCAGGGTCACTCCCCAAGCGACAAGGTTGGCGATTTGCGTCCGCCCTCCCGCTCCCTCCTTAACCGCCGAAGCAGACATGCCGCCAGCGGCGATCATCCCGCCGAACAAGCCGCTGGCAAGGTTGGTGACAGCGTGGGCGTTCAGCTCTTGGTCGGGATCGACTTCATAACCGTGCTTTTCAGCGAACTCGCGTGCCACACCTAACGCCTCGCTGTAAGCTAACAGAAAAATACCGATGGCCGGCAGGATCATGGAGAGCATGGTACCCAAAGACACCGCAGGCAGGGCTATGGAAGGCAGCCCCTGAGGCAGTTTTCCCGCCACATCGACCCCGTAATTGGTATTCAGGTTGAGCGCCATGCTTAACGCGATCGAGCTGAACAGCACAACCAGTCCCGCCGGTATCTTCTTGTTCCAGCGCGGCAGCAGGAAGAGCAGTGCCAGGGCCGCAGCGCCCACTGCAAAGGTTACCCAGTTGGCCTCGGGGAGCTGCCGGATGACGGCGAAGAATTTTTCAAAGACATTCCCCTCCCCTTTTTCTACGCCGAATAATTTATTGAGCTGTCCAACGGCGACAAAGACCGCCAGCCCGGTGACGAAACCGTCCATCACCGGCTTTGACAAAAACTGGGTCACCCAGCCCAGGCGTGCCACTCCTGCCACCAGGAAAACAACCCCGATGACCAGGACCAGAGCGGTGACATACGCCTGGTAAGTTGGCATATCCGCTGTGGTTGCACCCAGGGCCACCACAACGGATGCGATCAAGGCCGCCGTTGCAGAGGTCGCCCCGACAGACAGGTGGCGGGAGGATCCGAACAAGGCATACACCAGCAGGGAGGCAACCAGCGTGTACAAGCCAGCCTGTGCAGGTAGGCCGGCGATCCCCGCATATGCCATGCCCTCCGGCACGACCAAGCCCCATAACGTCAGGCCTGCGATGATATCAGCAGCCAACCAGGCGCGCTTATAGCTTGGCAGCCAGGATAGGATGGGGATAATCCGGGTAAATCTGCCAGGTGTTTTGGTTTGTTCGTGTGATTGTGTTGTCATAACTCTTTTATCCGGTCAAACCTATTCCCCAGCGTTCCCCAATTCAGCCTGCACCTGTGCGCTGGCACGCCGGGCAGCCCGCAGCGCCAGATAAGCCACCAGCAAGGCGCTAACTAAAACCGCGATGGCGACCACCGGCGCGGTCTCTGCTTCCACCAATACCAGGGTGAAGAGGGCGGCGAACAAGGGCGCCCGCAGGGCAGCCACGAGTGCGCCAGCCAGCGTGGCCGCCACGGTGACTGCAATGGGCGTAGCCGGAAACAGGAGATGGCCAGCCATGCCCAGGGCCACCCCGGCAAACATAATCGGGAAAATGTAGCCACCTTTCCAACCGGTTGCCAGCAGGAGGGAGGTGGCGAATAATTTACTGAGCGCCAGCACGATCAGCATCCAAAAACCGATCTCGTAGTAATGATAAATCAGGTCGGTCGTTTGTTCTTCCCCGGAGAACAGGGTCAGCGGCAAGAGCGCTCCGATGATCCCCATGCCCAGCCCGCCGACCAGGCCGCGCAGGACAAGATGCTTATTCAAGGGCTGGATGACCTTTCGCAGCCATTTGAGGATGAACATAAAGAGCAGGCCAGCCAGGCTGCCAACCAGGCTGAATGGCACAGCCAGCAGAAGATCTTTTAGGCCGGGGGTATAGGCAGGAAATGTATATAATGTGTCAAAGAAACTCCCGGTCAAGGCGACAAAAATAACCGTAGCCACGGCTGAGGCTAAAAGGCTGGGGAAAAGCCCCCAAAAATAGACCTGCGCACCGGTCATGCCGCCTTGGGCAAGATTCCAGGCTCAGCAGCGCTCCGGCGAATGGATTGGTGATAAAGGCGGCCAGCATGGAGCTCAAGCCGCTGTAGCCCATCACGCGCGTCTCCTGTTCGTTGAGCTTGAGCTTATCCGCAGCCAGGGTCCCCAGCCCTCCGCAGGCATCCGCCAGGGGTGCCTCGGGTCCCAGGCTGGCGCCCGAGATGAGGGATACCAGGGCTGTAACCACAATCCCGGGCGCGTGACGGTAGTCGAAGCGCCCGGTTTTGCCGAATTCCTGCATCAGCTCAGCGAAGATGGCGTTATGATCCCCGAAGAGCTTCACCAGCAGACCGACCAGCAAGCCACCGACCGTACAGACAAGCAAGGTAAACAAGCGGGAATCTAATCCGCTGACGAGCAGGGCTTGCTCCCAAATCAGATAAATTCCTGTATTTTGAAGGACGATAAAAACAAAGGTAATCACAGCGCTGACGATAGCCAACAGGATAACCAGCACCATCAGGTGCAGATAGGGTTTTAATTTTGCATTCGGATCGATCATTGCGGCCTCCCACTATTTTCCGCAGTTATTTTTTCCAACATCTGGCGCAGGGCTGCCAGTTCATTTTTGATGGCAGCCATTTCGGGATCGACCGCAGAGGCGGCAGCCGGGGGCTCCTCCTCTTCAGCCGGGGACGATCCTCCGACCAGGAGGCTGGCGAGGATACTGGCCAGGGCGCCGATGATGCCGACACCCATGAACATGATGAACATGGCCGTGATCCGACCCGCCGCGGTGACCGGGTAGTAATCTCCATATCCCACCGTGGTAATCGTCACGATCGCATACCAGAGCGCATCCCCTCCGGTAAGGATCTTCGCTTCTGGCGATTTGCTTTCGAACTGGAGCACGAGCACGCTGGCAACCGTCAGGACCAGGATGGTTAACAAGATGGTAATAAATCCCGCATATTGGTTGCGGTGCTCGAGGACATCCTTAACCAGCGTCTTTCTGTTTTCGCCGCGGATTAAGCGTGCGATGCGCGCCAGCCGGCTCAGGCGGGCCAGGCGTAAGAGGCCAACAAATTTACCAACATTTGTGAAAAGCCCTAACGAAGGGATCGAGCCGAGCAGATCCAGCCAACCGCGCTCCTTGATAAAATAATCGGACTTCCTGGTAGCGTTCTTAAGGTTGTAGAAGAAGTCGATCAAGAAAATGACACAGATCACATTGTCATAAATGGAAAGCAGCTTGATGGTTTCGTCAGATAATGGCAGCAGCAGCACTACCATCACTGCCAGGGAAAGGACGGTCAGGACCAGGATAAAGATGTTATAAGAATTACTGTGCTTGCGAGGGGAAGCTGCTTCCTGTGCCATAGGATCCTCCTACATGTCAAAATTTTATCGTATTCGAGCGGGCGTGCCTGTCCGCATACCTGCGTTATTCACCTCAACTGGCGGCTGCTGGAGTGGTTTCTTTTTTCGATTTTTTGAGGTTCGCCAGCAGGATGTGCACGCTGATCAGGAGCACCCACAGCGGGAATACCAGCGGGGCCCAGTAAATGAGGCCAAGGCTCAGCAGTAGAAACAGCGCTAGCGCCAGGCCCAGGAAGGCCATCCAGCGTGGGAAAATCCCGGTACGCAGCGAGAGGGTGCAGGTGGAGATCATGAACACCCCCGCCATCCTCATGGTATAGACGTTCGTAATCACGTAGGTGACCGTGCGACCGAAAGTGTACACGCCGGATTCGATGAGCATGCCCGGGGTAGAGCCGTAGATGCTGATCAAGCCCCCGGCTACTGCTGCAGAAGTGAACAGCATAACCAGGAACAGCAGCCCGCTGCCCAGGAACACGGTAGCAAAGAAGCGATCTTCATTGTCACCCAGGCGGTCTCGCACCACGCCGATGAACCACAAAAAGGCAATCCCCGCAAACGGCAGCAAGTTTAAGGCCAGGGCAACATTTTTCCAATTGTCAGCCAGCCAAACGCCAGCATCCTGCGGATCGGCGGGGACAGAAATCCGGACGAGTACCAGGCTGGTAAGGAGCAGCACCGAGAACAAGATGCCAGCGACCGCCGCGGCGCGCGGGGTCGTCAAGCTTGTCCTGGTTCTGGGGGTATCTAGGCTCATCTTTTCCTCCCCAATCCAACGAACGATATCTTTAGAAAGCGAAATTTACAGATGGGTGCATCGTTTGATGCACCCATCCTCCTTGTTAATTGCTTACTGGCGGGCCATGGCGATGCGCATGTCGGCTTCTGTATCCTCGATCAGCTCACCGGATAGATCCAAGGTGACCCGCTTGATCTTCCCAGTGAAGGGGTATCTACCGTGATACTCCTCCGGCGCGGCAGGCTCACCGCCGTCGTAGCCGCAGGTCAGGCCTTGCGTCCCGAACATGTTCAGGACCGAGAGGGGCATATCGATGTGCGCCACCAGCTTTTGGTTGATGTAGAGCTGGCCGCGCGCCGGCACTCCCATACCCTCAGCAGGATTAGGTTTTCCCGTTGGCTCGAACTCGTAACGCAGCTCGACTTCACCCTCCGGGATTTCCGCCTCGGACTTGAGCCAGAACTTGTCTCGCCCCAGGTTGTTATAAAGGAAATAGAGTCGCTTTTCCTTGATGAAGAAGGAGTAACCGCCGGTGCGTCCACCCTGGGCCAGCAGCACGCCCTCTGCCCCGCCCTTCGGGATCACAACCTCGGCCGTGATGCTCCAAGGCCGGTTGTACACCTTGGGAGAGGCAGTGAAGGGGATCCCCGACCCGCCCTGGTAATAAACGAACTTTGTCCTCGGCCTGGCGATGGTCGGACGCTCCACATTGAGGCGTTGGAGGGCGCTGCCATCGAGGGGCAGCACCTGGTACTTGCCGGCTTCGGCCCACCAGCGGCCGATCATTTCGATCAGCTTATCACGCTGTTCGGCAGCCAGGTTGTGGCATTCAGAATAGTCCGCGTCGATGTGATACAGCTCCCAGTCGTGGGTCTCGATGTCGACGAGCACCTGGTTGGGAATGGGGGTTCCGAACCGGCGACCCTTCTTGGCCGCCTCGGTGAAGCTCGGACCCGGCCACGGGCAGACTGCCCGCCAGCCATCGTTGTAGATGGCGCGGTGACCGAACATCTCGAAATACTGAGTGTGGTGGTTGCTCGGGGCAGCCGCCTGGTTGAAGGTGTGGGCGAAGCTCACCCCGTCGATGGCCGCCTGGGACACGCCGCGGATGCTCTCCGGGGCCTCGGTGCTCAGGGCTTCAAGAACCGTCGGGACAAAATCGATCACGTGCGCGTAGTGCTGGCGCACCTCGCCACGCGCCTGAATGCCCTTGGGCCACGACACGATGCAGGGGTCCGTGGTGCCGCCCCGGTAAGTCTCGCGCTTCCAGCGGCGGAAGGGGGTGTTGCCGGCATTCGTCCAGCCCCAGGGGTAGTGGTTGCAAGACTCGACGCCGCCCAGCTTGTCGAAATCTTGAGGTTATCTTCCAACGATTCCTTGGTATTGTTGAAGAAGTACATCTCGTTGAGCGAGCCCACCGGTCCGCCTTCGGAGCTGGCGCCGTTGTCGGAGACTACCATGATCAGGGTATTGTCCAGCTCGCCGATCTCCTTCAAGAACTCCAGGATGCGCCCGAAATGATGATCGGTGAAGCTGAGGAAGCCGGCATACACCTCCATAAAGCGGGCATACAGCCGCTTGGCTTCGGCTGGCAGCGTATCCCAAACGGGCACATCCGGATCATGCGCCGACAATTCGGTGCCTGGAGGGAGTATACCCATCTCGAGCTGGCGCTGGTGGACGATCTCGCGGTACTTGTCCCAGCCCATGTCGAACTTGCCCTTGTACTTGTCGGCCCATTCCTTGGACACGTGGTGCGGGGCGTGACCGGCGCCCGTGGCATAATACATAAAGAAGGGCTTGTCCGGGGCGTTGACGTGCGCATCCTGGATGAACTCGATGGCCTTGTCAGCCAGGTCGCTGCTCAGGTGGTAGCCCTCCTCGGGTGACTTGGGCTGCTCCACCTCATGGTTATCGTAGGTCAGCTCCGGATACCACTGGTTGGTTTCGCCACCCAGGAAGCCGTAGTAGCGCTCGAAGCCGCGCCCGAGCGGCCAGCGGTCGAAGGGTCCGGCGGCGGTAGTGTGTTCGGGGGGCGTCAGGTGCCACTTCCCAACGCAGAAGGTGTTGTAGCCCTTCTGAAGCAGCATCTCGCTGAGCATACCCCTGTCGAAGGGCAGGATGCCGTTGTAGCCGGGGTAGCCGGTGGAGGTCTCCGTGATCGAGGCCAGGCCGATGGAGTGGTGGTTGCGCCCGGTCAGGATGCAGCCGCGCGACGGCGAGCACAAGGCCGTGGTGTGCACGTTATTGTAGCGCAGGCCGTTGGCAGCCAGGCTGTCGATGACGGGCGTCTCGACCAGCCCGCCGAAACAGGATATCTGCCCGTAGCCGACGTCGTCCAACACGAAGAAGAGCACGTTGGGGGCTCCTTCAGGGGGACGATGTGCCTCTGGCCAGGCTGGCGAGGACTTTTCGGTGGTGCGCCCGATGACTCCGGTAAACGGGGTTCCATCTTTGTAAGTTTTTATAGCCATATTTTTCTCCTTTGATTATGTTTTAAAGTTTTTCAGATTTTCATTTTGAGGAATTCAACGCGTGTTATCCGATCAACCTACCAGGTTCTGGCAGACCATACTCTGCATGCACTTGGATTTGCCAAGAGTCTATCCCGCGAGCAGCTTCGCCTTTTGGGAGGCGAACTCCTCTTCGGTGAGGATTCCCTGGGCTTTGAGGGCACCCAGGCGCTCAAGCTGGGTGATCACATCTTCTTCTGCGGCGGGCGCCGCTGGCTCGTAATACTGCTCCTGCGGCGGTGGCGCCACTTGTGCACTAGCAGCTTGCTCAGCCTGTGTATACGCCTGGACGTTCTTGTCCGCCTGGCGGCGGTTGACTGCATTGCGTGTGGCTGTGGCTGTGCCGACCACGGCAGCAGTTCTGGCCATCCCTCGTACTAATCCTGGCATTTTAGCCTCCTTTATTCACTAGCTTCTAACAAGGCGAAAGCCTCGTCGACAATGGGCGCCGGCACGCGGAAGTTTAACGCCACTTCCACGCCGTTCTGATACAGCGCATTCACCAGGGCGAGCGCCCAGGTGTGCTCAATCGCCAGGGCGATCACAGCAGAGCCAGGCACCATGCCTTCCCAGAGCGTGGCGGCATCCTCAGAATCGAACAGGCCGCGCGTCCCGGTCTCGATAAAGCCCAATGCCGCTTTATCCTTCGCCGGCAGATCTTCGATATCCAGGGATTTACGCACCCCGCTTGCGTCTTTCACGAGGATCAATGCATCCAGCACCCGGATCGTTCCGGATGCCGCTTGCCGTTCAAGCTCCGCCAGGACACCGCCATCAAAGCGCGGCTCTCCGGCAGCCAAAACGACGACATCGACTGGTCCATGGTTAATCATTTGTCTTTACCTCCTATGGTAGTTGAGTATGGTTTGCTCGGTAGTCTGAGGGGGATTGGGTGGGTGAAGCTCACCCAATCCCCCTCCATTTTACACTTAAATGTGTCACGCTAACTTACTCTGATCGAACCCTTACCCGCTACAACGATTGCTGATAGCCGGGATTTTGGTCTTTCTGAACTTACATGGCGGGTTGTCTGGGACCTGAATAGCCAGGGATCGCTTCCCGGTTGCTATAGGCCGTATGGCCTAAGTGCCCAAGGTCAAGGAACACCGCCATGATCAGCCAGAACCAATCCCAGCCATAGATGCCTCCCACGCCCCAGGTCAGGATCACATACATCAGCGTGGTGAAGGGCAGGAAGATGATCCCCAGGACGGCCCACCACCATTTATCGTTGAATGCATTCATGAACTGGGTTGGACGAGCGATCCAGATGATAATGTCCGCAAAGCGTGGGAACATTCCTGCAAACAGTGCAAACAAACAAGGCATTTTATTCTCTCCTAAAAACTAAACGAAATAGGGTTTATACTCGGGGATGTCAGTCACTTGCTGACAGGCATTCCCACAATCATTGGCCGAGAGGACTAACGACCTTCGTGCGCCATCTCGTCGATGCACACCGCCACCGCCAGGATCAGCACATCATCCTGACCGGGGTCGATGGACACCCCATAGCTGTCGCGCAGCCGGAACCACTTCTTGGATACCTCGGCTACTTTATCGCGCCCTTCGCCGATGGTGTACTCATGGTCCAGGATGTTGCCCTGCACCTCCAGATCGGGACCCCCCTTGATCTTGACCACCCAGCGCTCGCGCACCGGGGTGATCAGGGCTTTCTTCACCATGGCGAGCTTCTCGCCGCGCGGTCCTTCGATCTCCATGCTGTCTTTGACGCGCAGCATGCGCTCCTGGATCTTGCACAGCTCAGTACCGTGAGCGTCTTCGAAGCTCAAAGTCTGGCGCACGCGCAACGCCTTTCCGTCGATCTTGTAGACTTTCTGACCTTGATCATTCTCGATCCAGAAGTCGTCGCCGATCGACACCATCTTTTGGCGCATCTGGTACTGTTTCCCGCCGCCGCCCGGTCGCCCGAGCTGGCGGTCATCCTGGCGCTCCTCGCGCCGTTCTGCTCTTCTGCCTGGCATATTCACCTCCGAAAAAAGTTATGGTGAGCTTTCAGGGAATAAAACCTGTTAGCTCGATTGAATAATCTTCTTATTCCACGTTCAGCTTGAGCCCGCCCATCACCCCAGCCACGAAGTTGTACACTAAAGCCACGACCAACCCGGCTAACGCACCGCCAGCCGCCGCCAGGAGGGCGCGCACGAAAATCGCGCCAAAGGTGTACATGGTATACATGGACCAGTTACCCAGGTTCATATCGACCCACCAGGATTGGGCGCCGAAGATCCAGCCTACAACCCAATAATAGAAGCCAAAGACCAGGGTCCAGAAAGCTGCCAGGACGGCACCATATCCGGTGAAAGACTTGACACCGACTGATTTGATTGTTTTCATAATTAGAATTCTCCTTTTTTATTGTTGAATGGTGATTTTGATTTTATATGCTTGCTTCGGGGGAAAAAGCTGTGCAAGGAACCACTTGCTCACAAAGGCACCAGCGACTGCCTTAAGATCAGAAGAAGCTTATCCGGTGGAGCGTCCTCAGAAATGAAATAATCTGCACCGGCGGTGATGATCCTTTCCTCCTCTTCCGGTCTGCTGGAGAAAAAGATCACCTTCGGCGGCCTCTTAAGCTGGTGGATATCGGCCAGGAGATCTACCAGTGCTTGACAGGGGATCTCCCACCCCAACATTAATACATCCGGCTGGCTGGCTTCCAAATTTAATACTAAACCGGATAAACGATCGGTGATGCCCACAACACCCATTCCAGGCTCATGCTCCAGGAGCATCAGCATCGCAATTCTGAGCCTCTCATCAGCAAACGCCACGAAAATTCGTATTTTTGTCATCCAATAATCCAAATGTTTCACTCAGAAAATATTCTTTGGGTGGGTTTTTCGATACTCCACAGCAGAGGGCTTGAGGGGGTCTTAATCCGTGCTTACCATCACCGTTACCAGTATGGCACAAATCGCCTGGGGAATCATCCAACATGCAGTCCATCTTCCAATAGGCAGAGTGGCCTAATTAATATAGGCCACTCTGCCATGTGATGCTCACGTGGATGATAAGGTCTGTTAGCAATATTTAGGCTGGCAAGATTCCGCTTAGCGGAATCCGCCCTCCGGTTATTTATCCAATGAGATGGGTCAGGTAGTTAGCGAATAATTTGGATCAGGAAACCAGGCCTTGTTTTACCGCCAGAACGGCAGCCTGGGCCCGGTTTGCAACGCCCAGCTTCTGGATGCAGGCGCTTACATGATGCCTGGCTGTGGCAGGGCTGATCATTAACCGTTCAGCGATCTCCTCATTGCTCAATCCCTCGACGATGAGCGCCAAAACCTCTAGTTCCCGTCTGCTCAAATCACCCCCTGGCTTGAGAGGCCCCGTTTTGATGCGGATCAGCGCCTTCGTCGCCTCTGGCGCCAGGGTAGGCTGTCCGGAATAGGCTGATCGAATGGCGCCTGCCAGGGTGTCGATGGATGCATTCTTGAGCAAATAGCCAATTGCCCCGGCTTCGAGAGATGCTTGGATCAGATCATCCTTCGGATAACTGGTCAGCATGATAATTTTCACCTGCGGATATTGGTCAAGAATCGCACGTGTGGCTAGGATACCGTCCATACCCGGCATGAGGATATCCATCAGGATCACGTCAGGGATATGTTGCCGGCAGCCAGCCAGCGCTGTGCTGCCATTTTCAGCTTCGCCGATCAGCTCCAGGTCATCAAAAACCAGCAGCATATTCTTCAGCCCATCCCGCACGACAGGATGATCATCGACAATCATCACTTTTATTGGATTAAAATCATTCATATTCCGCTGATTCTCCCTCTTTAGGCCAGGTGACGATCAAGTTCGTCCCCCGACCGGGTTGGCTTTGGATCTGCAGGCTGGCTCCAATCTGCGCGGCGCGTTCAGACATGATGCTGATTCCCAAATGTCCTGCTGGAATAACTTCTGGGTTAAAACCACGCCCATCATCCTGGATCCGAAGCTCCACCCATCCCGCATCCTCGATCAGATCGATACTGATCTGGGTCGCGTCAGCATGATTAATCGCATTATTCAAGGCTCCTTGAGCAATGCGATAAAGCGTTAGGGTTACTTTTTCAGGCAGTTTTCGATCACCCGAGATCGATATGGAAAGGGCGGTGTGGGTACGCACCTGCCCGGCTTCAACCAGGGTATTTAGCAGTTGGCCCAGGGTCTGGTTCTGCAGCGCACCTGAGCGCAGCTCGAGCAATAATGAACGCATCTCGGCTAAGGCCCCCCGGATTAACGTGTTGAGCTTTTCCATATTTAAGCGGGCAAGCCCCTGATCCCTTTCCCAAATGCGCGGGGTCGCTTGAGCCAATATGCTGGCGGAAAACAGGGTTTGTGTCACCGAGTCGTGCAGCTCCTGCGCCAGGCGGTTGCGTTCGACAGCGGCAACGTTTGCCCGAGCCAAATCATTTAACTGTTTATTTTCGATAACGATCGCGGCTTGGTTGGCAAACGCTGCAGCAATCTTTACCTGGCCATCTGAGAAACCATTTTCGTCGTCACGGCTAAGGATGAAAAAACCGACTAGGCGATCCTTACTGACGATGGGAATCCCAAGCCATAAGGTGGACTCCTCGGGGAAAATTTGCCCTAACCAGGTCGATAATGCATTTAGACCGTTTGAATTATTCAGGAGGAGGGGCTTTCTAAACTCAAAAATCTGGGTCAGTGCGTGCGCCTCGCCGGAGGATATATGTAAATCTTGTCCCTGCTCCAGGATGGTGGCAGGGAAACAGACTTTGATCGCCCAGCTTTCTTCCTCAGATAAGAGGATCGCAGCATAGCTGTAATCCACAACCATTTTTAACCGTTCGAGGATCTGGTTCAATTGGAAATCCAGCCCCTCTGTAGAGGTGATTTCATGCGAGAGCTCCAACAGCGTGTATAACTCGTGCGTTCGTTCATCCACCCGCTGCTCCAGCAAGCGACCAGCTCTCACTCGTTCGGTAATGTCGGTAATCACTGCGAAAGCGCCCTTATACCGCCCTCCATCCTCAAAGAGCGGCACCGGCGATATTTGCGTGAATATCTCTTCCCCGTCTTTTCGCCGCCAGGTGAGCTCATAGGGATCGCGGGAGCCGGTGCTCCTTTTCTCCAGTTGTTCGGCCAGGATTTGCAGATTGGCTTCATTCGTGAATTCGACGACCGGATGCCCAATGATCTCCTCCGGTGGGTAGCCGAGCATCTCGGCAAACCGGTTGTTGATATAAGTGAAGGACCCATTCTCATCGATCACACCCAGGCCATCGTTCATGGTTTCCACCAGCTGCTTGTAGCGGGCTTCGCTGGCCTGTATTTCGGAGTTGGCCTTCTCCTTCTCGGCCTTCAGCAGGTTGATGCGATCCGCCAGGGCGATTGACCAGCACACCCCCATCCACAAAAAGCCCAGGCGGTAGCTATATTCGCTGAGAAAGGTGCTGGGAATAAATCCTAACCGGACGAGCACTACCAAAATTAAGCTACCAAGCATCCCGAGCCAGGCAAACATGAAGAACCGGGCAGGCCGGTAACCACCCTTCCAGGAAGCCCCTCCGGCGACGATTACCGTTATCAGGGAAAGTAAACTCCAAGGAGCCATCAGCCTGGCAATGAAATGATAGCTGGTGAATGGAACCAGGAGCACCAGGGCTCCCCAGGCTGCCAAAATCACACGATTAACCCGATGGTGTTTTGGAAGCCGCCCCTTTAATTCCAGAAACGAATCGGAAAACAGGAGGATTGAGGCATTTAGCAGTGCAAATGAAAGCGGTTGGCAATATTTATTTAAAAAATTCAGATAGGGGACAACGTAAAATCCCCAATAGCCGTCATAAACGGCTTCCTCAACAATTAAGCTGGCAAGCAAGATGACGAAATATAAATAACTCAATTCCCGCAATGAAAAAAGTAAGAACAGGTTATAGAACAGCAAACCGATCAACACGCCGTAGAATATCCCCATCAAGGTTTGTTCAACCAGAGAAAAATCCAAGAACGCAGCCTGTGTCCACAGGGTGAGCGGCAAAGTCATCGAGGCGCCGTTTTGGAAACGCAGGTAGTAGGTTTGCTGGCTTTGGGGGAGGATCGTCAGGTTGAAAATAAAGCGGTTGTGAGGGACGTCGCGTGTCGCCGCCGGTCTTAGAGTACCAGTCTGCTTCACAGTAAATCCATCGCCGTCTGGGAGGGGGGTATATAAGTCGATGAATTGCGTATTGGCGAAGCCTTGCTCCAGCAGCCATTCATGAATCTGGAGGGTTTGATTATCCAGAGTGAAGCGCACCCAATATGCGCTGTCGGTGAAGCCATAGTTCGGCACCGCTACTTGGCTGGGGATAAACTGCGCCTCGAATTCTGGGGAAGTTACATCTTCGATGGTCAGTTCACCGCTGAGATCTTCCAGGATTTCCATGTGCAGGCCCAGCGGGTATTTTCCCTGCTCGTCCGTAAGGATGAGGGGTTCCAGCGTGGGAGGAACGCTGGTCTGCGCCTGTGCCGGGCTGCACAAGGCCATGATTACGAACAAAAGAGGAATATATACCTTTTTTTTCAGTTCAGTCAGACCTTTAATATCTATCCGAAAATTGGGTAAGTTCCCATTGAGTTTTCGGATAGGTCTTGGTAGCTTCGAAGATCCAGGGTGGATTTAATTCTAATAAATTCTGCCAGATTGACAGGAAGACAAAGAATAATCCTAAGTGATAATTATAAACGAGAAAAAAGGTGAATGAGATTGTGGCTTATCAATACCTTTGCCAGTCTTCACAGTAAGTTGGGTTTATTAGGGGGTAGACGCAGGGGACGGCTTTCCTACGCGTCTCAGATCAAGCAGTTGTGGGTTCGAGTCCCGCCTGGGGCGCCACAACTTAGATGGTTTTGGACGATTAGATCGTCTCTCCCTTAAACTGGCTTTGATATAAGCGATGGTAGAAACCACGCTTATCGAGCAGCTTTTGGTGCGTACCCTGCTCGACGATCTCCCCTTTGTCGATCACGACCACATGATCGGCGTCGCGGATGGTACTCAAACGGTGCGCGATCACAAAGCTGGTGCGCCCTTTCATCAGGTGCAGCAGCGCCTTCTGGAGGCGCGCTTCGGTACGCGTGTCGACTGAAGATGTGGCTTCATCGAGGATCAAAATTGCCGGGTCTGCCAAAATGGCGCGCGCAATCGCTAAGAGCTGCCTCTGCCCCTGGCTGAGGTTGCTGGCGCGCTCAGAAAGGATGGTTTGGTAATCGCCTGGTAGCTGGCGGATAAAATGATCGGCATCCGCCAGCCTGGCTGCCTGGATCACTTCCTCATCTGTCGCATCGAGGCGTCCGTAGCGGATGTTCTCCATGACTGTGTCGGCGAACAGGAAGGTATCTTGCAGCACCAACCCCAATTCCTGTCTCAGGTCATCTTTCTTAATATCCCGCAGGTCTTTACCATCAATGCTGATCTTTCCCTGATCTATCTCATAGAAGCGGGTAAGTAAATTGATGATGGTCGTTTTTCCTGCCCCGGTCGGCCCCACCAGTGCGATGGTCTGCCCTGCTTTGGCATCCAGCGTCATATTCTTGATAATTGGGGTTCCCGGCTCATAGCCAAATAACACCCCTTCGAAGCGCACATGCCCTTGAGGATCTTCAAGAGCCAACGCATCGGGTACATCCTGAACTTCCGGCGCCGTGTCGATAATCTCAAACACTCGCTCTGCGCCTGCCAGCGCAGCCTGGATGGCGTTAAACATATTGGCGATCTGCTGCAGCGGGTTGATGAAGTTCTTGCCATAGGTGATAAATGTAGCGATCATCCCCACGCTCACCAGTCCTTGCAGCGCCAGGTAGCCGCCCAGTGAAGCCAGTACAATCACAAAGAAGTTACCCAGAACATTGGAGAGCGGCATGAGCATCATGGCATAAACATTGGCTGAGATCGCCGCTTGATAGACTGCCTGGTTTCTTTCTCGGAAGGCTCCAATCGCTGATTCATTGCGGCGGAAGGCTTTGACCACCTTCTGCCCACTGATGGCCTCTTCCATCACGCTGTTCATCCCACCCAATTGTTTCTGTAGCTCTCTGAAACCCTTGCGGGTGTAGGTGGCGATGAAATTTGTGAAAAAAGCCATGATCGGTATGATCAGCAACGTCGCCAACGCTAGCCAGTGGTTGAGCAGAAACATCGCTACCACGATGCCCACCAGAGAAAGAGCACTGGCGATCAGCGAGGTCACGTTTTGCGAAACAGCCTGGTTGATCGCATCGATATCGTTCGTCAGGCGGCTCATCAGCTCTCCGGCAGTATGCGTATCGAAGAAGCGGATGGACAACCCCTGCAGGTGTTCGAACAGGTCGCCCCTCACCTTCTTAAGCGCCCGTTGTGAGACACGTGCCATTACCCAGTTGGCGATTGCATTGAAGACATTATACAGGAAATAGGTCACCAGCATAATCAGTGATAGTCTGAGCAATCCTTGAGGATCTTTACCTCCGATGAAACGATCGATTGCCAGACCTATCAAGTAAGGTCCCACCAATCCCAACAGGGTATAAAAGATCACACATACAATCACTCCGACCAACGCGATGCGAAAAGGCATCAGGTATGGTAAAAGTCGCACCAAGGCCTGTTTAGGATTCTTGGCCTTTTCGACCTTTCCGCGCATGGGACCTCCACCCCTCCCAGGTATCCCAGCCATGCGGGGTCTTTCATCGCGCGGAGTGTTTGGGTTTCCGGTGAAGCTGCTCATATCACATTCCCTGTCCTTCTACAGCTGCCTGTAAAAGCTCTTCACCAAAGCCGTTACCGAGCTGAGATTCGTATATTTCCTGGTAAATCGGGCTGGTGTGGATCAGCTCTGCATGCGTTCCTTCGGCCACAATCCGATCATCGTCAATCACAATGATCTTATCGGCTCTCAATACCGTGCTGATCCGCTGCGCCACCACAAAACTTGTCCTATTTTTCATCATTTCTTGCAAAGCATCTTGAATTTTCGTCTCGGTCTCAACATCGACGGAGCTGGTGCTGTCATCCAGGATGAGAATCTTTGGATTGAGAATGATGGCCCGCGCAATGGCAATGCGCTGCTTTTGGCCACCCGATAGGTTCACACCGCGTTCTTCGATGTGCGTGTCGTATCCCTGTGGAAGCGCAAGGATAAAGTCGTGTGCTTGAGCTGCTTTCGCTGCAGCAATGACATCCTCGTCACTTGCTCCAGGTTTGCCATACCGGATGTTATCGCGCACAGTTCCAGAGAACAGGATCGTCTCTTGCGGCACGATCCCGATCTGAGCTAATAAAGAATCCTGTTGGATAGTACAAATATCCACTCCGTCAATTTCAATCGATCCAGAAGAGGGATCGTAAAAGCGAGGGATTAGATTAACCAGCGAAGACTTCCCCGCTCCCGTCGCTCCCAGGATGGCAATGGTTTTGCCAGGCTCAGCAGCCAGGCTCACCCGGTCCAAAACAGGTTGATCGCAGGAGCTGTTGTAATGGAAAGAGACATCCTGAAATACCACGCTGGCAGTGGCGGTCTCGGGCAGCCGATTGGCTCCGGGAATATCTTGAACTTCGGCTTGAGTATCCAACACCTCATTGACACGCCCTGCTGAGGCAATGCCATTCGCCCAGGTATTAGCAAGCATAGACATCATGAGCAGAGGTCCCATCGTTGTTGAAAGGTAGTTGATGAAGGCCACGATCTGCCCTTCCGTCATACTGCCTTGGATGACCCGCAGACCGCCATAATAAACGACCGAGACCATGCCAACATTCACAAAGAAAGTCAATACGGGCGACATCGTCGACATGAACGTCATCACTTTCACGTTTCGCTCGGTGAGATCTTCGTTCGCGGCTTCAAAGCGCTGGTTTTCATGATCTGCTCGAACAAAAGCCTTTACCACCCTTGCTCCAGCAATATTTTCCTGCAATACCGTGTTTAATCGATCAAGCTTTTGCTGAACGCTTAGGAAGAGAGGTTCCATTTTTATGCTGAAGAGCACTATGATCACAGAGGTAACCAGCAGCAATGGGATCATGGACAGCGCCAGGCTGCGGTTCGTGGTGAACATGAGGATCAAGCTGCCAATCATTAACAAAGGAGCGCGTGTCCCAATGCGCAGTGAAATCTGAAAGATACGCTGTACGGCTCCTGTATCGCTTGACAACCTCACCATCAAACGACCAGTGGTGAAATGATCGATATTCCCATAGGAAAACGATTGGATTTTGACAAATAAGGCTTCGCGCAAATCACGGGCGATCCCCTCGCCAACTCGGATTGAGAAGAGGTTGTTCCCCAACGACAATACAAACTGTAGTAGCGACAGCCCGATCATGATGACTGAGGTCTGTAAGACCACTTGCATATCTTTCTGATTCACTCCCATGTCGATGATCCGTTGGATCAAGCGGGGGATAGACAGGTCAATGACCAGGACTGCGGTCAGCAAAACCAGAGAAATGACCGCCAGCAGCCAATAAGGTTTTAAGAAAGGTAGAAGTTTTTGGATTTGGCGCATAGATTGACCAATTAAATGAGTTGGATTATCCTACTTCTACGCCACGATTGAATCGAAAGCTGACTTTAACAGCTTCAATCCTTGGGTGATCTGATTGAGATCATCCGCGCTCAACTGAGCCATTCTCTCCTCCATCCAAGCGCGGTTCAATGCGAACAGCTGATTGAGCAGAACCTCTCCCTCGTTGGTGAGCGCCAGGTGGACAAAGCGCCGGTCATCCGCTTCCTGCTTCCGGGTGATCAATCCCTTTTCTACGAGCAAGTCCACCTCTTGACTGATGGCTGGGCGGCTGATCTGGCGCGCATCAGCGATATCTCGTACCGAGGTAAGTCCCTTTCGAATATGGCGCAGCAAATAGAACTGTCCTACGCTGATGTCAAACTGCTCCATGGCGATCGATCGCAGGTGGCTTTGGATTTGGCTCCACACAAGAGGTACTGTTTCCCAATATTGATCGATTGCCAGCTTTAAGGATTCATCTGTTGCAATTACATCCATATGATCAATCTCCTGGATATTAATCTTAATCATTAACTTAGTTAACAATTATAATGCCTAACCAATTTTATGGCAATAAGCTTATATGGACAGAATTTCAATCGGTGGCATTCAAAGGGGTCAATAATAATCTCCAATGTGAGTTGGAGTAAGGTAAAATGGGCTTGGTTGAAAGCGCCAAACCAAACGGAGAATTCAAAACATGGAAAAATGGGAATACCTGACCCGGTTTGTGTGGGCAAACAAAGAGAACTGGAAAGCCGATGAGTCTGTAGATTTTTACCGAAAACAGGGTTTTTCTGATTTTAAACCGAATAAGTTTTCACCCCAATTCATGATTGCGACTTTAAATCGGTTGGGAGAAGACGGTTGGGAATTGGTCCACATGGAGCCCTTGCCTGAGGTAGGGAACAATGAAGATGTGGGTTTTCCACATGGCGGCGCTAACCTGACCACCTGGAGTAATGTTTATTTTTGTGTCTTCAAACGGAAAGTAAATCCCTCAGAATAACTTGCTTTCAACCATTCCGGGCTTTAATCGCTAATCCAGCCGTCACACTATTAAAAACATCCGATGACTTCACTCGCTCAGGGCTGAAAATTCCGCCCAACATTTCCGTAAAAGCGGGGATGCTGGAGGACCCCCCCGTTTTGACAACCGCGTCAATCTGCTCTGGTTCTAAACCGGAATCTAAAACCGTCTGGAGCAAGACTTCCTGAATTTTTTCTCGATATTCTTTAATATCATAATCAAACTGGTGGCGCGTGTAAAGCTCCCAAATATCCATCGTGTTGGCCTGTAAACCGATCACCGTTGCACCCTGGTCAGAAAGGGCAATCTTTGAGGATTCGACCCCATTATAGAATGAGAAAGCCAGGTCATTGAAAATCAGCATCTCAAGGGTTTTGAAACGCGCTGGCGCCACCCCATCCCGAATCGCTTTTTCCAGCTTATACTTCGTCGGAGGGGTGCTCAATTCGGGAAGCGCTACCCAATCAGATACGGCATTGACCAGTTCCAGCAAGTCAGGATCAAGACCCGCTTGACCGAGACCGAAATGAGGCAGCAAACGCTTCTCAATAATTGCACGGTCGAAATCACTTCCAGCGATCCCGATCCCATTATTTGCAAATACTTTTCGGTGCCGCTGATCACCCAGGCGCATAATGGTGATATCGAGCGTGCCGCCTCCAAAGTCAAAGATCAGCACATTTTGCGGCTCTTCTAACGAAAGCTCGTAAAACAAAGCGGCTGCCACTGGTTCCGCTTCAAAATCAACCTGTTCGAAGCCGGCTTGCAAGGCAGATTGGCGAAGGATATCCTCTGCTTTTTGGTCTTTTTGGGGATCCTCTGAAAACTTCACCGGCCGGCCCAGGGTTACCCCGCTGATCAACTCGTGTAACAGTGCTTCTGCGCGCTCTCGTAAAGTACGCAGGTACACCGCAATGAGATCTGCCAGGGTGTAGTAGCGTTCAAAAATCTGGGTTCCCGGATAATTTCCTGCCCGCAAGGCTGACTTTATCAGTTGGAGCAAACGACCGGGCTTAAGCACATCCACATAAGCGTAAATATCGCGGACATAGTACATGTCGGAACCGCGGTATTCCAACTCACCCACCCACTGCTTTTCAAAGCGGCGCAAACGTCCCACATTGTGACGGTAATACAGCTCTACTGCTTCTTGGCCGATATAGTGTTTGTAATCACGCGTAATATATAAGATGGACTTGACGACTTCAGGCAGAGCATTTTGCCTGTCGATCGGCAGCAGGTGAACTTCATGCCCATCGAAAACAGCCACACCTGAGTTCGAGGTACCAAAATCGATTCCAACTTTAAGTCCCATAGATCACAAAATCCAGGATATTGGATTCTCCAAATGAGCCATTTTCATAAAGATCTCGAACTTTATGAAAGGTCAACACACCCTCTGATGTCAGCGCTGCACCCCACTCATTTTCATCCACAGTCCTGGCCCCCACGATCCAGGTGCCCGAATCACGCCGCGCCTTAGAAAAAATCGGCTGCCCATAGGTTCGAAAGGTATTCGCCTGCTCCAGCCATTGAGTTTCACGAAAAACTGCTTTCCCATTGTTCGTAATCAACATTAAGTAGGGCTTGTTAGCCACCGTGAACGTTGTCACAATATGATCGGTCGCGCCGATCTGGAACACAGGCTCGATGGTAATCGGGAGCTTGTTGGCTTCCATGGTGAAAGCACGCCCCTCTTTACTGATCATCACAAAGAGATCACTCTTTCCGCATAAGACAAGCGAGCAGGTCTTATCTTGCTTCTGTTTTGTGCCGGTACCCACATATGAATTCGAAACGCAAGATTCGAAGAAGGAGCCACCCAACTTCTTGACAAACCCTCTGCGGCTGGTTTGTATACAAAGCTCTGCCAGGGTCATCTTCGCAACGGGTAAGATAGTGGCCAGCTCCTCACTCCCACGCGGCTCCTGTAAAAACGCCTTTTCCCAATCCAGCCCACCTTGTTCCGATGAAGGAATTGCAGATACAGGAGCGGTCACCGCTCTGCCAGAATCGAAAACAAATAGCAGTTCCTCTTGCGTGCTTACTGCCAATAACCTTGGCGGAAATCCCTCTGCACTCACCCCACCAGAAAAGCGCGCTACCAGGCTCGCCGAGGCTAATTCCAAGGGATCAATTTCCACCCGCAGTACCTGGCCAAGCCCATTATAAAGGATCAGGCTGGCTGTTCGAACCACGAAAGCCGCTGAGTCCTGGAAATGCTCAGGAATGATCCCGCTGCCGACCTGGCGTTTCAAAATTTCTAACTGGTATTCCAGATTGGCAATTCGACTTTCGTATTCTTCTACTTTCTTTTCCAACCGCAGGGCGATATTTTCGGTGAGTAGGATCTCATTCCGTTCGGTAAGATCACTCAACCGTTGGGCAATGTAGCGGATGATGTTTTGGGCAGATGCCGGTCGTTCTTCGACCTCTTTGATCCATTCATCAATTTTTTCAGGTTTGATCATATGCGTTATCGGCGGATCAGATTGGGAAAGGGTTGTTCAGAAGTATAATCATATCATTATTTTTCTACCAGCCATACGAAGCACAGGAGGCTCCTTGGGAGTTGCCGTGGATTTGTCCGTATTTTGGTGTGCGTGCGTACGCACGCACACCAAAATACGGGGGTCCACCACGGCAATTCGTAAAGGCCCGCACAGGAGATGCAATGAAAAGTTATCGAAAAGAGCTCTATTTTCAGGTTCCTACCAGGCGAGCATTTATTAATATCACATCGCAAGTTGAAACTTGCTTGAACGAAAGTGGTATCCGCGAAGGATTCGTTTTAGTAAATGCGATGCACATAACGGCGTCTGTTTTCATAAATGATGATGAGCCTGGCCTCCACAAAGATTACGATAACTGGTTGGAGCAGCTGGCCCCACACGAGCCAACCAGCCGCTATCAACACAACTTGACTGGCGAAGATAATGCCGATGCCCACCTGAAACGGCAGGTCATGGGTCGAGAGGTGGTGGTTGCTATCACTGAAGGCCAGCTCGATTTTGGTCCCTGGGAACAGATTTTCTATGGTGAGTTCGACGGGCGCAGGCGTAAACGCGTTTTAGTGAAAATCATCGGCGAATAATTAATCCCTTATCAATCAGGCTAGCCATTTCTTTAAAGCAGCCAGGCCCGGCTCGGAAGTAAAGAAAGACATGTGGTCAGAAGCAACGGTCGATTTCTCCGGAGCTGGCTGTCGGGCATTGTCGACACTATGTACACTGGTCACACCGACGGCAATATCATTCGGCTGTCTCAAGAACCCAAGCGAAGCCAGGGGATAACCCAGCTTGGCCATTAATTTTCCTGCCTTACTGCTGTCCTCCCCTTCCAGAGCCTGAGAGAGCAAGGAGGTGTTCCCTGCAATGAGGACATAAGGTACATGTGGATCATCGCTGACCGCCAGGTTCTTGAGCACTTCAGAACCAGGCTGCACCTGGTCTAAAGTGACATCCATCTTCTCCAGGCCAGCCAGGAAAAGGCTGATGACTTTCACAGGCCACAGTGTAGCTGCCAGGCCATTCAAAGCCAAACCTAACCCAACTGTAGCCCACTGCTGGATGGTTGCCCAGGGAGTTCCCGCGCTGGGCGAGCCCAGGATCACCAACTGATTAACGATCTGCTGACCGCCTTCTTTCTCAATCAACCAGCGGGAGATGATCCCACCTAAGGAGTGGGCCACCACCCGCAGCTCCTTACCGTGCCCACCTTTCAAGCCTACTTTGGCCAACCGATCCTTGAGGCTGCGCGCTATTTCTTCCACAGTGGTATTAAGACTTTCATAGTCAAAAGTGAGCAGTAAATCACCAGGATTTGTTTGGCGTGCGCTGGATACCATGCCGCGCGTATCACCGGTAATCCCATGGATATAAAGTGTGATCCGCTGGGCTGCATTCACAAGCGCAGCGACCTTGCCTGGATCAGCCTCATAAGTGACGCGTCCATCAGGAGATACCGCTGCAGCTGCCAGGATGGGATACGGGTAATCTATCCCCAGCGGCTGCCCGATCACTTTTTGGAAGTAAATGCGGACAGCTCCTTTGACGTCGCGACCACCCAGGCTGACTGGCGCTGGCAAGCGTTGTAGATCAAACAGCGTCTGGTTTTGGAAGGCTCGGGCAGCACCTAAAGGAAGGTAAAATTCGCCATCAAACCCAAATGCCAATACCTCTTCTCCCTGTGCTAGAGGATTCGCGATTGTCATCCGCAGCGGTTTTTGCGGGGTGACCACCGTATGATCCATTACATCAGACAGTTCCAATACATTCTCAGAAGTAATGCCTCGGGTAAGCCGGAAATAATAAGGTTGGTTTTCGGACGACTGCACCCGGAATATTTCTGGTAAACCGGGACCTTCAGCACCTCGGCTGGCGGGTGGCAGGCTGCCCAGGCGAGCTTGGGCCACTAAATCAGGATGAGCATCCAGGGTTACCCCAGCGCCAAGTGATATTGCCTCGCCGGCTCGAGGAACTGCCCTTGTATCTAAAGGCTTCCTGATCCTCAATACAGCCTGGGAAGTAATCCAATCCGATAGGCTTTGCCCTTCGGGCGTGTCGCTGCTTTCGCGAGTTTGAACCTTATTCATCAAGCGGTTCAACGAATTCTTACGAACCATCCCACGCTGAGTGGACCCCGTTGTACGTGCAATATCCAGTTTAGCCTGGGTCAGGAGATTTGCATCAAATTCATCTGTCGAAACGATTAGCTTGAGAACATCCTGCCGCTCAGCGATACCTTGCTGCCAAACCTCATCAGGGATGCTCAGATATTTTTGCGCATTAAATTCTTCACCTGGACCCAGCCGAACAGTTGGTTTACCGATGACCACATCGATCGAAAAGCTCTCATACAATCCTAAAACCGCGCAATAAAGAGTCTCGCTGGCGTTATTTTTCAAGCGGAGGGAATAAGAAGGCTGTTCCCAGCGTCCGTTTCTGAATTGATAGTCAAAGGTCATCTCATTCGGCGAAAGCTCCACCCCATCGCGTAGGACACTCATTTGAACTGCTTCCATTGCCAGCCGGCTGCCAGGATTCTGCAAATCCATGGTGCGCATCCAGCGAGCAATATGCTCCAATCGTTGGACTGCTTTTTGGGCATTATCAAGCCCAAATCCGTATAAACGGCTAACCAAAGGCCGGTCTTCACCTGGGTTTGTGATCGTATAAGCGCCGTCTTTCGCCAACAGGCGCAGCCGCGGGGTAGCTTGCATTTCCCGAATGTATAAAGATGGCTTGCCTCCGGGTGCGCTTACCCGCATTGCCTCTCTGACAAGTTTAAGCGCGTCTTCATCACCTTCAAATTTAACTTCCAAGAGTGGCAGCGGAAGGTTAACCACGATTGCTTTATAGGTTTTCGTCGGATCAAGCTCTAAATCGATAACATGCAGGCGGCTGGCTTGCGGATAAACCTGGACGACCTCAACCTGCCCTAATGCTTTCGTAATGTCCAGTAAATCATTTGCTTGAGCGTCTAATGGAAAAACAACCAGCTGGGTTGTTTCATCGCCGAATGGCGCTGGGATGCCATAGATGGAACCTGCATCCAACATCCATTCGCTCCCATCGAAACTTAGGGTGAAATTCTCTGGACGTGTCAGTCAGGGCTCCTCCAAGGAATGGAAGATCCAGGTCTGAAGATTGGGTAGCTTCAAGCTGAGGGGATTGGTTGTATAGATTAGAACGCACCCGAGATTGGGCTTGCTTGAAAAGGTCTCGATAAGTAAGCGGACCGTTTGCACTCTCCAAAGTGCTCCTCAAAAAGTATGATAAAGCCCCGTAGGGTTTTTCATCAGCAAAGTATTCTTTGGCAGTTTCATCATCCCGACAGGCTGCCATGAGAATATGCCGGCCTTCGGGTAAATCCATCCATCCTTGCGGCCTGTCAGCAGTATCCATGATCCGTGAAGATTCAGACAGATCCCGAGTAAAGAGAAAAGAGTCCACCGAGCGCTCGCGTTGATCTGCTGGAGCCCAACGAACCGACGTCTCCTGAGAAACATCCCGAGTCCCCGAGCCAGAATGACAGCAGTCCAAGATCACAACCATATGCGGACCATTTTCAGCGACTTCATGGATCAGATAAGCCAGTTCCTTGTCTGCCAGATCCCACCCATCCAATTGACGGCTGTCGTAGCACACCAGGGTTTCATCCATATGGTCTGGCTCTACCGCCCAAAACTCTTCAGGGGCCGTTTCTTGCGAGCCATGTCCGGAATAATAGAACAGCGCTACGTCATCCTTGCCTGCCTGGTGAAGGTGCTTACGGAAACCATCGATCACTGCCTGGCGGGTAGCTTGCTCATCCGTCAGCTTCAGCAGTTGAAGGTTGAATTGATCTTTCGCTGTGCGCCCACGCAGATAGGTTTCAAACGCATCGATGTCGTTTGTACAGCCAGATAAGCGCGGCACTGGAGCCTGGTAATTGTTGATCCCTACCATAAAAGCAAATAAATTCCGCGCCATGTTTTCAGCTCCTTTGGAACAGCATAATCAATAGAGGAAGGATAGCATATTTAGGATATATTTTATCCTAATATCCAGCTTTTTGTATGCGGAATTTATTTATTGCCAGGCCAAAGTGTATATTCGTCGATCAGCTCATTATTACGGTTGAAGAAACGGAAAACAATCTTCTCCACACTCGCCTCGACGAGCATAGCCCCATAATCACTGCGATAACGTACCATGCTTGAAGGTAAAGGTGCAATAAACCAATAGCGTTGCCCACCCCCTAAACCATTCACAAAATAAACCAGGTCATCCACCTCCAAGCGCTCATATACATGATCATGACCTGCGATAACAGCATCTGCACCCCATTCTTTAAAAGGCCATTGCATCCATGCCGTCGAGCCATGATAAGCTGAGGAATAAGGGGCATAGTGAGTGTAAACAATTTGCCACGGTGATGTTGATGCAGCTAGATTTTGCTGCAACCAGGCTGCCTGTGCAGAAGAGCTACGCACGCCATCCGGTTCATTTGATTCACTATTTACAGAGAAGAAATGTACAGGACCCCATTTAAAATCGTAATAACGTTCATTGCCGGGCAATGTAAAATAATCAAAATAGGGGCTACCTGCATCAGTCATCCAATCATGATTGCCAATCGAAGGGAAAAACTGGTTCGTATCAGCTCCCTCGCCATAAGCCCCTGAATAGGGGTAGATAAAGCTGTGATAGTATTGCCCGATATTCTCATCGATCGTTTGATCGCTTCCATCAGGATAATTATTATCTCCTGTGGTAATAATAAAGTCGGGTGACCAGCTCAGCACAAGCGCAGCTACATCCTCCTCAGCCTTCCCAGCAAGACCATAATCCCCAATCACAGCAAAGCGAATCGGAGGGTCCATGGTTGCAGTCGGGGTTTGTGTAGGTATGTGCGTAGGAGTGAGACTGGGTGTAGCTGAAGGCGGAGGGATCGGTGTATCGGTGGAAGGAGGAAACGGTGTTGGCGTATTTGAAATTGGCTTGATCGTCACCAGGGATGTGGGAGTGATTTGATTTCCCGAAATTTCTGTGCCAGGAATGCTACAAGATGCCAGAAACAGCATGAAGCAGGCGAAGATCGCTGATAACTTCCAATCCTTTGACCAGTTAGAATTATTTCTTTCAGAATTTATTGAGGGGATAGTCATTTAATAAACAACCAATCTTTCATGCCTGCAATCACATTCCCAGCGGTAGGGTCCGTCTTGGAAGCCACCGGGATGATCTAGATAGTAGATAATAATGAAAACGATCTTATCATAAAATTATCTGCCACACTTTAGAATAAAACCGGCTCATTGAGAGTTACAGTGGATCTGTCCACCACGGCAATTCCTAAAGACCCATAAAACCTATCAATTTTGAATACTTCTAATAAATTCAAGCCAAAAAACTTTATACTTCATCTGTTTTAGGTTAAAATTATTACTTGCCAGTAAAGCAAAATGCTTAGGGACAAATCCGAGAATTCTTGAGTAAGTCCAGTTTTTGGGTGTTTCTTAGGGACAGGATATCGAGAATCGATGACTCAACAACTACGGTTGTTAATCGTTGAAGATTCAGAGAATGATGCCTTTCTAATCAAGCACGAGTTGAATCGAGGAGGATATGAAGTCGCGCTGAAACGGGTAGACACAAGTACCACATTTAATTCTGCCCTGGATCACGAACCTTGGGATCTCATTATCTCCGATTACAACTTACCCGGGTTTGATGGCCTGGCAGCCCTAAAAACGGTTAAAGACAAGGGGCTGGATATTCCTTTCATTCTTGCATCTGGGGCAATAGGTGAGGAAATTGCCGTCGACGCCATGAAAATGGGGGCCCAAGATTACATCAATAAAGATAACCTGAGCAGATTGGTTCCTGCTGTAGAAAGGGAGCTGCGCGAAGCTCACCTGCGAAGAGAGCACAAACATGTCGAGGAAAAACTAGAAGAAAGCGAGGCGCGCTACCAGAAACTGGTCGAAAATATCCCAATGGGCATTTTTCGGCTTTCTCCTCAACAATCCTTCGAAATTTTGATGTCAAATTCAGCATTTATCCATATGTTAGGATATGAGAGCTTGCAGGAATTGAAATCAACTTTTTTCAACGATTACATCTTTACCCCCTTAGATGTGGAAGATTTTAATCAAAAAATTCACCAAGACGGCGCTAAAGGCTTTGATATTCGCTTGAAGCGTAAAAATGGAAACTTGCTTTGGGGGTTTGTGACCGCGCAATCAGGAAAAGATGAAAATGGGCAGTCAAAATATTTTGACTGTACCATCGAAGATATTACAGAGCGCAAGCAGGCAGAAAAGTTCCGTGAAGCTCTTTACTTGATTTCACAAGCAGCCAACAGTGCTCAAAACCTGGAAGATTTTCTGCATTTAATCCACAAAATCATCGGCGGATTAATGCCGGCAAAAAACTTCTACCTGGCTTTATACAATGTTGAACAAAATACCCTCAACTTTCCTTACTTTGTTGATGAATTCGATCCGGCGCCGAGTGTGACAAAATTTGGGAAGGGGCTCACTGAATTTGTAATCCGCAAAGGTCAACCCTTGCTGGCTTCCCCTGAGTTGTTTAGTCAGATGGTGGAACAAGGTGAGGTAGAGCTTGTTGGAGCACCTTCTGTGGATTGGCTCGGTGTTCCATTGATGACCGCAGAAAATCAAGCCATCGGGGCTCTGGTTGTCCAAACTTACGATGAAGGCATCCGTTATTCTGACCATGATAAAGAGGTTTTAACTTTTGTATCTTCCCAAATTGCCATGGCAGTCGAACGAAAAAGAAACGAAGATGCCCTTCGATCCAGTGAGGCCAGGCAGCGTGGTCTTTTGGATGCGGTCCCAGATATGATTATCATGTTTGACCAGGATGGAACGTTCCTCGATTATCGCTTTCCCGAAGCAACCCAAAATTTATTAACGGGGCCATTGGCTGGTAAAAAGATTTCTGAAATTTTACCTTTGAATCTCGCCAGCAAGGTCATGGCAGCTATTCATCAAGCACTTCGCACTCAAAAAACGCAGCAACTTGAGCAAGAATTTACCATGCCCGGTGAAATTCAGAAGCGCAGCTTTGAAGCACGGATCTCGATCAGCGGGGAGAACCAGGTTCTTTTCCTAATCAGAGATGTGACGGAACAACGTCAGTCACGCCAAAAACTCGAAGAACAGCGCCTGTTTTTGAGGCAGGTGATTGATATCAATCCCAATCTCATTTTCGCCAAAGATCAGGAAGGGAAGTTTACTTTAGTCAACCAGGCTGTAGCCGACATCTATGGTACGACTGTCGAAAACCTGATTGGGAAAAAAGATTCGGACTTCAATCTTAATTTTCATGAAGTCGAAGCTTTCAATCATGACGATCTCGAAGTCATTCAAACCCTTCAACAGAAAATGATCCTGGAAGAGATCGTCACGGATGCTTCTGGGAAAGTCCGTTTTCTTCAAACAGTGAAAAGGCCGCTCCTGGCTGGGGATATTGGTGAAGTGCAAGTACTCGGTGTATCTACTGAAATAACAGACCGCAAACGCGCCGAGCAGCAGTTATTACATAATGCGTTGCACGATACACTAACTGGCTTGCCTAACCGGGCATTGTTCCTGGATCGTCTGGAGCGATCGATGGAGCGTGCCCGAAGGCATCCTAATGCTTTATTTGCAGTACTCATGCTCGATTTCGATCGCTTTGCGATGGTAAACGACAGCCTTGGGCATGCGGTCGGTGATCACTTATTAATAGCCGCCTCAGGAAGATTGGAATCCTGCCTGCGTACGGCTGACACGATTGCCCGAATTGGGGGCGACGAGTTTATCATCTTACTTGAAGATATCAATAATGTCAGCGATGTGACTCAAGTCGCCGAACGTTTACTCGAAGAGATGACGGTACCCTTCAACCTCCTGGGGCAAAAAGTAATCATTACAACGAGTATTGGCGTTGTGCTGAGCTCTCTTTCTTATGATAAACCCGAAGATATCTTGCGTGATGCAGATATTGCCATGTATCGCGCAAAATCACAAGGAAGAGGCCGCTATACCATGTTCAGCAGTATGATGCGGGCGGATGTAGTCGCTCACCTGGAGCTAGAGACAGATATCCGCCAGGCCATCGAGCACAAAGAACTCGTCTTGCATTACCAACCGATCTTTGATCTAAAAAAGTGCCGGATTACCGGTTTTGAAGCCTTGGTACGTTGGCAGCACCCAAAACGCGGCCTGATTGCTCCTGACGAATTTATTCCATTTGCTGAAGAAACCGGGCTGATTATCCCTTTGGGTGAATGGATCCTTGCTGAAGCCTGCCAGCAATTAAAAGCCTGGCACAAAACTCAACCGATGCTGAAAGAAGCCACCGTCAGCGTCAATTTATCCAGCAAGCAATTCTCACAACCCAACCTGGCAAACCAGGTAGAAAATATACTGAGAGATTCTGACCTGGATCCTAAATTCCTCCGGTTGGAGATCACCGAAAGCAACTTGATGGAAAACGCCGAGTATGGCATTGCAGCCCTCAAGCAATTACGAAACCTGGGCGTGCAAATCGATGTGGATGATTTTGGAACCGGGTATTCATCCCTGGTTTACTTACATCAACTTCCTCTAAACGCGATCAAGATCGATCGCTCGTTTATAAGCGGCGCTGTTGGTCCGACAGATGGAATGCGGATTGTGCAAACCATCATCCGATTAGCACAAGATTTGCGCATGGAAACCGTTGCTGAGGGAGTGGAAAACCAGGAACAGATCGAGCAACTTCAAAAATTAGGCTGTGATTACATCCAGGGATTCATGCTTGCCAAAGGCTTTCCCAAGGAAATGATCGATCAGTTCATCACAAAAGATATAAAACGGATCAATAGTCTCTGCCGGACGACACAATTGAAGTAAAATCCAAATTTTCAAGGAGAACGAATTATGAGCGACCAGAACCAATCTTCTTCCACGCCAGCTCAGGCAATCCCATTTAAGGCTGAAACACGCCAGTTATTGGATATTCTTATCCATTCACTATACACAGAACGTGAAATATTTCTGCGCGAGTTGATTTCGAATGCTTCTGATGCTCTAACGCGTTTTGACTTTAAATTCCTCACGGATCGAGAGGTACAAAATCCAGAAGCAGAGCTCGGAATCTGGATATCAAGCAGTGAAAGCGAAAGGACCATCACCATTGTTGACACCGGCGATGGAATGACTGAAACTGAAATGATTGAGAATATCGGTACGATTGCCCATTCTGGAGCACGCGCTTTCATCGATGCCTCCGATAAATTAGCGGGCGAAAATGCAAATAGGTTATCCGATCTAATTGGGCAATTTGGAGTGGGATTTTATTCTGTTTTTATGGTGGCTGAGTCCGTCCGAGTCATTTCGCGCTCTATGAAGATAAATGCACTACCGGCTGCCTGGTATTGTACTGGGACCGATACCTATACCATTGAACCGGTAGAAAAAACTGAGCGTGGAACCATCGTGATTATAAAATTAAAGGAAGATGCCGCAGAATTTGCCAAAGAATTCCGCTTGCGTGAGATCATTCGCCGGCATTCCGATTTCATCCCTTACCCAATTTACCTGGGTGAAAAGAAAGAACAAGTTAACAAACGGACAGCAATTTGGAGGCAGGCTCCCCGCACTTTGGAGAAGAAGGATTACGATGAGTTCTACAAGCAGCTTACTTTAGATTTCGAGGACCCGCTCGCCTATGCGCACATGAACGTGGACGCTCCTGTTCAATTATTTGCAATCCTTTTTTGCCCAACCTCTCCAGACCGTAACATGTTTTCCTTACGGAGAGATAACGGCCTGAAACTTTATGCTCGAAAGGTCCTCATCCAAGAATACTGTAAGGAACTCTTACCAGAATATCTTAACTTCATCCAGGGTGTGGTTGATTCTGAGGATCTGCCTCTCAATGTCTCTCGCGAGTCCATCCAATCTACCAAAACGATGGCCCAGCTAAAGAAGCTTGTTACTGGAAAAGCGATCGACATGCTTAAAAAATTAGCCGATGAGGATCCCAATGCCTACTCAAATTTCTGGAAAGGCTTTGGACGTTACATCAAGCAGGGTATTGCGATCGAGCAAAATGATCCAGAAGCGCTTTATCCGCTGCTCCGTTTCCATACGACCACCCAGCCTGAAATTCTCTCATCGTTGGATGAGTACGTAAAGCGCATGAAAACAGATCAACCCGCCATTTACTATATTCTAGGCGATGATGAACATTCCATTCTCTACAGTCCTCACCTGGATATATGTTCGAAAACACGATTTTGAGGTTTTGCTGTTAACAGACCCTCTTGATTCATTCATGCTCGTTCGATTTAAAGAGTATCAAGGTCATCTTCTAACCAATGCCGCGCAAGCAGACCTGAAATCACCACCCCCAGGTGAGGCTGCCAATAAATCACAAGAATCGGTTCCAGCAGAAGATTGGGGTTCTCTTGTCGACCGTTTTAAGACCCAGCTCGCAGACCGGGTGACCGATGTGCGCATCACTGACCGGTTAACCGACTCCCCCTCTCGATTGGTTGACCCAGAAGGTTCGCCAACCCAAGAAATGCAGCGCGTGTATCGTTTTCTCAAAGAAGATTTTCAAATGCCAAAGAAAATATTGGAATTGAATCCCCGCCACTCAATCATCGCGAAATTAAACGGATTGGCAAAAGATGATGAACGTAATCCACTCATCATCGAACAAATATTTGAGGATGCATTGCTTATCGAGGGATTACTACAAGATCCTGCCAGTATGATTGGCAGGATTCAGAAGATCATGGAAGAAGCCTTAAGATAAACACCCGCAGATAAAATTGACCTGCGCTACCAGCCCCAGATATAAACATTCTCTGGGGCTAATTTTATAATACGGTTTTCAACATCGACAATCCACGAAGCAACATCAGCGGCCTTGATGCCCTCTAGGCCAACATACTTGGTATAGATTTGTTTCGCCAGGGGAGCAACCTGCACAGGATCGTCTAAAAGCTCAGCTCTACCCTCAAATAATACCGCTCGGGTTGGTCCATCCTGCTCCGCAATGTCAATTAATACCGAGATCCGCGCATTGCGCTTCACTTCTTTCGCCTTACGGGTAGATATAAAAGCACTGATATACACGCATTCGCCATCCCAATCAAACCACACCGGGGTGACGTGGGGTTGCGCCGTCTGCGGATTAGCCGTTCCCAACCGCGCCAGATGTTTCTCAGCCAAGAACTCTTTAACCCAGGGTTGGTTTAACTTCTCACGATCTTCTTGTTTCATAGCTGTCCTTTACAGTGTACTGGTAGTCACTTCCCTGCAACATCTCACAAAATCTAAAACGGTCGGAATATTGCGCATCATGATGGCCATGCTGCCTGCCACATTTAATTTTCGCGTCAACATCGCCTGCATTGGATCCAGCTCGCCCAATAGAACCCGAATAAATTGGTCGTAGGGGGCTCTAAGTACAAAAGCAGCCTTTCGATCGGATTGTTCCATCTCCATACAGGCTTCCCGGCATTTTCCATGCCACAGGTCAAGATAGAAAAACACGGTTCCTGTCAGCGGTCCACCAGGATCAACAATGAAACGCATATCACCTTCCCAGTTCCTGGCGACCTGAGCGTAATGCTCGTCAGAATTCAATTTGGTCTGCAGGGATTCAACCCATTCAGCAGTTGGAAATTTAGCCATATTCTTAATGAAGCACCTTACTCAAAAAAGCCTTCGTCCGTTCATGAGACGGGTTAGTAAAGAGTATTTCGGGAGTTGCCTCTTCAACAATCTGACCCTCATCCATTAGAATTGCCCTCTTGGCAGCCGCACGTGCGAAACCCATCTCGTGAGATACAACCACCATGGTCATCCCTTCCCTGGCCAAATCCAGCATCACATCTAGGACTTCTTTAATCATTTCAGGATCAAGAGCACTGGTGGGTTCGTCAAACAACATGATCTTTGGATTCATCGCCAGGGCACGCGCAATAGCCACTCGCTGCTGCTGCCCACCTGAAAGCTGGATCGGATATGCATTCGCTTTATCCGGTATTCCTACTTTCTTAAGTAATTCCTGTGCCACTTTCTCCGCTTCCTGGCGCGAACGGTTGCGCACGATACGCTGTGCCAGGATGATATTTTCCAAAACTTTCATATGCGCAAACAAATTGAATGATTGGAAAACCATGCCAACTTCTCTGCGTACAGCATTGATGTTTTGAGCACTATCCAAAGGGATGCCATCGACAATGATCTGTCCGGAATCATATTCTTCCAGGCGATTTATGCAGCGCAAGAGTGTGGATTTCCCTGATCCGGATGGACCGATGATTAGAACTACTTCGCCTTTATAAACATCCAGGCTGACACCGCGTAATGCTTCAACATTTCCAAAGCGCTTGGTAATTTCCTTTATTTGGATGATCGGCTCAGACATCGGCATCACCTTTCAAACTTCGTTTTCTTTTCAATAAATCCAACAATCCTGGCTGCAAAAAGAGTCATCACCAGATATAACAAGGCAACCATGATCCAGGTTTGAAGAGGTAGAAATGACATCGCCATGAATTCTCGCCCGCGGCGGGTAAGGTCAGCCACGGCCACTGCACTCACAAGAGATGAATCTTTTAACATGGCGATAAATTCATTCCCCACTGGCGGTAAGATGATCCGAAATGCCTGGGGCAAAATTACATAGCGCATGGCCTGCATTGAAGTCATCCCCAGGCTGCGCGCGGCTTCCATCTGTCCTTTGGGAATGCTCTGAATACCAGCGCGGTAGATCTCGCTCATGTAGGCTCCATAACATACTGCTAAGCCTAAAATTGCCATACTTACTGCAAAGAAATCTCTAGGGATTAATTGGGTGATATCAAGACCAAGCATCTGGAGAATGATCGGGAAGGCATAATACCACCAGATGAGCTGCACAAGCAGCGGGATGCCTCGGATGATTTCTACATACAAGGTAAAGAATCCATAAACAAACCGATTTCGAGAAAGCCTGCCCAATCCCCCAATCAACCCAAAGATCAGAACAAAAGCAAAAGAGACAACCGTTACCAGGATCGAGACAACGATCCCGTCAGCAACAAAAATAAGAATACGCCGGTAAGGGTCTGGGCGAAACACAACCAGCGCAATGACCATTACAACAACCAGGGCGACCAGCCACCACCATGGATCCATCCGAGCTTGAGGTTCTGCGCCAGGAATTTTGGCAAGCTCTTTTTGAGCAGCAGAGGAAAGCGGTTGTTTGTTCATAGCTCCTCACTGAAAATAATCTGCGAGGCTTTATTTTCAAAAGCCTCGCAGAAACTCAATCCACTGAACGGTTAATTACCCGCCTCAATCCATTTTTTGGTCAGCTCATCGATCACACCATCTGCCTTTACTTGCGCCAGGCCTTTGTTGATCTTATCGAGCAAATCGGCATTCGTTTTACAAACAGCAACACCGTAATACTCGTCGGTGAAAGCCTCACCAACAACCTTGAGCTTATCGGCGTTCTGTCCTACATAACCCAGAGCCAAAGGATTATCAGCAACGACCGCGTCAACCTGCCCGTTCATCAGATCCTGGAAAGCCAGGGCAATATCGTCGTAAGGTGTGCGGACAACATCTACCATATTCTGAACCTCGATATCACCGGTCGTGCCATTTTGAACGCCGACCCGTTTACCAGGAAGGCTGTCCTTACCCGTGATATCCGTATTGCCGATCTGTACAGATACGATCTGACCGGCTGCAAAGTATGGATCCGAGAAAGAAAAGCTCTCCTTGCGTTCCTCAGTGATCGTCATAGCTGAGATCGAGGCATCATACTGGCACTGCGCCATTCCAGCGAGGAGCGAATCCCATGGAACATTCACATATTCCACCTCAAAACCACCCGCCTTAGCGATGGCGTTCATCAGGTCGATATCAAAACCCATAATTTCTTTGGATTGCTCATCGATCGACTCAAATGGCGGCCAGGTGGCATCTGTCGCCACCCGTACCTTCTGCGAGCTACCCCCACAAGCAGAAATTAACAGGCTGGCGGCGACCAATACGATTACAATACTTAGTAAACTGCGTTTCATTTTCTCCTCCGAATTTATTTGAATGTTTTTTTGATAAACCCCGATAATAGTTATTCGTTTCCCAGATATCACCTCCATTTTATAAAAGCGAAAAGCCGCTCTCCGCGGCTACTGAATACGCTGGAGTACAACCCATTGTTAGAATGGATCACAATTTTACATGCGGGTCAATCCAGCTTTGTCTCATGATAAAAAAGTATTATAATTTCGTTTCACCGGGTGTCAAGAAATTGATATCTCAGAGAAAACAAAAAGAATGCTCCCAATAAAAGAAGCATTCTTATTGATTCGAGTGCGCTGGAGAGGACTTGAACCTCCACGGCTTTCGCCACATGGCCCTCAACCATGCCTGTCTGCCAGTTCCAGCACCAGCGCATAGGTAGTGGTATTATAATCACCTCTTAGCGCTTGTCAATATTCGTAATAAGGAGTCAGTTATGCGGATTATATTGGATGCGATGGGCAGCGATACCCATCCTGCTCCCGAAGTCCAGGCAGCAATCGAAGCCAGCCAAACGTTCGGCGATGAGATCCTTCTGGTTGGACCGGCTGACCTGATAAGAGAAAAAATAAAGACTGCATCTGGAAACACGACCAAGATCCGCGTGATTCATGCTCCAGAAGTCATCGAGATGTCGGACAAACCAGCCGAAAATGCCAGACGGAAGGCGCAAAACTCGATGACTATTGGAATGGAGCTGATAAAGTCTGGCGATGGCGACGCGTTTGTTACTGCCGGGAATACGGGTGGAGCGATGGCAACCGCATTGTTTACGTTAGGTCGCATTCGAGGCGTCAAGCGCCCCGCACTAACAGCTCTCTTTCCAGTGAAAGGAGGTCATTGCGTTGTCTCAGATATCGGGGCAAATGCCGAGTGTAAGCCTGAATACCTATTACAATTCGCGATCATGGGATCGATCTATGCCCAAAAAGTGTTGGGGAAAAACGCTCCCAGAGTAGGTCTGCTCTCGAATGGGGAAGAAGCAGGCAAAGGAAATCTGCTGGTGAAAGAGACTTATCCCTTACTGGTAAACTCTGGATTGAATTTTATTGGCAATGTTGAAGGTAAAGAGTTATTCGGTGGAATGGCAGATGTGGTTATCACCGATGGATTCACAGGAAATATCTTGTTAAAGTCTTCAGAAGCCGTTGCCAAGTTTTTGGTTGATCTGCTGCGGGAAGAATTAATGGGCAGCCTGCAAACCAAGGTTGGCGCAATGTTGGCAAAACCAGCATTCAATGTATTAAAGAAAACGATGGATCCTGCTGAGGTAGGAGCGGTGCCTCTCTTAGGCATCGACGGACTGGTATTTGTTGGCCATGGACGGTCAGAGGCGCCTGCTCTAGTAAACGCAATCCGGGTTGCTCGGCAGGCTGTCGAAGTAGACCTTTTGCCAGCCTTACGGACGGCTATCCAGGAAAAATTAACCCAAATAAAGGATATTGAATGAATCGAAATCGAGTAGTCATTACTGGATTAGGGGCAATCACCGTACTCGGTCCCACAATAAAAATGTTCTGGGAAAATTTACTTTCAGGGAAATCTGGAATCCAGCGCATCACGACGTTTGATGCCAGCCAGCTTCCTTGCCAGATTGCCGGGGAGATCCCTGAATTTGATCCGTCACAATATATGGATCGAAAGGAGGCCCGACGGATCTCGCGCTCAGCCCAGATGGGCCTGGCAGCCGCGATCAACGCTTTCGAAGATGCTGGCTTAAAAGAGGTAATGCCCGAGCCTGAACGCGCTGGTGTGGTTTTCGGTACTGCCATTGGGGGGTATGAAAGATTTGACGAGGGAATTACCGCCCTGCGTACGCTGGGTTTAGAGCGGGTAAATCCCTTTACCATTCCTTCAGGAATCCCGAACCTAACCGCTTTCATGATTTCCCGTCAATTTCAATGTTTTGGTCCCAGCAACACCATCACAACTGCCTGCGCGACAGGTACTCAGGCCGTGGGCGAAGCCATGGAATTTATCCGGCGCGGCTCTGCCGACATCGTCGTGGCTGGTGGAGTCGAAGCCTTGATTCGCGAGTATGCCATCGGCGGTTTCTCAGCGATGCGCGCTTTACCTGTTAATTTTAATGACAATCCCGAAGCAGCTTCCAGGCCTTTTGACGCCAAACGTGAAGGATTTGTCTTTTCAGAAGGTGCAGGTGCTTTGATCCTGGAGAATCTGGAACACGCCCTCAAGCGCGGTGCAAGAATCTATGCGGAAGTTGTCGGTCAGGCTTCGTCTGCAGATGGATACCACGTGGCTGCCCCCGATCCCGAAGCCGCCGGTCCAAAACGCGCCATGCGCTGGGCGTTAGCAGATGCCGGCGTGACGCCACAGGAGGTAGATTATGTCAATGCTCATGGAAGTTCTACTCCCTTAAACGATGTTGCGGAAACAAAGGCCATCAAAGACATCTTCGGTGAGCACGCTTACAAATTAGCTGTCAACTCCACCAAGTCTATGCTCGGGCATGCCATGGGCGCTTCAGGTGCACTGGAAGCGATTGTATGTGCTCTAACCATCTACCACGGCATGATTCATCCGACGATTAATTATGAATACCCCGATCCCGAATGTGATCTCGATTATGTACCCAACCAGAAGCGCCAGGTAAATGTGAATGTAACCATCTCCAATTCTTTTGGGCTGGGTGGGCAAAATGCCTGCCTGGTTCTTCGAAAGTACAAATAAATTTTATAAGAGGTCTCGATGAAAATTGTAAAGGACGAGAAAAAGATCAAGCGATACAGCGTGCTTGGACAAGTTGCCAGCCTGGGGGGGCTTGTGATCCTGGCTGGAGGGATGTTCCTATCTTTCCGTAATCCAGATCAGATAGGCTTTGCCTGGCTGGCATTATTGATTGGATTCACACTTTCACAGGTGGGGATCTTTTTTGGCAACCGTTGGGGCAGGCGGCCTCGACCGGATGAACATCTCGATAATGCTCTCAAAGGGATGGATGATAGACATACGATTTATCATTACAAGACTGCCTCGAACCATCTATTGGTAGGTCCAAGCGGAGTCTGGGTTCTTTTACCTCGTCACCAGGTGGGAAAAATCACTTACGAAAAAGGGCGCTTCAAACAAAAAGGCGGCGGGGTTTTACAGGGTTATTTACGCATCTTTGCTCAAGAAGGATTAGGACGACCTGATCTGGAGCTGGTAGGTGAAATTGATGCAGTGAAAAAATATTTCAAAAAGATGCTTCCAGACCAGGAACTCCCTGCAATTCAAGGTGTACTCGTCTTTACCAATGAGAAAACCGAGTTGGATGTGGATGACGCCCCAGTTCTAGTAGTGCCGGTCAAAAAGCTCAAAGAGTTAATTCGTAAAAAATCCAAAGAAAAGGGTCTTTCCCCCCTTAAGTTACAAGAGATTCAGGAAGCTTTACCCAATTAGACCAATTAGTAAGATTGGTCGAAAGTCATTAAACGACAACAGCGTAGGCTTTGCCCACGCTGTTGTAATTTTTACCAAAGAACTTTTAACCCTTCAAAAATTCCTCAAGCGCTTCTTTGCTGATCCGGTATGCACTCCCCAGCTTGCGCGCCTTCAAGTCTCCGGCGGTGATTGCAGCAAGCACATCTTCTTCCGAGACTTTTAACACCGCGGCTGCCTCAGCAGGCGTCATCACCGCTGCTAAACCAGCGGCAGGGGCCCCTCCACTGGGAGGCGGCGGCTGTGTACTCGTTGTACCAGCACCGGTCATCCCCTGTAAAGACGAAGACATCACACTGCCGATGCCAACACCGGCACCGATACCGGCAGTCAAGCCCGCACCACCGCTGGGATTTTGAGCCGCATCGCGCAGCGCGTCAGCCGCCTGAAGCTGGGTATAGGTTTGCATATCCAGCATACCCATGGCACGCAGCTCTTCTGCTGATTTGCTCGATGGTTTCAAGTTCTCAATATAGAAGGTCTTCAAGGTCAAACCGATCGCAGCAAAATCATCCTGGGTCATAGCGCGCACCCCAGCACCCAATTCGTTGGTCAAACCAATCATCTCGGGAACGGCGGATTTCGCGGCTGTCTCGCCTAATAAATCTTGCAGCTTAGAGAGCAACATCGCGCGCAAACGAGCTTCAATGTCATCGGTACGGAACATGCCCTGTGCGCCTACGACCTGCGTCACAAATTGCTGAGGATCCTTTACCTGAAAGCTGAAAGTTCCAAACCCCTGCAGCAGAGCTACACCTAGACCCATGCCCGGGTTGCGAACGATGATTGGCTGCGGAGTGCCCCATTTCTGATCGGTGAACTCGCGCATCGAAACAAAATAGACTTCTGCGGGGAAAGGTGTTTTTTCATTGAACAATGCCTGCCCGATTTTATCGATGAGCAGAGGGATGTTAGCCGTAACAATGGTGTGACGGCCAGGGCCAAAAACATCCAGGGCGTTTCCATCGCGGAAGAACACTGCGGCCTGCGACTCGCGCACGATAACCTGTGAGCCAATCCGGAAATCACCTGGACCTGTTTCTGGAAACCGATGCACAATTTCGGTGCGCATCTCATTTGGATATTCAACGACATCAAAAATTCTTGCCATTGCTCATTCTCCTATTTCTATTGATCCAACAATTGATTCATTTTGAGATTATTCGGTTCAGGCTACGATGACTTCTTCGCGCCTGTCATATGCTTCCACGCACTGTTGTGAAACAGCTTCCAGATTGCGGATCGCTGCTGGAAGCCCATCTGTCCCCACCGAGGCCTGGACATTATCGATTGCACGCCCAACTTCTTCCGAAGAAGCCAACAGGTTCGCATCAAATTCGTACAACTTTGCCAGCTCATCTTCATTAATTTTTACCGCTTCAAAAAGGCTCGAATAGCCGCGTGGCGCAGTTCTAACCCGGTCTGCAAATGTGCGCAGCTTGATGGCAGATGCTTCCAGATCATCCACATAAGCCAACTCACCGTTGTTAATGAATTCACGCTGCAAGGCCGAGACGCGGCCTTCCAATTCTCGGAATCTACGGAAAATTGTATCGCGCAGCAACTTATCAGAAGTCTCGCCTCGCCTGGCGTTCCACGTAACCTTTGAAGCCAGGAATATAGCTGAGAATTTTCTTAAAAAAATCTTTATCACCTGAGACAGTACTAAAGATTTGATCTTTATAATCAGTCATGGTTTCCTCCTGAAAACCGTTCTATAGGCTATTTGGATGTTAAGATTATAGCTTGTGTTGACATCCTTGGCAACTTAATTGTTTATCTTGCTACTATCCAAATAAATTTACGAATCATTTTCTATAAAGTTGCATGATCCATGATCCCTTTTGGTTATTTCATCGTGAATTCATCGCAACATTCTTTTAATGATCAAACCGGGCATTTCGTGTGTTTTTCAGTTCTGGATTATAATACTTCCTTGGGCTGTTTTACTATACGCTTGTACAGGTTACCTGAATGACCTGTCTGAAAAAATCCAAGAAGGAGCATAACATGATTGTAACAACAAAGAAATTGTTTGAGTTAGCTTATGGAAAGTACGCCATTGGGGCGTACAACATTAATAACCTGGAACAAACCATGGGTCTTTTCCAGGGATGCCTGGAAAGCCAGGCGCCTTTCATCATCCAGATCAGCAAAGGTGCGCGCAGCTATACCCATAAGAAAATGCTTGAAGGGCTGATTCGCAGCGCCGATGAGGTGTTTCCAAATGCCATTTTTGCCGTCCATCTGGACCATGGTGATGAAGAAACCTGCTACGACTGCATTAACAGCGGATTTTACAGCTCAGTGATGATCGATGCAAGCCACGAAGATTTTGACACCAATATAGCTATAACCAAGCGGGTTGTTGAGGCTGCCCATGCCAAAGGGATTGTGGTTGAAGCAGAGCTGGGTCAGTTGGGTGGGGTTGAAGAACATGTGAAAGTTGATGAAGGTTCAGCCAAGCTTACCAACCCTGACCAGGCCAAAGAATTTGTGGCGCGCACTGGCTGTGACTTCTTTAGCTTGCGCAATTGGCACCAGCCACGGTGCATTCAAATTCTCAGGCGGGCAGGGTCTTCACTTCGATGTGCTTGAGGAAATCCAGAAACGTCTACCTCGTTTTCCATTAGTCATGCATGGCAGCTCGTCCGTGCCACAGGATGAAGTCGCTCGCATCAATGCGTCAGGAGGCAAGCTAGCCGGAGCCAAGGGTGTAGATGCGGATCAATTCAAGCGCGCCGGCCAATTAGGTGTAACAAAGGTCAACATCGACACTGATGGACGTCTCGTTTGGACACGTGTTCATCGAGAATTCTTCATGGAGAAGCCGGAGAAGTTTGATTTGCGTGATCCTGGCAAAATCTTCATGAAAGAATATGCTAAGTTCATCGTTGGGAAAAACGAGAAGCTTGGCAGCGCTGGCCAGATCGATACGATCCGCAAAGCACTGGGGTAATTAGGAAATAGCTTAATGAAAAGAGGGTGCCTTAAACGGTGCCTCTTTTTCTATTCAACCCAATCCATTACTTCCCTACGATTTCCACTTTCCCCAATACTTGACTCACCTCTAAATCCACTCTATTTTCAGCACCCACATATCCCGGTGAATAATAGTAATCTTCTCGGGATATGAAGTCTTCAGGTAGCTGAACATTCAATAATCCCACATCAGTATTGATTCTAACCTCCATCGAATCCGGCACATAAATAGTCACACTGCCAATCACACCTTCAATTTTTGCAGTGAATACCCCTCTTCTGGCAAGTAAACCGAAGTTTCACCAATGACAACTGAGGTTGAGAGCCCACTCAGTTGCAAATTTTGGGCTTCAATGGTCGATTTTCCAATAACCGATTTCACCGCGAGTTCCAGGGGAATTTTTGTTGTCAAGCCGAGATTCCAGGATGGACCTGATCCGGGGAGAGTTGGGAAAATGATCGTTGCTCCTGAGCTTTCCAGGGTAAACACTCCCAGCTCATCCTGAACCTGGTAAGTTTGTTGAATTTTCTCACCTTGCAAGTGCTGGATTTCACCCTCAACCAAATTGTTTAAATCCTCCAAATCCACAAGTGAAAGATTGCTCACCAAGGGTTGAATCAGGATTTCAGCCTGATTTGCTCCAGACATGGTTTGCTCGATTGTGTCGACAGCCAGCTTCTCTCCGACCATATCGGATTCAAAATACCATACGATTCCAATAATTAGTAAAATTACCAATATACCCGCCAGTAAACCCAACCAAAACGAGCGCCTGCCGAATAGGATATCCAGGCCGATGGCCACTAAGAAGACCGGCCAGATGACCAACACAACATCCCAAGGGTTCCAGGCTATCTGGTCAAAATTACTCAGCAGCAGGATCACACCTAATCCAATAAAAAAGGTTGGTATGGCAGCCCCATCCCGGTGCAGTAGGCTGTCTAAACCGATCACAATAAAGATGAATGGCCAGCACAACAGAAAAGTATCCCAGGCACTTTCAGACAGCTTACCAAGGTTATTCAACAATAATACAATTCCGATGACGATTAAGATCATCGGGAAGAATAAACTACCTCTGTAGCGCGGCTTCTTTTTTGGATCATCCTTGCTCATTTCTACCTCACCTTCCTGCCCGGTTCGACACAGCAGCCCGATAGACCAGGTATCCACCCACCAAGATAATCAAAATTGGCCAGACATACAATAAAATATCCTGCCTCTGACTAGAGATCAACGTACCCATCACAAGCATAATCAAAGCCGGAATGAATGCCCACTTCATCTGCCCAGCAGGCGTAGGCAGGATGGCTACCAACAAGAATGTTATTCCGACACCGATGAAGAAAATCCCACCGGTATCCCCATCATAATTGCCTACATCGACTGTTGAAACAACTGCCAAGGCAGCCAGAACGCCAGCCGGAATGATCGCCCACCAATTCTCCCGGTTCACCAGGTAAACCAGGACAAAACTAAAACCAATTCCGCCCAAAACAATGCTGCTTCCAACCGATTCAGAAAGCGAGGGAGAGAAAAATCCCAATAGAGCGTCAAAACCTAAGGCAAGCAACGAGACACCTGGGATCAAGGACCACCAATGGACTCAATTCTCAAAATAGACAGCGAGAAATACGATACCGGCAATTCCCAAAACAGCTCCCCAGATCAACCCTCCAAGGCGCAGAATATCCAAATTTTCAAGCAGCAGTGCAATCCCTCCTGCCACCAGCAAAATACCCCACAAGATTCGTGACTTCAACAATTTCATGGAATATCTCCTTTTCACGAATTATCGTCGCATACGGAACAGTGTTCTGATCAACAACCACACACCCAATAGGATAATTAAAATTGGCCAGTAGCCACCCAAAGGCAAATCACCGAACAATGAGCCGAAGATCAGGAAAAGAACAATACTGATCAACAGCAAGCTGCTGGCTGAGCTCCATGCCGAACGGAATTTTCCTCCTAAAATTCCAGAGAGCAAGATCCCCACTCCAACAAATCCGGGGATCAAAGTCCAGGCATATGCCCAGCTCTCCCAATTTCCAGTAGCGTTTTGCCAATATAAAATGCAGCCGATTCCACCGACTATACAAGCAGGGATTGCCAAGTCAGGCTCATTCGCCAGTAAGCCAAATAAAAAGAGAAAAAGCCCCACCCCCACCACAATGATTGGCCAGGATAATTCAATTCGCACGAAACTGTCTAAACCTGGAACCAATTGGACCATTAAAAACCAGATTCCCAGGAGTATCAATAAAACGCCAATAATTAAACGCGAGCGATTCTTTCTATCCACTTCAAATCTCCTTATTAAAAGCTTTCCTATTTGATATCCCAGTACGCGATCTCGTCAAAACGGACAGTATAATTTGTTGTTTGGGCAGAACCAACAAAAGTACCGAAGTATCCGGCTTTCAGCCGGGTGTCTGATAATGAGGTAATAAAATTACCGTTAGCGTATAAAGAGAGTTGATCTCCTTCCGCACGAACACCAATCCGATTTGTCTTTCCTTCTCCCTGTTGAATGAATTCGCTTGTTTTCCAATCGATTAAGTCAGTTTCTTTCTGACCATCCCAATACCAGATTGAATACATGCCATTACAAGAAAAAGCGAACAGATATCCTTCACTCACAGAGACATCGGGAACACGGAAAATAAGGCCAAAACGATCCTTGCCATCGCACTCTCCCGACGCAGCAGTCGCTTCAAGATAGAAGTCCACAGGTTTCGGCCAGGTTAAAATCCAACTATTATAAAAATCTGGCTTCCGGGCAGTCATAATCATCTTACCATCTTCAATAAGAATCTTCACATGGTCATCCGAATAAATTGGCCAATTCTGGGCACTGTCAAAACGATCTACGAAAGCCGCTTCACCCATCCCTGAGCTTGGCTCAGATGCAGATAAGGAAGGGGTTACAGTAGATGGAGTAGATGGGATCGGGGTTGGCTGAGGAGTTGCTGTCAGGGATGCGATTGGCAGAGGGGTATTGGTTGGTAAGAAAATTTGTGTGTGGGTGGGGACAATTTCCACCGTCTGGGTAGATGCTATCATATTTACTGCACTGGTAGATGTGGGAGCGTGGGCGGTTTGGGTATAACCTGCCACAATGGTCATGACTGCCTCGGTATAGGCGGCTTCAGGAAGGAGTGTAGCCGGTGGGATGCCTGTAGCAGGTAATTGACACGCGCTAAGGACAAGCATGACGAGGACAAATAAGAAGAAGGAAAGTATTTTCATCAGGATCCTATCAGAATAAACCAGAAATTTCTTTTCGAGAGGGCTCAGTTGGAACAAACTTCAAGGGGAAATTTGGACCTTTCAATGGGATACGAAATCCGAATACACTCCCGGAGCCAACTTCACTCTCCACAAATACCTGCCCCCCATGAGTTAAGATAATTAATTTTACCAATGAAAGACCAAGACCTAAACCTTCAACCCCCCGTCGTACAGCATCAGCTTGTAATTGTGTAAAGGATTGCCACACTTTATCCAGCTTATCTTTTGCAATGCCCTGCCCTGTATCCCTGACATCCAACCACAATGCATCGGTCGTAGTCCAACAGCTTACCCAAACAGAACCATCGCTGTCCGTGAATTTAATGGCATTGTCGATGAGATGACTCACTGCAATGGTGAGCAGTTTCCGATCTCCTACCATCGAAACATCGCCTACTTTATCAATTTTGAGATTAACCCCTTTTTCCTCAGCTCTTCTCAAATAAGGCAGCGTAGCTTCATCCAGGATTTTCTGAAAATCTAACCTCTCCAGGTATAGATCAACCTGGTTATTCAACAACGCAGCCAGGGTGATTAAATTATCTATCATACTTCTGGATGCCTTTATGCCGCTCGATATTTGTCGAAGCTGCTCTAGCTGATCTGGCATCAAGTTCTGAGCCCCCGACATTTCAAGCACTTGAAGCGATAAGCTCATGTTGGCTAAAGGAGTGCGCATTTCATGGGTAACCACACTGATAAAGGCTGATTTCATCTCATCCAGTTCGCGTAGTTTTCGGTTCGCATCTTCTAGAGCCTGATATGTTTGCCTCAAATCTTTATTGAGTCTACGCAAGTCTGAAAACAAACGCGCATTCTGCAGGGCAGCCACAGTTTGGTTAGACAAGGTGTTCAATAAATCAATATCGTCCCCAAAGAACTGGTCGCCAGACTTTTTTGGACCTAAAACAAATAATCCAATCCACGCATCCTTCGTTAAGATTGGTACAAAAAGTTCAGCCTGGAAGCCCGATAACCACTCTTTTTCTAAGGTGGCAGCCTTGAATTTTGGAAGAAAATCCAGGTCATATTGCGATAAGATACTTCGTTCTTGAAGAAAGTACCTGGAAATAATACTGTTATTGGAGACACAACCAATTTGCCATTTATCCTGTTCTGCACGGATTGGATTCGCGACGGGTACCAATTGGTAAAAATCTTCTTGAGGTAGATCATCGACGATCAATAACAATGAAAAATCCACCCCGAACGTTTTATTTAAAAATTCCAATGCCACTTCTGCCAGCTTATTAAGATCAACGAGATTGCTGATGCTCAGCCCATACTCACGTACAGCGGTATTACGGTCCACCCCTTTGCCAAGAAGAAGCTGATTGGCATACCTATAAAGCCAGCTTAGTGCAGGAACACCCAAGACAACCAGGCCTAGTGCTATTACAATCAAACCAACATTATCATTTGCGAGAAAAGTAAAATGTGAAAGATCCAGCCTCATGATCAGCACAAACAAGAACACGCCAAACAATGTTACTGATGCATAACTGAGCAGCCTGAGAAACCCCCAGATCAGGTCAACCGCATCATGGATCAAGGCAACATAACCGGCAATGAGTGCCCCGACCATGTGTAAAGTGCTCCCGATGACCCAAAAAGCCGCTGGGAATCCAGAGGTCGCGCCTCCTCCGTACCCTTTGATGACCCCACTGAAAAGGATTAAATCTCCAAGGATTGTGATCGCCAAAGATATCCCCCAATATCCGACTCGGTTCCTATTGCGCGGTTTCTTTGCCTGCTGAAAAGATGTATAGGTAATAAAACAACTTAGCCCTACAACGATCATCCAGCCAATCACAAGCAGTGAGAAAATGAAGACCCTCAAGCTTTCAGAGAGGGGGAATAAGCTGATCAGAATTAAAAAAGCCACACCTGCAAATCCAGCGCAAATCCCTACCCAAGCCCAAAATTCGCTTTTCACTTGCAAAAAAAACATGGTGCAAATCAAGAATACAAGTGCAAGGATCAGTATTCCAAATGAAACCAACCAGCGCCCAAAATCCGTTTTAAAGAAATCAAAAAGTCCCCACCGGTAGGCAGCCCAAAGAATTTCCCAAACCGCTGACAATAACCCATAAACCATGATACTTTGTTTGATCCGGTTGACAATCTCTTGTCGACGCGTAGAAAAAACAAACCAAAGATAAATCCCCGCCCCTAAAATGGATGTGAATGCAGCAAAATCAAAGTTCCTCATCCAGGAACTCCAGGCTTCTCTAAATTAATGCTGTGATAATCAAATCCTAACATAAGAGTATACACTAATTCTGATGTATCATCTGTTAACCGACTTGGGTACGTGCAGAAACGATGCCAGATACCCTTAAAATGATCGCACAGGGTGACAAGCCCTGTGCGATAAAAATGACAGAAAATAGCTATTTATTCTCACCTAGTACTTGCGTAATTGATCCATGATGAAATAGTACTGAACGTGTTAGATAATTGGCTGCCTAAAAGAGACGTGACCAGGAGCAAAGCGATAGCAATAAGCAGGATAATAAGTGCATACTCGACCATACCCTGGCCTTTTTCCTTGCGTTCGAACTGCATCATTCTCACCTCCTTTCAAAAATATTCGTAATTTTCTAAATTATCCTTAATTATACATTAACTTCACAAAAATTTCTGTTATCATATTTGTTTGTCAAGGAGGCTTCATGCCTGAATTACGTGGTGCCATGAGAAGTTCCGCCCTGGAGGATTTTTACAGTGCCAGGTCAAAAGCAAATATGCATGAAATCCTCGCTCGATTGCGCGGTAAACCAGTAACCTTGTTATCGTTTGATGAAATACGCCTAAAGCTAAAAGCCCAAGTGATGGGGCGCAAGGTTCTAAAAGATATTCCCCTAGAAGCTATCGTCGGGAGTGTAAACCGCTATGAGGATTTTACGCGGGATTTTCTACCTCGCAAATCAGTCGATAGCGAACGTTGGGCAGGAGTCAAGGCAGCCGCTTACGACCAGCTAGGTCTTCCTCCAATTGAAGCCTATCAGATCGGCGAGACATTCTTTGTCGGTGACGGCAATCACCGTGTTTCGGTTGCCAAGGAGATGGGAGCCAAAACCATTCAGGGTTTTGTGACCGAAATTACCACCCGCGTTCCCATCACTCCCGATACTGATCCAAACGACTTAATCATAAAATCTGAATATGTGGATTTTTTAGATCACACTCAGCTAGATAGCATCCGCCCAAATTCCAACCTTGCTGTAACCTCCCCTGGTCAATATGAAATCATCGAAGAACATATATCGGTACACCGCTATTACATGGGCATCGATCAAAAGCGTGAAATCCCCTATGATGCAGCGGTTGCTCACTGGTATGATGAGGTCTATCTACCTGTCATTAAGGTAATTTACGATCTTGGCCTGCCGCGGAACTTTCCGAACCGCACGGAAACCGACCTGTACCTATGGATTGCAGAACACCAGAAATCTCTTGAAAAAGAGCTTGGTGATCAGATCGAACTCACGACGGGTCGCTCATGACATGGCTTTACAATTTAGCCCCGAGTTCACCACCAGAATAATGCATTTTTCAAAAAGGATCCAAGATCTCTTAATCCCTGATTCTTTAGAAGCTGGTCCCCAGGCAGGATTCTGGCGCGAGAACCAGCAAGCTATACGACGGGATGACCGGCTTTTTAGTGATATTCTGGTTGCAGTTACAGGAAAAAGAGATGGCTGGTTAGCTTTGGAACAAGCTATTCTAATTGCTCAACGCGAAGAATCTCGCCTGCGAGGCATTTATGTCGTGCGCTCTCAAAAGCAAAGCGCAAGCCAGGAAGTGAAAGCGATCCAAGAAGAATTCAGCCAACGGTGTGCAACAGCTGGGGTTCCAGGAAAATTGGTCGTGGCAAATGGAGAGATTGCTCGCAAGATCTCAGAAAGGGCGATCTGGAACGATTTAGTGGTGGTCAAGCTGGCCCACCCCATCGGTACCCGCCCCTTCCAAAAACTCAGCTCAGGTTTCCGGAACCTGCTCCTCCGCTGCCCTCAACCCATTCTGGTTGTACCAAAGAAAGTCGCTCCACTCTCCCGAGCCATGTTAGCTTATGATGGCAGCCCCAAAGCAAAAGAAGCCTTATTTGTTGCCGCCTATATGGCTGAACAGTGGAAGATGTCAGTTGTGGTAGCTACGATCTGCGAAAAAATTCCCCACTTAATACAAATGATGCAATTGCCTTCGCTCAAAACTATCTTGAGGAACATGGTATCCAGGCAACCTATGCGCAGTGTGATGGCCCTATCGCCCCGACCCTGCTTGTGATGTCTGAGGAAACCCAAAGTGATTTGATTATCATGGGAGGATATGGCACTTCACCTTTATTCAATTTGCTTAATGACGATGTTGTCGATCAAATCTTGCGCGGTTCAAGCCGTTCCATTCTCTTGTGCCGCTAATTAATGTCTAAGTCACCGATCCATTTATAAACGTTCCTGGAGATACACTTCTGTAACGCGGTACCCGAAGGTATTTATCACCCGCGTCTTTCCCACCTGAGTCGCCATGATGGTATCAGGCCGGTAAGTGTGGATGTGTCCATGGATATGAAAAGCCGGCTGAAAAACTCGGATGAACCAAAGAAAAGCTCTAATCCCTCGGTGGGGCAAGTCTGGTTGATCATGCACCCCGCTGGGAGGTGAATGTGTCGCAAAGATATCCAGGAATCGGCCATGAACAACCCGGTTCCGCAGCACTCCAGGTAGCAGTGAAAAAACATTCATCCACATCTCTGATTGTTTGTATTGGAAAGGTCCCGGGTGATAGCGCAAGCTGCCTTGTACCCCAGCCAGAAGCAAGCCATTATGGTTGATCACTCTACGATGCAAGTCTACTGCACCATGGGGATAAGCGCGTGCGTCGGATCCTTCATATTCCATCACTTTCGAGTGATTCCCGCGCACGAAAAAAGCCGGCTTACTCAGCGCAGTCAGAACAAATTCCAGGTAGTAGTAAGGAGTATCCCCGCAATCTAACACCAGGTCTACATCGCCGAACTTCTGTTTAACAGACGGGCTGTAAATGGGGCTGCTGATGACGTCGCTGATCGAGAGGATCTTCATTTTGTAATGACCTGCTTATACCGCCAGAAGCACGAAATGTCAACGAAGAAAATTCAGAGGTGGGTATGAAAGGGGATAGTGCAATAAGTCAATGAACTAAAAGTCAACTCACAAGAAACGAAAAGTCAACTCATCCAATAGCTTGCCAATTGGGGAAAAATGCGACACCCTTCTGGGGTAGGTTCGAAAACTATCTCAAGAAAGGTGTCGCATGACAATTCTACTCAATTCTAACTCGAATCACATAGCCAATATTGCTTGTGCCCAAGCCGGGTGTGCGGTATGCCTGGAGGCGCTGCTGAACCAGCACAAAAAGCTGATCTATGTTGTCATCCATCGCCAGTATCCGGGCAAGTGCGATTATGCCGATCTGATCCAGGAAGGCTGGATTGGATTGTGGCAAGCCATACTGCACTTTGAGGCAGATCGGGGAAGTACATTCTCGACGTATGCAGGGCGAGCCATCCGCAATCGGATTTGGCTGGCGGTCGAACAAGCCTGGAAAAAGGAAGGTTGGCTGGAAGCGGTGCGAGCCAGGGAGAGCCTTTCCGAGATTGTCATCGACTGGCAGCAGGAGCAGGTCCGTCAGGCCTTGGCCGAAGAGCTCGCCTGCCTGCCCGAGCGCTTACGGCAGGTGATCGGGCAGGTCTATGGGCTGGACGGGCAAGCGCCGATGTTCTTGGCTGAAGTGGGTCAACAGATGGGCCTGAGTGGGGAACGGATCCGGCAGTTGCGCAATGAAGCTTTGGTTTTGCTGCGTCTGCCAGCCTTATCCATACGCTTACGCAGCTTGTGTGAGCGAGACAGTCGCAGGGATTACCGGCAAGCACGCCAATTGAACAATGCCTGGTTGCGCAGCCGCAGGGGGATGAAATGAGCAGTATCCTGGTTCCCGCTACCCCAGTCAGCGCTTGTGTTTCAGTTCCAGACAGTCCCTTTCGCACCTTACAGAGCTTTTCATGTTCTGAACTGGCTGAGACGCGCAAGCTTGCTGCCGCTGAGCGGCGCTTGCTGATGCCCAACTTTGTCGAGCTCTTCTGCTGGGAAGCCATCCGCCCGCTTCTGCCCTTGAAGCTGCCCACCCCCGGGGCGCCTCCGCTCTGGCCTGGACGCTTGTGTCGCTCATTCTACCAGTGGCTGCCGCCCAAGGATCTACAAACCAGCGCCGACCCTTCGACAAGCTCAGGGCAGGCTCTGGTCGGCCTGGACGAATTCGACCTGGCCTTGCGTCTGTTCGACTTCACCCCCTGGCGGCCCTACTTCGCCCAGCGTTTCAGAAGCCAGTTCGGCCCGCCACCCTTTGACCCCTTGAGCCTGGGATTGGGGATCTTCCTGGCCGTCTATCACCAGTGGAACTGGAAACGTTTGAACCAGGAGCTGCACTCCCAAGACCGGGGAGGGGGCTACTGCTGCCGCCTGGGCTTCGACCCGTCAGATGTGCCCGAAGCATCGACTTTCCGCATGGCCCTCCAACACACCCGACTGGATTGGTTCGCCGAGTGCCAGGCCAGTTTAGCCCAGGGCTTGATAGCCTACAATCTTATTCCCTCCCAGTCCACCTTCCCCGGCGATCCACCCGAGCGGGGGGTCAGCATTTCCACCGACTGCCAGTTGGTCGCTTCCCGCTCGCACCAGAAGTGCCGCTTTCAGAAACCCGCTTGCTCGCTTCCCGGTTCACCCCGGCCCTGCCCGGCTCGGAAAGCTGAAAAAGAAGGCTGTGCTTGCGACACACAAGCTTGCCGGGAGCACTGCCGCTTTGCCACTCCCCGCGATCCGGATGCGGCTTATGTCTACTACTCCGGCTCCAACCGCCCTGGCCCCAACCCGCAGGCCCCGAAAGCAGGCAGCCCACAGGCCCACAAGGCGCCCACCCACAGGCAAGCACCATTACGGCTACAAGTCCAAAGCCTTCAATATTGTCGATGATCGCCTCTTTCTACTCTGGCCCCTCACCGGCCCTTGCACCCCGGCTAACCTCAACGATCACTTGCTCACCGTCCCTGGTCTCAATGTGCTGCGCCGCGGCTTTCCCCTGCTGAAGATTGGGGAACTGCTGGGAGATGCTGGTGAAGGCTATGAAGAGGTCTTGCGCTACGTCCACGACGATTTGAAGGCCTTGCGCACCATCCGCCTGCTGCCCATGCACGGCGATGACCAGCCCCTCACCTGCCTGAAACGCAGTTACGACGAACAGGGCAATCCCCTCTGTCCGCTCGGCTACCGGCTGTTCTGCAACGGTCACGATTATGAACATGGCACCACCAAGTGGGTTTGCCGCCAAAAGTGTGCTCACCAGCCCGACCCCGACATCGCCCAACCGCCGCTTGGAGCGCTGCCTGACCAGCCTGAAACCACCCCGCCCCGCCTGGCCTGCCAGTATATCGCTCCGGATCATCCCCTGGGTTACTCGCTTTCCACCGGCCTGGCCCTCCCGGATGGCTGTATTCGCCTGGCCCGTGACCTGCAAGTCGGCTCGCATACCTGGAACTTACGCATGGGCCGCCAAAGCTACTCCGAGAGCAGAAATGCCATTCAGGAACGCCGGGGTGTCAAACGCTCACCCTGGTTCGGTCTCAAAAACACTGCCAAGGCCATGCTGATTAGCGATACCCTGTCCCTGGCCTTCAATCTTGCCCGCCTGATCTTCGAAGCTTCTGCGCAAGCCAGGTCGCCCACCCCTCCGCCCTCCTGATCAGCCACTCCTCTTCTGATCCCGATTTCTACCTTCGTTTCCGCTGAAGGTCGTCTCTACGCGCCGACCGGTTGCTTTTTAGCTCTTTTTGCCTGATCCTGACCTGCTCTCTGCTCCCAATCTCCTGCTTTGGGACTCGGTCGGGCGGACTTATTGCGCTGCGCATCTCCACTTGTTGCCCCGAACCTTCTGTCGGAAACCGTTTTTTGCCCTTAAAAACTCCCTCAACCCATTTTTCCTCCATTTTTCATCCTGCCAAGGCGATGCCGCTTCTATTATTGGACTTGTTGCCAAATCCCTGAAAGATGACTTGCTTGCGGATTTTTCTTAATCCCCGTATACTCAGAATATGACCGAACTCTTATATCAAACCGATAGTTATCTACAAACCTTTCCAGCCTCAGTGACAGGGATCGATCCGGAGAACCATGCAGTCATTTTAGATCGTACGGCCTTTTATCCGGGAGGCGGTGGGCAGCCTTTTGATAATGGCTGGCTGACCATTGAGGGACAATCTGTCCCAATTGTCCGCCCCAAGAAAGCTGGTGAAGATGTTCTACACATCCTGGAGGCAAATACACCGCTGCCTGTTCCAGGTACACCTGTAATGGGACAGGTGGATTGGGAAAAGCGCTATAAGCTGATGCGTACCCACACTGCCATGCACATTCTATGCGGGGTCATTTTCCGCGACTATGGCGCTTCGGTAACAGGTGGCGATATGGATCCCTTGCAGGGACGCATGGATTTTGAGTTTGAAACCATGCATAAAGACCTGGTTGCCAGGATTGAGGAAGCGATTAACTTGGAAGTCAACCGGAACCTACCGGTGCGCGTGGCGATCCTCCCCCGAGAAGAAGCCTTTCAAATCCCCGACCTGATCCGTACGAAGATAAACTTACTGCCTGAGGGGATCAGCCAGGTGCGTATTGTTGAAATTGTGGGGTTAGATTTGCAGGCGGATGGCGGAACCCACGTTAAAAACACAGGTGAAGTTGGACATATCCGCGTGGTTGATTACAAGAGCAAGGGAAAGATCAACAAGCGTATTTACGTGGAAATTGAATAATTCAATCCTGAGATTATACTGATTACTTCTTCAGGTGATAAGGGATATCGATAATCGCCTGTTGGTATCCGTACTTACGGCGCCTGTAAAGCAAGGCGGCTCTGAGCATCCAGGCAGTCTGGTTGTGCAACAAGCCTTGCCACCATTTGGCTGGTACAAATTCTGGGATGATTACTGTGGCTAACTGTCCATCGTTTTGTTCCTGGTCCGTCTGGTCCAGGTAGTCCAACAAGGGCCCAACAATCGAACGATAAGGTGAGGGAACCACCACGAACTCCACGTCAGGCCACCAGCGCTCCCAGGTAGTGCGCATTTTTTCCCCTGCCCCGGGTTCCAGCTCAACGTAAACTGCCGTAACGTGCTTCGAGATCGATAGGGCATAATCCACTGCGTTCACAATCCCGCGGTGCACGCCTGAAACCGGGATAATAATGCGCGGCGGAGGGAATGGCTTGAGTGAGGGGGGAAGTCCTCGCAAAGTCAGGGCATTAGCCACTTCTCGGTAATGAAACCGGATGCGCATGAAGATTAGCACAATGGCTGGGATCAATAAAATAGTGATCCAGGCACCCTCGGCAAATTTACTGACCCCAACGATAAGAACCGTGCCTGCGGTCGTTAGCGCACCTAATCCATTAATAAAAGATTTTAGCTGCCAGTTACTCCCTTTTTCGCGGATCCAATGCCGGACCATACCTGCTTGAGAGAGCGTAAATGCTAAAAATACCCCCACGGCAAATAATGGGATTAAGGAATGAGAATTTCCTCCAAATAGTATGATCAAAAAGCCAGTCGCCAAAGACAATGCCAAAATTCCATTTGAATAAACCAAGCGATCCCCTAAACCAGTCAATTGGCGAGGTAAAAATCCATCTGCAGCTAAGATTGCTGCCAGGCGTGGGAAGCCCGCAAAACTTGTATTTGCAGCTACAGCCAGGATCAACATCGTGGATATTTGGATCAAAACATAAAAAAAACCATCGCCTAACAAGTACCTGGCTAAAGCGGAAAGAATGGTTTCTTGGGGTCCGGCAACAATCCCCAAAAACTGAGTCAATCCTAAGCTACCCAGGAAGAGTATTCCCATCAATACGGCCATTACGATCAATGTTTTCCCAGCATTCTTTGCCTCTGGGGTCTTAAAAGTAGGGACGCCATTACTGATCGCTTCGATGCCGCTAAGTGCGGTACAACCGGTCGAAAATGCATGCAAGATCATTAACAAGGATAATGAGCTGCCAAGATTGGCCGAAATTGGTGGTGGATTAGGACCATGAATCAGTAAATGCACACCTCCATAAAATAACAATGGCAGGTAAGTAAATAAAAATAAATAGACAGGCACCGCCATAAAAGAACCCGTTTCTTTTAAGCCGCGCAAATTCATTAACGTGATCACCACCAGCAGAGCTAAAGAAATTGGGATCCGGTAAGAATGCAGCTCAGGAAAAGCAGAAGCAATTGCTTCTACGCCAGCAGTGAGGCTGACAGCTGCAGTCAACAAATAATCGATCAGTAATGCAGAAGCAGCAACTAAGCCCGGTGTAACTCCCAAATTTTCGCGCAACAACGTAAGAACCCCCACCTGATGGGTATCCTTGAATAGTCTGGAAATATGAAAGAGCAACAATTGCCAACAAACCGGTAATCGCAAGCCCGATAGGAAACATCAGCTGCAGCCCAGCCGTTCCTGCTATCACCAATCCCAGGTAAATTTCCTGGTTGGCATATGCAATTGAGGATAAGGCGTCCGGAGAAAAAGCAGCCAGCGCTCGGATTTTGTTTAATTTTTTATGAGCACCCTCCATGGTGGGTAACGGAGAGCCGATCAACACCTCACGTATCCGGTTAATCAAGATCCCCCCTTATGGACGAATAAATAATTTTTTCTCACGATTCACTTGCAGGCATGGTTCGTGCCGATCCAGTCATTTGTTGGAGATCATCTGCCAGGGATGTCTCTAGCGCCACACCATTCTTAACCAAACGAACTGGCACACCCATCGAACGTATTTGAGTGACCAAATCATCGGATTCCTGGGGGCCTCCAAAAGAAGCGGCATCAATCAACACCACAATTGGCAGGAGTCCTCGCCGAAGCAGGTATTCAGCGACAATAACCATCTCATGGTGGGTTGAGGGTGTGATTAAAACGACCGAGCTGCCTTTTACCATATGCTTCACTTGCATTTCGACCAACCCCCGGAGTGGTATTTCCCCTTCTGCACGCACAATGGCCAGCGCCTCGAGTATTTTTCCCAATTGGCGGCCTCCCCGATCAGGCGGGATCAAGGTTAGGAAGCTTCCAGATGATACCAGGCCAACCGACCGGCCCCGGCGTAAGTAATCTCGCACAAGCGAAGCCGCTACGCTGACCCCATATTCTTCTGTAGATGGAGGGAGGTCAATCTTGACATTACGCTGCCATAAATCTTGAACCTTGAAATCGATCGGAGGACGTGGCTGCGAATATTGAGTGGATCCTGAAGCATCCAGGAAGATCCATACATCTGCCAGTGGATCCAATTCAAATTCTTTCACCATAAACCGATTGCGACGGGCAGTACTTAGCCAATGAATACGGTTCAGTGGATCGCCGTGGGAATACTCGCGCACCCCAGCCGCGTTGGGGGTTACCTGATGTGTGCGCCTGCGTAAAGCCTCGCCTCCGGGCAGCAAGCCAGGCGGGTTGGGGAAATACTGCACATCAACCATCATCGGATAAACCAGTAAAGTGTCTTTAGCTGGAATACGAAGGCTGGCAGGGAATATCCCGAAGATATCTCCTGAAGCCAGGACAGTCGGCCCTAGTGGAAATACTCCTCGTTGGATCAGGCGGGTACGCGCCAAATAGGAGCGACCCTGCCGGCCATCAATCATAGATAAGACCCGCGAGCCTTCAGAGCCAGGCAAGGTGGATTCATCGTTAACTTCAAGCCACAAGCGAGGCAGCCGGGTCTGGTTAAGAATGTCAAAACGCTCTTCAAAAATTTGCCCGACCTGGGCACGTAAAGCCCTTGCGGAGCGGTTTAGTTTTAAACCCCGGATGGAAAAGTGGGACCAGATCCAGCTCCCAAGCAACAAGAAACCCCAAAGATAACTTAACCGGTAATACAGTTTTTCCCCGGTAGTTACTCCGGCTATCAAACTCAACGCCAGCAGGATAATTGTCACCCGCTGTGACGTGTTCATATTGACCTAACCTTTCAGATCTCCCCCTGGAACGACAACTTTTCCCAGGACATCTTGCAAGATCTGGTCTGCATTGAGGTCGCGCAAGCGCGCGGCTGGCCCTAAAATGACGCGGTGTGAAAGTGTAGTATGAACCAATGCTTTCACGTCATCTGGAAGGACAAAATCACGTCCTGACATCGCTGCACGAGCCTGGGTTGTACGGTATAGCGCCAGGCTGCCGCGCGGACTGGCCCCAAGATATACATCAGGATGCTGCCTTGTCTGGCGAACAATTTCAACCATATACTTTTTTATTGCAGGAGCCACATAAACTTTCTTGATTTCTTCTTGAGCTTCCTCAAGCTCTTGAGAAGAGACCACCTGCTGCAGCGATAAGATTGGGTGTTTATACTGCTGTCGATCCAGGATACTTATTTCATCTTCCAAGGTTGGATAACCCAGCTCGAGGCGCATCAAGAAACGATCTAATTGGGCTTCGGGAAGCGGGAAGGTTCCTTCATATTCAATTGGGTTTTGAGTGGCTAAAACCATGAAGGGCTTGGGTAAAGGATGGGTGGTTCCATCGACAGTGATTTGGCGCTCTTCCATCGCTTCCAGGAGAGATGCCTGGGTCTTTGGAGTAGCGCGATTAATTTCATCGGATAATACAATCTGTGACATCACCGGGCCGGCTCTAAATTCGAACTGGCGGGTGACCTGGTTGAAAATTGAAACCCCAGTTACATCACTTGGCAGCATATCCGGTGTAAATTGAATCCGGCTGAACGAACACCCCAATGAGAGTGCAATACTGCGTGCCAGCACAGTTTTCCCTACTCCGGGTACATCCTCTATGAGTAAGTGACCCTGGCAGAGCAAACAAATCACTGCCAGATCAACCGGACCTCTTTTACCTACAATTACTTTCTCAATATTTGCGGCCACTTTTTCCGCAAAATTTTGTATTTTTTCCATAGCGTACTCCGATGTGATTAGGTCAACCAGCTCTCACTGACTTCTTTGTGATGTTAATGGAAAATTCTACGCCAACAATCTCGAATGTTATCACATTTTATGATTTATAAAGTTGCCGCTTTTTCATGCAATTTTTACTTTCATGCTAGAATTATTCCATGAAAACCATTGTAATTCACAATCCTTATGCAAATCGTTGGAATGCCCAGAAACGCCTCCCAGAAATCCATGCTGCCTTAAAAACCACGGGACTAGAATATACCCTGGTTTCCACCAAAGGGCCAGGGCATGCTCTTGAGTTAGCCTCTCAGGCTGTTCGTCAGGGGTATGAGGTCATCCTGGCAGCCGGGGGGGATGGAACCATCAGCGAGGTTGTAAATGGAATCTGCCAGGTAGTTAATCCATCCTCAACCAATAAAATTCCGATACGTTTTGGTATCCTTCCCTTGGGCACAGCGAATGACCTGGTTGTCAACCTGGGTTTGCCCATCGATCTGCAAGCTACAGCCTCTTTTCTGCAGGTTGCGAAGACGCGCCAAATCGATTTAGGGACTGTGACTTATAAAAAAGAAGGCATTTTCCAACCGCTCCGTTATTTTGACAATAATTCCGCCATTGGCCTCGAACCAAGCGTTACGTTGGTACAACAACGCATCACCTGGCTGCAAGGCACCCTGCGTTATCTCCTGGCAGCATTGCTCGCAATCTCACGCAATCCGCATTGGAAAGTCCATCTCGAATGGGAAGATGGACGATATGATGGTCCTTGTACCCTGGTGACCGTGGGCAATACCCCTGTGACAGGAGGCTTGTTTTACATGACTCCGCATGCCAATCCTGCTGACGGCAAGCTCACTTTTGTTTATGCATACATGAGTGGTCGGTTGGCCATTTTACGCATGCTCCCACAAACCATGAAACCCGGAAAGGGCAGTTATGTCGAACACCCTTCTGTCCATGAGATTAATACATCCTGGCTGCACATCCGTACCGAAGAACCCACCCCTCTGCATGCAGATGGAGAAATCCAATCGGAGATTGCTCAAGAAATTGAGTATCGAATCTTGGAGGGGAGTTTACCAGTGATTGTGCCGTGAAACGGCTGCTAGGCTGGTTTCTAAGGTTTTGCTTCTATCTGCTCTACCATCAATTCGCCTGGACTTACGATTGGGTGGCAGCTGGTGTCTCGCTGGGCAGGTGGAATGAATGGGTAAAGAGTATTCTTCCTTATATGCAGGGAGGAAGAATTCTTGAATTAGGTCATGGCCCTGGACATTTACAAGCCGAGTTTTTAAGAGCAAGGCTTAAGTTCAGTCGGCCTGGATGCCAGTCCTCAAATGAGTCATCAGGCAATGAACCGCCTGCAGAAAATAGGATTCGCATCCAAACTGGTGCGCGGCTTCGCTCAGTCTCTCCCATTTGCAGAAGATACTTTTCAAACCGTAGTTGCCACCTTCCCATCCGAATACATTGTCGATCCACGCACCCTATTTGAGATCGAACGCGTGCTTGTACCCGGAGGCCAGGTGATCATCCTTGCTTTAGCCTGGATTACCGGTGAAAAATGCCTTGAAAGAGCAGCCGGTGGCTTGTTCCGCATCACCGGTCAATCTCCCGAATGGGAGGATCGCTTTCTGGAACCGGTGAGAGATGCCGGATTCCTGGCTCATGTCGATTGGGTTGATCTAAAAACGAGCCGGTTAGCCATTATCGTAGGACAGAAGTTAGCGAAAAAGCTTCTAAAGTAAGCCAAGTTGTTGTAGAATCAGGGAATGGAAGTACAGATTGCGGTCTCAAAAATAAACAAGTATGCATCCTCTGAGAGCGGCGACACTGTTGAGGTGGTCGAGCGCCCTAACGGAGGATTATCGGTAGTTATGGCTGATGGGCAAAGTTCGGGTAAGGGGGCCAAGTGGATCTCAACACTGGTTGTCCGTAAAGTCATCACTTTGCTCTCTGAGGGCATCCGCGATGGTGCTTCAGCACGCGCTGCCTCCGATTACCTTTTCACAGAAAGAAAAGGCAAAGTTTCTGCAACTTTAAATATCTTTTCAGTGGATTTACAGACCAACACCCTGGTAATCACGCGGAATAATCCTGCTCCCGTTTTGCTGGCAATGGGAGATCAGATCAAAAGCCTGGAAGAAGAGAGTAAACCGATTGGCCTCTACCGAGATACCCGCCCCTGGATATCTGAGCTGCCATTGGAACCCAACTTGATTGCTATCATGTTTACCGATGGTCTGATCCATGCTGGCTCACGCCAGGGACGACAGATGGACATTAAGACCGTTTTACAATGTTTCTCTGAAGAAGAAGCCTGCTCTCCGCAAGAAATTGCAGATACACTCCTGAACCAGGCTTTGCATATGGACGAAGGTCGTCCGGTGGACGACACCAGCATCGTGGTGCTGCGCGTCTCCAATTACGAAGGCGACCTGGTACGACGCATGTCGGTACGCCTGCCCCTTTCTACATGAGTTTTCGGAAAAATCTGGTCCGTTGGCGAAAGGTCCGCGCAAGTTTCCGGGATACCTGGCTGCTCTTGCGTGAATTTGCCGGCCCTTTGATCGCATTTATCATCGCCATCTGTGGTGGAGGTTTAATTTATTATTTCCTTTCAGTCTCGGCTGGAGAGCCTGTCAGTAATCCATTCGAATCAATTTATTATGTTCTCTTGCTCACCTTCTTACAACCTGCACAGGCTTTTCCCAAACAATGGTATCTGGAAATTTTCTTTTTCATCATGCCTGTTATCGGCTTGATTATCGTCTCGTTCGGATTAGCGGATTTTGGTCTTATGTTTTTTAACCGCCGGGCACGGGGCAAGGAGTGGGAAATGGCTGTCGCTTCTACATTTAACGACCATCACATTTTGGTAGGATTAGGACACCTGGGTTTTCGGGTGGCACGCAGCCTGCACGATCTTGAACAGGATGTAGTTGTAGTAGAAGCTAATCCTTCAGCCGAAATGGTTGCCAGCGTTAAGCGCATGGGTATACCCGTCATTGACGATAATGCATCCCGCGAATCCACCCTGGAAGCAGCTTCAGTAAAGCGAGCCAAGTCAATCATTTTATGCACTCAAAATGACAGCCTGAATTTGCAAATCGCCCTGAAAGCACGGCGTCTCAATCCAAATATCCGGGTAGTCTTGCGTATTTTTGATAATGATTTTGCCCAAGCCCTGCATGAGCAGTTTGGCTTCACTGCTTTCAGTGCCACGAACATGGCTGCACCTTCCTTCGCTGCAGCAGCCACAGGTGTAGAGATGACCAACCCGATATCTATCGAAGGTGAAATCTTAAGCCTGGCACGCCTGATCATCGTAGAAGGCTCACGCTACGCGAAAATGACTGTAGGAGAAATCGAACAGCATTACGATCTAAGTATTGTTTTCATGCGCCGTAATCATACATCTGATTTTCATCCTGCTCCAGAAATCCAATTATCCGAAGGAGATGCCCTGGCAGTTTTGGGAGGACCTCTGGCAATTGGTTTACTGGTGCAGGAAAATACGCCATGAGATGGATACGCTGATCGGAATAGTCGGTCCTTGCGGCGCTGGAAAAACAACCCTGGCAAACCATCTCAAAAGTTTGGGTTATCGGGTGAAACATATTGCCCAAGAACATTCCTATGTCCCAAGCATGTGGCAGAAGCTCACGAACCCAGATATCTTAATCTACCTGGAAGTTTCGTACGAAAACACATTGCTGCGCAGGAACCTGAATTGGTCGCAGGACGAATTCGATGAACAGCTCCGTCGCTTAGCGCATGCTCGCCAGAATGCAGATTTGATCATTGACACAAATAGTACCGGTGCCCAGGGAGTATTGCAAAAAGTACTTGACTTTCTAACTTGAATAGATGTTTTGCGGTATAATGCCCAATTGCCAGATTTTTCTGGCTTTTTAGCCAGCCAAGGGCTGGCATTTGTATGAGTATTGGAGGCTTGCAGGTTGGAATGAAGAAATATCGAACCCTTATTTTGATTATCATCATCCTGGTCATTGCTATCTGGTTGGTAATCCCCAATAATCCAGGGATCAACTTAGGTACCTATGCAAAAGAAATCAGCACCCACCTTGGTTTAGACCTGGTGGGCGGTGTCCAAGTTTTACTCGAAGCTGACCTTCCGCAGACGACCGAAGTAACCGCTGAAGCCATGCGCACAGCAACCAGTATTGTAGAAAACCGCGTCAATGGATTGGGAGTCAGCGAATCCAACGTTCAGCGAGTAGGAGATCGACGAGTGCTTGTCGAAATACCCGGTGTTGAAGACCCCGAAAAAGCAATTTCTGCCGTAAAGAGTACGGGCTTGTTGGAGTTTGTCGATATGTCGACCATCACCCAACAAGAGGCGATGACCCTGGTAGATCAGACCATTCAAACCGATTGGAATGTATCCAGCTCTACACCTGTCACCAGTACCGCAGACATCAGTGGAACATCCGATCTCACACAGCGAATTTGGCCCACAGCTCTAACTGGTGCAGATTTAAAGACAGCCTCGGTAAGTACAGATGAGCTTGGTAATTATGTGGTCGCGATTGAGTTCACCCCAGAAGGTGCGACCAAATTCGCCGAATTTACCGGTAATCACATCAATGATGTATTGGCGATTGTTCTGGATAAAAAAGTCCTCTCAGTACCAGTAATCAATGACAAAATTGATGATGGCAAAGGCGAAATCACCGGCAGTTTCGATTACGAAAAGGCAAACCAGTTGGCAGTCCAACTGCGCTATGGATCTCTACCAATTCCTCTCAAAGTCGCAGAAACCCGCACGATCGGACCGTCCCTGGGTAAGGACTCGCTCAACAAAAGCCTGGTGGCAGGCTTGGTCGGTGCCATTTTGGTGATGTCTTTCATGGCGCTCTATTATCGTCTGCCCGGACTGATCGCTGACCTGGCAATCATCATTTATGCCATTATCACCTTTGCCCTGTATCGGACAATCCCAGTCACCCTGACTCTGGCAGGTATTGCAGGTTTCTTATTGAGCACGGGCAGTGCCCTGGATGCCAACATCCTTATTTTTGAACGTTTTAAAGAAGAGCTGCGTGCCGGTCGTTCTTTAATGCAAGCCGTCGACCAGGGCTTCCAACGCGCTTGGCCTTCTATCAGGGACTCGAACATCGCCACCCTGCTCACCTGCGCCGTCCTTTATATCTTCGGCAGCCAATCTGGGGCTACGATTGTTATTGGGTTTGCCTTCACCCTGGCAGTAGGCGTATTTGTAAGCCTTTTCACAGCCCTGTTAGTATCACGCACCTTATTGAGCCTGATCTTAGGAGCTCTCAAACCGACAAACTATGCTAAATGGTTTGGAATCTAGGAATTAATAATTATGAACCTTCTTGGAAAACGTTATATTTTCTTCGGCATTTCTCTCCTGATTATTATCCCAGGCTTAATTATCGCTGCCATGGGATTACCTTTGAGCATTGACTTTACCGGTGGAAGCTTGCTGGAATTGAAATTTGCATCAAATGAACTTCCTGCTTCCGCAGACGTGGTCATTTTGCTCAATAATCTGGGGATCAACGACGCCCAGGTCCAACCAACAGGTCAAAACACGCTCCAGATCCGTTTCTCCTTTATTGAAGATCTGGACCAAACTATTCGCCAACAAATTGTTTCTGGTCAGGCTTTTGAAGAAAAGTTCAACGATCAAGTTACCGTTTTAAGATTCGATAGTGTCGGCCCAACCATTGGTAAAGAAGTCGCTGGAAGAGCCGCCCTGGCAGTTGGGGTCGCTGCCACAGTGGTCATTATATATATTGCATTTGCCTTTCGAGGTCTCTCACACTCTTTACGCTATGGCATTTGTGCAATTATTGCCATGTTTCATGATGTAGCCATCGTCATCAGCCTGGCTGCCATCGGCGGGCGATTCTTTGGTTGGCAGATTGATGCTTTATTTCTGACTGCTCTATTAACCGTGATTGGCTTTTCGGTGCAAGATAAGATTGTTGTATTCGACCGCATCCGCGAGAATTCCAACATCTATCGCCGCCTCGATTTTGAAACCCTGGTCAATCATTCGATTGTTCAAACACTCCAGCGCTCGATCAACACCCAGCTCATGACTGTTGAGTTCATGCTGCTCGCTTTAGCCATGTTCGGCGGGGTGACTCTGCGTGAATTTGCTGTCATCTTGTTGGTAGGTCTGGCGACTGGTACCTACTCCTCGATCTTCATTGCTAGTTCCATTTTAGTGGTGTGGGAGAACAAGGAGTGGAAAACCTGGTTCCACAGGCACAGTGAAACACCCGCTGCGGTTTAATTGCTCGAAACAATCAGGGCGGGTCATTGATACCCGCCCTTTTCTTTTCATTATGTATCACTTAAACAAAGATTGCAGCGCATCCCTAAAAAAGATCAGCGCCACTGTTCCCGCAACCAGAAAGGGACCGTATGGAATGGCTGAAAATAATCGATATTTTCGTAAAACGATCATAATGAGCAGATAAGCCAGGCTGACAACCCCACCGAGTAAAATTGCCAGGGTCAAACCCACAACGATCCCCGGCCAGCCTAGAATCAACCCAATAATCCCGCTCAGATTCACATCTCCATATCCCAAAGCCACATCATCCACTTTTTGACCGCGCCTGCGGTTCATCAACCACAACCAACCTGCTCCCAGCGCATACAGAGCGAACATAATCCCGTATCCAGCCGCTCCACCAAGCAGCGTCGTTTGCCAGCCATGCAAATAAACCCCGATGGCAGCCCCAATCACAGCGCCGAAAATAGAAACCGGATGGAGAATTAATTTATACTCCATATCGATCACAACCACCACCCCGAAGTAAGCCAGCAGTAGCAAACTGCCCCAAAAACCCAGCATCTCGGATGGGTTGCGCCAGAGTAAAACCGCGTTGAAAAGATACACAATTTCCACGAGCCAGGTACGCCAGGAACGTGTTTTTCCACAAGCTGAGCAGCGCCTTGGCCAAAATATATAGGTCATCCAGGAAAAAGGAGCCTGGCAGTGGATACAGAAAGGCCTGGTCAGCTTCCGTTTCCAGGGCAAGACATCCGCAAGGTAATTCACCAAGGCACCCACCCCCCAACCAAGGATCAAAGGAATAAGATAAATGAACATATTGGGATTATAGCAGAGATCAATATTTCGAGTTACAATGTCATTTGCTGAGATCGCCCCTCTCACTTCTGTCAGAAGAAGCTCTTGCCGGAACGCCATCCTGCGAGACCTACTTTTGATAAAAAACTTACAGGAGTCATCTCATGGAAAAGTTTCTCATTCAGGGCGGATATTCGCTGCAGGGTGAAGTAACACCTGCGGGGAATAAAAATGCCGCCCTCCCAATGCTGGCAGCATGTCTACTCACCAATGAACCCGTTACTTTGCACAATGTGCCGGAGATTCAAGATGTGTACACCATGCGCTCACTGCTTACCAGCCTGGGAGTGCAAATTGACGTAATCGGCGACCATTCTTTACGTATCCAGGCAAAACAAGTCCGTCCAGCGGACCTAGATCCCGATCTCTGTAAAAAAATACGCGCCTCAATCCTATTGGCTGGTCCATTGGTGGCTCGCACAGGTGAGCTGCATCTACCGCCACCTGGAGGGGATGTGATTGGGCGACGACGAGTGGATACCCATTTCCTGGCGCTGGAAGCCATGAATGCAAAGGTTTCCTATGACCGGGTAAACCATCTCTTCAATGCCTCTACCTCCCAATTAAAAGGAGCAGAAATCCTATTAGATGAAGCAAGCGTAACTGCTACTGAAAATGCTATCATGGCCGCTGTAAAAGCCAAAGGGGATACGATTCTCCGCAATGCAGCTTCAGAACCTCACATTCAAGAATTATGTCAGTTTTTAAACCTGCTGGGAGGCCAGATCGAAAATATCGGCTCGAATACGCTCCATATCCACGGGGTAAGCCGGATACACGGGGGTGAATTTTCGATTGGACCCGATTACCTGGAAGTTGTCAGTTTTATCGGGGCAGCCGTCCTCACCCGCAGCCGTGTGCGCATTCGCAACGCCGGATCACAATATCTGGATATGACCCGCATGGTCTTCGGCCGTTTGGGTGCAGTATGGCATACTGAAGGAAATGATATCATCGTGCCAGAAGAACAGGAGATGGTCATCAAGACTGACCTCGGAGATGCCATCCCAACCATCACCGTGATGCCCTGGCCCGGTTTCCCTCCCGATCTGATGAGCATTGCCATTGTAGTAGCCACCCAGTCAAAAGGCAGTGTCTTGTTCCACGATTGGATGTACAACAGCCGCATGTACTTTACGGATAAGCTGGTAGGCATGGGTGCACAGATTGTACTTTGCGACCCTCACCGGTGCATTGTCAATGGACCCACGCAGCTTTACGGGGAAAAGATGGAGAGCCCCGATATCCGAGCAGGTATGGCTTTGGTGTTGGCTGCGCTGACTGCCGAGGGGCAATCAACGATCCGCAATGTTGGCCAGATAGATCGTGGCTATGAGAAGATCGATGAAAAATTGCGTCTCTTAGGTGCGAAGATCGAGAGAGCGAAGGAAAGTTAATCCCTGGCGCGCGATTGCATCCTGAGAAGGAGCAATTGTGCGCCAGATACATACCGCTTCGGCAATCGATTTCACTTCAGGAGTGAAGGATTCGATCACGATCGCTTCATCGTAACGGATTTTCGTAAGCGCAGCGGCAATCTCTCGCCAACGCACCTGACCAGTTCCGGGCACCCCACGGTCATTCTCACAGGCGTGCAAATGGAATAAGCGCTCGCCAGCCAGGCAGATCGCAGCCGCCGAATCTTTTTCCTCCAGGTGCATGTGAAAGGTATCCAGGAGAAAGCCCAGGTTAGGCCGGTTTACTTCTTGAATATATTCGAGACCCTGAGAAACTGTATTTATCATATCGCACTCGAACCGGTTCAACGGTTCTATAGCCAGCTTTACACCTTTGGTTAAAGCGTAATCACAACACGCCCGAATACCCATCGATTAGAACGCCTCAGCTCAAGCCTTGCGCTCTTCGGAAGGCAGTAAGCGGGCTTTACCGACACAAGCATACATGGGACCAACCACCACCGGAGAACCAATTGTATGAGCAAAATCAATACACCAGTGCAGGTATTGGCTGGCATGCTCGCGAATAGCTGGTTCAGCGCTGCTAAGGTCACGATCTGCGCCGAAAACACCGCAGACAATCCCTCTCAAGGAGGTGCGCTTCAACTCACGTTTTACGATCAAAGGGTCAATCAAGTGCTTGATTTTCAACCGCAATCTCGACTGCATCAAAGCCTAATGCTTTAATATGATCGAAATAGACCGATATCCTGCGTTGTGAACGGTGACACCCAGATAAACGTGTTTGCACCGAAATACAATTTCCACCTCCTGGTTTCTTTCCTCTATCTAGAATTATTTCTTGGTATGAAAAAGAGCTGCCCCCATAATATTACGGGACAGCTCTTATATTTTACAAAGCCATGGATTATTTTGCTTGTGGCTGCGAGGCAATTTCTACAAACTGGGTAACGGTGGTGCGCAAAAGCGCCTCGCCTCGAAAACCAACCATGGTATGCAGCACTTTCCCGTTTGCAACGAAAAGCAAAGTTGGAATACCTTGCACCCCATACTGAGAAGCCCACTGCGGATTTTCGTCCGTATTCACTTTGGCAACAATGAGCTTGCCCTCGTATTCCTTTGCCATCTTCTCTAAAACCGGAGCGATCATTTTACATGGTCCACACCAGGGTGCCCAAAAATCGACAACCACGGGGACAGTTGCTTGCAAAACTGTCTTTTCAAAAGCCGCATCGGTTACATGAATAGGTTCGTTAATCATTTTTTCTCCTTTAATGTCTTAATGATCGGATGATTCCATAATTTGATAAGAAAATCGAATCGTTACGGATGTTTTTAACATCGCGCTGACAGAACAATATTTATCTTCTGAAAGGGTGATCGCTTGCCTGACAGCCTCTTCATCAAGCCCATCACCCCAGAGCAGGTATTTTACCTCGATTTCTGTGTACTTTCTAGGATAGGTTTCCGCACGTTTACCTCTAACTTGAAGCTTAAGCGCTTTAAGAGGCTGCCTCTTTTTCCAGGATGGAAGCGACATCAACACCTGTACATCCACCTAAGGCTGCCAGGACTAACTCCATCGGTGAAAGTCCAGGCTGCTCACCAATTACACCCATCTGCACCTTCTCCCCTGAGGCATTCGATCCGAAGAAACCGCCCCCTCCACACCAATCGACAGTAATTTCCCTCCAATCAGTCATAAATAATTCCTCTTTCGCTGCTTTTCATTCTATTATAGCTGAGGCTCCGGCATTGGGCAAATGTCAGGTATAATCAGCCGCGATGAATTCAGGAGTTGCTTCTTTCCAGGCCAGTGCCTATAAGGTTTCTACACCCGTTTATGAGGGACCTCTCGATCTGCTGCTGCAGTTGATAGAACGCGCCGAGTTAGACATTACCCGCCTGGCCCTGGCGTTGGTGACGGACCAGTATTTGGAACACCTGCGCCGCATGCAAACCTTGGCTATTGAAGGAATAAATCAAATCCCCTGGGCAGCCGAGGAGGTCTCAGCTTTCCTGATCATTGCTGCCAAGCTGATCCAAATCAAATCTGAAGCCCTCTTGCCCCGCCCTCCCACCCGACAGCCTGGCGAAGAGGACACTGGAGAAGCGCTCGCGCTGCAATTGATGGCCTATAAACGCTATCGCCAGATTGCAGACCTTTTGTCCCAAAGGGAGGGGGCTGGGTTACGCACTTATTTGCGCCTGGCGCCTCCGCCAAAAGTAGAAGGGACGGTTGATCTCACTGGACTGGGCTTAACTGACCTGGCTGAAGCTGCGCAATCGATCTATGCGTTAGCCAGCTTAAAACTCCCCCTGAGCACGATCGTCGCCCCCCCACGGATTACCATCCGCGAAAAAATCCACATGCTCACCAAGATCTTTTTCCGGCAGAAAGAGATCACTTTCCAAAACCTGATCAAAGAAAATCGCTCCCGACTGGATATTGTAGTAACCTTCCTTGCAATCTTGGAGCTTGTTAAGCGCCATTTTGTCCAGGCCAGGCAAGAATCGCTCTTTGGCGATATTTCGCTGGAGACAACTGAGAACTGGAACCAGGAAGAAGATTTCGAGCTAGAATTTGGCGAGTAAGTAAGTGAGCAATCACCTAATTTCTGCCAACTCTCCTTACCTGCTCCAGCACGCCAACAACCCGGTAGACTGGTACCCATGGGGAGCGGAAGCGTTAATAAAAGCACAGACTGAAGATAAGCCTATCTTTCTCAGCATCGGATACGCAGCCTGTCACTGGTGCCATGTGATGGCGCACGAATCCTTTGAGGACCCAGACACCGCTTGGATCATGAATGATTATTTTGTCAATATCAAGGTGGATCGCGAAGAACGACCTGATCTTGACAGCATTTACATGCAAGCCGTTGTAGCAATGACGGGCAGCGGCGGCTGGCCGATGAGTATTTTCCTTACCCCTGAAGGGAAACCCTTCTACGGCGGCACCTATTTTCCTCCCTCCCGGCGTTACAATATGCCCGCTTTCAGGGAAGTTTTACTCAGCGTTGCCAGGATCTGGCGGGAAGACCGTGCCAAGCTGCTCGAGTCAAGCCAAAAGATCACAGCTTACATCCAGGAGAATATGCCGGGCTTAGGTCCTGGGCTGCCGCTCACGATGAACACCTTGGAAGAAGCCTCCTTAACCCTGGCGCAAGGTTATGATTGGAAAAACGGCGGTTGGGGAAACGCACCCAAGTTCCCTCAACCCATGGCAGTTGAATTTCTACTCCGGCAGTCGGTACGGAAAGACTCGCTTGCTCTGGAAATGGCCACCCATGCTCTGCAAGCGATGGCGAAAGGTGGAATGTATGATGTGATCGGCGGTGGCTTTGCCCGCTACAGCACCGATGACCGCTGGCTGGTCCCCCACTTCGAAAAGATGCTCTATGACAATGCTCAACTTGCCCGGGTTTATTTACATGCCCACCTTCTCACGCGCCAGGAGCGTTTTCGGAGTGTTTGTGAAGAGACTTTGAATTTTGTATCGCACGAGTTAACCCACCCTGAAGGTGGCTTCTTTAGCAGCCTGGACGCTAACTCGGAAGGCGAAGAAGGCAAATTTTATGTATGGACTCTCAACGAAATTCGACAGGTCCTTCCAGAACTCTGCGGATTTCATTTTCTTCCAGGCTGCCTATGGGCTTACAGAAACAGGCAACTTTGAAGGACAGACTGTGCTGCAGCGCCGGTTGGATGATGCACAGCTTGCGGAGCAATTTCAAATCTCAGCAGATGAGGTGGCATCTCGCCTCTCCCGCCTGCATACCATTCTCCTGAAGCAGCGGTCAAGACCGCGTCCGCCCGAGTACGGACGACAAGGTCTTGGTGTCCTGGAATGCGCTGATGCTTTCTGCTTTCTCTGAAGCAGCTCGATACTTGCAGCGTAAGGACTACCTGGAAATTGCGCGACAGAATGCCCGGTTCCTCTTGCAGGAACTTCACAAGGATGGGCAGCTTCTACGCTCATGGAGAAATGGTAAAGCCAGCCATAATGCCTACTTGGAAGATTACGCTTCCCTCATCCTTGGTCTTCTGAACCTTTACCAGTCAGATCCCGATCCCAATTGGTTCAAATCTGCGGAAATGACTCACGAAAAACATGGTTGAACAGTTTTCAGATCCCGAAGGGGGGTTCTTCGACACGCGCCGAGATCACGAAACGCTGATCACCCGCCCTAAGGATTTACAGGATAATGCCACGCCTTCTGGGAATGCGCTGGCAGCCATGGCCCTCCTAGAAATGGCTGCCTTCACCGGTCAAGAAGATTGGCGCAAACGGGCTGAAGCTTCGCTTCAAAGCCTTCAGAACCTCACGACTCACCACCCAACTGCCTTCAGCTTCTGGCTTTCTGCGATTGATTTTGCGCTGGGCCCCACACAAGCAGTGGCTATTCTGAGCAAGCCGGATGATTCGGGAAGACAGATGTTATCCGCAGCGATATGGAATACCTACCGTCCGAACCTGGTCGCAGCCATCTCAATGTTTCCGCCAGAAGCTGGCTCGCCGGCATTAATATTAGAAAGGCCGCTGCTGAACGATCAAGCGACCGCCTATGTCTGTCAAAATTTCTTCTGCCAGCAGCCTGTAAATAAGCTTGAGGAATTGTTATCTCAACTTGATTGAAAAAGCAGGATCAGCGTAGGACCAATGTCACCGGGCAGTGATCTGAACCCATGACCTCATCATGGACAATAACATCTTCAACCATTGGGATGAGAGATTCAGACACGAGAAAATAATCCAGGCGCCATCCGACATTCTTTGCGCGCGCATTAAATCGGTAGGTCCACCAGGTATACTGCACCCGCTCTGGATATAGGTAACGGTAAGCATCTACAAAACTATGTTCCAGGTAACGGGTAACCCAAACACGCTCCTCCGGTAGAAAGCCGGTCGATTTTTCATTGGCTTTGGGATTCTTAAGATCGATTTCCTGATGCGCTGTATTAAAATCGCCAGTGATGATAATTTTTTCGCCAGCGGTATGCAGGCTGTCGCATAATTCTAGCAGGCGTGCATAGAAGTCCAGCTTGTAGGGCACGCGAGCGTTTTCCTCACCACCATTTGGGAAATAGATATTGAAGAGCCGAAAATCGGAGAAACGCGTCTGGATGATACGACCTTCGTTATCAAATTCCGGCGACTGCATGCCTAAAACCGCCTCGAGCGGTGGTTCTTTAAGAAAGTCGCTACGCCACTGTAACCAGGGCGTTCAGCCGGGTTCCATATAATCGATGGGTAGGAGCCTAAAATCTGGTGCTGCTCAGGCGTGAGCTGTTCAGGACGTGATTTGATCTCTTGCAAACAGACAACGTCAGCACCATGAGAATTTACCCAATCCCAGGAGCCTTTTCCTAAAGTCACGCGTAATCCATTGATATTCCAGGTTGTGATTTTCAGATTAATCCCTCCAAAGCGGCCACTGGTACAACCCCCGCACCGACAATTCCCGGACCCGTATGCACCCCCAGAACAGGTGAAATCCTCAAAAGTTCGAACTTCTTAATATTCAAGCTTTTTTGCAGGGTCTCAGAAAGCTCATGCGCCTGCTCCTCATACTGCCCGTGCAGCACAGATACCCAAACGGCTTTCTCTTCATACTCGTTTTTTAGGTACTCAGCGATATCCGAAATCGCGCGAGGCATCGTGCGCGTCTTACCAACCGTGCTGTATTTCCCATCTTTCTGATCGACATGGATGATGGGTTTTAGGCCCAATAAAGATCCCGCTAATGCCTGCACGCGTCCAATCCTCCCACCGCGTGCCAGGTAAGATAAAGTCTCCAAAGTATAAATGATCTCTGTAGACACTTGAATTTGCCCGAGCATCTTCAAAATTTTGTCTCTTCCCCAGCCAGCTTTTACTGCCCAGGCCGCCGCCAATACCTGGAACCGCTCTCCCCCTGAAAGCGTAAGAGTATCCACAACATGAACAACTACATCCTGCACCTGCTGGCTCCCCAGGCGAGCCGAATTCAGCGTTCCACTCAATCCAGACGAAATATGAATGGAGAGAATTTCATCGCCAAACTCCGCCAGTTTCTGATAGATATCAGCAAAAACACCCGGCGAAGGTAGAGCAGTACTGGGAATTTCAGGCACCATGGCTTTCAAACGATTATAAAAATCATCCCGACTGATATCATCTGAATTAATTTGTCCCTCGGGGAACGTAATAAAAAGTGGTGCAACTGTGATCCCCAGGCTTTCGATTTCTTCCGGGGTCATATCCGCGGCGCAATCTGTAACAATTTTCATGGTCAACTCCTCCTTTGTGCGTAAAATGTTACATTGGAAACCATCAAAAGTCAAGGAATTTTATCTGAATTGTTAAATAAATCAACAATTATCAATATGGATGTCATTCATTCCATTCCGTCTATGATACAATTTACAGCCACATTTGTTGAAAAGGTGATTCAAAATGAAAACGATTGTCCCATTCAGTCAAAGGCACCCGTGATTTTTATCCTGAGGATATGGCTGTCCGGGTCTGGATGTATAACACAATGCGCCAGGTTTCCGAAGCATTTGGCTACCTGGAATACGAGGCTCCCATTCTGGAAACCATCGCCCTCTACGCTGCCAAATCTGGCGAGGAGCTGGTGAACCAGCAATCCTTTGTATTCTCTGACCGGGGAGGCGACCAGATCACGCTGCGCCCAGAGATGACACCCAGCCTGGCGCGTATCATTGCTCAGCGCCAAAACCAGCTTATCTATCCCCTCCGCTGGTGGTCTTTCGGTCCTTTTTGGCGCTATGAAAAGCCCCAAAAAGGCCGCACGCGTGAATTTTTCCAATGGAATATCGATCTAATTGGCGTCAACACCGCTGAAGCAGATGCCGAAATGATCGCCATTGCTGCCAACTTCTTCAAGCAGGTTGGCCTGTCTTCTCAAGAAGTTGCCATCTTAGTCAATGATCGCCAACTGACCGGAAATGAATTGGCAGGTTTAGGTATGCCTCCAGAGAAACGGATCGAGGCACTCTCGTTAATAGATCGCAGACCTAAAATGGAACCAGCAGAATGGGATGCTTATGCCCTGGAAATTGGCTTGAGCACAGGGCAGCTGGATGGCCTGAAATCCATCCTGGCTGACCAAATTTTATGGAAAAAGAGCGAGCGGCTGGTGCGCATTTTCAATTCACTGGAGGCAATGGGGGTTAAGGAGTATGTCCGGTACGACTCAAACATCATTCGAGGCTTGCTGTATTATACGAGCACCGTCTTCGAAGCCTTTGACCTGAGCGGTGAAATCCGGCGCTCGATCCTGGGCGGCGGACGGTATGACAACCTTTTGGCAGCCGTCGGAGGTGATCCCATGCCAGCCGTTGGATTTGCCATGGGTGACCTGATTATTTCCTTGATCCTGCAACGCTTCGGTTATATCCCGGACGACCTGGGGCGCAATCCAGCGGATGTACTGGTTACCGTCTTCGCTGAAGATCTGTCTGCGGCTTCACAGTTGCTGGCTTACGAGATGCGCCAGACCGGATTAAGGGTCATTTGCTCCAGCGAGGCAGGCAAGCTGCCCAAGCAGTTCAAGTTCGCTGACCGGATGAAAATCCGTGCAGCAATCGTCTTGGGTCCAGATGAGGTAGCTAAAGGACAGGTGACCATCAAAGACCTGGCATCTGGAACTCAGCAAACCGTGGAGCGTGCAAGGGCTGCGCAGACGGTTCGAAAAGTTCTTGAAAGCCCGGTGGGTTCGTGATAAAATCAGCGGGCGAGTCGGGTAAAGACTGACTGCGGTTCTTATGGTGCCTGTAGCTCAATGGCAGAGCACTTGACTGTGGATCAAGTGGTTGTGGGTTCGACCCCCATCAGGCACCCTAGCATATATGGGGGTGAGAACTTTCTCACCCCCATATATAGTACCTAAATGTCCATTTTCAACCGCTCCAAGCTCTTTTTTTCACCTTTTGGTTGCAAAACGGTTGCATAATATTCGGACTATTTTAGTTGTTAATTACCTTCTCAAATAGATTTAAAGTGTCTGTTGATTGTGTCACATTCACAGACCTAAGATTTAGGAGATCGCTCTATTTGTTTGGCTGCTCCATTTGCATGGTAGGAATGGATGCGAATACAACTGAAGCGTAATCTGAATGTTTGAATGCCCCAATCGTTCACTTACCACTTTCGGGTGGATGTTCATTAACAACATCAGTGTCGCTGCTGTGTGGCGAAGATCATGGATGCGAATTTTGGGTAAACCAGCTTTCTGGAGCAGACTTCTAAATTGACGAATTAAATTACCCTTTTCAATAGGCCGTCCATAAAGGTTTGGAAAAACCAGATCTAACTCTTCCCATTTGGCGCCAGCCAATCCACGCATCGTGGCTACGCTTGCTGAAGGCGTAATTTCTTATGGTGGCAGTACCAAGAGCGACGCGCCGGATACTAGCCTTGCTCTTGGGTGCCTTGAAGAAATACCGGGGTCCTGGCCCTTTCTTAGCCTTGAGTACCCACTGCACCTGGCGTTGTACTTTAATCGATTGGCTAGCCCAGTCAATGTCACTCCAGCGTAGACCAAGTAGTTCACCCTCTCGCATTCCAGTAGCGATAGCCAGATAGTAGAAGGCTTCCATTGGATGATCTTGAGCGGATTCCAGGAAGTGATGAACCTGTTCTGCGCTCAATGTTTTCATCTCGGGTGGTTTGTATTCAACGATCACTCCCTCCGCCGGGTTATATTGAAAAACCCGTTGGAAATGGAGATCCTCGAAAAAGGTGAAGAGTGTTGAACGGACGATTTCTGTGCGCACTTCTGTCCTGGCTACTTGGGCCATCCGCTTGGATTCATGACATAAATATTGAAGCCGCCTTAATGGGGTATCATGCTATTTCACCATCCTCACATGAACTCGCTTGGAACAGCATGATGATTATGTCCTTCTTCTGGAAACCTATTATTATCTGGATTCAACAACTCATCAAACAATGGGCCAAACCCGCCACTCAATCGTTGATCTCAGGAATCCTTTCAGACCTGACTCGCAGTCGCGCCGATCTGATTGTTGAAAATGCACTGCTTCGTCAGCAGTTGATTGTCCTCAACCGGCAGGTAAAGCGACCTAAGATAACCAATCGCGATCGTTTCCGGTTCATTCTGCTCGCCCACTGTACCAGATTTTGGAAACAAGCCCTTCACATTGTTCAGCCGGATACACTCCTGCGCTGGCATCGAGAGTTGTTTCGTTTCTATTGGCGACAAAAGTCGAAAAGAAAGCCAAAGATTTCGGCTGAAACAATCAAACTCATCAGACAAATGGCCAAAGAGAATTCCTTATGGGGAGCGGAGCGGATTCGAGGCGAGCTTCTAAAGCTCGGAATCAAGGTATGTAAAAGAACTATTCAAAAATTCATGCCGAAATCGGAGAAAACTCCCACGTCGAGCCAAACATGGGCTACTTTTATGAAAAATCATGCCAGTGACATATGGGCTTGTGATTTTACGACTGTCAATGATTGGTTGTTTCGGACCTGGTATATCTTTGTCTTGTTGGAGCTAAAAACCCGCCGGATTGTCCATGTTGCTGTTACAACTTCCCCAACGGATGAATGGACTGCTCAGCAGTTGCGTGAAGCAACACCCTGGGGTGAAAGCCCGAAATATATCTTGCACGATCGTGACAGCAAATATGGATCGCACTTTTCTGCAGTAGCCGCAGGATCCGGTATCAAAGAACTGAGAACGCCCTATCGAACGCCTCAAGCCAATGGTGTATGCGAAAGATTTATGGGAAGCCTGCGTAGAGAGTGCCTGGATCATACGCTCATTCTTCAAGGTAGGCAATTGAAGCGGGTCGCTAGGGAATATACCCATTACTTCAATCAGGCACGACCTCATCAGGGAATTCGCCAACAGATCCCCTTTTTCTTCGATAAGCCAAGGGAAAACTCGAAAGGGAGAATTACTTCCAAGGCAATTCTTGGGGGTTTACACCACAGCTATTCCCGGGTAGTTTAACTGGGCTAGTATTTCACCTTTGGGTACATAGGTTTCCGATAATTGCATCACCATATTGAACGACCCAAATTAACAAGCAGGTTACTTTATCGATTTGCATGTTCTCATCGATAAACCGCTATTAATCCTGAAAGCAATCCTACAAGAACGCCTTTTTGGATAAAAGGCTAATAGAATGGCAAAAATCGCGTCTAAAACTCCAAAATAGCCGATGGATGAAGCAAGTAGCCAGCACAAGTGTTTAAGGTACAGTTGGGTGAAGCAGACGCGGGTATCGTCTATATCTCAGATTCGGTCGCTGCCCCGGATTTAAAAACCATTGATATTCCTGCGAATTTTAATGTCATTGCCAAGTACCCTATTGCAGTGCTGGCTAATGCTCCGCAGTCTCAGTTAGCGTCAGAATTCGTCGCCTATGTTCTCTCGGCAGATGGACAAGCCATCCTGCAAAAATGGGGGTTCACACCCCTTCAGCTATGAGGGGGCTTCACCGTTCCTCTTATCACCCAATAGGCAGGAGCAAAACCGATTGGCTGTTCATTCTTCCCAGTCTGGTTATGCTCTTTTTGCTCGGACTGCCGGTTATTTCCGTCTTCTGGAAATCCATCGGCGGGAATTTCTTCACCTACGCACTTGCTCCGGACACGCTTTCTGCCCTGCGTCTCAGCCTGTTGACCAGCACCCTTTCTACACTGCTAGTAATCGCTATAGGTATGCCACTGGCCTACATCCTGGCACGCTGGGAATTCCGTGGTAAGACTGCCTTCGAGTTGTTTGTTTACCTGCCGTTGGTACTTCCACCAGCAGTAGCGGGTCTAGGGTTGCTGATGGCATTTGGCAGGCAGGGTGTTTTTGGGCACTACCTAACCCCGTTGGGGATCAGCTTGCCGTTCACCACTGCAGCTGTTGTAATGGCGCAAACATTCGTTGCCGCGCCATTGTTCATTCATGCAGCCAGGGTTGGATTTGCGGGGATTGATCTCCAGTTGGAGGAGGCAGCATTCGTTGAAGGGGCTGGGGATCTACAGTTATTCCGTTTTATCATACTCCCGTTGGCATGGCGGTCTCTGCTGACTGGAACCATCCTTTGCTCGGCACCGCGCGCTGGGGGAATTTGGCGCAACGATCATGTTTGCTGGGAACCTGGTAGGGAAAACCCAAACCATGCCACTGGCAATTTACCTCGGCTTGGAACGTAGCCTGGGGATAGCACTAGCTCTCTCAGTTATGTTGGTGATAGTTTCAGCGTTCTTGCTAGGGGTAATGAGAAAATTAGAACTGACTCAACAAAAGTAAGGATGCTTAGAATACTTTATTTAAAATTGCCAATAAGACCATGATAAAGTTCGAAAGGTTTTTAGAAAAATCTTAATGAAAGGGTTTTAACTTTTATCCCTGCTTGTTTGAAAGCTAGTAATTATAATTGGGTAAGAAGACCATAACTGAACATGGGAGTAATCAACAATAATATCTATTCCCTATTTATCGATTAACCAGGAGGGCACAACTTGGATAATAGGAATAAGGTGTTTGTGACAAATTAATCAATCTTTCATTACTATCGTAAATTGACTCAGCTAATCAATTTTGTTAAACTACCGTTAAGGAATAACTTAACGGCAATGTCTTCAATCCAATACCTTCGATCCTACGAGCAACTTAAAATCCTAGCAGACCCACGTCGGTATGCTATATTACAGCAATTGATGGCTGGTCCCGCCTCGTTGACCATGCTAGGAAAAGTACTTGGGGAACATCCAGCGTGGGTGCGCCATCATCTCAAGAAATTAGAAGCTGTTGGTCTGGTTGAGCTGGTCGAGACACGTCTTCAATCCGGCGTGATTGAAAAGTTTTACCGCGCCAGTGCCGGTGGTTTTCTGGTACAGGAGTTAATCCTTCCACAGGTTCATGAGCATCCGCTGATTATTTTTTCAGGAAGCCATGACATGGCCTTTGACCTCCTGACCAATCTACTTTTGGATCATCTCGATGTACTCACCCTCCCAATTGGCAGCCTAGATGGTCTGATGGCCTTACGCCAAAATCTGTGCAACTTATCTGGAGCACACCTGCTCGATCTCAGTGGAGAATACAATCTACCTTTCATACGTCATTTCTTCCCGGACCGTATAATGAAAGTAGTTACGCTGGCTCACCGGGAACAAGGATTGATGACCGCATCTGGCAACCCCAAGGAGATCCATTCGCTGGAAGACCTGCAACACGAGGATATCATTTTTATCAACCGCAATCCTGGTTCAGGGACCCGCCTTTGGCTCGACCACCACTTGCAAGCAGAGGGCATCTCAGTCGAAAGCATCCCTGGATACGGGACCACCGTCAGCACTCACACTGCATGTGCTAATCTGGTTCAAAATCACAAAGCCGACGTGGCTCTCGGTTTAAAGGCGGCAGCCCACCAGTTCGGGCTGGAATTTATTCCACTTTTCCATGAACGCTACGACCTTATTTTTAGTCAAGAACAGATCAATGTGCTTGTTCCGCTTATAGACACTATTCAAACCTACTCTTTCCGGCGCAGCGTCGATGCCCTGACTGGCTATGATACAACGCATACCGGTGAGCAAATACCACTTTGAGGAGAATTCTTTATGAAACATCATCGCATACGAATGCCTGCCCTTAGCCTGATTTTTATCCTATCCCTGGTTATATCCGCTTGCGAAGCGAAACCAGCCGAGCCTACCGCGACGCCCACCAGTGAAGGTCCAACTGGCAGAATTTTAATAGTGAAAGGGCCAAACGGTGGCCATATCCTCACAATGGATCAGCTGAAAGCCCTGCCAGCTACAGAAGGACAGGGAGGCATCAAGAGCAGTACCGGTCAGATCACCATCCCCGAGCCATTCAAAGGCGTGGCACTCAAGGATCTGGTGAGCTACTTGAACGTACCTTTCGATGCCTCGATGGGTGTTGCAGTAACCGCCGAAGATGGATACAGCATGACCTTCTCCTATGATCAGGTCATGAATGGCAATTTTATAGCTTATGATCCAGCCACAGGCAATGAAATGCCCACACACGATCCACTCACAGCCATCGTCGCCTATGAGCATAATGGTCAGCCGTTAAACGGCACAGAAGAGGGAAATCTTAGAGTTGTTGTCGTCAGCCCCAAGAACAATCAGGTGGTTGACGGTCACTGGTCTGTCAAATGGGTGAACCAGGTGGAAGTGAAGGCAGTTGGCGAAACCTGGACCCTGGATTTGACCGGCGCCATTGCCTCACCCGTCACACGTGATTCCTACCAGTCGTGCAGTGCACCCAGCTGTCATGGATCCCTTTACACAGATGAAAATGGACAGAATTGGGTGGGAGTCCCGCTATGGCTGCTGGTGGGAGAAGTGGACGATGCTGACAGTCATTCGGATGTAGCTTATAACCGTGCCCTGGCTGGTGCTGGGTATACTGTTGATATTATCGGCGCAGATGGGATTATGGTTACATTGGATAGCCAGTTGATTAAAGAAGACAATCAATTCATTGTTGCAAACACGGTCAATGATGGGGAGCTGCCCGATATGTATTACCCATTGCGGTTGGTGGGTTCCAGCGTTCAAAGCGATCAAATGATTGGGCAGATCACTAGGATCGTTGCAAATGTTCCACCCATCCCAACTCCCACGGTCTCTACTATACCTGAAAACTCTGGCAGTCTGACCATCACCGGTACTGTAAACCAGGTACTCACCCTGAAGGATGCAGACCTGAGAGCGATGGAGATTGTCACCGTAAATGCGGAAGGTAAGAATGGACCCCAGGATTTCCAGGGCGTATTATTGAATCCACTGCTTGAGATGGTCGGCATCAAAGATGGGGCCACAAAATTGGTTTTTACGGCTTCTGACAATTACTCATCCGAAGTAAATTTGACTGATGTAACAGGTTGTCCCAAGGCTTTACTTGCTTTCATGGATACCCCCGGGGCTTATATGATCGTCCTGCCTGACCAGCCGACCAGCACCTGGGTCAAAAATGTCATCCAGATCGAAGTTAAATAGATATAGATTACAGATGTTTAATCAGTTGTTATACCTGAAGCAGGCTGCGGCCCGCCTCAGTTTTGTGGAGTACCATCCTCACTGGTGAACCCTATGAGGAAAACCAATTCACTCTTATGAAGGAGAAGAAAACATGAAATACAACCGTACCCTATTGCTCGTCCTGTCCCTACTTACCCTGGCAGCTCTACTGCTCTCCGCCTGTGGTCCGGCAGCGACTTCAACACCCACTTTAGGACCTGTCACACTGACAGTCAATGGCTTGGTCAATAAAGAGCTCAAACTAACTGATGCTGACCTACACGCCATGAATGTGGTCACACTCAACCTGGTGCACCCTAAAAAGGGTGCCACGGATTATACCGGCGTTCGTCTGAATGACATCCTAAATCAAGCCGGTATCAAGGCCGGTGCTGCCACTGTCACCTTTACTGCCAGCGATGGTTTCACCAACGATCTTGACCTCGCTACCGTTCAGGCCTGTACCGATTGCCTGGTCGCTTTCGATCCGGCCACCGCTGGCGTATATAACCTCGCTGCGGCTGGTCAAACCTCTGGTAAAGCCTGGATCAATGGCCTGGTGACCATCACGGTAAAATAATACTCAGCTTCAACCATTCATCGGGTGGGCTTCTTACAAGCCCACCCATAATGCTGTTAATAATCAGAAATTTTCGGGGTAGACGCACCCATTGAACACCTGAAATAGTTATTTCCTGCATCCAGCATGAAAACCATCCTCCCCATTTCGTTGGTAATATTTTTATGTCTTGCAATGATCACCAATGGTTGCACAGGCATACGAACTGGAAACAATCAAAAAACACCCTTGGTGGTCTTTGCTGCCGGCAGCCTCATCATCCCTTTCGGTGATCTGGAGAAGGCATTCGAAAGTAAGTATCCAAACATTGACGTCCAAGCCCAATACCACGGCAGCATTCAGGTTATTAGGCATGCCACCGACCTGCATGAGTTCGATTGACGTAGTCGCGACCGCGGATGCCTCTCTGCTTCCAATGTTGATGTACACGTCAAAAGTTCCGGACACCGGTTTACCCTATGCGGACTGGTACATCGAATTTGCGAGCAACCACCTGGCGATAGCCTACAAGACAAAAAGTAAATATGCCTCCGAGATCACGGCAGATAATTGGTATGAGATTCTTGCTCGCCCGGATGTTAAGTTCAGGATTGGCTCGATCCCCGCTTCGACGCCGTCGGCTACCGCGCCTTTAATGTTATATGCTCTGGCGGGTGATTATTACAACCAGCCAACCATCTTCACCGATATGTTCAAAGGGCAGTTCACTTTTCCACTCGGTATCTTTACTGAAAATGGTTTGACTACGATCACAGTCCCGGAAATCGTGGAAACCAAATCCGATTCGCATATTGTCTTGCGTGGCGCCAGTGTGGATTAATCGCCTTGCTCGAATCGGGTGACCTGGATTATGCCTATGAATACGAAAGTGTCATCCAGCAGCACAGGTTAGACATGGTCAGATTGCCTGATGCCATCAATCTGGGTGAAGAAGACTACCAAAAGAATTACAGCACAGTTCAAGTGATTGAAGACTTCCAGCGTTTTGCATCAGTCAAACCTGTATTTCACGGTGAGCGGATTGGATACGGTATAACCATCCCGAGCAACGCTCCCCACCCAGAGCAGGCTGCGCTATTTATCGAGTACCTGTTAGGTCCTGAGGGTCGTGCCATTATGCAAAAGAACAGCCATCCTGTGTTCGACCCAGCTATTGGTGAAGACTATGCAAATATCCCGGCTGGCTTACAGCCGTATTGCTCCCCCACGGAGACCCCGTGAAACGTAGGAATCCTACCTTAATTTTAATCTTTTCCATCCTCGGTGGGCTGCTTGTTCTTTTTGTGGTCCTTCCACTGGTCAGCACCATACTCTCCACAACTCCTGGGGCTTTCCTGGATTCTTTCAGAGACCCACAAGTTTTAAGATCAATTGGATTAACATTTGGCGCTGGGGTCATTTCCACAACCCTTGCAGTAGTTACGGGGATACCATTAGCTTATCTCCTGGCTCGCCGAATCTTTCATGGTAAACATTTGCTTGAAGCCATCATCAACCTGCCGGTGGTCATCCCTCATACTGCGGCTGGAATTGCCCTGTTGTTAGTCTTCGGCCGGCAGGGGATGCTCGGTAAGTGGCTTTACCCGTTAGGGATCACGTTCACTGACAGCCTGGCCGGGATCGTTGTAGCCATGCTCTTCGTCAGCCTGCCATTTTTGGTCAACCTGAGCAGAAAGTCGTTTGCGATGGTGGACGAAGAATATGAAAAAGTAGCCCTTACGGACGGGGCTAGCCAATGGCAGGCGTTTATTCATGTCACCCTACCGCTGGCCTGGCGTGGGGTGCTGGCTGGGGCAGTTATGATGTGGGCACGCGGCATCAGCGAATTTGGAGCAGTGGTTATCCTGGCGTATCATCCAAAAGTGGCCACTGTGCTGGTTTATGAGCGCTTTCAAGGATATGGGCTGGACGCAGCCCAACCCATTGCGCTTATCTTGATCCTGGTGGCGTTGGTCGTTTTCATTTCACTCCGCCTGGTGTTATTGCCTGAACATGAGTAATCACCGCAACTTTTTTGTTCTCTTACAACATTCATCGGATCAATAATCTAGCTCTGATATTTCCTCTGCCAGTAACGGGCTTCATTATCTTTTTTTCGGGGTTAAATTGTCCAACAGATCCATATTTTCCATGCAGTGTTACCTGAATTACACAAGAATTACTCCACAGCATTAAGCAAGTAAATGTGGTTGATAGACCTGTCCATAGGGGGAAAGATATAACAACCGGTGAAAACTTTTAGTCTTGGAGGGATTTGAACGATCGACCTCTTCAATATCTATGAGGCGAATGCGCATTCAAGAAATAATCAGGCAGGCCTGGTAAAGTCGATCCTGGTCAATGAAATTTCACTCTCATTGTTGTTTATGATCTTAATCAGCTCTATGAAGATAGAAGACTAATATATATATATATATATATATATATCTACGGGACATTTGTCCCTACTCGCACGGGACACATGCCATCGACTTTTACCAAAAAATAAAATACAATCTTTTTAAACGACAACAATAGAATAATAAGAAAAACCCCTCTCCATTTTGAGAAGGGCTGGTCAACTTTACCATCAGCGGAGAGGGTGGGTGCTCGCTCAGCGGAGTGTAAAGTCTTATGGGCTTTCCGGCTCTCGATCTGTTGAATTACATATGTCAAGGAACTAGGCTTTACCCTGCTGTGCTGCTTCCATACGAGATCGCTTAGTAGCTGCTGGTCGACCTCACTTTTTAAAAGATTATCTACCATTTACAGGAGCAGTATGAAGTCCGACATAATAGATCAGCAGATTATTGGTTGACATCGCGAAGCCATCTTGCTTAGAATAACCGCTAGGTATTTCAGGACTCGTACCCTCAACTTCTTCAGTGCGATAGATGAGCAAGTAGGGGAAAAGGGGGGAAATCCGTCTATTACGTCTATTTTGTTCCAAAATCACCATACTGTTGCAGCATAACTGTACCCGAATTGTACCTACGTTGTTCCCCGATCGGCATCGGTGTGAAGCAAAGAAGGGCGATCCATAGCCCTGTCCCGAATTAGAAATATTAGCCGTTTTCAGAAATTAGTTTTGAACTTAGCTGCTCAAACGCTCAACCAAAGACTTGAAAGGATATTACTATAAAAAGTGGTTCTCCCATCCAATGTCCTGCTATTTTTGGCATAGTCCAGTCAACACTTTGGCATCGGATAGATTGAATTTCCACCTGCTATATTGCAACACGATTGTACCAATTGACTTAAGGTAATAGGAGAATATTGGTCATGAAGCGGTGAATAAAATCTGATCGCTCCAAAAAGAGTAGGTCTGGTGTATCCTTTGAAGTCAGCCAAACTAAACAAAGGAGATGACACCATGACCTACCAAACCGATTTTACCGTACCCGCCGAACTTCTGGAGCAAATCGCCTCTCAAGGCCTCGACTTTATTCCAGAGCTCGTGCGGATCCTGGTCAATGCAGCGATGCGAGCCGAGCGTGAGAACTATCTCGGTGCTGAACCTTACCAACGCACGAATGAACGACAGGGACATGCGAACGGCTACAAGCCAAAGACAGTCCACACACGGATGGGTGAGATCACCTTTGCCGTTCCTCAAGTTCGCGACGGTGGTTTCTACCCTCAAGCGCTCGAAAAAGGGCAGCGCAGCGAGCGCGCTTTGACCCTTACGTTAGCAGAGATGTATGTTCAAGGCGTTTCTACTCGCAAAGTGAAGGCGATTGTCGAGCAGCTGTGTGGATCTGGGGTGTCTTCCAGTACGGTCAGCCGGGCTGCCGCAGCCCTTGACGAAGGCTTGCAAGCCTGGCGCAGCCGCCCTCTAGGAGAGATCGTCTATCTGTTTCTGGATGCTCGCTACGAGAAGATCCGCCAGGACGGCCAGATCCGAGATGCAGCCATCTTGATCGCTGCCGGAGTAGACCGGCTTGGAAAACGGCATCTCTTAGGGCTCTCGGTGTCATTGGGTGAGCAGGAAATACATTGGCGTACTTTCTTGCAGAGCCTGATTGCCCGTGGCTTGTGCGGTGTGCAGCTCATCACCAGTGACGACCACGCCGGGCTGAAGGCAGCTCGCAAGGCGGTTTTCGGGGGAGTTCCCTGGCAGCGCTGCCAGTTTCACTTGCAGCAAAACGCCAGCGCTTATGTGCCCCGCAAAGATATGCGAGCCGAAGTCGCAGCCGATATTCGTACCATCTTCAATGCTCCCGACCGGCAGATGGCCGAAGCCTATCTAAAAAAAGTGGTCGAGAAATATGCTAAAAGTGCTTCCCGGCTGGCGGACTGGATGGAGAAGAACATTCCGGAAGGCTTGACCGTATTCGCCTTCCCAGTCAAGCACCAACGCAAGCTGCGCACATCTAACCCGATCGAGCGCTTGAACCGCGAAATTCGCAGGCGAACCGCCGTGGTGAGCATTTTTCCGAATGAAGCTGCTTGTTTACGCTTGATCAGTGCTGTTCTGATGGAGTATGACGAGGAGTGGCAAACCGGTCGGGTTTATCTGACCTTCGAGAATGATGAATCGTCGCAGTCGTAGCGGTTGTGGGTAAGTGGGCAGTGATTTTCTGTCCACTTATCCACAACCGGAATTTCAATTCTTAAGGTTCTGCACGTTGACAAAGGATACCAATAGGAATTTACAACCGTAAAAATTCATTGAACAATCGATTTGGATCACTTTGATATTTCACAAGATTCCAGGTAATACAATCAGGCAAATATTTAGAAGTAGTTCAACCAGGTACACGGCTTACCGCACTAATTCAAGATCGCTTATAAAGAGAGAACCGCTAGGAGTCTGATCGAACAAAATATTGATTTCGCGAATTTCAGCAAAATTGACCCCAACAAAGTCATTAAACGGTATCCGGATCGAAGTCAACGGGACTCGGCCTGTGAACCACCCCCCTTCAAAAGTATCATTTTCCTCGATTTCTCCAAGGGGGAATTGCAGCGCGGGCTCATCGGCTCGCGTGTGCACTGAGGCGCTATTACCCTGCTGATCGACCAATTGGATTGTGAAAGCCTGGTCGGCGCTGGCTTTATTCAGGGCCGAGAGCGGATCAAGGGCCGCCCGCAGGCTGATGGAAGAAAACTGGCTCAAGTCGCTTGCCTCGGGCAGCGAGAAGCGCAAAGCCGCGCCGCTTTGCGACCAGGACGCCACGAACATAGCAGGGTTGCCCGGGATAACCAGGTTTACCCGCTTGCAGGGCTCGCTGCCTGGTTTGACCATAGGCGTGTAATACCCCTCCTCGCAATAGAAGGTCGTTACACCTTCTGCGGTTACGCTGCCGCCTGCCAGGTTGGTTTCCATCTCGGCCGCGCTGCCAGGCAGCAGCAATCGCAGACGGTCATCGGCGGGCGCCAGGGCTGCAACGCGGGCAGGCAGCCCGTACAGCTCAGACGGCGTCTGCGCCTGGAGATCCATTCCCAGGTGCGCCAGTGCATCTCGATCCTGGTTGAAGATCTGCGCCAAGAAGTCTTTTGTATACGCGCTGATAAAGTCCCGCTGCGCTTCCGGCTGCAACAATGGCTCACAATCGGGTCTGCCCGGGCACGTGACTCGCCTCATCCGCCAGTGTGCTGTTAAAGTAATTGTGGTTGGCGTTCTCCAGCCAAACGGACGAAGCCCACGAGTTTTTTTCCGGGTCTAGCCGGCTGATTTCATAAAAGAGCTGCCCTTCCTGATTGATCACATCGTTATCGCAAGCCGGTAAGATCAATGCCAGCGGCAAGCGCGCCGCCGCCTCTCCCCCAATTCGCCGACGGCGCTATCATGAGGATGCCGTAAACCGGTCCATAACCATCGTTTTAAAGTTATCCGCTGTATCCAGAGCTGATTTTTCGGTCAGCCAGTAAGCGCCTTCCCCTCCCTGCGAATGACCGATGAACGCCATCCGGCTCAAATCGGCGCGACCTTGCAGCTCCACCCCAAACTTATTCTCCTCCCCACTTGATGCGGCAGACAGGGCTTTCAGGTGCATGTCCACCAATTGCCCCAGCCTTTCGATGGGCACCGGCTCACCGAACCCAAACGTGTTCTCTGCGTTGATATTGATCGAGAGAGCAAGGTAGCCCTGGGCAGCCAGCTGGCGCACAAGGAAATCGAAGCCGCGGTAGTTGGGTCGCTCCGCTTCTGGATCACAAGGCCAGCGATCCACTGTATCGCCTTCTGGAACGGGGCAGCCTGGGTGGTTGCCATGCAGGATGATGACGACCGGGTACGGTGCGCCATCTCCATCCGGCACAGCTAGGATGCCGTTCAGGCGCACCGGCATATTCCGGAAGCGGCTATCTTCCGGAAACACAGACTGGGTGAGCGTGGTATCGCCCAAATTGTATTCCACTGCAGCCGGCAGGTCTGCTGGCTCTATAGTAGTAGCCGCCGGGCTGGTTTCGATCGCTTCGAGGGTCGGCGTGGCAGCGGGCACCTTGATTGGCGTCTCGGTCGGTAGCACAACCGGAGTCGAGCAACCCAGCAAGAGGAAAGATAAGGCAAAAAGTATGAGGGGTCTTCGTATCATTCTGAGTATAAAATTCTCCTTGTGTAATGGCCCCGATAATTAAGGCTATCCGCCCAGGAGGAGGATGAGCACCACGATGACAGCCGCCACCGATGTCAGCAGCAGACCGGTTTTCCACGGGCTCACTCCAGTGTACTTTCCCCAGCGAAACCCAGCGATAAACAGCATGACAAACGACACGATGGTCGAGATGCGCAGAGCCAGGGCGCACAACTACAAGTTCTTGACGACTATGTCCCACGAAAACCAGTCTACTTTAACTGTGCGGCAGTTTCACTTTGTTCCGATGCCCCAACTATTTTGAAATTTTTCTAGTAGATTCATAACTACTAAAAGAATAAATTTATGACCTAAGTTTGCGTATATCTAATAATCTTTATCGGTATAGTTTTAGTCAAAGTGACCCTATTTTTCAAAATACTTGGGACATAGACATCTGTGGTACTCCTACGTATGTACAAATCCTACACAATTAACGGATTTTATTTACTTCTGAAATCGCATGTTTAAATTAATTTTTTTTGTAAAATCGAAATGGACATAATTACTCATGATATAATAGTTATATGATCCAATTTTCAAAGTGTTTTTTCAAAAAAAGTTTTTTCATCGTAGTAATACCACGATGAATTTTGTGGTTCAAATGACTGGGGACGTTGACGTAGCTTGGGACGTAGACCTCCAGTACTTGTACTTTTGTTCAAATTTTAAACCAGCACAATGATACCCTTTGAGACGAATGCCTCTACAAGCTACAAGTACGAGTAGGAGGT
>CAVWGW010000019.1:0-212074 GCA_963754615.1 uncultured Chloroflexia bacterium | reverse complement strand
CTGACGCCCATGCGCTGAAGCGGGGTGTTAATGAGATGTGGGCAATGATCGTGGCTTAGATGGGTGTCGCACCCTCTCATTTCTTGCTGTTGGCTTTCTGCGCCGGCGGCGACCAGGCGGCTTGCTTGGGGTTGGGGACAGTGAGGGCGCACTTGTCGCCGTATTCCTTGAGCGCCTTTTCCAATCGAGCCGTCAGGTCCTGAGCCTTTCCCGCTGACTTGCTCTCGCTTGCCAGGTCGTGCAGCTCGAAGGGGTCCTCTTGCAGGTCGAACAATTGCGTCTTGTTGATCTGGGGATAACGGATGAGCTTCCAGCGGTCATCGCGGATCGCGCGCTGAACGCCCCGGTAGCCGAAGACCAGTTCCGGGCGCGCCGGATGTTTGGGGTCGCGCAGCGTAGCGCTGAACTCGCGGGCTTCGCTGGGTTCCGGGTTGGTGACGCCGCACAGCTTGCCCAGCGTGGGCAGCACGTCGTAGAGGTAGCACATGACGGCGGTTTGTGTCCCGGCAGGGATGCCTGGACCGGCGATGATGAGCGGCACTCGCACCGAATGTTCGTAGAGGTTCTGCTTGCCGATCAAGCCGTGGCTGCCGCGCGCTACCCCTGAGTCCGCAGCGAACACGACGAAGGTGTTCGAGGCGTAGGGCGAGGCGGCGAGCGCGTCGAGAATGCGCCCGATCTGCAGGTCGAGGAAGGAGATGTAGCGGTAATAGTCGGCGATCATTGCCGCGACTGCCTCGGGACTGCGCGGGTGCGGCAGGAGCATCTCGTCCCGGACGATCATCTCGCCGTTGTTGAACGGATGCTGCGGCAGGAAATTGGGTGGCAGGAGCCGTTGGTCGGGAGTGTAGCGCACCGGGTAATCCGGGGGCACGACGTGCGGGTCGTGCGGCCCATCGAAGGCCACATAGCAGAAAAAGGGACCGCCCTTGTGCTCTTGCAGGAAACGCACCGCCTCGTCGGCGAACACCGCGCAGGCATGTTTGGCAGACGGCTTCGGCTCCGTGAGCTTGCCATTTACCATGTCGCTCAATGGCGCTTTTAGCGGGTCGGCCATTCCGCCCGAGAAGATCGCTCGGGCGAGTTGGAAGCTCAGCGGGAGCGACTCCGCACGGTTATGCCATTTGCCGGTGGCAAAGGTCGTGTAGCCGGCCTTGCCGAATGCCGCCGGCCAGGTCTGGTGCCGCAGCAGCTTCTCGTCCGCGTGGAAGAGGGATTGCCCCGAGAGCAGCATCGCGCGCGAGGGGACACACGTGGCCCCGTTAAACCCGCCCTGCATATAGGCGCGGGTGAAGGCCAACCCTTGATGGCACAAGCGGTCCAGGTTCGGCGTGCGGATGACCGGGTTGCCGAGCACGGCAATGGTGTCAGCGCGCTGGTCGTCGTTGAAGAGGAAGAGGATATTGGGTTTGTCCGCCGAGAAGGCGGGCGCAAGGGACAGCAGCAGAACCAACCAAACTACATAACGCCTCATGGGCCAATGATCGAGTTAGCAAGGCTGGTTGTCCAGACTATGAAGTCCGGCATATCCTGCACGGTGTTCCGTCTCGGAAGATACCAGCACGCCTCCCTTTATAGCGCGGCCGATGGTTCTCCCTCTCCCCAAGGGAGAGGACCGGGGTGAGGGGGAACAGGCGCACGCTATTTCCATGGTATCAGAAGGTCTGAGCCTGTCGGGCTTGCCGCTGGCAATCCGCGGTCGAACCGGTAGATTGTTGCCCGGAAGCAATGGTGTGTGATGAGTCAGCCGGCCATTTACTATTTCGATAACAACGCCACGACGCGGGTCGCGCCCGAGGTGGTGGATGCCATGCTTCCGTTCCTGCGGGAGCAGTGGGGGAATCCTTCGAGCACGTATGTGTTCGGCCGGCAGGTGGGCGAGGCCGTGGACCGGGCGCGCGGACAGGTGGCAGCGTTGATCAACGCGGAGCCGCGGGAGGTTATCTTTACGAGCTGCGGCACGGAGAGCAACAACTCGGCCATCCACAGCGCCCTGGTCACTCAGCCGGAGAAACGGCATGTGCTGACCACCGCCGTCGAGCACTCGGCGAACACGAAGTTCTGCTCGCTGCTCCAGAAGCGGGGTTACACCGTCACGTTACTGCCAGTGGCAGGGGATGGGACGCTCGACTTGGAATTATTGGAGAAGTCCATTCTTCCCGACACGGCCATCGTGTCGGTTATGTGGGCCAACAACGAAACGGGCGTCCTCTTTCCCGTGCGGGAGGCCGCCGCGATTTGCCACCGCAAGGGCACGCTGTTCCACACCGACGCCGTGCAGATGCCGGGCAAGCTGAAGATTGATGTGCGGGAACTGGACGTGGATTGCCTGTCATTGTCCGCGCACAAGCTGCACGCGCCCAAGGGCATCGGTCTGCTTTACGTGAAGCGCCGCGTCAAGTATCAGCCGTACATTGTCGGCGGCGGGCAGGAGCGTGGCCGCCGCGGCGGGACCGAGAACGTGGCAAATATCGTCGCCTTTGGCCGCGCCGCGGAGCTGGCGATGGCCAGCCTGGACGACGAAAACACCCGCGTCCGCGCGCTGAGGGACAAATTGGAGGATGGCATTCTTTCCGGCATCCCCGGCACCTCACGCAACGGCGCGGAGGAGCCGCGCCTGCCTAACACCAGCAACGTTGCCTTCGAGGGCGTCGAAGCGGAGGGCATCCTGATGTTGCTGGACCAGGCGGGCATCTGTGCTTCGAGCGGATCGGCGTGCACGACCGGTTCGCTGGACCCGTCACACGTGTTGACGGCGATGGGCTTCAGCGTGGCCCGGGCGCGCAGCAGCATCCGCTTCAGCCTCGGCATCTATAACACCGACGCGGAGGTGGATTACGTACTGCAGCATCTGCCGGGTATTATCGCGAAGCTGCGTGCCAGCGCGCCGGTGGCCTGACCCGGAGTGCGCCCGTCCTCGGGCGCAGCATGGTTCGAAAGCAATGGTGTCTTGGAACCTTCATACGTGATAGGCGGGTCGGAGCCTGCTGCGCCCGAAGACGGGCGCACCCCGGCGGCACCGCGAAGTTGCGCCCGTTGCGCTCCGCTGCGCAAGCCGGAACTCGACGAGGCCGGCCTTTAACCACTATTCTGTAGGCTATGAGTTCGATTACCAGCGACCCGGTACCCGATGCGCTCGGCCACTTTGGTCCGTACGGCGGCCGTTATGTGCCGGAGACGCTGATGCACCCGCTGCAGGAGCTGGAGACCGAGTATCTCCGTGCGCAGCAGGACCCCGAGTTCCAGCGCGAGTTCGAGTATTACCTGAAAGACTTCTGCGGCCGGCCCACGCCGCTTTACTTCGCGGAACGCCTCACCCGGGAACTGGGTGGAGCGAAGGTCTATCTCAAACGCGAAGACCTCCTCCACACGGGGGCGCACAAGATTAACAATTGTATCGGCCAGATCCTGCTCGCCCGGCGGATGGGCAAGACGCGGATCATCGCCGAGACCGGTGCGGGGCAGCACGGCGTTGCCACGGCCACCGTCGCTGCGATGTTCGGGCTGAAGTGCGTGGTCTATATGGGCGCGGTGGATTGCGAGCGGCAAGCGCTTAACGTTCTGCGCATGAAGATGCTCGGCGCCGAGGTGGTGCCGGTCAAAGCCGGCCAGCAGACCTTGAAGGAAGCAATCAACGAGGCGATGCGCGACTGGGTTACCAACGTGCGCACGACCCACTACATCCTCGGCACGGTCTACGGGGCACATCCCTACCCGCTCATGGTCCGCAATTTCCAGCGCGTCATCGGCGACGAAGCCCGGCGCCAGATCCTGGAGAAGGAAGGGCGGCTGCCCGACCTGCTCGTCGCGTGCGTCGGCGGCGGCTCCAATGCGATGGGGCTCTTCTATCCGTTCCTCAAGGATGAGTCAGTGAACATGGTCGGCGTGGAAGCGGGCGGGGAAGGCATTGCCGCAGGCAAGCACGCCGCGCGATTCCAGGGCGGCTCGATCGGCGTCTTGCAAGGCACGCGCTCGTATCTCCTGCAGGATGAGTTTGGCCAGGTCCAGCTCACGCACAGCGTGTCGGCGGGACTGGACTATGCGGCTGTCGGGCCCGAGCACGCCTGGCTGCGCGACCTGAAACGCGTTGAATACACTTACGCCACCGACGGCCAGGCGCTCAAAGCGTTCCAGGAACTCGCCCGCCTGGAAGGTATCATCCCCGCCCTGGAAAGCGCGCACGCCGTGGCCGAAGTGATGCGCCGCGCGCCCACTCTGGCCAACGACCGAATCATCATTATCAACCTCTCCGGCCGCGGCGATAAAGATGTGGCCCAGGCGGCCAAGTTCATCAAGCTCTGACGGACAACCCGGGGTGCGCCTTATCTGCGCTTTAACTGTTTCGGCGGAGCCACCGTGGGCTTGCCGGTTACGGTAGCCTTGGCTCCCCCGGCTCCCGTGAATTGGACCGTCTGAGAATCGGGAGCGGTGCCGGTAGGCTTGTAAATCACCGTGACGAGTTGCGCCTCATTCTCCTTTAAATTGTAATCGCCGCCGGAGAGAATCTTGAATGGCGCGGCGACCGTGGCCGTTCCTACCAGCTTGCCGCTGCCGAAGTTCTCCACGAGGAAGGTGCTGGTGGCAGTCGTGTTGGTCACCACTCGGCCGAAATCAAGGGTCATCGGCGTAACGACGATCACGGGGTTGGTGAAGAGAGTGCTGGCCTCCACGATGCAGGGGGCGCACAGGACGAGAAGACTGGCGGTAAGAGTTCGTAGCATATTCATATAATTAAGTTGTTGGGCCCGGGGCCTAACGGCCGCGGGAATCCCGTTGCAGCCGATAACTCAACGCGTTGCGCAGGCGGCGGTGGAGGCCCAGTTTCTTTCTCTGGCGCTCCCGCGCCTTAACCATGTGCTTCAGACACTTCCACTTGGTCACGGCGGGATCGCCACAAATGATGCAGCGCTTTTCCCGCTTCATCCGCAACTGATACCGGTACTGCCGAGAAATCCGCAGACCGGAAAACTCATCTTTAATAGGCTTTCCCATGTCTCATCAAGTTGTGTGTCATTTCCGTTTGCGGGCGCTCGGAACATCCAGCCCCAAGCCGCTTGGTACCGGGTGTAACCCCGCCCGCATCCACTGCTCTTGACAACAGCTCATCAGGAACGCTGAACCCGAAGGCTGGAAAGACCAGCCCGCTTGCCGCATCCATGAATGTGCTTGCCCTTTGCAGCTACCGAGGCATAATAATGACCGTTGGTGTCGTAAGGCAAGCAGCCGTTTAACACCATTGCCCGCGTGGCGGAATTGGCAGACGCGCTAGATTCAGGTTCTTCCCTATTATCAAGGACTTACGCGGAACCACTTGGACTACAAGGGACTCTGTGGCTAACCCCTGCCGCCAAGGAGGGACTCTTTGGGCCCCATTTGGGCTCATTTTCAAGCCCCGAGTATACAAAACGGTATACAAAGGCTGAAGTGATAAGGGCTACTTCATTATCGAATTAACGACTTGTTGTCGAGATTTTGGCCCTTAAACCCTGAGAAGCAAGTATCGGGAACAGATCGGCCGATGGTGATTTGGCCTCGCCGTCGTAAAGCCGCTTATCCCGCAGCCCACTTGGCCTGGCTAAAATCCCCAATTCCCAAGCCCGACGAATTGCTAGGGGGCTTCCCGACGCGTGGGACGACAAACCGCCTGCTACTGAGGAAGAACGAGTACCTGCATTGAGCTGCGGTCCAGGAAAAAGCGCATGCCAGCCGGGGGTTGGGGCACTGCCTTAATGAATCCTGCCTGAACCAGTTCGTCCAAGTTCGCAGGCAAACGCTTCTTGCCCTCGTAGAAATGGCCGACGGCGGCACTGAGTGGCATGTGAATCAATGATCCTGGGGGGGCGTTACGGAGATACTGTCGGGCATCCACCAGCTCGGCAGACCCTCTGCTCCGTTCTGCCTCCAAGTCGCGCCTTCCGCACCCCGAGAGAACTTCAAACGCAAGGACAACGGTGAGCAGTCGCAGCAACGGCGTTCGCAGGGTTAGGTTTAGTCCGGTTGGTAAGGGACGTTGAATGGTGTTTGCCATGTGCCATAAGTGTCGTTGGCGAGCTTGAGTCCGAAATCCCTGCTTGTGAGCTTGATCATCTTCTTGTACTCTACGTGCCCGTCGCCGTAGACCAGATTGCCCCCGAGTTCATGCGTGACCGAATAGTGCTCGCGGGTTCCCCGCACCACTTCATTGGTGGGGTCGGTGTAATGCCACCACTTGTAAAGATCTCCGCTCTTGAACGGACGGAGGTAGGCGCCATTGCGGGTATTGAAAACCTCCTGCATGAAGGCAATCTTGGGCAGGCGCTTGATCCCGCTTGCCTTCCGATCCATGACCACGCCGTTGCCGAGGTAGCTGGTATTCGCTGCAGCGCTGCCTGAAAATCGGGGTGCGGCGGGACAAACGAACACGGGCGTATTTGAGCCAATATAGGGAATCAGGGCGTTCAGAAAATTGACCGCAGCGCCCGGACCCATGAACGGTATGACCGCGTCGGTCTTCTGTTGTGGCAACCAGTCGTCGTTATCCATGGTGTGCAAAGTGAGGGCCAATCCGAACTGTTTCATGTTGTTGAGGCATTGGATGCGTTTGGCCTTGGCTTGGGCCTTGGCGAGGGCCGGCAGCAGCATGGCTGCCAGGATGGCGATGATCGCAATGACGACGAGGAGTTCGATCAGAGTGAAAGCGCGCTTCGCAGCAAGGCGCCCGCTCCGATTCGGCGGAAGACACATGTAAGATGTATTCATTTTCACCTTTTCGCCAGTAAAGCGGTTACAACGGCATCTCACTCGATCCACCAGCGGTGGAATCATCACTGACCACTCTAGCCGGCAAGAACACAACCCACAAGCAACCGTGCGACAAACATCTTAGAAATCGCGCCATGCGACCGATTGCCCTTATGGTGAGCCGGGCGAGGCTGCCTGCGTGGGCTTGATGAATACCCGCACGTAATCACAAAGCGCCTCCTGCGGCAGCGCACCGTCATCCACCCGCCGAGTGCCGCCCATGTGCGAGGCGATCAATGTCACCCAGAGGTTTTGCTTCCCATGCTCGATCACGCTCGCGTTGACTGTGTGCACGAGCTTGCCATCCAGATAGAATCTGGCTGCCTCAGGGGTAAACTCGCAACCGAACACGTGGAAGTCGGCCGATAGGTCTGGGGCAGCCAGCCGCTGGTAGCCATAATTGGCCGGCGCTTCGGGATGATACTTGTTGAGCGTCACCGTATACGTCAGTGGATCGATCGCATCACAGCACTGAAGGATGCTAGTAATGGAATCGGCGACAACGGTGATCTTCCCTTGAAGCTGTGGACGCAACAGTATTGCGATTCACATTCTTGGACTCCGTTGATTTGCCTGACCGGTCAGCTTCGCTCGAGCAATCCCCGTGTCCCCGGTGTGGTGACAGTCGACAGTACCGCCGTCCTGCCCATTGCAGGGACAGGACGGCCATGTGATCCACACCCAACCCAACAAGCCTACCTCCTGATGCGGTATAACCCCTGTTTGGGAGGCGTCGTTGTGGTTGTCGCCCTGAAGTTGGGCGCTGACGGATTGCCTGAGATGACCCGCTCCTCCGTCAGCCCCATACACACCATTGACTGTGGTAGCCTTCTCGAGTGTGAAGGCGGCGGGCACATCGCTCGCGCCAGCGGTGAAGTCAATGGTCACAGAACTGCCAGGCGCACTGCCGCCCACCGTGATTTTCGTGATCACCGTGGGCGGCAGGGTGTCGATGCTGCCGCGAACAAAGATGTCGTCTATGCGAATGCCATCCGTCGCATCCGTCGTGTCATCAAACACGTAAACCCTGAAGGTGATGTTGCTGGGGATTTGCGTGAAGGACGCTCCCAGAGGAATGCTCATCGCGCTGTACAGGTTTAGGAAGCTGAAACTGTTGGATCCCACGTCACTGGCGAAGTCGTCGAAGGCTTCGACCGCACGAAGACGGAGGCTTCAGTGGCGAGCGTGTTCACGACGTAATAACGCGCCGACAACTCGAGGTTGGTGAGCGTGAGACTGTGACCGATGGTCGGAATGAGCGTGAACGAGAAGTAATCGTTGTTGGCAATGGCCTCGGTTTGGTTCGAGCTGGTGGAAGACGAAGGGATGGACCCGGCGTTTGGCGGTGAAACCGTGAATGATGAGATCCCGAGGGTGATCCCTACCGCGCTAAGGGCGGTCGCTGACACGTTTGTCGAATACACTTGCGGGGCGAGCGAGAAGGTCGAGGCCGTTGAGTTGGCGTCCGTAAAGATGTAACGCACCAACACATCATTGTTGTCGTCGTTGTCGTCAATGATGGTCGCTGTGCCTGTGCTTGGGCTACCAACGTTATATGCGGCGTCGGGCGTAATCGTAAGAATAACGGTTTCAAGCCTCTCGGCTTCAGCGTCGTTGACCACCGAGACCACGACATTGGTCGCGATGGCGCCAGCGGCAAATGTCACGGAACCCGATCCGGACTCGGTGTAGTCGCTGCCTTGCGTGGCCGTGCCAGCAAAGGTGTAGAAGGCCGTCAACGCGCTGCCCGTTTCCGAGGACCGATTCAGGGTGAAAGTGGCCGTGTCCGGACCCGGCTCCGACATGCTGTCATCTGGCACGGAAACCGTGATCGTGGGCAGGCTCGCGGAGGTGGAAGTTAATGCAGGCTCCCTGCCGGGATCCTCTGTGGAATTAAAAAACGTAAAGCTTCGGTTGTTGTAGTTCTCCTTGTCGGTCTTAATCCCCAGGTAGAGCTTGGTGCCGATAGCGCTGTTGAACGCATTCGCCAGGCTGGCGCTGCTAAATTGAATATCCTGGGTGTCCGTCCCTATGGCCGGGGTGATATTCACCGTCGCCAGGGCGGTCCCCTCCGGTCCCGGAAACGGTGCCCCAGCCCAGTCGCTGGCGACCTGGAAAAGGGTGTACCCCTGTGGCAGAGCGGAGGTATTGGCCTCGCCGCCGGTGTTGAACAGCTTCAGCGTAACTGTCATGGCTGTGTCGCTCGCGGTGAGCCCCGACAAATCGAAGGTCATGTACGTGCGAAACGACTGATTGGTCGTGACCGGCCCGACGGCCAAATCCATCGTGCTGCTGCCAGAAGGGGCCAAGCTCTTTGTATCCGAACGGCAATCCTGGGTCGGATACAGCGTGACAGCGGAAGCCGGCTGGAGCGTGAAAAGGCCTGCCACGAGGCAAACGCACGTCGTCCAAAAAGGCTGGGGCGGGAATTTTGTCCTGGGAGTGATTGTCGTCTTCAAATTCTTATGAATCTGCGTTGGTTTTGGTTGTTCACAAATGGCGCTGTGTACATCGACACTTATTCGCGCATAATCTGTGGCATCAAGAGAGGGTGTATCGGAACCAAGATGCCCGCTCAAGCGATTCCACGTCAATCGTCTTAGAATTTGCGTCACTGGCGGTTCAGCCGCAGCAGGCTCGGAGACACCTTATTGCGCGCTGCTGGCGGCGGCGGGTGTTGAATCGGGGATCCACACCTACCACGGTCGCGATCATTTTGACGGCAATCCAATCTCCTGTTCCGACCGGTAGTACCTGTACCTGCGAAACAGGCAGAATGCGGTGAATAAATGCCGGAAACTGTGGCCTTGGAACCATGAGTCCGGGCCGGAAAAACGCCCATGAACATCCAACTAGCGGCAGGCCACGGCCGCGGCCAGCGAGAGTCCCGCCAGCAGAAGCCAACGAATGTACAAGGTGGTGTCAAAACTCATTTGAAATGTCCCCATGTTAACTCACGAGGAAATGTCCCCGTATTGGGTTGTTATTCGTTGATCTGTTCCCCCCGGCTGGCGGCCAGGGACGTAGGGAGGCCGGAGCGTAGCGGAGGCCGAACCGGAGTCCCTGGCCGCCAGCCGGGCCTCCGCGCGCTTGGCCTGCCCACTCACTTTGACTCCCCGCCAATACTCCCGCCCCACCCCCGCGCCTAGTTGCCGCCACGGATGGGCCGCCGCGGGCTTGACTACCGCCCGCGGCTTTTGGGCTTTGCGCTCCACCAGGTTGCGCTGGGGCCGCTGTGGCAATGCTCGCCAGCGCAGTTTCTTGCCCCGATGCACCAACTGCACCCGTCCATCCCGCAGCCGGCGCACCACCACTTTCTTCCCCACCAAACTCAAAGGCTCATGGTCCCGCTTCACCTGATGCCAGCACCCCTCGCACGCCACCGTCCAGTCCCGCTGCACCACTCGCTCTTCTTCCCAGCTCAACACTTCGTCCAAGTTGCGCGGTACCCCCCGATGCCGCGTCGGCCGCACTGGCCGCCCGCTCGCTCAAACCGCCGGTTCAACCCCGGCAGGAACGTCCGGGCCAGATACTCGTTGGCCTGTCCCAGCTCGCTGATCCCCTCCAACCGCAGCGCCTTGACCAACCGGTCTTGCAGCACGCCGTTGGTCCGCTCCACTCGCCCCTTGGCTTGCGGACTGTTGGCCAAGATCAACTCCACCCCCAACTGCTCCATCGCCCGCCCAAACTGCGTCCGCGGCCCTTGGCCCGCCATTTGTTCGGCCACACTGCCCACCCCTTCACACCGGTAGATGCTGTCCCGGTCCACATACAGGCTTTGCGGCAACCCCCGCCGGCGCACCCAGCCCTCCAACACGTCATAGCTGGCCCGCGTCGTCTCCGCCTCGAAGAACTGCGCCCACACCTGGCTGGTCGCGTCATCCACCATCACCCATCAACACCGCCTTGGCTCGCCGCCCTTCAAACCAGTTGTGATCCGACCCGTCCAGTTGCACCATCATCCCAAAACAGGCTTTGCGTTCGCGCCAGGCCCGATGCCGCTGCCCCCGCCGTCGCACCTGCCGCGTCCCCTCGGCGATCAACCACCGCCGCAGCGTCTCGTGATCCACCCTCAAGCCCTCCCCCGCCAGATACTCCGCCGCCAGCGTCGGCCCAAAATCCCCATACCGCTGCCCGTAACGCGCTAGCACCCGCCGGCGTATCTCGGGCGGCTTGCGCCGGGGACTGGGCCGTCCCCGCGTTCGATGCACCAACCCGGCATCCCCCTCAGTTCGATACCGTCGCCACACGCGCTTGGCCTGACGATAGGTCACACCCATCACCTCCCCCGCCGTGACCAGCGTCAGTTCGCCACGCTTGACCTGCGCCAGCACCGCCAACCGCTTCCGTTCTCTTCGACTCATCAGTAGGTTTCCTTCCAGCATCTGCCACTGTTCCCCAGCGGCGTCCAAAGGGGACATTTTTATCGAGTCCGCAAGGGGACATTTTCATAAAGTCGCGACACGAATGTACAAGGTGGTTGTCTTTCGGAATCGGGCGTGGTTACCTCCGCATAATCAGTCTGATATAGGATCGCCTGACGGCCCTGCTTCATTACCACTCCGCGACAAGGATTGCCTGGCGCGGAGTGCGCAATCCGGATTCATCGGGAAAGTGTAGCCAAGAGCGAGGAGATCATGTAGGTCTTGTTGCGACTTCCATCTTGGAAATTGCGCCAATGACGACTCGCCAACGACCACGAAAGCCCGCCCGGCATCGGGCGCCTAAGAGAGTTGCCGTGTTAGTGGACACGTCCACCAGCTGGGGCCGAAGGATTCATGAAGGGATCCATCACCACGCTCAGAAGCATGGCGGTTGGCAACTTTTCGTCGAGGCCAGAGGCATGGAGGAGCGGCTGGCGCTTCCACGCGGGTGGCACGGGGATGGCGTCATCGCACGAGTGTCGAACGCAAGACATGGCGCATGAGTTGTCTGCCTTGGACATCCCTGTCGTGAACGTCTCCGGTATTCAGCTCCAAGGGGTTGAATTTCCGAAGGTGACGAACGATTTGGTTGCGTCGGCCAGGATCGCAGCCGACCACTTCCTTGCTCGCGGATTCCGTAGTTTTGCCTACTTTAGCCTGCACGGGTTGGAGTATGTGGCAAAGCACCAGCAGGCATTCAGTGAGAGCGTTTCAAAATCGGGCTCCACGTGCGCCGTACTTGCCGTGGACCCGGTCAAAGGAGCTGAACCGGACTGGAACCTCGATCTCGCCAAACTGGGCACATGGCTAAAGACCCTACCCAAGCCGGTTGCCGTGTTGACGTGGAATCCAAGCAGCGCGAGAGAGATCATTTTTGCGAGTCAGGCAGCAAACCTCTTGGTGCCGGAAGATGTAGCCGTCCTCAGCAGCAGCGATGACAATCTTCTGTGCAGACTGCTGGATGTGGACATCTCAGCCCTGTTGGTGGCTGCAGAGACGCTTGGCTTAGAGGCAGCGCGGATCCTTGATCGGTTGATGTGCGGACAAGAAAGCCCTAAGAAGCCTATCCTTATTCCTCCGCTTGGAGTTGTGACACGGCAATCCACGGACACCCTGGCGATCAACGACCGTGCCGTGGTCAAAGCCGTCAGCTTCATTCGCGAGAACCTGTCTCAGCCGCTCCATGTCGCGGAGATTGCACGACACGCCGGCGTCTCACGGCGAGTTCTGGAACGTCGCTTCCATTACCACCTCGATCGAAGTCCAGCGGAAGAGATCCGCCGCGCCCGGTTGCGCAAGGCCCAGGAGTTGCTTCTGAACACCGACATGCTCGTTCCGGAACTCTCGGAGGCCGCTGGTTTTGGTTCACCTGAGTACATGGCGTATGTTTTCAGAAAGGAGTGCAACATGACCCCCGTGGAGTACCGGCGACGGGTTAGTGGGACCAACGTTTGAGTGGGGCTGCGGCTGTAACCCATTGCCTCACACGCCATGTCAGGCGTCGTTTGGAGCAAAAGAGTTGGTACAAGTAACGCGGTGCGGCACAGGTCCGAAATACAGCAGGGCTTGTGGAAACAGCATCACAACCGGCATTGGAACACGAACCCTCCAGGGAAAAGGCCAGAGCACAATCGCGGTAAGAATCCTGGGGTTTTGCGCCGCGCTCCTTGCCTATCTTCAGGGCAGACCATTATGCTTCAACCATTCTCGGAGTGCACCTCGGGCGGTATTGTCTCGGAGGAGCCATGCATCTGAGTGATTCCGAAAAGGGATCGTCTGAAAGGTGAAGCTTCCAGGAACTCCTGTTGCTTTGAGATACATTTCCGTCGCTAGCGTGGATATTTCCTGACAGATGAACTGCGGCCGGCCTCGAAGCCTCCTGAGCCGGGTCAATGCAGAAGCATGGTCCGCCCCGGCGTACGGCCAGTTCGTTCGGACACCGTCGTAATGGCTATAGCAGATAAAAGCGCGCCAGAGCGGCGCAATCGTGTCATTATTGAGCCCAATGTAATTGCAGGCGATTGAGCCTCGGGAAAAGCCCGCCAGGATAATCGCGTTAGTGTCTCCACCAAATGCCTTGCACACGTAACGGACGGTGTTGGTGCAGTATGCAAGCGTCTCGCCCAGGTCCCCCCACCACGTCGGACAGTTCTCGAGACCGGCGCCCGTTGTTCGGACGAATGGCATGCAAATCCAGAGATAATTGCTGCCGCCGGAGACCCCGTATCCCATGTTGCTGCCTTCAACGGTGCCGCTGGAGACATCTCCAAAGCGGTTTGTGTAGTTCCCGTTCCCGGCATATTCCACAATGACTGGGAAGCGTCGATTGGGCTGCCAGTTGGTTGGCAAATACAGTGCGTGGTAAAGTTTATGAGCCGGGTAACCGGTTGTAGTCTGCCGGACCCTGATCCCCGGTGCGGGTTCCACGCTCAGCAAACGCGGGGTTTCCAAGTCGGGAGGCACTGTCCGAAGGTCCGGAAGCTCTGCCCCTGCGATGAACCGCACCAGCAGGATGGCAGCAAAAAGGTTCTGTTTCGATCGCCCCATTTACTTACGCTCCTGGATGTTTGCCGCCGCTGACCGTAGCCCCGGCTCACGTATAGCAGCGGACTGCGAACAGCGCCGCCGGGATGAAACCGTTGGGAGCCGTTAAATGCAGTTCGAGGCAATCAGTGGTAACCGGCTGTTTGAAATGCAACACCCGGCGACTCAGATGATTGCCTTCGAGCTCGGCCAGCAAGAAGTCTTCGGACGCCGCCGTTGGACCATTGCCTGGCGCACCCAAAAATCCGTTCCCATTCGTACCTTTGCCGGCAAGAACAGCGGGTGAGGCGAGCTCTTCCTTTCTCAACGCGGAGCCGTCGAGCACGACTACGCTCGGCACGCAGAACGGCATCACGCGCTCCGAGTGCCCCATCAGCACCGATTCGGCGGGATGATCATAGTCGGCATCGAACATGAGTTCGACCCGGGAAATCGTCTGCGGAGTGGACCAGGAAAGCCGTATCCAGGGCTGCTCTTCTTCAAAGGCGGCCACCCAGGCATTGGGCTGCGATGTGGGCCGGTCAACCCCGTTGGTGAGGTTGGCGGTCTGGAAGGCCCGGAGCGGGGGCCGGATTTTCACTGCCATGTTCTTGCCACCGGGCCGGCGTTCCGGCAGCCAAAACTGAGAGTATCAATCCCGCAATCCGGCGGCGGTTCCTGGCGCGAGGATTTTGCAACGGCACGGTTGAACTTTTGACTGACCGAAAGCACCCCGGTGCACCGTTGATTGCTGAGATGCACCGAAACCCCTTCGCAGGCCATCAGGCAGACAAACGCATATCGAGGCTGATCGATCACCGCGTTGAAATCCAAAACATCCCTGCGCTGCCCATCAAAAAAATGGTCGACTCCCAGTGCTTCCGCCTCCTTCAGAACATATTCCTGGTCAGTGCCGCTGGCCAGGAAGAGCCTCACCCCGCGTTGGGTCAGGTGGCAGAGGAAGTCGCTAGCTCCCGCCACCATCCAGCTCTGCCTGGCAGCCTGGCTGTCATCGATCTGCCCCAGCCGTTCATAGACTGGCAGCAGTAGCCTGTCCAGGTAGATGCGTTTATATGCTGAAGCTGACCGTTGGTTTTTAGCGATCCCATGCCGGATCACGGCTTGTTCCAGCCATTTCATCTGCTTGATGGTCAGGATGCCGGTCGATTGGTCCACGTATTGAGTGACTACCGCTTCGATCTCCGGCGTGGGAGGCTGGTCTTCGCAGATGCTCTCCAGCATCACCGCAATCATGATCTTTTCCCAACCCTGGCGGATCACCGACAGCGTTCCATCGAAATCGAACAGCGCATAACGCACCCCTCCCACCTTTGCTTCTAGGTTGACGACTTCTAACCAGGAATAAGCGTCATTTTGCAGCGTTTTCATAAAAAAATCCGTTTTTTCCCTGTTTCTGCCTTTTCCGTGAACTTATTTAAATCCGTGCCATCCGAAACGATGTACTCATCGTAAGAATCCGTGAGCCTATTAACTTCTATGCATCGAACGCAGCCATTTCGAACCGTTCCACGATCTCTTCCGGCGTAGCTGTGCCAGTCTGGTCCAGCTTCTCGACCGTCACCGCCGCGGCCAGGTTAGCGACTGCGCCGGCTTCCCAGGCGGTACATCCCGCTGCCAGGCTGGCAGCCAGTGCTGCAAAAAATGCATCCCCCGCACCGACGATATCCAGCGGGCCTCGCACGGGCGCAGCTAATAGATACTGGTGCTCGTCTTGTGAGCAAACCAGCACGCCCGCCTCGCCCAGCGTCAGAAAAACCGGTTGGCCAGTCCGCCTGGCGAAAGCCCGCCCCGCTTCTTCGAGCTCGCCTGCGCTGGCCTGGCTCAGGTCGCTGCCCGGTTTGAATACGGTCAGCGCCTCCATGCGGTTGGGCTTCAGGACCATGTTCTGGAAAAGTCCAATGCGCTGCCTGGAATCGACAAGAAACCGTATACGCGGGTACCGGTCCGCCAATTCGCAAAGCCTTTGGCGCACGCCTCGGGTGATGGTCCCGTTTTCCTCCATTTGGTCTGAGATCAGCACCGCATCCAATGCCTCAAGCTGGTCTTCGAAGATTTCCAGCAGCGCCTCTTCTGCCTGGGAAGATAAATGCTCCAGGTTTTCGAAATCCAACCGGGCCTGCTCCTGTCGCAAATCATAACCCATCAAGATGGGTTTGATATAGGCCGGGGTATGCCGGTCAATCTGCCTGAGCAGTCCGTGGGTGGATATCTTTTGCCTCACCAGCTGATCCTTCAGGATCGTTCCCCACGCATCCTCTCCGATTACGGAAAAAGCTGCTGTCTCCCTCACCCCCAAAGCTGCCAGGTTTTTGGCTACATTTCCGCCCGCTCCAGGGGAGTAAGTTTCATGGACCACCGGGCGTGAGAAGTGAGGGGTCTCTCGCGAGAGGTGGGAGCGCTTCATATCCACAAGCCAGTAGGCATCCAGGGCGAAGTCGCCAATCACTCCTGCCCTCACCTGGCTGATCCGTCCAAGTATTTCGAGAAGACGATCTTTGGTAAGAATTTGTGAGATTTTCATCATCAAGTATCGAAATTTTTCTCTGTTTTTCTCACGCTATCTCCGCGACTCCGCGTTAAGATTTTCACGCCATCTAAGAACATTCAATCAACAAGCGAGGCGATCAATTCCTCTTCCAGCATTTCGCACAGCGCGTGGTAGACCTGGATGTGCAGCTCCTGGACGCGGGCCGTCTCTTGGGCTGGCACACGCATCACTAGGGTGGCCAGCTCTGCTAATTTTCCACCAGCCTGTCCTGTCAGGGCAATTACCGGCAAGCCCAGGGCGAGGGCGGTCTGTGCTGCCAGGCAGACGTTGCGCGCCTTCCCGCTCGTACTGATCCCCCAGAAAACATCCCCGGGGCGTGCCAGTGCCAGCAGTTCCTGGGCCAGGTTGACGTCGCGGTCGGGCATATCGTTCGCCACCGCGCTGGAGAGCGAAAGGTTGGCTCCCAGTACCACCGCCCGCATTCCAGGCTGCAGGTTTTGCCTCAGCAGATCCCCATCTGGCTGTTTGGATAACTGTTTCTCCATTCCCTTTGGCAGGGGGCGCGGCCGGGCATAGGATTTGAGCAGCTCCGCCGAGATGTGCAGCGCATCTGCCATGCTCCCGCCGTTCCCAGCCAAAAAGAGTGTCCCGCCTCGTTTGAAGCATAAGCTCATTTCGCGATACGCTTTTCGAACTTCAGGAAGAATGCCTTCTAACTTTGGCTGGCGCAGGATTAATTCTGCCAGGATCTTCTCACATTCTGCTGCCAGGTTGGTCTCCTGACCTGCCTGGATGCTTGATGCGGAAATCTGAAAGGAGCTCCTAAGTTTACCCTGAGACCCTTCAGGGTCGTCGAATGCCATGACCATTTTTTTGTACAGGTTGGGGATCGTCACCCGGTGATCCCCGGTAATATGGTAGCCCATGCCTCCCCTGGCAGTCGGGCGGTTGACGATATTCTTGCGCGGCCGGTAATAATAATCGGGTACTGTATCTTTTACTGGTGTCCGGTAATCGGGCAGGGGGCGCAGATCGAAGTTCGCCGTTGTAATATGAAAGACCGGGTATCCCAGGTTTCGCACGATCGTCAGGGCTTTCAGAAACACTTCAGGGCCGGTGACCGCCGAGCCAAAGTTAAGGAAAACGCCATCTTCTAGCTCGCTGACAGATTCCGTGAAGCGCTGAAAATCATCCCCGCTGGTGGCTCCTAATGCAGCAAAATCAGCCCTCGGGTGCTGGTGGATGATATCGGCGCCGATGGTGATATGGATGGTCGCTGGGATTCCCAGCCGGTAGGCATTGTAAAGGACGCCCACCTGCCGGTAAGGGAAGAGCTCCGCATTTTCCAGGATGAATTTCCCGATGGCTGCGCCATATCCTAATCCAGCGCGGGCTCCTTCTCGGATGGCACGCTGCATCCAGGCCCCCGTCTCCTCCGCCATGCCAAAAGTACCGTCTTCCAGGCCGTGCGGCACATCTTCGCTCGTTTCCCCGATCAGGCTCAGCTCAAAATCGTGGATTGAGACCGCCCCGTTGCCTGCGATGTGGGTGATATACCCCTTTTCCATCAGGTCGATGAGCAGCGGTGATAGCCCGCATTTGATCACATGCGCACCCATCATCCAGATGATCTTGTTACCAGATTGACGGGCTTCCACGATCTTGTTTGCCACGGCCTCGAGTTCAGGGTTGATATATTCCGGCACATTAGCCTGCGGATAGATCAGGTCAGCCATCTTGACGAGATTGTGGCGTTGGGAAATTGGGTAGGTTCGAATGCGTGAAATATCTAGTTTGTGCATGCTGGAACATTAACAGGATTATTTCGTTCCGTCAAGGTGAAAATGGATGTTTACCCTTCTTAGGAAATAAGTAGAAGATGGTACGCCGCCTGCCTGATTTATCTCAGGTAGAGAGCTGGGTTGCACAGGCGAAGAACCTGCCGCGGGTCATCACTTATTAGGTGACAAAAGAACTAACGAGGAACCAGTTCTAACTGATCTTGTCAAGGCAACCTGGTGGTCGGTGATAAAAGATTGGCGAAATGGTCGCGAACCAGATAATGCAGGAAAGCACATTTACGTCCGAAAATTAACAGCGAGGTAGCGTGGGTTGAAAACCGCATTCAATCATTTTTCGGCAGCGACTCCTTTAGTAGGTACTTACGCATCAAAGACATAAGCAAATGCGCGATCACAACGGAAATGGCAATGGGAGCCAGCGCCTCCGCGCCGATACTGACCGTACCGGCCGCGATGATCAGGAGGGCGAGCGGTGCATTCAGAAAAGCACCCGGTGTCGCAGCCAGCATGGCCCCTACACAAAGCGCAATAGGAATACTGGGAAAAAGACTGTGCACCAGGAGACCCGCTGTCCCACCCAGAAAGATTGAGGGGAAAACAATTCCGCCCAAGAAACCGCTTGATTGGCTGATTGCAATGGCAAACATTTTTCCAATCAAGATCGCAAAAATAAAACCCGCCCCGATGGTCTCTGAGATCTGTATCTCGGTCGCCAGCTGACCGCTTCCAGAAGTTGCTGCAAGAGGAAGAGCAAATGAGATCAGGCCGACCAGTGCACCACCGGCAACACCGAGCACATAAGGGTTGTTGATCCGTGCCATTGCTGCAGAGACCAGTTTGGTGATGAGAGAAAAGAGAATGAGCACGCCCACAGCCACAACCCCCAGCAGGACGCCGATGATCAGATATTTTAAGCTGAGCTCATATGTCGGAAGTTTATAGGAGCCCAGCATCGAGTGGCCTGTCACGCCAAAGTAGATGACGAAACCGATTGTGGAGGAAAAAAGCTCGGGGATGAATGCAGCAACATAGTTACGCTTTGAAGTCGGTGATAGTTCTGAAGCCAGAACTGCAGCAAACAGAGGGGCACTGAAGCCACCTCCCATGCCTCCTGCCATACCCGTCAGCGTGTACCCCTGTTTTGCCTCCTCGTCTTCGTGCATTCCCAGGCGAGTCACCAACCATGAGCCAATAACTCCACCCAGGACAACCAGGCCAAAGGATGGTCCCAAGCTGGCACCCGTCATGAGTGAAACCGTTGTTATTGCGATCCAATACAATGCTTGAGAAGGATCCACCCATGCCATCTGAGCCAATGCGACGGATCCGGGGACAACTTTTGGGATCTTCCAGGCTTTTCGCAACACGGATACGATTAGCCCTCCAAAGGCCGTTAACGGAATCCACCACCATCTGCCAGCCCAAAAGCCAGTGCCAGTTCCGCCAAAGAAAAAACTGCTGGCAGTACCGGTTATTCCCATAAAAATAAGAGCCAGCACGCCAGCAGCAGCACCAATTATTGGGGCAAGGATAAGAAGTTTACGAAACCACGGTTTTTCAAATGGTAGCATGGCAGAAATCCTTTATCATTTAATGCTCAAGATCAGAATAACCAAAGATGCTGAACGCTTTCTATGAGTGGGCTAACTACTGAGTAGACCGAACTATTTCCACCCATCTACCTGGGTCCCCGTGCTGAATGGAGTTGGTTTAGCACACCAAGAGGCTGACTTATGCTGAGCTTCTGCTGCACTATCGGAAGCCTTGATGAGTGATCTATTTGCTATTCAAGTCCACCTATGACAGGATTGTATAAACGGAATCCATTTTTGTCAAATGTGTGGTGGTTCAGGTAATGTGTTATTGAAGTATGATTGTTGCGTAGCATCTTACTGGTTCAGTTTTCCCGTTACCTCGAGCCCGGCATGCCTTCCGGTGCCTTCGAACACGGGGTTCCATACTTTCCCTTTTCGCCTCAAGAGCTTCACCCGCACCTGCGCTGAAATCGTTTCCATAATGCGTCGATCCATTTGTGTCACTGTCGGAGCCTGGAGCAGCCCGCCTTGAACTCGCTTGGCTGTTACCTCCAAGCGTTGCAAGCGATCTGCAAAAACTAGGCTTACTTCATGATCGGTCAGCGCATAACCCTCCAGCCGGGCGCCGGTGTAGGTGGCAAAGCGGTGCAGGTTTCCGCCCGTCCATAGGCCAGCAATGAATCCATCGAAGGTCCGCTTGCCCCAGGGGATGATGGCTGCCGAAGCAGTCAGGCTGGTATTTGGCTGGTCGAAATGGTTGGTCTGCATCCACACCCAGGCCTTCGGGAAAGATTTTCCCCAGTCTTTCTCGATATATCCCAATCCATCGCTGAAGTCGATCCTTTCGTGATTGATATCCAACCAACCTTGAATACGATGGTTCAAGCTTACCACACCATGGTAGCACTCCATTCCTGGCACCCAGCCATACCAGCCCATGATTCCCGGTGAGATCAGCGATACCGGCCAGGGTGTGGTGCCCTCGAAGCGGATTTCTCCAACCACATGCAGTTCTGGATGAGTGATATTGACGCGGATCAGGTTGGTTGTGAACAGGTTATCTGCAATCTGGACTTCGAACTTGCCTGGTTTTGTTTGGAACGAGTTGAAATCGAATGATTGGTAGATGCTGTGCCCCGTGACGCCGTTCATCACCTGGATAAAGGCATGGCTGTCGGTTCGATTCTTGGCGATATAGACTCCGGGGATAATGCACCAACGTTGCTCTTCGCTTGGATTAATTAATTTGAAGTACCACCCTTCAAAGAAAGGTCCCGCCTGGCCGTAACCATGGTAGGCTTCAGGATGGAGGACAGACTGTACGTAACGGTTCATATTCGTCATCTTAACATAAAACTACTTTACCCATATTGGTATAATTCGCTTAGGTCTCTGGTCAATTGAGCCAGGTTCTTTTCAGAGGATTCCACCTTTATTTAGCCATCTTACTTTCCAAGCAAGCGATTCCTGTTAGCGCTCGATGCAGCGATAATTGTTAAATTATAATTCAACTGTTAAGATTCTGATCAGAAGAGGTGAATGTGAAGTTCTTGGGTCAAGTTTTATCCGAAGTGGATCAAGTTAGGCTCCACGAGCAAAGCCTGCGCATCCTGGCGGAGGTCGGTGTTCGTTTCCATGGCGATAAGGCCCTCCCAATTTTAAAAGCAAACGGTGTTCAGGTAGATTGGGAAACAAAAATTCCGCGTTTTCCCTCTGAAATTGTGGCAGAGTCTCTGGCGAGAACGCCTCGCTCTATTTCGATGGGGGCTAGAAATCCGGCTCATGGTTTCCATTTACCTGCACGAAGCTCCCGATATGGCATGGATGGCACGGCTGCTTTTATGACCGATTTCGAGACGGGGGAGCGGCGTTATGGATTAAAAAAAGATATCGAGCATGGTTTGCGAATCTTTCAGGAAATGGATATGGGTATTCTCGCCTGGGCACCAACTGCTGCTTCGGATGCTCCAGCCCAGGCGCGCGCCCTGCACGAGTTTTTTGCCATGATACAGTTCTGTTCCAAGCATGGTCAGCATGAGCTCCACCGTGTTGAGCAGGTGCCTTACCTGATCGAAGGACTCGAAGCCATTGAGGGCAGCGAAGAGAATGTCAAGTCTCGGAAGAACTACTCACTTATTTATTGCCCTGTTGCTCCACTGACGCATGATGGAGAAATGTTAGATGCTTACCTGGAGCTTGGAAGTTTGGAGTTGCCGGTCATGATCATGCCCATGCCCGTCAACGGAACCACTGGTCCAGCCAGTTTATTTTCGAATATTGCTCTGGCAAATGCCGAAATGCTTTCCTCAATTGTTGTATTCCAGATGGCTCACCCAGGTCGCCCGTTGATCTACAGCAGCGCCACTGGCACACTCGATTTCCGTACTGGTGGCTACTTGGCTGGCAATCCGGAGATGGGTTTACAGTCGGCTGCTTTGACAGTAATGGGGCATTTCTATCATTTGCCGAGTACTTCAGCTGGCTGTACTTCCGACGCCAAGCAGCCCGGTCCTGAGGCTGTTATCGAAAAGATCATCACCACACTCCCCAGCCTGATGGTTGGCTCAGATATTATCATTGGGATGGGTGAAATCGAAAGCGACCAAAACTTGGTCTTGGAGCAGTTAGTTGTCGACAATGAGATCGCTCACATTTGCGAGCGCTTGGTGGCGGGGGTAGATACCTCCCCGGAGAGAGATTTATATACCGATATCGCTCAGGTTGGACCGGGTGGGAATTATTTGAAAGCCCGTTCCACCCGTCAGGTCTCGCACAGTTCAGAGTTCAATTTACCCAGCCTGATCGATAGGCATCCCTATGAGAGCTGGGTTTCCTTGGGTAAACCATCCATGTACCAGGCTGCGCGCCAGAAAGTGCAAGAGATCCTGTCCAAGCCTCAGGTTGACCCCTTGTCATCAGATGTTCTGGGTAAATTAAACGATATCTTGCGCAGAGCCGAGCATGAAATTATCGAAACCTGATCTTGAGGTTTACCCAAACTTCATCAGCCTCTCGCCTACATCCTTCGCGAACCGGTCGATGAATTCCTGCACGTAGGCGTTGACATCCTTGCCAGGGTCGGTTGCCAGCGGGGTTAGATCCATCGCATAAGACATCCCCAGCGTTACGTCAACGCCATGCGATTCGAAGTAGGTAGCGTTGGCGCGCCTGCGTCCCATCGATGCCAGGTCATAGCGCTTCCCACCGCAGATCTGCGAGTTGAAAACACCCAGCAGGGCTGCCTGCAGGTTTTCGTGTTTGGTCAGGTCAAAGGATATCTTGTCGCTGTCCATCATCCAATCCAGGTCTCGCCAGACTTCACACCCATAGACCTTCTTCGGTCTCTCACTCTCCGGCAAACTGCGGATGGCCGCGATCACTCTCAGCGCTATGCTGACGTGCGTATCATGCTTATCAGCCAGGTTGTGAGTGTAAATGATCTCAGGCTGCGCAGTTCTTAGTAAGCTCGCCAGATCTTCGACAGGCTGCAGGTTTTTCCCATCTTTGATGGTCTTGCTGGGGTAATCTAGCAGCACCTGGGCGGCGTATTCACCCACGATGGCGGCTTTCTTCTGCTCTTTAAAGCGTACAGTGCGCATTTCTTCGTCCGTATAATTTCGATAAAGGTCATCGCGCGGTGAGCCACGCCCATCGGTCGCCACGACTCCCGTGAACCATTTCTCCGTTTGTTGAAAGCATTCCAGGATCGGCCCGGCTGCCATGATTTCAATATCATCTTGGTGAGCGGCAATTGCCATGTGTGTCGTCCTCGCCAGAGCCTGCGTGACTGGCAGACCATCTGGTATAAAAATTTCAGCAGTATTGAGTTGGAAGTGCATGTTGATCTCCTATTTCCTAATTTCTGGCAGGCTGGCTGCTGCAATGGATTGCCCCACGCGGCGGCTTTTTTCATCGGGGAGCTGCACATGGATCTGCGAGGCTAGCTCGGGGAATTCCTCTTGCAAAACCTTCTGGGCGTGATCCAGGATCAAATTGCCACCGCTTCCTGACGTGCAGCGCCCCAGGATCAGCACATGCTTGATGTCATAAAATTCAGCGTAGTGCGCCAGGCCGTAGCCCAGGAAGATGCCCATGCTTTGCCAGATTTTCTCTGCCCCAGGATGCCCTCCTTCCAGCTTTTCTTGTACATAATTGAGCTTCTCCGCATCTGTAACTTTGCTGGGCAGTTCGATGCCCGCCTTGGGCGCCAGCCGGAAGACGCACTGCTGCGAAAAATACAGCGCCCCGCCGCCCAGGTCTCCCGACCATTCATCGCTGGGTGCAGCCGGGTTGTAATCGATGGGTGCGAAAGCCAGCTCGCTCAGCCAATCCATGATGTGCCCATGCATGTTCACATAGCCTGCCGCCTCGCTCGACCCCATGGCAATTCCCAATACCCCGTTATCCTCCAGCGACATCGCGCCGGCCAGGGCAGTCACATCCCCATCGTTGATGACCACCAGCGGAACCCCCATCTCTGCTTCGATCCGCAAGAACAGGCTCCTGACTTCGTGGAAGCGCTCTGGCGGGATGGACCGAAAAAGCGATGCCACCATGGGGCGGTTATCGATGATGATGCCTGCTGAGCTGCCCCCAATGGCATCTATGCGTGGCATTTTTGCTGCTGCGCTTTTCAAGGCCGCCATAATCTCAGCGTAGTGGTAATGCGGGTCCGCTTGTTTCCGCGGTTCCCATACCACCTCTTCGCTGTAAATGGCTTCCCCGTTGATTACCGCACTCACCTTGCGGTCAGATGCGCCCAGGTCGAAGCCGATGCGGCAGCCCTCCAGGTGGCGGCCCAGGTTTTGCCCAGTCTCATGCACTGGAGGCACATCCTCTGGGTCGCAGGGAACGACGGTAAAAGTTTTTTCATATACCTGTTCGCCCATAAAATGATAGTCGAACTTGCGCTTTCCCTCCGGGGAATAATTCTCTTTGATGTACTCACCAATACTGCGTGGTCCACCAATATACACTTTCCAGCCGCCGCGCTGCCAGAGCAGGAACTTTACCATCCGTTCGATATATTCCAGGTTTCCCCCGGCGCGTGCATGCCCCTCCGGGAAAACCCTGGTTTCCAGGCGTGAGACCTCCCCTTTGTTGCGTTCCAGTCCAATCACTAATCGAACACCTGCGTTGGCGACCTCCTGCCGGAATTCCCGGTTCACCAGCGCGGCCGGGCGGAAATTTGGCTCGAGTGGGGGGATGAATTTTGGTTGGATGAGTTTTAGTGTTTCTGTCATAAATTCCTTCCACCTTTCTGGACGGATATGAGCAGCGGGTCAATTAATAAAATAACGCCGCGTGCCTTGACGAAAGCTCCAGCCATGCCCAGCCAGCGTCGTGGCTTCTTGCATTACAAAAAAGGTTGGAGAAATATGGATTAAGTTCAGCTCTGCAGTCATTTTCGAATGGCATAGCCTCAGTCATTATCCATGCAATAACCGGCTGAGGTCGTTTTACATAGGTTTGTCATATCCTAATTATATGCGAAAGCGTACTACTCAAGGCTCAAAGTTAACAAAAAAAATACCTCCCCTGGTCGATCAAGAGAACCAGGGGAGGGGTGGAGCTCAATATAAATTCATGTTTATGGAGCTGCTTGCACTTCAGAAACCATCCTGGATTTTCTTAAAGTCCACTGTGTCCAGAACCCAATAACCAATCCCGCAAATCCTCCGCAAAGATAGAAGACAATCGGAGAATCGTAATCTACATTATGATCGTATAGGAACAGGAAGGGTATGGTTGTTCCGAGTCCAATCAGCCAGCCTGCTAAAAGCTGCCATACGATTTTCCATTGGAAACCTGGTTGGGCGGTTTGTAAACCTGCGACGAGGGCTAATATGCCAGGCAGGAGCGAGATTGAGAACAGGATTATGACCAGTAAGGTCATAAGCAGGATGTCAGAAGTATCAACGGAATCTTGGAGGATGTACCTGAGTAGTAAAAAGGCTACCCCCAACCCGCCTACCCAGGCCAAAATGCTCGAAAAAATGTGCCTTCGATCTTGTTGGAAGCCAAGGCTGCGTATTGCAATGCTCATCCCCAGGCCAATCGCCAGCCCGCTTCCAGTTCCGAAAAGTAGCGCGATGGTAGAGCTTTCCCATAAGTATAAATAATTCCAGTAAAGGAACAACGACCAACCAATCCATATACCCATGGTTATAAATGCAACGGCCAGCCAATTGACCTGTAGTTTGGTAATGAGCGGGATTATCCTCTTTACTGCCTCGGAACTGGCAGGCTCTTTTTGCCCAACCAGCTCTCGTTGGGGTACGATAAGTGGACCTGCAGGAATGGAGTGGGCGGGCCGTGAAGAGGCAAATTTTTTCTCTTGTATCGCGCTGGCCTCTCGCACGATATCAAAGATCTGCCCATCCGCGGCTCGTAAATACAGCACAGGTGTGCCCCATTCAATTTCGTTACCAGATGAAAAGATAATTTTCCGCGCCTCTGCGAGAGCTGCATCGACAGGGTAACCATCCGCCAGGGCTGCGTAGAATTCGTGAGCAAAGGTAATGGCTGCCTGGTCAGATACCTCGAACTGCATGGCGATAACGGCCGGCAGCCCTTGCTGGACCAGGCTCTGTGCCGCCCCAGCAAAGGGGTCATTTTTGCCAGTGCGGGCGCCTTCGCAAGCGTTCAACACCACCAGCCGTAAGCTGTCTTCATCGTGCAGGATCGTACCCAGGTATTGGCCTGAAAGAGCCTTTCCCAGGCCATTTTCGTTCTCGAGCATCAACAAGCCATCTTGCGCACCCTCGTCGAAACCGCCGTGCCCAATGAAATGAAATACATGAAAATCATCCCGTCGCAGGCGGTATTGCAGCGCCACCGGGGTCGCGGTCTCTAACCGTTCCAGGATCAACAAGCCTCGCTCTTCCAGGTCTCCGACTGCTTTCTTTAAGTTCAGCCACTCGTTCTCTACATCCAAAGCCGGGTAATCCTTGGGATTAGCGATCATCACTAAAACCCGCAGGGGTGGCTTCACTGCCAGTGGCTTTATATTCTCGGGCAGCTCCAGGTAGCGCACGATAGGAGTATTGACCGATAGCGCCAGGAAGCGGTTAAGCGAGGGATTGTAGAGATATTCCCAGGGGATATCCACCAGCTCGGGCGCCTCGTTCAGGCGCAGACGGATGCGCAAACCGGAGCTCTGTGCACGCGCCTGATCCAAACTCGACCGTAGGGCAGATTGCACTTCGTCACTGAAGACGGCTTTATATAATTTACTGCCAAAATCCTTGGCAGCCTGCATTTCCGGTGATTCAACCCGCCGCGTAGTCCGCCGCATCCGACCCACTCTGAGAACGAAATTCTCAAGTTCCAGGGGAGAGAGGGGGAGTATAAATTCAGTTTTGGCCAGTCCGGCCGGGGAGGCCAGCACGCGCGCCCGGTAAGTGTTTTCCGCCATGCGCTCGATGGAGAGGTCAAAATCGAGGTACTTGTTTCCTTCCATTTTTCCTCATGCCGACCATAAATAGTTAATTGGATAATACTAGTCCAATTATACCACTTTCTGATCGGTCATTGTGAGCGATTTTGGGGCTAGGTTTAGATGCTCGTCGTGAACTTCTTCCCATCTTTTTTACAGATCTGCTTCAGTGTGTCTCGCCCTGACTGCACCGCCGTGGGCAGACCGCCTCCCGGCATTACCCACTGCCCCGCCATGTAAAAGTTTTCCAGTCCCGGCAGCGTGTTCTTCATGCGCACCATGGCATTTTCCGGCGTGGCTAAAATCCTTCGAAGGACCCTTTCCAGTTTCCCGTATAACGCTCGAAAGTGATCGGCGTCGCTACATCTGTCATTTCAACCAATCCCGCCAGGCCAGGGAAGCGTTTATCAAGCTGAATAACGATCTCCCGTGCAATTTGATCCTTCTTTTCTTCATATGCGGCCTGGTCCTCGTGCAGCTTCGTCCAGTAATCGTATTCGCTGTTCAGCATCACCACCAATGTTGTACTCCCCTCCGGCGCCAGCGTTGGGTCGTGGTTGAAAACGTGCACTGGCAGCCGGCTGCGGGTCTTTTCGCCGATCTCAACGGGGGTTTCGAGCGGGAAGCTGAGCCCGCTGACTGTCTTGGGTAGGTCCTCGAATGTCCTTTTCACTCCGATCCCAACGAAGATCAGCGGCGGGAACAGCGGGAACTTCTCATAGTAACCCCGGATCGTATCATCCACGAACTTCCCTTCTAGCATATCGAAGATGGTGGCATGCCCATCTGCTGCCGAAATGACCACAGCCGCTCGCACTTCGCGGTCATCCTCCAATCGGATGCCAACCGCATTGCCCTCCTCCACCAGGATCTTCGTCACCCGGCTGTTGTAATGGATCTTCCCGCCCAGATCCAGGTAACGCCTCTCGATCGCCCTCGACATTGGCATGGACCCGCCGATGGGATACCCGGCAATTTTCTGCTTCATGTAAGCAAAGGTGAACATCATGAAGAACAGCGAGAACTCTGGGAACCACATATCCAGGAAAGCCGCTCTTAACAAAGGACTCTTGAACCTGTCAGCGAACTCCTGGATAGTAGTTTGCATATACTTCCGAAGTTTCTTCATCCCCGGCAGCAGCACTGCCATGTACTGCAGCGTCTGCACCATCCGGTTGAGTGCTGAGGCATCCTCCGATGGTGGATTAGGGAACCTCAGGCAGAAGCGCACCCCCTCGGTGAATTCCTTGATCACCGCTTCATCTTCAGGTGACAGCTCCAGCAAGTGTTTTTCCAGGCGCTCCGGATCAGCATACAGCACCAGTATGCGCCCGTCTTCGCCTTCGTAACGGGCGTACTCATCAAAGTCGATAAACTCCCGGTTCTGTATGATCCCCACCTCCTGCCAGTAGCGGTAGAAAGGTGACTGCGGTGACGAGCCCACCAGCCAGTGGATGCACCCATCGATGGTATAGCCTTTGCGCTTCCAGCTCGTGCACAGCCCTCCCGGTAGACTGCCCATCTCATAAATTTGCGAGTCATACCCGTTCATCTGGGCATAACACCCCGCCGAAAGCCCAGCTATCCCCCCGCCGATGATGAGGATCGATTTTTTAGACATAAACCCCTCCGATATTGAATCGAATAGATCAGGTCAATTTTTCTAAATTATAGCATGGGGAATATAACGACTATCCCTTAAAGGGATTAGGGGAAAATAAAGGACAGTGTGTTCGACTTCTTACAATTAAGAACGTTGTCAGATACCCTGCCCACAAGGATCACCAGCTGGTCCGCCAGACGCCGGGATAAAAAAAACCGCCCGACCATAGGTCGAGCGGTTTTTTGCTTTCTTTACGCGTCTTTCGGCAGGAAAAGGTTCACCTTCGTGCCGCAGTTCGGGCACAGGCCCTTCGCCATTTTGCGGCCGTTTGCACTGGTGACGACTTTTGCTTCCTTCATCGCCACTTTCTTTTTGCACTTGACACAATAACCCATGTATTCCATCGTATTTCCTCCAGTCTGAAAGATAAGATAGGGTTGAGCTTTTTTACCCAATCTCACTCAAAAACCCCAAAGAAAAGGATCTTTTGAGTGAATTACAAGAGTAATTATATCAGATTTAGCGCTTAATTTTCCTCTATTTTACCTGTTCGCTTAGCCTCGCCATGCGAGTAGGGCGGGATTACCCCGCCCTTGGTCAGGGTCACACCCCTCTTCGCAGATCCTTCACTGTGTGCGGCTCCACTGAGAACTCCAGCCACTCCACTGTTGTGCCGGGGCCATCGGGACATTGTGCTACCAGTCCCACCTGCACCGGGTCCACCATCGCCAGCTTGAAGAAACGCACCAGCCGCCAGTTTCTTCCGTCCAGCGAGTATTGAAAGCCGAAAACATCGCCAACCCGGCAGGCTTGCAGCCATAAGTCTGGCGCCGCCAGGTCAGCTCCGTTCGCATCGTCCGAAACCCCGTTCGTCACCACACTCACCGCTGCCAGGTTGCCCAGGTCGGTATATTCATAGCACAGCTTGCCCCAGTGCTGGGCATCTTGCCGAATCAGCAGTGCTGCCGCATCCCCGCCGGAACAGGTGTTCGGTGGGCGCACGTGCGCCCGGGCAACGAAATCTCCACTCACCTTCAGCCATAGATAAGGAGCGTCATCCTTGACGTGCTTTCCGGTGGGGTCTTGGAAGTAGTCTACTCGTTCGGGGGCTGACACGCGCCCCCCGCCGCCCGCCAGCAGCTCAACCTTAGCCGGAATGTGCGTCCAACTTAACCCCTTTGCCTTGAGCCCTTCGGGCGAGAAATTTTCAAGAAGGTTCATCGTATATCTCCCTTTAAAAAATGGCTTGGTCACATTGCATGGATCACGCAAAATGATCTTTCGCTCAAATCTTGCTTTTCTTGTGGTTCCTGTCAGATTGGTTCTTACTTCATTTGCGGACCATACTCGTTAGCGCCCTCTTTCGACAGTGGCACCGCCCAGATATTGCGATACCACACGATGTCACCGTGGTCCTGCAGGCGCAGGTGCCCCGGGAGCTGCACATTCAAATCGGTCGGCGCGCCGCAGACGCCGGAAAGCTGCACGTTGTTCTGCACAACGACCCCGTTGTGCACGACTGTCAGGCGGGTCTGTTCCTTCACCACCTTGCCCTCGCAGCGTGGCGCTCGGAAGAACACATCGTAAGTCTGCCACTCCAGCGCCTTTTTGCAGGCGTTCACCAGCGGCGCATACTGGTCGTAAATTCCTCCGCAGTCGCCCAGCCCCGGGATGTCCCAGCCGGAGGAGTCGAGCACCTGGATCTCATAGCGCCCCTGCAGGAACACACCGCTGTTCGATTTCTGCTGGCCTGTCTTATCGGGCATATCCGAGAGCCGGAACTCGAGATGCAGGTAGAAATCGGTGAAAAGCTGCTTGGTGCAGATATCGCCCGTCTTGGGCGCCACCTGCATGGCTCCGTCCACCAACTGCCATTCCACCTTACTGCCATCCATTTTCGTCCAGTGATCGAACGACTTGCCATCGAAAAGCACCACCGCCTCCTTGGGCGGTTTCAAATTGAGTGTATCAAACAACATGCCAATCTCCTTGTTATGTAAATTCTCGTTGCAATTTGTCATTGCAAGTCGCGCTTTTTTGCGGCGAAGCAACCTCATTCTTTATCAAGCCGCCAAAGCGATTATAGCATACCGCTCCCTTCGTCGTTCCGCGTGTCTTCCTCGCTTGACAAAACGCGTCTGAAGTGAAGCGCTTTACCGCTGAAGAACCCATATGACACTACCCGGATTGAGTCTGGGTGATTGGAAGCAGACCGTCCACAGTTAATGAAATGGACCCATTACTTCACGAAAAAACGAAAGCCAGCCGGAAAATAAATTTCGATTTCTTAGTCATCGAGCCAAGAAAAATCTATGCTAAAATGTTAAAGAAAATCCATTGAGAAGAAACATCAATTTAATTGGGTAATCTCAACATCCATTGCTCCGCCTCCGCCCCTGAGCCAGGCCGATGGGCAGCCGTGCGAGCCACTCCAACCTCTTTTAGGAGTTTACATGCCAAATCCTCAACCTCAAGGCTTTCTCGCCGTCCCGCCCACTGGCAAGGGACCCGGTGTATTGGTTCTTCATGCCTGGTGGGGGTTAAATGCCACAATCAAAGCATTCTGCACACGGCTGGCCCAATCCGGTTTTGTGGTGTTCGCCCCAGACCTCTATCATGGCAAGGTTGCAGACACCATTGCCGATGCGGAAACCCTTGGCAAAGCTCTCGACGCCACTTTCCTCCAGGCCAAGTCCGAAATCGCGGCAGCCGCCATGTTTCTCAACGAGCGTGTTGAGGGAGCCGGACGCGGCCTTGCTGTGGTTGGCTTCTCTCTGGGGGTCTATTATGCTCTAGACCTTGCCGCTGCCGATCCTGAACACATCCGTTCCGTCGTCATCTTTTACGGCACCGGAGGCGGCGACTACAGCAGCTCAAGAGCAGCCTACCTCGGTCACTTTGCCGAGAATGATGAGTTTGAGCCGCAGTCCAATGTCGACGATTTAGAAGAATCCCTGAAGCGTGCTGGTTGCCCGGTGGCTTTTTATCGCTACAAGGATACTGGGCATTGGTTCTTTGAACCTGACCGCTCGCAGGCCTACAACCAGGCGGCAGCCAGCCTGGCATGGGATCGAACCTTAGCCTTTCTAAGGCAGACTTCCTGAACATCGCTGTTTGGGCTTACCTAACTCAGCCGGGAGAAAATCATGGACAAGCTGCGACAATCAAACCTTGCAGGAGCAAACCTTCAGTTCAGTAAGGGTGATTGGAATGGCCTCCTCACCCTGGTCACCGACAATCTGGCCAAGATTGTCATCCTCCCCATTATCTTGATCGGCACCTTTCAGTTTGCCCCCGAGCTCGTCTTTGGCCGGATCTTACCAGGTATTGGATTGGGCTTGTTTGTCGGTCTGAGTATGTTTACCTACCTGGGACGAAAATTAGCTAAAACGGAGCAGCGCACCGATGTCACTGCGCTGCCTTACGGCATTTCCACCCCGGCCATGTTCGTTTACTTGTTTGCCATCATGGGGCCGGTCTATTTTGCCGGTAAAGATCCCTTACCCGCCTATCAGATTGGCTTAGGGGCCACTTTTCTGAGCGGCCTGATCAAGCTGGGTGGTGCCTTCATCGGGCCATGGCTTGAAAGAGTCATCCCCCGGGCAGGGTTGTTGGGCACCATGGCTGGCGTGGCGATTGTGTGGATTGCGATGGTTCCCAGCGCCATTATCTTTACCAAACCATTGATTGGCTTGCCCGTCCTTTTTGTTGTGCTGCTGGGCTTTCTTGGGCGTTACCAATTCCCCTTCCGCTTGCCGGCTGGCCTTGTGGCCATTGGCCTCGGCGTGTTCCTGGGATTCTTTACGGGTGATGCCACGCTCAATTTCGCGGACACCGGATTTTATCCCCCCATTCCTGTTATAGGTAACCTGTGGGTCGGGCTGCAGTTGATCTTTCGTTCACCAGAGCTGTTTGCCGTGCTGATTCCCATCGAGATCTACAACTTTATTAAATCCATCGGCAATGTTAAAGCGCGCAGGCTGCCGGTGATAATTACAATATGCGCACCTCCGTCAGGGTGGATGGCTTGGGAACCTGTGTGGGGGCTTTATTCGGATCACCCTTCCCAACCACCATTTACCTGGGCCACCCCGCTTACAAACAAATGGGAGCCCGCACGAACTATGCCTTTGCTACTGGTCTTCTTCTTTGGCTTGCCAGCCTGGTTGGCTTATTTGCCTTTTTGCAGCACCTCATTCCGGCGGCTGGGGTGGCGCCCTTGCTTGTTTTTGTGGGGATTGTGATGTGTCAATATGCTTTCCAGTCCTCCCCGGCCTATGGTGCGGCCATTGCCATTGCCCTGGTGCCGCACATAGCTGATCTGCTCAAGAAGCAGTTGGATGGCACGCTTTTAGAAGTGCTGCAGCAGGGCTCCGTGACCTCAGAGCTGACCTCAAGGCTGGCTCAAAACCAGGGGGTATACTTCCAGAGTTACGCCCTGCTCTCTCACGGCGCCATCATCACCGGCTTGCTGTGGGGGTCTTTGGTGGCTTGTATCATTGATGCTGACCTGCGGAAAGCAATGTTTTTCAGCTTCATTGCCTTTTTACTCTCCCTGGTCGGGTTGATTCACGCCGCGCAGATTGGCCTGTCTTTCTCGCCCATCACCCTTGGTTATCTCTGCCTCACGGTACTGTTTGGCCTCTTCCATTGGAGACAGCCCGGCCGGCAGGTGGCAGAAGCTTAAGATTACATGTATGTCAACTTTAAATCCCTGTTCCATCCGTGAGCTTATCTAGAAAGGAGCCTCCCTCATGTCTTCCCCCATCCACCTCTGTGTCATGTCCGACGACTTCGGCATGCACCCCGCCGTCAACGACGGCATCGCCCAGGCCTTTACCGAGGGCCTGCTCACCGACGCCAACCTCATGGCCCCCTGCCCGGCCTTCAAGGGTGCGGCTGCCCTGGCGCGTGACTTGCGTTTGCCCGTCGGCTTCCACGCCACCCTCACCTGCGATTGGGACCGCTACTTCTGGGGGCCGCTCACCCATGCCCCCTCGCTCGTCACGCCCGAAGGCAGCTTCAAACACCTGGTCAGCCTGGCCTGGAGTGAGGCCAAAGATGACGAAGTCCTTGCCGAGCTGATCGCCCAGGTGCGGACCATCGAAGCCGAGGGGCTGCACATCACCCATTCCAGCTACCATATGGGCGCAGATGAGCAGGGTCGCCTCATGCGCATCCTGGGGCAGATCGGCTTCGGGCGCGTTGGACCGATGCGCCTGGTTCATCCTGCTGCAGACTCAGACCCGCAGGCCGCCCCGGTCGAAGCCTACACCTGGGACTCGGCCTTCTTCTCCAGTGACTGGGAGCTCGACTACGCCGCCCGCAAGGAACGCCTGGTGAGCAGGCTGAAGGCAATGGAACCCGGCTATCACCTGTGGATGGTACACGCCGCCATCGACCACCCTTCTCTCGACGACCTTTGCAGCCGGGATTTCTTCGCCCGTGATTGGGCGCGACCCTTCCGGGCCTTGGACCAGCGATTGCTCCTCGACCCCGAGATCAAGGAGCTAATCGCTGGGCTGGGCATCCAGCGCATCCCCGTCGAGCAAGCCCCTCACCGCCTGGTGCATACTAAAGGCCCTGAAATGGAGTGAGGACAGTCCTCACCCCTAACCCTGTTCCAGAGGTGACTTCAGCTTGCGCTTTCTCCCCTCTCCCTGTGGGAGAGGGGCCGGGGGTGAGGTCTGGCTTGCCTCCTCTCCCGATGGTAGAAGAGCCTGTCCTGAGTGAAACGAAGGAAGCTAGAGTTAGGTGGTTTCGCCCTGCTCCTGTTATGCTATACTTTGCCCGAAAAGGTTATAATTCGTGCTGGAGGATTTGTATGACCCGGTTATTTAATGTGATTATTGAACGTGATTCAGCAGGCTACTTCGTGGCCTCGGTACCCGAGCTGCATGGGTGCCACACGCAGGCTAAATCACTAGATAAGCTTATGGAGCGCATCAAGGAGGCGATTGAATTGTGCCTCGAGGTGCAGGATCAGGAAATAGAACCACTTGAATTTATCGGAGTTCAGCGTGTGCCGGTGGATGTATGACAGGCTTTCCCGGATAACAGGTCATAAATTATTGGTGGCTCTCCGTAAAGCTGGATTTGAGGTAATCCGCATCAAGGGGAGCCATCATTTTTTAAGACATGAAGACGGACGCAGTACAGTAGTTCCAATCCATCGCGGTGAAACGTTGGGGCCTGGGATTACGGCGCAAATTCTCAAGGACTGCGATCTGACTCCGGAAGAATTATCCCTTTTGCTTTAAAGTGCTGATTCCACATCTTTCGACCACCTCTCCCTCGATGACCTATGCAGCTTGGATTTCTTCGCTCGGGATTGGGAGCATCCCTTCCGCGCCATCGATCAGAACCTCCTCTTCGACTCCGAGATCAAGGAGCTGATCGCTGGGCTGGGTATCCAACGTATCCCCGTTGAGCAAGCCCCTCACCGTCTCGTCCACACCAAGGGCCCCGAAATGGAATACCGCTGTTCAACTTCTCTCCCAAAATTCGGGAGAGGATGGGCTTGCCCTGAGTGGAGCGAAGGGCTTGTCTGAACAGTGCGATGGGGACGGTCTAAGACGGATTTGCTCACTACCCCCTATTCCCTACTCTCTTAACTCCCCCGCCCTTGACTTAATAGAACAAGCGGGCTAAAATATGAGTAATACTATATTTATTGTATTAATTATTTCTAGTGCGCATGACAGTGATTATGAAAGGAACCTTATGAGAAAACTGGTTTATGCCATCAACAGCACCCTGGACGGTTTTGCAGACCACGAAGCGGCGGTTGCCGATGACGAGCTGCATGATTTTTACACCGGTATGCTGCACTCAGCCGGCGCTATCTTGTACGGGCGGGTCGTCTACGAACTGCTTGCCAGCTACTGGCCAACCGCCGCAGAAAATCCCTCCAGTACCCGCAGTGAAATTGAGTTTGCCAATGCCATCAATCGTATCCCAAAAGTTGTGTTTTCCAAAACCCTCGACAAAGTGACCTGGGATAATACCCGGCTGGTTAAAGAAAACGCCGTGGAAGAAGTTATAAAGCTGAAAGGGCAGCCCGGCAAAGATCTGTGGATCGGCGGTCTGAGTTTTGTTTCGACGTTTGTGGATTTGGGTCTGGTGGACGAATATTGGTTCTTGATCCAACCGGTCATTTTGGGCAGAGGTAAGCCGGTGTTTAAAGATCTCCACGAAAGGGTCCCTCTGAAGCTGATCGAGACCAAAGCCTTCAAATCTGGCGTGGTTGTGCTTCATTATCGATCCGCCCCCTGAAAAAACTGGCTTTCCAGACCGGCTATCCTGCTTAACCCCGTCGAGCAGGCCCCCACTGCATCGTGTGCACATGCAGTCCCGAGATGGAATAATGTTGTTCAGCTTCTCTTTCCCGTGCATTTTTCCCCTCTCCCCGTGGGAGAGGGGTTAGGGGTGAGGTCCGGGTGAGTCCCATGACATCCTCGAGAATAAAAAGAACAAACGTTCTGATATTAAAAATCCGATCTTTCCTTCTTTCCGCTTTTTCCGTGAACTTCTTTTCCCTATGGAGCTAATCAAACCCAGGTAGTACAATTATCGCGACCTTTGCGATCGTGGCAGATTCGATGTTGCCAAGCCCTTGTCGACGATCGTATCCGTCTCTCTCGAGTGAATACCGAATGGGCTTTCATCTTCCCTCCTGAGTTAGAGAACACCTGGCAGATTCCTGTCGCCAGGCTGAATGTTTATTATTGGTTGGAAGAAGCCCGCCGCACCTTGAAAAAAACGGTTTCTGCCCGGTCATCTCCTCAGCCGGGTATATAATAAATTGTTCCTTTAAACAAAAGGTGACCGATTGTAAATCAAATGGGAGGGGTTATGTCTCAGCTAAAATTCGGTTTAGGTTCTTATTACGGCAGCGCCCGCGATACGGCCGAGTGTGCCGTGCTGGCAGAGCAGGCCGGCTGGGACGGGCTGTTCATCGGTGACGCCATCTGGTGCGTGGATCCGATGATCTCGCTCACTGCCGCAGCGATGGTCACCAACCGCATCCGCCTGGGTACGATGATCATCCCTATGCCGCTGCGCCGCCCCTGGAAGGTGGCGAGTGAGAGTGCTGCCTTGGATAACCTCTCCGGCGGCAGGCTGATCTTGGGGTTGGGGGCGGGGGCTGTTTGGATGGGTTGGCAGGGCTATCCGGATGAGGTGACCGATACCAAGGCCAGGGCTGAGATGCTGGATGAGAGCATCGACATCTTAACGCTGCTCTACCAGCGCAAGCAGTTCGACTACGCTGGCAAGCACTACCACCTCAAGCTGACTCTGGTGGATGAGCAGCATTACCCGCCCAAACCCGTCCAGCAGCCGCGCATCCCGTTGTGGGTGCCGGGCATCTGGCCGTATAAAAAATCCATGCGGCGTATTTTAAAGTGCGACGGCCTGCTGCCCGAGAAGCGCGACAGCGAAGGCAAACCCGCCGACGTCACCCTGCAGGATATGCGTGAAATGAAGGCCTTCATCGATGCCAACCGCACGCTGACGACACCCTTCGATATCATCAAAGAGGGGCAGACTGGCGGATTCGATCGGGCACAGGCGCAGGACAAGCTCATCCCTTGGGTTGAGGCAGGTGTCACCTGGTGGATCGAGGGTCTGTGGATGAATTCCACAGAGGAAATTAAAGAGCGTATCAAGCAAGGTCCGCCGCCGCTGTACGGTTGAGAGCGGTTTATCCTCTGGGATTTACCTCCTCCTTCATCCGAATAACAAGAATGATTTTGTAACTTCGACTGGCCGCTGCGGCAGATCGAAGTTTTTTATCCCCCTATGACAAATATAGCTTGCAAAATGCAATATATACTTGACATTATGGCAGTTATATGTTACAATGGTTTTGATGATCATCGAGCTTGGTTTATGAAGAGTTATGAAGAGGAGCATGGAAAATGGAAGAACTAGAATTTGAGAACCGTGTGAAGCTGGCGCGGGTGGAGAAGGGTTTAACGCAGGAAGAGTTGGCGGACCGGATTGGGGTGACCCGCCAGACGATCGGCTTGATCGAAGCTGGAAAATATAACCCGACCCTCAAACTGTGCTTGATGCTGGCAAGGACAACTGGAAAGAGTTTGGATGACCTTTTCTGGGTCAAAGGAGAAAAGTAAGATGAAACGCATGATGGATGAACGTACCGAAGGGATCAACGGCCTGGTGTCGTTCTATGTACTGATGCTGACTCACCTCGCCTTGGCGGTGGTGATCGTTTATGAGGCTTATGTGCTGAAACTGCCCGATGAAGCTTATGCCGAATTGAGTGTGATCATGGGCTTGTCGATGGGTGGGTATTGGGCGCTGCGGCTGTATTTTAGCGGGATCTTGCCAGTGATCTCGTTCAAGAAGCTGCTGGTGATTTACTTTGTGTTGGTGGCTATGATCTGGATTCCAACCTACTTGATCGTAGGCTGGCCAGCTCCTTCACAATGGTACCAGGTGCTGTATCCCTTCATCGGCGTGGCGGTAATGCTGGGGTTCTATGCACTGGTAGCCTATTTGGGCAAGCGCCGTTTGGAGAAGGATCTGATTGACTAGCACATTACAATAAAGAACCTGGTTGCCTGGCAGCGTGTGAGGCGGTTTTATAGCGCATCACACGCTGCGCATTTCAGCGTATAACGAATGAAACCCAGGGTTTCGCCCAGGTCATCGATACCATCACTGGGCTGCCAGGTTAGGGCGCGCTCGATCAGTGCGGTCCAGCATATGTCCAGGGTCTCCTTCGCCCAGCGGGCGGCATGCGGCTTGGGGACCACCTCGCCGAATGAGAGTGTGTATAGGATGCGGCACATGGTCAGGACGGCATAAGCCTGGTATTCTCGCTCCACCAGGCGCTGCTGGTCTTGAAGCTGCGGTAGCCACCAGTCGTGCAGGATCCCAGCGGAAGCGCGGCGCAGGTCGTTGGGCGGGACCGGGTCGACCAAATCTCGCGGGGCGGGGCCGGCGATGGCGAGGCCGTGTTCTCTCAAGATGGCGCGCTGGATGATCCCGTCGATGCCCTGCTGGTCGACGCCAAAACTGCCTCCCGACCGCGCCGAAGGGAAATAGGCAGGCGCGGTATCATACCGGCGCAGCGCCAGCAAGGGGATGTAGGGCCCCTCGAGCTTGATTCCCCAGGCTGGGTGACGCTCGAGCAGCTGGGAATGCAGTGCGGTGATGGACTGGACCAGGGTGGGAGACAGCTCGCCAGTGGTAACGCTGACGAAATCGATATCACTGCGCCGGGGATCGAACTCTCCGGCAGCCAGCGAGCCAGACAGGTATAAGCCCACCCACTGATTCCCCAGGATCGTTTGCGCTCCTGCGTGCAGATCTTGTAAGAGAGCATTGATACCCGGGTAGGAGGTGGGGTTGCGGCCAAAGAATGCCCGGCTTTCGGAGTGCGCCAGGGTCTCGAGCATCTTGGAGCGAGGGACAAAGCAGACCTGGTCGATCTCTTCGTCCTGCGGCTGCAGGTCAGAGCCATCGCCTTCGTAGGCGCACAGGAACATAGCGGTCTCTTGACCTTCGAAGCCGAGTTTGAGCTGGTCTTCGGGAAGGAAGGAGAAGCGGATCTTCTCTTCAAACTGGTGCGAGATGTGGTAGCGGGATGAGCCGGTTTCTTCGGCCAGCTCCCGAAAGAGGGCTTGCTCGGGGCTGGCATCGTGAGCTTTAACGCCGCCCTTTGGAAAATCCCAAACGCCTTCGATCTGCTCGACACCAGCTTTGCCGTCCATCATCTTGACTTTATGTACCAAGAGATATAAGTCACCTTGGATGATCAATGCGCCTACAGCCTGTCTTAGCATTACTCTTGCTCGGCTAATAATGCCTGGATGGCAGCCTCGGTTTCATCATAACGCCCTTCACCGATGTGCATATAGCGGATACGACCATTTTTATCAATCAGGTACATAGTAGGCCAATATCGGTTTTTGTATGCCTTCCAGGTATCACCTTCATTATCCTGTGCGACTGGATAAGCAATATTTAGGTCCATCACCGCCTTTTCGAGATTCTCTAATTTGGCTTCATATCCAAATTCTGGGTAATGATTTCCAATGATAACCAGGCCTTCATCAGAATATTCCTCATGCCATTCCCTCAACGAGGGAATCACATTGCGGCAATTAATTCAGCCAAATGTCCACATGTCAAGGAGCACAACCTTACCACGTAAATCTGCTAGGCGTAGAGGAGCAGTGGAATTAATCCAGACCGCATTGGTGAGTTCGGGCGCTTGACCGAGATCAGGATATGGATTGGAATTGTTAGGTATTGGGGTGTCCGTGTTGGCTGCCTTGGTGGCACATCCGGTGACAATCACAAATAGAAATAGAATAAAAACCAATAAACGCATCGGCACTCCTTTAATCTGAGCTGCATCTAAATATACGGGTAAGATATTTCAAACTTATATTCATTGGAGTAGCAAAGGTTATGTCTTAGGTATGAAAAATGCGAAGGTCGTTCCTTTGCCCTCCTCGCTTTCTACTTCAATATGACCCTTATGTGCTTCAATGATCCCTTTGGCGATGGCCAGCCCAAGCCCGGCTCCGCCGCTGAGACGGCTGCGAGATTTTTCACCGCGATAGAAGCGCTCAAAAATGTATGGAAGATCTTCTGGGTGTATACCTTCGCCAGTGTCACTAACTGAGACACAAACTCCATTCTCCGCTCGAACAGCGCAGATATTAACTTGCCCAGCGGACGGAGTGTAGCGAAGTGCATTGCTGACCAGGTTGTTGAGAACCCGGCCCATGCGCTGGACATCCATGATTACAGGATCTATGCCTACCTCAGCAGAACCACCAAGGTGGATACCGTTTTGCCTGGCTATATTGGAGAAACTTTCCAGGGTGTCTGAAATTAAATCGGATAGTGAAGCCGGCTCGAGCGATAAAGGCAGTCCGCCTGCGTCGAGTTGCGAAACCTGGAACAGATCGTCAACCAGCAGGGAAAGGCTGTCCATTTGTTTCTTTGCCTGAGAAAAATATTGCTTTACGGTGTCTGGATCGCTAACGACACCATCGGCGAGTGCTTCGATTAAAAGGCGGATGGAGGCAAGCGGTGTGCGAAGATCGTGACCAGCCCAGGCAACCAGATCGCGTCGTAAAGTGTCGAGTTCCCTTTGTTTTTGTTCAGCAATTTGGAGTCGTTCAGCCATTTTATTAAAAGATTGAGCCAGGGCAGCAATCTCATCGCTGCCGTCGACATTGGCGCGCGCTGCCAGGTTACCGCCTTCTATTTCTTGGGTGATAACTTTCAACCGAGAAATGCGCTCACTGAGCGCATTAGCAAAGAAGCTGCCTAAAACCACAGCAATGCCACCCGCAAAGAATAGGAGCACGCTGGCCAGCAGTAGATCGTGTTCGCTGGCAAACATGAGACGCGCCGTAAGCCAGACGTTAAGAAAAGTGAGCAAACTGGCAAGCAGGTAGCTCCCGACAAGCGCCCACCGCACGGACGGGGCACGCTCCATCCACCCCAGGCGATAAGCGCCATATCCGACCAGGACAGAAATTACAGCCGTCAGGGTAAGGAACTGCGCCATATGCTCCAGGTCACTCATGGGCGGGTGCATCAACCAGTAAAAAATACCGATTGAGAGCATTAAAATGATGGTGATGCCGCTAACGAATTGGAGAGTACGAGAAGTAGATTTTTGCATGGTTTTAAGGTTCAAACTTATAACCCACTCCCCACACCGTAAGAAGGTGGGTGGGATTGGAAGAATCCTTTTCTATTTTCTCCCGCAAACGGCGGATATGGACGGTCACGGTGCCGGGGTCAATATACTCGGACAATCCCCATATGCTTTGAAGCAGTTGGTCGCGTGTGAACACCTGGCGAGGATGGCGCGCCAGGTGATTGAGCAAATCGAACTCTTTGACAGTAAGGTTTATTTCCTGCGAATTGATAGAAACCAGGCGCGTTTGCGGGTTGATCGTGAGTTCTCCCAATACCAATACGCTTTCGTCGCTTCTCTCAGGTCCGGAGCGCGCTCTACGCAGGACTGCCCGCACCCTGCTGACCACTTCTTGTGGGCTGAATGGTTTTACGACATAATCATCGGCGCCTAATTCTAATCCGGCAATACGATCCGTTTCCTCGCGGCGGGATGTTAGCAAGATGATCGGTATATCAGAGCGGTCACGCAGGTGACGGGTAAGCGCAAATCCATCCATACCCGGCAGCATCACATCCAGGATGACAAGATCGGGTTCTTCGCGTGTGAGTGCATCCCGAGCGGTTAAACCATCTGCATAAGTTGTAACCGAATAGCCCGCGCGTCTAAGGTAGATACTCAATACTTCGCTGATATTCGGTTCATCTTCGACAATAACAATGGTCGTCATAGAGAGTTCAGGTGTAACTTCTCTTTTCGTAGAAATTAATTTAGTTTTTTATTGCAGGGAAATTATAAACCGAAATTATTATGCAAATCTTAAGCATTGTTCATTGATATGTAAGGAATTCGCTGTCCTTTCGTAATGACGTACCGGTAAAATGGAAAAAATCTCAACTGGAGGAACCCATGTTTAAAAAGACCTATTCTGTTTTGCTTGTGATTGCTTTTGTTTTAGCAGCTTGTACATCTTCTACCGATTTGACGACCGAACCGATGATGGAAAAACCGACAGAAGCCATGCTTGAAAAACCTACCGAGGTGATGATGGATAAGCCAACGGAGGAGGTGATGGTAAAACCCACTGAGGCGATGATGGAAAAAAGCACTTCAACCTCTGAGGCTATGACCGATAAAATGATGGATGCGCCTGCCTGGTTCAGTGAAAAATTCACTGATGCTAGCTCTGGGGAGGTTTTCACGATCGGTGATTATGCGGGTAAAGTGGTATTGGTCGAAACACTTGCTATGTGGTGCCCAACCTGTAAAAGGCAGCAAATGCAGGTAGTGGAGTTGCACAAATTACTAGGGGAGCGCGACGATTTTATCAGTGTTGGTCTGGACATAGATGTGAATGAGAACTTAACTGACTTGAAAAATTACGTTGAGAGTAATGGCTTTGACTGGAAATATTCAGTCGCTGCATCTGAAACAGCACGCGAAATCGGGCAGCTCTATGGTGACCAGTTTCTCAATCCGCCCTCCGCACCGATGCTCATTATAGACAGAAAAGGTGAAGTCCATCCTCTGCCTTTTGGGGTTAAGAGTGCGGATGACTTGATGAAGGCTCTTGAACCCTTCATGAACGAAGGGATGTAAGATAACCCTGTGTGATGGACCCATTAAACTGGACGATGGGAAGACTCAGAGTCCCATCGTCCAGTTTTCGTGATTGAATACTTTAATTTTATTATTTTTTTGGAGTGATCATGTCTCCCAATGTAATCCTCACTTCCTTTTCGCTTGGATTGCTTGCAAGCTTCAGCCCCTGTATTTTGCCGCTTTACCCTGGATACCTAGCTTACCTGAGTGGGTCATATCAGATTGAGAATGGAAAAGGTCGTTACTTTCTGGGCTTTTTTGTTCTGGCGGGCGTCTTAACCATGATGCTCTTCTTGGGTTTTGTAATTGCCCTTTTATCACTTTCAGTGGGCAGGGCGCTTTCATTGATCATTCCTATTGCCGATTTACTCCTCATCATCCTGGGGATCCTCCTCTTGTTGGATAAGAATATTTTCAAATCCCTGCACCAGGTTCGTGTTCCAGCTTTACGTAATCCATTTCTGAATGCTTTTTTCTACGGTTTACTATACGGACCCATTGCTCTGCCTTGTTCGGGTCCGTTGGTAGTAGGTATTTTTGCCTTCTCGTTAACCGCTGCTGAAGCCCTGAGTAAATTGAGCGTGTTCTTTTGGTTCGGATTGGGGTTTGGATTACCTCTCCTGGTGCTCTCTTTACTTTCCGGGGTGCTACAGCGTGACATAACCCGGTGGTTCGCAAAAAATTCTCGACTTGTCAATATGATTGGCGGCTTGCTGCTCGTAGGAATTGGATTTTATGATTTGTGGGTGAATTGGGAATCGATTTTGATATTTATAGATTGATCACGAACAGGGATTATCCTTGCAATAAACGTTACGCGAAATTCCAGGGCTAGGGTTTCTAGTAAATATTTTTTACAAGAACTGGGATTATAATTTGAGAGATTGGGTGATCGTTTTGCGCTTCGATTACAGCCAATATATCCAGAGGGATGATTGTTTATCGGAAGCTATATCCAGATTTTTTGTTTTCCCAAGGAGCATCCATGATCAAGACGAATGAAAGTTCTGTTATTGAATTTATCTTGCAATGCCAGCCCGGATTTCCGCGCACGAGCGCCCAATGGAAGGTTGACCGCACAGGCAAACCCTTTATTATGCCAGGGATTGGCGGGATCACCTTGAACGTCCAGGTGGGCAACTCGGTTTTCGGCTGGGCAGGCGACCATATCGAGCCGGGCGTAAGCTGCCAGGCTGACTCCAGCAAGCCCTATGAACATCCCAATAATGCGCTGCAATTGTTTGCCTGCGTGGGCAATAAAGCCCGCCTGATTTCAGGAGACGCCAAGGGCGCCGAAGGGGTGGTCCTCGGTCACCACGGCGGCTCGGAGCATGTGATCGTCGATTTCCCGCGGCAGGTCAAGGAAAAACTCACTTACGATGATAAGATTTTGATCTTTGCCAGGGGGCAGGGCTTGAGCCTGACCGATTACCCTGAGATCGCATTGTTTAACCTGGATCCTGACCTATTGAATAAGATGGGTGTTAAGAAGGTAGGGAAGAAGCTGCAGGTGCCGGTTACAACGCTCGTGCCGGCTTCCTGCATGGGCTCGGGGGTTGGAGCGCCCCATGTGGCTAAGGGTGATTATGATATCATGACCGGCGACCCGGATACAATGCAAGCCTATCACCTCGATAAACTGCGCTTTGGTGATTTTGTGGCGCTGCTGGATCACGATAACCGCTATGGCAGGGATTTTCACAAAGGCGCGATCTCGATCGGTGTAGTGGTACACAGTGACTGCCTGCTGGCCGGGCATGGCCCGGGCGTGACCACGCTGATGACCTGCGCCACGCCGCTGATCGATCCGGTGATTGACCCCAAAGCCAGCCTCGCAGACTTGTTCGGTGTTGGGACATCTTATAAAGCATCCTGAGCAGTTCCACCAGCTTAATGGACTATCAAGCTGAAGCTCTCAGAGAACCTGTTGAACCGGTAAATTTGGGGTTCCAGGTTCTATTAGGCCTGGCAAATGCAGGCGCAACGGTTTCTCTTCTGCCAGTCCTGGTGGTTCTCATCCCAGCGCAGGTCACCCAGATTGACCCACAAAACGTCGCTACCAGCTTGGCGCTGGTATTGATGTTAGGCGCTGCAGGCGCCCTGGTCGGTAATCCGCTGTCCGGCGCATTGAGCGATCGTACAACCTCCCGCTTAGGGCGGCGGCGGCCCTGGCTGCTGATTGGGATGGCAGGTGCCTGTTCGGGGTTGATCTTGTGTGCAAACAGCCGCTCGATCGCTCTCCTGGCGGCAGCCTGGTTTACCGTGCAGTTCTTTGGGAATGTGCTTTTATCTTCCTATGGAGCGATCCTGCCGGACCACGTGCCCGCTCGCCAGCGCGGCGCCACCCAGGCGATCATCGGGATTTCTTCACCCATCTCCATCGTCTTGAGTGACTTGCTTTTCACCCAGGTAGCAGATTTCCATGCTGCGTATTATCCGCTCATTGTCATCCAGGTTATATTGACCCTGCTCTTCGTCTGGTTTTATAAAGAGCCACAGCTTCCGAAAGGTCTTCTGCCACCTTTTCGACTGAGGGCTTTCCTGGCTTCTTTGTGGGTCAGTCCACGCAAATATCCCACCTTTGGTCTGCTCTGGCTCATCTGGCTGCTAGCCTGGACTGGCTACAACCTGGGTACGGGTGGTTACTTTTTTCTGTATGTCAAGAACATCACGCGTTATGAAGATATCTTTGCTGGGCATGTGGTGAAAGAAGGCGTCGCCATCCTGCAGATGCTCCAGATTGTGATTGGAGTGCCACTGATGATGGTGGCTGGCCTCATTTCGGACCGCTACTTGCGCAGGAAACCCTTCGTGCTGGTGGGTATTATTGGGATGGGGATTGGCCTGGCGATTTTGGTCGGATTCTCAGGCTGGTGGATGGTCATGGCCGCCAGTGTGTTGATCGGGGCAAGTTTTTGGATCTTTTATAGCCTTGGAGTAGCGCTGATCACGCAAACGCTGCCCTCGGCCTCCAACCGTGGGAAAGATCTGGGGGTCATCAACATCGCTTCTACATTGCCGCAGATTATCATGCCTTTGGTGGGGGCGATGGTCGTCACCACATTTGGGCCAGAGAGCAGTCTCAGCTATCAAATCTTATTCCTGATCGGATGCGTGGCAATCAGCCTGGCAGTCATCCTGATGCGTTCTAACCGCTTAGATGTTCGATAAGACGATGAAATTGCCCGGAATTAGGTCTAAAATCTTGTTTTTTCTAAACTTTTGTGTTAATCTTAAGGGGCTTATCTCCTGGCTTATGTTAAGAAGGTAAGCAGCCGCCGAAAGAGAATATCGGCTCAATCAGTTTCTTTTATTTGTAAAAGAAGGAGGAACTTATGGGAGACAAGAGTCCGAAGAATAAAGAAAAAAGAAAGAAGAAACAGCAGGAAAAGAAAAATAGCAAGACGCCTGCTCCAGCATCAACTGTATCCACAACCGTTACAAAGAAAGCTTAGTTCAAAGAACACCCTCTGAAATTCAATTCAGGGGGTGTTCTTTTTATTATATACGGCAGTTTGAGGTTGCTGCAAAGAAGCCAGTATTTTAGTACAAGGAATGGGATCGATGGATAATAAGTCGCTGTTTGATGAGTTGGCGGGGCTGATCTCAAAGGAGGTCGGGAAGGAATCTTCTTCCGGGGCAGAGCTGCCTGGTGAGCTAGAGAATATCTTGGTCGAAAGCCTGAAAGCCTTAGCCGGACAGTTGGGTGAAGGGGTTGGAAAAGAGGTGAACGAGTTCCTCAACGGAAGAGGCAGCTTGTTAGAGACTACCCGTACAGCCGTGGTACGCAGCGGCAGCTCAGCCTCAAAGGAAGTGGCTGTGTTTTTGAAGGAAGCTTTTAATTTGCCTGCTACCATGGCGAACACCTTGGCCGCTCTGCTCGTGAAAATATTCCCATCGATCAGCAAGCTAACTGTCGAAGAAGATGCTTCAAAACCCAAGCGCCCGCGCAAGAAAAAAGCAAGTACATCTACCAGCAAACCGAAAAAGCGGAAAACCACATCCGGTACGAAACCATCCTCAAGCAGCAAACCGAAAAAGAAAAAAACTTCGGAGGGCAAGAAGCCTGCCGCTGCCACCAAGCCCAAAAAGCGGAAAACATCCACAACGAAGAAACGCAGATCCTCCTCCAGATCTGTAGAAATACCGATTGGCGAGGAATAGAGAATTCCGTTATATTTACTTCGCTAATCGCCAGAAGGTTTCCAGGTATGGGGGAGCAACCTGGGTGAAATGAGCCCATGAGCCCGGCTCGGGATCAGGGTCAGGCCGGATCCATTCCCAAAGCCCAAGAAAGACGAAATCCAGGGCAACCAGGGTATTCAGCACGGTGCTGAGCGCGTGGCGGAATTCTAGGGGACCGAGAACTTTTCCCGGCAAGCCGTCAGGCTGAGTGACATCCCAATAAGGATAATACTGGTTGATGTTCTCACCATCGCTGTACAGGTGTTTGATGGGGTAGGCTTTGCCATCCCAGGCTTCGTCATCCACGGTCATCACAAAAGGGTTGGCGAATTGCGCTAGATAGATCCCGCCCGTTTTGAGCACACGTTGAACTCCCCGAAAAACAGGCTCTACCGCTGGGACGAAGTTCAGCGAATAGACCTGCCAGATAATATCAAAGGTATCGGAGGGGAAAACCGAAAGGTCGCGCATATCTCCCTGGCAGGTCTTGACCGTATATCCATGATGGGCAGCCGCCTGCTGGTCACGTTCTAACTGGACATCAGAGAGATCCAGTACCGTGACATCGGCTCCTAAGATTCCGAAGGCAGCCGAATCCTGCCCTCCACCGCTGGCCAGGCAGAGCACCTTTTTCCCGGAGACATCTTGAAGGATGCCATGCCGCCCGACATCGCGTAGAGCATCTGCGGGGGTGAGCTCCAGAAATGGCAGGGTATATTCAACATTGAGGTGGGCCAGGGCATTCCAGCGCTCGCGGTTCGTTTTGTTGATCTCGTCCATAATTTTTTCCTTAGGGTGTTATTTTGTGGATTTTTTTTACATGGAGCGCAGGTAGCCTTGCTGATCTTGAAGGTCCAGGTAGGCATTTGCCAGGAACCCGAGTATATCGGGCTGAAGAAAGAACTTTTTATCCAATTCCTGCAGCTGTTCTAGCGCTTCTAGCGGTTTCCCTTGAGTAAGAAGATCGTCAGCTTCTTCTAAACCTTGCCTCAGACGTCTTGGTAAGTTGACGGGATCCAATTGATTTTGTTTCTTCTTTGTACTCATAGCAAATCCAACGCTTAGTGAATAGATTTTCTGGTGATAATGCGATCGCTCCTTGGTCAACGGGAGAACCACACTACCAGGATGAACGACTTATTCCGCGGGAACTCGAAAACTCCTGAGTCTTTGGTGATCAGAAACTTCCCACTATTTTCTTTCAGCACTCGTTCTATAAAAATTTCTAGCTCTAACCGCTGAGCCAATTCCACTTCAATCCGCCCCGATAAGATGTAATCGACCAGCGGACCTACCTCCGTCACGATGAGAGAATCGATATAACGGTGCAGCAAGACCTCTGTAAAGTAATTACCCAATATTGTCGAACCATTTTCAAGCGTAAATGAATCCGCAGGTATGGATCCCCAGGCGGCGAGCTGGGGATCAAATCCGATAACCAGGTCTGACAGCTCTTGCAAGTGTCTTTGTCCTATTGTGGAGGTATAAAAATGCCCGTCTGGTCTGAGCACACGTTGGATTTCTGATAAAGCTTTTCCCATGTCGGGCAAGTGATAGAGCATGTGGTTGGCAATCACAATGTCGAAGCATCCGTCAGGAAAGGGGATGGATTGAGCGTCAACGATGGCGAACTGGTGCAAGGAAGTGCGGTTTTTCAGAATAGATCGGGACTGCGCTACCATCCCGGCTGAAAAATCGGATAAGATAATTTCCACTCCTGATGGGATCCTGTCGATATTTTCAAGCCAAAAATTGCCTGCGCCACAGCCTATTTCTAGAACACGGCTTTGAGGTGAAAATTTGACCTGGTCAAAGAGCCAGCGCTGCCAACCGTACGGATTGGTGCTGAATTTTTGGTGCAGGCGGATGCGCGCACTCAGGTTTGATGCATTCTGGTATTGGGCAGCGACATAGTTAGGATCTGAAATGGATTGGACTTTCGCCATGGTTAATCACCTTCACACTTATCCTTCCATTTTATTCAGCAATTCTCGCAGAGCTGCCAGCTCCTGTGCAGACAGGGTTACTCCCTTGCCCATCGTTTTGCCATCAGGAGACCAATCCCGGATATCATACTTGGGCTCACGATCATTCCAGCTGATCAAGTTGAGCTCTTTTGCCCAGCCTTTGTCAGATTTGGAAAGAAGTCCGATCTTTTTGATGATTTCAAATTTTATGTCAGCCATTGAAGATGCTCCAATTAGTAATGTTTTCAGTTAACGGGAGGGGTGATCCTGTTAACTCCCTGCAAAGCCCGGATGCTCACCCGGTCGGAGATTCGTTCGAGCAGGCTTTCTATCAAGTTCGTGTTTGGATCTAGATGAAGGGAGAGCGCATTTTCCGGACAAGCCGGAATGCAGTGTCCGCAGCCGATACAGCGTTCATAGATTTCGGCTTTGAGCGGCCCCATTTTGATGACGGTCTCACCACCATAACAGGCAGTCACGCACGCCTCGCAAAGCGTACAGCGATCATTGACAACGATGCTCAAACCAGGCAGGCGGTGGTTGTAAAAATCCCAATAGCGCTGCGGGCCTTGCTTGAGCAGCAAGCGCACATCGCAGCAGCACTCGCAGCAAAAGCACAGCGAGAGCAGGCGAGTCTTTTCCACGCCAAAAATTTCAGCTTCCGATTCTTGGTGCAGGATGGTTGGGATCAAGCCGCTTGCCAGGGCGCGGTCAAGATGCGCCAGGGCTTCTTCCAGGGTCAGCAGCCGCCCAACTTCCTCCGGAATCTGCCGGACGGCAGGGCCTAAATGCAGGCAGCCCAAGTCTTTTGGGTGTGCCTGGCAGTGAAAGGCTGTCCGGCAGGGGCAAGCAGACATGGCAAAGATTCCATCTGCCTGGCGCAGCAGATCGGCAACCAAAGCGCCGGGTAATGCGTAGCTTGTGCCCTGGGGAACCGCTTCGCTAACTGGGATAAACCAATTCGATTCAGTCTTCTCCTTAATGAAATTTTTTTGCAGGATGGGTCCGAGCAGTGGCAAGTGCATAGCAGCGATTCCCGGCTTTAAGAATGTATAAAACCGCAAGATCCTACGCCAGAGTGGCGAGTTGTTCAAATTGGTAGGGGAGATTGGTTCCGGAGCGCTCATACGGTTGGCAGACTGGCAGTGCATCCATTATAATTCTTCTCGAAAGTTTAAAATACGGAGATACTCAATGAATCTATTGGACGGCACGCTTCTGCAAGATGTTTATGATGTGATTGTGGTCGGGGCAGGCATAGGAGGCATGACGGCTGGCAGTTTGTTAGCAAAACGCGGCTTGTCGGTACTGATGATTGAACAGCAAAACAAACCGGGTGGGGCATGCACCTCCTTCAAGCGTGAAGACCATGTTTTTGATGTGGGTGCGGCCATGCTGTATGGTTTTGGTGAAAAAGGCTTCCGTCCGTTCCGCTTCCTGCTGAATGAGCTGGAAGAACCCATTGATGTGGTGGCGCATAAAACCCTGGCGCGTATGACCTTTGAAGGACACGCGATCATCTTCTGGCCGGATATCGACCGTTTCATCGAAGAGCTTTATCCCTTATTTCCCGATGAAAAGGAAAACCTGCGTGCTTTTTACGCAGACCTGTACAAGAAGTATGAAAATATTGTTATCAAGAATGAAATAATTTCGCCTCCCTCGGAATTTTCTCCTCGCCAGGGCTTGCGCAGGCTGCTCAGCGATCCACTGACAATCATCAAAATGCAAAAACTGCTTTCGACCAGTACCAGGGATCTCATGCAGAAGTACTTCCGCACCCCAGATATTGTCGATTTCTTCGATAAGCTGTGTTCGGCATATTCTTATACCACCGCAGAAGAGACCCCGGCCGTATTGGCGGCAACGATGTTCATCGACAACCATATCGGCGGGGTCTATTTCCCAGCCGGTGGGGCGCAGATGTTCCCGAATGTCATCGAAAAAGCCTTCGAGCGCGATGGCGGCCAGGTGCTGTACCGGCAGCTGGTGGATGAAATCCTTATCAAAGATGGTCAAGCTTATGGGGTACGTCTCCAGAACGGGTTAGAAATTCGAGCCGAGCGGGTCATTGCCAATGCGACGGTGTGGAATATCTACGGTAAGCTCGTCCGGCCGGAGCATATCGCCCTGGAGCGCTTGAAATGGGCAAAAGCCTTAATCCCCACTTTCCCGAGCATGACCCTGTACATGGTGGTGGACCGGGAAGGTTTCCCTGAAGATGTGTTCCCCTGGGAAATTTATATCGAAAATCGTAAAGAGATCGATTCTTCCGACCTGACCCTGTATATTAATTCACTGGTTGATGCAACTCTTTGCCCGCCCAACCACCTGGTGGTGATGGCTATCTCACCGAACATGTGCAAATGGCCGCGTCCAGATGAACCGGGTTATCATTCCGAAGAATATGAAACCCAGAAGCAGCGTGAAGCTGAAAAAATGCTTGACCAAATTGAGATGCATATCCCCGGGTTCCGGCAGCAGATTCGGGAGCTGATCATTGGTACCCCGTCGACGATCGAGCGCTATTTGCTGAAAAACGGTGGGGCGGTGGGCGGACCCAAAAACCAGATTGGGCAGGAAATGCTGAACCGGCTGCACGCACGCAGCGAGTGGAAGCGTTTGTATTTTTGCGGCGACTCTACTGTCATGGGTACTGGTCAACCTGCCACGGCAGTTTCGGGGGTTGGGGCGGCGAACGTGATTTTGCGCGAGCTGCACCTGCCTGATTATGATGCGCGTCAATTTTCCAAGCAATATGTAAATTTCGTTGACCAACCGTATACAAGGCCGGCCTTTGATCCGAGCGAAGAAATTTCGGAAAAGAATGCTTATATTGCTGCATCTCAATGCCAGGGCTGCCTGGAACCGCAGTGTGTGGTTGACTGCCCGGCAAGCATTGATATCCCCGGATTCATGCGGCGTATGGAAGCGAAGAACTACGCAGGCGCTGCCCGTCTGATCCGCGAGAAAAATCCCTTTGGAGAGGTATGCGGCTGGACCTGCAATGCCGGTCAACTATGCCAACGGGCTTGTTACCGTCGCGATTTCACTGGTAAACCAGTACGTATTGCGGAGCTGCAGCGCTGGGTGTGCGCCTCCGCCGGTGAGAAAGGCTGGATAAAGCTCAACCTGCCTCCCAGTGGATCGAAAGTTGCTGTCATCGGCGGGGGACCTTCTGCTTTGAGCTGCGCGTACTACCTGAGCCTGGCAGGCTGCCGGGTGACTGTTTTTGCTAAGGAGGCACGCCCAGGAGGCCTGCTGTGGAAGAACGCCACAACAAACCCAGCACTTGCACCGGTCATTCAACGGGATATTGAGGGTCTCTTATCCAGCGGGATCACCTACCAGGTGCGATCCACCGAGAAGCTGGATCTGGCGGAAATCCAAAATGGATACCGGGCAGTATATTTGACCGAAGCAGGTGCTGAAAACCGTCCCGGGGTCTTTATTGGGGAGGAGTACGTAGAAAACGAGGTCAGCGTGGTGGCGGCAGTTGCGAATGGACGGAAAGCTGCCATGAAGATCTGGCAGTATCTGAACAGTGAGATGGAATAGAATTTTTAGGGATGGAAACCTACCTGCCTCACGACTTGATCCTCCACCTGATCATTTTCCAATTAGTAGTGCTAGGGGTAGTCTTGAGCAACCTGCTGCTCCTGCACCGCTCGAGGAAGCACAAGCTGCTGGAAGAATATCCGATGGTTTCCATCCTGGTGCCGGCGCGCAATGAGGAGAGGAATATCGTGGCTTGTCTCCAATCCTTGCTGGCGCAGGATTACCCCGCTTTTGAAATTATAGTGCTTGATGACCAATCCAGCGATGGCACGCTGGCGATCCTCACGCAGATGGCCAGCTTACACCCGGAGCTGAAGATCCTGGAAGGTCAGGCAGCACCGGATGATTTTTTAGGAAAGAATTGGGCTTGCAGCCAGCTGGCACACCAGGCGCAGGGAGAGCTGCTGTTTTTCACTGATGCCGATACCATTCACCAACCACATACGCTGCAATCCATTGTAACCGCCCTCATTGGAGAAAAAGCTGACCTGGTGACGGGCTTTCCGCGCCAGCAAGTGCTGACCTGGGGAGAACGGCTGCTGGTGCCTTTCTTCCCGTGGGCTTTGCTTTGTTATATCCCTTTGTGGCTGGCATACAGAGTCCGCCTGCCGGCACTGGCTGCCGCCGTTGGCCAACTGATGGTATTTCGCCGAGAAGCTTACCAGGCGGTCGGCGGTCATGCTGCCCTGGGCACGGCCATCGTCGATGACTTAATCCTGACCCGAAAGGTGAAGAAAGCCGGCCTGCGCTGGCGAGTGGTGCGGGTGTCTGATCTAATTTCCTGCCGGATGTACCACGGGGGACGTGATGCAGCCAGGGGATTTCGAAAGAATCTGTTTGCGGCTTTTAATTTCCGCTTGCTTATCTTTGTGTTTGTGTTCCTCTGGTTGATAGTTCAATATTGGGTGCCTTTGGTCGTTTTTATTGTTTATTACTTGGGGTTGGCCCCATTTGCCCGGCCGGATCAGCTGGTGGTGTGCATCAGCCTGTCGCTGATCCTCTGGCTCATCCCTTACAAGGAATTGGGTATCCCTCTCTACCTGGGGCCGATTTACCCGCTCACCATCCTGGCAAACGAAATGGTGGCGTTCCAATCCCTGGTCGCCAGCCTGACGGGGCGGCTAACCTGGAAGGACCGGCCGTTGGGCAGGCAAAAGTGGCGATGGTTGTAACAAGGGATCAAGATTCACCCTGCCAGCTTCCATGCGCACCGTAGCCATTCAATGACTTCAGAATCAATCTCTTCAATGGAAATTAATTCCAGATGATGTATGAATCATTCTGGGGTTGGTTCAACAATTTCCTTCCAGCGCGGGGATGGATCCTGCTTTAGGAAGGGGATCGTGAGAACAAGAGGGACAGCTTTCCCATGGAGATATTTCCCAGGCATCCATGCCCATGCGAAGGTCCTATTCCTGTGAAATGCGATTTGACTTTTCGTCACTCGTATCCCCGTTGGGCTGATATCCTGGACAGAACAGAGCAAAACGTCGAAAAGATGCCTAGACTCAGAATGACTGCCGAAGAACTCATCTAATGTGATCACGGTTTATGCACTCAGCGACTTGTAAGTCTAAATAACGGATGGAAATAATTTGCCTTCCTTTCTAACCCGGGATACTGTCCAAATGCCGCCAGCTAATGAATGTTCCAGAGCTGGTTTTCATAGACTGATCGCCGCCATAGACCACATACCCTTGATCTTCAGGCAGGGCTGCCAGCGGTCGCCAATATTTTAGGTTGTCAAAGAAGCTGGTAGACAGCGTTTTCCCAGATTTGATCTCGACCGGGGTGACTTGTTCGCCATTGACCAACAGGCAATCAATTTCTTTATTGTGATTATCCTGCCAAAAATAAAGCTGACGGTTCTCACCGCGGTTGAAGCTGCGTTTGAGGAACTCGTTGATCATCAGGTTTTCAAACAGCGCACCTTTTAGATAATGTAGATTAACCTGGCTCTCCTCGCGTATGCCCAGCAGCGAACAAGCCACACCCGTATCGTAAAAATAGAGTTTAGACGATTTGACCAACCGCTTGTTGAAATTTCGATGGTAGGGTTGAAGCCGATACAGGATATAAGAGCTCTCCAGGATCGAAAGCCATGCTTTAACGGTGTTCGGGCTGATTCCAGCGTCATTCGCCAGGCTGGCATAGTTGAGCAATTGCCCAATACGTCCAGCGCACAGGCGAGTGAATTGGATAAAAGCATTAAAATCTCCGATATTCTTCATCAGGCGTACATCCCTTTCTACATAGGTTTGGATGTAAGCTGGATAAAAATCAGTAGGAGGAATGTCACGATCGTAAATGCGCGGGTATTGGCCTTTGAAAATCAGGCTCTCATACTGCTCTGGGATGTTTTCCAATTCAGGCAAAGAAAATGGGAGCAAATGCAGAACTGCAGTGCGACCTGCCAGGGTTTGGCTAATTTTTTCCATCAACAAGAAGTTCGACGAGCCTGTCAGGATGAATTGGATCTGCCGGTTCTCATCCACGAGCTTTTGAATGTAGGAAAACAACTCGGGAGCGTTTTGGATTTCATCCAGGACCGCACCTGCAGAATAGTTGGAAAGGAAACCGCGCGGATCGATCAGCGCCAACTGACGAATATCGGGTTCCTCCAAGGATACGTAGGGCAAAGTTGGGAAAGCGGCCTTGACGAGGGTGGTCTTGCCAGACTGGCGCGGCCCGGTGAGGGTGATCACCTGGAATTTCTGCGCCAGTGAGAGCATTTTGGTTGTCAAAATTCGTTCGATCATAAAAAACGCTCCCTATTCCGAAATACGTTTTGGTGTATGTGAACATTATTATACTTTGTTTTGTACAAAACCGCAATTTGATTGCGGATTTGTACAAAATTTACGCTTATGAACTATGGCTTTGAAATGATCGCTTTGACCTGTTCGAGTGGCAGAGCTTCTACCTTCCCACGGAACCCCGTCATCGTCTCGGCCATGCACAGTGAATTATAAATAGCTTCCTCCGTTGCCTCGATGGCGGCCTCAAACAACGGTGACATCAGCCTGTTGGGCAGCTCCGGGTAACGCGTCTCTTGGCCACGCCGTTCTGCTGTCCGGCGCACACCTTCAGCGGTGGAGAAGGCCAACGCGTAATCCCCTGAACCATCCGAGAGGGCTGCACCTGTGCGCGCCAGCCCGGCCAGGGCGCGCCGCGCCAGGCGGGTCAGGTTGCGGTCCGAAAGCGGCGCATCGGTAGCCAGGACGATCATGATCGAGCCATCCGCTCCAGAATCGAGCTTGTCCATCAAGTAATACTGCCCAAGCGCCTGCCCAATCGGGAAACCTGCCATTTGCAGCATCCCACCGTAATTTGACTGCACCAACACCCCCAGCGTGAACCCGCCCAGCATTTTCGGGAGGGCCCGCGAGCTGGTGCCGATCCCACCCTTCCAACCAAAAGCGATGGTTCCGGTCCCTGCACCAACCGCGCCCTCGATCAATTCACCTTCACTGGCGTTTTCGATGGCGGAATAGATCTGCGCACTGGATAACCGGCGGAGGCGAATGTGATTCAACCAGCCGTCATTCGTCTCGCCAACCACCCCATTCACCGACCCAACCTCTTCGTTGCCCGGGCGCGAAAGCGTGTAGTCGAGCAGCGCTTCCGCTGCGCGCGGTACCGATAACGTATTCGTCAGCAGAATTGGCGTCTCGATCTCGCCCAACTCCATGATCTGGGTGCTGCCCATCAGTTTGCCAAAGCCATTTCCCACCGCCACGCCCGCAGGAACCCTATCCTGGAACAGGTTGCCCCCATGGGGCAGAATGGCAGTCGCGCCGGTGCGAACTTCTTCCCCTTCAATCAGTGTGAAATGCCCTACCCGCACCCCTTGAACATCGGTGATGGCATTGAGCGGTCCGGTAGGTAAAATTCCTGGCGCTAACCCCAAGGCGCGCACGCGGTATCGTGATGAAGTCTGATCCTTCAATGACATCTAGGTCTACGGCTTCAGCATGACTTTCACAGATTCTTTCGCCTCAATCACCATCTGAAAGGCTTCAGCGAATTGCTCGAGGGGGAACTCGTGGCTGACGATCTCATCGACCGGAACCTGGCCTTTGAGCAGCATATCAATCGCCAGCGGATAACAGTAAGGGCCAAGATGGGAACCGTGGATGTTTAACTCCTTGGTGTCGCCGATGATCGTCCAATCCACCCTGGCGGACTCGCCGAACACGCTGAATTCTACAAAGGTGCCCAGGCGGCGGATCATGTGCAGACCTTGTGGAATCGATTCAACATGCCCGGTGGCTTCGATATATACATCGCAGCCGTAGCCGCCGGTCAGTTTTTTGACCTCGGCAACCACATCGGTCTCGTTGGGGTTAAGCACCAGGTCTGCACCGGCCTTCCGCGCAATCTCTAGGCGTTTTGGCTGCATGTCCAGGGCGATCAGAACCCCTGGATTTTTCAGGCGGGCAGCAGCTACCATGCCCAGGCCCAGCGGCCCGCAGCCTGAAATGACCACCGTATCGCCAAACTCGATCTCGCCACGCTGGACGGCGTGTATGGCGCAGGAAAGTGGTTCTATATAAACGGCCTGGCGCGGCGTTAGCGCTCGGGGTAGTTTATGATTGATTGCATCTGCCGGGAAGATCATATATTCTGCCATTGCTCCGAACGTGCGCTGGCGAAAACCGTAGACATCGTGCTTGCCGTCGCACATCCAATACTGGCCTCGTTTGCAGAAGCGGCACTCCCAGCAAGGTACGATCTGCTCCGACGTTGCCAGGTCACCCACTGCCAGCCCATATTTCTGAGCAGCCTCTGAGCTCAGTGACACCACTTCACCTACGAACTCGTGTCCGGGGATGACTGGCGGCTGGCAGTAACCCGCACGGAATTCATCCCCCCAGAAGAGCGGTGCACCAGTGAAACACTTCACATCTCCGGCACAGATTCCTGCCGCCAGCACGCGTACTAGCACCTCCCCAGGCCCGACCTGGGGTACGCTGACTTCCTCCAGCCGATAATCGTGTGGACCATAGCACATCACGGCTTTCATGCTATCTATTGTTGCTGCCATTGTTGATCCCTCCATTTTCATTCTTACCGGGTTCTAAACGAATTTAACACCCTTCACTAATTATACTGGAACGTCCCCTTCGCGCAGCGCAAGGGAGAAAGATTGTTTTCAATGTATGTGGGGTATTCATGTTTTTCACTGTAGCTGTTGGCGGATCAATTCCAGGTTCTTCAGCGGCAGTGCGATGATTTTTTTCGTGACCGGATAAGCTGCGCTGCCTTTTGGATAAACCCGAATTGGTCCTTGAAATTTCGGGGACGATATCCGAATTTTCAAGGTGAAAATTTAAAGAGATCCGCTACTTAGGTCATCGTATTTAAGTTCATTAAAAAACGTATTCCGACATCATCTCATTATTGTTTAGATTTGACTTTTGTCAAAGACTATTTTAATTAATTATGCTATACCTCAATATAACAATTTGGGTATTCATCTACTGAATAACCGCACCTATCCATAATGCTCTCTCTCAATAAATGGAGGAATAATTATGAAGAGCAAACTCGTATTCTTGATTTTCGTTATGGCAGTCCTCGCCCTTTCTGTTGGCAACCCTGGAGTCGTGGCAGCCCCAGAGGAAATGGGTTCTCCTGCTAAAGACCAGGTGAACATCAAAGTACATTGGGACCAGAAGTATATCGATGATGTTCCACCGATTATGATGTTGGAACCCTATCTGTTAATGTTCGGTCAGGCTGATGAGGCAATTCCTTATACTTACGAAGATGCTGTTAAACTCTCCGGACATTCCTGCGGCGCGACTGCCGGGGCGTTTGTCATCGCAAGAAAAGCGTTGGATGAACTGTATCCTGGAGATGAGATTCCCGTCCGCGGTCAAATCAAGGTTTACGTCCCTGGCGCAGAAGACCAGTGGAACCTGGGGGTTTTTGGCGAAGTCATCACTTACATTACAGGAGCTGCTCCAAAGACCGGCTTCAATGGTTCCGAATTCGGGCAAGTCAATGATCTATATGTCCGTCAAAATAAAATGATTTATACCGATCTGCCCACCCCTACACAACCCCCCATGATGAAATGGATTTTTGAACGCACTGATACTGGTAAACGAGTCAGTGTCCAATATAAGGTTAACCTCATCCAACCTCCCGTAACTCCCGACTGGACGGAGTTGGGAAAGAAGATGGCTCTAGGATCGGCGACACCAGAAGAAGCTTCTGCATATATTGAATACTGGAATGCAAGAGCAGTGTTCGTTTTCGAAAACGCCGATACCCTGAACGGCTTTTTTGTCGTTGAACCCTTGAATTAGCCTAAGCCGATTTCCCCTGGCTGACTGAACAAGGCGGTCATTTCTGGAAGGTCGATTAAATAATAAGCGCTCTCCATTTGTGGAGAGCGCTTTATCATTTTACTAACACTATTAACGAAATAACGGTCTAAACTTATACCGATAGATTTGATTTAACGAATTTCATGCTCATCGTTGTTGTATAATATTTTTCTATGATATTACCACTCTCCCCACACCATTTCACCCGTGCACAAACATTTATCCAGCGTTATGCCCGCCCGCTTGATCGTGCTATCTTCAACTACGTCTTTGACTCGGCTCCTGCTGCCCAGGTACTCGCCGAGTTGAAACCCTACCAAAATATTGACGGCGGTTTTGGCCACGGACTGGAGCCAGATTTTCGCCTTTCTACCTCTTCACCCATGGCAACCAGCATCGCACTTCAAGCCGCCGCGCTTGTAGATGCACCTGCAGATCACCCCCTGGTTCGGGGCGCCATTAACTACCTGGCTGAAACCTGTGACTGCGGAGGATTCTTCTGGCACAGCACCGGGTTGGAGGTGAACGATGAGCCGCACGCACCCTGGTGGCACAAGAGTAACCTCACCGCGCCCTCCGATGAGGAGTGGCCTAACCCCTCGGCTGAGCTGTATGGTTATCTCTGCCGCTGGGGGGTGAATATAGATGCGGACTTGCTCGCCGGCCTGGAACGCCGTTCTCTTGCCAGCCTGAAATTTGGCCCCGGCCCGCACCCGGCATACAATCTCCTATGCTGGCAGCGCGCGGAACAATTCTTGCCTGAGCGCTTGCGGAATGCGCTGGATGGGTACTTTTTGGCAGCATCTCGAGTCCTGACCCCCTCCCGTCCAGAGGAGATGATGGAAATGCGTGCATGCTGGCTGGCGCCTTCACCAAATTCATCCTTCGCTCGGGCTGCTGGAAAAGAGACGCTGTTCCCTTACATCGCCGCAGAGATTGGGTTGCAGGCGGAGGACGGCTCCTGGCAGCCTAACTGGTCGTGGGGCCAGTATTTTGACGTCTGGGAGGCCGCCCGAGTAGAGTGGGCTGGGCGGTTGACGGTTGAGGTGCTGAGTTCACTCAAGGCCTGGGGATTAATTGACGCATGATCCTCAGCTTTTCTTCATAACTCGATGGCATCAGGCTCATCTGGTTCATCACATACGCTTTGAAAACAGGGGTGCTTTGACCACCATCCCGGCACGCCAGATTATTGGTGGAATGGGCGAAGAATTCATCTTTATCCATTTTTTGTGGATACATTCCAGGCAGGCCAGAACTTATACCCGTATATTTGAAATAACAATTATTTTAGTAGAGATTTGAGCCTTTATGATGGAGAAATTTGCTTTGCAAAAAACGATGATCCGTAGATAATATGGAGAAATGAACCGCCCCAAGTGTTCGAGGCACAGGGGCGATAGACAAACCGAGTGGATGGCTGACAAACTGGATATAGCTTGGGAAGGTGATAAAAAATCCTGCTCATTGGCAGGATTTTCGTTTGTGAAGCAAATTCATTTAGGCTGCCTGGTGGGCAATAAAGGTCTAAATTTATACCCATATACCCGACTCATTCCGCATGGTAGGTGTGAGCGTATCCATCTAACAGATTGGATCGGCTGCAGATCGGAACTGTATCCGCTTTTATCTGGCAGCAGTTTCGTTCAGATGCTTAAAGGTTGTAATTCAGCCCCAGACCTTAATACGGTTGAACCCTGGCTTTAACCCTTCAATTGGCCCTACAACCGGTTTTTCTGACCTGCACGCTCCAATATAGTCGAGATCCAGGATTATCGGATTCGCATTTGGATCATCAAAGATAGCATCAACGATTCGGACTGTGCCAAGTGTCTCTGTGGAAGCAATCTTAGTAGGCAGATCAAGCAAGTCTTCCTTTACCTCTATCTCCAAATTCACTTCGCTGCCTTCTTCGATAATTTTCACGCACGGGTCGAACCCTTTGTCTGTATACCCGTCTTTTTCGCGATCAAATCCCTCCGCACCGTTTAAATAAGCGTTTCCGGAAATATATACCGGCTGCTCCACTCTTTTGAACATTTCAAGGTCACCGACGCCCTGGCTTAACACATTCTCAATATACTCTTCATAAGAGGCTGTGTTCGGGTTATACACCGCTGTTCCACAATTTTCGACACCTTCTATGCCAACGAAGAGATTGTTGTAATAACGGTCATCGCCGCCGTATACCACCGCTGACCCGGCCATCTGGGTGGTATGCGGGAAGTGGTATGGGGTAGAGCGGTCCAGCACTTTTGTCAGGTGCGTCTTGCCGCAGCACAGGTTATTCACATACGCACCGCCCTGCGCAGCGTTTACAAAGGTGAAATCAGAGGCAAAGATGTTGTTATCCACCAGATACGGGCCGTGGCTGACTTCCACAAACAGGTCAGCGTCGTTGTCGTAATACAGGTTGTTGGACACCCGAACGCCCTGGGCTTGCCAATCCAGCCAGGTGCCCAGTGTGCAGTGGTGAATGCGGTTATGATGGATTTTGACATCGATGGCGGCGTGCAGCTTGATGCCGGCGATTTCGTAGCCGAAAAACTCATGCTTGACAGCGATGTTGTAAATATGGTTGTTGTAGATTTCGCTAAAAGCACCGCCCATATGGCCAACGATTCCGTTCTGCCCACAGTCGTAGATGACATTGTTGCGGATGATATGCGAGCCAATCTTTTCCTTGCTCCAACCGATCTGAAGCGCGCGGAAAACCGCTTCCATCTGATACTGGTAACCGGGCTTCTGATGCCGTCTCGTGGCGAGATTGTGGCCGGTGGAGGCATCCTTGCCTATGCTGATGGCGCTGCATTTGGCATCGTGAATTATGTTATTTTCAATGATCCAGCCCTTGCTCCAGTTCACGCCCAAAAGACCGGGCTGATCGGCTGTCGGGGGGGTCCATGGGGAGGCCGCCTGCGACATTTCGAAGCCTCGAACCGTTATGTAGTTCAAACCGGACTTTTCCGGGTAGAAGCAGCACTTTCGAACGTTGATTTCAACCAGTTCTTGGTTTGGATCCGCGCCCTGGAAGTTAGCGTAAATCGTTGTATTTTCATCATCCGTTTCGCAGAACCACTGGTAAACCGTCTGCTCGGGATGGAGAATCAGTTCATCCGTTTTGAACCACCTGCAGGCCCTGAACGCCTGTGCGCATGACCGGATTTTTTAACCTCGTCCAGAGAATCGGCTTCGTAAAAGGAAACACCATTCAGATATACCTCACCCGGGTGACGGTAAATGCCGGGCGTGTACATAAACCAATCACCGCTCAGGATTTCCTTGTACGGATTGTAATCGCCGAAAAAGGTGTTGGGGAGGATAACTTTCCAAATCGTTCCCTCATACAGGCTCCCAGCCTTTAATTCGTTCTGAGCCTTTGATAACCACCTTTTCGCCCTCAGCCGCTTCGTAGGTGATTCGGCTGATATTGCTGTAGCCGCTGTGCTCAGGCTTTACCCATTCACGATATTCTCCTTCGTGGACAATGACTTTGTCTCCCGTCTCCGCGACCTTTGCCGCTTTGGAAATTGTTCGAAAAGGATGCTCTTTAGTACCGTTTGCTAGATCACTTCCGATTACTGCAACATGAAATTCTTTATTCATCTATGTTCCTCCCGAGAATAACCTTTGTTATTACCGCTGTTTAATTGAATTCTAGCACACGATCTTTACGCAGACCTAATGAAAGTATTATGGTTTTCGCCACTTCTACAAGAGACAAAATAAATTCCCCCTTTCATTCCAAAGGGGGAAATGATGATGTTAGTTATCACTCACATAAAAAGGATTGTTTTGCCTGACGATAAACATACTAAAATCCTACGTCTTCTCAACAATCTTGTTCCATAGATCACCGATGCCAGGTGTTCGCTATGGGCAGGGAATCGGTTACAGTATCACAAAAAAGCGCCCTCCAGAAATGGAGGGAGCTTTTTATTATTCTAACACTCTTAACGAAATAACGGCCTAAACTTATACCCGTATACCAGCATGCCCCGCTCATCGCCATCCTGGCGCAGGCGACGGGTGACCATCTCAACCGGCATGCCGATCTCGACGGTGTCTTCACCCAGGTCGGTCAGTTGAGCAGTGATAATGGGACCTTCTTCCAGCTTGACCAGTGCCACGGTGTAGGGGGCAGTGGCTTCGTAACCAGCCGGGGCATCGTAAATCGTGGTATAAGAATAGACTTCCCCTCGGCCGCTGAAGGCAAAGGTCGTCTTGGCATCTTTACCGCACTCGGGGCAGATGTCTCGGGGCGGGAAGATCTTGGCGTCACAGTGTGGGCAGACTTCACCCACTAAGCTGTAGCGTTGTTTTTTGAGCCGCCAATGGCGAGGTATTTCCATAAATAAATCTCCTAAAGATTCCTGATAATGATCTTACAGCCTGGATTCTAGTGACAGGAGGCTATCAGGAACTATCAGAAAGGCCATTTCGTTGGACCTTGCAGAGGTGATAGGTTTTGATAGTGCTTGCGAACCATAGTCTAGATCCACTTTGACTGGACGGTTCGCTCGCTAAGCACTTCCCCGGTATTCACGGTTGTTTTTGGCTCAAGCAAGATGACGTGCACTTCCTCATCGGCTACCGGCTTATGCTCCACGCCGTGTGGGATGATAATAAACTCGCCTTCAGCGATGGACAATTCTCTGTCACGCAGCAGAATCCGCAGATTGCCTTGGATGACCAGGAAAAGCTCATCTTCTAGCTCGTGCTTATGCCAGATGAATTCACCCTTGAGCCTGGCAAATTTGATAAAAGAGTCATTCAGCTCGCCTGCAATGCGCGGCTGCCAGTAATCCTGGATCAAAGAGAATTTTTGGGCAATATTGATCACATCCATAATTCTGATCCTCTCTCCCTAACCCCTTCCTCCTTGTCTTATACTCTTTCCAGGATATGCGTCACGGCTGTGGCAGCGGGGCCGCCCAGGCATTGGACCATGGCGCGCCGGGCGCCGCTTACCTGGTTCTTGCCGGCCAGGCCGCGCAGCTGGAGTACAGCTTCTACCGCCTGGTAAACACCCGTGGCCCCGCCTGGGTGACCGCGGGCCTTCAAGCCGCCGAAGGTGGCGATGGGCAGCTTGCCGGTCAAGCCGGTCTGTCCAGCCTCAGCCAGCTTCCAGCCCTGGCCGCGCTCGGCAAAACCGGCTGCTTCCAGGGAAAGGGCGGCGAAAATTGAATAGGCGTCGAACAGCTCAAAGAGATCGACATCTTGCGGCCGGATGCCAGCCTGGCGGCAGGCGCGCTCAACGGAGAGGCGCACAGCGGTCCATTCCAGCGGGTCGGGGCGGTCGTGCAGCGCCAGCCGGTCGTTGGCCATGCTCGATCCGGAGATGCGGATGGGAGGGGTGAGCATTTGCTTGGGCAAGAGCTCGCGCCGGGTGAGGAGCAGCGCCGCAGCGCCATCGGCACCGGGGGCAGCGTCGAACAGGTTGAGTGGATCGCTGAGCACACCAGCTTTCTCATAGGCTTCGAGGCTGATCAGGTTATGGAACATAGCCAGGGGGTTGGTGGCTGCGTTGGTATGGGCTGTCACCGGGAAGCCTGCAAAGGCGAGGCGGGGAGCTTGATATTGATGCATATAACGCCGCATGAGCAGCCCAGCTTGAGCGGTGGGGGTGAGACCTTGAACAGCCTCATAATCGCTGTCTGTGGCGGTCTGCAGGGCGGCCTCTACTTTTGGCCCGAGCCGGTCGGTAAATTTCTCGACCCCCAACACCAGGGCTACATCCACCTCACCGGAGGCCACCGCCATATAACCCTGGCGCAGGGCTGCCCCACCCGAAGCACCTCCCGCCCTCGATGACAGAGGCTTCGATGCCTTTCAAACCGGCATGGTCAGAGATCAAGGAGCCCAGGTGAGCCTGGTCTGAGAGCAGCGGGGCCAACATATTGCCCACGTACATGGCCTCCGGCTTGAGTCCGCCGGCATCTTCTCGAGCAGCTGCAATGGCTTTGACAGCCAGGTCGCGCAAGGAGATTTCCCATAATTCCCCTACCGGGGTTTGTCCGATACCTGCGATGAATACTTCTGTCATTCTTTCCCCCTTACTTCATCGCCAGCTTGCCGCGCAGGCGCACATAGGTTCCGTAATCGATCTCGGTGCGCCGGGCGATGTAATCTTGGGTCTTATAGGCGCGCCCCTGTCTTTCGCGAATGGCTTCCGTGACATGCAAGGCAAAGGCATCTGAGCCAGCCCCCGAGCCAAAGGAAACCATCAGAATGTTATCGCCCGGTTCAGCGATATCGAGCACTGCTGTCAGGCCGATCATGGCCGCGCCGGCGTAAGTATTTCCGATAACGGGTACGAGCAAGCCGGGAGCAATCTGCTCCTTGTTGAAGCCCAGCATGGAGGCCACGCGCTGCGGAAACTTGGTGTTGGGTTGGTGGAAAATGGCATATTTGTAATCGGCGGGAGTGGTATGAGTCTCTTCCATTAAAGCCTTCCCGGCCTCTGTGATGTGCTTAAAATAGGCTGGTTCTCCAGTAAAGCGCTGCCCGTGCTCGGGATATCTTTGGTATTCGCGCCGCCAGAAATCGGGCGTGTCGGTCACGTAAGAGTAGGAGCACAGGATTTCCGCTAAAGCCTCTTCCGCAGGGCCGATCAGGTAAGCAGCACCGCCTGCCCCAGCCGTGTATTCGAGCTGGTCGCCTGGACGTCCCTGGGCGGTATCCATGCCGATGGCCAGGGCGTAATGCGCCATTCCCGACCCGACGAAGCCCATGGCAGCCACCATGGCCTCCGTACCGGCTTTGCAGGCGAATTCCCAGTCTCCAGCCTGCACGTGTGGGACGGCGCCAATCGCCTCGGCTACCAGCGTTGAAGTGGGCTTCACGGCATAGGGGTGTGACTCCGAGCCAACCCACACCGCGCGGATCTCAGCCGGTGAAATGTCAGCCCGTTTCAGGGCATTTCGGGCAGCTTCGATGGACATGGTGGCTACATCCTCATCCAATCCGGGGACGGCTTTCTCTTTGATTGGCAGCCCGCCTTCGCCGCCGGTCCAGACCCGCGCCACTTCTTTTGCGGGCAGCCGGTAGCGCGGCACATAAGCACCATAGCCGATGATGCCCACTGGCTTAGATGGTTTGAGGATTTTGGGATATACGTTGATGGGTTCGTTCATTGGTTTCTCCAAAATTAGGGAAGCATGCTCAGCAGGGTTTCCCAGGATTCCATTCTTTTAATATCACTTCAGCCCGGTCGATGCGGACTGTCTTCTCGATGACAAGTTGTTCTGCCAGCCGGTTGATCTGGTCACCTTGTGCCCCGGCTGCAATCGCTACCTGGCGGGCATGCAGGCTCATGTGGCCGCGCTGGATACCTTCGGTTGCCAGGGCGCGTAGGGCAGCCAGGTTTTGGGCCAGGCCAACCGAGACGATGATCTCGGCGAGCTGGCTAGCTGATTCTACACCCATCAGCTTCAGGGCGAGGCGGGCAGTAGGATGGACCTTGGTGGCGCCTCCAATTATCCCTACAGCCATCGGCATCTCCAGCGTGCCCACCAGGTTCCCATTGGCATCTCGGTTCCAGGTGCTCAGAGAGGTGTAGCGTCCCGAGCAAGCTGCATAAGCGTGTGCGCCGGCCTCAATGGCGCGCCAGTCGTTGCCGGTGGCGATGACCACTGCGTCGACGCCGTTCATAATGCCTTTATTATGCGTGGCAGCCCGGTAAGGATCGGCGGCCGCAAAAGCCCAGGCAGCAATAATCCCATCGCGCACCTCTTCAGCACCGTATTCGCCAAAAGCCAGCTCAATCAGCGGGATCGTACAGCGCACCCGTGCCAGGCGATGGTCGGCCAGGTTCGATAAGATGCGCAGGTGCACCCGTCCGCCCGACAAAGCTTCTATGCGCGGCGCCAGTTTTTCGCAAGCCGTGTTCACAGCGTTTGCTCCCATGGCGTCACGCACATCATAAATCAGGTGCACCACCAGGAATGGGCCGATTGGTGAAGCCTCGATGATGCGCACCTGCAAATCGCACGGCCCTCCGCCTAGTTTTTAATACCGGGTCGAGATCCGCGGCCTCGGCCAGCAGGTCCGCGGAGGCCTCAAGCAGCGCCAGGCGCGCTGAGGCCAGGTCGGTTACATCCAGGACTTGCATCTGCCCAATCATTTCTGGAGGTGTTGTGTGGGCTACAAAGCCTCCACCCTGGCGCACCAGGCGGGCCATGAAAGATGCGCCCGCCACGACCGAGGGCTCTTCGATCGCCATGGGAACCAGCACCTCTCGCCCGTTGACCACGAAGTTCAAACCCAACCCCAGTGGTAGGGCATAAGTTCCTATGACGTTTTCGACCATGTGATCGGCTTGCTCTGCGCTTAGGCCGGTCTCTCCACTCAGCGTGCGGATTTCTTCGTCGGAGAGCAGCCCAGTTTTCTGGATGATCTCTTGGCGTTCCTGCAAGCTCAGGTTATAGAAGCCAGGCAGGCGCGAACCTTTTATCTTCTCATTCATTTCGAACTGCCTTCCATCTTTTTTCTATGCACAAGCGTAATATAGCCGCTTGCCTCTGGCAAAACCTATCAATCTATTCGAAGATTCATGGGGAGGTCTGCCTTTTTCCATATTTTGGAGGGACATGAAAGAATCTGGTGTAATGTCATCCGATTATACAAAAATGTTACTCTTTGGTACAATAAGGCTGTGGTGAGGTTTCGAGGTGGTGCTTAGTCGAGAGCAAATTGAGGAAAGGCTGGTCGCACTCCACCGGGCCAGCCTGGAGTTGGTGAGCAACCTGTCTCTAGAGTCTGTGCTGGAGCGGATTGTCAGCCTGGCACACGAGCAAGCCGGTGCCAGGTATGCAGCCTTAGGGGTTATTAATGAGAAGGGGGAGTTGGTGAAATTCATCCCGGTGGGGATGTCACCCCAGGAAATCCAACGGATGGACCACCCTCCCAAGGGTTTGGGTTTAATCGGTGCCATACAAAGCGAGCGCCGCACGATTCGCGTCTCTGAGATCAATCAGGATGAACGCGCGGTAGGTTTTCCGCCTCACCATCCTCCCATGCAATCCTTTCTAGGTGTGCCGATCATGCAGGGGGATCTGCTCTTTGGACAGATTTACCTCACCGATAAAGAAGATTATCCGTACTTTACAGAAGAGGATGCCAGGGTCATCGAAACTTTGGCAGCCTATGCAGCCGTGGCTATTTCCAATGCGCGCATGTATGAAGGGCTTATCGAGCGGGATCAAAAGCTGACTCAGCGCAACAGTGATCTGGCTCTGCTGAATGATGTTGCCTCTGCGTTGGCAGGTTCAACCGAAATCTCTGATATCTTGGAACACACCCTGACCCGGGTGATGAATTACCTGAATGTAGAAGCTGGAGAGATCTTTTTGCGCGAAGAAGAGGGGGATGAGATGGTCCTGGCTTTACACCACGGAGAAGCGGCGGAAGCTTTTTGGACGAAGGATCGGTTTGCTCCAGGGGAAGGCTTCGTTGGCATTGTGGCTGAATCTGGCCTTCCGCTGGTCACCGCTACAGCGCATGATGATCACCGCTATATCCGTCAAGCCGTGGTAGAAGCCGGATTCCGCTGCATTGCATGCATCCCACTCTCGGCCCGTGGACGGACGATGGGGGTGATGGGGGTTGCCACACGGCGGGAGCGTTTCCTGGATGATCGGGAGTTAAATTTACTCTCCTCCGTGGGAAAGTTGGCCGGGATTGCGGTGGAAAACTCCTATTTGAACCACCAAACTCGCCGCCTGGCTGTGATGGAAGAGCGCGAGCGTATCGGCATGGACCTTCACGACGGGATTATTCAATCCATTTATGCTGTTGGCTTGGCTTTGGAGTATGGGCGCATGTCACTGGATGAAGATGCCGATATGACGCGGGAAAAAATTACCCAATCGATCGAGGGCTTGAATAGCACGATCCGTGATATCCGCTCCTATATCCTGGATTTACGACCGCGCCAGTTTAAAGGCGAGGATCTGATGGAGGGTCTCAGGCGCCTGCTGGATGAATATCGTTCCAACACTTTGAGCGAGGCTATCCTGGTTGGACCGGATGACGGGGTAATTAACCTACCGCCTGCCCATGCAAACACGCTTTTCCATATATGCCAGGAGGCGCTGGCTAATGTAGCCAAACACGCCCATGCCCGGCATACTTCGATTCAGCTTTGGAAAGCACCCGAGCGGATTCTTTTGGAAATATCGGACGATGGGCAAGGTTTTGATCTCAGCAAGATGAGTGTTACGCTGGGTCATGGCCTTTCGAATATGCACACCCGTGCCCGCAAGGTTGGGGGCGATGTGGAGATCACCTCTGAGCCAGGGATTGGCACGACCGTTCTGGCCTGGGTGCCGGTGCGTAGAAGCGACCCGGCATCTTTGTTATGAAGGACCGCTCGCCGGTATTTGTCAGCCGGAACAACCCGAAGATCAAACAAATCCGAAGCCTGCACCAGCGGAAAGGGCGGGAGGAGACTGGGTTGTTCATTGTAGAAGGTATCCGGCATATTGGGGAGGCTGTGGAGGCTGGAATGCAGATCGACAATCTGTGTTACGCTCCAGACCTCTTGTCCAGCGCCTATGCACTGGAGCTGTTGGAGCAGCAGCAAGTCAGGGGAACCACCTGCCTGGCCCTTGAAACATCGACATTCACCTCATTGGCCGATAAAGAGAATCCCCAAGGGATCCTGGCGGTGGTTCGAAAACCAACCTGGGCGCTCGCTCAGCTCAGCCCCAGCAATTTTCCATGGGGTGTGGCACTGGTAGCTCCCCAGGATCCAGGGAATATCGGCACCGTCTTAAGGACAATCGACGCAGTGGGTGCCAGTGGGCTGCTCCTGTTGGAGAACAGCGCTGACCCCTATCACCCCAGCGCGGTGCGCGCCAGCATGGGGACTATATTCTGGTACCCAGTCGTTCAGACTTCGTTTGCCGATTTTCTGCAATGGTCTAAAGGAAATGCTTATACCCTGTATGGCACTTCGGCACATGACAGTCGCGATTATCGTCTTGTTGAGCAGGTTCACTTCCCCCTCATTTTGCTTTTGGGCAGCGAACGTGAAGGGCTCTCACCAGAACAAAGGCAAGCCTGCGACCAGCTGCTGAGCTTGCCCATGCATGGCAGGACCACCTCTCTCAACCTGGCTGTGGCGGCTGGGGTGATGTTGTATGCGATAGAGCGTACATACGCTGCTCAGGGGGATTAGAGAGAAGGCAGCAGCTCACCAGAAATGTGGTTCTTTATGTAACCATATTATTCTCCCAATTCATATTTTCAATATGTTATTTTGCTGTCCAAATGATTAAGATTGATATTAATTTAATTAAGTTAGTATTGACAAAGTCCAACAAAAAGCTATAATTAATTAATTTAACTAAAGAATTAATTGGAATAATTGGAGACAAGATGACTTCTGCGACAATCGAGGAAACCAAGAAAAATTGGAAATTTCCTTTCCTCACCATCTGGGCCGGTCAAGCTGTCTCCCTGCTGGGCAGCCAGCTGGTGGGCTTCGCTCTCATCTGGTGGCTGACGAAAACGACCGGCTCCGCCACGGTCCTGGCGACTGCTTCCCTGGTGGGTTTGCTTCCTCAGGTGATCCTGGGGCCATTGGTGGGGACGCTGGTCGATCGTTGGAACCGGCGGATTGTCATGATCACTGCTGATAGCATCATTGCCCTGGCGACATTAGTCTTGGCTGTGCTTTTCTGGCTCGGACATGTTCAGTTCTGGCATGTTTATATCTTGATGTTCATTCGCTCTGTGGCGGGTGGCTTTCATTATGCCGCCATGCAAGCCTCCACCTCGTTGATGGTGCCCAAGGAACACCTGTCGCGTATCCAGGGGATGAACCAGATGCTCAATGGCGGAATGAACATCATCTCCGCACCCCTCGGTGCACTGCTGTTAGAAGTGCTTCCACTCCAGGGCGTTTTGGCCATTGATGTCACCACAGCCCTGATCGCCATCATACCGTTGTTTTTCTTTGCAATTCCTCAACCTGTACGTGCCCAAGCTGTTGAAGGTACATCTGCGAAGACCTCGATCTGGACTGAGCTGAAGCAGGGTGTTAAATACGCCTTCTCTTGGCCCGGACTGGTGATCATCGGGATCATGGCGACGATGATCAACTTTCTGCTCACACCAGCCTTTTCGCTCATGCCCATTCTGGTCACCAAGCACTTTGGCGGAGGGGCACTGCAATTAGCCTGGATGGAATCTGCTTTTGGTGTCGGGGTTTTGTTAGGTGGTTTACTCCTCAGCGTATGGGGTGGGTTTAAACGCCGGATGTACACCTCGTTCGTGGGTGTCTTGGGGATCGGTATTGCCAGTCTTATCGTTGGCCTGTTGCCTGACACAGCCTTTCCCTTGGCTGTGGGGGCACTGTTCTTATCTGGCTTTGTCCAACCGATTGCCAACGGTCCCTTGTTTGCAGCGCTGCAAGCCTCGGTAGATCCAGAAATGCAAGGCCGCATCTTCACCCTGATCGGCAGTGTTGCCAGCGCCATGTCACCACTGGGATTGATCGCCGCTGGACCGGTCGCCGATAACCTGGGTGTGCAAACCTGGTTTCTGATTGGGGGTGTGGTTACAGTAATTATGGCGCTGACGATGTTCTCGATCCCAGCAGTCGTGCATTTCGAGGACGGTCATCCTCAGCATAAAAAGGTTGTTTCTCCCCAAGTTGTGCTGCCAGCTGCCTCAGAAGCAACCCAAGATTAAGTCTCTATTCATTAAAAATAAAAAACACCGCCGGTTGGAATAACGGCAGTGTTTTTTTATTTGGCTTTTTACTTACCACAGACCGCGGATAATCATCAAAATACCGATGACTCCGATGGGGATACCGATGATTGCTCCGATCACCGTAACCGTCAAAATCACACCCAGGATTAATAATACAAATCCCAAAATCACAGCTAACAGCCGTCCGGTCAGCATGACAATATAGGCAACCAGGTTCCAGATTGCCGCAAAGGGCCACAAATACCAGGGAGTTTTTTTCAAGTTAACCATATATCCTCCGATCCTTCATAAGATATACGTCAACTTTAAATGAAAGTCGCGGTTATTTTGATCATGTATGCTTAATATTCCTGTAAGGTTTACTTGATAAAATTCTGATAATATTACTCTAATTAAAAAAAGATTATTGAAGGAAGGCTGCTAATGATAAAAATTCACCCCTCCGAAATCACCCCCGAGCCTATTTATTTGCGCCGGCGAGATTTTATGAAAGGTATTGGTGCCCTGACCCTGGGCGCATTAACCCTGGCAGCCTGCCGGGGAAACGTTCCTACCACTGAGCTCAATGAGAATGAGCTTTTTCCGCCTCCGGAAGCGAATGGCAAGACGGACGAGTTGGGTAATCCGGTCAACTCCTTTACAGAGATCACCACTTATAATAACTTTTACGAGTTTACAATGGATAAATCTAGTGTCGCAGGTTTGGCAAAGGATTTTCAAACCTCTCCCTGGCAGGTGCAGGTGGGCGGTTTGGTAAACAAACCCAAAATCTACGATTTAGATCAGATCTTGAAGTTTGAACAGCAAGAACGCATCTACCGTTTGCGGTGTGTGGAAGGTTGGTCAATGGTGATCCCCTGGCAGGGTTTCTCTCTCGCCAGCTTGCTCAAGGAGGTGGAGCCCACCTCAGATGCGAAATATGTGCGCTTCGAAACGCTCTATGACCCAGAGCAGTTTCCAGAACAAAAAGGTAAATATTTTGCCTGGCCTTATGTAGAAGGCTTGCGCCTGGATGAAGCGCTGCATGACCTGACGATCTTGGCTACCGGGTTATATGGTCAACCATTACCTCCCCAAGACGGCGCGCCGGTTCGCCTGGTTGTTCCGTGGAAATATGGTTTTAAGAGCATCAAATCCATTGTCAAGATCGACCTGGTCTCTGAAATGCCCGTCTCCTTATGGATGGATGCCTCACCGAATGAATATGGCTTTTATGCAAATGTGAATCCACAGGTGCCTCACCCGCGCTGGTCTCAGGCCACCGAGCGCCGCATCGGAGAATTAAGCCGGCGAGAAACTTTAATGTTTAATGGTTACGAAGAGGAAGTGGCCTCTCTTTATGCCGGGATGGATTTGAAGGAAAATTTCTAAACACAGAGCGCAGCGATGGAATTGAGTTCGAGGCAGCCAACAGTTCAAAAACAGGGCCTTGGGTTTCCTCTCTTCAGGTTCTTGCAGGGTCATCTCCGTTTATGGGTTCATATTGGAGCCCTGTTGCCTTTGGGTGTATTGGTGTGGATGTTTTTTACAGGTAATCTGACGGTAAACCCAATCCAGGCTGCCTCCCAAAGAACGGGTGATATTGCTTTGGTGTTTCTCCTGCTCTCGCTGGCATGTACTCCGGCAGCCTCTATCCTGGGGATCAAAGAAGCCATCCGGTATCGGCGAACCCTGGGTCTCTATGCGTTTTTTTATGCATCCTTGCACTTCCTGATTTTCGTTGGCCTGGATTACACCTTCCGGTGGGATTTGATCTGGGATACCCTGGTTGAGAAGCGCTTTATCTTGCTCGGATTTTCTGCTGGTCTAATTCTCCTCGCGCTGGCAGTGACATCATTTGATTGGTGGAAGAAGCGTTTGCGTAAGAATTGGAAAAGATTGCATCGCCTGGTTTATCTCGCAGGCGGTCTTGTCGTTATTCACTACTTTTGGGCGGTCAAGGCCGGTATTCAACTACCGCTTCTGGCTAGCTGGATCCTGCTGGCATTGCTTTTGATCAGGGTTCCGACCGTCAAGGAATTATTGATTGACGCACGCTACAAGCTGACCCGCTATTTCCGCTCCTGAAATAACATCTGGGAACTTGACATACAATTTAATTTTTGTTGTGCAAAATGCGAAAAATCTGGTGGATTTATGTGTCGTCGGTCCCTTCTTCTGGACCAATTAAGACCTCGCGCTCACGCCCGCCTCCCTGGTTAGGACCGACAATCCCCAATTCTTCCAGCTCATCCATCAAGCGGGCAGCGCGCGGGTAGCCGATGCGCAGGCGGCGCTGGATTAAGGATGTGCTGGCTTTTTGAGTCTCCCTTACCACCGCAATGGCCTTTTCAACCAGGTTATCTCTGTCTGCAGCCACTTCTTCTTCAGCCAGCATGGTCTCCCAGGGAGGCTCGGTCACCTCATCTGTTCCATGCGATTGCTGCCAGAAAGTGATCACTTTTTCCACTTCCTGGTCGGAGACCATGACACCCTGGCAGCGCAAGGGGGCGGGAGCTTCGGGCGGCAAGAAGAGCATGTCGCCATGTCCTAACAAGGATTCGGCGCCCACGGTATCGAGGATCACTCTTGAATCCACCGAAGATGCAACTGCAAAAGAGATGCGCGCTGGGAAGTTTGCCTTAATCAAACCGGTGATTACCTCGGTGCTGGGACGCTGCGTGGCTACCACCAGGTGGATGCCGGTGGCGCGGGCGAGCTGCGCTAAGCGCACCAAGGTATGCTCGGTGTCTTCTGGTGCGGTCATCATCAGGTCGGCCAATTCATCGATCATCACTATAATGCGCGGCAGCGGTTCGTAGCCTTTTCGCCGGTGGACTTTACGGTTATAAGAATCGATATGCCTGGCGCGCATTTCTTCCAATAATTTGTAGCGGCGGTCCATTTCAGCCACGACCCAGCGCAGCACACCCTCAATCCGTTCGATCTTTGTCTCCACTTTCCCGTACAGGTGGGGCAACCCGTTGAAACGCACCAGCTCAACCATCTTTGGATCGATCATGACCAGGCGTAGCTCGGCTGGCGTGTTGTTCATGACCAGGCAGGTTGTCAAGGCCGCAATACAGATGGATTTGCCCGATCCGGTTGTCCCGCCGATAAGCAGGTGCGGCATCGAAGCCAGGTCTGCTACCACCGGATTCCCCGAAACATCTCGCCCCAGCACAATTGCCAGGGGTGAGCTAATCCGGTAAAAGGCCTCCAATTCCAGGATCGCCCTCAGGCGCACGATGGACGTGCGCACGTTAGGCACTTCGATGCCGATGTAAGGGCGCCCGGGTACAGGTGCTTCGATGCGCAGGCGTTCAGCTGAAAGCGCCAGCGCCAGGTCGCGCCGCAAGGAGGCAATCTGCGCAACACGTACCTTCTGCTTGGTGGCATCCTCTTCAGATCCTGCTTTATCCAGGAAGCCGGGTTCAACCGCAAACTGGGTTACCGTAGGTCCCACCCGAAAACCGATCACCTTGGCGGGGATGCCAAATTCTGACAGCGTCTTTTCGATCAAACCAGCCGTGAGATTAATATTGCGCTCATCTGGACGGAAACTCTGTTCGGTGACCAGAATGTCTAAAGGAGGCAGTCGTTCATCGCGCACGGGAGGGGTAGTGTTTTTTTCTTCGACTGCCGGGACGCGAAATTTCTTTCGAAATTCGGAAGGAAGCGGTTGTTTTCGCCGGGCTGCGTTGGAGGAGGCTGCTACCTGTTCTGGGCTTGCTTCAGGCGCCATCGATACGACAGGCTCATTCTCCGGCAAAACGACCGGTTGGCGTTTTTTCAGCCATTTACTGAAAAAAGCCTGGATAGTCGGGACAAGTTTCAATCCATAGAAAACGCAGACCAGGAAAATCCCTCCGAAGAGCAGCACTTGCCAGGCTCTTCCATCCATTCCCAGCGAGGCAAGCGCCGAGTGTACCAGTTCCGCCAGCCCCCAACCAATCCGCCCACCATCCAGCCCTTGTTCAGCGCGCTCCAAAGAATTTCCACCCAACGCTGCCAACATTGCCAGGCCAGTAAAAGCGCCAATTTCAAGCGCAAACAGCCGTATCCAGGGAATCGGGGGCTGTATTTTTTCTGCTGGTTGGCTGCCAGGAAGGGGCTGCAGCCCGGTTTTTTGCTCAATATACGTTTTGTTTTGTCTGCGCAGCAAGATCAGCCCAGGAATACCCAGTGCAATGACGATGAAAAAACTCCCAAACCCCAACCAGCGGTTTAAGGAATTCCTCCAGCCCATCAATAAAGATCCACCAGCCAGCTCTGGAGCGAGGATGGCAAGCAAGGTCATGGTAGAAAGGGCTAACAGTAAAATGCCGCCGATATCGCGTAAAAAACGTTGAAAGCGCGCCAATAGGTTCAGCGCAACAACCCAACCTGATCCTGAGCTTGGTTCTGTGAGAGGAGGTTTCTTCGATGGCTCCCTTGGATTTTTTGCTGTGTTCATCTTTCCAATCTTGTAAAGGATTTTAACTGCAAAACGGGATGGGTTAACCCATCTTTTCGCTGCGTGAAGCGATTAGTATCCCAGCCAGGATAAGTATAGCACCAATCACTTTCAAAGCTGTGGGAGTTTCGTTCAGCAGAAAATATGCCAGGATCGTTGATCCGATTGGCTCCCCCAGGAGCGTCAGGGAGACAAACGCTGCGGAAAGGTAACCTAAGGCCCAGTTGAAGGTTGAATGCCCTAGCAGCTGCGGCACCAGCGCAAGCAGCATGAACCATACATAGGCAATCGGTGGATATCCCCACGCGCTCTGGCCAGCAGACAGCATTACCAGCACAAGAACCACGCCTGCCATGCCGTATACGATAAAAATATAGCTAACGACTGACATCCCCCCGCGCACTTTTCGCCCAATGATCAGGTAACATGCTCCCGCTAGAGCACCGGCGAGGGCCAGCAAGTCGCCGATGAAAGCTTTTCCCTGCAGGAATTCGTTGAATGATGGGCAGGCCAGATGGGTATTTTGCCAGGAACAAGTGTCGCTGATCGCTACAACGATGATACCCGCCAGTGCGAAAACGAACCCGACGATGACTTGCCTGGAGATTCCTTCTTTAAAAAGATTGGCGCCAACAAAGCAACGAATAATGGGCTTGTACTGACCAGGACCGCCGAGCTGGCTACCGTGGTGTACTCCAGTGATGATATCCAGGTTGCAAAATGGGCTGCCAGGAAAATTCCAGATAACAGCCCCAGCGCCAGCTCATATCCAGTCATGCGTTTCAACTCGGGCCTGAAGCGTGTCAAGGCTGCCGGCGCGAGCACCAGGGTCGCCAGGGAAAGCCTCCAGGCGGCGATCACCAGCGAAGGGGCATAAGCTTGTGCATAGCGAACGAATATTGAAGCTGTGGAAACCGCCAGGATGCCGAAGAAAATTGCCAGGAAAGGGTTGACCTGCGGGTGCCTGCGCTGAGCGCTCATGCAGAGGCCTTTTTGGAGATATGCCAAACCACTTTTCCGAGCACAGACTGGGTTGGGACGGCCCCAAATTCCCGGCTGTCAATGCTGTTGGGGTGGGAACCGATTACAAAAATGGACCTATCCTCAGGTGAGACTGCCTGCACGCGCTTAATCATCCTCCCGTAAGAGGCTTGGTCAAAGACAATCACATCCCCTTCTTTGTAATGATCAAAAAAGAGCGGAACTTTGAGGGTAATGACAAAATCTCCCTCCTGGAAATCAGGAGTCAGGCTTTGTTCGGTTATTTTAAATAAATGGAATAAATGTAGGTTCATTGTAAAACCTCCCGCAGATTACTTGAATCTGCGGGAGGCAGTGGTCAGCAAGAAAAATTAAAGAGCCGGGTAGACCAATTCCAGCGGCGGATTGTAGGGTGCTTTGGCGCGTTTGGTAGCAACGCCTTTGGTTTCCCAGAAGATCTGAGCGAACTCATTCAGAGCTTCAACCAACTGCACAGCGGTCTCGCGGTCCATCGTCTGGCGAGATTTCGACCCCAGGCTCATAATCTTATGCACCAGGGCATGGGTGTTAGGGTATTTTTCCAGGTGCTGGGCTTTCAGATAATCGCCCCAGATGACGCGTACTTCATGCTTCACTTTTTCGGCATGCTCTTCCTTTACCGCGACATACCGGCTGACCGTGTTCAGGTAAGTCAGCCCTTTATCAGCTGTGTTCTTCTCCAGGTCGGTCGCCAGGTCGATCATGCGCACGACAGTCAATGCGGCGATCTGTGCGGTGATTGGATCATAAATTCCGCAAGGAATATCGCAATGCGCTTTGACTTCTTCAATGTCAAAAACTTTGTCGAATGTTTCGAATAGCTTGTAAATCATCGGTTCCTCCTGATGGAAATGGTTGATTTGCTCTAATGAGTAGGTTTTCTTATGGATTGATCATAATAATAAAGAGTAGGATTGTCAAGATTATAAGCGGGTTATTTTCTTGACAAAGTATGCTGGCGGGGCTAAAATCTTTTCATAGATGCTTGCTCACCAAGTAAGCCATCCGCTAAATTCACTCGTGATTAAATTTCCAGGAGGAATAAACCATGACACATATCATTACCAGTCTTTGTTTGCGTGATTCGGGTTGTGTAGAAGTTTGCCCGGTAGAGTGCATCATCCCCGGAAAGCCGGTTGCAGAATGGCCCTGGTATTACATCGATCCAGATACCTGCATTGACTGCGGAGCCTGTATTCCCGAATGCCCATTTGAAGCGATCTTCCCTGAAGATGAGGTTCCTTCAGCTTATACTGCCAAAGGTGGCGAGTTCATCAGCAAACTTGGCTTGACCGGTCATTACGAAGGTACCAATCATCATGGCGATAAAGTTGTTTTGGATTGCGTCAAAAAGCTGGCTGCGGGCGAGGAGGTGGATTTGACCGCGGACATCCAGCCAAATTATGATTATTTCAAATCCGGTCCTGGTTACAAAGCCCTCGGTTAACGCTTCGTGAACAGGTCGAAAAAGAGCCTCGGTAAGATGCGAGGCTCTTTTGTTTTCCATTCGCTAGCTTTACTTGTTGCGAAGTTCCAATGTCCCGGCTCCCATTTTGACGATAATGGTCAATTTTGCGCCAGTACCTTCCATGGAATACGACTCTCCCGATTGGGTCCATTCGCCAAAGGTTTGCACAGACGAAAGCCCGCCCTCAAAAGTGACCTGGGCTGGTACCCCTGTGGGAATGACAATGGTGACTGTGCTGATACCCGATTCGATGCTGACCACCGCATCTTGTTTGATCTCGCCGTCAAAGGCAAGCCGGTAGCTTCCTGCGCCACCCTTGAAGACCATCGTTTCAAAATTGGCATTCCCTAATCCTTCCATCGTAACTGTCGAAGCACCTGTATTGTAGCTAAATTTCTTCATATCTGATGGGTTCGGCTCGTTGAAGTTCACATTCACATCCGAAGCGCCGTCGGTGATATCCAGGTTTTCGAGCGAGAGACCGCCGAATTCATATTTTCCCGAATAGGCACCTGCCCTGACATTGAGGTTGAGGGGAGTGGCTGGGTTGATTTTCAAATCCCATTCATTCTTGATGTTTTTTTCGAAATTGGGAAAACCATTGATCTCCAGGTTGCCTTGTTTGATTTCTACCTGGCTGCCGCTCGATTCAATGATGGGTTTGAAATCTGGCACATTATAAGTGGCTGTTCCTGAGACCAATACATCTTGAGCGGCGGGCTGAACCGAAATCTCGCCAGCTCCAAAAGAGAGGGTCAAGTCGATTGTGGACTTTGTATCTGGGACGGGCACCGAGATCTCATCGGTTTGCTTGGGACCCGTCTTAACCTCGGTAACGGGGAGATTGAAATTTACGCCGCAAGCCATCGTAACCAAGGCGAAAACGAGAAAGGCGGCTAGTAAGTGGTTTTTGTACATATCTTCCTCCAGAAATTTGCGATTCGTGCCTGCTTTACATCGCGAATGGTGCCGGTTTTAGAGGGAACCATTCTTGGAAAGTGGGGTTTGTCTAATATACGCTTTCTTGATTGGAAAGTCGCGGTGTTTTATCAGGGTGTGGTGGTGGCTTCCAAGAGCTGTAACCCGATATTGTAGGCTAAAGCAGGATTATCCTCTTCTAATACGAAAGCCAGCGCCAGGGGAGATCCAGGCCAGGCCGCGGTGGTACCGCCGGTGACCCAGGTAAATATCGGGGCTTCTGGATCGGTACCATTCGGCACCCGGGCGACACTCATCCAAAACGGAGTCCCTGGGATGGCCAACTGTTCTGCAGCTGCATTCGCCGCTTCGGACGAAAGAATCCTTTCTGATTCTTCTTCAGAAGGTAAGATCACCCAACCCGCTTTTGGAGTGTTCACCGCCGACACCAGGCGTGGAGCAGGGCGTTCGCCCTGGTTGCTGAGCGCGGCCGCTGCCAGGCTCATCTGAAGAGGACTGACCCGCAGAGAAGTGCTAGCATCGGAGCCGGTACCTAAGATGCCCAAAGCGGCTTGATCTGCATCTGAAAGTGACACAGGAGCATTTTGGGAGAGGGTTGGCAGGTCGATCTGCGGTGCCTCAAAAAATCCAGCGGCAGAGAATAAACGAGAAAGTTCCTGGGTTCCGAGTGAACCACCTAGGGAGGCTACTGCTCCAGGGCAACCAGAAGAAATCGCTTTTCCCCAATCGGTTGGCTGGCCGGACTGCTCATCCAGGTTCGTGCACGTCCAATGGAAGTTTCTGAAATCATAGTCCAGGTCTTCAGGTAAGGAAGGGGTTGACCCGTCCTCTTGGCTGCGCGCCAGGAGGATGGGTCCTATGGCTGCACCGGTTGGGTAAAGTCCTTGGGTGGCTCGGTTGAGCAAGGGGGAATCGGGATTGCTCACCAGTTCTGGCCAGGTTTGATCTAACTGGTTGGCATCAAAAGTTGGATGAGATGCCATCGCCAAGATATCGCCACTTTTGGCATCCAGCAATACCAATCCACCTGGATGATCGCCAAGCAGTTCATCGGCTTTCTGCTGCAAGCTCAGGTCCAGGCTCGAACGGACATCCAAGCCAGGTGGAGGCTGTCCATAAAGCAGGTGATCCCACCACACGCGCAAACCCGGGTTGCCCTGAGTACCGCGCAGATAAGGATCTAGGGAGGCTTCCAGGCCGGCCTGTCCATAAATAGGATGCGTATAGCCGATTACAGCTCCGAGAGCTGGGTAGAGCACCTGGCGAGCCAGGCTTCCGGGTTGGCCGGATGTTTCAGCCAGCACCTGGTTATCTCGGGCGAGAAGTGAGCCGCGTCGAACATACCGATCGGCAATAGCTCGCCTGGCGTTATCCGTCCGCGTTAGCAGATCGGGTCCACGCTGAACTCCCCACCACCCTGCCACGGCGGCGAGACCTGCCAGGCCTAAAATCAAAAAGATGCCCAGGTTCAGATAAGGTTTTGTATAGAATTGGGTTGCCGGTTTTTTACCAGGTTGGTTGCTGACCACCAACAGTAGCAGCAGGGATAGGTAAGAAGTTACTAAAGATGACCCGCCATATGAGACGAAAGGTAAGGTGACGCCGGTCAGTGGTAATAGGCGCAGGTTGCCTCCGATGATCAAGATGCTTTGCCCCACCAGGTAGGCTGTCAAGCCTGCCGCCAGCAGTCGATGGAAAGTGGTGGGTGCTTTCAGGGCTGTATTGATGCCCCGCCCAAGCAGCACCGCCAGCAATCCAATTAAAGCCAGTGCACCGATTAAGCCGGTTTCTTCTGCGATCGCTACAAAGATAAAATCGGAGTGAGGGATTGGAACCAGTCCAGGATTTCCCATTCCTGGCCCGCGTCCGAACAGGCCTCCGCTGGCAGCGGCTAACAACGATTGTACAATCTGGTACGACCGCCCGCTGGGATCGACCCATGGATTGAGCCAGGCATCCACGCGCAGCTGAACGACATCGAATAAGAAATACCCGATCACTCCAGCCAGGAGGAGTGCGGCAAGGCTGGCCCAAAGGATCCGCCGCAGACCTGAAGCCAGGTAAACGATCGTGGCATACAGAAAGATAAAAATAGAGGCTGTTCCCAGATCGCGCTGTACAATCAGGAGCAGGGTGGCAAGACCGGTCATGATTAAGCTTGGCACCAGCAAGGGGACCAAAACGAAACGGCGCTTCTCCGTAGGAGAGCGGTTGTCACTCTTCAAAGTTAATAAATATAGTTGGCGGTCGGCCAGGTAAGCTGAGAGGTAGATAATCAAGAGCAGCTTCAAAGGCTCTGATGGCTGCAGGTAAATTCCACAGCAGCCCAGCCAGAGGCGCGGACCGCTCCCAAGGGGGTTCGTGCCAAAAAAGAGCGTGAGAGCGGTTAGCAGCAAACCGCTCGTCAACCATAAGTATTTGTAGCGTTGGAGAAAGCGCAGATCCCCAGGAAGTCGCAAGCCTAACAGCAGAAGGACCAATGCTACCAGCAGCCAGGCGCTTTGCCGCAGTCCAAAGGAACTCGCCAATCGGCTGATGGTAAGTACCCCCCAGCCGCTCAGCAACCCCGCTATCGGCAGCAGATAGGGGTCGCGCTCTGGTAAAAAACGCTTCGTCCGATTTTGGATCAGAGTGAATAAGACCAACCAAACCAGATATCCGAGCCAATGTGTCCAGGGATAGCTCACCTGCCAGGAACGGTAGCGCGCAGCAGGAGCCAGGGTGATCGTGATGGCATAAAGACCCAGAAAGATTGCAGCCAGGACGAACAGGCGGCTTTGTAGCTTATCGATGGGAGATTGCGGCAGCTTAGACAAACCCTTTATTTCAAATACTTTCCAACCAACAATCCCATGCGCTCTCGGGTTTCTGCCGGTATCGCAGCTGGATTGGTAATCAATGCAGCTGCCAGGGCTTTTGAACAGTCACAATCCCGGGTATGGACAAGATTTTCCAGCAGGTTGACAATCGCTTGCTGAGCTATCTGGGTATTGCGGTTCAAGACAGCGATGACAGCCTCCACGCTGACCGGTTCCTCGCTTTGGCGCCAGACGTCATAGTCAGTTACATGTCCCATCGTCGCGTAACACATCTCTGCCTCACGCGCCAGGAAGGCTTCAGGGCAAGCGGTCATACCGATGATCGACATTCCCCACAGGCGGTAAGTATTCGACTCGGCCCTGGTCGAAAAACGCGGTCCATCGATCACGATCAAGGCTCCGCCCTGGTGTACCTGGGCCCCAGTTTTTTGGGTGGCCTGGGCGACCTGCTGTGAGAGTGCAGAGCAATAGGGATCTGCCGCGCCGATATGGGCTACCAGGCCCTCTCCGAAGAAGGAGCGCTCGCGCCCGCGTGTGAAATCAAAGAGCTGGTCGGGAATCACAATATCACCAGGTGCATAATCTTCGCGCAGCGAACCGCAGGCACTGATACTCACGATTCGCTCAGCGCCTGACATTTTAAGCGCGTAGATGTTGGCTCGGTAGTTAATTTCACTCGGAGATATGTGGTGACCGATGCCATGCCGGGCCAGGAACACCACACACTCACCCGCCAGCTCGCCAATCACAAGTGGTGTGCTGGGCTTGCCAAAAGGCGTTTCTGGGTTATATTCCTGAATGTTTTCCAGCCCGGCCATCCGGTATAAACCCGATCCACCGATGACTGCCAGTACAGGTTTTCTATCCATAATTTGATACTCCTATGTAGGCGAAAAATCGGTATTCTTTTGCGGTTGGTTTTCAAGCGAGATCGTCAGAATGATTTTACCGCAGGTAATTTTATCTCCGTTGGTTACCACCATTGGGCAGGAGATCAGCTCCTGATTGAGAGAGGTTCCATTCGTTGAGCCAAGATCTTCCAACCACCACAATTGGTGGTGAAAAGAAAGGCAGGCGTGCTTGTTCGAGATGGTTTTATCGTTCAAGATGCAATCACAGCTTGGGTCTCGCCCAAGGACTACCTCGGATTTTGCCAGGCGAATTTCTCTGACTTCTTCACCCTCCAGAAAGGTTAACTGGATTGGAATAGCCTGGCTCACAGCTAATTGAGCCTCCTGGCTTTTTATCCCTCGCCAGATGGTAAACAGAGCCCAGCCCAGGAAGGCATACAGGGAGGCAGCCAGGGCGAACCGCAGAATGATCAGAATGATTGCACTCATGAGATTAATTCAGGCCCCAGGTGCGAGTTCTTGCGTCTCATCCAGGCCAGGGCGATTTTCAGTACCAAAGATCACCGGGAGTCCTCCCAGTGAAATGACATCGCCGGGTGAAAGCAAGCTCTGCGAGACTTTTAACACCATTTACAAAGGTCCCCTCTGTTGAATTTAGATCAAAGATTGTATACTGTCCATTGACAAGGCGCAGTTGAGCGTGTTCCTGGTTGATCTGGGGATGATTGATAACCAGGTCATTTTCTTTATTTTGTCCAATCCGCACAATCTTTCCATCCAATGGAAAAATCTCTATACCATCGACGATCAAGAATGCTCGCTGGTCTGGTTCCTCCCCAAGAGAACTCCCCAAAGGTTCGAGAGTAGAAGTCTCTTCTTTCTGCGTTAAGCTGAATTGTGCAACAATCTGGATGCCTGGATGATCTTGTTCGGGATTCGGAACAATCTTGATGATGGGTTCAGTTGCAAACTGGGCCTGAGCATCCTGGCAGGCCTGGAGCAGGCAGTTGACTAACCCATCCAGCAGCTCTGGCTGATCTTGGAAAATTTTGGCCTGCTCTAAAGGTAAAAAGACCGTGAAAAGGTTCGGGGCTATCAAACCGCCCTCAGGGGTAGGACGGATCTCACTTTGCATATCCTTGATTAACTGGTTGCTCAATTCCTTTTGGAAGTCATAAGCCGGAAAAAGCCGCGCCGAACTGCCCTCAATTAAATTTTGCAGGTGTTTTTCCAGGCGTTGCAGGGTTTGGTTTAGTAGGTTAGCCATTTGATCCCGAACATTACGGTTATTATAACGCCAGTTTGAGCCTTCTCAGAGCCTTCAGAAAACCGATGCTGGCTCCGTCTCCTCCCGAATTGCAGAAGAACGGCATCTCTCTGGATCGGAAATTGGATTATACTCATTTTATGAGAACGAAAGCAGGTTTTTCTGAGCGGGAACATACCGCAGACTGGGAGCTGGAGGTTTGGGCGCCAGATTTCCTCGGGCTGCTTGCACAAGCTGCTCGGGGGATGTATTCCATTTCGGGTGTCTGCTTGAAAGAAGGGCCGCCTCAAGAACGGGAAATCCAATTAACCGCGCTTGACAGGGAAAGCATGTTGGTCAGGTTCCTGGCTGAACTGTTGAACTTGGGCGAGCAGGAGCATTTGGGATTTGATGTCTATCAGTTCGCTTTGGACGGTGACCGGCTTGGCGTTGCAATGGAAGGCGCTCTCATTGCTACCCAGGATAGAGAAATCAAAGCAGTGACCTATCATAATCTGTCTATACGAGAGACGGGTGATGGGTTAGTGGTAAATATCGTTTTTGATGTGTAACTGGAGTCATCAGAATGGTTAACCTAAAAGATTTGAAGCGCATCAACGAGTATGAATGGGAAATTCCAAAGACATATCGCAAAGATATGCGCGTACCTGTTCGCCTTTTTGCCACACAAAAAATGCTTGAAGATGTCATGAATGACAAATCCTTGGAGCAGGCTGTGAATGCGGCTACCTTACCTGGTCTCGTGGGGCATGTGGTAGTCATGCCAGATATGCACCAGGGATATGGCTTTCCGATCGGCGGCGTGGCAGCTACCCGTTACCCAGAAGGCGTCATTTCACCGGGTGCGATTGGGTACGATATCAACTGTGGGGTCCGCCTGTTGGCTTCGCGAATTCCAGCCGACCAGGCTGAACCTTTGCTTGACAGCCTGGCTTCTGCGCTCAATCATTACTGCCCCAGCGGAGTAGGTGAAGAAGGGGCTCTCAAAGTTTCTGAGGCTGAGCTGGACCAGGTATGCCGGGAGGGGTCGCGTTGGGCTCTTAAGCGCGGCTTTGCAACTGAAGAAGACTTGCGCCGGACAGAAGAGGGAGGTCGGTTGCAGGGTGCAGATCCCACGAAAGTCAGCAAACGCGCCAAGGAGCGCGGCAGACCTCAATTGGGCTCATTGGGGGCTGGCAACCATTTTATCGAAGTTGATCTAATCGATCAGGTTTTTGATCTGGAAGCCGCACAGGTGATGGGCTTAGCCGAGGGCAACCTGGTGGTTCAGGTGCACTGCGGCTCGCGCGGTTTCGGTCACCAGGTGTGCAGCGATTATGTTGATGAATTCCAGGCTGCGGTGCGGCGCTACCAAATCGAGCTGCCTGACCGGGAGCTGGTTTGCGCGCCGCTCAACTCTCCCGAGGGGTTGAATTACCTGGCGGCAATGCGCTGTGCGGCGAACTATGCTTTTGCCAACCGGCAAATTTTAGCTCACAGTATCCGGAGTGCTTTTGAGGAAGTTTTTCCTGGCAAACTCAAAAACTGGGATCTCCACCAGGTATATGATATTGCTCACAACATGGGTAAGATCGAAACTCACCTGATCGATGGAAAACAGATCAAGGTTTGTGTCCATCGTAAAGGCGCTACGCGCGCTTTTGGCCCTGGCTCACCAGAGCTGCCGCCAGAATATCAAGAAATTGGCCAGCCGGTCCTGGTTCCAGGCAGCATGGGCACAAGCTCCTGGGTGCTGGTAGGCACGCAAGCAAGTATGCTGCAGTCCTTCGGATCCACCTGTCACGGCGCTGGACGGATGATGAGCCGTCATGAAGCCAAGCGGCAGGTGCGTGGGGAGACTCTTAAAGGGAGCTGGAAGCGCAGGGCATCCAAATTCGAGCCGGCTCGTTGTCGGGGCTGGCAGAAGAAGCGCCAAGAGCCTACAAAGATGTTGACAGCGTGGTTCAAACCGTGAGTGGTGCAGGGATTGCGCGAAAGGTAGCCCGGCTTGTGCCCTTGGCAGTGATCAAGGGTTAGCCTTTCGGTTTCATTTGGAGAGACAGATATCCGCGAGCACTGGATGAATCAGATCCACCAGTGCGCTGACCGGCAGGCAGATATTCAACCCACGCTGTCCGCCGGAGACATGAATGCTCTCAAACATTTCTGCAGAGGAATCCAATACCATTTGAAAGCCGTGATTTAAAAGCGCCAGCGGGGAAATACCTCCGGCTTGTAGGCTGGTAAGTTTTTCAGCCTCGCGCTCGGTTGGTAGAGACAGTTTTTTTTCGCCCAGGGTGCGCGCCAAAGCTTTCAAATCCACTTCACCTGTACCCGGGACAATCGCCAGGATGGGCTTGCCCTTGCCTTCACGGGTAACGACGATGGTTTTAAAGACCTGTTCTGGTGGTATGCTCAAAAGCCGGGCGGTTTCCAGCGCGCCTAATTTCTCAGCGGGCAGCTCGAAAGCCGTGTAAGGAATGTTGTGTGTATCGAGCAAGCGGGTGACATTGTTTTTGATCATTAGCTGACGTTAGCCATTCAAATCAGGTAAAGAGAGGGTAAAAACGGCGCCTCCCTGCGGGTCATTCTCAGCCGTCAGGGTACCTCCATGCAGTACTGCAATCTGCAAAGCGATGGCCAGGCCGAGCCCGCTGCCGCCTTCTGACCGGCTGCGTGACCGATCTGCCCGGTAGAAACGTTCGAAGATGTACGGCAAGGCCTCTTGAGCAATACCGGGTCCATTGTCATGGATGGATATCAGTATTTTTTTTCCATCAGTCTTCAGGGTAATTTTAACCATACCGCCGTCTGGCGTGTATCTTAATGCATTGGAGAGCAGGTTGTTCAAGATTTGTTCGATGCGCGCTGGATCAACCATGCTTGAGGGGTTGCTAGCAGGGACGGTCATTTGGAGAGCTACCTGCCTCGAAGAGGCTTGGGGTTTAAAGCGCACCACCACCCGCTCCACCAGGGATTTGATATCCGTTGTTACGAGATCTAATTTTAACTGCCCGGCATCAGCCAGGGTCAAGGTGCGCAGATCTTCCACCAGGTGGTTGAGCATTTGGTTTTGTTCCAGGATGGGTTCCAAATTTTCTGGTGTGAGAGGGTAAATGCCATCTTGCAATGCTTCCAGGTGAGCCATCTGGACTGCCAGCGGTGTGCGAAGCTCGTGGGCGATATCGGCGGTCATGGCCCTCCGGCTCTCTTGGGATTTTTGCAGTGAGTCTGCCATATTGTTAAATGTAATACTTAGCTGGGCTAATTCATCATTACCATGCACGGGCACTCGCTGGGAAAAATCGCCTTTTTCTACCATCTTCACTGCCTGGGTTAATTCACGCACCGGGCGCATGAGCTGGTAAGCCAGGAAAAATGCCAGGAGCAGAGCTAAACCCGCGCCTAGCAGACCGGCAATCAGAGCCGCACGCGTCAGGCGGGAAAGCAAGAACTGCTCATCGGCTGCACTGTACACCAAAGCCGACTCCGGGAGCAGATAACCAACGATCACCCCGTCATTTTTAAGCAGGATGGCATTGGATAGCTCCTCTGCGGTCAGGCTTCCTTCCACCTGAACAGAGGAGGAGTCATACAGGATTCTTCCCTCTGCATTCGCCAATCTCAGGCGTTGATTCATCATATTCCCCATCATTCCCTGCCCGCCGCCAGCACCATATCCGCGCCCCATCATCCCTGTGGTGGATCCGGAAAGGCTTAGCAGCTCCTCGGCTCCTTGCCAGGTCTGGTTCACCTGGTAATATTCCTCAAGAGATGTAGCAATCTCTTGGGCGCGTACCAAGCTGCCGCGGAACATGAAAGAACGCACTTCGTTCGCCACACCCTGATACGCCAGGATGATCCCCACGCTGACAGAAACGAAGACCAGCAGCACAAAAGAGATGAGCAGTTTAATGCGCATTTATTCCTTTTTGAACCGGTAACCGATCCCAAAAACGGTTTCGATGTAGTGCGGTTTTTTCGGATCCATCTCAACCTTTAGACGCAGGTTTTTAATGTGAGCGTCGATGGTGCGCTCATAGCCTTCGAAAGCCACACCCTGCATCTGTTCCAGGAGCTGAAGCCGGCTGTAAGTGCGCCCGGGTTGAGCAGCCAGGATTGCTAAGAGGGTAAATTCGGTGGGAGTCAGGTCAATCACCTGTCCTGCGCGGGTAATCCGATGGGCTTGCATATCAATCTCCAGGTCAGCGGCACGCAGCAGCTCGGCTGGTTTTGCACTGGTTTCCACACGGCGCAAGATGGCGCGCACCCTGGAAACTACCAGGCGCGGGGAATAGGGCTTGGTCACATAATCGTCTGCGCCGATCTCCAGGCCAAGGAGCTGGTCGATCTCTTCGACACGTGCGGTCAGCATCAGAATGGGGGTGTTGGAGTTCCCGGCTTTGCTGTGCCGGATGGCACGCGCCACATCCAGCCCATCCATCCCCGGCAGGTTCAGGTCTAGGATCACCAGGTCAGGCTGGCGGTTCTCCCAGGTGCTCAGTCCCGTATCCCCGCGGGTTGCTGTCAGCACACTGAAGCCAGCCTGCTCCAGGTAAGAGCGCAGCACCCGGGCCAGCTCGGGTTCATCTTCAATGATCAAGATCGTTGACATGGTTTTCTTTTCCGTATTTGGGCTGATTATACAGCAACAGTGGGCAGTTATTCACCACCCACTGCTGTTTTCATTAGATTGAAAGTGGATTATTGTTTAGGGCTGGGTATTCCAGCGACCGGGACCGCGGCGTCCACCGTTGACCCCATCACTCATGCAGCCGCCCGTTCCATCACCGTAGCCATTCTGCATCCTTGTGCCCATGCGATCCTTCATCCAGTCCGCTTGTTCTTGGGTGAGGGTGCCATCAGCTACAAGTTGATCAAAGGCTTTGCTGCGCGCCTCGCTCATCAGCGTGGTGAATTCTTCCTGGGTCAACCCTTTTTCCTGGGCAATCGTCCAGGCGGTATCACCAGCTGCATGGCGTTCTTCCAGCTCTTCTGGCGTGGTCCCCAATGCTTCAGCCATGGCAGCTTGCATCACTTCATGCATCGGGCCATATCCATCTTCGCCTCTCAAACCACCCATCATCCCGCCGCCTCTGCCGCCCATCATATCGGGACCATTAGGCACCGTAGGGGTGGGCTGTTGTGCAAAGGCAAAACCTGCTACAGTCAGGGCTGCCAGGATGGCTACGCTGATACCAATTACCAGTAACGACTTCTTCATTTGATTTTCTCCTGTTTATTGATTTTGTGGCTTATTTACTCCTGCCACCGTTCTAATCTATATCATATCGAAAACTTGTGAAGAAGTTGTGAAGAAGTTTCTCAGGAGTTGTGAATTAAACGAAATCGAGGGAGTGATTCGGCATCACTCCGGGAATTTTGACTCACTCTTCTCCCGCCAATAACCGTACTTTCTCCCAAGGAGAGAGCTTTGAATTCTTCGGCCAGGATGCTGCGCAGCTCGAAGACCTGGTCTCTCAATACGGCAGCTTTCTCGAACTCCAGGTTCTTGGCTGCATCTTTCATCTGTTTTTCCAGCTCACTGATCACGCGCTGGATCTCAGATTTTGCCAGACCGGTTGTTCCTTTGGATGTGCTGTAATCGGCGCGTGACTCAGCAACGGCATGAGCGGATAACTGGTCCGTCAGGTCGCGCACAGCCTTGAAGATGCTCACTGGCTGGATATTGTGCTCCTGGTTGAAGGCCATCTGCTTGGCTCTGCGTCGGTTCGTCTCGTCGATAGCACGCTTCATCGAGTCGGTCATTTTATCAGCATACATGATCACCTTGCCCTCCACGTGCCGGGCAGCGCGGCCAATCGTCTGGATCAGGGCTGTATCGGAGCGCAGAAAGCCCTCTTTGTCCGCGTCCAAGATCGCCACTAATGAAACCTCGGGCAGGTCCAGGCCTTCCCGCAGTAGGTTAATGCCGACGATCACGTCGAACACCCCCAGGCGCAGGTCGCGCAGGATGCCAATGCGCTCGAGCGTTTCGACTTCAGAGTGCAGGTAATGCACCTTGATGCCTAATTCCATCAGGTAATCAGCCAGCTTCTCCGCCATGCGCTTGGTCAGTGTGGTGACTAGCACACGCTGCCCTAGCTCAGTCCGCTTGCGGATTTCCTTGATCAGGTCATCTACCTGACCTTCCACCGGGCGCACCTCAACTTCAGGATCAACTAACCCGGTGGGACGGATGATCTGTTCAACCACCTGGTCGGCACGTTTTAGCTCATAGGGTCCGGGTGTGGCTGAAGTGTAGATGGTGAGGCCCATGTGCTCCTCGAACTCCTGGAAAGTGAGCGGGCGGTTATCCAATGCTGAAGGAAGGCGGAATCCATAGTTCACCAGCGTCTCCTTACGCGAGCGGTCGCCGTTATACATACCTCTGATCTGCGGAACGGTCATGTGTGATTCATCGATGAACAGCAGGTAATCGCTGGGAAGATAGTCGATCAGCGTCCAGGGAGGGGTGCCGGCTGCGCGCAGGTCCAGGTGGCGCGAGTAGTTTTCTATCCCAGAGCAGTAGCCGATCTCGCGCAGCATTTCCAGGTCATACATCGTGCGCTGCTCGATCCGTTGAGCCTCCAGGAGCTTATTTTCGGCTTTAAAGGTGTCGATGCGATCGGTCAGCTCGGTTTCGATGTTCGCAATCGCCTGCTTTAATTTATCTTCATCGGCGATGAAGTGCTTGGCAGGATAGATGGCTACCGTATCCAATTCGTGCCGCAGCTCTCCCGTCACTGCGTCGAATTCAACCATTCGCTCAACCTCATCTCCAAAAAAGGTGATCCGGTATCCGAAGCGGTCCTGGTAAGCCGGGATGATCTCCAAGGTATCCCCGCGCACTCTGAAGGTTCCCGGGCGGAGCTCCATATCGTTTCGTTCATATTGGCTCTCTACCAGCTGGCGCAGCAGCGCATTGCGGCGGAAGAGGTTGCCTGTCTCAAGGTTGATCACCACGCGCCCGTAGGCTTCGGGGCTGCCCAAGCCATAAATACATGAAACAGAGGCGACGATGATCACATCCTTTCGCGACATCAGTGCAGTTGTGGCAGCCAGCCTTAACCTTTCGATTTCCTCGTTGATATCTGTCTCTTTTTCGATGTATAGATCATGCCGCGGCACGTAAGCTTCGGGCTGGTAATAATCGTAATAAGAGACGAAGTATTCGACTGCGTTATCGGGGAAGAAATCACGGAATTCGGCGTAAAGCTGGGCTGCTAATGTTTTGTTATGTGCCATTACCAGGGCAGGTTTGTTGACCTGAGCAATGATGTTGGCGATGGTATAAGTTTTTCCGGTGGCAGTGGCACCGAGTAAGACCTGGTGCTTGTAGTTTTGCTGAATGCCCTCGACCAGCTGCCGGATCGCTTCGGGTTGGTCTCCCGTAGGCTGGAAAGGAGCTTTGAGCTGAAAGTCCATGAATATTTATCCTCTCATATAGATTGGGTTGCTAAAGATCCATCCCCTGCGGCGCCCTAAATAATGGATGTAAACTTCAACACGGTAAACCCCGGGCTCGGTGGCGATGTAGGTGCAGTTCTCTCGGTTGCGCCAGGAGCGCACTGTTTTGCCATCTTTCAGGAGCAAACACTCTGTTTTTTTAGGCAGGTGGATTTGGAAGGTTACCCCATTCTGAGCAGAGATTTCATCTCCCATCAAGGCCGTCTTTTCCATTCCCTGGGCGATAAAGCGAAACCCGCGCGTGGAAGCAGGAAAATCGTATCCAACAAAAGCATGACCTTGCGAGAGTGCCTCTAGGATCATGCGGCTGTCCTCGAAAGCTTCGCCGTTGAGAGGCCGTGGCACCAAGACATGGGTATTGACCGCCTTGAAATGGAACTCGTAAGGGAAAAGTACCCTGTGCAGCGGCCCCAAGTTTGCGGGTACGGCGTGGGCATCTGAACCGCCAATCGCAACTACCCGCTGCCCGGCGGCGAGCAGCTCATTCCATCTCTTGAGTGTCTCAGGCAAGGGACCATGGGCAATTTGGCGAGGGTTATAAGCATAATAAATGGCGTGGAATTTGCTCTTAAGCAGCGATTTATACTCCGAAAAACCATTCCAGAGCTCAATACCTGTAAAACCCCGTACATCCCAGTCAACCCATGAAATATCTCCCTCACCGACGGCTGGTGCTGCAGGGTCGACCGGGTGGGCAAAAAAGCTCAAGCCTCCAGCGCTGGTAACTCCATCGAGCAAATTTTGAGGGTGGGGTGCCAGCGGCGCCAGCTCTTTACGGGCTCCGAAGACCAACAGGTGGTTTTTTTGAGGGTTCCGTCCTTGATCGTGGATTTCTTCACCAACCATTAAAAGCACTTGTTGATCATCTTCCTGGAAATACCCTTCGATCCCTTCTACCCACACGTTGTGGTCCGTAACGATCACGGCATCCAATCCGCTGCGCAAGGCCGCCTGGGCGATGTCTTTGTGATTCCCATAACCGTCGGAGTACCGCGTATGCATATGCAGGTTCACCACTAATTCAATCTGTTCCATTTGACGTTTTCCGAAACGAAAGGTATAATCCGCAAGCCTGGGGAACGGCTCTAATCAAAAGAAGTCTCACTCCCTAGAGTTGTTTTGTCCATTTGGAGGCTGGTTGTGGAAGTATTTTTTGATGTAGCTTTGATTATAACGTCAATTGCTCTGATTGCTAGCGTGATCTTGCAGAGCAAAGGCGCCGGTTTGGGGGGACTAACAGGGGCAGATACAGGTGGTATCTTTACTGCCCGCAGAGGGATCGAAAAGATCCTTTTCTGGGTAACCGTTGGCTTGAGTGTTCTTTTCTTTACGTTGACGGTCGCTACTTACCTGGTGAAGATTTAGTCTCAACCCAGGGCGCTGCCTGGTAAAGCAGTCATCAGATTTGTTTTAGGTGACAAACTGATGGTTCAAGCCAGAGCGCCCTTTTAATTTCTTATGTTACGCAAATTACGCTGGCCTCTTCTGATTGTTCTGCTGGCTTTAGTCGCCATCGGCTTTCTTTTGACCAGTCAGCAGCCCATCTTGAAACCAGTTGAGCCGGTGGTAGAGCCTGCAACGGGGGGAGTGTATGCTGAAGGCTTGATCGGTTCCATGCTTCGATTGAACCCCTTGTTAGATTATTACAATAATGTTGATCGTGAAGTTGATCACCTTCTCTTTTCTGGGCTGGTCCGTTTTGATGACCGCGGCTACCCGGTAGGCGACCTGGCGGATTCGTGGGGCATCTCGCAAGATGGTACGGTTTATAATTTTTCAATCCGTCAAAACGCGAACTGGCACGATGGCTCCCCGGTTACCAGCGATGATGTCATTTTTACCATAGAGCGTATGCGGGAAGATGGCTCTCCTATACCTGACGATTTAAGAGCATTTTGGAAGCAGGTTGAGGTGAAACGCTTGGATGATAAAACGATACAGTTCCGCCTGCCTGAAGCATTTGCTCCTTTTTTGGATTACCTGACATTTGGAGTCGTTCCTGCACATCTCTTAGGTGATCTATCGCTCTCCGAAATTATCGATTCGCCATTTAACTTGCAGCCGGTAGGCAGTGGTCCCTATCGTTTTGACCAGCTTACAGTTGAAGATGAAAAGATTACCGGTTTAGTCCTGTCAGCGAATAAAGATTTTTATGGCAAAGTCCCTTTCATCGAGCAGATTGTTTTCCGGTACTTCCCAGATGCCCAAACTGCTTTGAATGCTTATCAGCAGGGTGAGACCCAGGGTATCAACACCATTCCACAAGATATATTATCGCAGGCGCTGCAAATTCCGGAATTGAACGTCCATACCAGCCAGATTCCTGAGTTATCGATGCTTTTTTTGAATCTGAATAATCCTCAAGTGGAACCCTTGAAAGATCCTCAAGTCCGCCGAGCCTTGATGTTGGGTATAAACCGGCAGTGGATGATCGATCGAATCTTAGGCAGCCAGGCAGTTGTTGCTGATGGCCCCATCTTCCCAGGCAGCTGGGCTTATTACGATGGGGGAGAGCATTTGGATTACAATTCTGAAGAAGCGGTGGAAATACTCAAGCAGGCCGGTTATACACTCCCCCTTGATGGTGGGAGTGTGCGAGAAAATTCATCCGGACAAAAGTTATCGCTTGAATTAGCCTATCCAGATGACCCCACTTACCAATCTTTAGCAGAGGCGATTTCAAAGGATTGGGGAAAATTAGGTGTCGAGGTACTTCTAAAGCCTCAACCCTTTGATGAGTTGATTGCGAACCTGGATCAACGGACATATCAATCTGCTTTGGTAAATCTATACCCGTCCCGCACACCTGACCCTGATCCATATCCGTTTTGGCATCAATCCCAAATCTCTGGAGGGCAAAACTATTCACAGTGGGATGATCGCCAGGCGAGTGAATTTCTTGAGCAGGCAAGAGTCACGGTTGATGTAAGCGAGCGCTCTCGTCTATACCGGAACTTCCAGGTGCGTTTTGCGCAAGAGCTGCCTTCGTTGCCATTATTTTATTCAGTTTACCGCTACGGTATCAATGAGGCAGTCCAGGGTGTACGGATTGGGTCACTGTATGACTCCAGCGACCGCTTCGACACGATCAGTGATTGGTTCTTGGTTACCAAGCGGACTGATGGCCAAGATGTAACGACAGTCACCTCCTCACCTTAGATCATTAAAAACCTGGCTTTCCCGTGTGTGAACAGCTCAAGAACCATCATCAGTTTGAATTTAATTGATAATGTATAGATTTTTAATCCGTTCCAAAACTCGGAAAGCTAGTTTTGTCGAAATATCAGGTATGTTATAATGGCAAAAATAATCTCAGAAGATCATCAGATTTTTTATCAGGAGCCGTATAGGCTTCGCCCCCTTTCATGAAGCATTCTCTAAATCATTATATCCTTACTTGGCTCCCTATCGGACTTGTCGGGGGAATTTTAGCGATTGCTTACCTTTATTGGTTGAGCGAGGGGAGCTATCTTCAAGGAGTCAGACCGTTTCCGGTTTTTTTATATTTGTGGTTTGTGTTCGGCCTTTTAGTTTATTTTTTGTGGTTTCGCATCCTTGCTCCTCGGCTCCGACGATACTCAAATCGTTGGAAAATTTGGTGGCTTATCGGTTGTTTGGCTGGCGGTCTGTGGTTATCTGTTAATATCCCTTTGCCTTTTCCAGGTCCTGTAGATGGATTCTTTTCATTATCCTTGATTAGCAAAGCGCTGTTCTTGATTTGCTCGGGGATTGGAATTGGTTTAGCATTATTTACTCTTAGTGTCCTTGTCGCAACCCGCACCGTTCCGTCTGATTCCTATCCGCAAAGACGTTTCCATTGGGTAGCCTTTGCTCTGCCCATGATCACAATATGGATCATCTATTTACTTGCATTTTGGCCAGGGATGATGAGCGCAGATTCGCTCGATCAATGGGGGCAGGTTATCAGTGGGAATTATTTCGACCACCACCCTGCCTTCCATACTTTTACAATCTGGTTATTAACCCGTCTTTCATTAACACCTGCGGTCGTTGCCCTGGCACAGATTATAGCGCTTGGATTATTAGCCGGATATATTCTCGCGTTCTTTGAAACTTTGGGTGTGCCATCTCTTATCCTCTGGCTGGCAAGTTTTCTTTTTGCCTTTTCCCCAGTTAATGGTTCTATGGTTGTTACTCTTTGGAAAGACATACCATACAGCACAGCCCTGGTTGGACTTACCTTCCTGATTTTTCGATTAGTCTTATCCAATGGGCAATGGATAACAGATAGAAAAAACTGGCTATTATTGGGAGCAACGACAGCTCTGGTGGCCCTTTTTCGCCACAACGGATCATTGGTCCTATTAGGGACCTTTTTATTGTTATTGTGGGGTTTCCACCGACAATGGAAATCCCTGGTGTATGCTTTTATCTTTAGTATGGTATTGTATTTTAGTATGACAGGCCCTATATACCGGCTTGCCAATGTTCAAGAATCAACCATTTTTGCAGATTCGATGTCACTTTATGAAATGGCTGCCAACGCCGACCCGGGTACCAATAACGATTACACCCTTAATTCAATGATGGATTTGTCAAAAGGTTGGGATTGTACGATCGCGTATTCCTTTGAGCCGCCAAATCAAAATATCACCTTGGCGAACGATGATAACTTCCTGCAAAAGGCATACAACCTGGTAAGGTTTTCTCCGAGTTTACTCATGTATGATTACCGCTGTAATCGTTCCCTTATCTGGATCATTTGGGACCCGAATGGTGAGATCCGGAATCCTTCTCACGCTCAATATTGGATAGATCCTAACCCGTATGGGATCACCCCGGACTCAAAAATCCCCGTTCTCCGATCGTCCATCACTGATTTTGTGGTCAGCTCCTCGCAGGATCCCCAGATCAATTGGCTGGTATGGCGCCCCGCAATTTATCTCTATCTGTTTCTATTGACGATTGCGTTTACCGCCCTGCGGAATAAGAATATCAAAATTCTGCTTACAGCAGGCCCCATCATGATCCAAGCTGTCAGCTCAACGCTCATACTGATGCTGCCGAATTTTCGCTACCATTATGCTGCGTACCTGCTTGCTCTCCTATTCTGGCCGATTCTCTTTATCAAGAAAGGCCAAGAAGACATTTCGCAATCCAGCAAAGAGTAAAAATAACTGTAGTTGAGTATGGTTTAATTATTTTCTTAAAAGAAGTTAGCTGTGATCGATCCCCGAAATCCTGATTACCACAATTCACCAGTAAGTCCCCTTCGCTCAGGCTTCAACTACCGACCCGAAGATTCCAATCTAAAGCCGGTGGTGTCTATCATCACTCCGTTTTATAACATCGACTCTATTTTTGATGAGACTGCCCAGTCGGTGTTGGGGCAGTCTTTACAGCAGTGGGAATGGATTATCGTCAACGATGGGTCTACTGCCCCGGGATCTTTGCAGATTCTCGATGCTTATCGTGCTTCGGATCCACGTATACGCGTGGTTGACCACGCGATAAATCAAGGTTTACCCGCCGCCAGGAATACCGGGGCGCGTGAAGCCCGAACCCAATTCTTGCTCTACCTGGATGGCGACGACCTTCTGGAGCCAACCGCAGCTGAAAAATGGCTCTGGTTTTTAGAAAGTTATCCTCAATATTCTTTTGTGGGAGGCTATTTGGTCGGTTTTGGCGCACGTGAGTACCTGTGGCGGGCAGGTTTTCAAAATCTTGAGGCTAATCTCGACATAAACTACATCAATCACATCATCATGATCCGTAAAGAAGTGGTCTTGAAAGTCGGGGGTTACGACGAGTCAATGCGCCGCGGGATTAGAGGATTGGGATTTCTGGGTGCGGTGTGCTGATCAAGGTTACTGGGGAGATTCTGTTCCCGAATTCCTACACTGGTACCGCACACGTCCAAACCACGCGGACCGCTGGGAGGGCTTGAAAAAGGATCAGCTGCGAAAAAAGCGGCAGGAATTTCACCATCGTTACCCTCACTTATGGAAGGGTGGCTTCCCAAAAATTGAAAAATTGGCGGATATCAACCTGATTCGCATGAGGGAAGATTTACCCTGCTTGAACAAACTGGAAAAGAGAAACCCCAGGTTATTGTTGGTAGCACCTTGGCTCGTCACGGGGGGCGCGGAGAAATTCAACCTCGACTTAATCAGCCAGCTTTCACAACGCGGCTGGGAAATGACCATTGCCACCACACTTCCTTCGGAAAATCCTTGGCAGTACGAGTTCGAGCGGATCACGCCAGATGTTTTTCCAATGAACAATTTCCTTGAATGGGGAGATTACCCGAGTTTTCTGAGTTACTTGATCCAATCCAGGCAGGTAGATGCTGTAATGCTAGCCGCCAGCCAGGAGGCTTATCGTCTGCTCCCTTATCTGCGCAGCCGCTTCCCCGAAGTTCCGATCCTGGACTATATCCACTTTGTAACTCCTGAATGGATGGACGGAGGCTTTCCACGCTTATCGATGTTGTTTAGTACTGCTCTAGATTTAAGCGCTGTAACCAGCCAGCAGGTGAAGAATTGGATGATAGCAGAAGGAGCAGACGAAGCGCGAATTGAGGTATGCACGGCAAATATTGATGTCCATGCCTGGCATCCCGATCCGCAGAAACGCCTGGAAATCCGCAAACAATTGGGGATTACGGATGCACAAGCCCTGATCCTATACATCGGCCGGCTCGAGCAGCAAAAGCAGCCGCGGGTTTTTGCCAAGACGATGCTCCGGTTGAAAAACGAAAATCTATCTTTCATCTCGCTGGTTGTGGGAGATGGTTCTCTCAAAGATTGGCTTAATGATTTTGTTGAAAGAGAAAATCTTCGAGAGAGGGTACGGTTCTTAGGAGATACCCCGCAGCAGCGTGTGAAGGAGTTGATGGTTGCCGGCGATATTGTGTTCTTGCCTTCAGAAAACGAGGGAATTGCTCTGACAATATTTGAGGGGATGGCAAGCGGCGTTGTCCCAGTTGGAGCAGCGGTCGGCGGACAACCAGAGCTGGTAACACCGGAATGTGGTATTCTGATCCCACGCAGCACCGAAGACGAAGAGGCCGAGCACTACGCGCAAGCTTTATCTGAGCTCATCCGCCAGCCGGAGAAAAGGCAAAAGATGGGCGGTGCCTGCCGTGAGCGGGTGGTCAACGACTTCAGCCTGGAGAAGATGGGCGAACACATGGAGGCTTTGATCTATAAGGCGCAGCAGCTTCGCCGGGAAAGCCCCGCAGTATACTCGCAAGAGGAGCTGGCCAGTTTATTGGGTCGCCAGGTAGCAGAATATCTGCGTGCGGCCGGGACAATAAGACTTCGTGAGCCTTTTATGTCACGTAATTATATGCCCCCTGCCTCAGCCAGCACTTTTCTGTACTTCACGCTTCGCCAGTTGATCTATCCTATTTTCGGTCGCTTCCGAGAGAAGGATTGGTTGATAAAAATGAAGTCGAAGGTAAAATCCGTTTTGGTGAAGAAATAAAAATTTCAATCTTGATGCAAATTTTGGCGCCCTCGACATGCGATGAAAGCTGAAGAACCCTGCAGCAGACGTCCGTTTAATCCTGAAATGATTTGGGTTCTAGCAGCCGTTATTGCTGGGATCATCCTTACTCTGTATGTGTTTTATCCGGGTTACATGTCTTACGACTTGGCTAACCAACTGGCTCAAGGCCGCCAGGGTCTTTTCACTGATTGGAATCCTCCGGTGATGAGCTGGCTATGGGGACAGATCGACCGGGTCGTGCATGGTCCGGTTGGAATGCTTGCGTTATTTAACCTGCTCTTCTGGATTGGCCTAGGCTTGTGGATCTCCCTGGTAACCCCTGGCTGGAGCATGCCGATTAAGGCCTTGGCAGTCCTGGTTATCGGTCTATTCCCCCCCATCTTCATGCTTTTGAGTACGATCTGGAAAGATGTCGGGATGGCAGCCGCATTGCTGTTTGCTTCCAGCTGGTTGGCATTGGCTGAAAAGAAAAAATCCCTGTGTGCGTTCCTGGTTGGCCTGTTGGGAATTTGGTTCGCGTTAGCGTTGAGGCACAATGCAGTATTTGCAGCCTTCCCTTTGATGATTTATGCAGGCCTGATTTTATCCAGCAGGATCGATCTTCCAGCCAACTGGTCCAAACAATATCGGATCGTTATGAGTGGGGTGCTCGGTTTGGGTTTGTTGGGATTATTGCTTTGGACCACAACTCTTGCCGGGCGTTCACTCACCCGTCACTCAACGACCTATGCCCTCCAGCAAATCCTGGTCCACGATTTGGTGGGTATCTCCATTCGCGCGCATGAGGTTCTTTTACCCGACTATTTAACCAGTCCCCAGTCTGTTACGATCACAGAGCTAAAAAAAATATATGATACACAGTTCCCGGTTGTGTGTTTATACAGCGGCTGTGGTGTGAGTGAGCTCAGGATCAAATCGTATGACACCTCGGATCTTAACGATCAAACGATACACGTATGGATCAAAGCTGTATTATCTCATCCTAAGGCTTATCTCTTCCACCGAATTCGGCAATGGATGAGCCAGCTCGGGATCGCCGTAAAGGAAGTTTGTTATCCGTATATCACCGATGATGACCAAAACGCACTGACCCTGTTTGGAATAGATCAGAGCTCATTGAGAATTCTCCGCACTGAGCCAGCGCTCACGCGCGCGATTATAAATGCAGTGGATAAAATAAAAAACAGCCTGATCTTCCGCGGCTGGATCTATCTGGCCTTTCTGACATTCCTCATCGTGTATATTCCTCTCACCAGGGGAAGGAATCTCAATTTACCAAAAGCCGTCATTGCAGTTGCAAGCAGCGGCTGGCTGTATGGGCTTTCCTACTTGCCGTTGTCAACTACCTGTGACTTCCGCATGCACTATTGGACCGTCATGGCAGCCGTGATTTGTGGGGCGGCTTGGTTGGGAGGGGTACGTTGGCGCAAATAACATGCCAGCCAAACTGGAGTTTTCCACAATGAACACTTTATTGGTCATATGTTACTGCCAACTGTGTCCCCCATCACATGGTGCTTAAGCCGTGAAACGATATATTCAACATCTTCGCGGGATAACAAGGGATGTGTAGGCAGGTTGATTCCACGTAAAGCAATATCTTCTGCATTTGAACAATGGGCGCGATCGTTATAAAAAGGCGGCATGATGTGCATTGGAAAAAATAAAGGCCGTACCTCAATTCCATCTTCCTCTAATACTTTGATCAATGCATCGCGCGATATCCTTGATTTTTCAGTTAGTAATATGGAGTACATCCACCACACATTACAAGCTCCGGGAGTTACCTTCTGGGGTACAAAATAATCTGATAAATCTCCAAAAAGCTCCTGATACCATTCTCCCACTCTGCGACGATCAGCGATATGAGTCTCAATATTCTCCAATTGAGCCAGGCCAATGGCTGCCTCAATATTAGTCATCCGATAGTTGTAACCGGTTTCGATAAACCAATATCGCCGGTTCGGGTCCATGCCCTGACCTTTCAATAATCTTATATGGGAGGCCAATTGGTCATTATTGGTGACAACCATCCCGCCTTCTCCAGTTGTGATAATCTTATTACCAAAGAAACTAAAGACTCCAACATTCCCCAATGTACCAGCTTTTTTTCCTTTATAGACTGCCCCGTGACATTCAGCCGCATCTTCTATAATAAATAAATTGTGTTTCCTCGCAACTTCCAAGACTGCGTCCATATCGCATGGATTTCCATAAAGATGGACCGGAATGACGCCTTTTGTGTTTGAAGTAATTTTATTTTCCATATCCACTGGATCTAAATTCCAGGTGTCGGGCAAGCAATCTATGAATACCGGCGTTGCGCCACAATATCGCACGGCATTCGCAGTAGCAATATAGGTAAATGTGGGGACTAAAACCTCATCACCTGCTTTGATTCCTAATGCCAATAATGGTAAATGTAATCCTACTGTGCCATTTGAGCATGAGATGGCGTGTTTTACACCCAACCACTTCGCAAACGAGTCTTCAAACTCTTTGATGTATTTTCCGTTCGAAGAGATCCAGGTAGTATCCAGGCAGTCGTTTACATATTTTTTTTCATTGCCAGAAAGATGTGGTGCTGCAACAGGGATAAATTTAGACAAAATACAACTCCTTCAATTGCTACAGTTTTCTGATGATCCTGGCTGGAACACCGTAAGCCAAAACTCCCGCCGGAATATCCTTTACTACGGCCGCTCCGCTGCCAATATAAGACCAATCACCTATGGTTATACCGTCGATCACTGCTGAACCAGTGCCGATGTGCACACCTTCACCAGCCCGAACAGACCCAGATAAAGTTACCCCTGGAGCAATATGAGAAGACTGACCAATCGAACAATCATGGTCGATCGAACATCGCGTATTGATAATGCAGTTATCTCCAATCACCGTATTAACATTTAGAACGGCCCCTGCCATCACGCAAATGCCTCTTCCGAGATACACTCGCTGGGAAATCATTGCATGTCGACTAATAATATTTACCGGTTCAAATCCTATGGAAAGTACCTTATGAAACAACTCTTTTCTCAGGCGATTATCGCCAATAGCCACAAATATTTTTCGAATGCCGTTTGAATAAAGTGCTCCCAATTGATCATCATTACCAATAACTGGTTGGCCCAAAACCTCTCCAGGTACCGGATCAATACAACCCACTAGATCAAAATCATCATTTTGAAGCAAAATATCCATTACAGATCTAGCATGCCCCCCCGCCCCTAGAACAATCAGTTTTTCCATTTTTCATCCACGTTCGCATTGGTATCAGGCATTATGCCTCTCTCAGTTCCAAAAAACATCTGATAATACTTTGCAGCGGCATCCTTCCAGGTATAGGACAGAAAGATATCTCTAAACCGCTTTTGCGAGGCGAGGGTCTCCCGCCGATTTAAGAGTACTCTTTCCAACGCATCCGCGCAATTTACGGAATTGAAAGGATCAAATATTTCCAATCCGCAATTCTCCAGTGACATTCCGCAGAACGTGATTCGATCTCGAACGACGGGTATATCGGACAAGACAAGTGGTGTACCCATGTAAATGGCTTCGCAGGCTTGTAATGGAAAACCTCCTTCGAAAAGCGTCGGAACGGCTGCCGCGACAGCATAACGGTATAAGCTAAACAACTCATATTCGTTTACATCCGAAAGGCAAATGATCTGATCATTAAGCTGATGTTTTTTTATTGCCAAATCAACTCCCATGACATCTGAGGGCTTACCTGTTAAAACCAGATTTACATCATATTTTCTCTCTCGCAAAATAGACAAGGCCTCAACAAGGAGGGTAATGTTTTTATAAGGTCGCACTTGGGTGGGATAATAAATATAAGGTTTTTCCAATCCAAATTTCTGTCGAATTTCTTTCTCAGGTAATAATTTCTCGTCTAATTGACTGGGAAGAAATACAGGGAAATAGATAACATCCGTTTGACCAGCATCAATGCTTGAAACATACCTTAGGATTTGCTCATTGCGTACATACTCGCTTTCACTAAACATAATTGCACCCGCTCTAGCTAAGTTCTCAGCACGTGAACGAATATCCACGTGACGCGCTTTATAAAGAGGATCCATAACAATAAAATCATCATAATGGACGTGGATACCAAGGTCATGGACCGGAACGAAGAGCGGTTTTCCCGTTCCAATCACATTGTCAAGGTAAACAATAGCAGTTATAAAACAAGTTGCTTTTGAAAATTGCTTTGCCAGGTATGAGAGATTATCGAGCTTTTCATTAATCTCATACGGTAAATCACATTTAGAAGAATGAATATCCAGAACATCTTTATAATTCCCTTCTGTGACAATCTGGACACGGTTTTTAAATCTATTTTCATTCAGTAAAGCATCAAAACTTTTCCGAACTTCTTCTTCATTAAATGAGTAAGTCCATATTTCGCAATCAACCGGGTATTGTTCCAACAGAGCCAGAAGCATATAGTGGATGAATCTCGTTATGCCTTCTCGACGCAAACCAACTGAATATGGAAAACCAAACCATACACCGATTACATTGGGGTCGGGTTGTTTTGTCGAAACCGCGCAGAATACTTTGCTGAGCTCACGCCAGGTGGTATCAACCACCCAGGGTGTGTCGCGTTGATTAAAAGATAAATCACTTAGAACTGTGCGATTTATGCTGACGCTTTCATTCACCACCTTATTCATGGCGGTGGTCGCGGGGATCCTTTCCAAAAACGCCAAGAACCTTGAAGCATAAACTTCTGCCGTACAATTATTCTGAACAAAATCCACTGCCCGTCTGCCGATCTCACGTCGCTGTTCCGGGTTATCTAACAAGAAACGAAAAGCTTTTTCGAGTTCGAGCATCTCATTTTCTAGTTTTATCTTTACCACACTATCATCTGGAATCTCGTCATAAATTCCTGTGTTTAAAACAATCACTGGGTTGTCAAAAGACATTTGCTCAATCAACGATTTTGAACAAATTTCAGAATTCGGATAACGAAGATTAATACAAAAATCTGCTTTTTGTAGAAAGGCTTCCATTACCGCATCAGTCTGATAACCGAGGAGAAATAAGCATCCTTTCAGAGGGCCTTCGGCAAGCATACTCAGATAATCACCATAAGGTCCGCCATAATTACCTATGACTGCGTAGCGTACTCGATTGGCGAGATCGGGATTGGATAAAAGCATTTCTGCAACTCGTTCAATCCGCTTTATGGGATGGACCAGGCCACTGGATACCACTAATACCTTGGAGTCATCCCTGAATTCTACTGGAATTTCTGCCTGGGTCTGCGAAGAAACATGCGTTTGGGGCAAATAAGAAAAACCAGTTGGCCCATAAAAATATTCCTTGATTTTATTAACAAAAAATGACGCGTGGGAAAAAACACCAGTTACTTTTGCCAGCAAAGGTTCAAGCAATGGGTAGGCCAGCGCTGCATCGGACTCCCAAATTCTCTTCTTTTCTTCCCCAAAATACGTTTTATAGAGAGCTTTTCCCGCAGCTTCTCCCTCCTCGCCATAGCAAGTTCGCATGACCTCTAAATATTTACTCTCGCCAGTTACGGGGTGGCCTCCAAAATCTGGGAGCATTGTGATCTGATAAAAGAAATTTTGCATGAGTTGGTCATGAAGCAACAAAATTCCTGGATAACGCTGCAGCACTTCCCAAATTTCTTTATGATACCCTGCAAAGTTCCCCATGTTATAAACCACATAATCATAACTAGCTAAACGGTGGAGATTAATATCCACAGGATTAAATTTTATGACCGGTACGGAGGACGATATATACTCACCGAGATCAAAGGCAAAAATATCTACCTCACAATTTTTTTGGAGCTCCTCACAAACAATTCTACTTACCTGGCCAATGGCACTTTGGGGGTGAAATGGCGTAAACCATGCAATTTTCAACTTAACAACCTCCTAACCGTCGCCGGCCAGGTGATATCACGGCGGATAATATCATCCAAGCCCGCTTTGCCCAATCGCTCAGACAAGCCCTGATCATCAAAAAGTTTATCCATGGCTTCAGCAAGCGCTTGAGGAGTCGATTCAACGTTAAGGCCGTTAATTGTATTTTCAACCAATTCCCTGGTGCCCCCTGAATCAGTACACGTGATCACCGGTTTTGCAGAATAAAATGCTTCCATGGAAACGAAACCGCACGAATCCTCTTTAAACGGAATATACATAACCCCTAGGGCATTCGCTATGAGCTGCCGTTTTTCTTCTTCGCTGACCCATTGATTGCGCAACTCCACCCTGTTTTCAAGATTGTTATCACGAATTGTCTTTTTTAGTTGATCAAAATAGGCATCTTCTCCGCAAATTCCGGTCACAATTAACCGGACCCCGCTTTTTACATATCGCATGGCTTCGATTGCAAGGTGCTGCCGTTTTAATGGAGTAATTCGACTGGGATAGTATATGTAATCGCCAACCTTTCCATTGTAATAAAGTTCATGGTTCTTTAACGGCGGCATCAGCACAGTTGCATTAATATGATTGAATTGCTTTAACCTATTTGAGACTTCTATTGAGTTTACAAAAATATGACGCGAATGCGGGATATCTTCATTATCTGCTGCCATAGTAATTTTTCGAATGCTTTCGCTAACGGGGTTTACTTGTAAGCCAAACTCTCCTCCCCATAATTCATAAACCTGCCGAAATTGATGAAACATCCAGATAACCTTTGCATGATGCTTAACACAATAAGCAGGAAATTTAAAGGCGATCACTCGATCGAATTCATCAAAGCACAGCATTCGTGATGCCTCAATGGTTGCCACAAGTGGTCCCTCGTAAGATTGTGGAAAAGGTAATCGGAATAGAATCACTTCATGCCCATGATCTTTCAATTGTTCTCCAAGATCATCCACGAGAATTTCCGCCCCGCCACGCACAAAAGGAATAAAGATATTAAACAACGCGATGCGCACAGTTACCTCAACAAATCTTCTATTACCGAATCAACATTAGCGAACTCACGACCAGTTGGCTGCGTTCCTAGAGAAAGCTGTTGTCTTAATTTCTTATCGGCCACTATCAAATCCAGAGATTGAGCAATTTCTTTCGCAAAAGGCTCCACAACCAATCCATTATCTCCATTCGATATAATTTCGAGTAACGCGCCACAATCCGATGCCGTAATAATTGGGATGTGCAACTTAACAGAACGTAGCGCACTTTCCGGAATACGCAGTGTTTTGTATTGGAGTGCAACATAAGCACAAGATTCTTTCAAAGCCGCCTTCGTTAGATTCTTATCGGTCACGACCACTCGCTCATTGATTGCCATGCGATTTATTCTGTGATCGAGTGCCTGGCGGTAAACATCCGAAGCTGAGGGCACAAAGATATTCAACTTCCATTGCTCTCGCGAGTTCGCAATTGCATTCAGTAACAAATCGATTCGATCTGAAGGTTCAAGAGTTGATTCACAAGTGATCCATATGCCTGTTTCTAGCGATTGATTCTGGTCTATGTCCTCAAAACAATCATCGAGGATCAAAGAGCTGGTTTTTAAGTTGTAATCTACCTTGAGTTTTTCTGCCAGCGCTTTAGAAGCACAGGTAATCCTCTCCGCTTCTGAAAGGCACTTCTTTTCAGCATTAATGACTGCACCGCGGATGCGGTAATATTGAGGTGTGGAAAGAATTCCATATTCGCTGTCGAAGCATTCATGTAAACTGGAAGCTAAAGAGAACAGCAAAACCCTTTTTCGGGCATGTTTGAAAACTAATGCCGGGTAGCCAATTGAAAGAAGCAGATCACAGCTGTTTCCTACATCCAAAAGCCTCAACGCTGTCATTTGTTCAGGTAAAAGCAATGGATCTTGAACAATGGGCAGCATGAACAGATCTACTTCAACCTTCTTTTTACTTAATCCTTTTACAATCGCTTGTGCCCAATGCATTTCTTCTCGACCAGTAAAAGGAGACGTAGCGACAGCTACCATTATGCGCATTTCTTCTACCCTCCAACTAAGACCTGCTCCCCTCGGAGGGTCTTACTAATAATACATTCGCTGAATATACTCCACATAACTCTTCATCGCTGATATCGCGTATTTTTCCAGATTCTTCATCGATCAAATGGATTTCTAAACCCATGTTGCGAATATCTTGGACAAAGTCGGATGGATCACTTCCTGATCGCTTGATATGGACTGGAGCAAATTCCATAATAATCATAATCTCAGGATTATTTGAAATGATCCTTTTCATTCCCTTTAAAACCCACTGTTCAGCGCCTTCAACATCAATCTTTACCACGTCAATATGATCAAGATGACTTAAGTGATTGTCAAGTGAGACGGTCTTGACCTCAATCGTTTGATCACCGGCATTGTCTGGGAAAAAGGTGTTGTGGCCATTAATATTATCATAGACAGCCAATTTCATTTCCCCTTCCACATCAGAGACAGCCAAGTTATAGACAGTCGCCCGTCCCTCTGGTTCAAAACCATTAATTCCAATGTTATCTTCCAAGATTTTAAAAATCCTTGGCGTTGGCTCATAAGAATATACGAAGCACTTTGCAGCTAGAGCATGCAATGTATAAATGCCCAGGTTTGCTCCAACATCGACTACATTCATCCCTTCTTTTAAGATTGAGACAAAGAAATCTTCAGTACCGAACTCAAAACGACCGTAGAGACTTAAAAATATTGCCAACCGCCATTCTTCTGAAGGAACGCCCATTATGAAATTCTTCATTTGGACGACCGTAACTCCGCCTGGAAAGCCATAGAAAATAGGTTTGTTTCGATTCGCTGAATTGGTAATTAAGCTCCCTGTCTCATCAAGTTTAACGTTCGTGTGAATGATGTTCTGGTTTGCTATCTGAAGGGCAGATACAACCTCACTCAGAGTTCTGTCGTTTGAACCCATCGAAGCATCAAGTTTGAGGTGTGCTTTCGTTATGTTTTCGTTTGCTAACTCGAGAGCAGGTTGTATGATTTTGAGATTGTTATCCATTGATGAAACTAAAATCCCAAGTTCCTTTATTTCTGCATTGAAATCTTTGCCTTCATATTGTAAGAAGAGTTTCTCAAAGCTTTCTTTATTTTCTGCGCTTAGGTCGGCAACTTGGGTTTGGATTCCATCGATTTGTGAAGTAAGAACCTTGATCTGTAAATTGAGATTGCTGACCCTATTATTAGTCTCTGAATAAAATGCGTTTATATGAGTTTGTAGAGCATTAATTTTTTCCATCAATGCTTCATAATGTTGGCGTTCATGCATGGATAGATCTGCTTGACGAATCCGCTCTTCAACGGAAAGTTTATAAATCCTTCCAGGGATGGATACAGCCGCTATGATCCATCCAACCACTGGTAATCGTCGAAGCCCATCCCTTAATCGATAATTCCAATAGGCTTGACGATATTGATTTATATGAGCCACCTGAGCTCGATCCGCAAATTCTTCTGACCTGCATATCTTATACGCAACAGCTTCCCTGGTTGCCCCAGAGCATAATAACCATTTAAACTTATTCCAACCTTCATTATCAGGAGGTCGATTTAATGTAAGAAAATATAACCGCCAGATAAAATCATTTACCTCAAGCTCCATTATGTTGGATAAATCAAGCTTAGGAGCTTTCGGTTCCCAATCCGGAATACTTTTTTTTAGCACATTGTACTTAACAAACAAAGTAACTTCATACAAAAGAGGATTTCCCTTGACTGTTTTCTTAATCTTGCTTTTTAACTTGATCAGGCTTCTTTTGAGCAATCCCTTACTCCCGATTCCCATTTCATTATTGGAGAAGCTATCACCCGTAAATTGGACAGGCTGTAATCCGGATTTAGATGCGTCTTTTGAATTTAATCCATACAATAATGAATTTTGAATGAATTCCTTCGTCGGTGGCTCATAAAGCTGATCAAAATTATTATTATGTGTCATGTGTACTTGACCTCATATTGTAACGATAACCGATTAACGGAACCGCTGTCGACAAGGGCGTAAATTTTCGGTTTGCATATATGGTTTTAGGATTTTGCTTGTCCTCTATCAATTTCTATTTCTAAACTTATGCAATCGAATTTCTAACTCATTAAAGGGTGAGATGCAAACCTTTTTCGTTTCCCTCATCCCAAAGTTGCATCGGGGATTTTATCCTAGTGTACATCGATGTCAAGGGCGGAGTGTTAAGTCCCCTTGATAACGGTTTTGATCTTGGCTGACCTACGCTGCGATGATTTTGTACCATTTCTGTACGCGGATGACTGGATAGTTCAACAGTTAACACAACAGCGGTTCTTGACTCACAACTGCCTTTGTATGGGAACCCTTCCTGCTATGCACCTCCAGAACTTCGGAAGGTTTTGTAAGTTCCCAGTCACCAGTTAGAAATAATTATAGCTTTAGATATGTCTTGACCAGGATGCAATTCCATAATACCCTGAAACCGGGTATGTATGCCGGTCAGATTTTGCTACTTCCCAATTTAGCCGACCGGAGGTAAACTTTCGCTACCTTATCGGAAATTCTTGTCTTGGATACCTAAAGATTTGAAATTAGCCGGCAACTGATTTAGCAAGTTGGCGGAAGCGATGATGTTGGATTTAATGTAGGATGATCATCTTACCAGGAATTGGTTCAAGTTGTGTTTCTGTATCTTGAATATCTGTTGGGTATGCTGAAAACTCTTTTGGGATTATTTTTCCCAAAAGCCGGTTCACCAACAACATCTTACGCTCCAGAAGACCATTCGCTTGGAGGCTTACGTAGATACCTTGTTTGCTTCAGCACTGGATGTGATGAACTGGATAAGAGGATCGCTAAGCCGCAAGCCCTAAGATCTGCTCTGCTGCAGGTGTTGAAATACGCCAGTCGATCGTTGCTCCATCGTATTCCGCCGTTGGCAAAACTTTTTATCAAGTTGCCCAAAAACTCAAACCGGATGAGTGGTGGGTTAGCATCTTATCCAACTCCGGAATATTGAGAAGTCATCAAAAAAATTCCTTTTACAGTAGACATCAGGAGTCGGTATGTGGTTGAAAAATAAAAACCGCATGATGGATTGCATCGCCATTCTTCTTTTTTTTGTTATCCCATCATTAATTTATCACGATGCTATTTTTCGTAATGATTTAATGGTTTATGGAGACGGGATGTCAAGTTATGCTGCTAAAATTTTTCAATATAAAGAGGTTGCTAAGGGCGAATTGCCTTTATGGAATAGTTACGTCATTGCAGGATCACCATTTTACGCCAAATCACAAAACACCTTCTTTTATCCATTCAATGCGTTAGCTTTGTTCTTTCCCCCCACACTTTTTACCAACATTTACTACATATTGCATATCGGATTTGCCGGGCTTTTTACATATCTTTTTTTAAAGCAAACCAGCGGCAGCCGAATGACAGCCTTTGTGGGAGGAATCGTCTTTGCATTAAGTACGTGTATTGGTGGATTTCGCAAAGAACATGTTACCGTTTTTACCAGCATTATATGGCTCCCTTTAATTTTATACTTCCTTAGTTTATTTATTTATCACAGAAAACAACGTTATTTAATATTCTCAGCCTTTGCGATGATGTTGCAGTTTTTCGGAGGTCACCCACAATTCACTTTTTATTCCGATATTGTTGCAGTTGCGTATTTGATATATTTCATGATTGTCAGCAAACGAGCTTTTCTGGAAATTTTGAAAAGCCTCTTGATATTGGGAAGCGCGTTCATTCTTTTTTCTGCAATTGCGCTGGTCCCTTTAGCTGAGTTAATGCTTCAATCTTCAAGAGGCGCAGCCAATTATTTTTCCCTGTTTTCTCCCAGCTGGCGATTACTCTTGATGTTAATTTTTCCAAAAGTTTTTGGAGACATATTTTACCCGTTGGGAATTTATGGCTCAGCCGAGATTTCTATAGAATTATATCTTGGCATTATTCCTCTCGTTTATGTTTTATATGCCGTTCGATACTATTTCAACAACCATTTGATCAGATTTAGCATAATTGCTATTTTCATTGCCTATTTATACGCTTCAATTCCCCACATACCATATGTTCGAGATGTAGTGCAAAAAATACCAATCTTAGGTTATTTTGGCGTTCAGAGTCGGACACTTTTTATTTACGTCTTCTTCAGTATCATTTGTTTTTCATATGGGGTATCAGATCTTAATAATCCCGAAAACTTGAAGCGGCTTAATCGCCATAATTTTATGATGACCATATTAATTACTTTATGTGCATTGACAATAATTGCGATAGGCCAGTCGATCCCAACGGAAAAACCATGGTCCCTTTTTTCATTAATCTCATCTGAAGTGTTTTCGGTTTCGATTGTGATTGCCTTATTTAATTACTTGCTCGTCAAGTCTTTATCACTTTTTCGATATAATCAAAAGTTCTATGCATATGCAAGTGTCACGATCGGATTTATTTTACTTTTCATAACTGGTTTAGACGTGGGGAGGTTTTCTTCAATGCGTGTTGAAACTAATTATGATACTCTGTTAAAAACTGATGAGACAGTTTCGCTCAAGCAATTACTCCAGAATGAACCTTATCGGATACTTCCCATTTATGACCAGTATTACGAACCGGTTCATAACAAAAGTGGACTGGTAGATAACTGGAGCTTGTTCAATAATATCCGGAACATTAAAGGCTGGACTGAGTTTGAAAATCCTCACCTGAATGAACTTTTTGACCAAGTTGAAACCAGGGATCCAACGAATATCCGAAGGCTAATTTCTGAAAGCGGCTTGATTTCGATGCTCTCCGTAAAGTATATCCTAAGCCCAATAGATCAACAATTCCCCAAAGCTCTTCCGAAAATTCCAGAATCTGTCTTAATTAATAGGAATAGCTTGATTCAAATACCAGGAGATGGCTCTCTTTTTGTGGATTCCACTCCCATTTCACTTGAAAGTAAACGTTATTATCGAATTGAGTTAATTGTAGAGACTCCAAGTACAGATATTCAGGAATTTTTTGTCGATTTTTACAATGGTCCAGAATATGACAAAATCGAACAGGAAAAACATTTCTCTTTAGACAGTGGGGAACATACTTATAAAACTGTACTTTATTCAGGCGATGATCCTCTTCCCCAAGGTGGCAACTCTTTTCGAGTTCATTAGTATTACAAATGTTCCCATAACAATCAAAAACTTACAGGTGATCAAGCTCGTTCCCCCTATAGAAAATCCTAACTATATTTTGGCAGATCAAACAAGTAATTATGAGATATATGAAAACACGCAAGCACAAAAATTGCTCTATATCCCGGAACAAACCATTTCTATCGAAAGTGATGCCGCCCTGAGGAAATCACCTGAAGATTATCCCCGGACGGATCGCATCAGTTATATAAAAGGATTCAAGAATCTGAAAACAGATGGTAATATTGAAATCCTAAAAGTAAAAAATAACAGCCTACAAGGCCGGGTGATATCGCAAAGAGGTACATTTGTCAATCATGCTCAAGCCTACTACCCAGGATGGAAAGCATATATCGACGGTAAGCCTGTTCCAATCTATCTGGTGAATGGATTGATTCAGGGAGTTGAAGTTCCTCCTGGAACCCACATCGTTGATTTTGTATTTGATCCGTCTAGTTTGAAAATAGGAGCAGCAATATCAGCGGTAGCGATCTTGATTGCCAGTGCTATGGTTTTTATGGAAGAGTACCATACCAAAAAATTCGGAAAAGAGCAGCAATATCAGTCGACTGAGCATGAAGAATTTGACTAAATCGGTTCAAAAATTAAATTAGGAGTGGAAAATAATGAAAAAAATCAGCGTTATCCTACCGGTATTTCAAGAAGAAGAAGGTATCGCCGATTTTCATCAGATATTATTTTTAGTTCTCGATCCTTTAATAAATTCTTATATCTTTGAAGTAATTTACGTGGTTGATAAATCACGGGATAACACCCTGAAGATCTTGAAGGAAATTGCCGAGAGAGAACCGCGGGTGAGAGTGTTGTCACTTTCGAGGCGCTTTGGGCACCAGATGTCGCTAATAGCAGGACTGGATGCGTGTACAGGGGATGCCGCGATAATGATGGACTGCGATCTCGAGCATCCGCCGGCTCTCATTCCGGAATTGCTCAATCAACATGAAGTGGGATTTGACATCGTCAATACGAAACGTTCTTACAACGAGAATGTATCATTTGTTAAAAAAATAACCTCTGCGTTGTATTACAAAATGTTAAACAGCTTATCTTCGGAAAATTTTGGAGAAGGTTACGCTGATTTCAGGTTGGTGGCTCGACCAGTTATTGACGTTTTTTCCCACGAGATTCGTGAGCATAACCAATATCTACGTGGACTGTTTAGCTGGGTGGGTTTTTCGCAAACGAAAGTGGAGTTCACATCAGGGAAGAGGGATAAAGGGAAAAGCAAATATTCCTTAAATAAGTTGTTGAACTTTGCTACCCAAGGACTAATTTCATTTTCTAAGTTGCCATTGAAGATTTCGCTGGGCGTTGGAGTTGCCTTCGCGATTTTGGCTGTGTTTTATGGATTTTATGCAATTGCGGAGTTTTTCCTTTCTGGGATACTTCCCGAAGGATGGACTTCGATTATCGCTTTGATGGGTTTTACCAGTGGGGTACAACTCATGACATTGGGAGTTATCGGCCTGTATATTGGCGAAATATTCGACGAAGTAAAGAACCGCCCGTTATACATTGTGGAAAAAGAATTTGGCGCTTCAGCATCCAAAGTAGGCACTACACCAACCAGGTTATGAACCTTCATCCAGGAGGCACGGTTGGATGTGGAGTCTTTTCAGGATCAATCAAAATAATTAAAGTAAATCATGATAGAATTTTGAACTAAAATATTCTTGTTAGAGGACAATATGAACTGGTCAGGGAAAGAAGTAATCGTGACCGGCGCCGGTGGTTTCATCGGGAGCCACCTTTGTGAGGCACTTATCCAGCTTGGAGCCGAGGTTACGGCATTGGTTCATTATAATTCGAGAAGTGATTGGGGAAATATAGAATTCTTGCCTCTTCCATTGAGAAGATCCTTAAATGTGGTAGTTGGCAATGTTGAAGACTCGGTATTTATCAATCGCGCATTTGAAGGCCAAGAAATTTGTTTCCACCTGGCAGCTTTAATTGCAATTCCTTATTCATATATAGCCCCACTTAGTTATATTCGCACCAATGTTGAAGGCACACTAAATGTTCTGGAAGCTGCCAGGAATAAAGGCATTTCGAAACTTGTTCACACATCTACTTCTGAAACCTATGGTACTGCTATATATACGCCAATAGATGAAAAACACCCCTTGCAAGCCCAGTCTCCTTATTCAGCATCCAAGATTGGGGCAGATAAGCTAGCAGAAAGTTATTATCGATCTTTCAATTTACCGGTGGCTATCATTCGGCCCTTTAATACATATGGTCCGCGGCAGTCTTCGCGCGCAGTTATCCCTACCATAATTACCCAAGCTCTAACGCAAAACCAGATCAATCTAGGTTCATTAGATCCAGTCAGAGATGTCAATTTTGTGCTTGATACTGTGTCTGGATTTATCAAGGTGGCTGAATCAGAGAAGTCTATTGGTGAAGTTATCAATATTGGTTCTGGGGTTGGTTATTCGGTCGGCTATTTCGCTACTATGATTTTATCCTTGATGAATATCTCCAAGCCGGTAGTCGTTGATGAAAACAGGATACGTCCGGCTGGTAGTGAGGTCTTCAAATTAATTTGCGACAGCACGAAGGCAAACTCATTGTTAGGGTGGAAGCCGAAAGTCTCGTTGGATGAAGGCTTGCTCCAGTCGATTGAATTTGTCTCGCAGCATATTAACCAATATAAACCCGAGTTTTATACCCTCTAAGTAAAGGTAGGCAGAATAATGAAAGCAGTAATTCTGGCGGGGGGTAAAGGTGCACGGCTTCGACCCTATACAACGGTGATTCCAAAACCACTGATGCCTATTGGGGATTTACCCATTTTAGAAATTATCCTCCGTCAAATGAAGAAAGCCAGAATAGAGGAGATTGTCCTCGCGGTAGGTTACATGTCACAGCTATTCCAGGCCTTTTTCCAAAACGGCGAAAGGTACGGGTTAAAAATATCATACAGCTTTGAAGATGAGCCATTAGGCACTGCTGGCCCTTTAGCTAATATAATCCATGACCTGAGCAGTGACTTTATCGTTTTAAATGGAGATCTGCTGACCACGCTGAACTATGGTGATTTAATCAATTTCCATATCGAGAAGAAATCTGCAGCAACTATTTGCCTTTATCACCGTGATGTTAAGATAGATTTTGGGGTTGTTAAGACGGATAGCGATGATCGATTGAGTGACTATATTGAAAAACCTACCTACAGCTTCCAAGTGAGTATGGGTGTTAATGTATTTAATCGCGATATGGTTGCTCCATACCTCGTTCCGGGACAGTACTTGGATATACCGGATTTGATGAATACCATGAGACAGGACGGACTGCCAGTTTTTGGTTATAGCCAAGATTGCTTTTGGTTGGATATTGGCCGCATTGAGGATTATCAGATCGCAAATGATGTTTTTGAAGCACGACGGTCTGAATTTTTAGGGTAATTATAAAGTGAAACTCTCTAAAATATTGGTCACTGGCGCAAATGGATTTCTGGGAACTCACCTTCTCCAATTCTTAAGTGATCAAAATCTGGAAGTACACACTTTAGGAACCGAGAAACCTCTAATTGGTACTTACCATTCCATTGCATTTAATGAACAATCGAAGCTAAAAGAGTTAATTCGCGACGTGGAACCAGATGCGATCTTCCATCTGGCAGGAGTTTCATCTGCTCATGAACTATCCAAGTATTATGAAATTAATGTTGTTTTTGCCACTAATATTATCGAGGGAGTTAAAGAGTGGGGTAACAATAACTGCCCGATCGTATTAACTGGAACCTCTGCAGAATACGGATTAATTGAGAAAAGTGATTTGCCGATTAAGGAAACCACATTTCCTAGGCCCTATAACCATTATGGCATCAGCAAATTAGCCCAAACCATGATGGGCTTGAGAGAAGCGCAGAATGGGTGGCCTTTGATCGTGGTCCGCCCATTTAATATCATCGGCCCCCGTATGCCAGATCATCTTGTTTTACAAAGTTTTATCCGGCAATTGATCCAAATCAATCAAAAAATTAATCCTCCCATTCTTGAAGTAGGAAATTTATCTTCGCTTCGCGATTTCGTTAATGTAAATGATGTGGTCCAAGCGATGTGGTTGTTAATTCAGAACCCAGAAGCCGTTGGGGAGGTAGTTAATATTTGTTCTGGGGTTGGCACATCGATTGAAAAAATCTTAAGTATCTTGTTGGAAGTAACTCAAGTTAAGGTCGAAATACGCGTGGATCCGAATAAGGTAAGGCTCAATGAAACCCCAGTTCATTTTGGAAGTTATGAAAAACTTAAAAATTTGACAGGATTTACACCTAATAGCGATATTTATTCACACATTATACAAATTCTGAAATTTGAAGGCCTGGTATAACGATTATACGGTTGGATGCAGCTGTTTGTAGCTGCTTGCCCTAATGGATCGGGGAAGACATTGCCCAAGGTTGATAGTCTCCAGCTAAGGTTATAAAAACTTGCAAGACACCAAAAGTGATCTTCCATAAATTGACTATGGCCCAGATCAACAGCAATAAAACCTCAGATCCGTCCTTTGTTCTGGATTACCTAAATTCGGAGGGAGAGAAATCGATATTTTCTTTTCTGGAAGAATTCTCGAGAATTTCCAGGATCCTAGTTCAGCGATGGTTTAATGATCTCGATAAATGGATCACTGACTTCCAATCCCTGGAGAAAACGAACGACTGCCATCAACCTTACTTTCACTGTAGATGTATTGAATCTGAGTAAGTTCTCCCGCTGTCTTTCCAAAAACTCTTCTCGAGCTTCCTTGACTTTCATCACCTGTTGAATTTCCTGGGCAATTTGCCCTGGATCCCATTCCTTTACCAGTATACCCGCCTCCCCCATTGTTTCTGGCACAGCCGAGGCCGCATACGCCAGCACCGGTACATCCAGCGCCATGGCCTCGATCACAGGCACGCAAAATCCCTCATGTTCAGAAGCGCACACAAAAATATCAGCAGCGCGATAATAGCTGTAAAGCACCTCGTCGCTCACTTTCCCGGTGAATACGATCCGGTCTTTAGAAGGCAGCCTTTCACACTGCGCGGCGAGCTTTGCCTGGTACTGCAGGTCGCCCACCTCGCTCCCAACCAGGTATAACCTGGCCTTCCGGTCCACTGATTGAGAAAAGGCCTCCAACAACTCGATCAAACGATCCTGTCGTTTATTCGGCGCGATCCTGCCCACGAAAAGGAGTTTTGTGCCCTCCTGTTTCCGTAGCCGTTCGAGCAGCGCAGCATCGTAGGGCCTGGCGCGGACCTCTTCTGCTTCGACGACTGGAGGAACGACGATAGCTGGTTTTGGTCCATTCAAAAAAGGCCGGCAAACCTCCAGGTTATAAGACGAATCCCCAATTAGCAGATCGAATAGGTTGATCATGCCAGGCAGCTGCTCGTATCCTCGGCTGGTAGCTTCATAACCTGGTGCTTCGGGAGAAAAAAACTCCGGAGGGGTGATGTTATGAAAATGGATTGCTTTGGGACCCTGAAAATTCCGGATGAAATCTTCTAGATGGCTGTAGTTCCAGTAATGGTAAATTAATGCAGCGTTTGCTCCCGAATCAAACTGATCTACTGGGTAGACTTTATTTGCCAATTGAGGGGATGCATGAACGCTAAGGATTGACCCTCCAACCCCCATTTCATGGAAGAGATCTGCGTTTTTGAGCGTGATTTTGGTGACAGCATCCCCGATTACCATCGCTTCCATGACTTGAAAGATGCGTCGCGGCTTGGGCGCTTTGGGTTGAGGAATTCGAGCCAATAATTTCTTGATAGTAAGCTGCTGTCTCTTCCGCCATGCGCGTATCTAAAAAGGCAGCCAGGAAACGTTCCCTCCCACAATCCCCCAATTCCTTGCGTCGCATCCCATTAGCAGCTAAATCTTGGATTCCTGTAAGAAAAGCTTTGCCGTCTCCAGGAGGAACGAGTAAAGCGCCATCGCTTTCCCCGCGGGGGAAGATCTCAGGAGCTGCGCCGAGCGCAAATGTGATGATTGGCAGGCTTGAGCGCATTGCTTCAAGGTAAATCAATCCAAAGGATTCGTAAAGCGAGGGAATCAGCATCAGATCAGCCTGGTTGTATGCTTCAATCAACCGATTCTCAGATACCGATCCTTCAAATATCACCCGGTTGCGCAGCCCAGGCCAACGTGTATAAAAATATTCCGGATAGGTCTGCTGATTTTCTGAGTAAAAACCATCCCAATGGCTGTTATCTGCACCGATGAAGCGTACTCGCAGATGCTTTTCGGTGCTCAACACCTGGGGGATGATCTCGAAAAGAAATGGGGTTCCCTTACGTTTCTCCAGCCTGCCCACGAGCAAGGCTTCAATGGTATTCCTTTCCTCATGTTTTATCCGCCGCCTAGCTGGTAAGTCGGGAATGCCCAACCGCACCACCCGTGAGCGTGCAGACAATTCTTTAAGGTTGTAGACCCGTTCAAAATCAGTCAGGACCGTTTGCGAATCGGCGATTATCCCTTGAGCTCTTTTCAGGCTTTCTTTTTCCAATCCAATAACACCGATATCATTACCTTGTGGATTTCGCCCATCGAGGGCAACCAGCTGCGCAAAAGAGGTTTGCAACCAAAGCACAGTTGGCGTCTCATTCGCACAGATAGGGATGAAGCCTTCCAGATTCCACAGCGGTACATCCAGGATGTCCAGTGGCTTTTCTTGGTTGAGAACGCGGATTTGTTCTTGAATTGCAAGACTGTGAGTCAGGCGATGGTTTAGGGCAGGATATTTCGCAGAAAAAACAAACGGTTCTTTTACCAGTGGAACGGTATGCAGATGGATTTTATCCCAGAAGGAGCTGTCCGGCGCCTTTCCTTGGATGATCACATGCACTTCATGTCCTTGTTTGGCCAGTGCATGTGCCAGGATATGCCTTTGACGAGGTATCCCGCCCATGTCTTTTGGAGGGTAATATGTGGTCGTTAAACAAATGCGCATACGTCCTCGGAATTGATCATGTCCGTTGGCTATGCCCGGGGTTAGCTTGGTCGCCGCCTGCCTTGTCCAATCGCTCAGTTAAAGCGGTAATTTGCTCTCTGAGCGACTCAATCTCTTGTTGATGGGAGTTATTGGTTGCTTCCAAGGTTTGGACTTTTTTTTCTAATTCATTAACATCAGTTTTTATATTAGTTGTTTGGTTTTCAAATTCATGCAAATAGGTCATCAATTCGGCAAGAAAGTCACGAAATTTTCGATTGAAAGTGATTTGCACAGCGCCAAAAATCTTCACAAATAGGTTCAAGCCCCGCAGGATTATTCCACGTACTCCTCCCACTCCTAATGATGGATGGAGAGGGGCGCTCGATAACTTTAACCAATCCGAGACGACGTCGAGATGCACAAGCGAAGGAAGTGAGTCCTGAGCATAGGCATGCTCATTATAGATCACTCGCCAAAATGCCAGGTTATCATCGATCCGATCTAAAATAGAATCCAATTCTTCAGGTTCAAGATCGGAAATTAATAGATTACCCTTTGAACTTTCGAGATGTGTCATCCTTCGACCTTTTTCTGATTATGGATGGAGATACCGATCAACGACTTCATCTGCCAGGCCTATGGCGCGGACTTCACCCTGGTCCAACCAGGCAGCTCGCTGGCACATTTCGCGAATGGTTCCCATTCCATGTGAAACTAAAAGGATCGTCCCGCCATTCTCTCGGAAAGAAGAAATGCGTGCAAAACTCTTTTCCTGAAAAGCTGTATCTCCAACTGACAGAACCTCATCCACGATCAGAATATCTGGCATGCTGTCAGTTGCAACCGAGAAACCCAGGCGAGCAACCATACCAGAGGAATAAGTGCGGAGTGGGGCATCGATAAAATCCCAGAGATCGGCGAAGTCGATAATTCGCTCGAATTTTTCATCCATCTCTTTACGGGTAAATCCTAATAGGGAGCCATTTAAATAGACATTCTCTTTTCCGGTCAACTCCATATGAAAGCCGGCTCCCATTGCTAGCAGTGGAGCGACATGCCCCCAAATCCGCACCCGGCCGCGAGTCGGTAGCATCACGCGCGCCACCAGGCGCAGTAAAGTGGTCTTCCCAGCACCATTTACACCGATCAGCCCAAAGACCTCCCCTTTGTTGACGCTTAGACTCACATTATTTAGAGCCAGGAATTCATTGTGCTGGATGCGTCCCCTGATGCGGCGAATGGCATATTCCTTAAAAGTCCGTACTTGTTCTTTGGGTACCCGGTAGCTGACCGTCACATTCTCTATTAATATAACTGTCTGAGACTCTTCGGGTATCAACTTATATTGTAGTGAAGGAGGATTAGGTGCGATACGCAAATTCATCCGATTTCTTGGCAAAAGTCCACCAGCCAACAAGAATTGCGATTAGTGTAATAACCAATGCAGGGATTAGATCAGCCGCGGTGGGTATTTTCCCATCATAAATGGGCAGCCGAAAAAGTTCTATCATGGGAAGCATGGGATTTAATGAAATGAATTTCTGCACATTTTCCGGAAGGATATCCATCGGGTAAAAAATTCCTGATAGATACATCCAAGCCATCAATACAATCTGATACATCTCGGCGACATCGGGGAAATTAACCGCAATGCTCGAGATAAACAAGCCTATCCCAAGAGCGTAAAGCGCAAAAAGGAGGATTGGTATCGGCTCAAAAATGATAGTCGGGTGGATCGGAAAACGAATGAAGACCATTACCAGGAGGAGGGGAACCAAGGATAATAATAAATTTACCATGCCGGTACCGATAGCGGCAGCCGCAAAAGCGGATTTGGGAAGGTAGATCCGCTGGAAAAAGTCCGCTCCCCAAACGAAAGCGGTAATGATCGCACTGGTTGTTTGAGCAAAAAAGGTCCAGATAATGATACCGCTCAAAACAAAAACGGGATAACCCTCCACAGATTTGAATATCTGTGAAAAGACGATCGTCATGATAAGCATCATCCCCAGCGGATTCAACATCGTCCAGGCAATCCCCAGGACAGAGCGCTTATAACGTGCCACGATATCTCGTCGGACTAATTGGTAGATTAATTCATGATAGCGGAGAACTTCTTTAAATTCTTCGAGAACGATTACACCACGTCGAGAGCTGTCATAGGTAGGAGCTGTCTGAGGAAAAGTAACGTTTTCCTGAGTGCTTTCAAGCGAATTATTTAACATGAAAAATATTTTAACATGATTTTACAGTCGCCGCAATGAACAGCAGCTCCCAATGAGCCAGTTTAGCGGTTCATTAGGAGTTACCGTGGAATTGTCCGTATTTTGGGGTGTGGGCGTGCGTACGCATGCCTACACCTCAAAATACGGGGGTCCACCACGGCAATTTCTAAAGACCCAGTTTTGCTTTGGTTTGACGAATAATATGGTTATGATATACTTGCTTGATTATTTGTAGGAATCAGGTAATATTGCATGTTTTAGACAAATACTTCTCATAATTTCAACGGGAGAATTATGCCAAAGAAAGCATTAATCACGGGTATTACAGGTCAAGATGGCTCCTTCTTAACGGAATTGCTACTAGAAAAAGGATATGAAGTTCATGGATTGGTTCGACGTGTCGCTCTAGAGGATCCATCTCACCATCTGACTCGCATCCAACACCTCCAAGGTAAAATTATTCTGCATGCTGCTTCACTCGAAAGTTATGCATCGCTGTTCCAGGTCATCCAAAGAGTACAGCCGGATGAGTGCTATCACCTGGCAGCCCAGAGTTACGTCAGTTATTCCTTTGATGATGAATTTTCAACGATCAATACAAACATCAGCGGAACGCATTACATGCTTTCAGCGGTTAAGGAAGTTGCTCCTGGCTGTAAATTTTATTTTGCCGCCTCCAGCGAGATGTTCGGAAAAGTTGTTGAAACACCGCAGAGGGAGAGCACACCGTTTTACCCTCGTTCCCCTTATGGCATTTCAAAAGTTGCCGGATTCTATCTCACCCGAAATTATCGCGAAGCCTACAATTTATTTGCTTGTAACGGTATTTTATTCAACCATGAATCAGAACGACGGGGGTATGAATTTGTTACCCGAAAGATAACAAGTAAGGTAGCTCGTATACTAAAAGGTTTGGATCATGAGCTTCAATTGGGGAATCTCGATGCTCAACGGGACTGGGGATATTCTCCTGATTACGTCAATGCAATGTGGTTAATGTTGCAGCAACCGGAACCGGATGATTACGTGATTGCGACTGAAGAGACTCATTCTGTGAGAGAGTTTGTCAGTCATGCCTTTGATCTGGTAGGGTTGGATTGGGAGAAATATGTGGTTGTAAATCCCGAGCTCTATCGACCGGCAGAGGTTCATTTGCTTTGTGGTGATGCGACCAAAGCGCGCAAGGTGCTGGGCTGGCAGTCAAAAGTCCGCTTCGAGGATTTGGTTAAGATTATGGTACAAGCGGATATCAAAGCGCTTGAGGCACAGCTGACACTCCAATAATTTGAAAGTTTTACAAATACAAGGTACATTTAATGATGATCTCTAAGGTTAAAATTTTAATCACAAGAAGTTTGTTGCTTTTACTTTGCTGGACGCCAATCCTGCTGGGTACAGGCGTTGGACAGGCGTCTGATGACCCTCTCCCAAACAACCAGCCGCCTCTCGCGGCGCTTGCACTTACACCTAGAGCTTTTCTTCCCCTGGTGATTAGATCTGGGAGTGATTTACCTTTGATGGCAGGGATTTATCCGGTTGGCTGGATGGAACAGAGTACGATCGACAATGAGATGAAACCACTTGATAGCTGGGTGAGTGGGGTCACCGGAGGACGTTCGACTTCCATTTGGGGCACCTTTATGGACATAAGGCAAGGTAATTATGCCAATGTGGAGCTGCCTCTGACTATCGCCTGGAATAATGGTTATACACCGTTTATTAACCTGCCTGCCCCAGGCGGCGCCACGGCATTACAAATGGCTAATGGGACATTTGACCCTCAGCTACGCTCTTGGGCCCAATCGTTTAAGAATTATTCTGCTAATGGCACACGTTTCGCTTATATTGCACCGCTGCAGGAAATGAACGGGGAGTGGGTTTCCTATGGTTTGGATCCCCCCAATTTCATCACCGCCTTTAGGCGTATCCAGAATATCTTTGCCCAAGAAGGTGTCCCTGCCCAGTCTGTCAGATGGGTTTTCGCTCCCAATGGATGGAGCAGACCCGGGTATCCGAGATTTGAGGATTACTATCCGGGCGACGCTTACGTCAATGTGGTGTCGATAAGCGCATATAATTTTGGCTATTGCCAGGGAGGCGTATGGGAAGAACCAGAGACTGTGTTTAATAACCCGGCTTTAGGGACAACCAATGGACATTATTTGGACCGCTTGCGTACCCTGGCTCCTTCCAAGCCAATATTCATAGCCCAAACCGCCACTTCCTCTTATAAAACGAGCGGGGCGCCAAATTATTCAGAGAAAGACAGATGGTTGCGGGATGCCTATCGTTATTTATCTACTCAACAGAATGTCCGAGCAATTATCTATTTCAATAACAATAAAGAATGCGATTGGGCGATTTATGTAAAGAATAGCGTTCAGTTTGCAGGCTATCGGACAGGTGTAATCGACAATGGCTACAGCTATATTTCACCTGCCGACCTCCTGCGAATCCGATAGCCCGAAATCCATTTTATTTATGAGATCACGGATTCGACCCTGGTTGGGGAAGCTTGGCCATCATTTGGTTGAAATAAAACTGGAGCCTGTAAAGAATATGATCCGGGTCTTTTCTCTAAGGGCTCGAAGGTGTGTATGATTCTCTGATTGGAGGAATATACGATTATGGTTGCGAAAATCCAGGTTCTAATAGCTAGAAGTATCTTGCTTTTACTTTGCTGGATGCCTATCTTGTTGGGGACTGAGGCAAGCAAAGCGTCGGATGATCCTCTCATTAACAAAAAAAACGCTCTCTTGGAGATTTCACCAAAAGCTTACCTTCCCTTCGTAAAGAATAGACCACCTTTACTGGTGGGGATCTACCCCAATGGCAAGATAGCTCAAAGCACGTTTGATAACGAACTGAAACCGCTCGATAGCTGGGTGAGTGGGATCACTGATGGGCGTTCCACTTCCATTTATGGCACATTTATCATCATGGATGTCAACAAGAATAATGCCTATGCCAATGTCGAGCTGCCGTTGACTACAATCTGGAATAATGGTTATACACCGTTTATTAATCTGCCTGCCCCAGGTGTTGCCACTTCATTCGATATAGCTGCGGGAAAGTATGATGCGGAACTTAGATTTTGGGCGAGGTCGTATAAGAATTATGCAAATGGGGGGGCACGTTTCGCTTATATTGCACCGTTGCAGGAAATGAATGGGTATTGGGTTTCCTATGGTAAGGATCCTGGGAATTTTATCATCGCCTACAGGCGTATCCAGAATATCTTCTCTCAAGAAGGCGTTCCTGCTCAATCTGTCAGATGGGTTTTTGCTCCCAATGGCTGGAGCGAACCTGGCACTCCGAGATTTGAGGATTACTATCCGGGCGATGCTTATGTGGATGTGGTGGCGATTAGTGCCTACAATTGGGGGTATTGCCAGGGAGCTGTGTGGGAAGAACCAGAGACTGTCTTCAATAATCCGGCTTTAGGGACAACCAATGGACATTATTTGGACCGTTTGCGTGCCCTGGCCCCATCCAAGCCGATATTTATAGCTGAAACTGCTAGTTCTTCTTATAGAAGCAGTGGAGTACAAGATTATTCGGAGAAAGATAGGTGGTTGAAAGATGCCTTTCTGTATTTGTCAGCTCAACCGAATGTCAAAGCTGTTTTATATTTCAATGGCAATAAAGAATGTGATTGGGCGATTTTTATAAAGGACAGTGTTCAGTTTGATGGGTATCGGACTGGGGTAATCGCTAACGGCTTCGGCTATATTCCGCCTGCCGAGCTTCTATTAATGCGATAATCAGGCGCCCGAAAAATGCGATCACGGATTCAACCCTGGTTGGGTAAGCTTCGCCATCTTTTGGTTGAAATAAAACTGGCTCCTGTGGAGAAAATGATCCGGATTATTTTTCCGGCAAAAAATCACCAGCTCAAATTATCAACGTATCATGTGTGGAAATCTTCCCTACACCCCAAATTAAAAAAGCAATTGCTCACTATTCTCTCTGAACATAAAGAAGCCCGGGCCGTTTTCGTTTTTGCGCCTGGTTTGGATTGGTATCGACAATTATTTCAAAGACCTCAACAGTTAGCAATGGCATTAGCGAATCAAGGGGCATTGGTTTTTTACTCGCAATTAACACCTCAGGAAGATGATAATAGAATCCAGTCAATCACAGACCGTTTATTTTTATGTTCTATACCTTTAGAGCAGTTTTCTGTTTTAGATAATTTTTTCGTTTATTTATTAACTTGGAATTGTAAGTACTTACTAAAATTTGACCATCCTAACATTCTTTACGATTATCTGGATGACATAACTGCATTTAATGGTAACAAATCACAGTTATATGAAGACCATCTTTTTCTTTTAAAAGCTTCAAACCTGGTCACAGTAACTGCCTACCAACTATTAGAGGATGTAAAACAAATCCGCCCCGATGTGTTATATGTACCTAATGGCGTTGATATTTCCCATTTTGATATTCCTATCGAACAAGAAGTTTCAGATCCACCTGAAGAAATGAGGTCTCTGTTAGGCGAGGGTAAACCTATCGTTGGATATTATGGTGCCTTGGCAAATTGGTTCGATTATGATCTTTTATGGGATGTGGCAACCAATCGAAAAGATTTAAATTTCGTGATTATCGGTCCGGACCATGATGGCAGTCTGGAAAAAAGCAGGATATTAGATCTGGAAAATATTCATTATCTTGGACCTAAACCGTATAATGACTTACCTCACTTTTTAGCCTGTTTTGATGTCGCTATACTACCGTTCAAAATCAATAGAATTACTCAATCAACATCACCTGTAAAGTTATTCGAGTATTTTGCTGGCGGAAAACCCGTGGTTTCTACTCCTTTGAAAGAAGTAATGCCATTTTCGGTTGTTCTTTTTGGACAGGATAGTCTTCAATTCAGCCATGCGCTGGATGAAGCAATATTGCTTGGAAGGGATCTGGATTATATCCATCGGGTTAAACAAAAAGCTCAGGAAAACACCTGGAACATGCGTGCTGAGCAAATTCTTAGAGCAATTGAAATTGAGTAATTCTAAATAGATGGGCCAACTGATCGGGTGATAATTGACAAATATGACATTAACCTCTCTGCTCCCCAAAGTAACTCGGAGATTCAGATTGTATAAGAGTCGGATAAAGTCGACGATCAAGAAATACATTCATCGACCATGGATATTCGAAGATGGTTATAGCATAGAAGATAATTCCCAAGTTATCTTGTACGCTGATCGGGACGATTTATTCCCGGGTTACGCTCCCCGTATAAAGCCGATGGATTATTCTATTATTCCATCTATTTCGTTTGTGCTTGTTGCAGTTGCGCAAAACGAAGCCGAAACGGTGCAAGAGTGGTTCAATAAAGTTGTTATCCAGACACGCTTACCGGCTGAAATTGTTGTGGTAGATACAGGTTCATCCGATGACACAGTTAAATTACTTAAACAGCTCTCTTTACAAAGCCCTGTACCTTTTCGGATTATCGAAGCGCAAGGATTAAATATCTCTCAGGGACGGAATCTAGCCATTCGATCTTCGAATTTAAAATATGTTGCTGTGACAGATTTTGGAACGCAGCCCAGGCAGGATTGGCTCGAAAGACTAATCTTGCCATTCGAAATTAAACCCGAAACGCAGGTTAGTGGCGGATGGTATGATGCGATTAACCGAAGCGGCAAGCCCTATCACTGGCGGAAGTGGATATCTTTGTTAGGTAAAGACCCTCAAGATATTTTATCCCCCTCGGTATCCATCGCCTTTACGCGCGATATCTGGGAAAAAGTTGGGGGTTATCCTGAATGGTTAACATTAACTGGGGAAGATACTTACTTCGATCTCGAGCTTAAAAAGACATGCCGTTGGTGGGCTTTTAGCCCTGAAGCACTTGTCGATTGGGAAGCGCCAACCACTGTTTGGTCTTATTGGAAAAAGATGTATCGTTGGGCGATAGGAGATGGGGAGACAGGCATGCGGGCATCAGCGTATTGGTATGCTGCGCTTGTTTCTGGTCTTACACTGGCTGGTTTTGCTGGGAGTCTCTTATTATTTTTGTTGGGAGCGTTATTTCAGAGTTGGATAACGATTGGGCCGTCGCTCATGATTATGCTTGCATTAATCCTCAGAGCGATGATCACTGGGCGAAAAGCGGGTTATTCTCTGAAGGAAGTTATTTTAGTCATTGGAATCCTGACCTCTCAAGCAATGGGATTTACTAAAGGGGCAATCAGGCGAGCTGAGGTGACTCGCCGTCGTTTAAAGATGGCTAAAGGAATTTTTTTTATATTGGCAGGTATTCCAATAGATGATACCGGTGGCGGTTCGCGTAGCACGCAGATATCTTTAGAATTACTCCGCAGGCAATACGTCGTTTTTTATATTAGTAAATATCCAAAATCAGAAAGTGTAGATCTGAATTTATCTATCCGGCATCCCAATTTGTTCACCACAACCGTAGACAGGTTTTCGGTTAAAGATTTGGCTATGAAATATGATATCAATCTATCCTCTTACAATTTGGGGGTCCTGATTGAACTGCCTCATGCCGACTGGTTGACCTTTGTTAAGGAATTGCAAAATGTAGGTGCAAAGGTTATTTATGAATTGATTGACGACTGGGATTCAAAATTGGGAGAAGGATGGTATTCCAAGGAAGTAGAGCTTGAAATTGCTCGCAAATCATATATATTAAATGCAACAGCTCCAGCTCTGAAAAATCGTTTGGAACAATTGACGAAGCGGTCTGTTAACCTCCTTCCTAATGCTGTTAATTTACGATTATTCAATAATGTGAAGAATTTTAAGAGACCGGTTGATTTACCATTATCACAATTTGTCATTACTTACATTGGATCTCTTTATGGAGATTGGTTCGATTGGGATTTGCTGATTGAAATAGCCAGGTACTATACACAGGCTGCGCTTGTCGTTATCGGAGACTATCGAGGGCAATGCCCAGTTGCTTTGCCTAATTTGTTCTTCTTGGGGCTCAAACCCCAGCGCAGTCTACCTTCTTATTTGGCATATACAAATGTTTCGATTATTCCATGGAAAGAAAACGACATCACTTATGCCACAAGTCCATTAAAACTGTATGAATACCTTGCTATGAATGTGCCTGTTGTTGTTCCGAATCTCCCACCCCTTGAGGGTGTTCCTTTTGCTTATTTATCGAAGACTAAAGATGCTTTCATAAAAAATATCGAGCTTGCAGTAACTGCACCTTTAAATAATACATTAGTAAATAATTTTATAATCGAAAATTCTTGGGAGACGCGTGTAAGTCTTTTGCTCCATCAATTGGAATTTAATGATGAGTAAATTAAATCACAGGAAAATCATCATCCAAGCTCTCAGGCGTAAAGGTTTGTTGACATACGCATATTTAGATAGTCATAGCTTTAGTCGTTGATGCACCATGGACGTTCTCATCCTTCGCTCCAATCCAATTGCGCCTGACCCAAGAGTAGAAAAAATAGCTCGTGTGTTGGTGGACCAGGGTTTTAAAGTCACTTGCCTTGGATGGGATCGGACTGCCGCGCTAGCGTTGGTCGATGAGCGCGATGGATATCAGATTCAACGCCTGATGATCAAGGCAAAATTCGGTAGTGGGATAAATAACCTGCCAGCTCTGCTGCGTTGGCAGGTGGGATTACTACATTGGTTGTGGAAACACCGCCAGGAATATAATCTGATACATGCCTGCGATTTCGACACGGTGCTGCCCGCGTTATTGGTATGCTGGGTGCTGCAAAGACATCTAATTTACGATATTTTTGATTTTTACGCTGATCACCTGCGCCGCACGCCAGTTTTGTTGAAACGTGCGATCCGAGCATTAGATCTTTGGGCGATCTCGAAAGCAGATGCGGTTATTCTCGTTGATGAGTCACGGCAGGAACAAATTGCCGGATCGCATCCCAGGAAACTGCAATTTATATACAACAGCCCTGAGGATGCTTCAAGCCACTTGATTGGAAAAATAGAGGGAGCGGAGCAGCCTGCAGGACTGCGCCTTGCTTATATCGGCCTACTGCAAAATGAACGTGGGCTGGTGGAGATGTTGGAGATCCTTCGCCGTCATCCAAACTGGCACCTGGATTTGGCTGGTTTTGGTGGTGATGAGGATGAATTGCGCCTCATGGCGCTTAAACAGTCCAATGTGACCTGGTATGGGCGGGTATCTTATGAGCATACTCTGGCATTATCTCAAGCGGCCGATGTACTTTTTGCCACTTATGACCCAACTATTGCCAACCACCGTTACTCCAGTCCCAATAAGGTTTTTGAAGCGATGATGTTGGGTAAACCGATCGTTGTTGCATCAGATACCAATATGGATCGAATTATTCTGGCGGAAGGCTGTGGTATTGTAGTAGATTACGGTGATATTCAAGAGTTGGATGCCGCGCTTACAGCGCTGTGCGCTGATCCTTCTCTACGCGCCAAGTTAGGTCGCAATGCTCGTTTGGCATATGAAAACCGCTACAGCTGGCAGATCATGAGCCAGCGATTAACGGACTTGTATAAGGACGTAACCTGTGCAAAGGATAAGTCAGTTTAGCAATCTCAATGGATGTAAGTGTCTCTACTGAAGAATAAACCTCTCCCAAAATTGATATAATATCTCAAGAATGCGCGTCCTCTTCGTTGCCAATACCGACTGGTACCTGTATAACTTCCGCCGATCACTGGCGCGATTTTTATTAAGCCAGGGGTGGGAAATCGTGATGGTCTCACCTTCGGGGTCCTATACTTCCAGTCTGGAAAAGTTAGGCTACCGATGGGTTAAGTGGGAAGTGGGTCGCCAGACCCTCGCCCCATTCAAAGAGTTGGTAGCTCTAAACAACTTGAGAGAGATTTATCTCCAAGAGAAACCTGACCTGGTACATCACTTTACCGTGAAACCAGTTCTGTACGGCTCGATTGCTGCTCGGCTGGCAAATGTCAAAGGTATCGTCAACTGCATTACTGGGCTAGGTTATATTTTTCTTTCTACCGATCTCAAGGCGCGCCTGATCCGCCCCCTGGCAAAGAGCCTCTATTGGCTAACCTTGCGCGCCTCCAACTGCCGGGTGATTTTCGAGAACGAGGGGGATCGGGGATATTTCTTGAGGAATCGGCTGGTTCAAGGCAGAGAAATCTCACCTGATTGCCGGGGTAGGCGTTGATGTGGAATACTTTACCGTCTTTCCGGAACCTGCTGAACTGCCAGTGGTCTTATTCCCGGCCCGTATGCTGTGGGATAAGGGCGTGGGCGTCCTCGTTGAAGCTGCTCGCCTCCTGCATGCCCGGCAAAAGGTGCGGATCGTCTTGGTAGGCATGCCTGATCCCGGTAATCCGACTTCTATAGATGAAGCCATGCTGCGCCGTTGGGAACAGGAAAAGCTGGTGGAATACTGGGGCTGGCAAGAAGATATGAAGACGGCCTTTCAGCAGAGTCATATTGTCACTTTGCCCTCTTTATATGAGGGTGTTCCGACAGCTTTATTAGAGGCGGCTGCCTGCGGTAAGCCTTTGGTTGCTACCGATATCCCCGGCTGCCGGGCAATCGTCAAAGATGGCATCAATGGATTTTTGGTGCCGGTCCATGATCATCGAGCCCTTGCAGATGCGCTGGAGAAGTTAATCATCGATTCGAGCTTACGGCAGAAAATGGGATTCGCCAGCCGCCAGCTCGTTATGGAGCAGTTCACCGATACGAGTGTTAATGAAGCCACCTGGGCCGTTTACAAGGAATTGATGGGTTAATCTATTTCCCTCGGTATTCTTCACGCACAGGGTAAAAGGCATCGATCAAGCGGCAGGCGGTGAGCGCTCTGCCTTTGTGGTGGGTGTTCGATGGGACCACTCCAGCCATGCCAGGTTTCAAGACATAGTCTTCCCCGGCTATATTTAGCTCGAACTCGCCTTCGAGCACCGTAGTCACCTGTTCGTGGGGATGGGTGTGTTCGGGCAGGGCTGCTCCAGCTTCCACCCGCCAGAATGCCAGGGTCATATGCTCCGAGTGGATAAAGCACGCCCAGAATCCTGCTACCACCTCTTTTCAGGCAGATCATCGATGGTTATAAATGTCATTTCTCCTCCTTGTCTAGAAGCTCATCTAATTGATCCTCAAGCATAATGCTGCGCCTCCATGCCCAGGCTTCAATTCCTTCCCAAAGCACATTCACCTCACGCACGATAGCCCTGGGGCTGGAAAGCCTTCCGCTCATCACTCTGCGACATAAGGCTTCAAACCCCTGTGGGGCATTGGGCAGCGCCAGGGCTTCCCGGAAAAAATTGCCTGAGCCATGAAACAAATGACGCTCCGCCAGCCCAACCAGGCAGGCTGTACCTTTTGCCAGCTGGAGGGCGTACTCTGGTAGACAAGCAGTGTTTTGCGCTACCCAGGCATTGCGCACCTTTCCGACCAGCTCATACAGGTCCCCGATAACCACTTCTTTAATACGGTATTGGAAGAGTTCCTCCGGTTGGGATAAAACTGCCTCTTTCAAATGCACAAAGAAATCTTGCGGGTCAAACAAAGGCAAGACGCGCACGAAGGCTCCATGGGTGATCGACCAATCTCCATCCACCTCCCTGGCTTGAGCCAGGATCACTTCTTGACTGTAGACATCCACTTCAGCCTTCCAGGGCCCTGCCGACCATTCATAGGCATAATCGATCTCTTCACCTTGTATGATACAGTGCATTTCAATGTCCGAGAAAGGTCCGTCCGTGTCCCGCGCCAGTGAGCCGTAGAACTCCCAAGGCGATCAGACGTTCCTGGTAATGGTTCTGCAGGGCTTTTGCAATCGCCTGCAGCGTTCCCCTGCGGTGTTCTGAAGAAATGGGCTGCGGTCCGCTTTTCATCTCATCAACCCACAAGCATCTGATTGTTGTTACTCATACCCGCGCTTCTGCGCTTCAGCCAGGATCGCCTCAGTTGCCGTCGCACCCACACGGGTCACCCCCAAAGCCTTGACGCGTAGAATATCATCCAGCGTTCGCACGCCGCCTGCCGCCTTGACCTGCACCGAAGCGGTGGAATGCTGTCGCATTAGAGCCAGGTCATGGTCTGTAGCGCCTGCGTAGGTGTAGAAGCCATTTTCGCGTTTCACAAAGCCATATCCAGTCGAAGTTTTCACAAAAGCCACCGCAATCTGGCTGCAAATCTCGCAAAGTTTGATCTTGAGGCTGTCATCCACCAGGTAGTCGTTCTCGAAAATCACTTTTACCAATGCTCCCCGGCTGACGCCCAGTTTATTGACCTTGCGGATCTCGTTAGCCACGTAAGACCAATCCTGGCTCAATACTTTGCCGGTATTGACCACCATATCCAGCTCCATCGCCCCGTCCTCCAGCGCCATGCGCGCCTCCTTGAGTTTGATAGCGGTCTTGCTGCTTCCATGGGGAAAGCCGATCACAGTCCCGACTTTGACATCCGAACCGGCCAGGATTTCCTTCGCCAGCGGCACGGCATAGGGCTTAATGCATACCGAGGCAACCTGGTGCTTGATAGCAACCAGGCAGCCATCGATCAGTTCCTGGTCGGTCAGCATCGGGTGTAGCAGCGAATGGTCGATCATCTTTGCTATGGATTGCAGTGATTCAGACATATGGGGTTCTCCTTTATTCCATTTTTTCCGTGTGCTTTTTTTTGTTACTGGGTGTGTGCATATAACTTCTGATAGATTTGGTAATTTTCGTAAATCCGGCGGATATAATTGCGCGGTTCCTCCAGGCGGATCACCTCTAAGAACAGGTCAGGGTCGCCGTTCGCCAAGCTCTTCCACAGGCTGGCGTTGCCTGCCCCGCCGTTATAAGCTGCCAGCGCCGCCACCAAGTCTCCATCCAGGTAATCTTGCTGCCGCCGCAGGTAGTTCAGCCCCATGGTAATGCTCACCAGCGGACGATCCAGGTCCGCTGTAGTGAAACCTTCCGGCCAGCCCATGCGCCCTGCCATCTCTTCACCCGTGGCAGGCATAATTTGCATCAAGCCGCGCGCCCCCGCCGAAGACTCCGCGTTCCGCTCGAAAAAGCTTTCCTGACGGATCAGGCTCCAGGCCAGCAGGGGATGGTAGCCATTCTCTTGCGCTGATGAGATCACCAGGTCAGGGAAGTAGGTGCCAAAGCGGATGTGGTTGAAGAGGTCCGGCGCGGTCAGCGTGGCCGCGTCAGCCAGGCCAGCCTGGTCCAGCACCTGCCGGGCGGCTAAGATCGCCGGGCGATATAAGCCCATCTCAGCCAGGTAGTTCGCCAGGCGATAAGTATCTGCCGGACTGGCTGCCAACGACATGCGCAGGTCCTCAAACTCCGCACTGGCCTCCTCATATAAGCCCAGGTGAAAGAACTCGTTCCCGCGCTGGAAACGCTCGTCGCTCGCCAAACTTCCGGGTTTCGAGAGGTCTGTATCTTGAGGTAGGCTGAACGTGGAGCGCATCCAGGCCTCAGCCTGGGCTCGTTCTGCGCTCAGGTCGCGGCTCAGGGCATAATTTTCGGGTGCCGCGAAGGGGGCTTTGCCTTCGCCCAGCTCGAAGGCTCGCTCGCTGTAATAGCCCGTTGGGTCCAACGCGGCGGCATTCTGCCAGGTGGTCTGGGCTTCCTCAGCATTGCCCAGCGCTTGCTGCGTCTTGCCAATCCATAGCATTGCCCCGGCGCGATCCTCGACCTCCACTGCGTTTGCCAGGGCGCGATTGAAGTCATCCAAAGCGGTTGGGTAATCGCCTCGCCGGTAATCCGTGATACCGGATAAGAAGAAGCTGCGCTGGGCGTAGGCGGAGGTGAGATAGTTGAAACCTACCTTACGCCACAGGATAGCAGCCTGGTCCAGGTTCCCGCCTCGTTCGGCGGCCTGGGCGGCATCGAAGAGGAACTCCGCGGCGCGGGGATGGTTGGGTGCAGCGGAGACGAAGTCTTCCAGCGTCTGCCGGCCTGCTTCGTAATCATCCTGATATGCCCACTGCGTGTAAGCTTTCTGCTCCCAGGCTTCGTCCCAAAAGGTGCTTTCAGGGTAATTTTGGATCACCTGGTTCCATTCATCCAGCGCCGCAGGGTAATTTTCAGTGGCCCGCAGGATCAGGCCGCGGTAATAACGGGCGGTCGCCGGGTCAGCAGGAGTCCCACCAGGTAGCGGTCGATCGCTGCCAGCGCCACCCCATATTCGCCCGCATAAAAATCTACGATGCCGCGCTGTAACTCGTCAACCGGCTGCCCGGCGTTTACCAGCTCCACTAGCGATAGGTAAGCATCGTATGCTAAGGGATAATTCGACACTGCATCCTGGAAGGCCGCATAAGCCGTGTCTGGCTGCCCGGCTGCCTGGGCGGTCCTACCTTTCAATAGATCTACCTGTGCCTTGGTGTAGTCAGAATTTGCCCGCTGGAAGATATCATCGTACATCAGCAGCGCCGTAGGGTAATCTGCCAGGTAAGCGTATGTTTGGGCGATCTTGATCTCCAGCGGCAGGCTCGCCTCCTGACTGGGTGCAGCCAGTGAAGCCAGGTAAGCCGACAGCGCTTCATTATAATCACCGGCCTGAAGCAGCGCGTTGCCCCGCTTCTCCTGTACATAGGCATCCAGGACACCCGGGCGCAGGTCCAAATAGCTCTTGTAAGCCGCGGCCGCATCCGACGGGCGCTGCAAGTTTTGAAAAACCTGCCCCAGCAAGAAGTAACCCTCCGCTGTGTCTGGTGAAGTTGGGTAAGCTTCCACCAGCCCGCGCAGCGTGTTCAGCGCATTCAGGTCATCTCCGCTCATCTGGTAGGTCTTGCCCAATCCGGTCAGCGCCGCGATCTGGATCTCAGGGTCCGGGCTGCCAGCCTGCGCCATCTGGAAGGCGTTTTTTGCTGCCTCCCAGTCGCCGTTGAACAGAGCCTGGTCGCCCTCGGCGATACGCATACCGGGCAGCGGCGTGGGTGTGGGGAGCGGCGTGGGTGTCAGCGTGGGGGTGGGGGTAGGTGTGGGAGGCAGGGGCGTGGCGCTGGGCGGTAGGATCGCCTGTACGATGGGTGAAGATCCCCAGATGCTGCTGGCTTTGCAGGCCAGGGATAGGCTTGCCATTAAAAGGATCAAGAAAAGTACTTTCCGCATGCGTGCCACTATAAACGATAAACCAGGGAGCGTCAAGTTCACTCCCTTCGCCTTAACAATACCCTAAGGATGGCTCAGTGGTCGGGAATTTGGTGGGAGGGGTGGCTTTCACCTTAAACAGTATTTCGCCCCAGGAATACGACATCAATCTGGCAAAAGGATTGTATAATTTCAAGTAGGAGATTGATACATGAAATCTTTCGCGGTCCTACAATTGTCTGGGTGCGCGGGGTGTGAGGTATCCCTGCTCAACGCCACCGATTGGGTTGAAAAAATTACCCTGACGTACATGCCGCTGGTGATTTCCGCCCACCGCATGCCAGAAGTGGATGTGCTCCTGGTCAGTGGAAGCGTGCAGAGCGACGAAGACTTGTACAACCTCAGGAGGGCCGTGCGCAAGGCAAAGGAGGTTATCGCCGTTGGGATCTGTGCCATCTCAGGTGGGCTGGCGCACTTAGGCGACCGCGACGACGTCCGCGCTTTATTCCTTGACGCAGAACGAACGGAGACATGTGCCGCGCATGCTGCCTAAGTCGCACCCGGTAGATGAAATCGTGCATGTTGACCGGTTCCTGCCAGGCTGTCCGCCGACCCCGGAGCTGTTCATGGCGGTGCTGGGAGAAAACGAAGCCCTCAAGCCGGCTCCGAGCGTATGCATCGAGTGCGGCCGGATCAAAGATAAGACTATCCGCCCAGCGCATCTGACCGGTTTCCAGAGTGGTGAGGTGGACCCAACCCTTTGCCTGGTCAACCAGGGCTTCCTGTGCATCGGCGCCTCAACGCGGGGCGGCTGCAATGCCCTGTGCACCAAGCCCGGCCACCCGTGCGTGGGCTGCCGCGGTCCATCCAACGCTTTCATCGAGAAAGAGTTCGACTGCCTGGATGAATTCTATCGTCAAGGTTTTCACCACGATGACAGACATCCCGCCTGAAGAGATCACGGAAGGGCTGCACTCGGCACAGTACGCCATGTTCCTGTTCCAATTCAGCGATTACGACGAGTACGATCGCGCTCCGCGCCTCAAAGAAGCGGTGCTGTAATGACCACCCTGATCTTTCCCCTCAGCCGGATTGAAGGGCATGCCCAGGTCCGTATCGAAGAGATCAACGGGCAGGTGCGTCTCGGCGCGCTTCCAGGCTACCGAGCTGCGCGGTTTCGAGCACTTTGTGCAGGGGATCCCGGCGAAACAAATGCCCGTGGTGGTGCCGCGCATCTGCGGAGTGTGTGCAACTGCTCACCATGTGGCATCCGTGAAGACCCTGGAAGATGCTTACAATGTCATTCCACCGCCGCTGGCATCCAGGATCCGCGAGCTGCTCCTGTTGGGACAGTTGATCCAAAACCAGGCAACTTCACTGTTCATCTTCACCATGCCCGACCGGATGGGTCTGAGCAGCATCTTTGACAGCGTCAACCAGGAGTATGCGGACGAGGTGGAGATCACCAACCTGACGTCGCACGCCCTGCGCGTCCGGCAGGCGGGCACCAATCTGATTACCACCGCGGGGGGGCAGTTCATCCACCCGGTCAAAGCCATCGTGGGTGGGATGACGAGCGGCATCCCCGACGAAGCGGCGCAGCAGATGCGCCAGAAGCTGCTCAAGGCGCTGCCGGTGGCTTGCGAGCTGTTTGACCTGTATTGGGAGCTCTCCTTCCGGCTGCGCGAGCGCATCGGCACCTGGGGAGACGACCAGCCGGCTTACTACCTGGCCTCCACCGGGACCTCCTTCCCCACCTTTGACAGCGACATTTTGCGCCTGATGGGACCGGACGGCGAGGTGCGCAGCAGCTTCCCGGCGCGGAGCTTTCGAGATTACCTGACTTATGCAGAAAGCGACTACAGCTACGCTGGGCGCAGCAGCGTGAACGGTGAGGTGCTGCGGGCCAACAGCCTGGCGCGCATGAATATTGTACGCACCATGGGCACCCCGCGCGCTGATCAATACCTGGTGAACTTCCGGCAGGCCTTCGGCTTTCCTGCCCACGCCATCTTGCTCTACGACATGTGCCGGGGGATCGAGCTGGTATATGCCCTCGAGCGAGCGATTGAAATCTTGAACCAGCCTCTGAACGATGGCCCAGCTGCCGTCCCCCACACCCCGCAGGATGGGGAGGGCTATGGGCTGGTGGAGGCGCCGCGCGGCCCGCTCATCCATCACTATGTGATCGAAAATGGTCTGGTGGAAAAGGCGGAGTTTATCATTCCCACCGTGCATAACCTGATGGCCATTGAACGCGCTTTGATGGTGGCTGCTAACCGCTACATCAACACGGAGCGCATCAACCTGGAGCTCGACCGGGCAGTGGGGCGGGTGGTGCGCGCCTTCGACCCCTGTATCGCCTGTGCGACGCATTGATGGGGGGAGAGGGGCCCTATTTTCCTTTGACAATCCTCGCCTCCCATGTTAAACTCTAGCCGCTCGAAACAGATGGCGCTCTCGGCCTGAGGGCGTCTTTTCTTGCGAAAAGGACACACCATGGACATTGTGATAACCGGCTCAGTTGCCTTCGACTACTTAATGAAGTTCCCCGGCTACTTCCGCGACCATTTCCTGCCCGATAAGCTCGACCATATCAGCCTATCCTTTCTGGTGGAGTCGATGACGGTCCAGCGCGGTGGGGTGGCGCCCAATATCTGCTACACGCTGGCATTGTTGGGCGGAAAGCCGCGCCTGATGGCGACCGTGGGCGTGGACTTCGAGAATTACCGTGCCTACCTCGAAGGCAGGGGCATCGATACATCCCTGGCGCGCCTCATCGAAGGGGTGTTCACGGCCTCTTTCTTCGCCAACACCGATCGCTCCAACGCCCAGATCGCCAGCTTCTATCCCGGCGCCATGGCGCACGCCGCCGAATTATCTTTCCACGACCTGGCGAACAAGCCTGACCTGGTGCTCATATCGCCCAACGATCCGGCCGCCATGGACCATTACGTGCGAGAGTGCCGTGAGCTGGGCATCCCCTTTTTCTACGATCCCTCTCAGCAGTTAGCCCGTCTTGACCCGGTGGCGGTGCGCTTTGGCATCGAGAACGCGCGCGCCCTGTTCGTCAACGACTACGAGCTGGGTATGATCGAGCGCCTGACAGCCATGAAGCCGGCAGATATCTTGGGGTCGGTGCAGTTCATGGTCGTGACGCGCGGCGAAGAGGGTTCGACCCTCTACACACCCCAGGGTGAGGTGCATGTGCCGATCGTCCCGGCGGTGCAGATCGTCGATCCTACTGGCGTAGGGGATGCTTTCCGCGGTGGCTTCCTGACCGGTTACTGCCACGCTTGGGAGCTGGAGCTGTGCGGGCAAATGGGCTCGCTGGCAGCAACTTACTGCCTGGAGCAGTCGGGTCCACAGGGGCATAGCTACGCTCCGTCGGAGTTTGTGAAGCGCTTCCGACAGTCTTTTGATGATCATGGTACACTTGATGCGCTGTGTTAAGATTTACCGCAGAGTCCCAGAGAACGCAGAGTAACACAGAGAAAGATTTTAATAAAAAACCTTTAATGCGAAGAAGCGGAGAACGCGGAGTTTTATTAAAAAGATTAGTGTAAATTCGTGAAGAACTTGTCCTGAACGAAGTGAAGGATTAGTGGATTCATTTGATTTAGATTAGCGAGAATTCGCGTCGATTAGCGGATTCTTTTCAAAAAAAATGGAGATAAATATGGAAAAATATGATGTAAAAGATGTTAAACTGGCTGAAGGCGGGCGGCGGCGGATCGAGTGGGCGGAGCGGGAGATGCCTGTTCTGCGCCAGATCCGCGAGCGCTTTGCCAAGGAGCGCCCGCTGAAAGGCATGCGCCTCTCAGCCTGCTTGCACGTCACCACTGAGACAGCCAACCTGGCTTACACCCTCCAGGCGGGCGGGGCAGACCTGGTTCTGACGGCTTCGAATCCCCTTTCCACGCAGGATGATGTGGCAGCTGCGTTGGTGTCGCAGTTCGAGATCCCCACCTTTGCCATCAAGGGTGAAGACAATGTCACTTATTACAAGCACATCAACGCAGCCCTGGACCACAAGCCCCATGTGACGATGGACGACGGGGCCGACCTGGTGAGCACGCTGCACAAGACCCGCCGCGATGCCCTCTCAGGCGTGATCGGTGGCACAGAAGAGACCACCACCGGCGTGATCCGCCTGCGAGCCATGGCGGCGGACGGGGCGCTGTTATTCCCGGTCATCGCGGTAAACGACGCCACTACCAAGCACTTCTTTGACAACCGCTACGGGACGGGACAGTCCACCATCGACGGTATTGTGCGCGCCACCAACATCCTGCTGGCGGGCAGGAACTTCGTCGTGGCGGGCTACGGCTGGTGCGGGCGCGGCCTGGCGATGCGGGCGCGCGGCATGGGCTCAAACGTGATCGTCACCGAAGTGAACCCCTTGCCGGCCCTGGAAGCGCTGATGGATGGCTACCGGGTGATGCCGATGGATGAAGCTGCCCGCATCGGTGACATCTTTGTCACCGTGACTGGCGATATCAATGTAATTGACAAGCACCATTTTGAGGTGATGAAAGACGGCGCTATCGTGGCGAACTCCGGTCACTTCAACGTGGAGATCAATATTCCCGCCTTGGAAACGCTGGCTTCCGAGAAGCGCCTGGTGCGGCCCTTTGTTGAGCAGTACTTGATGCCCGATGGGCGCCATATCAACATCCTGGGCGAAGGGCGCCTGATCAACCTGGCCTCCGCAGAGGGGCATCCCGCCAGCGTGATGGATATGTCCTTCGCTAACCAGGCCCTGTGTGTGGAATATATGGTCAAGCACGCCGCTGAGCTGCAGAAGACCGTCTACAGCGTGCCCGCCGACATTGACCGCGAGATTGCCCGCCTCAAGTTGGAGGGGATGGGGGTCAAGATCGATGCGCTGACGGCTGAGCAGGTGGCGTACCTGAATTCGTGGGAAGAGGGACATAAACAGACAAAAAAAGACCCCTGGGGTTTCTGAAACCCCAGGGGTCTTTTTTTTTAGTCGATCATCGATGTGTCGGTGTTGTAGTCATCACCGATCCCGCCCACTGCGTCTGACTTGAAGACTTCTGGCCGGCCGCTCTTGTTATCGTTGAAACGACCATGCACGAAGCCCGTGCCAGCGGGGATGAGCTTGCCAATGATCACGTTCTCCTTGAGCCCGAAGAGCGGGTCTTCCGCCGAGGCGATCGCCGCGCCAGCCAGCACCTTGATGGTGTGCTGGAAGGAGGATGCAGACAGGAAGGAGTTGGTGCTTAAAGAGGCTTTGGTGATGCCCAGCAAAACTTCCAGGAAACGGGCAGGGCGCTTGCCTTCTGCCAGCAGGTCCTCGTTGACCTTTTTCATCTCCAGTAGGTCCACCAGGTCACCAGGTAGGTAGTTGGTGTCACCGGGGCGGATCACCTGCACCTTCGATAGCATCTTGCGGATGATCACCTCGAAGTGCTTGTCGTTGATGTTTTGTCCCTGAGAGCGGTAAACCTTCTGCGTTTCCACGAGCAGATACATCTGACAAGCCTGGCGGCCCTGGATGCGCAGGATGCGGTGCGGGTTCAGCGAGCCTTCAGTGATCGGCTGCCCGGGCTCAACTTGCTCCCCATCCTTGGCTAACACGCGGGCGTTACTGGGGATTTCGTATTCAGCTTCCTGGCGCACTTCATAGGAGACAATGACCTTCAGCTTGCCATTTTCGGCGCGCTGGTCTTCGATGCGCACGCGCCCGGCGTGCTGCGAGGTGATGGTGGCAGTCTCCATTTGTGCGATGACCCCATTGACAGCGATTTCGGTGGCGTCTTCGGTAACCACCTGCCAGCCTTCGGGGATGTCGTATTCATCGCCAACCATTTCGCTGTGCTCGACGCGCACAACGCGCAGGTCGCTGTAGCGGTCGGACTGCAAGATGGAGACCGTGCCAGCGATCTCGGAGACCACCGCTTCACCTTTCGGCATGCGGCGGGCTTCAACCAATTCTTCGACGCGCGGCAGACCGGTGGTGATGTCACCGCCAGCTGCCACACCGCCGGTGTGGAATGTACGTAAGGTGAGCTGGGTACCAGGTTCGCCGATGGATTGGGCGGCCACGATGCCCACGGCAGCGCCGATATCGACGATCTTACCGCGTCCCAGGTCCATGCCGTAGCACTTGGCACAGATACCATGCACCAGCTCGCAGGTGAGCGGTGAGCGTACCTTGACCGAGGTGGCCCCTGAGGCGGTGATGCGGCGGTTCAGCTCGCGATCGATGGTTTCGCCGCGCTCAGCGATGACCTCGCCGGTTGACGGGTCGAGGACGCGCTGTGCCACGATGCGCCCGAAGAGGCGGCTGCCCATTGCCTGTCCGGCGATATCGTCACTTTTGTTAATGATCAAGCCTTCTTCTGTACCGCAGTCTTCTTCGTTGATAATAATATCCTGGGCAATATCCACCAGGCGGCGGGTCAGGTAACCGGCATCTGCAGTACGCAGAGCGGTATCTGCCAAACCTTTTCGGGCGCCGTGGGTGGAGATAAAGTATTCCAGGGCGGTCAGACCTTCGCGGAAGTTTGAACGGATGGGGAGCGGGATGATGCGCCCGGAGGGGTCCGCCATCAAGCCGCGCATGCCGGCCAGCTGCGAGATGGGACCGAAGCCACCTTTGGTGGCACCTGAGTTGGCCATAGTAGCCAGGTTGCCCTGCGGATCCATATAGCGCTTGACCGCATTCGCTACTTCGTTGGTGGTGCGCTGCCAGATGGCGATCACGCGTTCGTTCTGCTCCTGCTCTGTGAGCAGGCCGCGGCGGAAATCACGCTGGATCGTTTCGGCTTCCGCGAGGGATTGGTTGATGATCTCTTGCTTTTCTGGCGGGACGGTGATATCGGAAACGGCGATGCTGTAGCCGGAACGGGTGGCGTACTGGAAGCCAATATCCTTGATCCGGTCGGCCACATCTTGGGTTTGGTCTTCACCGCCCACTTCATACAGCTCTGCGATCAGGTCTTTCAAACCGCCTTTTTCGAGTGATCGGTTGACGAATTTGATTTCATCGGGCAGGATCATGTTGAACAGAGCCCTGCCGACGGTGGTTTCGATCAGGCGCACCTCGGGTTGAGGCAGGCGGGTATCTTTATCGTCGTACCAGGTTTGGGTATTCAATAAAATGTTCGTATGGACTTCCAGTTGTCCCAATTGGTAAGCCATATCGACTTCGAACATATCAGCGAAGGCGCGTCCATCACCCTTGTGAGGATTGAGCTTATCGGCGTTGGTCAGGTAGTAGACGCCCAAAACCATATCTTTCGATGGGCTGATAATTGGCTCACCGTCTGCGGGCTTGAGCAGGTTTCGAGATGAAAGCATCAACGTGCGTGCTTCCACCACGGCTTTTTGGGATAATGGGACATGCACGGCCATCTGGTCACCGTCAAAGTCGGCGTTGAAAGCGGTGGTGACCAGGGGATGCAGTTGAATGGCGCTGCCTTCGATCAGGATCGGCTCGAAAGCCTGGATGCCCAGGCGGTGCAGGGTGGGGGCACGGTTCAGGAGAACCGGGCGTTCTTTGATGACCTCTTCGAGCACTTCCCAGACTTCGGGGCGGTTGCGCTCGATGAAGCGCTTGGCGCCTTTGACGTTGGCGGCGTAATTGTGGGACACCAGGCGGGAGATCACGAAGGGACGGTAAAGCTCCAGAGCCATGGTCTTTGGTAGACCGCACTGATACAGCTTAAGCTTGGGGCCAACCACGATGACCGAGCGGCCCGAGTAATCGACACGCTTACCCAGCAGGTTGCGGCGGAAGCGGCCTTTTTTACCTTTGAGCATGTCTGAAAGCGATTTTAGCTCTCGGCGGCCGCGGCGTGAAAGGGCCTTGCCGCGCTGCGAGTTGTCGATCAAGGAGTCAACAGCTTCCTGGAGCATGCGCTTTTCGTTGCGGACGATCACATCCGGAGCGCCCAGCTCGAGAAGTCTCTTTAGTCGGTTGTTGCGGTTGATCACACGGCGATAGAGATCGTTCAGATCGGAGGTGGCAAAGCGCCCACCATCGAGCTGCACCATCGGGCGTAGATCGGGCGGGATAACCGGTAGGACGGTCAGCACCATCCACTCCGGGCGGTTGCCGGAACGGCGGAAGGCTTCGACGACCTTCAGGCGCTTGGTGGCTTTTTTGCGCTTCTGCTTGCTCTTCGAAGTGCGTAGCTCCAACCAAAGCTCCTGGGCTAATTTGTCCAGGTCGACGCGTTTGAGGATGTCATAGAAGGCTTCAGCACCCATATCGGCGCGGAATACCTGCCCCCAGCGAGACTTCAATTCTCTGTAGCGGGTCTCGCCCATGAAAGTCAGCGGGCGCAGCTCCATCAGCTCATCGCGCAGGCGAGAATTTTCATCGCGCACGACGGTGGACTGGTCTTCAAGCTCGTTGCGCAAGTCTTCCATCTGCTGGTCAGCCTGGGCGCGGTAGGTTTCAATGTCCATGGCAATGTGCTCGATCTCGCGCTGTTTCTGGCCTTTTAGCTCTACTTCCATCTCGTCCAGGCGATCTTTGACAACGCGCTGCACCTTTGATAGATGCTGCTTGGTGATCGTTTCACCGGCATCAACGATAACAGTTCCGGTATCGGTGAAGAGGATGGGTGTGCGGGCGGGGGTACTCACGTTTTCTTGCAGCAGTCTTTCCAGGTGCTGCCCTTCCTGGATGATCGGCTCAAGGCGAGAGGCAACCAGTTCTTCATACTGGTGCTCCACCTGGGCGGTGAGCATGCCCTGTTCGGCAACTTTGCGGTCACGGGCTGCTTTGGTCTCGGCGATCATCGCATTGATGCGCGTGCCTTGCTCGCGCTCCGCCATGACGATCTTATCTTCCATGCGCTTGAGTGCTTTTTGGCGGGCCTCTTCGTCAACATAGGTGACGACATATTGAGCAAAATAGAGCACGCGATCGAGGTTGCGGCGCGAGATATCCAGCAGCAAACCAAGATAGGAGGGGATGCGGCGGGTATACCAGACATGGGCTACCGGCGCAGAAAGCTCGATGTGCCCCATGCGCTCCCGGCGGACCGACGAGCGGGTCACTTCGACGCCGCACTTATCACAAATAATGCCTTTATAACGAATATTCTTATATTTCCCGCAGTAGCACTGCCAATCACGGGTGGGTCCGAAGATAGCTTCACAAAAAAGCCCATCTTTTTCGGGTCGCAACCGCCGGTAGTTGATGGTTTCAGGTTTCAACACCTCTCCATACGACCAGCTGCGAATGGTTTCCGGCGATGCCAGACTGATTCTTAACGAAGTCAACCCTTTGGTTTCCACTCAAAAGCCTCCTGAGTTTTCCACGATTAACGCACAAAAGTCTGCGCTTGAGAATCTTCTCACAAGCGCCTGGTTTACTGTGGTAAGTTTCGACAAGTATACGTCCAGCTATTATATCAAATTATTGATGTTCGAGTCAATATATTCACGAATTTCTAATATTTGGACGCTCAGGATCAATTATCTTGCTGCCAGGCCCAGGTAATAAGGCCAAATCAATATTGCTAATAAGGCTTGCCACCAGACCAACTGGGCAAAAGCCAGGGTGAATAAGTAACCGATGAACCAGATGATTCCGACCAGGCCGCCTACTTCCACCTGGATGGGTTTACGTTCGGTTGACATAGACGCCTCCTTGTGCGCTTACATTCTGGGTCTGCAGATTTCATCTGCTGTCTATGTTATATACGCTACAAGGATTTCCTCAGGGTTTCAGAGAAAATTCAGAATTCGAAGAGGAGTTATTTTTCGCGGGTTGGCTGCCGGATAGGGATCAAGATCGAGAAAGTGCTTCCTTTGCCGAGCTGGCTTTCCACCCACACCTTACCGCCATGCCGCTCGACGATGGATTTGACGATCGCCAGCCCCAGGCCGCTGCCCTGCTGCTTGCGGGTATCGCGCTGCACGCCGCGGAAGAATTTCTCAAACAGGCGCGGCTGGTCTACAGGGGCGATGCCAATGCCCGTATCGTTGATTTCGAAGATCACGTTGTTATCGTGCGTCAGGGTGCGCACGTTCACTTTTCCGCCCGGGTTCGTATACTTGATGGCGTTTTCGACTACATTCGACAGCGCCTGTTGGAGCAGGGCCTGGTCAGCTTCAACCAGAGGAGTGGTATGGCTGGAGTCTTCTAAGGTGAGCTGGATCTGTTTCTGGGCTGCCACTAATTGGAGAGAACCGATCACTTTTTCCAGCACTTCCCTCAAAGGCACCATTTCAAGCTGCAGTCCTACACCAGCTTCAATCCGGCCGAGGTCGAGCAGGTTATTCACCAACCGTGCCATGGTCTCCACGCTGCCGACGATCTTCTTGACGTAATTATCCTGCTGTTCGTTCAGCTCGCCCACCATCTCCAGCATGGTGGAATAGCCGCGGATGAGGGTGAGTGGCGAGCGGAGGTCATGGCTGACGGTGGCCACGAATTCGGATTTCAAGGCGTCCAGCTCTTTAAAGTGGGTTACGTCACGCAAGATGCAGACTCTCCCTACCTTACGGTCGCCTGCCATTAGCGGAGAGGCCATGGCCAGGTAGGTACGCCCATCTGAGAGAATCACTTCTGCTGACTGTTTGCTTTCGGTAGGAGTGCTCAATAATTGGATCAGCTCTTTATTGCGGAACACCTTTTCGAGTGGTTGGCCTTCTCCTTGCTCGCCGCTCATATCCAAAGCCTGCCAGGCAGCTGGGTTGGCTCTGACGAAGCGGTTTTGGTGATCGGTCACGATCACTGGATCGGGAGTAGAGTCCAGGATCCCGGCGAGCTGCTGGCGCCCGACTTCGGCGGTCAAGAACAAACGGGAATTGGTTGCTGCCATTTCTGTCTGGCGGTCCAGGGTCTCCATGAACCGGATTTCATCTTCAGTGAATTGGTGCGGTTTATCAAAGACCAGCCATAGAGCGCCGTAATAGAGGTCCTCATGGCGCAAGGCCAAGGCCAGCAGGGCTTCGGGGCGGGGTGTTCCGGTTGGGAAGGACAGCAGCCGCACCCGGCTCAGGTTGTTCAGCACCACTCGGCTTTGCTGCTGGGTGAGAGACATGATCTGTTCATCCAGGCTGCTGTACAGGTTGTTGCACGGCCCCATGCCAAAGCGGGTGGGGTGAGGCGAATCCCCTCTAATTTCTGGGAAAGTGGTGGGAGAGAGCACGACGCGGGCGGAGCAGGCACCGATGGCCAGGGCGGATTCCAATACAGGCTTGACTGCCTCTTCCATATCCAGGCTGGCAGCCACACCCTGACTGACCACCAACAGGCGGTTCAATTCATCGAGGCGCGCCTTCAAGCCAACTCGCATTTGCTCGAAAGAATGCCTGAGCTTTCCCGCTTCATCTTCACCAAACTCTGAGAGAGGTTCATCCAGGTTCCCGCGGGCGATCATATCGGCTTGCTGCGCCAGGTTCTGTAATGAGCCGGTCAGTTTGCGCAGGCTGAAGCGCAAGATCACGGCGGCAACGATAAAGAGCACCAGGATCATTGCCAAAAGCGGGGCTGCAATATTTAATGCGATCTGTTGTGCCTCCCTGGAAGGAACGGTCATGACAATTGCCCAGGGATGTCCCAAGGTGGGCTGGTAATAGAGCAGCTGGCGGGTACCATCGGGCCCTTCATTTTCTACGAAGAAGGGCTCATCTGAAGTCGGGCCCTGATAGGTATCCATCAGGCCTGTGTAGTTCGAATGGTAAAGAATACGCTGGTTTTCGTCGATCAGCATCCCACTGCCATCGAATTCATTCATGCTGTTCAGGCTGATCTGCATCGACAACATAAAGGGGTTGTTGATCAGGTCTGTTCTACCAATCAGAACCCCCTCAACCTGCTGGGTTGTTTCATCGACGACAGAGGCAATGAAGGATACCATGGCAGCTTGCTGGCTTTCCAGAGGAGGGATCGTATAAGTTTGGAAGGGAACCCCAGCCAGGGCATATTTAAGACCTTCTTGTTCTTCAGGGGGGATAGCCGAATTTTCGTAGTCTAAATAAGGATAACTAGTAACCGTATTGCCCTGAGCGTCCAGGAGGATGAACTGGGTAAAGTATGGCACTGAACGCAGATTTTCTTGTAATGCTTCATATTGTTCATCCACAGTGGCATTGAACCAGCGCGGGTCGCGCGATATCTGCTGGATCAGGTTTTGTCCCGTCTCCATAAAAAACGGTATGACCGAAGCCCCCGTTTGGGCAGCATTCTCCATCCGGCTGCGGAGCATTTCTTGCGCCACATCGCCGGCAACTTTCCAGCTGATAATCATCAGCGTGATCACCATCGCGACAGCCAGAGGAGCCAGGCTGAATAAGAACCGCGCCGCAAGGCTGCGCTCAGCCGGAGAGGGTTCCAGGGGGGCCGTATTCCCCCATACCTTGGGCAAGGCAATCGGCACCAACGAGGCGAATAACCCGGCTATCAATAATTCGCCCCACATCGCTAATGTGCTATAAAACAGGCGTGTAAAGGCGTAGTCTAGGCGGGTTGCCAGGCTCCCTTGCGCCAGGAAGACCGTGGAATAAAGCATCACCACCGGGAAGACGAAGGCTAACAGAGCGGCGGCTGGTAATGGGGAACGCAGGAATTGAAAGAGTTTTGTGCGATACCTTTGCTGGAAGCTGCCATACAAGACGATGGCATACAAGGCATATTCGAGGGGGCTAAAAAAGCTATGTGTCTCCCATAAAGCCAGGAAGACGCCAACCATCGCTCCGATGATCACGGTTGGTAGCGTGGTCAACATTCCCGCCGAAAGGAAAATGGGAAGCATGACGAAGAAAATCAGGGCTGGTCCCAGGGGTTCAATAGGCCTGCCTGGAGGCGGGAGCGCATTCCCTACTGGCAGGCGGACCACCAACAACAAGCTGGTGAAAGGAATTGCCAGGAGAAGGATGGCAAATACCGCTGTTCGCCAGTTGAAGGTCGTCTGGCGAGGCCGTTTTTTATCAGACAGCCATTGCTGATAGGAGACGGCTGCGAGGAACCCAAGCAGCAATACCCAACCGAGCCATCCGAAAAAACCCTGTGGCAGGTCTACGTAGGGTGGATTGCTAAGGAGGGTGAATTCAAAAGTCATATCAGCTGGGCAGATGCAATAGGTATGCCAAAATTATAGCACGTTATTGAATGCTGGTTCTTTAAGTATAACGAGGGAGGTGCCGCTTTCGGGTTGTTTATATTCCCTGAAAGCGGGTTGATTGACTGGATTTTACTGAGAGCTACCTGGCCTTAATCAGGCAGGTATTCGATTGTTTCTTGGGTAGCCAGCGAAAGGTCGCTGTAAACGCCTCTGCGGTATTCTGGCAGCATTTTTGCCAGGATATACATGGCCTCCTCGGTCATCTGGTGTAATTGCTCCCTGTTTGCGCGTTTGAGATCGGAATGAAAATGGAAGGGGCGGCCAAACTGAATGGATGCACCGGGTTCCGACCAGCGCTTTGAAAAGCGAATAGTAGGAAAGCCAATGGTATGATCGATTGCTACCGGGATAATCGGCGCTCCAGAGCGGCTGCTTAGATAGGCTGCGCCTTCTTTGCCGCGCTGCAGCTCGGGGTGGCGGTGAGCTTCAGGGGCTAACAGGATGATTTCGCCGGCCCGAAGGATCTCAAAAGCGGATTGGATGGCGCGCCGGTCGAACTCTTCGCGGCGGACTGGAATGACCCCATACAAGCGAGGGAAGATGCCCACGATGGGATAACTATAGACTTCAATCTTTGCCATGGGGATGATATTGCGGCGTGGAATCACATGCAGCACGGCAATCGGGTCGATGAAGTTGATATGATTGATCATAATGATCGCCGGTCCCTCGGCGGGAATATTCTCCAGGCCTTCGACATGGTCAACCTTGGCAAACAAGGTAAAACCGATGGTGCGGAGTAGAATGCGCAAGACGCGGCGGCGTGTTTCCCAGCGGCTGTGATCGTAAGGGGTGGGCTTGTATTCTTCTTTTTCCAGGCTTTGAACGGTCATGGCAGTTCCTCATTCTATGGATACTTATAAGCGTTCATTGTGATTGTCAATGTTTCGGAATACTAAGATTATCTCACCGATTTAAGGTATGAAAGGTCGCATTTTATTCCATTTCCAAGGCGTCAAGGTCCGGGTTGGCATATACGCCGCGGTATTCGAAAGGCAGCATCTCAGCAATGGCGAGCATGATTTGATCTGTGTTTCGCTGCAGCGAGAGGCGTTTCTCGGTTCCTTTTTCGGTGATCGCCGGAAACAGCAGCGGCTTTCCAATGTGCATTTCTAACCTGGGTCTTTTGGCATGCAGAGCTTTGTTCAAGTAATCATCGGTAGAGCCGACAATCCCGACCGGGATGACAGGAATATTCAATTTATTAATGATGTAAGCTACCCCAGGTTTCCCTCTGCGTAAACCAGGCGCATGCGAACGCCCACCTTCGGGTGCGATTAGCAGTGAATTGCCAGCTTTAAGGGCAGCCAATATTTGATCAATCAGCTCTCGATCGTATTCTCCCCGATGTACTGGGATCCCGCCATACAGCCTGGCTATCACCCCTTGCCCGGGTTTCGACCATATCTCGATCGCTCCTACTGGTTCCAGGGGGATTGGCCAAAAGGCTCCGGTTAAAGGCGGTTCGATGATCGATAGATGATTGATGGCCACAAGGTACGGGCCTTTAGCTGGGACATTTTCCTTACCGTAGATATGCACCGAGCCCAAAATATGGAACAGCACCCGAAAAGCTGGCCGAAGCCATATACGATTTAGCCGGGTTATCTTTAGGAACCGTATAGCTTTTTTCGCTCATTACTTCATCCATTCCTTGACTTTTATGATGACCTGGTCGGCATCCAGTTCGGTTGAGTTCAGGATGATGGCATCTGGGGCAGGGCGCAAAGGTGCGACTTGCCGCGTGGAATCGATGCGGTCACGCTCACGCATGGCGGCCAAAATATTGTCATAATCGGTATTCTCACCGCGCTGGAGCAGCTCCTTATACCGCCTGCGGGCGCGTGCTTCCGCCGAAGCATCCAGGTAAATCTTCAAATCAGCTTCAGGCAGCACCACCGTGCCAATGTCGCGCCCAACCATGACCACTCTGCCGCGCTGTCCGATCCGCCGCTGCTGAATAGTCAAGGCGCGCCGCACTCCAGGATAAGCAGAAATTACGGAAACATTTGCCTCAACTTCTTTTTGGCGAATTTCCCAGGTTACATCCCGTCCGTCCACCAGGATATCTGATGTTCTGCCATCTGATGCGCTCGCCGGGCGAACATCAATGTTGATTCGTTCTGCCAACTTGGTAATAGTCTCTTCATCCGTGACCGGTATCTGTTGCTGCAGCACCGTCCAGGTTACTGCTCGGTACATAACTCCTGTATCGAAAAACAAGAAGCCAAACTCTCGAGCAAGCTTTAATCCCAGGGTCGACTTGCCTGAGGCTGCGGGACCATCGATGGCGATGATTGAAGGGATGGGCATGAAATCTCCACTACAGAATAATATGGATCGTTATGGGGTATTCGTGCTGGTTTCCGCAGCGCTGCTGCCAGGAAAAAGATCATTTCTGGCCCATAAAATGAGCATCTCGCTGTTGCTGGGAGCCTGGCGAAAAGCGAGCCAGCGGATGACATCTGCCGGGACAGCGCTGGTCCATGCGGGTGTTTTTCTTAGCACCAGGTCCTGGCCGCGATAGCTGGAAGGCAGGGATAACGCCTGCTGGCTGCCATCAGTAATGGCATTGGGTACAATGACAACAGAAGGTGTGTCAGGCGACGAGATCGCTGCTTTGTACTGGGCATTTTGAAAGAATCGTAAGGCCCAACGCAGGGATGGCGCATTGGATGTAATGACAATATCCAGCTCATGTGGCTGGCTTTTATTCCACCAAGACAGGTCAGTCACGGTAGCGACCAGCTCGTTCATCTGCCCGGCAGCTGGACCAGTGGTCCAGAGCTCATTTGCACCATTCGGGTAGAGGATGGCTGCTTTCCAGGTAAAAGAGAACATCACTGCCAATAAAACTGCTGTTATCCCCCAGGATAGCCCCCACAGGGCTGTTTTCAGAGACCAACCCGCGACGACCAGAACAGTCACGATGGCGCCCATCAGGAAAATACCCCCAACTACGGCAACGTACAAGATTAGGCTGGCGCTCAAGCTTTCCAGGCGCAGCAGGTTATGCCCGACCAGTACCAAGAAAAATGCCGTCAAACCGGCATGTCCCAGTGCAGTTGCTAACGAGAAATTTTCTTCATCCTCTGGGAAAAGGCCTGCCAGGCTCAAGGAAGCCAACCCCCACAGCGGGATCAAAGCCCAGGCTGCCGAGGATACCTCATGACCTGGGTAAATGATGGCTGCAAACAAGGCCATTAAAGCCCACAGGCTGAGAAGCCTGCCAAAGTAGAACCCGGGTTGAGGCTTGTTAAGGTTTATCCAGGCGGTCAGCGCCCCTACCAGCCCAAACACGATCGCCAGGGGTTGGTAGAATACCAGGGCGCTGAGGATCCGCAGGGTGGGTACGCCGGTGGGGCTGACCCAACCCGTTAGATAAGCAGAGATTGTTGACGCGAAAGCCGCCAAACCTTGCGGCACGATTAACAGCCCAGTACCTACGATCAAGAATGTCCCCAAGCCGAATAAGAGCATTTTTTTCCAGGCAAAGGGAGACCCACCGGGATCATTTTGCAGCATGGTTTCGAGCGGGTTTAACCAACCGGCCTGAATGAGCAGCCGGGCAGCCAGCCAGGCTAATCCGAGCCCAAGCAGTCCTTCAAGCAGGGCTGGTCCAGAGAGAAGGGCCAGTGCGCCCAAGATACCTGCTAGTTTGGGTTTCTTGGCTGCCAGGCATCCCAGGGTCAATAATCCAAAGCTCAGCGCGGTCATAGCACTGCCGGCCGTGCGAGAAAGCGCCACTAATCCCGGATCAAGCGCCAGGAAGAAAGCCAGGATCACCCCAGCCCGTCTGAGCTGGAGCGAACCAGCTGTATAAGGTTTGAGGAGCCACGGCAAAAAGACCAGCAAGCTGCCAGCGACCGCCGGTAACAGGCGTGCCAGCGCATTCAAACCTGTATAGAGAAAGAACAGTCCGCTGGTGATGATCACATAGGCTGGTTGCGGTCCCAGGATGGGCTTGCTCCCCTGGATCGTGTCCCAGGCTTGGAGAGCCCATTTGGCTTCGAAGTCGGTTAAAGGTGCAGCCTCCAGGCGGAATAAGCGCAGCACCAGCGCCAGGGCAAACGCCAGGAGATAGAGAATAGTCTCGCTGGTGAAGAAGGATTTGAGTTGATTTTTTTCGGCCATTTGTATTTTATCCCTTATGGCACCTGGTAGATCGTCATCAGTCCCTGGTTGAAGACCGGGGTCAGGGTTTGGTCAAAGTTGCGCAGCACCGTCGCCAGGCTGCAGCGGCGGCTTTGATCCAGGCAAAGGCGCTGGATATAGCTGTGTTCGGTTGGGCCTAGAATGACGAAATCGACATTCCACTTCTTGAGTAGCTCACGCGTTAAGTTTGAGTCGCTGGTGGTATAGATCGTGGCAATATCCGGCTCACGCTTTCCTTGCTCGTCGTAACTGCCTCGCCACTGGCTTTCGTGCACTGCCCAACCCAAGACAGATGGAAAACCAGTAAAGGCACTGATCCGGCCTTCGTAGTTATAAGACCCCCCCGGCGTCTCAAGGATGACCGGAGGCGTGCCATCTTCTGAGTGGGCATTATTTTGCAGCCATTGGATCGCTGCCCAATCCTCTGGATTTGAAGCAGCAATCCCACTGGCGCCATCCAGGTTTGGCTTGCTTGTAAAATTCTGCACACGGTTCAATCCTGATAATACCGGGTAAAGCATGCCTGCCAGGATCAGCAGCCCTGAAAAAGTAAGAATCACAGAGCGTGCTGCCTTGCTCAAGGCGTTTTGGCTCGCATTCGCCAGCCACCACAGCCCATAGGCGCTGGCTAGAGCCATCATGACCCAACCCTGGTAATAAAATTTAAAAACTGTGTTCATCCGCAAGCCGAAGCTGTCGCGCAAGTAGAAGAATTCTACACTGAGTGTCAGCACAACCCCTACGAAGATCAGCATAAAAACGAACATATCTACTTCGGTTGTGTTTTGTAGGGCTTTCAAGGTGCTGAGAATGGTCAGGGCAACCAGGGCGGAGAGAACCAGCAGCAGCCAGGGGTTGAGCAGGCGTGCAAAGAGTATATTCGTCAAGATTTGGCCAAAGCTTCCCTCTCCCAGCAGGCTTTGGATGCTTGAGTCAATGGGCTGCCCGCTGATTAATTGTCGTCCGAATCCGCTGAGAGAGACTGCCAGTAAAATGATCCCAAAGATGAGGGAGCAAATCAGGATGGTCCATCCCCATGTGCCCAACAAAGACTTGAGGACAGCTTTCTTTTCCTGCGCTGGTTGTCTTTGAGCAAAGGTATACACGCCCAGGAAGGAAAACAAGATAAAAATAAAAATCCCAAACATCACCAGGTATTGCGGCAGGCGTGTAGGAGGCAGGACGTAAGGTAAAATGCCTCCAGCTTGCGAGCTAAACCCGACATAGAAAAAGATGTAGAGCAAAATTGATGCCGCCAGCAGCTCCACGGCAAGTATGGCGGCTTGGATGAGAATTTCGAAATTGAATCCATTCTGTCTCAGCGCCTGTCCGGCAATATTTGCCAGCAGGAGCACACCCAGGTAAATCGGGAAATCCCAGGTGTTTAAAAAGGCCAGCCCTCCTAAAACGAGAGCCGAGAAGGTGAACAACACCCAATCTGAGTCAAAGGGAAGCAGCATTTCGCGCGGCAGGCCAAAGATTTTCGGTCGGCTGCCGCCTGTTAGGTCCTGATCAACCTGGTCTGGATGGGTTTGGCTGGGCGACTCCACCCCGGCGTCCTTCGCATCTGGCAAGGGAAGGCTGGATGACCCCACCTTAAGGTTCTTGGTTCGCAGCAAGACTGCCAGGGCCAGGGCAATAGCCAGGAGAACGAAGGGCAGCGCCAGGACGTGTGGGTGGTTGTCTCCCAGGATGAAGCTGAATGCTGGAAATTCGGTGATCGGTGATACCGGCGCCGGGTTGTTATCCAGGTTGAGATCCTGCAGTACCCGCGAGGCATGCCACCACACCTGCCACCAATACCCCGGAGGGATCCATTTTCCAGTCGCAGGCGAGGCAGCCAGGTCAGGGATGTTGATCCACTTCCAGAAAGCATCAGGCAAAGCTTTCGCCGAGTACAACACTTCCAAGAGACCTTCCAGGTTGCCCATTATGGTTACCAGTAGCCCACCCAGAAGGCCAAAACCTAAGGCCTGGCTGCCAGGACGCGCAGAGGCTGGCTGGGTTTTCCTGGCACTGGCAGCGCTGACCAGGTTATAGACCACGCCAAACGCGCCTACAACCGTCAGTGAAAAGAGCAGAGAGTCATACAAGTCAAAGCCGATTCCGGCGGGAACTCCTGATAGACGCGTCAGGAAGGCCATCATCACATACCCGTAGTAATAATAGGAAATTGCAAACCCCGACAGCCAGGGATCAAGGGGTGGGAAAAACCGGCTGTTCAGAATGGCGTTCAGGAAAGCAATTTCCATGAACTTTTCGCCGCCCGCATTCATAATCTTATCGGGCGCATAAGCGCGCAGAATTGCCCAAGCCGCGAAGGACACCGTGAACAGGATTTCCGCGGTTAAAACCAGCTTTTTATTCTCTTTCAGGAAAGTCAGAAGGTTTTCGTTATGCTTCCGTTTTGCGTGAAGATAAAATGCAGCGGAAACACCCGCCATGATCAATATCGCTGCCACGATACCGCCCAGGTCGTTGCTCAGGAGGTGGGTTGAGGCACCTAACCAGAGCATGTAGCTGGCCACTAACAGCCCGATGGACTTTGAAAAGATATAACCCTGGTCTGGGAGCCAGCGCAAAACGCGCCTGGCAATGGGCAGCGCCAGCCAGCCGATGATTTCAACGATGATCCACCAAAGTAAGAAATACACCATATACGGAGCGTTCACCTTGAGTTAAAAACGAGTATCGTTTCGATTTCTTTCAATCCAATCCTGAGCGCTAAGGAGCGATCACCTCATAGATACTTGTATCTTGGTCTTGAAAGACCTTCTGCCATAATTTGCCTTCATTCGCAACAAATTTATCCAGGCCAGGTCCAGGATAGGTGGCTTGTTCGAGCTGCCCTAGTACAATGTATTTTACATTGTACTTCCTCAGGAAGTCCGAGGCAAGCTCAAGGTCAGTCGTGTTAAAGAATTCATCGACCCTATTGATGCGCTCGCTGACCCAGGTGCCTGGGTTGACCGCGCGCTGCTGCTGTTGGTGCCATTCCCATCCGACGACATTCGGTAAGCCGGTGTAGATGGTGAACCGGTCATACCAGCGGTAAAGATTGCGAGAATTTGCTTCGAGGATCACCGGAGAGCCTTGAATATGATCCTGCATCCAGCGGATCGCCCGGTAATCCTGGCTCAAGTCCATCGTCTGGTTCAACCAGTTATACGAGGCATATTTCATGTAGTCCATTCCATCAAGGGTGCGGGGGGCTTCAGGCACCATGCGGTCCTTTATTTTTGCGGTTGTAGCCAGGAGGGGGAACAATAACGCCGAGAAAGCCAGAAAGGCGAAGGCTGCCTGCCAGATATAATACCAGCCATTGGACCATTTACGGAAAGATGCATACAGCCAGGCCAGGCTGGCTCCGGCACAAATGGCATACATCGTCCAGGCTTGCAGGTACAGCTTGAAAACTGTATTTTGCCGTCCGATATCGCCGCGTAGAACATAAACTTCGACGAACAGGGTGATCACCAGGCAGGTGCCCACCATGAACAGGACGGTCCGCTTGGCAGCCGGCAGCTTGGGGCGCAGAAGCAGAACGCCTGCCCAGGCAGCCAGGGGCAGCGAAATGAGCGCAGTCAATACACCTCTGCCGAATGGCAGGCTGCCCGACTGGGTCCCATCGGCAGCGGCGGGGAATTTAATCACCAAAAGGACGGTAAGAACGAGCAAAACGACGATCCCAGCACCGATGACTTCCAGGTAAGGGGTTAATTTTTGGAGCGAAGACACCGGGGTGCTGGCCAGCCATTCACGCGTTTCCCAGATCATCCAGGTGACGATGATGAACAGGTACAAACCCCAATGTGTGAAGTAAGCGCTGAAGGGTGTGATTGGACCCTTCCAGGCTTCGATCGACGAGTAGGCTTGTCCATACCATTGGGTGTATGGTTTATAGAGGAGCACTGACAGGCCCACCAGGAATGCCACGCTAAAAAGGGTCAAGATTATGCGCTTGCTTACCTGTGGAAAGCCTGCCAGCGGATGAAGAATCCGGTAGCGTAAAAAAGTTTCATCCAGGTTGTTCTGCCAGATCCCAAAAGTCAGCGCTACACAGCCTAATGCCAGGTAGGTGGGAAAATCCCAGGTGTTGGTAGGGCGTAAAGAGCCGATCGCCATGGCTCCCAGGAAAAAACCGATAAGGGCGGCCCAAAGGCTGCTCCAACGCGCCCGACTGAGGGCTGCTGAGAAAGCCCAACCCAAGCATAACAAGGCAATTGGCAGGGCGTAGAGATGAGCATGCGGATCGGCATAAAGGAAGGTAAAGGCAGGAAATTCTGTAATTGCGTTATCGCCAGATGGCATCAACCGGCTGGGGGTCCAATACCAATCTCCAATTCCATAAGGCAGGCTGGCGCCCGATACCACCTGTCCCAACCCATCCCCAGCGGCTTTCCAGCGCTCTACCAGGCCAACTTCTTCATAAGCTTGACCGTGAAGACCCAAGGTGGCATACCCGCGGAAAATCATGCGCAGCGTGCCTAGGTTTCCAAAAACCAGCATTAAAACAGCAGCAGAAATACCTGCGAAAACCGAATAAGAAGACAGCCGTCCAAAAGAGGATTTATGTGCTTCTGGGTCTGGAAGCGGCTCGCCATGATCGATGGACTGCTCGCGGTCGGTTGACCGCTGGCTGTTCACCAGGTTCCAGGCCCCTGAGAAGGCTCCGAGGGCAATCATGCTGAACATTGCTGGCAAGATCAGGTTATAGGCAAAAGACGGAACAATCCCCAGGAGTTTCACCAGAGTACCTGCAAAGACAAATCCATAGTAGTAATAATTCAGGTAACCGCCCGCGTACCATGGGTCGTATGGGGGGAAGGAAGAGCTCTTGAGGATGGCGTTGAAGTACGAGAAATCCATGGGCTTTTCCCCGCCGAAGTACGGATGCCATAGATCGCTGTTGCCCAGGCGCACAAGTAGAAAAGCCAGGAAGAATAACAGGCTTACCCCCTCAATCAAGAGGAGATACTTCCAGCCACTGCCCAGCTCTTGCCTGATTTCTTTGCGCTGCCGGTAAGCAAGAAAAAGTCCAAACAAGAGCATCCCTGCAAAGATCACACCGATGGTAAGCCGGCTGTAAGGAATACGGAAGGAACCTGCCAGCCAGGCAAAATAAGAGAGCGCCAGCATTCCAGCCGTGCGCGCCAATGGATAGCCATGGTCTGATAATCCTGGCAGTGCCAGGCGCAAAGCAGGGTACACTGCCCAGCCCAGCAAGGTAAGGGCCAGGTACCAAAGGATCACACCTGCTAACTGTGAGCGATTTTGGATTGCGTTAGGATTAAACAGTTCTGACCACGTGCCGCCTTCCTGCTGTTCTGTCAGCTGATCCGTTGGCAGCATCAGGTCTCCTGGATAGGAATCGGCTTTTTTGGGGGTGAGGTGGATGATCTTCGAAAAATCTACCGCACCCAAGAGTTCACGTACCTTCTGAGAGTCATAGGCAGCGGTCTTTTTGAAGATCAACACCTTGGGATGATCGTAAACTGTGAAAGCTTCCTCGGCGAACTGGGTGTTGATTGAGAGATTACCGATGCTTGGGTCAGATTGGATGGTTTCTACCAGCTCAAACCCCAGGTTGCCGTCAAACATACCCGGCTTGGCAAGCCGATAGCACCACTCGATCGTTTTATCCGCCGGGCAGCCCAACAAATTGCGGTAGTAAGTCGTAGACATCGGGAAGCGCTCTGGCAGGCGCGGTAAGGTTCCCCACTGGCGGTTCGAGGAAATCGCGAGGTATTCGGCTTCATCCAGTATGTTCGAGAAGCGCTGCAGTTTTTCGGGATTATCGTCCCAATACATATTCAAATTGAGATCGGAGGTGTACATGCCTCCAAACGGATCATAGCCATCCATTCGTAGAGGCAGGCTGTCGTCCCACTCCCCTTCATTGGCAACGGCAGATCCCCGCAGGGTGAGATCGCCTATCCCGTCGACCAGGGCGGCGCCCAGGTTGTAAACCTTGCCTTCTTCAATTTGGAGGGGTTGATCAAGTTTGACCAGGTACCCATCACCATAGCCTTCTTTACCCTCGACAAACTTCCCAGTGATGTTTCCCGATGTCGTAGATGGACTCTGCTCGTTGGAAGAAACGCTCACCTGCAGCGTTTTTTCTCCTACTGGAGCTGCCTCAGTATTTGCTTTGGAAAGATATACTTCAAAAAGGCTGGCATCTTCGGGAGCCCGGAAGGACAAGGAGAGAGACCCTCCCGCTGGGATTGCACACGTTTCTGAGGCTGTCAGAGGGACTTCCTCCAGGCTTTGACCTATTTGAAGGAAGGCGGTGAATTCCCCACATAAATCCCAGGCTTTATTTCCAAGCGGGTCGAAGAAGGTTAAGTAATAGGTGCTATCTTTTTCAAGTGGGATGGTCGAATCGAGGTTAACGATATACCCAAAGCCCTCAGTCTGGGGATTCTGGGATGGAATGATGCGCAAGGTTCCAGATCCCAGGGGCATCTCGCCATTGGGCAGCGCTGAAACAGAAAGCTTCAATACGTTTGCTCTGCTGGTCAGGTTGCTGTCCAGCAAGTGTCCCAGGTAGATCTCATTTAGTACACCAGTGTAGTTGGCCGTGAAACTGGTCTGCAGAGGAAATCCATTCCGAATGGTGTATTGGTTTGGAACAGGAACAGGCTGGTTTTTAACCCCCCCTTCCGTCTGAACATGCAGGTTGATGGGCCCCGGGACATTCTGGTAAATCCACCGCGAGCCTGCCACACGTGTGAAAGGTCGAGTGTAAATCCCCGTAAAGGCAACTGCCCAGGCATAGGTGCCTAGCAGTACGATGCCGCCGACCAGGGCAGCCAGGACTTTGGTCCACGGGAAAGCCTGCCTGGTAGGTGGCTGCTCCGTGGCTGCCCGTTTCCGATAATCGTAAATGTAGAAAACTAACCAGGCTGCAAAGATCACCAGGGTTGGGTAAATCGGAAGCTGGTAGCGCATGGTGGGGTTGAAAGCCAGCGACTGCCAGGCAAAATAGGCAGCCGTCCAACCCCAGATCAGAGCGTGCCGCTGCCATTCTCCTCTCAATATGCGCCATCCAGCCGTCAGGAATCCTCCCCAGGCCAAAATACCCAGGGGAAGGCCTAGTCCCCAAAGTACGATGTTTTGACCAGAAAACAAAACTGAGCGCCGCGCCCATTGCAAGGCGGGTGGAAAATCGACATCACCACTCGTTTGGGCCATGAGTGACTTGATATTTTCAACCCATAATGGATTGGGCGTGATGTCCAAAAATCCCGGCCCACTGAAGGCGTAGGGCTGCCCGAGACGGAAGGTGATAAGGCTGGCTGCGCCGGCCAGGCACAGGTAGAAAAATATTGGCAAAATGGCTGCCTCCCGCTTCTTGGGGGACAGGCTGATCAAGCGCATCAGCATGGCGGCAGGCAGTGCCAATGCCATTAACACCGCGTTCAACTTGGAGGCCACTGCCATACCCAGCGCAATCCCAAAAGCCAGGCTGAGCCAGAAGTAAGGATGGCGGATAAAATCCAGGATGATTTCCTTGGCGCCTCGCCTCGGAGCCGGTTGACCTGGCTCCGTTTCTGCTGGGGTGTTCTCTTTTTCCCAGGTTTCTGCGCCTTCACCCACGCTGACCCTGACGGCGAAATAAAAAGCCAGGAAGGTGAACATCACGATGAAAGTGTCCATGGTGAAGAAGTGAGACTGCTGAATCTGCAGGACAGCCGCGGCCGAGAAAGCCGCCGCCAGCAAACCCACCCTCCGGTCATAGAGTTTCACTGCCACCAGGTAAACCAGGAAGACGGTAATCAAGTCAGCCAGGGCTGAAAGGGGCCGCCCGATATCGAGCATTTCTTGAAAACCCGTATGTCCTTTGATCAGCTCAACGGCTACCCGCGTCAGGAACATTGGGAGGGTGCCGTATACGTAGAACCCGTGCCCACGGTTGTGTGGATTCAGAGGGGAATTGGCAGTATCAAAATACTCTGAGAAGCTAAGCCATTCCTTCTTATATTGATTTTCTGCGGAGGTTGCATCTGGATTGGGTACTTGATTTACAGGCGAGATGTCGGCACCGACCCACAGCAGAAAGCGCTCATCGGGGTGCATATAGGTGTATTCACCCCAATAGGATCCGGCAAGGCGTAGAGCTGCGCCTGCCAGCAAGATGACAATCAACAGAAAATCAAATATGAAATTCTTGATCTGCTTTGGTTTTTTTTGTGGTTGTGTAGTGATAGTTTCGTCGCTAATCATTCTAATTGGCTCGGTCTCTGTGTGATTGACAATTCCAGTAAGCTGCACCCAGGCAGGTTATTGGGGAGGCACCAGGTAGACCAAAAAATCTTTCCCTTCTTTAGAAGAATCATAGGTCTGCAGCCAACCCGCTGGATACATTTTCTGGAGGAGACTGATGGCATTATTATCCGATGGATTGATTAAAACAGCTTGGTTCCACCTAAATTTTCGGTTTGAGACAAATTCTCAGGCCAGATCCCATAATCTTTTCTCGGAAAGCCGGAGTTGATTCCTACCAGGCGCGTGTCCACCCAATAGGGATAAGCGACTACCCAGGCATTATCTGGGCTTCCCATCGACTGGGTAAATGCCCTGATTACCTGGCCCATTTCGGTCGTGTTCCAGGAGGATGTCTCAAAAATGAGGCGGTACTGTTTGAAAACCAGGTTGTAATTTTGAAGCGCAGCCAAAACGAAAAATCCGGTCAAAAATCCCCAGGCCAGGCGCTTACCAGTCACCGAGGGAAGCTTCTTTGTGATGCTGTTCATGAAGGCATCGATGCTGAGGCCAATGATGATGAATACCACCACGATAGCCCCTCCAGTCCGGCTCAGGTTAGGATTTTCTTCAGGGAAAGCCAGTGAGAGGATCGATGGGAGCATCAGCATTGGGACTGAAAGCACCAGGAAGAGATCCAGCCAGTGCCGGCGCAAGAAATACCGGATTGTGAGGAGCGCGAAACCGGTGTAGAAGAAGGCTGCTGAGATGACATCTAATGCCGGCCGGTAAGGGATTGAAGAAGCCCACACATTCCCATTATTCCAACCGAACATGGTCATTGCGTTCCAAAGGTTTTTCAAGAAGATAATCCCGGCTGGCCCGGGGAGAGGCCGTTCCCAGGTGGAAAGACGCGTGAAGGACCGCAGTGCAAACATGGTTGGGTCTTCGATTGCATACCGTAAGAGAGGCAGAAAGAGCACCAGGGCAGCCAGGACCAGGATGGCGAAATGATAAAGCGTGGTTTCCCTGGCACCCTTTGACTGGCGGTGTATGAGATATAGGACAAATGCTGTCAGGACAACCAGGGGTAAGATGCGGATGGGTGTATAAGAATGCAGCCCTAGCCCTAGCGAGATGCCGGCCAGAATGATGTCATTCCTGCTGGATCTCCGCAAGCCGCGGATCAGGAAATACAAGGTTGGCGCTACAAAAAAAGGATAGAAAGTGAAGCGTAAAGCCAACCGGGTAATCACGTTTGGCCAGTAGGCGATGCCTGCGAATGCTGCCGCTAAAATCCCCACTCGTTTTCCACCGAGCTCTTTTCCCAGGAGATAGATGAAAGGCAGCGTCAATAAGCCGAACAGGATTGTGCCGATTTTCATACTTAAAAACGATACATCCGTACCGAGCAGTTTGATGGTGAGCGCGATCAAATAAAACTGAAAGGCTTCCCGACCGGTGTTGCGTTGGAAGAAGATATGCGTTTGACCATCAAGTACATCCTGGACATCCAGGAGCTTCTCAGCATGGTCGCTGATCATTTCTGCAGGCACCTGGTTTATCTGGGTTGCCCTGAAGAAAATGATGATCAGGCTCAAACCTGCCAATAGAAGCACCTCTCTTGTGATGGTGAAATTCCAGGCTGGTTTCTTAATGAATCCTTTGAACTGGATCCACCAGTTGTTCAAGCCGCTCAGATCAGTCCAAAAAGCCAACAGGAAGGTAATGATGGCGGCTGTCCACAGGAGAAGATTGGTGGAGGTAAACAAGTTCCCTTTGAAATCGAGGAAGGCTAAAAGCGAAAAAATACCGCAGGCAATCAGGGGCGCCAGTCGAAAATTGCCTGTTTCAGCCTGGTGAATATCATCTTCTTCCCTGTAGGGAGCCAGTGCTAATTCATCTTTCCAAACCGCCCAGATCAGCCAGGCCAAAGAGAAAGCGTACAAGAACGCGCCTGCTTTCCAATCGCGCTCCAGGCGCGGTTCCAGGCTGAATTGTGCCAGCAAAGCCAGGGCCAGTGCAACCAGCGAGCGCCAGGGTAGGCGGTCGAATGAAATTCTGGGGCGAGAAATTTCTGCCGTTGAGCGCTCGACCTCAGGCCCTGGCAGCTCTGTGTCGGCAGGTATGGACCTATCTGGAGATGGGAGGGCGACCGCAGGATGCTTCCGAGGAGATAGTTTTGATTTTAAATAATCCAGGACACTGGGTTCACCGGGTGGGGTGGGGGGCGGGTTTAGCTCTTCCATAATCGGGTGAATTGTATCGGATACCCAAGGGTTTGGGCAAGATTATTTCCGCCTCGCAATAAAAAATGTCATTGTGCCAGCCTGGTCAGGTTCCAGGGTGTAATATTTTCGGACGATGGGCTCAATGAGAGCGAAATTCCAGCGCCCCTTGACCAGGTTCCAGCGTCCCGTCAACTTCCTCCAGATCAGGGAAGGCATGCCCAGGTAGTGCCCCCACTCAAAAACGCGGATCGCCTCCGGCGGAAAGTAATTCCAATGTTTCTCCAAGGTGAAACCAACCTCCTCCAGGCGTTTTTGCCAGACCTCAGGAGAGTCGCAGTGATGGTGGCGGGAAATGCGGTTGAAAAAAGCCCTGTACCTGTTTCCCAGGTTGTGCATCCGAAGCCTATTCAGAGTTCTGCCTACTGACAGGCTGGGCAGAAAATTGTGGTTTGGACTGCAAAAAACGAAAACGGCTCCTGGCTTCAGCACCCGCCCGGTTTCTTTCAGGACTTCATCGATATTGGGGATATGCTCCAGCACGGAGTTGCTCACTGCGCTGTTAAAATACGCCTCTGGGAAGGGCATATCCGCCCCAGAAGCCTGGATCAAAGCCTTGTAGAATCCGTATTGCTTCGCTTCACGGATAGGGCCAGTCCATGGGTCGAGACCGATATCCAGCGGCTGATCAAAGGCAAGCGATGCAAAGTGACCATCTCCACATCCCAGGTCGAGTGTAGGTCCGGGGAGATCGATTCCCTGGTAGAATGCGGCTTCGATGGCACGCAGCATGGCGCGAAAATAGGGCAGGTCGCGCAGGTGCAGCCACAGATAATCCTTTGAGATTGGGTTGTTTTCTAATTTTTCCGGATCCATTTTAATCAATGGCAGCCATAAGCGCTGTGCTTATCGCTTTGCCTCCAACAACTCGCGAAATAAAGCCTCAAATGCAGCTGCATTGGTGTCGGGATGGAACATCTGGACAACGCCTGCCGGTTCCCCCTGGAACTTCTCAGGCTGGTCGAGAATCTCCAGGATGGCTTTGGCGAGGGCTTGTGCATCGCCAACCGGGATAACCTTGCCCATGCCCGTCATTGTGACCGGCTGGCGCACGCCAGGCAAATCGGAGGCCACACAGGGGGTCCCGCTCATCATCGCTTCAACCTGCACAAATCCGAAGGTCTCCGTTGAATTCAAGCTGGGGACGACCAACAGATCCAGGTTCGGAAAAAAAGCTGCCATTTCTTGCATGGGCAGAATCCCTAAGAATTCCCAACAGCCTTCCTGCTGGTATTTTGCAATTAAAGGTTTCAAGCGGGCTGCATACGTTTCTTCTCCCCACACGCCTTCATACTGACCGGCAAACAGGACCTTGACATCTGGATGTTTTTTCTGGACGATGGGGATTGCCTCGAGCAGGACCTCAATGCCTTTCTCGGCGGCGAAGCGGGTTGCCATACCGATCATTTTTCGGTTATTCGCGTTGTGTTTTTCTCGAAAGTCGGCGATAGCTTCCGGAGTTGCCGGGGAAATTTGGACATTTGGCAGGATCACCTGGACCTTTTTGGCGTGCCGGATGAGATAGGAGGCGTGCCTGGCGAAATCTTGGGTGTAAGCGACGATTTTGTGCGCAAACAGACCCGCCAGGTTGTTCATCACATCCACGACAAAATTGATCAGCCGGTTGGTAAGACCGGGCGGTAGGACGATATCCGAATGGTAGAGGATCACGGTTGGTTTCTTGAGCAAGCGGCCGCGCAAGGCAACTCCAGCGGCATCGAACTGGGGCAGATGGAGCAAGATCACATCGTGTTCAGCCACCTGGCGTGAAACCTTCCAGCCAAAGCTGGGCATGATCACACCTTTATTCAAGCGAAAGGCCACCGGGATGCGGATGATGTGAACACCATCCATTTTTTCTTCCAAGGGTAGGGATGGATCATATTGAGATGTAAAGACGGTCACCTCATGACCGCGCTTCACAAGCGCACGCGCCAGGCGTTCCGCATAGATGGTCAAACCGCTGGTATGCGGGCGGTAGTACGTCAGAACCGTAAGTATTCGCATAGATTAAAACAGGTGGCGGTTGGTTACAACCCAATCAACCAGCTTCTGCACCCCTTCTTCAACACTCACCCTGGGCTGCCAGTCCAGCTGTTGGAGGGCTTTGCGTGTATCGGCAATGAAGATGCGCTGATCCCCAGGGCGCCAATTGCCCCAGCTCACGGGAATTTCCTTGTTGAGCAGGCGGCGCAAGAGGGGGCTAAATTCACACCAGATCGAAATGGTGTTTTGTGGACCACCCCCAATGTTGTATACCTGGCCGGAAGCGATGTCGATATTGGCAATGGCGGCATCATAAGCATCCAGCAGGTCATCCACATAGAGCAAGTCGCGTACCTGTTTTCCATTACCGCAAATGGCAATCGGACGGTCGGTGATCGCAGCGATGATAAACCAGGCAACCCAACCCTGGTCTTCGATCCCAAATTGGCGCGGACCAAAGATGCACGATTGGCGCAGCACCACGCTGCGCAAACCGTAAATGCGGCTGTAATCACGCACATACTGGTCTCCAGCGCCTTTCGAACAGCCATAGGGGGAATGAAAATCGAGGGGCTGAGTTTCTGGTGCACCCTGGGGTAGATCCACATACTCGTAGCGGGTGGCTTTCTCAATGATCGCTGCTTCTTCCATCTCTCCATATACTTTGTTGGTTGAAGCATATAAGATCACCGGATCATTTTTGGAGGTCCGGACCGCTTCAACCACGTTGAAGGTACCTTGTGCATTGATCTCGAAATCTTCACGCGGCTGGATGACGGAGGTGGTTACCGCCACCTGGCTGGCCAGGTGAACGACGACATCTGCATCCTGGAGGCTTTTTGTGAGCAAATCCGCATCTCGCACATCCCCAACGATTAATTCGAAGGATGATTTTCCGTAAGTTTCTCGCAGCCATTTCAGGTTCAGCGGAGCGCCTGCCCTGGAAAGGTTGTCATAAATTGTGACAGTTTCTCCGCGGGCAAGCAGCCGGTTGACGTAATTCGAACCGATGAAACCTGCTCCTCCGGTGATAAAAAATTTCTGCGACATTCAAATTCTCCAAGAAATTGATTATTCTTGCGCGGTGGGTCTTTTGGTATTACGCAGCTGTTGGTAGAGCCCAAGCAAAGTCTCACCCTCCCGCGAGAGGCCGTAGGCGCCTAAGATGATCGACAGCGTATATTGGATGATGTGAAGGGTGAAAGCAAAGGCAAACGCCGAGGCGAAATCCACCTTGAACACTGCCAGGGCTGCCACAAGCGCCCCCTCCAGAACGCCAATATTTCCTGGTGATGAAGGCACTGCTACACCCAGGGCTGCAATACCCAAAGCAAACAAAGCCCAGCTCAGCTTGGCACCGGGGATGAACGCATTCAGCATCAAGTAATATTGGGTAAGCGATATCACCCAATTCAAGGATGCCCAGCCAATCGCCTTCAGAAAACGCTTCCCATCTGTAAATACCGACAAGCCTGAAAGAAATGCTGGCAGAATGCCACCGCCCAACTTGAGCAGGATTGGCCAGCGCTGTCCAAAGCGGTTTAATTGCGCGATTGCCCAATCCTGGTTGCGCGCCAGGATGTACATGACAATCAACCCTACCAAAACCACACTGCCGGTGAATACCGCTGCCGGTACTGCCCAGGCGCCTCCTACTACGAAGATCAGGCTGGTAACCAGGATCCCCACGCCAAAGGCCATGTCCAGGATGCGCTCAACCAGGATGCTGGAAAAAACAAACCAAAAGCCGATTTGTTTCCCATCGGGGTCCGTTTTGCGTCCCAACAAGAAAGCCCTGGCCAATTCACCCAGCCGGAAAGGCAATAGGTTATTCAGCAGGTATCCTTCATTGATAGCGAAGAAAACATCCCGGTAGCTGGCTCTCTCTCGCAGCAGGGTGCGCCAGTACATGGCGCGCACCATCAGCCAGAGCAGCGTGGCGATAAAACAGGAGGCCACCAGCCAGTAATTGGCGTGTTGAATCGCAATTTTTAGCTGTTGGAAGTCAATAAGGGAAAAGACAATTGCCAGGGCGATCACACTGATGAGCAGCCCTGGAAGGATCTTGACCCAATCTCTATTCTTTTTTGGGGGATTTTTAGTATTTATATCATTCCTCCTCGATACGCAAGACTGCCAGGAAGGCTTCCTGCGGGATTTCTACATCGCCAACCATTTTCATGCGCCGCTTGCCGCGCTTTTGTTTTTCCAGGAGCTTCTTTTTTCGGGAAATATCTCCGCCATAACATTTTGCCAGCACATCTTTGCGCATGGCTTTGACATTGGCGCGCGAAATTACCCGCCCCGCCGCAAAAGCCTGGATCGGGACTACAAATAGTTGGCGCGGGATCAAATCTTTTAATATTGTTATAATACGCTGCCCTTTGTGATAGGCATGGTCGCGGTGTACGATGGTGGCCAGGGCGTCCACCGGCACTTCATTCACCAAAATTTCCAGCTTCACCAGGTCGTCGGCGCGGTATTCTTTAAACTGGTAATCTAATGAAGCATACCCTTTCGTGCGAGATTTCAGGATGTCAAAAAAGTCTACAATTAATTCGGACAAGGGGATTTCGAAATTCAACTGCACCCGGTTCGGGGCAGGGTAATCCTGGCTGGTGAAGATGCCGCGGCGCTTCGTGGTCATATCCATAATAGCCCCATAGAACTCAGTGGGAGTGAAGATCTCGATGGTCATCCACGGCTCGCGGATTTCAGTAATCTCCTCCTCGCCAGGCAAGTCAGCCGGTGAATCAATGCGCCGTACTTCCCCGGTTAACATGAGGACTTCATATTCGACCGTGGGGGAGGTGACGATGATGTCCAGGTCATATTCGCGTTCCAGCCGTTCCTGGATTATTTCCATGTGGAACATGCCCAGGAATCCGCAGCGGAAGCCAAAATTCAGCGCCTGAGATGTCTCCGGTTGAAAGTCGAGGGAGGCATCGTTGAGCTGGAGCTTCTCAAGGGCGTCTTTCAAATTGGAGTAATCTTCCCCTTCCACCGGGTATATCCCAGCGTAAACCATAGGTTTGGCTTTTCGGTAACCGGGTAATGGCACCTGGGCGGGGCTGCCTGCCAGGGTAATGGTATCGCCCACCCGGCATTCATGGACGGTTTTCAAGCCCGTAGCCACATACCCCACCTCTCCCGCAACCAGCCGAAGGGTAGGGCGCAGATCGGGAGCGAAGATGCCGATCTCAACTGGTTTCACCGTGAAACCGGTAGCCATCAGGTAGAGCGGGTCAGTGGAGGTGAAAGCCCCTTCCATCACCCGAACATATGCAACCACGCCCTTGTAGGGGTCATAATGCGAGTCGAAAATCAAAGCGCGCAGAGCTTCCGACGAGTTGCCTTTCGGAGGCGGGACTTGTTTAACAATTTCTTCCAAAACCTTGTCAATGTTGATCCCGGCTTTTGCAGAGATGCGCAAGATTTGGTCAGCTGGGGTTCCCAATAAATTCATAATTTCTTGAGCCACTTCATCTGGGTGGGCAGATGGCAGGTCGATTTTGTTGATCACCGGGATGATTTCCAGGTCTGCCTCGAGTGCCATGTACAGGTTTGCCAGGGTCTGCGCTTCAATGCCTTGGGTTGCATCCACCACCAACAGAGCTCCTTCGCAGGCATCCAGGGCGCGGCTGACCTCATATCCAAAGTCCACATGCCCAGGGGTGTCGATCAGGTTCAGCTCATACGTAACCCCATCTTTGGCTGTATAGCTCATCCGCACTGCCGAGGCTTTGATCGTCACGCCTTTCTCGCGTTCCAGGTCCATTGAGTCCAGCACCTGCTCGGTCATCTCTCGATCGGAGATGGTGCCCGTCATCTGCAGGAGCCGGTCTGCCAGCGTGGATTTACCGTGGTCGATATGAGCGATGATGCAAAAGTTGCGAATATTCGATGCCATAATCGGGAAGTAGTATAACCGATTTTCGGTGCGCTATCCGGGTTGGATTAGGAGGGGATTATGCTATGGACAAGTTCTCTCAGACTGTTCCAAGATGGGCTGTGTGTACTTCGGGCAGGGTATCCCCACCAGGCCAGGAATTCCTGGTTCCCCTTGGGCCCAAGGAGCGGCGACCGGCTCAAGCCCATTACGCTGTACCCTTCCATTCCAGAAAAGTTCAAAATATCCAGGAGCACCTGGCGGTGGATTTCAGGTGATCGGATCACCCCCTTACCTCGTCCAACTTGCTCACGTTCGGCTTCGAACTGCGGTTTGATCAGGGCGATGATATCGTTGGCTGTTTCATTTTCCAGCCAGCCGCGCACGATGGGCAGCAGGACCTTGAGCGAGATAAACGAAACGTCAATGGTAACCAGGGTGACCGGCTCTGGCAGCCGCTCCACGCTGCGTGCGTTGGTCTCTTCCATCACCACCACGCGCGGCTCCTGGCGCAGTTTCCAGTCCAAGATGCCTTTGCCTACATCGATCGCATACACCCTGGCAGCCCCATGCTGCAGCAAGCAGTCAGTGAATCCGCCCGTCGAGGCGCCGACATCGGCACAGGTACGTCCATTCACCTGAACCGGGAAAGCTTGCAGGGCTCCCTCCAGCTTCTCACCGCCCCGAGAGACGAAACGCGGGCTGCTCGCGAGCGTGATCTCAGCCTCTGCTGAGACCAGCGTACTGGGCTGCAGCACCACCTGACCATCTACGCGCACCTCCCCAGCCATCACCAGGCGCTGAGCCAGGTTTTGGCTGTCAGTCAAGCCCCGGTTTACCAGGAGGCTGTCTAGGCGCTCATTCTTTTTCACAGGATTAGTCTAACACAAGTGGCGAAGCTTGAGCCTGACACTTATGAAAATTATGCTATCATTGTGCCATGCTGCTCGCCCTTCTCAAGTCTATGCGTCCCAAGCAGTGGCCTAAAAACGCCTTGGTTTTTGTTGCCCTTGTTTTTGATCGCCAGCTGATGAATCCAGTGGCTTTTCTGCATACCCTGGCTGGTTTCATCTTGTTTTGCCTGATCTCCAGCGCGGTGTATATCATCAACGATGTGATGGATATCGAAGCCGACCGCAACCATCCCACCAAGCGGCTGCGCCCCATCGCTTCCGGCAAGCTGCCATTATCAGTGGCGCGCCTCGCTGTGGGGGTGATCCTCCTGGTTGTGCTTCCACTGGCTTACCTGTTATCCCCATATTTCGCCGTGATTGTCCTGGTTTACTTCTTGCTCAACCTGGCTTATTCGGTGTACCTCAAGCATGTTCCGATCTTGGACGTGTTTGCCCTGGCAAGCTTTTATGTTCTGCGCGTGGCAGCTGGCGTGGTGCTGATCCAGGTAGCGCGTTTTTCGCCCTGGCTGTATGTATTCACCACTTTCCTGTCGCTTTTCTTGGGAGTGGGCAAGCGGCGCGCTGAGATGACCCTGCTAGCCGAAGGTGCAAATACGCATCGCAAGGTTTTAGAAGGTTATTCCCTCCCGCTGCTGGACCAGATGATCATGATCGTCGTCACTGTGACGATTGTTACCTACAGTTTGTATACCTTCTCGGCTCCGAACCTGCCGGCTAACCACAGCATGATGCTCACCATCCCCTTTGTGATCTATGGCGTTTTTCGCTATCTGTACCTGATCCAAATTGAGAAAAGCGGCGGCGCTCCAGAAGATATATTATTCACCGACCGTCCCCTGCAAGTTGACATATTATTGTGGGGGTTGGCTGTTTTGATCGTGTTGTACCAGTTTAATTAATGCCCGCTTTCACCGCGACCGCCCCTGGTAAGATCATCCTGTTTGGTGAGCATGCGGTTGTCTACGGACAACCTGCCATCGCTGTGCCAGTGGAACAGGTGCGCGCGCGAGTTGTGGTCGATCCGCAGCCGCGCGGCCAGCCGGGCACGCTGCGGATTATTGCGAAAGATATCCAGCTCGATGCCTGGCTGGATGAGCTGCCTACTGACCAGCCTCTTGTCGTTGCTGTCCAGCTTGTCTTGTCTGAGCTGAAGATCGAGCGCTGTCCTGCCTGTACAATCCGGGTGTCTTCTACAATTCCGGTTGCCTCAGGGCTGGGTTCCGGCGCAGCGGTTTCAGTGGCTTTGCTGCGCGCTTTTTCGGCTTTCCTCGGGAAGCCTCTGTCAGATGAGCGGGTCAGCGCGCTGGCTTATGAGGTGGAAATAATTCACCACGGCACACCCTCTGGCATCGATAACACCGTGGTTACCTACGCTGCTCCGGTTTATTATGTCAAAGGCCAGCCGATCCAGCGCTTCCTTGTCCCGCTGCCCTTCAGCATTGTGATTGGCGATACGGGCATCTCCAGTTCCACCTCTCAATCGGTTGGAGATGTGCGGCTGGCCTTGCAGGCTGAACCAGACCGTTACCAGGCTTATTTTTCTTCCATTGGTGAGATTGTTGAGCAGGCGCGCCACTGCATCGAGACTCAGTCGATCCAGCGCATGGGTCAATTGATGCGGGAGAACCATGCCCTGCTCCAAAAAATGGGGGTATCCTGTGAGGCTCTAGACCGCTTAGTCTTTGCAGCAGAAGGAGCTGGGGCTTGGGGAGCAAAGCTATCGGGTGGAGGGCGGGGCGGGAATATGATCGCCCTGGTTGACGAAGTGCAGGCTGCGTCTGTTGCCCAGGCGTTGCGAGTGGCAGGTGCGGTTTCTACGATTATGACAAGGGTAAGATAACGTGGAAAATTGTTGTTTTCTCAAGCTGGGGGGGTCCCTGATTACCGAAAAATCCCTCCCCCATACCCCGCGCCTTGAGGTGTTGTCCCGGCTGGCTGGCGAGATCGCCGCAGCCCGGCTAGAGAATCCTGTCATGAAATTGGTCCTCGGGCACGGTTCCGGCTCATTCGGGCATGTCCCGGCCAAGAAATATGGCACCCGCCAGGGTGTGCAGACCTCCGAAGAATGGCGAGGCTTTATCGAAGTGTGGAAAGAGGCCGCTGCACTCAACCACATCGTGGTAGATGCGCTTTTCTCAGCAGGGCTGCCCGTGATCGCACTGCCGGCCTCTGCCAGCCTGGTGGCTTCTGACGGCCAGGTATCTGCCTGGAACCTGGCTCCCCTCGCCTCAGCCTTGGAGGCGGGTTTGCTGCCTGTGATCTATGGCGATGTGATTTTTGACCGGGTGCGCGGCGGGACAATTTTATCGACTGAGGATCTGTTTCAGGTTCTTGCTCAGCAGCTTCATCCGCAGCGTTTACTGTTGGCAGGTCTTGAGGAGGGTGTCTGGGCAGATTACCCGGCTCGCCGGCAGCTCATTACTGAAATCACACCACGTAATTATGCTTCAATTTCACAGGCTTTGAGTGGGTCGGCTTCGGCAGATGTGACCGGTGGTATGGAGAGCAAGGTTAGACAGATGTTGAGCCTGGTGGAAGTAAATCCGGGTTTAGAGATATGCATCTTTTCGGGCGAGAAGCCCGGGAACGTTTTTCAAGCGCTTTCTGGAAAAACGCCCGGCACACGAATTTCAGAATAACTTTTCTTGGCTGTTCACGAAAGGAAGGTAATCCCTATGCTTTACCCCACATCTCCCCTTTACCAGCGTTTACTGGACCGGATTTAAGCTTTACCAGTCATCGACTGCCACGAGCACATGCTGGGTCCTGAAGCTCGTCCCAAATATAAAGAACCGATTGCAGCCCTCATCCCTGGTTATGTCCAGCATGATCTCGAATTGGCCGCCGTGGATATTCCTTCGAAGGAGCTTGCGAAATTGTGGGATGAAGAAGTCTCGACTTCGGAAAAATGGCCGCTCTTTGAAAAGCTATGGCAGCGGGTGGAACACACCGCTTATGCACGCATGACGAAACTGGTGCTGGAAAACACCTATGGCGAAAAGGAAATGACCCGCTCTGCTGTTGATCGCGTTGGCGAAAAGCTGGCACAGATGGATGAGGCGGCTTATTTCCGCACCATCGATGAGGCCAATATCCAGGTGATGCTTGTGGATGTGCTGGGGTGGCTGCCGCAGGGCCTGGGCAGCTTCTTGGATGGGAAGAAAACCTTCCCGGCGAAGTGGCGACCGCTGATCTCTCTGCCTGGATTTCACCCGGTCAAGCCCTCCTGGGAGACGATCCAATCGACCGGGGTTTTGGTGGACCGCCAGATCACTTCGCTGGATGAATACCTGGAAGCGGTCTATCTCATCTTCCAGCGCTGCATTGAGAAAGGCGCGGTGGGCATCAAAGATCAATCGGCATATGAACGCATCCTGGATTATGACCTGGTACCTCAGGCAGAAGCGGAGAAATATTTCAACCGTTTGCTGGTCGATCCGCGCAATGGGTTGGGATGGCCTGAGAGTAAGCCACTCTGCGACTTCCTTTTCCATCAGTTCATGCGTTTTGCCCGCGAGCTGAAGCTGCCAGTACAAATTCATACCGGACACATGGCGGGTATCTTTAACCGGGTGGATAAGACCAATGCAGCGTACCTGGCCTCAGTTTTAGAGCTGCACCGTGATGTGCGTTTTGACCTCTTCCACGGCAACTGGCCTTACCTCGGGGATCTGCTCTTCTTGGGAAAGAATTACCCGAACGTAGCCCTTGACCTGTGCTGGCTGCATATCATTGATCCGGCTTACGCAATCGAGCTGCTGGAGCGGGCGGTCCTGACCATGCCCTCCAGTAAGCTGCATGCCTTTGGCGGTGATTTTGGCGACATGCCCGAATTCACAGCTGCCCACCTGCAAATGGCACGCCAGAACATCGCCGCTGCTTTAACGGCTCTGGTGGAGGGCGGTTGGCTGGAGGAAGAAGATGCTCTCCAGCTGGCTAAGGATTGGTTGTTCAATAATCCAAATCAATTCTTCAACCTTGGATTCGAACCGATATGATCTAGAGTGGAAGGCCGAGTATGATTTTCTCACGAGCTGAACTCGATGCAATTGAAGACCGCAATTTAGCGCCCTATGGGCTGCGAAGTATGAATTCTCGGGGGCGTGCGTATCCAGATGAGGAGCCGGAATACCGCACCTCCTTTCAAAGGGATCGTGACCGGATCATCCATACGACCGCTTTCCGTCGTCTGAAGTACAAGACCCAGGTGTTCTTTAACTATGAGGGGGATTACTACCGCACCCGGTTAACCCATACCCTGGAGGTGGCTCAGATTGGCCGCACCGTGGCGCGCGCCCTGGGAGCGAACGAAGATCTGACCGAATCCATCTGCCTGGCGCATGACCTTGGTCACCCAGCTTTTGGGCATTCGGGTGAAGTGGCCCTGGCGCGCTGAATGAGAGACCAGGGTGGCTTTGATCATAATAAGCAGACCTTACGGATTGTCACTTTGCTGGAGCGTCGTTACCCTGAATTTCCAGGATTGAACCTGACCTGGGAGGTGCGCGAGGGGATTGTCAAGCATGAATCGGAGTACGATGTCGCTGATGCTACCGATTACAACCCTGCCCTGCGAGGACCTTTGGAGGCACAGATTGCCAATGCTGCCGATGAGCTGGCTTATACTGCTCACGACCTGGACGATGGCCTGCGTTCGGGAATGATTTCTGCTGCGATGTTGGAAGGAATCACGCTCTGGAGCATTCTGCAGGAAAGCATAGGCTGGCGCGGCTCAGTTTTGGATGATCTTACCCGGCATCGTTTGATCCGGCGGTTGATCAGCCTCGAAGTCAACGACCTGGTGCAGGCTGCTGATCAGCGGCTGCGCGAGAATAACGTTAGCTCAGTTGTTGATTTACAGCGGTTGCCTTTGAACGTAATTGGTTTTTCAGAAGATATGCACCGGCGGAACCGCCAGCTGAAGGACTTCTTATATAATAACCTGTATCGGCATTACCGGGTGGTGCGCATGGCGGTTAAAGCTGAACGCATCATCAGCGATCTCTTCCAGGCATATCACCTGGATCCTCCGATCCTTCCCAGGCAGTTTCAAGATTTGGTGGAGGAACGCAGCCTGGAGCGGGTGATCTGTGATTATATCGCTGGGATGACGGATCGATACGCGATCGAAGAACACGAGAAAATCTTTAATCCTCTAACAAAGCCATAGAAGAAAGCAGGCCAATTCGCGGTAAAATTCGCTGCACGAATTGGATAGGAGATTCTATGAACGAGCAACATTATCTGACACCTGATGGCGCAGCCAACATGCGCGCAGAATTGGAACATTTGAAAGGCCCTGAGCGCCTGGCGATTGCGAAGCGCCTGCGCGACGCCATCCAGATGGGGGATCTTTCAGAAAATGCTGATTACCACAAAGCAAAGGAAGACCAGTCATTTTTGGAAGGAAAAATTCAAGAATTAGAGTTTGTCCTTAAAAATGCCGAGATCATTGATACCGATGCGATTGATCATGAAACTGTTCAGGTGGGAGCGCGCGTCACCATCCAGGAAGAAGATTTCCCTCCAGAGACTTATTTCTTGGTCGGGATTAAAGAGGCCGATCCGCGCAATGGGCGCATTTCAAATGAATCCCCCATTGGTAAGGCACTGATCGGAAAACAAGTAGGCGAAACGGCTGAAGCAGAGACGCCGAATGGCTCGATCCGATTTAAGATCCTTAAAATTGAATAATCTTAATTAAAAAAACAAGACGGGCCATTCAGCCCGTCTTGTTTTTTTTAAATCAAGCTTGTTTTTGCCAGACAGCAATCTCTAAGATCATACTGTCAAAGAAGCTGTTTTCAGGCAACGCTCCTTCGCCATAATTCATGTCCACAATCCTGGCGCTCAGCTTCAATGTGGCTGTATCCAGGATTGCCTGGCTTCCCGGTTCAGCCAACACCGGCTCGCCCTTGGCAGATAAGCGCTGTAAAGTGGCTTCGTCATTCATAGCATGTGCGCTCATCAACACCTTGGTGATCGTCTGAATATCGTTCTTGTCAAACAACCACACTTCAAATGCGGTCACCTTCTTGGGATCGCCAACGCCGATGGTCTCTGATATACCGACGCCACATTCGCCCAGGAATTCACCGTTTGGTGAGTCGATGCTGAAGGAGTTGTCGAACAAGTCATCTCCAACCTTGTAGGAGGCCATGAACTGAGCGATAGGAGGCTCATTCCCTTCTGCAGAAAAATCAGTCCATTCTGCCTGGCGGGCCGCTTCTTGCGCTTGCATGGCGGGAGTGACGGTTGTTGGGGTGCTGCTGCGGCTGCGTAAAAAGTAGATCACCGCGAAAACGATGCCCACCAATACCGTCAGACCGCACATAACGAACAGCACAATCAGGATAGGAGATCTTCCTGTTCCCTCAGCTGTCTCTGTTGGAACGACTTCCGTGGTTTCCATTCCGGGCAGGGGGATTTCTGTCGTGGCGCCAGCTGCAACCTTATAGGCATCGATCGCCGCTACCTGGTTCGGCGTGGCTTCTAATTCGATCTTGGCCAAGGTTTCGGGACCATATTCCCCTAAGTCCTCGTAGCGCCGGGTAGCCGTGGCTGCATCTTGATTTACCGAGTACGAGTCGATGGCCATTTTCAACCAATCTTCCTGGTAATCGGGATGCATGTGCACCGGTGCGGCATCATGTCCATTGCACAGGCCAAATTACCCAGCCCATCAGCATGCCGATTGCCAGTCCGATGACCACTCCGATACCTACAGCGACTAAACTATATAGTAAAGGATTTCTTGATTGCCCGCTGACATCGTCCTTTTTGGGTTGAACGCTGACTTCATCCATTTGTGTTTGTTCGCTGACATCGTCCATTTTTATTTCTCCGATCGTAAGATTTCGAATTGCATCCGAGTGATGTGCAAGGATTGCATGCCTACATCTTCGCTTACCTGTTCTATATTGTAGACTATCCTTCGAAAATACGCAACTACCTTGTCATTTTCGTGCGATTTCGTTGTGCTTTTGGGTGCAAGAGTTATGCCATTAAACAGTTTCTTCAACACTCAGGTTATCTAATAAGAACTGCTCCTCGCACTTCAGGCACTGCGCCTCACTTTTATTGGCAATAACCAAGAGACCTCCACAAGCAGGGCAAGGGGTGGGCATGGGCAGCTTCCATGAGGTGAAATCACAGGTGGGATAATTCCCGCAGGCATAGAAGATCCTCCCCTTGCGTGTCTTGCGTATCACAATGTCACCACCATCTTTCGGGCAGATCACGCCGATCTTTTCAAGCAGGGCTTCGGTATGTCGGCAGTCTGGGAATCCGCTGCAGCTAATGAATTTCCCATACCGTCCCCAGCGGATAACTAGCTCCTTGCCGCATTCCGGGCAAGCTCTCCCAATCGGTTCAGGACCGGTCTTCATCTCGGGCATCTCAGCTTCAGCGCGAATGACCTGCTCTGCAAAGGGGGTGTAAAACCGGCGGATTGAGTTCACCCATTTCTCGTCCCCAGAGGCGATCTTATCCAGGTCTTCCTCCATACGCGCCGTGAAATCGATATCAACGATATTTGGGAAATGTTCGCTGATCATGTCGTTTACCAAAATACCTGTCTCGGTTGGAGTGAGACGTTTATTTTCGCGGATTACGTAACCGCGTTCCTGCAGCGTGCCCATGATCGGAGCATAGGTAGATGGTCTCCCAATGCCATTCTCTTCTAATATCTTTACCAATGTCGCTTCGGAAAACCGCGGTGGGGGTTGGGTAAAGTGCTGTTCTGGCAGTAGCTTCACCAGGGTCTGTTTCTGTCCTTCCTCGATCCCTGCCGGGATGCGCGTCTCTTCCTCTTCTTCTGCGGCCTGGTCTTCGTCTTTCGCTTCTTCATAAACAACCAGGAATCCCAGGAATTTCACTGTCGAGCCTGAAGCGCGTAAGAGATATTCCCGCCCATCGGCTGTGCCAGTTACATCCACAGAAATCGTATCGAATACCGCAGATTCCATCTGCGAAGCTGTGAAGCGCTGCCAGATTAGCTGGTACAAGCGGAACTGGTCTCGGTTTAGGAATTCTTTAATCGCTTGCGGTTGGCGCATTACAGAAGTAGGCCGGATGGCCTCATGGGCTTCCTGTGCCCCACGGGTTTTTGTTGGATAGATCGGTGCGGAGGGAGGCAAGAAGCTTTGACCATACCGTTCTCCGATAAACTGGCGCGCTTCTTGCTGTGCCTGTTCAGCCACATTGGTGGAGTCCGTACGCATATAGGTGATCAGGCCTATGCTGCCATCTCCCAGGTCAATCCCTTCATAGAGTTGCTGAGCCAGGGCCATCGTGCGCCGGGCCGTATACCCCAGGCGCCTGGAGGCTTCTTGCTGCAGGGTGCTTGTGGTGAACGGTGGTGTGGGTTTCCGGCGGCGCTCGCTTTTCTTGATGCGGGTGATGGTATAGGCGGCTTTACCCAGGCCTTCCAGCACAGGTTTGACCGCCGCTTCGCTTCCCAAGACGGGTTCCTCGCCGTCAATGCGTGCCAGCTTGGTAATGAAGGTTTCCTTTATCCCTTCAGGACGGAACTCTGCACCGATCGACCAGTATTCCACCGGCACGAAGGCATCAATCTCGCGCTCGCGCTCAACTACCAGGCGTAAGGCTACGGATTGCACTCGCCCAGCTGAGAGGCGTGGGCGCACTTTGCGCCACAGCAGCGGGCTTAAGTTGTAACCCACCAGGCGGTCCAAAACGCGGCGTGCTTGCTGTGCATCCACCAGATCCATGTTGATCTCGCGCGGGTGGGCGAAAGCGTCGTTGATGGCTGGCTCGGTGATCTCATGAAAGACGACCCGCTGCGTGATCTTGGGGTCAATTTTTGCAGCTTCAACCAGGTGCCAGGCAATCGCCTCGCCTTCCCGGTCAGGGTCAGTCGCCAGGAAAATTTCTGCTGCGCCTTTTGCCAGGATTTTTAGCTCATCCACCACCAGTTTCTTCTCTTTGGGGACGCGATATTTGGGTAAAAAATTGTTATCCACGTCGACAGAAATCTGAGAGCGCAGCAGGTCTCTGACATGACCGACGGAGGCCTTGACCGTGAAACCTTTCCCCAAAAAGCGCCCTACTGTTTTTGCTTTGGCTGGCGATTCGACGATCACCAGCTTGCCTTTGCGGTTCGCCCCCTTGGCAGGTCGCTGCATTCCCTCATGCGCTTCAGAGGCACCCATCCGGAACATGGTTGTGCCACATTCCGGGCATTTGCCGCGCGTGGCAGGTGTTCCGTTATCTGTAAAAACGGGCTGCGGATCGAGCATCTCCCGTTTGGTTTTACATTTCACACAATAAGCTTCCAAAATGGTCCTCCTATAAATATTTCGGATTCGTTTGCTTGAGCTGGTTGACTATTTGACGCACCTGTTGAGCCTGCTCTCGCTTACAGATGAGCAGGACATCGCCCGTATCTACAATCACCAGATCTTCAACCCCGATGGCGACCGCCATCCGCTCAGGTGAGATGGAGTAAATTAAGGTATTGTGCGTATCCAGAAAAATGGGCTGCCCATTTACTGTGATATTTCCATTTTCGTCTTGAGGGAATATCTCAAAAATCAATTCCCAGCTGCCAATATCGTTCCAACCCAACCCAGCTGCCGGGATGACGGCTACCTTTTCAGCCCCTTCCATGATACCATAATCGATGGTGATCACTTCGAGCAGAGGCCAGGTTGCCTGGAGGACGGCCTGCCTGTCGGGAGTACCCCAGGCGCGGGCGATCGTTTGCAGATGGCTGTGCAGAGTGGGCATCTGCCGTTTGAATTCTTGTAAGATATCTTTGACCTGCCAGACGAACATCCCAGAATTCCAGGCATGATCTCCGCTAGCCAGCATAGCCTGGGCTTGTTCCAGGTCTGGTTTTTCTTTAAAGCGTTTCACCTGGTAGGCTTCTAGCCCGTGGAAAGTACCCAGCTTTTCACCACTTTGGATATATCCGTATCCCGTAGCAGGGTAAGTGGGAGAAATCCCTAGCGTTACCAGGTATTCTTGTCTGGCAATGTCATGGGCTGTTTCAAGTAATTGTAAGAATTTTTCTATATTGGCGATGTGGTGGTCAGAAGTCAAGACTGCCATGACTGCCTGCGGGTCGCGCTGCTGCAAGGCGGCGGCTGCCAGGCCTACCACAGATGCTGTTCCACGCGGCTGGGGTTCAAGCAGGTAATTCTCTCTGGGAATCTCCGGGCACTGAGTCATGAGCTGGCTGGACTGTCCTTGCGTTGTCACCACCAGGATATTTTCGCTGGGAAAAAGCCCTTGCAGGCGGCAAAAAGCGGTCCTAAACAGGCTGTCTGAGCCTGTTAGCTCGAGCATTTGCTTGGGGCGTGATTGGCGTGAAAGAGGCCACAGGCGAGTCCCGCCTCCGCCAGCCATGATTACGGCGTAATAATGATCAATCATCTTCGGTTCACTCAACCTCGTATTCTTCCTTGGATTCTCGCAGCGCTACATAATTCATCCCACCTACCTGCCTGACCATGCCTTTCAGTTCCATCATGGCCAGGGTAGCAGAAACTTGTTCGATTGGCAGGTTTGTTTGGGCTCGGATCTCATCCACATGCATCGGCTCAGGACCTAACTTACTGAATAATCGCATTTCGATGGGATCGGTTGGTAAAATCCGCCGGGCTGCCTGCTGCTCAGTCACCTGGGTCAGGTTCAAGACTTCCAAGATTTCTTGTGGGTCTAAGAGAGGCTGTGCCCCATCTTAAATCAGGCGGTTGGTCCCCTTGCTTTGTGGTGCCAGGATGCTCCCCGGCACAGCGAAGACGTCGCGGCCCTGCTCTGCAGCGAACGTTGCTGTGATCAGCGCGCCGCTGGTTACGCCAGCCTCAACAATAACAACCGCCAGGGCTAATCCCGAGATGATCCGGTTGCGTGGGGGAAAATTTGTCCCGTCTGGAGCAGTTCCGGGGGGGTAATCACTAACCAGGGCTCCTTGGTCGATCATCTCTTCGGCCAGGCGGCGGTTTTCGGGCGGGTAAATTCGATCTACGCCACTTCCCAACACGGCAATGGTGCGACCTCCGGCTTTGAGAGCGGATTGGTGAGCGATTGCATCGACACCGCGCGCCAGCCCACTGACTACTGTTACTCGGTTTTGTGCTAGGAAGGTGGCAACTTCCTCCGCTACCTGCCTGCCATAGCTGGTCACTTTCCGCGTGCCCACGATCGCTACCGCCCAATCATCTTCGGGGAGCATCTCCCCGCGCACATAGATGACTGGAGGGGGTTGGTCAATATTTTTTAAGTGGCGGGGGTAGTTCTCATCGTTCCAGGTCAAGCAGTGAATGCCTTGCGCTTGCATGCGCTCATAGACTTTTTCCAGGTTCACCTGCGTGCGCACCTTATTCAGGTTCTCAACGATCTTTGCTGACAACCCGGCTTCCATCAAGGCTTCGGCTGGCGCATTCCAGGCTACAGCCGGATCACCAAAGAAATCCAGCAGGGCTTTGAAGCGCACCGCACCGATGCCTTTTACGAAATTGAATCCGATCCAATAAAGCCGGGGATCATCGAGGATGGGTCGGGTAGGGATGGGGACCATGATTTTTATTCCGAAAATCTGGCTTCCCTTATACCATTAAATTAGGAGACAGGCAATATTAATGAAAGAATGTCTTGGAGATTTTCGCTTGAGTAAGACACCTTAAGAGCCTGCCTCCACAGGAAGCAGGCCAGGAAGCAGGTGGATGACCATTTCCCCTTTCATTAGGTCGATCCTTAAAATCACTTCGTCTGTATCAGGGACTAAGATCTCAGGACCATTCTTCGGGCGAATGACAAAGACATCGTTAGCGCCTGTTTCCAGGATTTCGCTGACAGTCCCCAGAGGTTCCCCCTGGTCCGTAAGAACGTGCAAGCCAATGATCTGGTGATGGTAGTAATCACCTTCGGGCAAGGAGGGGCGGTCTGCAGCTGGGACATACACAAGCTGGTTGCGCAGCTCTCCAGCAGCCTCAGGGGTTGAGCAGCCTTGGAAGCTGACCAGCAGGCCCCTATTATGCTGGCGTACTTTAACCAGCTGCATGGGAGCCTGTTTTTCTCCCACGTACAGGGTTACACCCTCATGTAGTCTCTCAGGAAAATCGGTGAGAACTTCCAAGATCATCTCACCATGCACGCCGTGCGGGCGGTGCAGTTTTCCAACCACGAGATAAGCGGGCTGTTGGGTGGAAGGCTGGCTTTCCCCGCCAGCCGCCTCCATTTTTGCCTCAGGCAGGCTCATCGAGGGTCTTCGATGTCCAGCTCGACTGTCTTACCGTTCCGCGCTGCGGAAACATTGACCAGGGCGCGGATGGAATTGGCGATCCGACCTTGTTTGCCAATCACACGCCCCATATCTTCTTTGGCCACGTGCAGCTTAAAGACTATTTCAGGCCCTCTCCGGCTTTGGGTAACTTCTACCTGTTCGGGATCATCTACCAGATTGCGGGCAATGTATTCGATTAATTCTTTCACAGCCACCTCCTAAAAACCACAAACGCCGAGACGGAGTCCCGGTGATCGATATCGTGTGGACCAAGCTTATGCTTGATCCCTTCTATAAGCTGGTTTTCGGGCTGGGTGTGCGCTTTTCCTCAGCGGCTTTCGCCTCAGCTACCAGTACCTGCACATCTTCGCCGGCTTTAAAGCGGGCTATGCGGTCCAGCGTGCCAGCAACCTTGAATATTTTTAAGACGGATTCGCTGGGTTGAGCGCCTTTGCTAATCCAATCATAAATCCGATCTTCTTCCAGATGGATGGTAGCTGGTTCAGTACGGGGGTTGTAGTTCCCTAAAATTTCAAGAAAACGACCATCCCGCGGCATTTCTCTATCGGTGGCTACCAGGCGATAGCTGGGCTGTTTTTTGGCGCCAACACGGCGTAAACGAAGACGAACCATGGATCAAACTCCTTCAATATTTGAATATGCTATTAGATTACATTCCGAACAAGCGAGGCAGGCCTCGCCCGCCTGTTTTCCTCAACGTTTTGAACAATTTCTGCGCCTCGCGGTACTGTTTGATGAGGCGGTTGACATCCTGGACTTCCATCCCTGAGCCTCGTGCGATGCGGCGGCGCCGGCTGGCATTCAGGATATCGGGTTTGCGGCGCTCTTTCGGTGTCATCGAGTTGATGATTGCCTCGGTGCTCTTGAGCGATTTCTCAGCCTCTTGAGGCGAGATCTGCTTGGCCATCTGCCCCAACCCACCGGGGAGCATTTCTAAAATTTGAGCGATCGGTCCCATTTTGCGCAGCTGGCGCAGTTGGTCGGCAAAATCCTCCAGGGTGAATTCACCGGCCATCAACTTCTCGGCTTGTTTTGCAGCCACTTCCTGATCGAAGCTGGCTTCAGCCTTTTCGATCAACCCCAGCACATCGCCCATCCCCAGGATGCGGGATGACAGGCGAGCCGGGTCGTAGGCTTCGATCGCATCCAGGTTTTCACCGGTGCCCAGGTACTTGATCGGTACGCCGGTGACGGAGCGGATCGAGATGGCTGCCCCGCCGCGTAAGTCACCATCCATTTTCGTCAAGATCAAACCGGTGAGCGGGATGGCTTCTTTGAAACCTGTTGCGACATTGACCGCTTCCTGGCCAACCATTGAATCGACGACCAGCAGAATCTCCACCGGTTGGACGCGCTTGTTGATGGCGGTCAGCTCATCCATCAGGGCCTGGTCGAGTTGGGAGCGGCCAGCCGTGTCCAGTATTAAGATGGTAAAGCTGCCCTTTTCCGCCTTGTCGTATGCCTGGGCAGCCAGCTCGGGCGGTTTCAGACCTGCTTCATAATAAACCGGTACGTTCAAGCGCTCACCCAAGGTTTGCAATTGCTTGACGGCTGCCGGGCGGTAGGGGTCCGCTGCTACCAGCATCACCCGTTCTCCCTGCGAGCGGAGCACCTGTGCCAGCTTGCCGGCGAAGGTAGTCTTGCCTGAGCCTTGCAGACCTGTCAGCATCAACACCCACGGGCGCGGCCCGCTCAGGTTCAGGCGTTCTGGCTCTCCCAGCGTGGCGATCAGCTCTTCATGGACAATCTTGATCACCATCTGGCCCGGATTCAAAGCCTTTGAGACTTCAGCGCCAATAGCACGGGCGCGTACGCGGGCAATGAAATCCTTGACCACACTGTAGTTGACATCCGCATCCAGCAAAGCCAACCGCACTTCGCGCATGGCAGCATCAACATCGGCTTCCGAAAGCTTTCCTCGCCTCCGAAGCTGCTTAAAAATTTCATCCAGGCGCTGCGTCAGGTTCTCAAACACGGCATAGCATTTTAGCCTGTATGGGGCAATTGGTCAAGACATTTGATTATGGTTTTCTGTTTTTCTAACATTTTGAATGTTACTTGAAAAAAAGTTCTACAGGAAGCGTTGCTTGCCTATCCTTTGAAGGAAAGTCTGTCACGAATGATCACCGCAACTTTTTATTTTTTTCTGTGTTATGATGACGAGATTACTGTTGCCAGGTCCAAAATCCGTCCTCTCAGGAGATTTTCTATGTCTAAAGTTGCCATCGTAACTGATAGTACCGCCTACATTCCGCAGGAAATGCTGAAACGTTACCCGATTACCGTTCTCCCGCAGGTGCTGATTTGGGGAGAGGAGACTTTTCGGGATGGTGTAGATATCCAGCCGGACGAATTTTACACCCGCCTGGCAAAAGCCACCGTGATGCCCTCCACTTCCCAGGTCTCTCCGGCTGAATTCGAAAAAGCCTTCCGCGCCCTAAACGCACAGGGATATGAGGTCCTGGCCATCACGATCTCCAACTTGCTCTCCGGAACCATGGCTTCTGCCATCCAGGCCAGAGCTGCTATGGATGGGCAGCCCGTCGAGCTGGTCAATTCGAACACCACAGCCATGGCTATGGGTTTGCAGGTGCTGGCAGCCGCCAAAGCTGCAGCACGGGGAGCCAGCCTGGCGGAGTGTAAGGCGGTTGCAGAAGCCGCTCAACCGCGCTCGGGGGTATTGATCACGGTGGAGACACTGGAATTCTTGCACCGCGGCGGTCGCATTGGCGGCGCCCAGAAGTTCCTGGCCACTGCCCTGAACATCAAGCCGATTATTGAGGTGACCGGAGGTAAGCTGGAGGGGATTGAGAAAGTTCGCACGCGCCGAAAAGCCCTGGCTCGGCTGGTTGAGCTGGTGGGTGAGCGCACTGGTGGAAAAAAACCGCTTCAAATTTCCGTGGTGCATGCCAATTCACGGGAGGATGCTAAATCTGTGCTCGAGCTGGCGAAGACCACCTACCAGGTTACCGAAGGGTCGGTGACCGATGTCAGCCCGGTGATCGGTACGCATGTAGGCCCCGGCACGGTAGGTATATGCTGGATGGTAGAAGGCTGAGGCAGTCCTTTCGATTTGTCAAGTGCGGTTAGGTTGAAACGCCTAACCGCACTTTTTTATTGGTACAATAAAGCATACGTAGAATATTCGAGGAGCCATCCTTTCGTGATGAATTTTGAAAATCTTGGTGTGCAAATTCCGCGTGTCCTCCTGCCGAGACGGGGACTGGATTTGACCAAATGGGCTGTGGTTGCCTGCGACCAATTCACTTCTCAGCCAGAATATTGGACGCAGGTCGAATACTTTGTGGGCGAGGCGCCTTCGACCTTGAACCTGGTTTTTCCAGAGGTTTTCCTGGCCAAATCGGGCGAAGACGAACGCATCCGGCGGATTCAAGCAGATATGAAAGCTTACCTCGACCAGGGGATGCTGGAGGCTTTTGAGGGGCTGGTCTATGTGGAGCGCTTGGTTGGATCTTCGATTCGGCATGGCTTGCTGCTCTGCCTGGACCTGGAAGAATATGATTTTCACGCTGGCGCTCAGAGTTTGATCCGGGCTACGGAGGGTACTATCCTGGAGCGCTTACCCCCGCGTATGCATATCCGACGGGGGGCATCGCTCGAGCTGCCGCATATCTTGGTCTTGATCGATGATCCACAGCAAAGTGTGATCGAGCCCCTGGCGCACCTGAAACCTCGCTTATCTCCTTTATATGATTTTGAATTGATGTTTGAAAGTGGTCATTTATCAGCCTGGCTGGTTCAAGAACCTGGCATCGAGCAGCAGGTTCTGCGGGCATTAAGCACACTGGCTTCCCTGCAGGAATTCACTCGTAAATATGGGCTGGAGGAGAAGCAGCCGGTATTGCTTTTTGCCATGGGCGATGGCAACCATTCCCTGGCTGCCGCCAAGGCGATCTGGGAAGAGATGAAATCCCAGGTGGGGATGGACCACCCCTCTCGTTATGCGCTGGTGGAGATTCAAAATGTTCACGATCCAGCTTTACAGTTCAAGCCCATCCACCGCCTCTTGTTCGACTTGCAAACACCTTTATTGCCAGCATTACGATCTTTTTTCCGGAGTAAAGTGGTAAGCGCTCCTTGCGCCTCTTTTCAAGAGCTGGCGGCCCGCGTGGATGGTTTTCAGGGTGTGGGGCAGGCGGTTGGCTTGGTGCTGGGTGGGACGCTTCACCTCCTGCAGTTCACCCAACCGGCCTCGAACCTGCCGGTCGGCACACTGCAGCCCTTCTTGGACTTCTTTATAGATCATGGAGGCGCTGGCAAGATCGATTATGTGCATGGTGAGGAGGTACTCAGCCAGTTTGGGAGCCAGGAGGGCAATGCAGGATTTTACTTGCCGCCCATGCCCAAGAGCGATCTGTTCAAAACGGTTATCCTGGATGGGGTTTTACCTCGCAAGACTTTCTCGATGGGTGAGGCTAAAGAAAAACGATTTTACATGGAAGCCAGGCAGATTAATTGATGGACCTTTTCTTTCAAGATCCTTCCGTTATTCCTTTGCCTCCCGAGGAAGTACACATTCGAGAGATGAGCGTCAAACCCTATCCAGATGGGAAGCGAGTGCGCGTGCGAGTCGAGCTTGATCCATTTCAGAAGCGACCCAGCCTGGAAATGACCATCATGAATGCAAAAGCTGAACAGGTTGCGCAGGCACGCGTCATCGAGACAATGGCTCGCACATTGGAAATGACCTTGCATCTGCGTGAAGACCAGACGGGTGGAGGATATACCTTCCACTGTTTACTATATTATCAAGATGCGCCTACCCCCGAGCCATTAGAATCGCAGGTTGAATATCCACCTCCCAAAGTGGTTGACCAACGCCAGGTCTCTTTTATGCTTACACCTTCAGATGGTTCGAATCCTGTAACTGAGAACATATGAAACATCTTTGGAAAATCCGGCAGTTAATCCGTCCATATCTATGGCAGGTAAGTCTGGCACTTGTCTTACTGTTGAGTATGACTGCTCTAAATCTGGTGATTCCGAAGGTGATCCAACAGATCATCGATTTTGGCTTGGTGCAACAACAAGCCGATTTTCTGCTCAAAGCTGCCCTCATCATTATGGGGATTGCTGTTCTGAGGGCCATCTTGCCTTTTGGTGTACGCTACCTCAGCGAGTGGATTGCAGCCCATGTCGGTTATGACTTGCGCAACCGCATGTACAACCATATCCAGTATTTGCCGTTTTCGTACCATGACCATGCTCAATCTGGACAGTTAATCAGCCGTACGATTGAAGACGTGCGCGCCATCGAGCGGTTTACGGGTTTCGGTATGACAGAGATCATCCGGGTTGGGCTGTTGTTGGTTGGAATAACGACAATTTTATTTATCCAGCACGCCGGGTTGGCAGCGATTGCCTTGCTGCCTCTGATTCCCATGGTCTGGATTACCCTCTCCTTTGGTAGGCGGGTAGGCAGAATGTTTTTCAATGTAGATAACATTCAAGGGGAGCTCTCCTCGCGTCTGCAGGAGAATGTCACAGGCGCACAAGTGGTGCGTGCCTTTGCTCGGGAGCCCTATGAGATCAAGCGCTTCGGTGAAACGAACCGTGAGTTATATAAAGCCCAAGTAGGCGTTACGAACCAATTTTCTAAGGTGATGCCCACAACCAACTTGCTGGTGATTGCCGAGACGGTTTTGATCCTCTGGTTTGGTGGTCAGATGGTGTTGAATGGCACCCTCACCTTGGGTGAGCTGGTTGCATTCAATACTTATGTGATGCTGCTTTCTGGCCCAATCCAGCAGATCACTTGGTTAGTTAATTCCGCTGGAGAGGCAATCGCCGGGGTGCAGCGCACTTACGAAGTGCTGGATAAACCTCCGGCAATCGCCACTCCTGAAAATGCCGTTCAGCTCCCTGTGCTGACCGGGCGAGTGCAGTTTGAGCAGGTTTGTTTCCGATATGGTGGCGAGAACGTAGCCGCTTTGGAAGATATTGATCTGGTGGTCAAGCCTAACCAGGTGGTGGCGCTTATCGGTCCAACGGGTTCGGGCAAGACCAGCCTGGTGAGCCTGATCCCTCGTTTCTATGATGTGGCTGAGGGAGCAGTAAGAATCGATGGACACGATGTGCGTGAAGTTGACCTGGTGACGCTGCGCAGGCAGATTGGGATTGTGCTTCAAACCTCCCTCTTGTTCTCGACAACCATTCGAGAAAATATCGCTTTTGGCCGCCCTGAAGCCAGCTTGGAAGAGGTCATCGAGGCTGCAAAGGCTGCCCAGGCGCACGATTTCATCATGGAGCTTTCAGAGGGTTATGAGACGGTGGTTGGCGAGCGCGGTATCACCCTTTCAGGTGGACAGCGCCAGCGTGTGGCCATTGCGCGGGCCTTGCTCATGAACCCACGCATTTTAATCTTGGATGATTCAACCTCCAGCGTCGATACTCAGACGGAGCGGCTTATCCAGCAAGCCTTGGAACACCTGATGGAAGGGCGCACTACGTTTGTAATCGCTCACCGCTTATCAACGGTTCGTCGCGCGGACTTGATCTTGGTCTTGGACGGTGGACGGATCGTTGAGCGTGGCACCAACCGTGAGCTATTGGCCGCAGATGGCCTTTACCGGCAGATTTATGAGTTGCAGCTGCGCGACCAGGAGCAGTTCCGTGAGGAGATGGATGCCCTTCTGGTAGAAGAACCGGTCAAAGCACTTCAGACAGAGGAGATGGATTAAACAATGGCTCAAGCCCCTGCTCTTGATGAAGTTTTACTCAAAGGTTATGATCCCAAGCTTACCCGTCGATTGGCCTCTTTTGCGCTTCCCTACCGGTCGTGGCTTTTCGTTTCTTTAGTCCTGATGTTTATCAACTCTGGCGCAGCTGCTCTCGGTCCCTATCTCGTTAAAATTGCCCTGGATAGCGGCCTCGCGGCCGGATCATTACTTGTATTAAGGAACACTGTTCTTGTGTACATCGTGGTAGCTTGTGTCCAATGGGCCGCGATTTATGGACGCGTCAATATCATGGCGCGTATCGGTCAATCGATGATTTATGATATGCGCGGGCGCCTGTTTGAGCACTTACAGAAGCTCTCGTTGAGTTTTTTCAGCCGCTACAGCGTTGGTCGAGTGATCGTGCGCGTGATCAACGATGTGGGTGTCTTGCGTGATTTTATTGTTTGGACTCTCCTGGCAATTGCCCGCGACCTGTTTACCCTGGTTTTTATTATGATTGCCATGTTTGCCATGGATGTGCGACTTTCATTGCTGACATTTATGATCTTGCCTTTCATGGTTGGGTTTACGATCCTTTTCAAAAAACAAGCCCGGGGTAATTATCGGAACGTACGCGCAGCCATCAGCTGGGTGAACTCAGTCCTGGCGGAAAACATCAATGGCGTGCGCGTGGTCCAGGCTTTTTCTCGCCAGCAGAAGAATTATGAATTCTTCCACGATGAAGTGAATCATAATAATCTGGTGATGAACCTCAAAGCAGCCTGGGTGGCTTCACTTTTCCCATCCGTGATCGATTTCCTGGGCACTACCGCTGTGGCGATCGTGGTCTATATCGGCGGACGGGCGGTTCTGGGGCAGGGCACTTCCGATACCATTACTCCCGGTGTGCTGGTTGCTTTTATCCTGTACATCGAGCGCTTCTTTGAGCCAATTCGTGACCTCAGCAATCGTTACGACTCGTTCCAGACGACCATGGCCGCCAGCGAACGCATCTTTGGCTTGCTTGACAACCCGGTTGAGATTCAGGACGCTCCTGATGCCATCCCCATGCCTGAGATCCAAGGCGAAGTCCGTTTTGATCAGGTTTCATTTCATTACTCCGATGATGACACCCTGGTGTTGAAGGATATCAATTTGCTCGTCCAGCCAGGGCAGACGGTAGCACTGGTGGGTGAGACTGGTGCCGGAAAATCCACCCTGGTCAAGCTGCTCAGCCGCTTCCATGATCCCACGCAGGGAGCTTTGCTGATCGATGGGATCGATTTACGGAGGGTGACCCAGAGCAGCCTGCGCAGCCAAATGGGGATCGTCCTGCAAGACCCGTTTTTGTTCAATGGCTCTGTGATGCAAAATATCCGTTTCGGCCGCCTGGATGCCTCAGATGAGGAGGTGTTTGCTGCCGCCCAGGCTGTTGGGGCGCATGACTTTATCGTCAAGCTGCGCCTGGGATACGATACGCCGGTCGAAGAGGGTGGGGTGATGCTTTCTGTCGGTCAGCGGCAGTTGATCTCCTTTGCCCGCGCTTTATTGGCAGACCCGCGCATTCTGATCCTGGACGAAGCCACCTCGAGTGTTGATACACAGACAGAACGGCTTATCCAGCAAGCCCTGGTGCGCTTGCTCAAAGGTCGCACTTCCTTTGTCATCGCCCATCGCCTTTCCACGGTGGTTAATGCCGATTACATTGTCGTGATCCAGGATGGAGAAATAAAGGAGCAAGGTACCCATACGCAGCTTTTAGCAGCGGGAGGCATCTATTACCAGCTTTACCGAACTGGATTCGAGGATTAACCAGTGATTTCTCCCGAGCCGCCTGTCACAGAAACCCCTCGCCAGCGTCCTCACCGGCGCCGATCTGCCTGGAGCATACGCTTCACCCCGGCAGGTTTGCTGTTGCTGGTGCTGTTCAACCTGGCTATCTTAGGGATTCTGGCTTGGCCGCTGATCCAAATCAGGTTGGGTGGTAAAACGCCAGCCTGGCTGGCGCCGGTTTATACCAGGCAAGCCTTGGTCTTTCCTACCGCCTCACTCACACCTACCTTCAAACCCTCCCTGACCCTGACACCCACCAGCGTCCCTGCCTCGGCTACTCCTATACCCAAAATCACCCAGGAGACGCCGATTCCCTCGGCATTTTTGAAAAAAGGCTTGATGATCCTTTCACTCATGGAAGCTGATCGTGCTCACCTCTTTGCCTACCAGCCTGAAATCAGTGATTGGAGCATGGGACTGCCACTCACCAGGTTAACGAACGGTCCTTGGGATGATATCCAGCCTGCCTTTAGCCCTGATGGGAAGGAGCTGGCTTTCGTTTCGAACCGCAATGGCTATTGGGATATTTATCTCCTGGAGCTTTCAACCGGATTGGTATCGCGCCTGACGGATAGCCTCGAATATGATGGTTACCCTACCTGGTCGCCAGATGGACTTTGGCTGGCTTATGAGTCGTATGTGGATGAAAACCTGGATATTTTTATCCGTCCGTCAGATCTTTCACAAGCACCCATCCGCCTGACCAGTCACCCTGCCGCAGATACTGCCCCGGCGTGGTCGCCAGATGGGCGCGAGATTGCGTTCATCTCCACGCGCAGTGGTTCCTCGGATGTGTGGGTAGCGGACCTTGACCAGGCAGAGGAGGACCTGTTTCAGAATATCAGCCACAGTCCATCCGGGGAGGAGTCTCACCCAGCCTGGTCTCCCGATGGGACCGTTTTAGCTTGGGCCAGCGTGGACAATGGTTTCCACAAGGTTTACCAGTGGAGCATGGCTCAGCCCGAACAGACACCTCGCAGCATCGGCAGTGGAGATTGGCCGGTTTGGAGTCCCACTGGGGACACCCTATTGACAGCCTTATATGCTCCTAACCAGCATTATTTGACCGCCTATCCTCTGGCAGTGCCGGGAGTGGTACTTCCGCCCATAGATCTACCTGGCTTCGTGATGGGCCTGGATTGGGGTGCAGTATCCGGCCCTCTACCATTAGATGATTATTATCAACAGGTGGCTCAGCTCACCCCGACTCCGCTCTATGTCCCTGCCCTGACGCCTGCCCCCGATATGCCTCCAGGACGTTATGGGGTTGTCTTGCTGGAAGAAGTTCAAGCATCTGTCCCTTACTTGCATGATATGGTAGATGAGTCTTATCAAGCTTTACGCAGTCAGGTTTCGACCAGGCTGGGATGGGATTTCCTTTCAGCATTGGATAATGCCTATGTTCCCTTAACGACCCCGCTTGATCCTGGTATGGCTGGGGATTGGTTGTATACAGGGCGAGCTTTTCAAGCGATCACCATTCCGCTTAATGCCGGTTGGATGGCTGTGGCGCGTGAAGATTACGGCGACCAGACCTATTGGCGGGTGTTTGTAAGGGTACGGTTCCAGGATGGTTCTGCCGGGATTCCTTTGAATACTTTACCCTGGGATTTCACTTCACGCTTCAGCGGTGATACAGACGCCTACGAGATGGGGGGCGCGTTCCAGTCTACCATCCCGACTGGCTATTGGCTGGATTTTACCCAGTTAGCGGCTGCCTATGGCTGGGAACGCTTGCCAGCTTTACCGATTTGGAGAGCTTCTTACCCAGCAGCCAGGTTCAGCGAGTTTGTTCTCACCAATGGTCTAGACTGGCGATCTGCCATGTTAGAGCTGTATCCACCAGAAGCCTTACTGGTTCCTACTCCCATCGTTCCGCCCACGCGCACCCTCACACCCACCCCACGCTGGTACCAATCACCTACACCCACCTCCACGGCGACCTTCCGTCCGACCTTCACAGCCGTCTCACCAACCCTATCCTTTACTGCTACCCAAACCCGAACCCCCATCCCCAGTCCCACCCGCCAGCCGGTTCTCACCAAGACCCTCACACCTTCTGCAACCCTCACCCCGGCTGAAGATGTTGGGATCGCCACACCGACCATTACCCCTTAACGTATGGATAAGTTTTTTCAAGGGAATTGGATCGGGTGTGTTTTTTTGAGTTTGGTGATCCTTGTGTTGGCTGCCTGCCAACCGACGGTTACCCCAGCGTTGTTTGAGAAGGATGTGTCTGTGACACCTTCGATCACAGAATTGGTGGTCCAGCCGGCCTCCACCCTGACCGCTACAACGACGGCGGTATTTATCCCCAGCCAAAAAGAAGATGCCACCATACCGCCCACTCCGGTCTTGCCAACCCCTGTGCCAGATCCACTGCGTTTTGTTTTCCCTACGCCTGCCCCTCCTCCGGTTTCAGCCTGGAGACCACCTTTATACCCGGTACCCTGGGCGCCAACCATCTATGACCATTTTTATTTTACTCGACCGATCGCCGCGGATGAGATTAATTGGCCTTCACAGAATTACCGCTATGGGGGCGAGTTTTTTGAAGATGTTATCCATACCGGGGTGGATATTCCTGCCCCAGAGGGGACTCCTGTTTTAGCTGCGGGACCAGGAAAGGTAGTTTGGGCGGGATACGGTGTTTACCGCGGAGGGAATGATCCCACCGATCCTTATGGTCTGGCGGTCACGATCCGGCATGATTTTGGCTACCAGGATCAACCGCTGTATACCGTGTATGGACACCTGAACCAGGTGGATGTGGCGGTGGGTCAGCATGTAGAAACCGGGGACCAACTGGGACTGGTGGGCAAGACAGGCCGGGTTACCGGTCCCCATTTACATTTTGAGGTCCGCCTGGAGAATAACGACTTTTACAGCACCCGCAATCCCGAACTGTGGGTGGCGCCGCCGATCGGGTGGGGCATATTAGCAGGCAGACTGATGGATTCGAATGGGCAATTGGTACCCCAGCTTCCCCTCATCGTCACCTCTCTGGCGAATAACCAGAATTGGTTCGGTCGCTCGTATGGCTTAGAGGCGGTGAACAGCGACCCTTACTACCAGGAAAACCTGGTCATCGGAGATTTACCTGCTGGCAAGTACACACTTCGAGTTGCCTATGCGGGGTTAAATTTCACTCAGGAAATAGAGATTCAGGCTGGTCTGGTGACTTACTTTAATTTCTATGGGAAAGGAGGCTTTGAGCTCGGCTCGCCTCCGGAGCAAGAATCCCTTGACAACTAGAACATTCGTGCTAAACTTGGGGGTACATGACTTAAATTGGATCGGAAAATTACAAGGAGTGTTAAATGGCTAAAAAGAGTGCACCATCCAATGTTCCACCTGAAAATATGATCATCAACCAGTCTCGCCAGGCTGCCCTGGATAAAGCCCTGGGAGATATCTCGAAGCGGTATGGGGACGGATCGATTATGCGCCTGGGAGAAGCCCAACACATGATCGTCGAAGCCATCCCAACCGGGTCCCTTTCCCTGGACCTGGCTTTAGGTGTGGGGGGCATTCCCCGTGGACGGATTACGGAGATTTACGGTCCCGAAGCCTCTGGGAAGACCACCCTCTGCCAGCATATCGTAGCAGAAGCGCAGAAAATGGGCGGTACATGCGCATATATTGATATGGAGCATGCCCTGGACCCGACTTACGCAGCCCGCTGCGGTGTCGATGTGGATAATCTGCTCATCTCGCAGCCCGACATGGGTGAGCAGGCTCTGGAAATAGCAGAAACCCTCGTTCGCTCGGGAGCAGTCGAGGTGATTGTCATTGACTCGGTGGCAGCCCTGGTGCCCCGCGCCGAGATTGAAGGCGACATGGGCGATGCCACCATGGGTATGCAAGCCCGCCTGATGTCGCAGGCTTGCCGCAAGCTGTCGGGCGTTATCAAGCAGACGAATACGGCGGTAATCTTTACCAACCAGCTCCGCCAGAAGATTGGGGTGATGTTTGGCAACCCCGAGACCACCACCGGTGGTATGGCGCTTAAATTCTACGCCTCCGTGCGCCTGGATGTGCGCCGGATCCAATCCATCAAGCTGGGTGCCGAGATCATTGGCAACCGCACCCGCGTCCGGGTGGTTAAGAATAAGGTCGCCCCGCCTTTCCGGACTGCCGAGTTCGATATTATGTATAACGAAGGTATTTCCAAGTCTGGCGATCTGCTCGACCTGGCAACTGAGCTGGAAATCGTCACCAAGCGCGGCTCATTCTATTCTTATGGTGATCTGCGTCTTGGTCAAGGTCGCGAAAATGCCAAAGATTACATCAAGCAGAACCCCAAGCTCTCTGTGGAGATCGAAGCTGCCGTACGCCAGCAAGCGGCCAGCGGCGAGATACCCTTGTCTCTGGGTGGTGGTGTTGTCGATGATGGTGAAGGCCCGGGAGATGAAGAATCTTAGTTCCTGGCACACTGCCTGGTTCGTCTTAATTCTTGGGCTGGCTTCTTGTTCGGGGATGCAGAATGGTTTCCCCGGGCTGGCAGGTCAGCCCAAGTCTTTTCAACCTCCTACCCTGGAGGCTGGTTCTGTTTCTCTTGTTCAACCCTCTCCCACACCTGAGCCCGCCATGGAAATTCTCCCGGTGCCCACTCCGCAGTGCTCGAATCTCCTCACGTACCTGGAGGACCTGACCATTCCGGATGGGACGGTTGTGCGCCCTGGAGAAAGCCTTGACAAGCGCTGGCTCATCCAAAATAACGGTTCCTGCAATTGGAATGAGAATTATCGACTGAAACTGCTCTCCGGTCCTACCTTAGGCGTTTCAGAAGAGCAGGCCCTCTACCCGGCGCGCGGCGGAACGCAAGCGGTGATCCGGATATTGTTCATTGCTCCAGGCGAGCCTGGTTCGCAGCGTAGCGCCTGGCAGGCCTATACCCCTGATGGCGAAGCCTTCGGTGACCCGATTTACATCGAAATCTCCATCGAAACCCCCGCTCCATAATCGATTAACGATATAATCAGCAACTGTGAAGCAAAATTTCGTGTTTGCACCGTTTTACGCAAGCACGAAATTTCTATCATTTCTAATCGGAGGAGTTCATGCCGAACGTCTTTACCGGTGCCTTGTTTTCCTTTCTAACCATATTCCTGCTTGCCTGGAATGTGAGCCCGCTTCGTGAGCCAGCCCTTTTTCCATTTTCCCAATCTCAAACCCAGGCGCCAGTTGTGCATGCGGTGTTATTTTGGACGAGAGGCTGCCCAAACTGCTCAGAAGTGATGGAAGGTTTCTTACCTGCCATCCAGGCACAATATGGCAGCCAGTTAGACATCCGATTTGTTGAGGTTGTCACGACGGATGATGTAAATAAATTGTTCCAGGTTGGTTCAGCATATGGATTGCCTAAGGAGAAAACGGGTGTTCCTTTGCTTTTGGTGAGTGACGAAGCGCTGGTTGGCTCTCAAGAAATCTCATCCCGCTTTGAAAATTTAGTGGAGAAGTACCTACAATCAGGTGGTGTTGATTTTCCTGACCTGGAAAACCTGCCACCCGCTCCTGAGGTATTGTTATCAGATAGTTCTTCTGAAGGCACCTCTTCCAATGGCCTGACCTTAGCCGCCATCATCATGGTGGGTATGTTGATCTCGCTCGTTATCACGGGTTGGGTGGTGGCGAAGGCGTTTCAAGGGATTCCTCTCGCCTCGCGGTCTGGCTGGTTCAACCTGGCGATCCCATTCCTTGCGGTCATTGGCCTGGCTGTATCGATTTACCTGACAGTGATTGAAATCACTTCAATTCCCGCCATCTGCGGGCCGATCGGCGATTGCAACACCGTTCAGCAGAGTCCCTATTCGCGTGTATTTGGTGTAATTCCGGTTGGCGTGTTTGGGGCTTTGGGTTACCTGGCGATCCTGGCTGCCTGGCTGTGGGGTAAATTCAGCTCGGGTAAAATGGCAGCTTATATGCCGTTGGCTATCTTTGGCATGGGGATTTTTGGAGCCTTATTTTCAGTGTACCTGACTTATTTGGAATTGTTTGTTATCAATGCGGTATGCATCTGGTGCCTGACTTCAGCCGTAATCATAACCCTGTTGATGCTGGTTAGCCTGCCGTCTGCTTCTCAATGGTTAGCTGCATCGGAGGAGGATGACCAATAGCAACCTCAGCGAACAAGTTAAACCTCTATCTCTCGCAAACCTTTACTTCACTGCGCTACCCCAATTATCGTCTGTACTTTGTCGGGCAGCTTGTTTCTCTCGCCGGCACCTGGATGCAGTCCACTGCCCAGGGCTACTTAATGTATGAGCTGACCCAATCCTCAGCCATGTTAGGATACGTCGGTTTTGCCGGTGGTCTGCCCTCCTGGTTCTTCACCCTTTATGCCGGGGTGATAGCCGATCGTATCCCGCGCCGCAAGCTTCTGATCATCACCCAGACTTTGATGATGATCCTGGCATTTATCCTGGCGGTCTTGACCTTCACAAAGCTCGTCCAGCCCTGGCATATCTTGGTTTTGGCTTTCCTGTTGGGGATCGCTAATGCTTTTGATGCCCCTGCTCGGCAGTCTTTTACGCTTGAGTTGGTGGAGCGCCAGGATTTGACTAATGCCATTGCCCTCAATTCGGCGATGTTTACTTCCGCTATGGTGGTTGGACCGGCCCTCGGTGGGTTGGCTTATGCTGCCGTGGGTCCCGGCTGGTGTTTCATGCTGAACGGACTTTCGTTTATTGCCGTGATTACGGCTCTGGTCTTGATGAAATTAAAACCACTTCCTCCCCGTGCGATGAAAACCACCTCCTGGATCGACCTGAAGGAGGGTTTAAAATATGTGGTGGGTCATCGGGTGATCCGTATGTTGATTGTAAATTTGGGGGTGATCTCCCTGCTAGGCTTAGGCGTCATTACTTTGCTGCCAGCCTGGTCGGTTGATGTGCTGGGGGGAGATGCCACAACGAACGGCTTGCTGCTTTCGGCACGCGGGGTTGGCTCTCTGATAAGCGCTTTGTTGATTGCCTCGCTGGGTCGCTTCAATTTCCGCGGGAGGCTTCTCACCTACGGCAGCTTGGGTCTGCCGGTCATGATGATTATTTTCTCGTTTATTCGCTGGCTGCCCTTATCCCTCCTGGCAATGGTAGGGATGGGTTTGGGTTTTATGTTGGCTGCCAATACCACGAATGCGCTGGTGCAGACCCAAGTTCAAGATGAACTGCGCGGCAGGGTGATGGGTGTCTATACCTTGATCTTCTTTGGAGCGATGCCAGTCGGGTCGCTCCTGGCTGGTACATTGGCTTCCCGCCTTGGGGAGCCGGTCACGATCATCCTTAGCGCGGTCCTTTTGCTAGGTTTTACGCTTCTTGTTTTACTGTTCTTCCCTACCCTGCGCCGGTTGGAATAACCCACTCAGGAATTATTTTATTCAGCCTACTCAGTGCGAGCCGCTTTTACCTTCCTGCTCCATCCAGGTCAGGCTTGCCGATCGCCCAGGCATGTAGGGAGGCGATGCCATCCAAGATTTCGCGCACCTCGCAGTGGATGACGGCATGGTGCGTGCCGGCCTCCCTGGCTTCCTGCGCTACCTGGCTTTTCAAAGTTTCCTGTGCGAACCGGACGGCCTCGCCATACTGTTTAAACCACTGCTGCAGGTTAGCGACCCTGGCGTAATAGCCCGAAGCGGCTGCCCCGATCATGCGCGGGAAGACCTCCCCATCCTGGGCAACCATCACATTCCCAACCACGGTGCCAACCGCGTTGGCTACTTCGTAATGCTCAGGCAGAAGGATGGTGGTTCCCAATGCCTCAGCCACAGGGGGGAGGAAGGCTTTCGCTGGCGCGCCGATGCCGATCAAAGGGACTTTCAGGGTGATTTTACATCCCAGGTAAGGGTGGCTGGGAGACAGGTTTTCTTCGAACATCCAACGGTCCAGGCTGGTGTTCAGCAGCCCAAAAACGGGCTCTGATAGTTGTTTCTCGGTCGTGAAGGAGATAATTTCAGTGAGGATTTTGGCGGTCATAGCTTCTTTGATGCGCCTGGCGAAATCTGCCTCGCTCTCATCCCATAACTTCGCCGCTGCCCGCGCCGCGATATGCGCCGCCTCGACATCCCAGGGGGTAAATTCACCGGTGACATGCAGCAGGTCGGTCGGCGTTAAACCGGCGCGCTCGATGATTTCTTGCTGCACCAGTTCATGGGCAGACACCTGAATTGGCGACAGCGCCCCTACCTTTTTGAGTACCTTCTGCATCAGCTGCGGTCCCTCGCGGAGGATTTCGATTACCTTCCTGGCGCGTTCATCTTTTAAGGGTTGTGCCGGTTCGCGTCTCAGCCTCCAAAATTCAAGGACATCCGAATAAAAAATGCCCCCTTTCTGGAACAACCAGGCGCTCAGCTCGCTTTTGAGGGCCGGATATTCTGCGCACAAACGCGCCAGCGGGATCACCCGTTCTGGCCCAACCGACAGTCTCCGCCAGCGGTCAAAACGCAGCAGGCTGTCGCCTCCCAGCCCAAACGACCTGGTTTTGATCGTCCGGACGCAGGTGCGGTAGGGTCCAACGGTAGCAGCTTTTTCCATGACCTGGATTTTACCCTGGTCGATCAGGGCGAGATCGGTTGTCGTCCCGCCGATGTCGATCACCAGTGCAGAATTTACCCCTGCCAGGTACTGGCCTCCAATGGTGCTGGTTGCCGGACCGGAATGGATGATCTCGACTGGGCGATGACGGGCAAAGTCTGCTTTGACCAGCGAGCCATCCCCTCGCACGATCATGATCGGAGATTGAATCCCTTTACGCTGCAGCATCTCCTCCACAGCCTGCAGAAAGTCCTGGGCATTAGAAAGCAGGGATGCGTTTAGGCTGGCGGTAGTGGCTCTGCGGATCGAATCGAGCTCGTTCGATAAATGGTGCGCCTGGACAATGGGCTTGCCGGTCGCCTGGGCAGCGATGGCGCTGGCGGCTTCCTCGTGTTCGGAATTCATCGGACCGCAGTACGAAGAGATGGCAATGGCATCCACCCGCTCATTAACCTGGCGGCTGAGCTTGCTTACCGCTTCCCGATCCAAAGGTTCCTGCTCGATCCCGTTCAGGTCATGCCGGCCGGTGATGAAGAAGTAATCAGGTGTACCGAACTGTTCCTGGAAGTTGAAATTGTGCACCAGCTCCGGGTCGTATCCCAGCAAGAAAAGTGCCACCGGTTTACGCTTGCCCTCTGCAATCGCATTGGTTGCCAGGGTGGTGGAAAGCGAAACCAGAGAAATATGCATATTGGGTTCTAGGATTAAATCCAGCACATTCTCGATGCACTGGCGCAGGTCGTGGTGGGTGGTCAAAACCTTGACCGATTTCACCACCTGCTGGCTTTGCGGGTCGAAAAGCACCCCATCGGTATATGTCCCGCCGGTGTCGATGCCAAGGTAAAAAGAGCGGTTAGATGTCATCATGTATTTATACCATTGTTTCCAGAGTAGCACGCCGGTCGGAGAAAGCCGGATCTTGCTGCAAAGGCATGCATTCGTCCAGGGAACGTTTCTGTTGGATTAGCAGCACAGCAAAAGCCAGACAGGTGGCCTCGCCGCACTGCTTGCAGTTGGTTTGGGGGAGCAAGGCATAGATGTCCAAGTGCCGCGGGGCACGCCGGGCAGTAGTAACGGCAATTAATTCGTGGCGGTGCTCCCAGGTAGTATTGATTGCCTCTTTGAGTGCATCCAATACTTCCAGCCCTGCGTCCGCATCCTCGACCTGTGTGATGTAAGCCTTGTCCGGGTAGATGGTGAGAAATCCAGGCTGGCGGCGGAAGGTAAGGGTCAGCGTTTCGGGGTTGTAGGCAATCACGCCAGGCAGTGTCGCCAGGAAAGGGATGACCTCATCCAGCGAGCGGTCCGGTTTACCAATCACAATAATTTTTCCGGGCTCGGCCAGGCAAGGTAGTATTTTGGTGAGCGCTATAGCATCTAGATAGTTCATGGCTTGAAGATCCTGCCGCTGACTTGGGTGATGCCCGCACCGGGCACCTTGATCATTACCTTTCAACCGCCTTCTAACAGATCTTGCGCTTTGCCTTTGAAATGCTTCTTTAGGAAAGCCAACGCACCTTCCGCGTCTTCGTCAAGCAAGATGCGCATAATCTCAATGAGCTCGTCATCCTCTAATGTCATGTTAATGGTTTTTTTCATGGTTGACTTCCTTGTCCCTTGGCATATACTCAAGCTGATCGTTGTACGCTTCTCTCAACAAACCCATAAGCTCTTGTTTGCTGTGACCTTCAGCTTGTATGGGCTGAGACTTATTTTTTCTTCTCCAATCGTCATAGTAGACCTTTTTAACCTATGGTCGGCGCGTTTAACAAGATTTCTTCATCGTAATTTTCGATCAACATGCCAGTCTTTTCCTTGTCATCTCAAGATGTTTTCGATTTGTAACTCAGTGGTTTCCAGATCGAGAGGCGCTTCGTCGCTCAGGCCGAGGTCCTGTTTCCAGACCACCTCCCCGGCTTCATCGAGTAGCACCAATGCCGGGGCTCGCGCCACATCGTACTGACTTACCAGGTCAGGCCGGCGGCTGAAATCCACGCGCAAGATTGATATCTGTTCTTCCATTGCCACCGGCCAGGCAGCCAACTGTGTTTCAGCGTTACGGATGACCAGCATCTGGCACTCACAGCCGCGACCGAGGGTAAAAAACACCAGCGCCGGTTGGCTGTTCAATTCAAGAGGGGTTTGTGGCTCAAACCAGCCGTCGTTGAAGGATTTTATGGCCAGCATAGCCATCACAACCACACCTAACAGAATCAGCGCCATCACGCGCCGGCGATCTGCCAAGGAGAAGGTTCGATCAGGTTTCATCACTCACGCAATCCACAAAAAATATAACCCTACCCCGATCACAATCACCCCGCTGGCCTTTTCAATCACTTCCGACCAACGACCCAGCTTCTGGAAGCTCTTCAGCGCACCGGTGAAAGTCCCAGCCAACACCACCGGCACGCCGCGCCCTAATGCATAGACGAAGAGCAACGCTGCACCATACACCATTGCCCCCTTGGCCATCACATAGGTCAAAATAGCGGCCAGCACCGGCGTGGCGCACTGCGAGGCCACCAAGCCTGAAACCAGCCCCAACGCCAGCGCACCGGGGATACCCTTTAGCCCGATGCGCTCGCGTAACCCACCGAAAGCCATTGATAGATTAAACCGCAGTACGCCGAGTATGTTCAGTCCGATGACGAAGCAAATCGCTGCTACCAGGAAATACCACCAACGTGTGGCTGCTCCGATCAGCCCACCAATCAAGGCGGCTGCCACGCCCAGCAGCATGAAGGTCAGCGCCAAGCCCACTGCAAAGGCCAGTGAAAGGGCAAAGGCGTGAAAGCGCGTCAGGTTATGACTGCCGCCCACGTAGCCCACGATCAGCGGGATGGTAGCAACATTGCATGGACCCAGGCTAGTGACGACACCACCCAGAAAGACCAGGATAAACGCCAGCAGGGAGGCAGTATGCAGGAAAGCCGGGTCGAAGTTCATATCAATCACCAGCCAAAGCCGCCAGAGTTCTGGCGCAGTTGTTCAGCTTCCATCACCCCAACAGAAACCTGTTTATTGCCCGTACGATCGTAGAAGATCAAGGTGGGAATGTACTGGATTCTGACAACCTGCAAGAGCCGTTCGTTGTGCTCATCGTAGACATTGATATCGACCAATGCTACCGTGTCGGCAAATTCAGGATACACCTGGCTGATGGTCTCTATCATTACAATACACTGGTGGCAATTGTTGGAATGGAAGAAAGCCAGAGCAGGTTGCCCAGCGTTTAAGGCGCGGGCAAGCTCCGCTTCCGGAAGCCCTTCAGAGCTGTCTTGGGGTATTACGACCTGCAAGGATTCTGTTAGATGTTCTTCGAGTAGCTTAGTGCCGTTGGCAGTGGGTATGATAACTTGGGTATTTTCTTTTAACACCAGGATGGCAATGACTAGCAGCACCAAACCGCTAATTGGTAGAATCTGTGCTAAGCGCGAAGGTTTATGATGGCGTCGTTTCGATTTCGGTATCGGCATGAATATCGTCTGCCTCCACCGTCCCATTTCCAGGCGGGCGAAACCGGTCATTGGACCAGGTTTTCGTTCCCGCCGTTGTATAAAAGGTCGGTGAAAATCCGGGAGATGAATTTATATACCCTTCCTTGTTTCTAAGAACTCCGTCTTGTTACTTTCTTACTTCAATAGTTTTTCGGACGGTGGGCAAGCTTCTTGGGCTGCAGTTACCATCTCCGGCGCAGGAGAAACTGCTCCACCATACAGGCGCTTCTGGAAGAAGAACGCCACGTTCACTAAACCAATCATCACCGGCACCTCTACCAATGGACCAATCACTGCCGCAAAAGCCTCGCCGCTGTTGATGCCAAACACTGCCACTGCAACAGCAATCGCCAGCTCAAAGTTGTTGCTGGCAGCTGTGAAGGAGAGGGTGGCGGTTTTTGAATAATCTGCCCCAATGCGATGTCCCATCCAGAAACTGACCAGGAACATGACTACAAAATAAATCAACAAGGGGATGGCAATGCGTACCACATCCATCGGAATCTGCACAATCAGGTTGCCTTTCAGGCTGAACATGACGACAATGGTAAAAAGCAAGGCAATCAGTGTCAGCGGGCTGATTTTGGGGATAAATTCCTTCTCATACCATTCCTTGCCCTTCATCCGCATCAGAATCAGACGGGTGAAGAATCCCGCCAGGAAGGGAATCCCGAGGTAGATGAATACACTTTTAGCAATTTCGCCCATTGTGATATCAACTGTCGAACCGCTCATCCCAAGCCGGGTTGGCAGAACCGTGAGGAAGATGTAGGCATACACGCTGTAGAAGAGCACCTGGAACACACTGTTGAATGCCACCAATCCTGCCGCATATTCGGTGTCGCCGCGCGCCAGCTCGTTCCACACAATCACCATGGCAATGCAGCGCGCCAGTCCGATCAGGATCAAACCGTTCATATAAGCCGGGTAGTCACTCAGGAAGACCACTGCCAGGACGAACATCAAGATTGGGCCAATCACCCAGTTTTGGACCAGAGATAGGGTGAGTACTTTTTTGTTGCGAAAAACATCTCCCAATTCCTCGTATTTCACTTTGGTGAAGGGTGGGTACATCATCAGGATCAACCCGATCGCAATCGGGATATTGGTTGTCCCCACGGAAACGGCGTCGTTGAAATTTTTGACCCCTTCAGGGAATAAAAAGCCAATCCCCACCCCCACCGCCATGGCGAGAAAAATCCACAGCGTCAGGTAACGGTCGAGAAATGAGAGTTTTTTGGTCAGGCTTTGCGCTGGCGCCTGGGTCGTTGCAACGTTGGACATAAGCGTAAACCTCCCGAGAAAAGAAGATCGACTTACTTGGGAAATTGAAAATTCCTTTTATAGGGTATACCTTTTGTGAGAGCTCGCAATTTCTGGCGCAATATTACAAAATCTGGCGCACCTTGCATGCCTTTCTGTCTCAATTTAGCTCACCGCACTCGTCAGCCAGGTTGTGACTTCCGCTGGGGTAGGAATGCGACCTGCGCAGACTACTTTTTCATTGATCACCAATCCGGGTGTAGACAGGATGTTGTATTCCATGATTTTGTTGTAATCTGTCACTTTGATTACCTCCGCCTGCAGACCCAATGTATCTATTGCCTGCCGGGCGATCGCTTCCACTTTCTTGCAATTTGGGCAGCCGGAACCTAAAACTTTGATTGTTAACATAAAATTTTCTCCTTATTTCGTTCGTTAATTACAGGTTTCATAACTATCGATCCATTAATCTCCTGAATTCGCTATAGGGACACGCGTTTGGCTTCGGCGGTTAATCCACCACAGCACCCCTGCCAAGGCTGCCAGGAACACAGCCAGGTAAAGCACGATCAAACCAATGCTTGCGCCATCCACCCAAGAGCCGTAGATCAATCCAGCCAGTGTGCTGAACAGCCCCACCCAAAACACGTAGATCCAGGCTTTGAGCCGCCCGATGATCGTGGCAGTGATCAGGATGCTCTGCAGCGAAAGCTCGGGGTCAGCCATCAAGTATGCAAGCAGGGGGCCGCGGTGCATGCCCAGGCTGAGGAACATCTGCGCAATCGGCACTTCCACCAGCGTGGGGAAGTACATAAAGATGCCAAACACCACCCCTGCCAGGTTGCCCAGCAGCGTGTTCTCGCCTGCCAGCGCCTCGATCCACTCAGGTTTGATCAGCACGCGCACCACCCCCACGGTGAACACACCCACCACCAGCAGTGGAAAGATCTGCTTGACAAACCGCCAGGATTCCCACAGGAAATCGCGTCGTTCATCCTCGGTCAGCTTTTTGGTAAACAGCCAACCCAATACGATCAGCGCCAGCACCACGGCGAAGGATTTGCCCGTAAACAGCAAGTTCAGTCCGTCCACCTGCGGCTGCATACCAAGCGAAGCGACGGCCAGGGTCACGCCGACCAGGATCAGTGAAGTCCAAGTCCAGCGGTTGAAACCCTCATGGATGTTCTCGATACCTTTCCAGGAGCTGAATCCGATCATTCCTAATAATATGATGAGCAGCACGCCTTGGGCCGTCACGCCTTCTTCGCCTTTGCTCGGGTCAAAGGGCACCAGCTGGTACAGGATATTTTGGAAACTTTCAATGCCGGGGAAGGGCAGCGTGGCTTGGGCATACGAGTTGATCAGCAGCCCCACCTTGAGTGTGCCCGAGAGCAGCAGCGCCACCAAAATGAGCAGGAAAGCGATTGTCGCCGGGCGCATGCCCTTGCCCTGCTGTCCGGCAAACATCTCGTCAGTAGCTTTATCGTGCGCGATATCTGCACGGCTGAAGAGCAGCGCCATGATCAACCCGATGCCGATGCCGAATGCCAACGATAAGAACAAACGGGCAAAAGCCAGGTCAGCCCCAATCACACCGCCGGTGTAGACCAGTGCCAGGATATTCGCCGCCGGGGCGAAGAACAGGAAGGTGATCGCTGGCCCCAGCCCAGCCCCTTTTTTGTAGATGCCGGCAAAGAGCGGCACGATGGTGCACGAACACACCGCCAGTACCGAGCCGGCCAACGCTGCTGCTGAGTATGAGATGAACTTGGGTGTGTTGCGCCCTAAAAAGCGCGTCACCGATTCCTTAGGGATCAATGCCGTCATTGCTCCCGCGATGTAGAAAGCCGGCACCAGGCACAGCAGTACATGTGCAGCAAGGTAAGCCGCCAGGTTGCTCAACCCCCCTTGGATCAAGCTCATTATAAAATTAACCAATTCAGACATCAGACCACTCCCGGATCATTCTTTCACCCTGACCTGTTCAATCGAGAAGATCGCCTCTTCCGATGGGTTGCACTTAGGACATGGGCATTCGGAGGTTTGGGTGGTTTTTGCTGAGAAAATAAACGGCTCTCCCAAAATCTCACCAGCCTGGTCCAGGAGGCTGTAAATCTCGGGCTTGGTCACCCGGTAGTAACTATTCCAGCCTTCCCGGCGGTCTTCGATGATGCCAGCCTCTCTCAGCACCATGAGCTGCTGTGAAATATAAGCCTGGCGCAGCCCCAATTTGGCTTCCATGTGGCACACGCATTGCTCGCCATCTCTTAGGATTGCCAGGACAGCCAGCCTAACGGGGTGGCTCAAGACTTTAAATAGTTCGGAAAAGTTTTGCAAAGGATCCATTTTTTTTCTCTGTAAAGACCAATATAAATCATATTCAAATTTACGAATATGATTGTAGCCAGGTTGTCTTGCCCTGTCAATACAAACCTGTCATATTTCCCTCATGACAACCATCCTGTATGGTTGTAAAATGAATTTGGAATGATCCACGAAATTCAAGCCAAAGTCCTGCTTGCCCATGTTCACCAGCCCGAGCCCTGGTTCGGCTTGAAGTTCAACATGAACATCTACCGCGGCTGCCAGCACCAGTGCATCTACTGCGATTCGCGCAGCGAGTGCTACCAGATCGAGAATTTCAACGACGTGTTGGTCAAGGTGAATGCCATTGAGCTCTTGCGCAAGGAGCTGCCGCGTAAACGCGTAAAAGGCACCATCGGCACCGGCTCAATGAGCGATCCTTATCTGCCCCTCGAACTTCAGCGCAACCTGACCGGGCAGGCGCTGCAAGTGATTGCTGCTCACCATTTCCCAGTGCATATCATCACCAAGAGCAATCTGGTGCTGCGCGACCTGGAGATATTACAGCAGATCAGCCAGGTTTATGCAGCCGTCACTTTTACGATCACTACTGCCGACGACAGCCTCGCTAAAAAACTCGAGCCTGGCGCCCCACCGCCTTCAGCCCGTTTAATAGCCATGCGAGAGCTGGCTGCCCGCGGCATACTGACCGGTGTGACCATGATGCCCATCTTGCCTTTCATCGAAGATACCCAGGAGAATATCACCCAGATCGTCACCCTGGCCAAAGAGAGTGGTGCCTCTTACATCATCCCCTCTTTTGGCGTCACCCTGCGCGACCGGCAGCGTGAATATTACTATGCCAGGCTCGATCAGCATTTCCCTGGTATGAGTAAGGAGTACGCGCAGCGCTTTGCGAATCAGTATTTTGCTCCGGCCCGTAATTTGCCCCAGCTCGAGGCTGATTTCCGCAGTCTTTGCCAGGAGCTCGGTTTACAAATTTCCATCCCCCAATTTGCGCCTCAGAAGAATGAACAGCAGAGATTATTCTAGTCTCAAAATGCGGACGATGCCATTCGAGCCGTCCCCTAGACCAATTTCTCATCCACCAGTTTGTTAGTGGTAACATCCAGCCCCGAGATGCATGGGATCCCACATTCAAGCGCCACAACTGCGCCGTGAGGACAAACTCCAGACCGGGCCGACCAGACCATTCAACGCAATCACACCAATGCATATCCACAACAGTTTTATGGCGCAATCCCCTGAACAATTGCTATCACCCGCCCGATGCCATCTTCAGCCCGGATTTTCGTGCCCAGATCGACGGCGCGCTCGGCGCATTGTAACATCTGTGACGGCCTGTTGAATGGCTTGTGCCAGGCGCTCAGCGGTCAACTGCTGGCGGGGGATCGGCTGCGGCCCCACACCCAAACCGGCCACACGTTGGCCCCAAAAGGGCTGGTCGGCAAAGAAGGGGATGACGACCGACGGCAAACCCGCTCGCAATCCGGCAGATGTCGTCCCCGCCCCGCCGTGGTGGACAACCGCCGCCACCCGCTCGAACAGCCAATCGTGCGGGATCGAGTCCGCGACGAAAACGCTGTTGGGAAGGTTTTCGGCTTTCAGTCCGTTCCAGCCCGAAAGCAACACGGCTCGCTGCCCAGTCTGTACCAGCGCTTGAATAATGAGATGGGCGGTTTCCTCAGGTTTGCGGCTGCTCATGCTGCCAAAGCCGATGTAGATTGGGGTGGGTTCACGTTGTAAAAATTCTTCCAGGGCGGGAGGCGGCGTCCAATCGGTTTCCGAATCCAGAAACCAGTAACCCGTAACATGTATGTTCTCGCCCCAATCAGCCGGTTTGGCGATCACCGCCGGGCTGAAGCCGTACAAAATGGGGGTGTTTTGAAGGTGAGGCGATTTGTACGGCCCAAAAAATGGTGCAGCGGGCAGGTCTAATACCTGCTGGCGCGCTGCTGTATCGGAGTCGCGGATTTGCTGCCACATCATCTGGCGGGTTAAATGGTGTGAGATGTAGTTTGCCGTTCCTCCCAACCTGGTAACGGCTTGTGGGAAGAGTGCGCCCGGAAATTCGCGCGTGGGCGTGAAGGGAACATAATACGCCTGCACCAACGGCAGGTCCAACTTCTCAGCCAGCGCCAGCCCGATAAACATCCCGCCAAACCCGCCGATGATCATATCCATTCCCTGGCAAGCGTTTACGCCCTCTTTAGCCCAATTCAACATGGCAACTTTGGCCGCTTTGGCCGCGTATCTCATGATGGCGATGAAATTTCCTCTTTCGAGCAGCGTTCGCATCTCAGGGCTTTCGGCGAATTCCTGGACATTGCCAAGAACAGGCCAAAATTCCAACCCGTGGGCATTGACCAAGCGCTCATAATTTTCGTGGGTGATCAACCGCACAACATGTCCGGTGGTTTGCAGGCCCTTCCCCAGGGCGATATACGGTTGCACATCACCCCGGGAACCCAGAGCAATAATGGCAATGCGCATGTTGAATACGCCTCCACTCTCTAAAATTTACTATAAATTTTATAGTATAATACTATATAAATTATAGAATTAGATTATATACATGATTTTAGAACTGTCAATATATAGCGGTCTAAGAATTCCAGGATAAAAATAAGAGTATTCTCCTGCCTGGTCAATAACAGGATTGAAGAGGGTCACCATGGACGGATTTGCCCGCCGCAAGGAACAGAGCAAGGATGATATTCGCAAGGCCGCTTGGGAGCTGTTCAGCCAGTTTGGGGTCGACAGGGTGAGTATTGCAGATATCGCCCGGAAAGCAGGCGTTTCACAGGCCACCATCTACAACAATTTTGGCAGTAAAGAAGCCCTGGTCCGCGAATTTGTGACCGCTGCGGTTGATCAACTGGTTGATCGTGTCCAGGCGATACTGACCCCCAAAGCGCTGTACCGGGATAAAATGGCAGCTTTTTTCCATTTCATCTCTGATATGGTGGCAAGCGGCAGCCCTGCACCCACAGATCGTGCGTTCTTTACCAGTAATTTGGATCTTCAAAATGACCCGCAGATCAGGAAAATCCGCATAGCGGCCCAAGAAAAGATGTCCAGCTTGTTGTTGGGGTTGATCCAAGAAGGGAAGCAGCAAGGTCAGGTCAACCCTGATTTATCAGAAGAAGCCCTGCGCATTTACTTTACGGTCTTCATGGACTTGTTTATTGACCCTGAGCTTCAGCAGCGGTTTTACCACCACCCTGAATTGATCAGGGAGCTAGGTTCACTGATGATCGATGGGCTTAGTGGCAACACGTGGTGAGGTGTATCGATGAGCGTACAGGTGATTGAAAACAATGGGAAGCCGGAATATGCTGTGCTTCCTTACGAAGCTTCTTCCCGGGTTCTCGTCGCCATCGCCCGGTTCCTGCAAGTATCATTGGATGATCTCATCCAATTCGATTAGCTTATTCCGCGCTCTTGATGATCCTTTGCAGCTCTTTCTTTAAACCCGCTTCCAACGGATCGGGGTGGTAATCCTTCAGAATCTGGTGGGCCTTCTCCCGCGCCCATTGGCGCGCCCCATCGCGTTTCTCTTCCCAGATATTGTAAGGACGGCGGTCGATCAAGGTTGGCTGCCAGCGCTCGCGCATGTGCGTGGCGCGTGTGTTTGTGAGCCAGGAAGCTGCCCCCAGGCCCGACCTCTCGGATGGCGTCCATGGCTAACGTCACCTCGTTGACCGTGATGCCCTGGAAGAGGTCGTGAAGGATGCTCCAAATCTCCGAGTCCATCAGCATCATCTCGTAGGAGAGAATGCGCGAACCGTGCAGCAGCCCAGCTCCTAAGAGCATATCCGAAAGCGTCGCTACGGCCATGAAAGCGGACAGGCTGTTGTCGACAGCCGCCTGCCAGTCGGGCTCCTTGGCGCCTGTGGCGAATGCGCCCATGGAGAGCGGCACTTTATAGAAATCAGCCAGCACATTGGTGGCTGCTCCGAACAGGAAATCCTCCGGACCGCCGCCGGTGTAGGCACCCGTGCGCAGGTCGGTGGCGGTTTGGGCGGCGGCATAATACACCGGGCAGCCCGGAGATGCCATCTGCATCAAAGTCAGCGCCCCCAGCACTTCTGCATTCCCCACCACCAGGTTTCCTGCCAGGGTCACCGGTCCGGATGAGGCGCAGGAGGCCATGGTCATATAGCCTACCGGCAGGCCTGCCTCGGCGGCCACCAGGCCGGCTTCCAGGCTGCCGCCGTCCTGTCCCAGTGGGCTGAGCGTGCACTGCATGATGGATAACACCGGGCGTTTGCGCAGCGCTGCGCGGCCGCCGACCAGGGCGGCTGCCATTTCGATGGCGGCGCGCATCTCCCGCTCGCTGACGATCGTTTCGGTTTGCACGTGCTTCTTGCTTACGTTCCAGACCGCCTCCAGCTCGTGCAGGCCGCGGCTCTGCGGTGGGCAGTCTTGCGCTGAGATGGGTACCCAGTGGAAGGCGATCGCCTCCAGGTAATCAGCTACGCGCGCCACATCCTGCACATCTTGCTTGGTGGTCATGCGGCGCTCTCCGCTGAAGGCATCCAGAATTTCAACGCCGCAGCCGTCTGTCCCCAGGTGGCTGTAGGTTCCATCCAAGGGCAGGTCAAGCGCCGGGTCGAGGGCAGCCAGGGTGTAAGTGGGGGGAGCCTTCGCCAGGTATTCTTCGACCAGGTGCCCGGGGATTTTCGCTACCATCGACTGCCGGTCAACTTGTGCTCCGTGCGCCTCCAGGATATCCAGGGCTTTATGCGAGGGAAACTTTACGCCCACCGACTCCATCACCTCCAGCGTGGCGGTATGAATTTGCTGCACCTCCGTTTCGCTTAAGATGTTTAGACTCACTTTGGGGTTGTGGATACTTTTGATTGTTTGCGCCATATTATGCTTTTCCTATCAGCTGCTTGGCTACCGCCACCGCTCCCATCGCATCCTCCGCAAAGCCATCCGCACCGATATCCTTTGCCCAGCCGCGCGTCACAGGCGCACCGCCGACGATCACTTTGACCTTTTCCCGCAAGCCTGCCACTGTAAGGGCCTGGATGACCTCTCGCTGCACCGTCATGGTGGTGGTGAGCAGGGCCGACAGCCCCACGATATCTGCACCGGTTTCTTTGACCTTGTCGACAAATTTCTGGGTCGGCACATCCACTCCCAGGTCGATAACCTTAAATCCATTGGCTGAGAGCATGGTGGCTACCAGCGATTTGCCGATTTCGTGGATATCACCCTTGACCGTGCCGATCACTACTGTCCCTGCCGTTTCTAGAGCTTGCTGCCGGAGGTTCAGCTCCGGCTCGAGCAGCTCCATTGCTTGCTGCATACCATCCGCGGCGATGATCAGGTCGGGCAGGAAGTACTCTCCGCTGGAAAATTTCTCACCCACCACGTTCATCCCCGGCATCAAACCCTGGCGGATAATGGCCATCGGCTCGATTCCCGCGGCTAAGGCCTCTC
>CAVWGW010000018.1:0-84401 GCA_963754615.1 uncultured Chloroflexia bacterium | reverse complement strand
AAGGGTTTTAACTTAGTTCTTTCTTAGTGCCTTATAGTGTTCCTTTCGAGTCTCCTAAGCTACTTGGGAGGAATAACGGGGCTATAGGCACTAACAGAGGATTAAGCGTCAAAGTACGCAAGTAAATTTGAAAAGTTTAATTACTTTTTGAATACCGCCAAGGCAAATAGTACAGCGGTTATAGTACCAAGGGCAATAAGCTACAGTACAAAGGAGAGAATCATGGACGAGGAAAATTTGGATATCAAAGGCGAAGGCACAGAGGACAAAGGGGAAGGGCAAGATCCTTTCAAAAGAAGAAACACCCGGAACCGCTGAAATCCAAGACCCGCCGGAAGATAAACAAGATGACAGTTACAAAGCGGAGTTAGTGAAGAGGTTTGGAGAGAAGTCTGATCAGGAGCTTACCAAGGAAGTCTGGACAGCTTATCGCAACATGGAGAACAAATCCCAAGAAGATTCAAAGTCTTTAAAGGAGTTTCGAGAGGTTGTTGAAAAAGCTGGCGGGATTCAGATACTAAGGGAGGCACTTGAAAACCCTGTAAGACAGGAACAGAAGCCGACACTACCGCCACAGATTCAGAGGATGGTAGATGAAGGCAATCTCGACCCAAGCGATCCTAAAGACGCTTTGATAATAAACCTCTACGGAGCTTTCAATCACCTTCAAGGTAACTTGCAGACCAGGGACTACAAAGAGGCAACAAGCACCTTTGAAGAAGGATTAAAGACCCGGATTGCCGAGAAATATAAGTATGCAAATCTTGATGTTATCAGACAGGCGGCGTACAACGGCAAGTGGAACGTTCCTAACATGACTAACGACCAGTTTTGGCAGTCAGTGGAGGATTTTGCTAAACCTCTAAATGAGGCAAACGAAGCACTAATCCAAAAAGCAGTTGATGCAAAATTGGGAACGTTAACAGACTTAGGGAAGGGTTCAGTGAGGACAGGAAAAGCCGGGAAGACCAATCCTGTTAACATGACACCAAGGCAAGCATTCGAGAGTGAGTACAATAAGCACTTTAAAGATGATGAATAAGGAGGACTAAAATGTCAGCGACAAGCGAAACCAAAAGTTGGGATGCAGTAGTTACCTCAACATTAGAAGCTTCTGCTGGTCCGATGCAGGATAACATCCACAAAAGCGTACCATTTCTTTCGTTCATGAAAGAAGCAGGCAAAATTCTATTGTTAGACGGTGGACAGCGGATTAAGGCAGACTTAGAATACGGAAAGAACAGTACAGTACAGTCACAGAGCCAATATGAGCTGGTTGATACTACCCCACAGGAAGGTATCACAGCGGCGTTCTTTGATTGGAAAGAGTTAACTGGTACTTTGTCAATCTCAAGAAAAGAGAGAAGGCAGAACTCCGGTAAACACAAGATGTTCGATTTAGTAGCGGCGAAGCAGATGCAACTCGAAAATTCTTTTGCTGAAGAGGTTACCAAACAGATTTTATCTGCTGGAACTGGTAACTCAAGCAAAGACCTTGGAGGATTGCAGGCGGCGATTCCTGATACTCCAACCACACAGACCTACGGCGGGATCTCCCGTGCTGATGAGTCTTGGTGGAGGAATCAGTATCAGGGTAGTGTAGGATCTTTTGCGGCTAACGGGCTTAACTATATCAGACAGATTTATAGGCTTTGCTCACGTGGCAACAAGAGAGGTGCTCCTAACCTGATGATGACGGAGGGATCGATTTATGACGATTTCGAGGCAGAACACGTTCTTCATTTACAGTTTGCTCCTACAGGCAAAATGAATGAAGCGATGGCAAACCTTGGAATTGAGAATTTTAAGTATAAACGTGCAACTGTTATGGAAGAGGAACAGATGGACAGTTCTGGAAGAATGTACTTTATTAACTCAGACTTTTTGAAGTTTGCAGTTGATAAGGAATCAAACTTTAAGATGTTACCAGCGGTAACCCCTTGAACCAGCTTGCAACCACAGCCATTATGGTCTTAATGGCAGAGATAATCGTAACCAATGCGAGGAAACTTGGGATCATGACAGGGATATCTTAAGGAGGTAATCGGTGATGAAAAAATTATCAGTTATCTTTTTAATAGCATTGTTCAGCGTCATGATAGCCAGCACATCGTTTGGATTTAGCTATACTGTAACAAATAAAACTAAATTGTTAAGCTCATGGCTGAATTATCGCACTTTCACAAATGCGACAACCACAGAGGCTAACACCATTGTTACAGGCTTGAGTCACGTTATTGCTTACGGCGTAAATAACACCGGCACAGCAGAAGCGATTCAGGTTTATGATAGCTCTGGCAATTTGTTAGTTATTGCTGGTGGCACATCTGCAGGGGGAGTGTTTACAGGTAACTCGGGACAGGTTCTTCCTGAACTCACTGACGTTACCCCAGACGGCGACTGGTGGGCAATAGGATACTAATAGGAGGTATGAAAAATGAGTAACCAACAGATCCCAGGTTCATTAGCAGAATCGGCTGGTATGCCGTGGTGGGAAGGTGGGAAAAAGTTTGTACGGCTTTATGTTCCTTCAGCTTGTACAGCTTTAACGCCTTACGCATGGTACACAGTTGATACATCGCAAAGACCGATTCAGAGTGCGATGCCGGCTTCAGGAGCAATTTGTAGGGTTGCAGTAGCTTGTGAAACCAAAACTGCGGCAGGGTACGCAAAATTCCAGCTTGCAGGAATATGTGATGGTCTAATCACTCCTTCAATCACTGGAGTTACCAGCCAGACATTGAAAATCGCAAGTGCGTTAGTTGCGGCTGGCGGAGCGGCAACGGTAACAGCGGACGATTTTGCAATTGTTGAAACTGGTGCAACCGATACAGAGTTTGATGTTTACTTGCTCGACAGAGAAGTAAACAAACATGAGACCCACAGCGCTGATGGCCATAAAGGATACCTGCCGAACCAGGATGAGGATATTATAGGGGGTCATGAAATTAGGCGAGATGATGGAAAATAGAACCACCAGGCCAATCAGGATCATCAAAGGCGCATATTTCCTCATTGCCAAACTTAATGTTCCGCTAATGTTTGAAGTAAATGTTAGGTTGATTCGTCATTAAAACAATCCTATCAGATCAATGTGTTCCCGATGCCAGATCGAGAATGTAATTTTGGCTGAACTGTTCTCGCTTGACTTCACCAGCCAGCTTGCCTTCGCAAAGCACGATGATCCGGTCTGACATTCCCAGAAGTTCTTCCATGTCGGATGAAATCATCAGGATTGCATTCCCATGATGAGCCAATTCGCGCATCAGGTGGTAGATCTCCTGCTTGGCACCGACATCGATGCCACGGGTGGGTTCATCAAAGATCAGGATGTCGGATTCAGTTGCGAGAGTCTTTGCAAGGACCACCTTTTGCTGGTTGCCTCCGCTCAGGTTGATTACCCGTTGCTCCAAACTCGGTGTCTTGATATCGATCCGCTGCTTGTACGTTTTCTGCAACCTCTTTTTCCGTTTTGGTATCAACGATTCCATATTTTGACAGCCTGCGGATGATCGCAAAGCTAATATTCCAGCCCTACTGCCATTTCCAGGAAAAGACCTTTCCCCTTTCTATCTTCTGTTAAGAGACCAATGCCCTGTTGGATCGCATCCAGGGGTGAATAAATCTGAACGGGTTTGCCATCCACCCAGATTTCACCACTTTCGATTGGTACTGCACCAAAAAGCAGCATGGCAAGCTCAGTCCTGCCTGCACCTACCAAACCGGATATTCCCAGAATCTCGCCTTTTCTAACCGAGAAGGAGATATCCTTATCGCCATTGCCAGATATATTCTTCACTTCCAGGGCGATCTCGCCCGGAGGATTCGACCGTGGCGGATAGCTTTCTTTTAATTCACGACCGACCATCAAACTGATCAGTTCTTTCCGGCTCGTATCCTTGGTCAACTTGGTCGCCACATAACGGCCATCGCGCATGACTGATACCCGATCCGAAATCCTGAAGACTTCTTCCAAACGATGAGAAATATAAATAACCGTGACGCCTTTTTGCTTTAACTGTCTGACAATTTCAAACATGATGCTCCACTTCTGCAACAGAAAGCGGGGCGCTGGGTTCGTCCATGATCAGGATTTTTACTTTTTTTGAAACAGCTTTGGCAATTTCGACGATTTGCTGTTGTGCGGGGGGTAAATCCTGCACCAAAGCGTCAGGGTCAATATCCACGTTAAATAATTTAAAAATTTCTTTGGTCTTACTTTTCATTATCCTGAAATCAACCAGGAACTTATCGCTCACCTTGTCTCCGAGGAAAATATTTTCGGCGACAGACATCGGAGGCACCAGGTTGAATTCCTGATAGATGACTTCAATCCCCATGCTTCTGGAGAGGTGTGGGGTCATCTGGAGATGATCTTGCCCTCCAACATGAATAATTCCACCGTCGAGGTTTATTGCGCCCGCCACGGCCTTAATCAATGTGGATTTTCCAGCGCCATTCTCACCTAATAAGGCATGGACTTCACCTTCTAAAAAGTCAAGCGATACACGATCCAGGGCTAACACACCCGGATATTTCTTGGTGATGTCTTTCAGTGAAAGAACTACATTGGCATTCATGCTTTATACAGTCTCTTTGGGGTTGTGAGGAGGGCTTCACCCTCCTCACAACAGAATTCTTAATTATCCGCCGTAGAAATCTTATTGAACTTCGCAGAAAATCGGTTCCAATACGTCGTTAGTGATCTCCGGGTACTCCACCCCCTGCATGACTTTCTTGAGCAGATCATAGGTGGTTTGGTCAAGGTTTGTGCCACCGATCGCAACCAGGCCCTTGTAGGGATCCTGGCAGCTCTTTACAGTCTCGATCATGGTAGGATCCATATCGCCTGCAAAAACCCCATACTTTGAGATGTATCCACATTCGGTAAAGCCTTAATGGTCTGGGATACTCCCTGGGCGCCTGAACTGGCCTGCACAAGAAATACCTTTGACATTCGGATGGGCAGTCAGGATATTTTCAGCTGCAGAGGCCGTAGCTGTAATACTCTCATCGGCCAGATCAAGGAACTGCACCACGTTGGCCTTTGGGCAGTTATCGGAGATTGTGCGCATGCCATCCGACGCGCAGTTTCATTTGCAAGTCACCGCTATCGTTGCCGATGATCGCAACATCAACGCCTTTATCGGCAGCATCTGGATAGGTTTGGTTGATGAAGTTGCAGGCCATCTCAGCCATCTTCGTGCCATCTTCAAGCTGGTCGGTGTGCATGATCGCATCGAAAGGTTCCAACTCACCGGGCGGAACACCGATCACCTTGATGCCCGCTTTCTGGGCTTCCTCGACAGCAGCCAGCACATTTTCGATGGAGCCTGGTGCCATGACAATCATAGCATTTACACCCATCGAAATGCAGTTCTCGATCTGACTGTATTGTTGGGTTGCACCCCCTTCATCAGCACCATAGACAGAAACTTCCACGCCATCGGCAGCGGCTTTTTCTTTGACAGAATTCGCCAGGTTGTTCAGGAAGGTATTTGAGAGAGCCGGGATCAGGTAGCAAGCTTTCATGCCCTTGATATCCGCTGGACCAGCAGCTACCACTTCAGTAGCAGGTACTGCAGTCGGCGCTGCAGTTGGCGTGGAGCCGCAGGCTGCTAGAATAGCGGCCAAAGCAATAATCAGGATTACCAGGAACAAAAATCGTGGTTCTTTCATCTTAATCTCCTTAGGTTTTTCGTTTTCACCGGTTTTTTGACTTATACCCCGGTGTTGACATCTGATTTCTCTATTAATCCGTTCAAAGTTCCTTCTTCTCCAACAATGCACAATATTCGATTTTTATATGCGCAAACCTCCTTTCTTTTTTGGGATGTGGCGATGGCAAGAAAATCCATGGCCACATCCTTTGTTAAACGTCGAAGATAGAATCTGGCTTTTAGCGTTCGTTAAATGGTGGAGCCGGATATTGGAATTCGGCTGTGGTCTGATCGAGAGGCCAGACTAGTTCCATTTGTCCGTTTTGCCACTGCGTGAGAGGATTCAAAACATTACCAGTACCATCGGCATTGAAGGTTACGGGGCCAATGACTGTCGGCATATCGGTGTCCGCAAAGGCATCGCGAATGGCATCACGATCCAATGTCCCTGCCCGTTGAATGGAGTCGGCTAAAATTTGAACGCAAGCATAGGCTGGCCCAACAAGAATATCAGCCGGCCTTCCGAAATCAGTCTGATGCTTGGCATTAATTTCTTCCACGCCGGGGAACTTCTCGCCATAATGCCAGCCAGCAAACATCGTAACCAAATCACCAGCCGTACCCAACGACTTTCTCCCCAGGTAGCTGCATCTGGAGCTCTGACAAGCATGGTGAACTTGGGAGACCAACCCAATTCACTCATTTGTTTAATGATTGCCATGCCATCTGGGGTGCTCGGCATGCCGAGAAGCAGCGTCTGCGCCGGCAGCCTGAGCTTCCAGGATCAAGGTCGAGAAATCGGTTGTGCCAGGGGCATACTCGGCGTAATACACGACGTCATAACCAGCAGGCTTAGCATCGGCCTTGAACAGACCACCCAGCTCGTTCCCCCAGTCAGTCTTCTCCTGGAAGATGGCAACCTTAACCGGTCTCTGCTCAGCCGGGATCATTTCATTGAGAGCCTTATACACATCCCTGGCCTGGTCAGGTGATTTGGGGAACGGCGAGAACAGGTACTTGTAACCGCGTTGGTGAATATTCCACCAGGCAAAAGACACACCGCAGTAAGGAACCTTGTTCTTCTCGGCAATGGCCGTGGTAGCAGCATGCATACCGCTGGCCGCGCCGCCCAGGTAGGAAACTACCTCTTGCTCTGAAAAAACCTTCTCCAGGTTACTGACTGCTTTAGTAGGATCTGATTCATCGTCGTAAGAAGTAAGCCTCAGTGGAATTTTCTTGCCATACTCCTCAACATACACCCCCCCGTCAGCGTTGATATCCGCAATAGCGTACTCATAACCCACCTTCACCTGGCTGCCCAGGGAGCCAAATTTTCCGGTCAGGGGGATCGAAGCACCCACTTCAATAAACTCCGGCGCTGGTGGATATTCTTTTGTTGGAGTACTTTCAGGCGCTTCAGTAACCTCGGGAGCCTCAGTGGGCTCTGGGGGCTTCGTGGGTTCAGGTGCTTTTGTAGCCTCGGAAGCCTTTGTGGGCTCGGGAGCTTGTGTGGCGACTGGTGTTGGAGCGCAACTCGCCAATATTAAGCTGATCAGCACAATCACCGTTATCAAAGACATTCTAGTTTTCATTGTTTCTTCTCCTTATCTGATTTAATCTGATAAAAGGTTAGAGAGTTAAGGTTTTCTTCCACAAATTATCAATATCAAACTCCTTTCTTTGGCAAAGGTATTTACTCCAGATATCAGTTTTCACCACTTACGAGACCAACTGTATTTTCTTGCCTGAACCGGCACGTAAGTGGATTTTGATTTTTTTCCAGGCCTCGACAAGACCGCCAGGCAGAAAGAGCACAATCAGAATGAACAGCACGCCGAAAATGATGAGATGATATTCACCCACATTCCAGACTAAAAGTTGTTTTAGGAGAACAAAAAATATGGATCCGATGATAGGACCAATGATGGTGCCGGTACCACCGATATAAGCCATCATCATGGGATCAAAAGTCCATTCGGGACCAAATGGCATATTGAGGTAATAACTAACATGGTAATATGCAAAGGCGCCTCCGACCAAACCGGCGAAGAAGGCACTCACAATCAATGCCAGAAGCTTATGCTTCAGGGCGCTGATCCCGAGAGACTCGGCTGCATCTTCCCCTTCACGGACCGCCATCATGCCCAATCCCCACCTTGAGTTGACCAGGAAATAAGCTGAGCCGATAGTTAAGACCGCTAAACCCAGGAATAAATAATAGCGAGGAACAAGTTGATAATCTGAAAGGGCAGGATTGTAAGACATCTCCGGCAAAATGTTCCCCACAGTGAGATTAAGTATCTGCGCCAATGCCAGGGTACCAATGGCAAAATATACACCTCGAAGCTTGAAGGCGGGAATCCCAATTAGAAGTGCCAGGGCAACCGCTACAATTCCCCCTGCCAGGAAACTGAGGTAGAAGGGGACACCATCAATCCACAACAAACGGGTTGTGAGGGAGCCTATGCCGAAGAAAGCAGCATGACCAAGGTTTGTTTGTCCGGTATAACCACCTAAAATATTCCAGCTTGAAGCAAGGGTCATGTAGAGCAAGACCAGGATAACCAGGTTGATGGTGCTGTCTTTTTTGATCGTCAAAGGCAATAGAATCAAAACGAATCATGACCCACGACAAGAAGGGAAATAGAGATGATTCGATTTTTGTTCATCGGTTAGCCTTCTTTTTCTCCAAATAGTCCTTGCGGTCTGAAAATCAAAACCAGAAGGAAAAGTATCAACCCCGCGACCTCTCGGTAATTACTGTTAATGAAAAAGGATGTAGTCGACTCAGTTACCCCAAGAATAAGTCCTCCAACCAAGGTTCCGGGGATGTTCCCTAACCCTCCCAAGACCATCACGATGAGAGCCTTGAGAGTCCAATTAAGTCCCATGGAAGGCTGGACTGAATAATTTACAGACACCAGAGTTCCTGCTGCTCCAGCCAGGCCTGCTCCCAAGGCAAAGGCTAACAGATACACCTTATGAATATTAATCCCCACCAAGGAGGCAGCCTCCCAATTTTGCACCGTTGCCCGTATCGCTTTGCCAGTGTAGGTTTTCCGAAGAAAAAGTTGGAGGGCCACCAGGAAGAAGACGGCAACAACCAAATTGGCCAACCTCACGACAGGAAACCGAACTCCGAGAACTGTAAAGGCAGTTCTGATATAGGAAGTTGTAATTCCCCGCTCATCAGCTGTCCAAATACGGATTGCCAGATTCTGTAAGATGATCGATAATCCAAAGGCAACCAGGAGTGTATTTTTTATCTTAATTTCATCAGGTAACTTCACCGTTCGCGAGAAGATGAGTTTATAAAGGAAGGCCCCAATCAGGAAAAGAAAAACAAAGGAAATTGGGATGGACAGAAATGGATCTAATCCTAAGGTTGAAAAAGCCCAAAAACTTACATAACCGCCAATCATGAGCAATTCACCGTGGGCGACATTGAGGAACTTTGTTACCCCAAAGACCAGGGAAAGCCCCAATGCAACCAATCCATATAGGGCGCCAACAAGATTCCGAACACAAGGATTTGACCAAGAGATGCTAGCATTGAAACCACTTTCCTTTCTGCTCTATCTATCCCAGATAAGAACTTCGCACCGACTCGAAGTTCAAAAGTTCCTTGGCATTTCCCTGTCCCACAATTCGTCCGTTTTCGAGTAAATAAGCTCTGTGAGCCAGTTCCAGGGCAGATTGAATATTTTGTTCCACCAACAGGATCGTTACTCCCTGTTGATTTATCTTCTCGATCATCTCAAACATATGCTGCACAAGGATAGGCGCCAGGCCAAAAGACGGTTCGTCCAGCATCAAGAGCCTGGGGCTGGACATCAAAGCCCTGCCAATTGCCAGCATCTGCCGCTCTCCACCGCTTAGCGTTCCAGCCTGTTGGTTTTGCCTTTCTGCAAGGCGAGGAAAGATGTTCATACACCCGTTTCCAGGCTTTGGTTCTTTTGCCTTCCTGGCCTTGGCAACAAACGCGCCCAGTTCCAGGTTTTCAAGAACGCTCATCCCGGTAAATATTTTTCCGCTTTCGGGCACTTGCGAAATGCCCAATTCCACGATTTTGTGGGGCGGTGCTTTGCCTAAAGGTTGGTCTAGAAAGCGGATATCTCCCGAGGCAGGTTTAAGTAATCCGCTAATCGTGTTCAATGTGGTCGTTTTTCCTGCTCCATTCGGCCCGACAAGTGCAACGATTTCACCTTCGTTCACAATCAATCGATATGCCCCAAAGGGCCTGGAGTTCTTTGTAATAGACATCAATTTTGTCTATACTAAGCATGGGATTTTCCTAGATAAACTTCGATCACTTTTGGATGGTGAACAATCTCTTCTAGGAGAGCCTTCTGCAATCTTCTCGCCCATATTCAATACAATGATGCGATCTGAAACACAGGTAACAGCCTTCACAATGTGCTCAACCATGATGATCGCTATCTTCGAATCTCGTATGTGCTTGATTAGCTTGCAGGCCTCATCTGCCTCTGCCAGGTTCAAACCAGCCAACAGTTCATCCAGGAGAAGCAGGGTTGGTTTTGTAGCCAGAGCCCTGGCCAATTCCAGCCTTTTACGTTCCATAACAGTCAGGTCTTTGACCATTATTTCGGCTTTACTTAAGAGGCCTACCTTTTCAAGAATCTCTCTTGATTCATTCGCGGCGGTTTTCATGTTCTCGCACGGTTCCTGACCATACACCCTCCCCACCATTACGTTTTGCAGGGCAGTAAAATCCAGGAAAGGCTTGCACAACTGGAAGGTTCTTGCAATACCCTTCTGGCATAACCCGGTAGCGCGGAAGGCCTGTGATATCCTCTCCTGAAAGGTGATCTTTCCAGCATTCGGTTTCAGAAACCCGGTCAAGCAGGTTCAACGAAGTGGTCTTCCCTGAACCATTAGGACCAATAATGCCGACAATCTCACCTTCATCGACATAAAAATCCAGGTTGATTGATTGCCATCAACCCGCCAAAGGATTTGCAGAGCTTTTCGATCTTCAAGAAAGACATACTTCGGTTCTCCTCTGGAATTAATATCCGTTCCGATCAGGCAATAAATGTCAACTAGCCGCCCGACATAGGTGGAAAGAAACACAACCGACAGTCAGATGGCACTGGGTCATCCAGCTCGCTCTGAACGCCATTAATCGTCATCAATCCCACATCACTCCGGTTCTAACCCAACAAGATCGGCGATTTCCCGGAACTTATGGGATTCTCCAAAGTAAGTTCTTGACTTCCGCTGCCGGCCAGTCGTAAGTTGCCCAAATAACTCAATCTCTACGGTCACAAATCACCTACAGGGTATCGAAAACAGCATCCAGGTCAGAATCTGGCACATCAAAAGTGGCGTTATGGGGCGCCAGGGGTTCCTCGCGCATGTATTCGGGAATACGATAATCCGCGGCTGTAATCCCTGCGCAACAATTGAACTCCAGCTCATTCCGCAATACGTCGCGGTTGAACCGGTCTAAATCTTCCTTGGTCCAACCCCATCCATAAATTCCATTGAGCATATCCACCATAAGCTGCGGGTCAGCGATCACGGGCGGACGTGCAAACAAACACAAACCGGTGCTGTCGAGCATAGCAGCGATGATTTGCAGTTTCAGTGAAAGTTCCTTCTGGCCTTGTACGCCCAATGGATTTACTTCTTTACGGGCTCCAAAAGCGTTACCGGCCGTGTGGTCTGCACCTTGGGGTGAAGTAGCATAGGTGACGCCGTTGCCCTTTAGACTGCGAGGATCGTAGCCCGGCATGGCCTGGCCCAACGCAGCTGGCACCCGCCGTATTCCCAGCACCTGCCCGGTAGTTACGGCACCATTACCGATCACCCGCCCCAGGGCGGTACCTTCACGTACCTGATTCAATAATGCAATGATCCCTTCTGTGTCTCCAAACTGAACCAGGCCAGCTTCCATGGCTACACCAAGGGCCGCACCGGTTTCGATGGTGTCAAGCCCATAATCGTTGCACATGTAATTGAGCCTGGCAACCTCATCCAGGCTGCCAATTCCGAGGTTAGAGCCGATCAAAGCAATCGTCTCAAATTGAAGTGTGCCAACGATAGGCATACCGGCTTCATCAACAAACTGGTTCCGGCAAGCAATGACACAACCAGGCATGCAGCGGGTGCCAATTTTTCCTTCCCTTGCTAAAACGAGTTCACGTAAATGCTCGCCGCGCAAGTTTCCGGATCCCTCAAAATTGCCGCTGCTGAAGTTCCGTGTGGGCAGCGATCCCATTTCATTTACCGCCCCCACAATCGAAGCCGTGCCATACAGGTGCTGCGAGCCTTGGGTACCCAATTTTGGATCGTTGATCAGCTTCTGTGCATAAGTGCGCGCGGCAGTACGGAACAACTCCTCATCAGCAAAATGAACCATTTTGCCCACTGGCTTATCAACAACGATGGCTTTCAAACCTTTGCTGCCCATCACCGCTCCTAAACCACCCCGGGCAGCATGGTTGCTGCGCTGGTCACGTTCGCCGGTAGTGGCGATTCCGGCTCCTCTCATCAAATGCTCTCCTGCCGGTCCGATCGAGATGACAGTGCAGTCTAGACCATACTGCTCCTGCAGCCGGTCAGAGGTAGCGTAAGTGCCCAGGCCGCGCAGATGATTGGCGGGCAGCAGTTCGGCTGCATCGCCCATCAGGTGTAATAAATACAGCTCGCCCTGCCTGGCTTGCCCTGCGATGATGATTGCTTTGATACCCAGCTTTCCCAGAGTATCCCCGGCTGTACCTCCGGCATTGGCTTCCTTTACGCCACCGGTAAGCGGGCTCTTGCCACCAACCGAAAGCCGTCCAGCGGTTGATACCCCGGCCCCACCCAGCAAGCCGGGAGTAAAAATCAAGATATTATGCGGACCTAATGCATCGCAGGTGGGGGGAATTTCTTCGAGAAGCAATTTAGCAATCAGCGCCCTACCGCCAAGCTGTTCATAAATACTGGGCACTGGTTCCCATTTCACTTGAAGTTGCTGCATATTCACACGGAGTAGCTTCATTTGAGCTCCACTAATCTAATCAATGACTTTTTAGGAAAACCTCGAATGGTCGGCAGCACTCACACATTGCGTGTTATTTAGGGCGGATAGGCAACTGTATAAATATGTTTACCGCCGTTCAACGGTCCTTTTAGTAATGCGTCAATCTCTGCTGGATCGCGTTGGGTGACTTTCTCTACCGGTGGAAGCTGCCCAGCCGGGAAGCGCGTCATGATATCGCCAATCAGCTTGACCATAAAATCCAATAAAGCCTCCAAACCCGGTTTGGCTTTTTCAGCATCCGCCAAGGTTGGGCGACCGATGACTCCCTCCGGGTAGACCAGCACTTCGGTTCCCCCCAAGCCGACATGCTCGTGCCCTTTGATGGGAGCATGGTAAACTTCCCCACCTTTATCCACGTAGCCAGGCGGCAGGAACCCTTCGGGTTTCGTATCCACTGCGAGTTCCATGTTCATGAATTCAGGGAACAAGGCCAAAGAATAAGAGGCCTCCACTTCACAGGCATGCTGGAAAGGGGTTTCAAATGGGCCTCCATGCGCTTTATCTTTGAGATATTCATGGATTACGGTAGGCCAGTGGAGGGAGATCAGAATGCAGGGCACCTGGTATTTCTTAGCCCATTGGTGGAGGGCCAGGGGGATGACTTCTTCCTGACCGTGACCATTCAAAAATATTTGCTTGCGGAAGCCCATGTTCCAAAGCCCTGCGATGATCGCGCGCAGGTTTGCCAGGAACACATCTTCAGGGACAACCACGGTACCCGGCATTCCCAGATGGTTGTAAGGATGAGAGCCATACCAGACAGGCTCTGCCACCGTGCAGCCGATCTTAAGCGCCACTTGCTCAGCCATGCGGGTCACCAGAAAAGTATCTTCCCCCAGAGGCTGGGCAGCGCCATGGCATTCCGTACTGCCGACCGGAATGATGATAAGATCATTCGTCTTAAGGCGGGCATTGATTTCAGTCATGTTCATGGTTTGCAGGTACACCCCATCGGGGCGTTCCATGTGACCACTATCGGGCGGTAACTGCCATTTATCCATCCTGTTCTCCTTTCTTGAAGATCAGTTGGCACACTTCAGGATCCAATTAAACAGCCGGGAGATGCAGGTCGCTGGATCCCTTCGGCGTTTGCTTGAACTCCGGATAATAATGAGAAACCATCTCTACAACGATCGCGGCCTGATCAGCCATCCGCTTACCATCGGCAGCCGAGGTCATTTCACCATGCCCGCTGACGACTGAGTTGCCGGTCTTGCAGTGCACCGGCGCGGCGACGCGTACAATCTCCGGGGCTTCGTAAACACGGATGAAACCGCCCGATCCTGGTGGGTTATCGGTATGTACGTCCAGCGGGGTTTTGACCGCCTGGCGCAAGGCAGCGATCATGGGGATTTGCAGGTCACGCACCGGGTTGATACTATCTGCCCCCAGGCTCTCTAAGAGCTTGAAGGAGCAAGGGTTGCACTGTCCCAGGTGCGCAGAGGTCTTGAAAATGATATCTTTCGGCAATGCTCCATCTTTACGCATCTGGCCTACCAGCCACAGCATGCCTTCATCGTATATCAGGAAACCACGCACACCCAGGTCATAACCACGTTTGATGTCTTCCACCGCTCGCAATATTTGATCCATACCGCGCAAGCGGTAGCTGATGCGAACACCCTGGGGAGAAAGAACAGTAGCGCCGGTATCATATGTAGCCCGTGGACCGGTCGACATCAACAATTCAGCTCCATACTCATTACATAAGCGGCAGTATTCCTTGATTTCATCGCGTGTATGGCGGAACATACCGTAGGTCTCAGTGACACGGTTAATCGTGATGCCATCCTTAGTGGCTGTTTCTAAAAGGGCTGCTACCGCCTCGGCTGAATTCACCGTAGGTACTTCAATTCGAAAGGCTGCACCATCTGGGAACCGCAATTGCGATGAGGGCATATCATAGGCATCACCTTGGGGCATGCCAATCTTCTTTAGATATTGACGGGTTTCTTCAAACATAATTTTTCTCCTGATGTAATAAGTGTCATGATTTAGAGCGATGGGCAGGCAAAGGTGGGCAATACACCCAAACGATGCGGAGCGGCTCATCGCCAATGTTTTCTACACGATGCTTCTTACCCAGAGGAGAGTAAAAAGCGGTTTCTGGACCAATTTCCCATTCCCCTTCCCCTTCGATCACAATCTTGGCACGCCCACTGATGAGGAACAAAACTTCTTCGGATTCATCATGTTGGTGATCAGGGATCATGCTGCCGACTTCGGTAATATTCATCCCCATCGAAACGTTTTTCACACCACCGAATTTGGGAGCTAACAAGAGCTTGGAAACACGCGCCGGAACACGAAATTCCCCCTGGACATCTGCAGCTTTGGCGAAAGGTAGTTTTTCCATTTTGAATTACTCCAATGTGAAATGAGGAAAATAGTTTCATCTAGCAAAACTGAGTTTCATATAACAAATTGTAGCATTTGTTTTGCCTGGTGTCAATCACTTTCACTCAATGAAACCATAATAAAAACAGATCACTTTCATGCAGGAATCCATGATAATATTTGAACTTGACGAAGCAAATGAGTGGTGTTATTCTATTGTATGAAACCTTATTTCATCTGGTAAAACAATGCAAAATAGAAAATATCAGATTCCCTATAGCAAATCGTTCCTTGAGTTCTCTCTGCCTGCCACCATGCAAGCTACAGTGGCTGTTTCGCAGCCAACCAATCCACTCAGAGATTTTCCAGGAGCAATCCAGGAAGCCCTGGATCACCCCCTTGGAACCCTACCGCTGCGAGAGATTGCCAGGGCCGACCAACGTGTCTGCATCGTATTTACCGATATTACGCGCGCCAGCCCGGATCATCTACTTGTCCCGGCATTGTTGAGTGAGTTGGAAAAAGCCGGGGTGCTGACGGAGCACATCACCCTCCTATGTGGGGTTGGGATGCACCGGCCTTCTACACAGGAAGAAAAAGTTGCCAAATTGGGTGCAGACATCCTATCCCGTTACCGCGTGATCGACAACGAGCCCCAAAATCCGGCAGCCCTGGTAAATCTGGGCAGCACACCGGGCGGTGTCCCGGTCCTCCTGCACCGTGCTGTCGTAGAAGCAGACTTGCTCATCGCCACAGGGATTGTAGAACCTCACCAATATGCGGGTTATTCTGGGGGGCGCAAAACAGTTGCCGTAGGGGCAGCCGGAGAAGACTTGATCGCCTACACCCATGGACCAGCGTTCGTGGACCATCCCGGTACACGCCTGGGGCGCATCGCGGGTAACCCATTTCATGAGGCAGTAACTGAAGCAGCCCGGCGCGCTGGGCTACGCTTCATCCTGAACGTGGTAATGGATGACGACAAACGCATCCTGCGCGTCACTGCCGGCAATCCAGAGCTTGCCTTTCAAGACCTGGTGAATTTTGCCAAATCTGTATACGAGGTACCCATTCCCCAACAGGTTGATATTGCCATCGGCGGAGTCGGTTTTCCCAAGGATGCCAATTTGTACCAGGCCAGCCGCGCTCCATCCTATCTTTTCTTTGCACCGACACCCGTCGTGCGCCCTGGCGGATTTATGATCATTCCGGCTCGCTGCCAGGAAGGTGCAGGTGCAGGGATTGGGGAGCAACGATTCCTGGCTGCAATGCGAGACGCGCCGAATATCCAGTACATTTTAGAAGATGCCCGCCGTAATGGGTATCCACCCGGTCAGCAGAGAGCATTTGTAATGGCAAAGGTGCTTGAACAGGTGCATGTAGTAATTGTTGGGAGTGAATGTCCAGAGTTGGTGGCAGCCTGTAAAATGATCCCGGCCGCAACAATGGATGATGCTTTTGAGCTTGCTAAAGTAGAATTGGGCTCATCCTGTCAGGTGTTGCTGGTGCCCCATGCCCTGCTAACCCTGCCCATTGTCAATTCAATCCAACCCCAAGGATAATAATCGTAATGCAAATGAAAGCCCTCCAGGTTGTAAAACCACGCTGTTTTGAACAACAACAAGTTCCAGTCCCAGAGTTGAACGCTGAGTACCCAGAACATATTCTGGTTCAGCCGGAGTGGGTCTCGATGTGCGGCAGTGATATTCCCTTTTTCACTGGCAGCAAGCGACAGATGTCTTATCCACTGCCTGTGGGGGCCCCAATTCATGAGTGTGTAGGGCGGGTAGTCGAAAGCTCGTCCACCTCATTCCAACCTGGTGACCGGGTGGTTGCCATTCCAGAAGGTGACCAGGGACTGGCTCAGTTTTTCAGAGCGCAGGCTGCCAAGGCAGTGAAGTTACCTGCTACATTGGACGATAACGGAACAAGCTGCTTGATCCAGCCACTCTCAACGGTGATCAACGCAGTCGACCGCCTGGGAAATGTGGAAGGAAGATCGATTGCAGTCATTGGATTAGGTTCTATTGGGTTGTTATTTTGCTGGCTGCTCAAAAAACGGAGAGCAGGGAACATCATCGGTATTGATCCATCTGTGCAGCGCTGTCGAATTGCAGAGGAGATGGGAGCAACCCGGGTTTACCCGTCGCGCAGCCTGGAGATTCTGCAAACCGCAAGCCGGAATCAGGGTGAGTGGGAACCACCCGATATCTGTATCGAGGCAGTCGGTCATCAGATGGATACGCTCAACGATTGCCTCGAACTCGTAAAAAAATTCGGAACGATCCTGGCTTTTGGCGTCCCTGACCAGCCTGTCTATGCGGTTGAATACGAAACTTTCTTCCGCAAGAATGCACACCTGTTAGCTGTTGTCACGCCTGACTGGAGTGAATACCTGGCAAAAGCCAGGGATGTTTTTCTATCCTCCCGCGCAGAACTGGAGCCGCTAGTTACCCATCGTCTCCCCATTCGAGAGGCAGAGAAAGCCTTTACTCTGTACGAACGTCATGAGGATGGTATCCTCAAAGCTCTATTAGACATGAAAATCTGGTAATGCATGGAACTGACTACTTCTCTAGAAAAACCTGCTGAAGAAGCTTACTTGAACTGCATTCGTTGTGGGTTGTGCCTGGCAGTCTGCCCAACTTACCGGGAGTATCTAAAAGAGACTGCCTCACCTCGCGGGCGAGTAGCGCTGGCGCGCAAGGGCCTGGATGGGCAGCTTGAGCTCAGCCCCAATCTCATTGAGCAGATGTATGGCTGTTTTGCCTGCATGGCCTGTGATGAGATCTGCCCGGTCGGTATCAAACCCGCCGAATTAGCACTCGCCATGCGTTACGTTCAGGAACAGAGACAACCGGCGCGATGGAAGAAAACCCTCTTCGAGGGCCTCATCCCGCACCCGCTTCGCTTGGAAACCGCAACCTGGCCGCTGCGTTTATATCAGACGCTAGGATTTCGCCGGCTGGTCTATACCCTGGGTTTGAGACGCATCCTGCCCGGTAAAATCCGTGACATGGAAGCGATGCTGCCGCGCATCCCGCAACGACCTCTGCGCCAGGTGTTACCAACTGTCGCTCCAGCATATGGAGAAGTGAACAACCGGGTAGGTTTTTTCCTTGGGTGCGCCCAAAGTCTGCTTTTCGCTGGGGAGAGTGGAGCGACGGTGAGGGTATTGAGACGAAATGGCTGCACTGTCATATCGCCAAAGGAAGTTGAATGCTGCGGGATGCCGGCGCGTGGTTATGGGCGATTGGACCTGGCTCGGAAACAGGCACAACACAATATTGCTTTATTCGAAAAATCTGAAGTAGATGTGATTGTCACCGATTGTGCTACTTGCGGATCGTCTTTGAAGGAGTATGATGCTTTCCTCAAGGATGACCCCGAATGGGCTGCCCGGGCAGAGGTGTTCAGCAAGAAAGTCCGAGATGTGAGCGAGTTTCTAGCGGAAATCCCACTGGAAAAACCCAAGGGGCAAATCCGGGCGAGGGTGACCTATCACGATCCCTGCCACTTACGCCGGGCGCAAAAGGTGTGGAAGCAGCCACGCTTTCTGCTGGGGCTAATCGATGGGCTTGATTTGATCGAGCTGCCAGAAGCAGATTGGTGCTGCGGCTCGGCTGGCAGCCAGCTGATTACCCACTACGAAACATCGCTCAAGGTTCTGGATCGTAAAATGGATCAGCTCGTTAGTACAAACGCACAAATCATTGCATCAGGCTGCCCAGGCTGCCAGATGCAATTGAATACCGGCATCAAACGCCGCGGACTTAACGTCCGGGTTGTACATCCCATCACATTGTTGGACGAAGCTTACGAGGCAAATGATGGATCAGCAACTTATTGAACAGCTGGCTCGCACAATAGGAAAAGAGTATGTACTGCATACGCCAGAGGACCTGGCTGTTTACAGTTACGACGGAACCTTTGCAGAAGGACAGCCAGATGTCATCGTTTTACCTGCATCGACGGATCAAGTCGCCCAGGTAGTCAAGCTGGCGGCCGAGGCACGTGTGCATATCGTGCCACGCGGCATGGGATCGGGACTGGCTGCTGGATCGATTCCCATGTCGGGCGGCATCGTGCTCAGCCTGACCCGCATGAACCATATCCTGGAGATCGATACGCAGAACGCTTCAATATGGACCGAAGCCGGGGTTGTTACTGCGGACCTGCAAGCGGAAGTCGAAAAGCAAGGGCTTTTTTATCCCCCCGATCCTTCCAGTATCCGCCACTCGACGATTGGAGGCAATATTGCCTGCAACGCAGGAGGGCCACGCTGTTTAAAATATGGGGTGACGGGCGACTACGTGTTAGGGTTGACAGTGGTGCTGGCTGATGGGCAGATTTTGAAAACCGGGGGCAAACCCATCAAGGATGTCACTGGCTACGACCTGAATGGACTCTTTACCGGTTCTGAAGGAACCCTTGGGCTGATCACCGAGGCGCTGCTGCGCCTGGTTGCCAAACCCAGTCATACTCGGACGGCATTAGTCGAATTTACCTCGCTGAAAGATGCCTCGCGCACCGTCAATACCATTCTGACGGCAGGCATTGTCCCTGCGGCATTGGAATTAATGGATCAGACTGCCATCATCTGCATTGAAGAAGCCATGCACCTGGGATTAAACACCGATGTTGAAGCTTCGCTCATCGTTGAGACCGACGGAGCAGATGAGCAAACAGTTCTGCACGAGATCGAAGCCTGCGCCCAAATCTGCCATGAAACGGGGGCCCGCTCGGTAAAACTAGCCCAAAACGAGGCCGAGCGCAGCGGTTTATGGAAAGCCCGCCGTTCGATTTCACCTTCATTGGCACGCAAAGCACCAAATAAGCTTGGTGAAGATATCACCGTGCCTCGCAGTGCCATCCCAGAAGTGATCCAGCAGCTGCGTCTCATCAGTGCGAAATATGGATTACCAATCGTTATTTTTGGCCACGCGGGGGACGGTAATTTACACCCCAATATCCTTTTTGATAAGCGCCAGCCAGAACAATGGGCTAAAGTTGAGCAGATGATCCCGGAAATATTCGAGGCGTCACTTGCCCTGGGAGGCACCCTTTCAGGGGAACACGGTGTTGGCGTGCTCAAACGTCCTTACCTGGAACGCGCCCTCGGCCCTATCTCTATTGATGTCCAGCGTCGGATCAAGCAAGCTCTTGATCCGTTGAATATCTTGAATCCCGGGAAAATTTTCCCGGCATAAATCCATCTTTGGGAGTCAACCATGTCAGAGCAAAATATCTATGTCCCCGTTGATAAATTGGTACGCTTTATGGTGGATGCCCTGGCTGCAATGGGCATCCCAACCGAAGATGCCCACATCATCGCGGACGTCTTGATCACAGCCGACCTGTGGGGGGTCCGCTCACACGGCGTAGCGCACTTGAAGATGTATCATGAGCGCATGAAGAAAGGGCTTCAATTACCGGTCACGAAATGGAGCATTGTAAAAGACACGCCGACCACGGCGGTTATCGATGGTGGGAACGGGATGGGCATGGTTGTTGGTTACCAATCAATGAAATTGGCAATCCAAAAAGCCCGCCAGAATGGGTTGGGGGCCGTGGCGGTTCGTAATTCCAGCCATTATGGTGTTGCTGGTTATTACCCTTTGATGGCGGTGCAGGAGGGTATGGTGGGATTGAGTGTCACCAATGCTCATCCTTCTACAGCGCCAACCTTCGGCGTTAAACCCTTGTTAGGGACGAACCCCATCGCCATCGCGACTCCGACCGATGAGCCGTTCCCGTATATGTACGATGCTGCCACATCGATTGTCCCGCGCGGCAAGATCGAGGTCGCGGCACGGGCAAATAAACCCATCCCTGAAGGATGGGTCATTAACCAGAAAGGCATCAGCTCGACGGATAGCAGCAGTATGATCGCCGAAATGAATCAAGACAAGCTCGCCTTGCTCCCCGTCGGCGGGATGGGAGAGCTGATGGGCGGTCATAAAGGCTACGGACTGGCGACCATGGTCGAAATTTTTTCAGCCGCTTTCCAGAACGGTGCTTTTTTATCCATGCTTCACGATAACGACCACGATGGTAATCCCCAGTTTCTGCGCATCGGGCATTTCTTCCTGGTCATCGACATCGAACATTTCATCCCACTGGATGCCTTTAAGAAGATCACTGGCGAAATCATGAGGGAACTGCGAAATTCAAACAAGGCTCCCGGGCAGCCTCGCATCTATACTGCAGGAGAAAAAGAATACTACCATACACAGCAAGTCAGGGCTGAGGGGGTTGAAATCACGCCCGGTGTACAAAGTGCTCTAAATACGTTAAGAGATGAATTGGAAATTTCTGGGCACGAGCTGGGCTTCTGAGGATTTGGTTTAAAAACACACCTGGGAGTTTATCCCCTCCAGCCCATGCGGAGCGATATTCCTTTGGCAGCTTCCCTAAGCGCTTGCACAATATCGGGAATGCGCTCCGGGGTCATCCGGCTGGTGGGACTGGGGACGCTTACTGCTGCGACCATGGTTCCCTGCCGGTTGTAAATGGGAGCAGCCACAGCGAAAACTCCCTCTTCCATTTCTCCATCGTCAATGGCATACCCCTGCTGCCGAATGACGACCAACTGCTTGCGGAGCTCATCGGGAGAGGTGATTGTCTTCGAAGTATAAGAAGCGAATGGTCTAGAAAGGATGGCATCCAATTCGGTCGAACGGAGGTGGGCTAGAAATAATTTTCCGCCGGCAGTGCAATGCGCAGGCAGGCGCTGTCCAATTGCAGCGGCAATGGTAAGCGCCCGGTTGCCCCGGAGCACCTCGATGTAAAAAACCTCACCTTTGTCGAAAATACTGAGATCGCAGGTTTCATCCCATTTCTGAACCAGTTGATCCAAGAACGGACGAGCCTCCCTGCGAAGATCCATACGACGGATTACCTTAAATCCCAGGTTCGTCAACTCCAAGCCCAAACGGTACTTTAACCCATCAGAAGCTCGCTCGAGGAAACCGTAATTAACCAGCGTCGTCACGATCCGGTGAGCTGTGGCTTTATGTAAATCCACGACCTGGGCAATTTCAGAAATACCTCTTTCAGGGTGTTCATCGTCAAAGCAGCCCAAGATTTGAAGAGCTCTTTCAACTGCGCGTACATTGTAATCGTTCGGATCCTTCATAGCTTATTCATTTCCCAAAAATATTTCGTTTCCATGTTGAGAGCATTATACTATGAGGTTTTAAGTACCAACCGGGTCATGAAACCATTACAGATTTTTAACTTAGAAGGAAGTAATCTCACCTAGACTATAAAAATCCCGCCTTATAGGCAGGCCATCGCTGATGTAACTATTGAGACAGAACCAATTAACTAAGGCGAACGGCTACCACTTAATGAAGAGAGCCAGGCTTCATACTCGGCCTCATCCATGAAAATAATTGCATCAGAAGGACAGTTGCGCTTACAGGTACCGCACTCAACGCAGACATCGATGTCAATATTCGATTGGGTATCGCCTTCCGTGATCGCATTGCTTTCGCAGCCAACCACGCAAGCTCCACATAGGATACATTCGCTGGTAATGACGTATGGCATTGTTCACCTCTAAAATCGACTCATACCAATAATTTATGAATTTATCCCATATACATCCGGTGTGGATCAATCACCTCACGGATTAAACGCACCTGTTCTTGGGTGGGGGGTTCCGTTAAAGGAACGTGCTCAGGGACAACTGGGGAAAAGCCCATCGTTCCGAGCACATCATCCAAGGTAGTACCGGGGTGAATAGACATAAGCATCATTTGCTTCGTTTCAGGATGGAATCCGAAGATTGCCTTGTCTGTAATCACCCGGCTCGGGCCGCCTTTAACCCGGCTTGAACTCGACTCTCACCTCCCGAGATGTACCCAGGGCTGGTAACGAAGGAAATAGCTTTCTTGAGTTTGCGTTCCTCATGGCGCATAATGATGATAGTTCTCTTTGCGCACGAAGCAATATCATTGGCGCCTCCACTGCCCACCATATGGCGGAATTCGCCCCGCGGGTCGCCAACCAGGGTCGTATTCAGATTCCCAAATTGGTCCGTTTCAAGACCGCCCAGGAACCCCACATCTACCAGACCTTTATGCAGGATTGCACCCAGGATATCCACAAAGCTGCTCAGCACTTTGGCTCGGTACCAAACTCGTGGGTCAGCCAGACCGACGCCAGCATCCACCGGCTGTGGGTCAATGACCCCTAATTCAAAGAGCATCGTCATGCTTGGGGCATGCGTCAGTTTGGCTAAGAAGGAGGCTACAACAGGCAAACCCAAGCCAACCGCCACGACCTGGCGATCGACCAGCTCTCGGGCGCCTGCGACAGCCATCAACTCGGAGGAGGTATATTCAAAACCCATGGCTTGTCTCTCCTTAATACCCCAAAATGGGATCCGCCCTCAGGCTCGTTAGATGATGCATCCCGCCGACCTTGTCAAGATATTCCCAGTGGTCTTTGACACTGTATACATACTCATCAAGAAAAGCCTTGAAAGACTTGGGGGTGCGCGTTGCCTTTACGTAGTGCTCGATTTGCTCAGAGTCATAATCATACTCACGATAAACCGAAGTCGGGTGCGCTCCGAAGGGCAGCTCGACAACATGTGAAACCATCAAACCTGGAATAACGGTACGCTCTGGGTTCTGGCGGATAAAATCCGTGGGAACAATATGTTCAGCAATTACGATCGTCCGCTGGCTGGCTTTGACCTGCTCGGTATTATCCCACCTGGGCCCCAAGATCCAGGCATTCCCTTCTTCATCTGCATTTTGCACTTGCACAACCGTCACATCTGGGATGAGTGGCTTCAAAACCAGCCAATTTTCGCCTGTGAAGGGGTCAGTGAGGTTGGCAACATCGCCACTTTGTTCGATCCGTGCGATTAGGTCAGAACCTCGCAGCGAACGGATGGGCATGAAGGGCAGTCCCAACGAACCTGCCAGGTAACGAAAAGTAACCGACAAGCTGCTATATTCTTCAGCAATCAGAGTACCCTGTTCAATACCCCTGTTTACACAAGCCAGACGCCCAAAGCGGTCCAGGGAGCCCCCACCATAAATAATGCGCTTGACTGCGCCGGCTCCAACCAGCATGTCAGCATCCATGGCGCCAACGCATTGCGAGACAGTCAGGTCTCTTATTCCTTGCCGGATGATCTCATGTGCAAAAGCCATGGTGCACCGTGTGATCGCAAATCCAGATAAGGCAATATGCGCACCAGAAGGAATAGATGCCACAGCTTCAGTCAGGGTTGTTAGCTTTGACATGCATGCCTCCTAGTCAAGCACGGGCTGCTTCTCAAACATCACGAGGAGGAGTTGGCAAGCACCTTCTTCGACTTTGATTTCAGCCAGTTCAACGGGGACATTTAATTTCTGCTCAATAGCCAATACGATCAAGTTGGCTGGCACGCAGGTGAAGGGTTCTATAGCCAGTGAAGTCATTTTGTCTTCAACGGATCTGTGAATGCACCCCTCTACTCGAACTCGGAGCAATCGATCTTCCTGATTGTACGAAACATTGCCGACAATCTTATTGCTCTGAAGCACACTCCGGATGGTCTGCAGGATGTGATCAATCTCAGAGGATTTGAGTAAAGGGAGGATATTGTCATTATAAAATTGTTGACCAACGTTGGTCATGCGAAAGCGTGCGCCCTTGCCTCTCTCATCCCAAAAAGCTTTCTCCAACTCGTACATGAGGCTATTGGCATAATCCAGGGGAATATTCTTATCGCTCATATTGTCTCCTTATAATAAGGGTCTCCCCATTTCTCATTAAAAACTAGCTCGTTGATTGGAAGACGAGGACGCTGCCGGTGTGGTCTGGTAGAATGCCCGACTGAAAGAATGCTTACCGCTTTAAACCCTTCCGGAATTGCTAATAAGGTCTTGATGCGTTCTTCATCTCGGATATCAATGCAAGGCGCGATCACCCAGCATGCCCCGAGTCCCAATGCGGTTATCATCAACAACATATTCTCAATGGCTGCAGAGGTATCGTAGGGCATATCCCAAACATCTTTTTTGCCACACACCACAAGATTGACAGGAGCATCTGCCATAAATGCAGAAACCTGGCCTGAGGTCAGCTTGGCGAATGCAGCTTGTCTTTTGGCTTCATCTTGTAAGTTTGCAAAGCGTTCCTGCATTTTCTTGGTAACAAACTCACTTGTGAATCGGCGTCCGCTTCCACCGCCAGCTATGGCACCTATTTTCTTACGCATGACTTCATCTTTTACGATGATAAAACGCCATGGTTGTGCATTCTCACCTGAAGGGGCCTGCCGGGCAGCTTCCAGAATCATATCGAGATCCTGGTCCGATACCGGTTCGTCCGTAAACTCCCGAATACTGCGGCGATCTTGGATGACTTTCATTGTCGCATCGACCAGACTGTAGGTTTCTGACATCCTCTATCCTCCTGGTTGGAAAAGCTTTATGATAAAATGAAACGATGTTTTATGTGGTGATACACCCCTAGTATGACATAAACTAATACAATTGTCAATAAGTTTACATCTCATCTTTTTTCGTTTACAATTTCAGTATGGGTTAAAATAGCCCCATTCGAGTATTGAAAGCGGGTATATAAATGAGTGAATCAATTCGCGCCGTTGAACGTGCTCTGGATGTTCTGCTTTGTTTCACGCAGCAAACACCTGAGTTGACCATGACTCAAATTGCAGAGCAAGTTGGAATTAACAAGAGCACAATTCATCGCTTGTTAGCTACTCTAGAAAAAAAGCGTTTTGTTGAACGAGACCCGCTCACAGGTATCTACCAGCCTGGCATTCGCCTTCTCCAACTGGCTTACCTTGCGCTGGAGCAAAATGATTTACGTCGTTTGGCGGGTCCCTATTTGCGCCAATTATGCGAGCTGCAGCGCGAGAATGCTAACCTCGCTATTTTGGACAGTAACGATGTCATTTACCTGGAGGTAGTTGAGAGTCCCCAACGCGTCAAATTGGCAGCTTCCTCTGGACAGCGACTGCCGGCTTTTTGTACGGCTTCGGGTAAAGCTATCCTGGCTTTTATGCCAGAAGAAAGTGTGACACGGATTATAGAACACAGTATGCCCAGATACACACCGCATACCATCTCATCACCAGAAGATTTTTTTGCGGATATTCGTCAAACTCGAGGGCGAGGTTATGCTATCTCAGAACAAGAATTTGAAGATGGGATTAACGCGATCGCTGCACCTATCTTCGACCGCAGCAATCTGCCCGTTGCATCGGTCTCTGTTGCTGGACCCGCATACCGGCTTTCTCGGGAGAGAATGATTGAAATCGGTCCCCAGGTTATTGATACTGCCAACAAGATTGCTCAGGAGATCGAGATGGCAGTAAATATGAAACTGGATTAGACTTATCTCTGTACTCAATTCATAACGAAAATCGCTCCTCAGGAAGGACCCAACTATGAACCAAAAACGAATACTCCTTGTCGATGATGATCCAGATCAACGCTTGACGCTCCGGCTGCCCTTGGAAAATGCTGGCTATGCCATCTCCGAAGCCACAAGCCTGGATGACGGCTTACAAGCGGTCACAAAGTTCAAGCCCGATTTAGTCATCCTGGATGTGATGATGGATACCATGACAGCCGGCTTCCAGTTCGCGCTGACCCTTCGCAGCAACGAGACTAAGTCTCCCTATAAAGATTTCTGCAAAACGCCCATCATCATGCTGACAGCCATACACAGCACGACCCCCATGCGTTTTCGTCCTGAGGAAGATTACCTGCCCGTTGACGAATTCTTGGAGAAACCTGTCGAGCCAGAGGTCCTGCTCGCAACCGTTCTCAAGCATCTCACCGCATAATCAAACCTGGTCCGTGACATTCTGGCATGGATCTGTTCGATAAAAAAGGCCAATCAAGAAACCTTACAGAACATTATCCGTGATCATGTGTGAACTAGTTTCCTGCAGAAGGATTCCGTGAGCCGCGAACCATCTGAACAAAGGACAAAGTCTCTGGTCGAAGCCGAATGGATCGAAAGCTTCGGCTGGCTGATTCGCCTGCGCTGGTTGGCTGGCGCAGGCGTTCTTCTGATCACCCTATTAATCGGCCCTCTCTTGGGATTACAGGTCCCGGTCCAACCGCTTTTCATTATCGGCGCAACGATCCTTTCATACAACCTGTTATTCTTCCTCATTGAACGTCAATTAAAGAAAAACCAGTCTCCTCCCGAAGCTTACCTCAAACCAGGCCTTTGGCAGGTCACCTTAGACTGGCTGGCGATGACTCTACTGATCCATTTTTCTGGAGGCATCGAGAGCCCAGCCATTTTCTTTTTTATCTTTCATATCGTCATCGTCTCCACGCTCTATTCCCCACGCGTCGCCTTTTCTTTCTCTGTTTTGGCTGTCGTTCTCCTATCGAGCATTGCCTTATTGGAATTCTTTAAAATCCTGCCTCACGAAGTCATCGTTGGGTATCTGCCTGTACCATTGTTCGATAACCCATTTTACGTAGCTGCCATCCTGTTTTTCTTCAACAGCACCGCGTTGATTGTTGCTTACCTGGTCATCACGATCTCAGAGCGCCTCCGTCACCGCGAGCGGGAAGTGGTGCGGTTGACTGAGAACCTGCAGCGTGCCACCGCGCGCTTGCAAGCGCTAAATGAAGGTGCCCTCACCGTCAACTCCACCCTGGAGCTCTCCCAGGTGCTCAACAGCCTGGTGAAGAGTGCTGCTCAAGTCATGGATGTGCGCGCTTGTTCAATCCGGCTTCTAGATAAAGAGCGCCGGAGGCTCGATCCAGTTGCCACCTATGGCCTGAGCCAGGCTTATCTGGAAAAAGGACCCATCGACCTAGAAAGCAACCCCCTGGCACGCGAAGTGCTGGCTGGCAAGATTGTCCATGTGCCAGACGTTCGGCAGACCACCTTACTGCAATACCCCGATTGGGCTGTGCAGGAGGGCATTGCCTCCATGCTGTCAGCACCTCTGGCAGGCAAGAACGCAACCTTGGGTATCTTGCGCGCCTATTCCGAAGAGCGGAATCATTTCACTACCGATGATGAGACCTTCCTGGCAGCCATTGCTGCACAGGGCAGCATCGCCATCGAAAATGCCCTGGCTTACCAAGCGATCGAAGACCTGGATGCCAATAAAAGCACCTTCGTGCGCATGGTCACCCACGAGCTGCGTTCTCCGGTCAGCGTGACGCGCAGCCTGCTGCGCACCATCACCGCCGGGTATGCCGGTGAGATCAGTCCGCAGCAGAAGGATATCCTGGAACGCGCCAGCCGCCGCGCCGATTACCTCCAAAAGCTGATCGATGATCTGCTCGATATGGCAGCTGGTAAAATGAAGGCCATCGACCAGCGTAATTTAGAACCCGTTGTGTTGGAGGAGGTGGTTCAAAAGGTCGTCAACCGCTTCTCAGTTCCTGCACAAGAAAAACAGCTCAACCTCGCTTACTACAAAAATACTGGCGAGAGAAATGTACTCGTCTTAGCCATTCCAGAAGATTTAGACCGGCTCTTCAACAACCTGATCTCGAACGCAGTCAAATATACCCTGCCTGGAGGAAAAGCAACTGTTACGCTCTCTCTGAATGGGGAAGAAGCTCAAGTAATGATCGAGGACACCGGCATCGGCATCTCTGAGGAGGCCATGCAACACTTATTTGAAGAATTTTACCGCGCTCCAAACGCTAAAGAGATGGAACACGAAGGCACCGGCCTTGGTTTGACCATTGTCAAAGACATCGTCACACGTTTCAACGGTCAAATCGCCGTGCGCAGCCAACCAGGTCAGGGCACTTGTTTTACCATTACTTTGCCAATCATCAAGCAACCCTAAATGTTCGACTAACGAAAGGATTTGAGCAAATGACCGGATATGTTGGACCCATAGAAGACGAAACCCTAGCAAACAACTATTTTCGTAAGGTCTTGTTCACCGGGAAACACTGCCAGCTCGTTGTCATGTGCCTGCAGCCGGGGGAAGAAATCGGCAACGAAATGCACCCGGATGTAGACCAGTTTTTCCGCATCGAACAAGGAAAAGCAAAATTTGTATTCAATGATTCTGAGGAGCATATCATTAAAAACGGCGAAGCGGTTGTGGTGCCGGCAGGCACTTATCACAATGTTATCAATGCCTTAAAAACCAAATCGCTGAAGCTTTATACCGTATATTCTCCTCCTAACCACCCTGATGGTACCGTCCACAAAACGAAAGCTGAAGCCGAAGAAGCTGAAATACACGCCCATCACTAAGATCTAACCCTGCTCTCTCATCACCTCCTCAGCGAACCAGCAGCCGCTGGCGGTCAGCTAAAGTTCATGGCCGCCAGCGGATTGGATCAGTCCCGCCTCCCGCCAGGAATGGAACAAAACGGCTGACTGGTGCAAGCCTAATCGCTGATCAAACACTTCCTATCTAGGTTGGAGGCGATGGTATAGAATTCAAGGCAGTTGAGTGCTATCCGATTGAGTCAATCCATTTGATAGTGGCGTGCATTGCAGCGCAGAGGAACCTCCTGAGGGGTTACCGAAGATCTACAAAAGAAACGATAACTCCAGGTGCTTCCAAAGTATTCAGTGTCACTCATGGATCCGCAGCAGGCAGATGCAGTCCACTTGTAATTTCCAACCGGGAAAGAGCCATAGAAATGGTCACCTGCGGAGGAGAAGCATTTTTGCCCAATACCGGTATCGAAGACTTCAAAACAAAGGGTACAGCCGGTATCGTTGCTTACGTAAGCATTGCTTTGAGGGGGGACCACTGTGGTCGACTGAATGTTACTCCAGGCACTTTCTACCGAGGAGTTACGCGCTTTGACCCGGTAGTAGTACGTGCCCACCGCATGACCGGATGCCAACCAGGATGTAGAAGCACCGCTGTAAGCACTCATTGGGCTGGAAAACGCTCCGTTATCATCTTCTTCCAGCACATATGAAGTAGCAAGATCGATTGAATTCCAACTTACAGAGTAGTTTGCATCACCATCTGGGTTGTTAATCGGGGACAGCACAGGGGAGGGGAGAGGTTTAAGGATGATGGGCAGATATATGAACAAATTAAGTTCATCGCCTACGCTTGCACCCTTTTCACTCTGAAATTTAACCTGATTCCTTGTCAGATCAAATGGAAAAGGTATCTGATCTAAGCGGCCTCCTGACCGGATATCCAATTTTGTAGTTAAAGACGCGCTTGCTGCTGAATGATTCCCAGTCACAAATATAATGATGATCAATGCCACAATAAACAATGAAACAGACTCAGGTCGCCCTTTTATTTTCATACTGCACTCCTTATGTATTGAGATGGAATTACTCCGGTAATTTTTTAGAAAACCGCGACTGGGTTTTTTATGATCATCCGGTTTTATTGTCACGACATGTTCCTGCCATTTCAGTGTTATATCACAGGGGGGAATCTATGGTTTTATTATGGCACTTTTTCGATGGTGAGTCACGTATCATTTGTCATTATATAAGGGTGTGCTTAAGGGCAGAGAGGATTGATGATAGGCGAACTTCTATGCTTAAGCCTCGTATATGGCACAAGCTGAGGAGAGTCACCATGAAGAAAGGCATACAAGCAGGGATCATTTTCGAAGTAGATAGGCATTATGGATGATTTCAAGTTTTGAGAGCCAAATGCCTTGATTCTATGAAGACCCTAACAATTATCATAGACACCCCCATACCTCCATGATAAAATAACAGCCGCTGTTGGGGGCTCGTCCAATGGCAGGACTGCAGACTCTGGATCTGCCTATAGAGGTTCGAATCCTCTGCCCCCAGCCTTCTGGATTAAGCACCCTGCCAACCTTCCAGGGTGTTTTCTCTATATAAGGAATAGGATCATGACAGACGAAACCCATTCAACCCCCACCAACTTTATCCGCGAAGCGGTCGAAGAAGATCTGCAAAGTGGGCGCTTCCAGAGCGTGCGTACGCGCTTTCCTCCGGAGCCAAACGGCTATTTGCATATCGGGCACGCCAAAGCCATCTGCATCGATTTCGGCACTGCCCAGGCTTTCGGCGGCACGACCAACCTGCGATTCGATGACACAAATCCTGTTAAAGAAGACGTGGAATACGTGGAGGCAATTAAAGAAGATATCCACTGGCTGGGTTATGAATGGGCAGGTAAAGAACTCTATGCCTCCGATTATTTTGAGCAGCTCTACGAGTTTGCCGTCAAACTGATCCGCAAGGGGAAAGCCTATATCGACGACCTGAGCGCCGACCAGATCCGGGAGTATCGCGGCACCCTCACCGAGCCCGGCAAGGAGAGCCCTTATCGAAATCGCACAGTACAGGAGAACCTCGCCCTCTTCGAGCGCATGCGCAAAGGCGAATTCCCCGATGGCGCTTGCGTGCTGCGCGCCAAGATCGACATGGCTTCTGGCAACATGAACCTGCGCGACCCGGTGATGTATCGCATCCTCCACGCCTCTCACCACCGCACCGGCGACCAGTGGTGCATCTACCCCATGTACGACTTTGCCCACGGTCAGTCCGATTCAATGGAAGGAGTCACCCACTCGCTCTGCGACCTGGCATATGAAGACCACCGCCCGCTCTACGAATGGTTTCTGAACGAGCTGGATATCTTTCGCAGCCGGCAGATCGAGTTTTCTCGCCTGAATGTCACCTATACCATTCTCAGCAAGCGCTTCCTCAAGCAGCTCGTTGATCAGGGTACCGTGCGCGGCTGGGATGACCCGCGCATGCCCACCCTATGCGGGATGCGCCGACGCGGCTATCCAGCCGAAGCCGTGCGCAATTTCATCGATATGACCGGCGTCTCGAAAAAAGAGAACCTGGTTGATGTGGCTCTGCTGGAGTTCAACGTGCGTGAGGTTCTCAATCGGCGTGCCCCACGCGTCATGGGCGTGCTGGAGCCGCTGAAAGTGGTGCTCACCAATTTCCCTGAAGGCAAGGTCGAGGATCTCGAAGCTATCAACAACCCTGAGGATCCTGCGGCGGGAACTCGCCAGATACCGCTCACGCGCGAAATCTATATTGAGAAAGATGATTTCCGCGTCGACCCACCGCCCAAGTACTTCCGCCTGGCTCCCGGGCGCGAGGTGCGCTTGCGCTACGGCTATATCATCAAATGTGAAGACTACGTGACGAACCCCCTCACCGGTGAAGTCGAGGAGGTACACTGTACCTTCGACCCCCAGACCCGCGGCGCGAACGCCCCCGACGGGCGCAAGGTGCAGGGCACCATCCACTGGGTCTCCGCCCAGCTCGCCCTAAATGCCGAAGTGCGCCTATACGATCGGCTCTTCAGTGTACCGAATCCAAACCGCCCCGAAGAAGGCAAGACCTTCTTCGATTATCTCAATCCCAATTCGCTCAAGGTGCTGACTGCTTGCAAGGTGGAGCCCAGTCTGGTAGGCGCCAAGGCAGGATTGTCCTGCCAGTTCGAGCGTAAAGGCTTCTTCTGCGTCGATCCAGATACATCATCCTCGGGCCTGGTCTTCAACATGACCTTGCCCCTAAGAGATACCTGGGCCAAGATCGACCCTGCTAAGAAGGCATAAGCGTCTCTCTTTAGCTTATCTTTATTTTGGGTTCTTCACAATCGTAAGGGTGCTTTCTGAAAGCTGGTTCGGAGCTGCTGCCGGTGTGGCAGCCCCCGTTCCCTTCATCAAGCTGCCCTCCATCCCCCGGATATAAAATCCCATGATCGTTCCCCCGAACTGGATCACATCTCCGTGTTGGAGCATCACCGGTCCAGTGATCTTTTGACCATTCACGACCGTACCGTTTGAGCTTCCCAGGTCAATCAGCATGTATTCGCCAGAGAGCGCATTGATGGTGGCATGCCGCCGGGACACATGCTCATCCGGCAGGATGTGCCCCTCTGCCCTGCCAAAGATATTCGCCCCCGAGTCAATAGGAATGATAATACCCGCTAAAGGCCCCCGCTGCACGTGAAGATAAGCATCGGGGTTTGTTGGTTCGTTTACTTCGCTCATCGGCTCTTCCTGTCCCATCGCAGCGCAGATTGTAATTCAGGGTATTCTAGTGTCAAGGGAGGCTGCTCTGTTAATAATCTATACGCAGCCTGTTTGGCCTAAAATCTCCTTCTCTCCAGTGCAATATCTGAGCCATTCTCGTTTATCAACCCTCCCCTACCCATAATCCGGCTGCCGGGTCCCATTCCCAGCCAGGCTCTTCCAGCCACATCACATGGCGCTGCCAGCCAGCCTTCACCCGCGCTTCTGTATCTTCCCAAGAGCAGATCCCGCTTAAGGCATCGACGGCCTCTACGTTGCATGCCCCAACTGCCACTGCCATGGTCATTGCTTCGTCTGGGGGGAGGCCGCGCAGCAGCCCGCTCAAGAAACCGGCTATGGTGGCATCCCCTGCGCCGGTCGTGCCAGCCACCTGCACCTGGAAACAAGGCGCCCAAAGCTCTTTCCCGCTCCAGGCAGAAATATCCAGGCTGCCTGCCAGCGGATCCATCGTCTCACAGGAAGCGGTATGCAGGTAAAGCCCGCGCCCGCCCAGCTTGATCGCCACGATCTTAACCCCCATCTCGATCAGCTCGCTGCTCAACCGGTGCAGGAGACCAGGCGATACAGCTTCAGGTCAGATTCCCTGCTCCAAAGCACCTGACAAGCTCATCGAACTGCTCCCGGTGCAGCATGTATAACAACTCTTCGAGGCTGGGCAGAAAGATATCCACATGCGGCAGCGCCCTTTTCAAAATCAGGCGCCAGTCGGCCTGACCTCCAGGTGTACCAGGGTCTGGAAAGGTCATATCCAACGAAGTGAGCGGGCTGTGTGTCAAACTGGTCATCTTCGCCCGGCGAAAGACTTCTGCTAACTCCTGTCCTCCTTCCGAGTACATCCTGCGCATCACAGGTGGGTACCCGAAGTGGAAAAGATCCGCCTGCGCGACCAAGTTGTAGTTAATATCTTCTACACCATAGGTGTCGTTAGCGCCAGGATGGTGTATAAAAGTGCGGTCTTCTCCTGGAAAACTCAGGATCACCGTATAAGAAGTATTTACGTGTAAGTCGACCACCATACCCGTCGCCAAGTCAGGCGCATATGATTTAATAATTTCTCGGATCACATGTCCGAATATATCCGCGCCTACTTTTCCCATAAGGCGCATGGAGATTCCCAGTGTATGCAATGCCAGCCCGGTATTCGAGACCGGTCCACCTGTTGAGATGGCTGCTGGTCCAACGATCAGTAATTGGCCGGCCTCAAAAAGTTTTCCGAACCCACTTGGCGAGAGATGTTCCAGGCCCGGAAAAATATCCAGGCAGATATGACCGGCAACAACGGCGCACTTTCTAACCATCACACCCTCTTTTCAGGGTGGTAATAAAGAGGGTAATCATTACACAGCAAATACAGCGGTGGCTCATCCTCCTCGATCACCGGAAAGCGACCCGGAGAATCATAAAAGAAATTATCAGCGTCATCATCATTGACCGAAGAGACCTCGCCTGCCAACACGGGGGCATCCTCAGCCCAAAAGCGGTGGTACAAGCCCCGCGTTAAGGTAATGCTTTCACCTGGCGTTAGAAAAACCTGGCTGCCTGCCGGCAGGCGGTGCTGGACGCCATCCAGTGAGACCAACACCTCTGCAGCACGGTCCAAACCTCCATCCGGCAAAGACTCAAAAAGCTCAATCCCCAGCCTACCTCCAGACCGGTTGATGATATCTTCCATTTTATTGGCATGATAATGCAAGGGCGTCACCTGGCCAACCTGGATGATCAACAGCTTTTCTGCATACAGCTTCCCCAGCAAGGTTTTCAGGTTTTCGGGGCTGCCATTTCGAATGGTGAACAGGAAAAGACCAATCCGTTCGAAATCACCGCTGCCAAAATCGGTGATATCCCAACCCAGCCTGCGATCTACAATTTCGCGTACTTCTTCACCCTTCGATTTCCATTCTTTAGGGGTCCAAAATGCAAACGGGGGCAGGGCAAAGTGATGATCATGAATGAATTGAATGGAGGAACGCAAGATTTGATTGATCTCAGAGCGTTTCATAGATTCTATTTCCTCTAAAAAACTTCGACTTCTAACTTGTAAATCCTTTTCTCCTGCGGAGCAAGCATTGGCAGTGTGCCTTTCTCTCGCTCCTGGCAGCGCCCGCCAACATGGCAGTTGGCAGGCTCCAAACCGACAACATACAGGCCTTCGCCCATCATCTTCCACTCGATAAAAATCGGGTAGTCTGCTTTCGCATACCGCAGAGCAACGCCCAGGCCGCGACCATGCTCAAATGCGGGGTTCTCAAATCGGACCTCCACCTGCCCACTTACATCGGGCTGCAGATCATGGTAAAAAACTTGCTCCAGATAGCCAGGAACCGGGGCTGAAAACTCGCAGCAGCTTTCCAGGCCAAGCTGAGCAGCTTCATCCCTGGGTTGGGTGGTATGGGCGGGCAACACCAGTTGGGCTGTCTCATCGACAAGTGGGTAGCCCAGGTTGATGTGCTGCAGAAACATATGCGGGGCAGGAGAAAATCCCTGGTTTTCGAGGCGATCCTCGATCCAAAAAGTGGCACTGTCCAACGTCGTCCAGATACGGCGGTATAAGAGCAAGTTCTCAGCGAACACCGCGGTCTCGCGTACCTTGCCTTCCACCCACAGCACATACTGATCTCCTTGCCACTCCGCCCCCCAAGAAACCTGGTGCGCCGGTATCTGAGCCACGCGTCCATGCTGCCCCAGCTCTTCGTTACCATCCAGGCAGGGAGAGCCAACTTGCGTCAGACCGCAGGGGGTCAGGAAACCCGCTGGCCAGGTCCGCAGCCAGCCTAACCCGCGCGGCTCGGCATAGGCCGGGTGCGCTGTTCCCACCGGGCTGAGGAGCGGCAGCGGTACACCTCGGTAAGATAAGCGAGTGACTGCCATACCGCGGTCGGGTACCACCATCAACTCCAAGCCGGCGGCATTGTAGAGGCTCACCGCACGCACTCCGCGTTCATTGCCATCCACAAGCTCAAGCGGTTGCACCCCTGCCACCTGGTTCATGTCACCAAGGCGGCGGAGTAAGTCTTGGGGTGATAAATACTTGCCAAAGAGCTGCACCATCTTCATCCTCCTGATATATGCCATGACTTAAAAGAGCCGACAATTTTCGGAAAGATACGAAAGACAACGAAATAATTATAACCCTGCCCGGAGAAGCTTGTGAGCAACAATCGAGTATACTTAGCTCTGAAGCCAAGATATAAAAGACCGCATTCGGGAGACATTCCAATGACGAATTTGCTAAGCGAAACTGATCTGGAAAAAATCGTCGTAGAAGGGCTGGACGCTCTTACACTAAAAGGCAAAAGGGTTCTGGTGATCGTACCCGATCCGACACGTACAATGCCTGTACCGCTGTTCTTTAAACTGCTGACCCGGCACCTCAAAGGTTCTGTGCAGAGGCTTGATTTCCTGGTCGCTCTCGGCACCCACCCACCACTCGACGAGCCAACCATACTGAAACACTTCGGGATCTCAGCGGAGGAACGCGCGGGGAAGTATCGGGATGTTCAGATCTTCAACCATGCCTGGAAGGATCCTGGAGCGCTCACGACCCTGGGTACCATCTCAGCCAGGGAGATGGCAGATCTCACTGAGGCTCGCTTAACCATGGATGTGGAAGTGCGGCTGAACCGCTTGGTCCTGGATTACGATCACCTGCTCATTTGTGGACCGGTTTTTCCGCACGAGGTGGTCGGTTTTTCTGGAGGAAATAAATATTTCTTCCCAGGAATTGCCGGATCCGAGATCATCGACTTTACCCATTGGTTAGGCGCCTTGATCACCTGCCATACGATTATCGGCACACGCGACACGCCAGTGCGCAAAGTGATTGACCGCGCTGCAACACTGATCCCCACGCCTCGGCATGCCTTTTGCTGCGTTGTCATGCACGAAGGGATTGCCGGATGCTTTTTCGGTACGCCAGAAGAAGCTTTTACACATGCAGCAGACCTTTCCGCTCAAGTGCACATTCGCTGGGTGAAAAAACCTTACCGCCAGGTGCTATCCGTTTTGCCAGAGATGTACCAGGAAGTTTGGGTGGGAGGCAAGGGCATGTATAAGCTGGAGCCGGTGGTTGCGGATGGAGGTGAGCTGATCCTCTATGCACCTCATATTCATGAAATCAGCCAGACGCATGGGAAAGTAATCCGGCAGATCGGCTACCATGTGCTCGATTATTTCATCACCCAGTGGGAGCAGTTCAAGCACCTGCCATGGGGCGTGCTGGGGCATTCCACTCAGCTACGCGGTATCGGGGAATACGATGTAAATACAGGCATCGAACGCCCACGCATCGAGGTTACCCTGGCGACAAGCCTCCCTGAGGATCTCTGCCGGTCGATCAACCTTGGATACCGCGACCCAAAGCAGATTACCCCCTCTGAATGGGAAGCAAAGAATGATCCAGACCTGCTGGTGGTGCGCCGTGCCGGAGAATATCTATACCGGCTAGCTAACCACGATAAGCCGGGATAATTTCCCCATCTAGCGTATGGTATTCGCTCAGCGCACTGACGGACAGACAGGAATGCGCCGGGATAATAAATAGGAGATCCCCTACCGATACCTGGCTCATAAAAGGCTCGGGCAGGTGAACAACTCCGTGCTCCTGAGATAAGCGTGCCACGTATCCGCCCAGCACCGGTGCTCCCCAACCCTTCTCTCCAAGCGAAGCCACCAGACCGTAAACGGGGTTTCCCTGATCGATCACCGTATCTTTTGAGAGGTGAATAGCTCCACCATAAATAACGACCTCGCCTCTGGTAGGATACTTCGCAACCACGGGACAAGCCAGGACAACTCCGATATCTTCTGGCTGGCAGGACCCCAGGCGGAGCTGTTGGGCATCATAGAAAACGAAGTTGCCCGGCCTGATCTCATCCACTTTGCCCAGGTCTGAGACCAGACTGCAGCCTGGCGTATCCCCAATCGACACTTCACACCTCTCAACCGAATTGGTTAATAAGAAATTGCGGGCCAAGTTCAGGCGTTGGACCGTCTGAGTATATACGTTCTCGATCTCAGCGACCGTGCTGGAGCCATAAATCCTGCCCGCATGGGTCAGTAAACCTTTAAACTGGTGAGGGGAAGACATGCCAATTCGTTCAACAAGATAGCGTAAAGTATTTGTATCATCCCAGGGAATACCAGAACGACCAGAGCCTTCATCCACTTCAATCCAGACATTGGCCGGAACACCTAAGTTTTTTTCCAGCCACTCCACTGATTCATGGGATTCGACTAATAAACCCAGCTGGATCGACTGCGCCAGAGACCAAAGCTTTTCTACCTGTCTCCAGTTAACCGGAAAAGCGATGGTGATATCCTGCCAGCCGCAGGCTGCAAAATATAAGGCCATATCCACCGAGGAAACGGTAATGGCACTAACGCCCTGCTCGCGAAACCACTCACCAATGTGTTCGGATTGATGGGTTTTAAAATGTGGGCGAAAACGGATCCCCTGCGTGCGGGCTTTTTGAGCCATGCGCTGAATATTCATCTGTACTCGGGAGGGATCCAGAAGGAGGGTAGGTTTTTCAATGGTAGGTAGTTTCATAGTAGAATTTGGGCATGAAAGAATGGTTATTAATTTCCAGGTCAGAAGCCTGGACCAGATCTGGAGATTTACACAAGTTGGATTGGAGCGATCTTCCGGTGCTTTCACCTTTCATCCTGGCAGATGGCAGCCAAGAAGCCAGGCAGCAAACGACGGTGCGTCTCTGCCAAACTTCCCAGTTCCTGTTTGTCCGCTTTGACTGCCAGGATCGAGATATCTGGGGGAATTATACCCGCAGAGATGATCCAATTTACAACGAAGAAGCCGTCGAAGTTTTCATTGCCCCAACGGAGGTTGACCCAATCGATTATTTTGAATTTGAAATCAGCCCCAATGGTGTTCTTTTCGATGCGCAAATCCACAATCCAGACGGTCGAAATACCCATCAAATGACCGGGGACATAACCTGGGACTGCCCCGGAATTAAATGGGATGCCGGGCGCGAAGATCTTCACCAACTGTGGTGGGCAGTAGTAGCCATTCCCTGGCAATCGCTAACCAGCGCCTCTACCCTGCCCAATACCTGGCGGGTGAATTTCTACCGCATCGAACGTCCGCATGACGAGGCTCCTGAGTTCAGCTGTTGGTCTCCGGTCATGACCCCGGTGCCAGACTTTCATCGCCCAGCCCATTTTGGTATTTTACATATTCATTAAGACTAGACAAGGCTTTAGTTCAAGGTTTCTATAAAGAGGAAGGAAATTTATGTCCGATCGCATGTCCGTAATTCAAACGATCCTCGACACGGGGTTAGTTCCGCTGTTCTTCCATCCTGATATGGAAGTTGCCCGGCAAACCGTTGCCGCCTGCGCTGATGGCGGAGCTAAAGTGGTGGAGTTCACCAACCGGGGAGAGGGCGCCCTGGCGGTGTTCTCAGTTCTTGTTGAAAAATTCCGCCATACAAACCCCTCTTTAATCTTGGGAATCGGTTCTATCTTGGATGCACCGACAGCCGCTTTGTTTATCGCCCAAGGGGCAAAGTTTATTGTTGCCCCAACCTTCAACTCCGAGATCGCCCGACTGTGCAACCGGCGAAAAATTCCCTACATCCCAGGTTGTGCGACCCCCACTGAGATTTCAAATGCCGAAGAAGCTGGCGCAGAAATTGTAAAAGTATTTCCTCCTTCCCCAGAGCTTATCAAAGCCGTGCTCGGACCCATGCCCTGGTCTCGGCTCATGCCGGCAGGTGGCGTAGAGGTCACGCCAGAAAGCGTGCGTACCTGGATCAAAGCTGGGGCTTGCGGGCTGGGGGTTGGCAGCCAACTCATCAACCAAAAAGCCCTGGCCTCTGGCGATTATGACTCGATTCGTCTAGGTGTGACCCATATGTTAGGATGGATTCAAGAAGCACGCGGGATGAAGTGAAGCAAATACCGAACTATTCTTTGGTCTTTTGTTCGTTTTCCCATTTCTCTACGCCATCCGGGTCATAATCACCCCATTTCCCGCTGAACGAAGATGCAAAAGCGGCGGCATTGCGCTTTTCAAAGTCGGCAAGTGCTTGCCGATATTCGGCTTCACGCTGGGATACTGCATCGAAAGTAGCATCTGAAACCACTGAACGAACATCCAGAATACGCACCTTGATAATATCGTCTAAACGATAGGGAAGCTCTTCTTCTACTGTTCTACCCAGTAAAGCTTTTGCCAGCGGAGTGCCTTCTCCTAATAAGTGATGAGCATAATCGGCCAGTTTATCTGGCACAATAACGAGCACCTGGTGTTCAGCATTGCCTTCCAGGTCGACCAGCTCAATCTCCACCTGCATGCCAGTTCTAATTTTTATATTTGGCATCATCATCTCCATAGTGAATTTGTGAAGATGGGTTATTATATTCCTTGCTTAGATTATACATCTGTAACCCCAATATTATCTCTTTTATCAGTTGCCATAAGACCCGATTCGGGGTAAAACTATAACCAGTATTTTGGCATCCCACTCGACGCAAAAGGAAAGATAAACCGTGAAGACGTTGCCAAAGCGGTAATAAATCGGGTATGCATCCTCTTTACAATTCCAGGTTAGGTTCAGGTTATGATGATAAAACAAGCTGAAATCCATCTCAAAATTGCCTATATCGGGGGAGGCAGCCGCGGCTGGGCGCATATTCTGATGAATGACCTGGCATTATGCGCTGAGCTTTGCGGTGAAGTGCACCTATACGACATTGACCTGGAGGCAGCCCGGCTGAACGAGAAGTTGGGCAATTGGCTGCAGACTCAGCCAGGAGTACTGTCGAGGTGGGATTACCGGGCTGTTGAAAGCCTCCCAGAAGCCCTTCAAGGCGCTGATTTTGTGTTCATCTCTATCCAGCCTGGACCTTTGGAGATGATGGAACATGAGGTTGCTGTAGCAGAAAAATACGGCATGTTCTACCCTGTAGGGGATACCACGGGAGCACCAGGCTTGATGCGCGGCCTGCGCTCAGCGATCACATATGAAGGTTTCGCCCATGCCATTGCAGATCACTGCCCAGAAGCCTGGGTAATCAATTACTCCAACCCCATGAGCATCTGCACGCGCACCCTGACGAAGGTTGAGCCCAGCTTGAAAGTCTTTGGCTGCTGCCATGAAGTATTCGGAACCCAACACTTACTGGCAGGCCTGGCACAAGAAGCCCTTGGACTGGAGGAAACCCCCAAGCGGGATGATATTCGGGTGAACGTTTTTGGCATCAACCATTTCACCTGGATCGACCGCAGTGATTTCCAAGGACATGACCTGTTATCAATCGCTCGCCAGCACATAGAAAAGCCAGGCATCTTGCGGGACTACACCCAGGAGGAAGTAGAAAACAGCGGAGGGTGGTTTCAGGACCACCACCAGATCAAGTTCGAGCTGCTCAAACGATTCGGCAACCTGGCAGCGGCTGGCGACCGGCACCTCTCGGAGTTTGTACCCGGCTTCACCCATTCTCCCGATGAGTTATTCCGCTGGGGAATCATTCGCACGCCGGTTGCCTGGCGGATCGAGCGCTGGAAGACTGCCCCGCAGATCGCGCAGAACTATCTCGATGGCTTATTGAAGTGGGAACCCCAGGATTCTGGTGAAGAGGCTTTACGTCAAATTCGCGCCCTCCTGGGATTGGAGGATTTCATCACCAATGTCAATGCCGAAAACACCGGGCAGGTCTCCAATTTGCCTATCCATGCAGTGGTCGAAACAAATGCCCATTTCAGCCGCAACCGTGTGACCCCTCTAACGGCTGGTGCGCTGCCCCCGGGAGTGCTGGGATTGGTCTCCAGGCATGTGGCAAACCAGGAGATGATCATCGAAGCCGCTTTGAAAAGAGATCAAGATTTGGCGTTCCAGGCGGTGTTCAACGATCCCACCACCCACCTTCCCATCGATAAAGCCTGGGCAATGTTCAATGAAATTGGGCTGCCCGAAGGTTTCTGGTAAACCGCTCAGAAAAATCAGGCAACTGCCAGGAGGCAACCATCCATCCTCTTCAGCCGCAGCATAGCGCTGCAAACCCTCCGTATATTCTTGCGCTCGATATTGGCACTTCCCACGCCCGAGCACTGCTCTTTGACAGGCACGGAAATGCGGTTCCGGGAATCGAAGGTCGCCAGCCCTACCAGTTCACCATCCTGCCGGAGGAAGGCATCGAAGCAGATGCAGAAGCGCTGATGAACCAGGTCTTCCGCAGCATCGACCTGGCAATCCAACAATCTGGCAGCCTGGCCGGGCAAATTGCCGGCGTTGCAGCCTGCACATTCGTGAGTAATATCCTGGGGATTAACCAAGACGGAACCGCGGTCACCCCCCTGTTCCTTTATTCTGATACCCGCCCTAAAGATGAAACTCGTCGTTTACGGAAGCAGTTTGATGAGGAAACCATCCACCAACGCTTGGGGTGTTATTTTCATTCCAGCTATCTTCCAGCCCGCTTGCTCTGGCTGCACCGCATTAATCCCGATGTTTTTGAAAAAGCGGTACGCTGGGTTTCGTTGGGTGAATATATGTGGCTTAAATTGTTTGGAAACGCGGCTGTCAGCTATTCGGCAGCTTCGTGGACGGGTCTCTTGGATCGAAAGCACCTGGTTTGGGATGAGGAATTATTGGAACGCCTGCCGGTCAAGGCTAACAACCTTTCACCGTTGTGTGATATCGACCAACCCAACCAGGGCCTACAAGCGATTTTTCGGCAGCGCTGGCCTACCCTGGCTGAGATCCCCTGGTTCCCTGCCATCGGTGATGGAGCGGCTGCTAACATTGGCAGCGGGTGTACCTCCGCAGAACGGGTCACAATCTCCCTCGGGAGCACCAGCGCAGTTCGCGCAGTCTTCAAGAATGAGATAGAACACATTCCAGCAGGCTTGTGGTGCTACCGCGTGGACCGAGGGCGTGCTTTACTGGGAGGAGCACTGACCGAAGGAGGGAACTTTTTCAACTGGTTGAAGAAGCTGACCCGAATTGACCCCATCTCTGACTTAGAAACCGCCTTACTCCAGACAACTCCTGGCACACACGGTCTCACTTTTCTACCTATGATCGCCGGGGAACGCAGCCCAGGCTGGGCAGATAATGCGACTGGATCAATAACCGGCTTGACCTTAGCAACCACGCCGCTCGACCTGCTGCAAGCTGGACTGGAGGGAGTGATATGCCGTATCGCGCAAGTTTATGAGCTCTTGAGGCAGGCACTCCCAGCGCAGCCTCAGATCATCGCCAGCGGAGGAGCGGCGATGCATTCACCGTTTATGCTCTCCAGGCTGGCAGATGCCCTGGGACAACCAGTTTATCCATCCACGATGGGAGAGGTGTCAGCCCGTGGGGTTGCACTGCTGGCCCTGGAAGCGCTTGGGATCATCCAGGAAGCGGGCGATTTCATTCCCTCTGTCGGAGAAGCTTACAAGCCAGATGCTGAGAGGCACCTGCGCTTCCAAGCCATGCTCCGCTCCCAAAAAGAATTCTACAGGCGGGTGTTCGCGCCTGAAGCCTGACACTTTCCTTGTTATAATCATTTTATGCCTCGTCTCAGCTTTGACGTTCGCAGTTTGACACGCCTGCCTCATCTTCCTTTCATCGTTTTAATCCTGATCAATCTCATCATTGGCATCTTTACCTTCCAGGTATACGGCGCCTCGTGGGACGAACCTGGGTTTTATCGATATGCCTCCACAATTTCCTATGCATACTCGATCCAGGAACGCTTGAACGGGCAGTTTCAGATTGAGAAAGCTTTTGGACCACCTCAAGAAGGCAATAAAATGTACGGCCCAGCTTACCTCTTGATGGCGGGGATGCTGGTTAGGGTTTTGACCTCCATATTCCAAGTGCCCTGGTATCCAAGCTGGCACATCATCAACTTTCTCTCATTTCAGGCTGGGATCATTTTTTTCTACCTCCTGTGTTTACGCTGGATGAGTAAGAGAGCCGCTTTTGCCGCGGCGCTTTTATTCTCAACCCAGCCTATATTCTGGGGGCATGCCTTTATCAACCCGAAGGATATCCCCTTCATGAGCTTCTTCCTGGCAGCCATCTACCTCGGCTACTGGTGCATCGATCGCCTGGGGAAAGGTAAGGATCGCCCTCCGAAATTCACTACCCGGCTGGCTTGTTTATTCCTGGACATGCTGCCAGCAGGGCTCACACTCGGGTTGTTGGCCTCAATCCGTATGCTGGGACCATTCGCTGGTATCCTCATCGCCCTTTATGCACTGGTTAAATATGGCCGGAGGTCGATCCCGAATCTGGTGACCATGGTCTTGATTGCCTTCCTGGTAAATTACCTGACCTGGCCTTATTTATGGGATAACCCGATCACCAGATATCTCGAAGTATTTCAATACATGTCCAAAAACCCCGTCATCGTCTCAGTCCTTTTCCAGGGGGTTTACTATCGCTCGAACCACCTGCCATTCACCTATTTTCCAGTGACGGTTTTCATTAATTTCACCGAGGTCGTCTGGCTGCTCTTCCTCTCCGGCCTGGCTGCACTGGCCTGGAAGAAATCCTACAAGAAGATCGAGTGGCAGTCGCTTTTACCGGTGCTGCTTTGGTTCTTGTTGCCCTTTTTTTATGTGATCATCAATAAACCACCGCTTTATGATGGATTGAGACATTTTATGTTTATTCTGCCTCCCATCTTCATCTTCACCGGGTTTGCCTTTGAGCGCCTTTTCACCTGGGTGAGAAAGACCTGGATGCAGGTGATCCTGGTCACGGTGATGGTATTCTCTGGGATCTTTGGCATTCTCAGGTTATTTCCTTACGAATATACTTATTACAACAGCTTTGTGGGCGGAACGGGTGGTGCGTTCCGGCGCTTTGAAACTGACTTCTGGTTGACATGCTATCAAGAAGCCCTCGAAGAGATTCAGAAAACCCGGCCTGAAGTGACCAAAGTCTATGTATTGCGAAACCCAGATCTGGCAGCCGAAGTTGCCGGTGATTCACTCCTTATTGAAGATTTATGGCCGGTCAAAGACCAGATACCGGAGGGAAGCATCATGCTCTTTACCACCCGTTTTGATGATGATCAAAACATTCGTTATTATGAACCGCTCGTCTTAAGTGTTGGAAAAGATGGAGCTGATTTCTGTATTGTTCGACGGATTGGGGAATGAACCAGAAAGGAGATGAGTGATGACCCCAACTCCCAACCCTCGTTATACCTTAGAAGAGAAAGCTCGCCGAAAAATGGTTGAATATCCTGTCGCGACAATTGCATATTATGGTCCGGATCACCTTTTCGCATCGAAAGTGGTCGTAGGGATCATCCTTACCGAAAAAGACGAGGATGCAGCTGAATTCAAGGAATGGTTCTCTTCGGGGGTTGATGTCCGACAAGATGTGAGCATCAGCCAAGAGATGCTCAAATTTTTCCAGGAGAAAGGCGCAAAGCGAGTAACCATGGTCGATCGCATCATCGGCTGTCCGCACGAAGAGGGGATCGATTATCCTGAAGGAGAAGCCTGCCCCCTATGCCCTTACTGGGAAAACCGAGATCGTTGGACGGGCGAATTACTCAAATGAACATGAGCGCTGATCTTGTTATTGGTATCGACTGCAGCACAACCGGAGTCAAGGCGATCGCCTGGGATCAGGAGGGGAATGCAGCCGCCATTGGACGCAGCAACCTGGCGCTCTTGAGGCCGCGAACTGATTGGCACGAGCAGGACGCAGAAGATTGGTGGAGAGCGACCAGCGCCGCACTGCGGCAGGTGGCAGAACAGGTCAATCCAGAACGGATCGCTGCCATCTCGATCTCACACCAGCGCGAGACCTTCGTGCCTGTAGATGAGAAAAATCAACCGCTGCGCAATGCCATCTTGTGGATGGATGAGCGCGCCCGCCCTCTGATACCTGGACTAAGACAGAAATTCGGTTTCGAACGCTTTCACGAGATCACTGGCAAGCCGCTCTCGGGAAATTTAAGCATCGCCAAGATCGCCTGGCTGCAGGAATATGAGCCGGAGGTTGTCGAGCGGACTGCTTATTTCCTGGATGTACACGCCTACCTGGTCCAGCGGATGACGGGAAAGATCCTTACCGGATGGGGCTGTGCAGACCCGATGGGGTTGTTCGACATTAAGGTGAATGATTGGTCGCAGGAGCTGGTCACCGGCATTGGATTGAAGCTAGAGCAGCTTCCAAAAGCCTTTCCACCCGGAGCGATCCTCGGGGAATTAACTCCCCAGGCAGCCAGCACATGCGGATTTGAACCAGGTGTTCTATTAGCAGCCGGGTTGGGAGACGGGCAGGCAGCCGGGTTGGGCGCCAACATCACCCGGCAAGATGAAGCCTACCTGAGTATGGGCACCAGCTTCATCTCGGGTGTTTTCAGCGCAACTTACCAGGTTGATCCGGCCTTCCGCACCCTGTATGCCGGAATCCCCGGGACCTATTTCATCGAGACAGCCATCTTGGGCGGATCTTATATCATTCGCTGGTTCGTCGAGAATTTTGGCAGCTTGGATGATCAAGCGCAGGGAATTTCCCTCGAGGCATTCTTCGAGGCAGAAGCCAGTAAAATTCCGCCTGGGTCGCTTGGCTTGCTGCTGGTGCCCTATTGGAACAGCGCCATGGGACCCTATTGGGATGCCTCCGCCAGCGGGATCGTGGTCGGCTGGCGCGGTGCCCACGGGCGCGCTCACCTGTATCGCTCGATCCTGGAAGGAATTGCCTTCGAACAGTGCTTGAATACACGAGGAGTCGAGCGTGTGTTGGGAACCCGCACCCAACGATATATCGCTGCAGGCGGCGGAGCGCAGAATGACCTGTGGCGCCAGATCGTTGCAGATATCACGGGCATCCCGGTCTTCCGTTCCACGTCACAAGAATGTGCTGCCCTGGGAGCAGGCATCCTGGCAGCCAGCGCAGCGGGGCTGCACCCCGACACCCGCCGGGCTGCCCAGGCCATGGCACACACCGAAGTGCAAGGGATCGAGCCAGACCGCAGCCGGCAGACCTACTACCAGCAGATCTATGATGAAGTCTATGTAAACCTGTTCCCAGCGCTACAGAAGTACTTAAGGAGATTAACGGAGCTGACAGAATATGAATAAGAAAGAATCCGCTAATCTTCGCCAATCTAAGCCAATAAAGGATCAAGAATTTATCCATCAGATCCAAGGGTTCATCTTCGACCTGGATGGCACACTTTATTTAGGGGAAAAGGTGCTGCCCTATGCAGCCGAAACCATCCAGGCGATCCGGGAGCAAGGCAAGCGCATCCTTTTTATCTCAAACAAACCGCTGGAACCACCTCAGAGCTATGCAGCCAAGCTCACCCGCCTGGGGATTCCCGCCTCTGCTGCCGAGGTGATCACCTCGGGATACGTGCTGGGAACCTACCTCTCGCAGCATTTCCCAGACCTGGCATATTACGTGGTGGGCGAGGAGAACTTGAAAGCGGAGCTGAGGGCTTTCGGATTGAAGGTTCAGGAGGAGCTCTGGGATCAGGACGAGAAATCTGTTATCGAACCGAGCGGGATCGACGCAGTGGTGATCGCTTTTGACCGCACATTGGATTACCGCAAGCTGAACACCGCTTACCAGGCGCTGAGGCATGGGGCGCGCTTCTTTGCCACCAATCCCGATAAAACCTGTCCCATGCCTGGAGGCGGCATCCCTGACGCCGGAGCGACATTGGCAGCACTGGAGCACCTGACCGGACGCAAGGTGGAGGTGCTGGCGGGCAAGCCTGGAAAGGTGATGATGGAAGTGGCGATGCAGTGTTTGGAATTACCGCCAGAGGGCTGCCTGGTGATCGGCGACCGGCTGGAAACGGACGTGAAGATGGGAATTGAGGCGGGCATGCATGCAGCGGTGGTATTGACTGGTGCATCAAGCCGCAAGCAAGCTGAAGAGGCCGCGCCAGCGCCGGACCTGATCTTGGAAAACCTGGGAGAGCTGCTGAGGCTGCTGTGAGCATGTGAAGGGCGGTCAAAGAGAGGCGATGAATTTTGAGTAAGAAATAAAGGATGGATCGCATGAGCACGGATGAAATATATAACTATATCCAAGTGAACGATCAGCTTATCACTGGCGGGCAGCCGACGGAGGAGCAGCTGAAGGCAGCCGCGGAAGAAGGTTTCGAGGCGGTGATCAACCTGGCGACGCTCGACCGGCAGTATTCGCTGGAGGACGAGGCGGGACTGGTGCATTCGCTTGGGATGGACTATACCCACATTCCGGTGGATTGGGAAAATCCAAAGGAGAGCGATTTTGAGGCTTTCGACCAGCGTATGAAACAGTTAATGGAAAGAAAAATCCTGCTCCACTGCGCGGCGAATTACCGGGCAACGGCATTTTACTCGCTCTACGCGCAGAAAAACCTGGGCTGGTCAGAAGAACAGGCAGAGGCTTTTCGGGGGCAGATCTGGAAGGGAAGCCATTACCCGGTGTGGGAAGCCTTCATCGGGAGGATGAGGGTGAAAATCAGCAAAGAAAAGTGATTTAGCATTTATTGTGTGGTGAGGAGCTACGCACATGTCAAATTCCAAACCCTTCTACGGAATAACAATCAATAACATCCCCTATGCACGCACCGGCCAGGGAAAAAAAATCATGCTGCTGCTCATGGGTGGTCCAGGAAACAGCATTCCCATGGGGATGGGCTTCGATATGATGATCGGGAGCTTGAAACGTTTTCTCAGCGAATATACCCTCTATATGGTCAGCCGAAAATCAGGCTTACCCGAGGGGCACACTACGAAGGATATGTCAGATGATATCGCTGAACTCATCCAGATGCAATTCGCCGGGCATGTGGCGGTTGTAATCGGGATGTCTTATGGCGGGACCATTGCCCAACACTTCGCAGCCGATCACGCCGACCTTTGCGACCATCTGATCATTGCCATGGCCACTCATAAAATCACGGAGGCAGGCAAGCTGCTGGATACCCAATATGCTGAGCTGCTCAGCCAGGGGAAAAGCCGGGAGGCGGCAGCCTTGATCGTTCAAGAGCTATACCCACCCGGACCTATCCGCTGGATCATGCGAGGGGTAGCATGGCTGCTCGGAGGCGCACTGCTCGGCATTCCCAGCCCGACCTACCGGCAAGATGTGCTGGTCGAAATCAGGGCGGAATTAAACCACAACTCAACTGAGAGCTTAAAACGGATCAAAACTCCGGTCCTCATCTTGATCGGTGGGAACGATTTTTACTTCGAGGTAGATTCAGCCAAGGAGATGGCGGCCATGATCCCGGAGGCGCGGCTCAAGATTTACCCAGGCAGGGGGCACGAGGTCATGGGGGAGAAGGAGTTCGCACAGGATGTGGCGGAGTTCATCAAGTGAATGGCGGTGGGAAAGAATCCACGAATTTACACCAATCTTACACTAATCTCTTGATGCAGATTTTGCATGGGCAATCGCAAACGAATTGCGGCCTGCTAATGCAAAGATGAATAAAGCAAAGTACATCCCTACTCTCACTCACCTTGATTCAAATTCACCATATCGGCTGGCCCGATAACACCGTCTGCCGAAGAGGTAACCGTGAATTTACACTCATGCACTTCACTGGTCTCCTTACCATCCGCATCGGTGCTGCTGACCTCGATGAAGATGTCCATGGTGTTCACCTCTTGTCCTTCATGCAGCTTCCAGGTCAGGCCCTCTACAGCTTCTCCTCCTGGAACAACCGCAGAGGCTGGTGCGTCGGGATCCAAATACTCCAGCTTATTGAAGGTAATGGTCCCCTCAAAGTTACCATAAATTCCAAAGCCAACGCATCCTGACAGCCAGACAGCCCCAACAAGGAGAGCCAGAGACAACAGGGCCGTATTTCCAAAACGCACCACCCTGGGCGAGAAAGCTAGGTGACCTTCCTGATAGGCCTTAAGCCTGGGTATCCCGACCAGCCAAACCAAAGCCAGCAGGAGGGACCCAGCCATTAGCGCAAAACCAACCGGGCTGCCTGACAGGCTGTTCAGCCAGCCTGCAGATTGCAAGCGAGGCGGCCAGGTCTGCCCAAACTTTGGACCGAGCCAGGGCGGCAGCAGCCCCTCACTGTCTGGTCTGGGGATGTCGATCCGGTATTTGACTTCGATCACTTCAGGTTTGATGGTAATATCCAATTCGGCAGTAGCCCCTTCTGGCAGGGTGCCCTGCCAGATCAGGTGAGATCCATCACTCACCGCGGGATCGGCAGCATATGTCCCGTATCCGCTTAAGATCGACAGCATCTCAATCTTGTCAACTTCGCTGGTATCAAAACCGTTTTCACTATCATCGTCCGTTGATGAGGGACAGTCGATGATGTTGACAGAGGGATTGCTGAGCTGCGCAACCCAATCCCCGCTCAAGTCTACAGGATTGACCTTGGCATTGAAGGTAGCTGCAGCATCTGGCGCGACTGCCACCAGCCTGACCAACCCGGTACCCAGCTTATCAGACAGCGGACCCAGAGTCAGCTCCTTACCACCGTCGTGGAAGACCGCCTCGCCAGAGTCCAATTCGTACCAGAACCTGGTGCCAGCATCGATCTTCAACATGACAGGCAAAGAGGTATACCCTTCACGGGGATTTCCTGGCGACCCCTTGCCGTTGCTCACCCACAGTGGATAAACGCCTCCCTGGGCGATGGAGGCATTGACGGCTGCCTCTGTGCTGCTGGTAGACTGGATCTGTTTCGTGGTATCGCTGACTTCGATCTTAGGGGCTGGGACGGCCTTCAGCCAGATATATTCGGGAAAAGCACCGCCCTCGTTGGTGGACGGTGGAAGATGAGCGGAGGTGTTTGCCTCCGCCGGGGGCTTACCCATCATGAACAATCCCATATCCTTGGCGCTGCGCTGGTAGGTGCTGAGCACACCGGCATCATCAAAGGGGTAACTGCCTGCATTGATAGCGGCAACAAACTGATCCTGGCTCATGGCGCAGTTTGCACCACCTGAGCAAAGTGAGACATAGACCTGCAAAGCTTGGATATAGCGCGCCCCCTCCTTGCTCTCCCAAACCAGGGACTCTGACTGGAGAGGCAGCAAGTCGCTGCTGGTGACTGCGTGTCCATAAGTCTCCAGATTGCGATCAATGCAAGCCGAATCGATCATGAAGGAACCGTTCTCAGCTGCCATTTCTAACCACCAGGCTTTGCTGTTAGATAAAGCGGCTGCGTTCATGGTATAAGCGCTGTCTTCGGTCCAGTGCATCAGCTCATGCGCCAGGGCGCAGTGGTTCTCCTGACTGGAGATCGAACCAACCACACCCCAGTTCAGGTAAACATTACCGGTTTTCTGGCTGTAGGTCGGTTCAGGCTCACTCGGGTCGATGATGATATAGACCGGGTTGCTCTTGCTGATCGCGGCGTTATTGAAATGCCAATCCTGGTGGTACGCTCGCATAATTTCCTCAACTGCTTTGATCATGTCCTCAATGCGCAGGTATTCGGTGTCCTTGAGGTCAGCAGGCACATTATTTTCCCAGAAGACGTACACAGTACCGGCTTGATTTCGCCAACAGTGACTTTGCAACCAGAATTCCGTGATGCAAGACTTCCCACCTTGGTCCTCCGCCTGCATGGAGAAGCTGATCCGCAGATTGTTACCTTGAGACGGAATCGATGCGCCGGTTTTGGGGGTAACGACAAAATAGCGGTTAGAGGCGATGTATTGAGTCTCCGTCGGGGCGCTGCTGGCTTGCAGCGGTGCGCCAAGGAAAAGATTCAACTGCAGCAGGCCATTCTGCGGTTCAACATCCAACACACCGGTGTATTTGTCGTTAACCAGCACTGCCAGACGCAAGTCAGCCGAGGGCGCCGGCAAGCTCAGATTAACCTGACCGGTACCATCCTGATCCACAGCCGTCACGCTGTATGCCAGCGTGTTAACTGTATAAGCTTTTTCAAGCTCCTGCTGCATCCCCTGGCTGAAACTGGCCGATTCCAGGCTGGCAGACTGACCCTCTGGGAGCACCGAGGCCGGGATTTCTACGGAAACACCGTAGCTGTCTTGTACCGCAAGGCCACCCGCGCTGACTGGCAGCGTTTCTACCGTCTGCGGCGGAGTCATGGGTTCCGCGCTTGGGGTTGGCACAGGATCTTGAGATTGAGTCTGAGCGGTCTGGCCAGGGAGGAGACCAGCCAGCTTTGGGTAATTCTTCCAGGCTGCCACTCCCGCGGAGGCAGCCAGGCACACACACAAAACAACCCCAAACACGCCCAAGACCGGCAGCCATTTATTTTTCTGGGGAGTCCGAGGAGCAGGCTGGGCCGGCTTGATTGACTGAACTGGCTGGGAGGCAAGCTCCAGGCGCAGCGTGCTCTGGCCTATATTAATTGCTGCGCTGCCGGGAAGCAGCACCCACTGCCCGGGTTGGATGCGCGTATTATTAATCAGCACGCCATTCGCCGAGTTGAGATCCATAATCCACACACCTCGCTTATCCAGGTGCAGGCGGGCATGCTGGCGGGACACCAGCGTGTTATCCAACACCAGGTCATTATCGCCCGTGCGCCCGATAGAAAAATCCTGACGATTTAGCGGAAAACGATCCCATTGTTGAGAGGTGGCGTTATAAATCAGCAAATTAGGATTAGGCATAAATTCTCCCTTACGTCTTCTTGTGATTCTATAAAATTGAGTATATAACTTTTTTTTCAAGAACCAAAGAAAAGGCGGGGTTAGCTTTCACTTTTGTAAACTTATCTAAAAAAGTGGTATAACCTGACACCAGTGAAACCACAAAAACAAGTCCTGGGGCATCTCGCCGCCTTTTTCACGATCTTCGTATGGGGTATTACCTTTATTTCCATCAAGGTGCTGCTGGTCCCCTTCTCACCGGTTGAGATCATGTTCTACCGGCTGATCCTGGCCGTTCTAGTGCTGCTCATTGTCAGCCCGCCGCGCCTATCCAAGGTCAAACTGGATAGACCTACCCTGAGAGATGAATGGAAAATTATGGCTGCAGGTTTGTGCGGCGTGACCCTCTATTTCCTGTTCCAGAATATCGCCTTGTCTTACACCCTGGCAGCCAATGTCAGCGTACTGGTTTCGATAGCCCCGTTATTCACCGCGCTGGTCAGCCGTCTCTTCTTGAAAGAAAAGCTCAAAGCCAACTTCTTCATCGGTTTCACGGCAGCCATCACAGGCATCATCCTGATCGCTTTTAACGGAAGCGTTGTTCTAAAACTAAATCCCCTGGGTGATCTGCTCTCGATCCTAGCGGCGCTGGTATGGGCGTTCTACAGCGTGTTAATCAAGAAAATCAGTGCCCAGCAAAGTTCGATGCTGGCCGTGACAGCCAAGGTTTTTTTCTATGGTTTTCTTTTCTTGCTTCCCACCCTGCCTTTTTTCGACTTCCACCTGGGATTGGCGCGCCTGGCTGTGCTGCCGAACCTGTTCAACCTGATCTTCCTGGGGATTGTGGCTTCGGCAATGTGCTTTTTCACCTGGAATTATGCAGTCTACCTCCTAGGCCCAGTGAAGACCAGCGTATATATTTACATCGTGCCAATCATCACGATAATTGCGTCGGTACTGGTGCTGCACGAGACCGTTACGCTGGTGGGCGGGATCGGCATGACGCTGATCTTGATTGGGATGGTGCTCTCGGAGAGGGAAAAGGTAACTAACGCTTCCTCATAACTCGGTATGCCAGCGGACCGAGCCATCCCTTAAAGGTGCGTGCGTATAGCGCCTGGTCTAAATCGCGTCTCAAATCATCAACATTTTCCAAACCAATACTGGCACGTATGATCCCTTCGCCAGTCCATTCGCGGATACGCTCTTTTTGCTCAGGGGTGTAGAAAGGTAAAGAATCGATGTATAGATCGGTTGGGTAAAAAAACAGCAAGCTGTGGGCATGCCCGAGTGAAGTGGCATAAGAGAACAAGCGGATCTTTTCTGCCAGCGTGATGGCTGCACCCAACCCACCTTTGAGGCGGAAAGTGAGCATCCCCCCATAACCAGTCATTTGACGAGCGGCTAGTAAATGATGTGGGTGACTTTCCAGCCCCGGGTACAACACTCGCTCCACCTTGGGATGGCTTTCCAGGAATTGAGCAATTGACTGAGCGTTCTGGCAGTGCTGCATCATCCGCATGGGCAACGTGACCAGGCCACGCAGGATGAGCCAGGCGTTGAAAGGGCTGAGGGCGCCGCCCAGGTGTACCAGCATCTCTTTTCGGATGCGCTGTATGTTTCTTTGCGCGCCGAGTACAACGCCGCCCAAAGCATCGCCATGCCCATTCAAGTATTTCGTCAGGCTGTGCACAACAAGGTCGGCGCCCAGTGCGATAGGCTTTTGCAAGCCAGGGCTAGCCCAAGTGGAGTCAATTGCCAGCAAGGCTCCGGTTGCATGTGCGATCTTGGATAGTTCCGAAATATCCGAGATGCGCAGAATGGGATTAGCGGGTGTTTCAGCATAGATCATCTTTGTATTAGGCTGGAGTGCTGCTTGAACCGCTTCTAAATCACTGGTATCTACCAGGCTGACTTCGATACCGAAACGCCTCAGGTACAGCCCAAACAGCTCGACCGTACCTGCATAACAGACTTCGCTAGCGATCAGGTGGTCACCGCTGCTCAAGAAGGTGAAAATCAAAGCGGATACTGCCGCCATCCCGCTGGCGGTCACAACAGCGGTTTCAGCACTTTCCAGCGCAGAAAGGCGTTCTTCTAAAGCGCGCAAGGTAGGATTGCCCCAGCGCGTATAAGCAAAGGGCGGGTTGGCTGAATCCATTGTCAGGGCATCGAACAGCTTGATCCCGAACTTGGGCAGCTTGAAGGTGGTAGCCATGTGCAAAGGCAGGCGCAGAGCTCCGGTAGAGGGATCAGCCTCTTCACCGGCATGGACTGCCAGGGTCTCGAAATCGTAATCGTCCATTTTATGTTTCCCGTTCAGCCAACGCTTTCAGAGTGGCCTGGTGGCTTTCACGCGTGATGGGATATTTCCAGGCACACACTACAGCCAAGATCAGCAAAATTGCCGGGATGGGTCCGGTAAACATACGGATGGCGTTAATGGCTACCTGGGGTTGAACGGGTACAGGTTCAGAAAGAGAGGGTGTCAGGTAACCCGTCAAAGCAAAAGCCTGTGCCATTCCCCATAAAGCCACCCCCGTAGCCAGCTTCTGGAAAAAGGATGCAAATGCATAGTACGAACCCTCTCGGCGTTGCCCACTGCGCAACTCATCGTATTCAATTACGTCCGGCACCATAGCCCAAGGCACCACATAAGCGGTGGCAATACCAAAACCAGCTAGCGCTGTCAGGAAATAGGCCAGAATAAACTGGTCAGCGCGCAGAGCGGAGATGCCAAGAAGGGCGATTACCCAGGCAAGGGATCCGATCATGAAAGAGCGCCGCTTATCGAGGCGTTGGGAGATTTTAACAATCACAGGGATGAACAAGATCGCCATACCCTGCGCCACCAATACAAAGTAATTGGCCTGGTCAGGAATGCGCAGGTAATAGGTGGCAAAATAAATTAATACCGCTGCCAGGATGCTGGCAGTCGTCCAACTTAGCAAATATAAGCCCATGACTAGGCGAAAAGGGCGGTTGCCCAGGGTTTGTTTGATGGCTTGACCAAACGGTAAAGACCTGGGAAGCTCATCGGCAGGCCGTTCACGGGTTATGTTGAAAACGATAAACGGCGGGATCATGGAGATGATGCCTAAGCCGATCCCCAGAATGAGGTAAAGCAAACGAGGATCCGTGATTCTCCACCCCAACACGGTGGCAAGGATGATCGCACCCAAAGAACCAGCAATCGAAAACACCATCCGATAACCGTTCAGCGAGCTGCGCTCGTCATAATCGGATGTCATTTCGGGGGTTAAGGCGTTATATCCGACATGCACGACCGTAAAGGCCGTGTCGAATAAGATGAAAGTCACTGCGTAATAGACCGCCATCCAGAATTGGTTGAGTGCCGGAACAATCCACATGAGCATAAAAAAGACACCCAATGGAACTGCGCCAAAGAGCAACAGAACCCGTCGGCGTCCCCAACGGGTGCGGAGTCGGTCTGAGAGCAAGCCGATGAGGGGATCGTTGACGGCATCCCATAAACGGCTGGCGCCAATGGCCCACCCGGCATACGCGGGGCGGAGACCGGCTACATCCGTCAGGAAATAGAGCTGGAAGAACATCAGGATTGCCAGGGGGATGCTGGTGCTCAGATCGCCAGTGCTGAAAAGAAGCTTCGTACGCAAGGGTAGCTTAGATTGTGATTTTGTACTCATAAAGCGGTGTAATCCTGTTTTTCTTCGGTCTCGAAAAGATAAAAATCTTCCAGGTTGCGCGCCGCGACGGACTGGCGGAAGCGATCCAACTCATTTTCAAGAATTGGGTCCACTTCACGAGGTTGGTGTTTGGCAAGAATTTCAATTGCGCGATCTCGAGCATGGTCGATGGCAAGCCGGCTGCCTTCTTTTTCCCAGGTTTCAAAGGGCTCGCGTGAAAACAGGGTCGGGATAAATAACTCTTTACGAAAAAGCCGGGAGGTTTCTTTCGCAGAAATGTAGTTGCCTGAAAAGCCCACCTTCTTGATCAAATCTAGAGCAAGCGTATCTTCATTAACCTAAATGCCGCGTGCTAACCTAAGAGCTGCTCCACAGATCTCATCATCCAGCAAGAGTAGAGCGTGACTCTCCAGCATGGTGCTGTCAAGGGTGCCCGCACAGGTGATCAGGTTAACTCCTGCCAATACTGCCGGGAGCAGTGTACCCATGCGCTCAAAACCTGCCTGCAGGTCCGCGCGCTTGGCCTCGGTGGCACCACCCACGCTGCGGATCGGTAACCCATAAAATCGAGCCATCTGCGCAGAGGCCGCGGTGATCAAGCCCGTTTCCATCGACCCAAGGGTGACCGTACCATAACGCATATTGGCTGTGGTAGAGACTGTCCCATACATAACCGGAGTTCCAGGGCGGAAGATTTGCGCCAGGGTGATATGCGCCAAAATAGCTGCATTTTCCTGGGCAACCAAACCAGCTAAGGTCACAGGTGCTGTAGATCCAGCGATGGCTTCAGGAGCCAGCGTGACCGGCTGCCCGTATTCGGCACAAATCAACAACCCTTCGGCTTGCGCCTGATCCATTTGCAACGGGCTGACCACAGAGCAAATCGCGAAGAAGCGCGGTCGTTTCTTCAGCTCTTCCTTTCCGCCAACCGCAATCGCCATCATGCGCATCATATCCCAAGTGGGCAGATAGCCATAACAACCCATGCCATAGGGTTTTCGACTATGGTGTGCCCAGGCCCAAATCGCCTCCGAGTGGATGGTCGTCATGGGGATATCGTCAGGCCAAATGTCCATTTGGGAATTGTGGATATGGCTGCAAGCGTCTATCAAAATAATATGATCGATCATATCCTGTTTGGTCGCGGGGCGGATTGCACCACTTTCCAAATCGATCATCCGTGTGGGAGTTCCCAGGCCAGCAAAGACAGGTGCAGTTTGATCAGGGCCGATATTCAGATGAAATTCGCCATCGATCCCGAAGAGAGAAAACTGTTTTGGCACCTGGTCCACCGCCCAACGAACGAGCTTCTCTGGGATCTTGACCGCCAGGGACTGCTCATCCACATCGGCCCCAGCTTCGCGGAATATGTCGCGAGCTTTCTTGAAATTGACTTTGATACCCACATCGGCTAGAATTTCCATCGAGGCGGAATGGATGCGTTCGATCTCAGTTTGACTCAACACTTCAAAACGAGCAGTTTTCATAATTGGGAACCTTTAGCCCAGATCAATCATCACCTTCATGATGTTTCCCTGGGCAGCTTCGATCTTATGATAAGCCTCTAAGTACTGGGCGAAGGGGAAATGATCAGACACAAGGACATCCAGGTTCAGCTTACCCTGCGAGACCAAGTCGATAGCCTGGACATAATCGGAGCGCTGGTACATGAGCGTTCCCACGAGGCTCAGCTCGCGATCCTGCACCAATCCCAGGTCAACCTGGGGTTTTTGACCGAAGACACCTACAACCACAATGGTTGAGCCTTTGCGCGCTAACGAGACCGCCTGGGTGATGGTTTCCTGCACACCAACGCATTCGAGGATAAGGTCGGCTTTATCGGGGCCGAACTCCCGCAAGAGAGCAGGTCCGAGCTCTTCAGCTTGGGTGTTAACAATGGCATCGATGCCGGAGAGGCGGGCCTTTTCCAATTTGTAAGCGCTGACATCAGTCATGAGCACTTTACGAGCGCCGAGGGCTTTAGCCACCTGGCCAACGAGATTGCCGATGGTGCCGGCACCTAAGACGAGCACCTGTTTCCCAGCGACATCGCCAACGCGGCCCAGGGCATGCACAGCCACCGAGACGGGTTCAATCATGGCGGCCTGATCGGGGGTGATCCCAGCCGGGAGCTTGAGAACCTTTTCGACCGGGACGGGGAAGTATTCCTGTGCGGCGCCGCCAGTCTGGAAGCCCATGACCTTCAGGTTGTCGCAGATGTGGTACATACCGTGGCGGCAGGGATAACACACACCGCAGGTGACCTGGGGCGTGAAGGTGACCAGGTCGCCGGGTTGAAGACCTTTCACACCCTCCCCCACCTGGGCTACCTCACCGGAGACTTCGTGTCCCTGGACGACCGGGTAGCTGGTGTAGGGGTGTTTGCCGTGGAAGACGTGGATATCGGAACCGCACACGCCAATGCGGCGCATGCGGATCAAAACCTCACCCGGACGGGGAGAAGGCTTTTCGACCTGGTGAAACTCAATTTGACCGGGGGCAGTCATGACAGCTTGAAGCACGGATAATTCTCCTTGATAAAACAAAAGATGCTTATGAGAAATTCGATCTCATACGAGATCATTTTAACGCAGGGTCGCTGAGAGCGCTGATTTTTTTAAAATTAATCCATATCTGTAGATTGACGGGGGGTATAAGTGAAGGGGAAGATCGTGATGCGCAGCTTGGAGCAGCCATACGGGACCAGGGTGACCATTTCTACCTGCTTACCCAGGCGCTGCGCAATTCCATCGGGGTTGGGAAGCTGGGGGGTGAAGACAAAGCTGCCTTTCATGCGCTTATTCACCCGGCCAAAAGAGGTGAGGATGCCGGTCTTTTTCTGTACACTCCAACCAATGAGGCGGCGGGCAGGCACCTGCAAAGTGAGCGGAGCGGCAGCAATACTCCAGGGATGATCCGAGTATTCCCCCTGGATGACTCTCACCTGTTTCTCGAGGTTCTCTGGGTCGAGGGCCAGGGCATAGTTCCAGGTGGAAGCCGGGTAAAGATCCCAGGCAGGAAAATCTGGCGTCGAGCGCAGGTCATCGGGATCCATTTGCCAATCTTCTTCAATACGCAACGAAAAAACCAGTGGGCCGCGTTCCAGGCTAACCCCAGCACGAGGCCAGTGCTGCATGCGCAAAGACATCGGCAACAGCAGGGAGATGCGGTCCCCATCACGATAGCGGCGTTCCAGGGTGACAAAACGCCCCGGAGAATGAGTCATTTTGACAGGCTGCCCATTAAGCAAGAGCTCTGCCGCCTTGCACCAGCCCGGGATACGTAATGAAAGCGGAAATTCAACCGGCTCAGACATCTTTAGTTGGAAATCGATACGCTCAGAAAAAGGATAGGTAGTATCTTCCAGGATGGTTACCTCTTGCGCAGCCTCGCCCAGGCGGGCCGTCACCTGGCTGGGACCATACAGGGCCGCCACCAGGCCGCCCTGCCCGTCGGAAAGCCACATGCGGGAGACATAATTGGGCATGATGCGGTTGACCTCACCCGGGCAGCACTCCGTGCCTGGATTGGGCCGGTACGACATCCAAGAGCTGCCGTGGAAATATTTATTATGATTGGAGGCACGGGTAGCAACCACCTGGTTTGGGCAGGAGAAATACTGCAGCCCTTTGAAATCGCTGCGCACAGCACCCGGAGCAGCATTGAAACAGGCACGTTCGATCTTATCTGCATAATCGCCTGTACCCAGAGCCAACAGGAGATAGCCTACCCCCCAGGTGTAATCGGCGATATCGCAGGTTTCATGACTGTCGAGGGGATCCTTACCGCGCAAGGCTTCTGAGGAACTGTTGACTCCGTCGACAAGCATCTGGTCGAGATCGAGCTTGCGATAGGCGTTCACTGTAGAATCCAAGTACATCCGATTACCAGTATACCGATATAAAACCGCGCCCAGTTTGCCAATCTCGTTGAAGGTAACCCCATGGACTGTGGCACGCCTGTCAGAGAGCAGGTCAGCCAGCGAAGTATCTGGGAGTGGCTTTCCCTGGTTATACTCAATAAAGGCGCTCTTTGCCAATTCAAGTAAGCGGTCATCGCCGGTGCGATCATATGCCCACAGCATCGTCTCTACATTGGTTACGTCCCGCGCTTCGGAATGAGGGCTGGTCTCTGAAAGATAATGCCGCCTCACCGCCTGAGCGAGGCGGTCTCCGCCAATAAACTGATCATAGGCGATCAGCGCCCTGAAGAAGATGGTATGGGGCCAGCGATTGTTGCTGCCCCAACGTTTTCCAGGGAGGGGCTGCTTCATAAAGGCAGGCCCAAGGTAACCGTCGGTATCGGCGTGCTGCAAGGTATATTCGATGGGCTGGCGAGCTTTCTCGATCAGGAAGGGATCATTCAGCAAGATCCCGCAACGCACCATCCCATCCAACCAGTAACCAGTCTGCTCATAAGGCCACCAGGTGGAGCCGGATTGGTGGCTGATCGCATGGTTCGCCCAGCCACCTTGATCGAAAGGGAAACCGGCGGCTTCCAGGTGACCGGTCAGGCCGTCGCGCTGGGTCTCCAGGTACCCACGCAGCCAGCCGCGCGGCTGGATGGAAGTGATGGGAAGCTCATAAAATTTCGAAAAGGTTTTAACCATCCAGGAGTTCCTTTTGAAAATAAAGATTTCACCGCGAAACCACGGCGTACGCGGTGAAAATCTAATGAGAGAGATGCTCTTTTATTTTAATGCTTTCACCTGGGATTTAATCCAAGGATAAGTCTGGGAAATGCCGTCTTTCAAGAAATATTTTGCCTGCCAGCCGAGCGATTCGATGCGGGCATTGCTGAAATTGCGCGATTGTACTCCCACCGGTCCAGCAACGTGCTTTACATGGATGGTTTTTCCAGCCACATCGGCGACGGTTCGGACCAGCTCCTCGACAGTGACATACTGCGGGCAGCCAATATTCGCCGCGCCTTCCAGGTCAGAGTGCATCAAGCGAAAGATTCCATCGACCATATCCGCCACATAGGTGTAAGAACGTATCGCTGAGCCATCGCCCCATACCTCAATAGTTCCACCATCTTCTACTTCGGCAATTTTACGACAGATGGCAGCCGGGGCTTTTTCGCGCCCACCCCGCCAGGTTCCGTAAGGACCATAACAATTCTGGAAGCGCGCAATCCTGACTTGCATACCATACCGGCGGGCATAGGCCATTGCAATGCGCTCCGAATAGAGCTTCTCCCAGCCGTATTCATTATCCGGGTGGGCTGGGATAGCCTGGGCTTCTGTCATCTCTGGCTCACCGGGCTGCATATCGCGATAGACACACACCGAGGAAGAAAAGAAGTAGTGCGGGATGCCCATCTCTGCAGCATGGTGAGTCATATAGATGTTGATCAAGGCGCTGTTGTGCATGATCTCACACTCGGCAGAATGAATAAAGCCCATCCCACCCATGTCGGCTGCCAGCTGATACACTTCATCCAACTTCCCTCCTGAGAGGGTCAGGGCAGCCTGGCAGTTCTGAGGCACCCGCAAATCTAGACGCAAGAATTCATCGGCATGGGTGACCTCAAATTCATGCTCTTTAATGTCCACTCCACGTACCCAGTAACCTTCCTGCTTTAGTTTCTTAACCAGGTGACCTCCAATGAAGCCACCAGCACCACAAACCAACGCTTTTTTCATTATCTTTCCTCCTTATTCAAAATTTATTTTCAATCCTTGCGGCGGATGAGAATCTGGATGGCATTTTCGATCGGCCGATCAGAAACGAGGATCAAATAACCGCCACCTCCTGCTCCAGACAGCTTCCACCCCAAAGCCTGGGAACGGTACTGCTCGATCAACTCGACGACCATATCATTCATCATGTTGGGAAACATGGCAATTTGACCTTCAAAGGCTTTACGAAAGTACAGCCCGAATTGAACAACATCTCGACGAAGGATGGCATCCCAACAGCCTTCGGCAGCATCCGATAAATCTTTGGCGCGCATCCGGTCAATGGAGGTATTGCTCAGAACGCTGAAACCAGAGGCACGCGGCGCTAAGGGTACAAGGTTCAAAGATTTTTCAATGAACTGCAAGGTATGCTCATCCTGGACGGATTCGATACGGGATGGCCAATACTCACCTTCATACCAGGATTTATTCAAACCCGGAAAGACAATCCCAATGGCGTCTTGAGAGCCGGAGATTTCTTTCGTGCCGGGGGGGTTATCATAACAAAATAAGATCTTTGCCAATTTCTCCGGATCGCCGGCAGGCAGGCGGGGACCCCACAAGTCAATGGCACTGCGGCGCGTGCTGGAAGCCATGCCGCTGCGATCGTTAAAATCCACGGTTGGCTCAAGGGAAATCGTGATGACCGGACCAGGATAATATTTTGACACAAAGGGCTGGTCAAGCCATCCCCCTGCCACATCGATACGAAAGGGAATGGTGTTGATAGCGCGCAGCGAAGTCGTCGAGCGGGGAGCCAGCCCGGCATGTGGCTCCCGCCTCAAGATCTTGTATCCAATCCCCAGCTCATCGCACAGCTTCTTCTTCTCCAGGAGGTTGCCATCTTCGTTGACAATAAAATAATCCGGCTTGATCTGCTTCAGCTCGTCAAGAAAATCCAGCATTCCGGAGCCCTGGGAGATGAAAGCATCCTTTACACAAGCCACCGACTTGACCATGAAAAGACGCTCTGCCTCGTTGTTTACGGGTACACGCCCCTTTAAATCATATACCGTCTTATCCGAACCCAAGGCGACATATAGGTCGCCAAATTTGGCAGCTTCCTGAAAGAACTCCACATGACCGCTGTGTAATAAATCGTAACACCCGCTGACGAATACTTTCTTTGGCATGATTAATCCTCAAAGGGTGATTTTAACACAAAGATTTTACCAGTTTTTCAAGAGGCTTTCTTGAGCTTCAGGTAGGTGCTGTAAGCAGCTTCCCAGGCGTGATGATCCCTGGGCGAGTAATGCGAAACATCGAATGAATTCCGAACCACCGCCCGCGCCTCGGAAAGGGAAGAGAACAATCCTAAGCCTAAAGCCTGGATGAGCAGGTTACCGATGGCAGTGGCTTCAACCGGTCCGGCGACCACCTCACGCCCGGCAGCATCGGCGGTAAACTGGTTCAGCAGGGTATTTTGCGAGCCGCCTCCAATAATATGGATGACGGGCAGGGAACGCCCGAGAAGCTTTTCGAGGCTCTCGGCAACCCAACGGTATTCGAGTGCCAGGGATTCCAGGCAGCAGCGGATGATGGCTGAGGGTGTTTCAGGGATAGGCTGGCCGGTCTCCTGGCAATAATCCTGCAGGCGAGAAACCATATCGCCGGGATGCAGGAAGCGTGCATCGCTCGAAATCGATAAAAGCCATGAAGGCTGGAGCCTGGGAGGCCATGGTCGTTAGCTCATTGTAGGTGTAAGATAATCCCGCCCGCGCCCAATCGCGGCGGCACTCCTGCACCAACCAAAGACCCATGATATTCTTCAAGAAACGGATGGTACCACAAACGCCCCCTTCATTGGTGAAATTATAGGCCAGGGATTCGGGAGTGATGAGAGGCTGGCTCAGCTCTACCCCCATTAAAGACCAGGTGCCCGAGCTGAGAAAGATATAATCGGGAGTCCTGGCAGGCACAGCTGCGACTGCTGAACCGGTATCGTGCGTGGCGGGAGCCAGCACGGGAATTTGAGCGCAGCCGCATTCTTCTGCAATCGCCTGGCGCAGCTCGCCGACGATGGTGCCGGGCTGTATGACCTCGCCAAAAAGATGCGTGGGGATATCCAGCTTCCGGAGCATCTCCCAGGCCCAATCTCCCAAATTGGGGTTAAACACTGGGTGGTCGTGGCAATGCTGAACTCATTCGCTTTGCGCCCAGTGAGCCAAAAGTTGAACAAATCGGGCATGGTCAAGAAATGCCTAGCAATTCGCAGGGCCGGGGCGCGGCTTTTCACCATCGCCAACAGCTGGAAAAGGCTGTTCAACTGCATGAACTGGATGCCGGTCACCTGGTAGATCTCCTGGCGAGGCAGACGTTGGAAGGCCCATTCCACCATTCCATCTGTACGGCTATCACGGTAATGGTAAGGGTTGCCGATCAAGGTATCATCTTCAGCCAACAAGCCAAAATCAACCCCCCAGGTATCCACCCCCACTCCGCGCAGATCACTCCCGCAAGACTGTGCAGCCAACTTCAGGCCCTGCTGAATTTCACTCCAAAGCTGCAGAACATCCCAGTGCAGGCTGCCTTGAACCTGCACTGGATTATTTGGGAAGCGATAAATTTCTTCCAACTTGAGCAAATCATCTCGGAAATGCCCGAGGATGGCTCGCCCACTCTCAGCCCCCAAGTCGAAAGCCAACAAGTCCGCTTTGTCAGGACTCATGCCCACTTTCCATAAAGAGGTCCGAAATTTACGCAAGCCCGGTAATCAGCGCCCATCGGATCCTGGGCTCCAAATGCATTCCATACACTGGGACGGAAAACCTTCTCTTCTGAAACATTGTGCATGGTGACCGGAATGCGTAATAGAGAAGCCAGGGAGAGCATGTCCGCGCCGATGTGACCATAGCTTAACGCCCCGTGGTTGGCGCCCCAGTGATTCATCACGGAATACACATCTCGGAAAGGACCGCTGCCGGTAAGGCGAGGCACAAACCAGTGGGTAGGCCAGGTGGGATCGGTGCGCTCATTTAACTTCTGGTAAACATCATCAGGCAGGTCCACCGTATAGCCTTCAGCAAGCTGTAAAACCGGGCCAAGACCCTTGACCAAATTAAGGCGCGACATGGTAACGGGCATTTGGCCGCGGGTCAGGAAACCGGAAGAGTACCCGCCGCCGCGAAAATATTCGGTACGGGCTGGATACCAGGTGGTAGCCTCCAGGCACTGGGCAACTTCATCTGCGGTGATCTCCCAAAAAGGTTTCATGACCGGCTCCCCCTCCCGCTTGAGCATCCCCGTAGCATCCAGGGTGGCCGCGCCTGAGTTGATCAAGTGGATAAAGCCGTTCTCTGCCAGACCCGAGAGCTGGTAACCTGTGACCCGCTGGACAGCCTCTGGACTCCAATATGTGCGGACATCGGCAAAAACCTGGGCGGTATTGGAAAGCAGGTGCCCAAAGAGCATCGTAGCGCCGTTCAGGCTATCGTTTTCTGTCGCCAAGACGAAAGGCTCCCGAATGCCGTTCCAATCAAAGGATGAGTTCAAGATGGCTTCCATAAAATCGCCGTTGGGGAAATGATCAGTCCACTGGCGCTGCCCCTGGAAGCCGCCAACCAGAGCATTATGTCCCAAGGCCTCCTCGCCAAAATCCATCTCCGCCAGGCGCGGGCTGCCGATCATTAGATCGCGGGCAATCATGGTCATTTTAACGACGAATTCCCAATCGTTATCTTTACTGAGCGCGGTTGCGCTGCATGGCGGGCGGATTATATTCACGGCCTTCTTTGCAGTATCCCTTGACCCACTTGAGAGCGCGCTGGTATTCATCGGGATCATAGATGCGTCTCGTGGATACGGCGGATGAACTCGCTCTCATCGATGACTTCAACACGCATGCCCAGGTAGCTCTCGAAGAAATCCTGGTTGACGATCGAGCCGGCGATGCCCATTGAAACGCCACCCATCGAGAGGTATGATTTTCCCTTCATCGCAGCTACAGCCAGGCCAGCGCGGGCAAAGCGCAGCAGCTTCTCCTGGACATCGGCAGGGATGGTAGTGTCTCCGGCATCCTGCACATCATGTCCATAGATGCCAAAGGCAGGCAGGCCTTTTTGGTTGTGGGCAGCCAGCACAGCAGCCAGGTAAACTGCCCCAGGGCGCTCGGTGCCGTTGAAACCCCACACTGCCTTCGGAATCAGCGGATCCATATCCATCGTCTCAGAGCCATAACACCAGCAGGGGTTACGGTCAGCGACACACCCACGCCCAGGCGAGCAAATTTCTCCGCAGATTGAGCTGCCTCCGCCACGCCCCCAATGCAGGTATCGGAGATAACACATTCGACTGGCAGTCCATTGGAATGGCGTAGATTGGCGCTCAAAAAATCAGCTGTGGTGCTAGCGAGCGCCATGGTCTTGATCCTCCGAGGGATTCGCGGACGCCTTTGCGCCGCCCGTCGATAACGGGTCGGATGCCGATCTTGGGCATTTCGCCGATCAGACGGTTGACAGGCGGAAGTGGCTGAAAATTTTTGATATCGAACATCGTTCTCTCCTTATTCAGAAGTTTGCTTTTGCAGTGGGATTGAGATTTCTGTGGAAAGGAAATGAGTTAATTTCCAGTCCTGTTGGGGGATGGTCAAGGATATCGATCAAGCCCTCAAAATGTGCATCAATGGTGGCTTGCATTTCTTTGGCACTGTAAAGGTCCGAGAGCACCTACCAGCATTTCACAGGTAAATTGACCTTGTGTCGAAATGGATTTCAGGTTGCCTTTGGATTTCTCCGCCAGGTAACCTTCAGGCTCAGCCGTAGCTGGCAGGACAATTCCGATGGCATCCTGGTCGGCAGTACGGCAGATCCAGCGTACACCTTTATCCAGCTGATCTGGGCGATGGGCAACATAATCAGCGCTGCCATCGGGGTGGATCTGAAGGGTATGCGCCCAACCCTTGTCGTCGGCAAGATACTCGATGGTGAAAACAACCTCCGGATCGAACATCAGGTCGGGTGACAGCACATGATGTTTTTCAGGATGGCTCTTGAGCTCCTGCAGAAATTCTGCGTAACCCGGTCCAGGGCGGATATGGGAGGGAATGCTGCCGCGCACGCGTACCGTTTCTGGAGTGCAGAGGGCACTATAAACCAGGCGACCATTTACAACGGGGCGGAAGTTGATATGCGCCAGATACATCAGCTCCATGGGTGAATGCTTGAGGTTGGTGATGGTGAGAGCAACCGAGAAGACTGTAGATGCAGCATACAGCTTCACCAGAGGCTCAGCCAGGTAGTTATGGTTGAAGGCAACCGTATGGCGATAACGGCCTCCTAAACCAAGATAAGGACCGCGCGCATCTTCTCCGAGAACCAGGAAAGCCTCATCATAGGGGGCATTGGGAAGCTCTCCGTGCAGCGGGTGGGTATCTTGAGCGGTAGGCACACCCATCGCTGTCGCCCCGCAGTGCAGTAAAAATCCGCCATAATTCTCCAAATAGACACGGGTGGGATGAGGTCCATCGAACATGGATTTCATGGTCAGGTTTCGACCACTAAATTCTGCCGTCCAGATCTGCTGACCCTGAAAGGGAAGCATCACCAAAGCGCCCTGGTCGTTTTTCATGCGCAGGCCACACACACCGGATGGAAAACGAAAAACAGAGGCGGTGAAGGGAGCGGCAGAGAGGATAACTTTTTCTTTTTCGGAAAAGACTTCTGGGTAGAGATAAATGATTTGATCCTTCATAGATCCTTCCTTTTATGTTATTCGGTTTTATTTTAGATGATATAAGGATGCACGTCAACAAGGATTCACATGCCGCAATGACAATTCCATAAAACGGAGTGTTTTTATCGAATTTGGGTCTTGCATTTCTACACGATTCCTGCTAAAGTGTTAAACAAAGGAGACAATCAGATGAGCGACCCAATTCCTTATTCTCAATGTATTATTCCGCCCTACATGCTGCGAAGTATTGTGGAGAACGGCACCCCCATCCAAAAAGGGCGTGCCCTGGAATCGCTATCGGTTTCCGGGCAGTTCCGAGGCCAGCGCCAGGCTCTCACCGAAATGCCAAAATATGGGCCTCTGGCGGCAGCCGGTCCAGCGGTTAAACAACGCATAATTTACGATGCAGGTTCTGGGACGACGCTGCCTGGTGTAAAAGTCCGTGAAGAAGGCGCGCCTCCGTCTTCCGATGTGGCAGTAAATGAGGCATATGATGGCTCTGGCTATACATTTGACCTCTTCCTGGATGCTTACCAGCGCAACTCGATCGATGGCAACGGGCTGCGGCTGGATTCCACGGTTCATTATGGCAAAGGCTATGACAATGCTTTTTGGAATGGGAAACAGATGGTTTACGGGGACGGGGATGAGGATATCCCCGAGGAGCAGCGGTTATTCAACCGGTTTACAATCTCTATCGACGTAATCGGTCATGAGCTATCACACGGCGTCACGCAATACGAAGCAGCCCTGGCTTACCAGGGACAACCAGGGGCATTGAACGAGTCGATGTCGGATGTGTTTGGCGCGATGGTCAAGCAGAAAAGCCTGAACCAGACGGCTCAAGAAGCAGATTGGATCATCGGGGCGGGTCTTTTCACCAGCCGGGTCAACGGCGTGGGCATCCGCTCGATGAAGGCGCCTGGAACAGCTTATGATGACCCCGTTTTAGGGAAGGATCCTCAACCCGCGCATATGAAAGATTATGTCAGCACCTATGAAGATAATGGCGGCGTGCACATCAATTCAGGGATCCCAAACCGTGCGTTCTATATCGCTGCCACCGAAATGGGTGGATATGCCTGGGAAAAAGCGGGGCGGATCTGGTATGTGACGCTGCGAGACAAGCTGTCATCAAGCTCCAATTTTCTAGCAGCAGCACAAGCCACTTACCAGGCAGCCGGCGAGCTGTACGGAGAGGGCAGTGCAGAGCAAAAGGCCGTGGAAAAAGGCTGGAGTACAGTAGGAATTCTGATTGGTACTGAACCCAGCGATAACCAGGGCTGCCTGGCGGCGCCAGTGACCATGATCCAATCCCTGTTCAAGCCGAAAGAAGCTGCGAAAAAGTAACAGAATCCGCTAATCGATGCAATAACAAACATCTGCGGAGAAGGGTAAAAAATATGCGCATTAATTTTGAGCGGACGGGAGGCTTTCTAGGAATGCGCCTGGCAGTTGAGGTGATGACAGAAACCTTAACGCCGGCGGAGGCGGATGAAATGGAAACACTGGTCGAAGGGGCACATTTTTTTGACCTGCCGCCGGTTTTGAAACCACAAATGGAAGGCGTAGACCGATTTCAATATAAATTGACCGTGGAGAAAGGCGACCAGTTCCACACGGTGGAAACCAGCGAAAGCGCCACGCCGGAACATCTGCAGCCTTTGATCGACCTCCTGACAGATGCGGCACGCAGCCAGCGGATTGCCCGGTAGCAGCTCTGTATTTTCGGGTGGAGAGGCTTTACTCAGGTATTTTCGGGCTGATAGAAAATAGCCCCCTGGCAGAAGCCAGGAGAATAACCAGGATCGCCAAACCGACCAGCACTGCCCCACTCCAAAAGAGGGCCGGACCGCCAGCCAAGTCGTAAACCAGACCAGAAAGTGGTGCAGCGATCAGCGGGATCAATCCCCAGGCCCCAGCCTGCAAGATCGCCTGGGTGGTCGAAGACCACTCTTCGGGCACGCGCTCATCGATCAGGCGGACGGTGACCGAGAAAAACAAGCCAAAACCCGCCCCGCGCAGCGTGGTGGAGGCCAACAAGACCCAGGGAGAAGCAGCCAGGGCCTGTCCAACCACGCCTACCGCGGTCAAAAAATAGGCGAACAGCAATGCACCTGGGCCTCCGAAGCGCGACCGCAGGGCGGAATTGTAGTACATCCCAGGCATCTCCGCCAACGCGGACAGGCCATAGAACAGGCCCACCATCCACAAGCCGCCTCCTAAAGAATCCATGTAAACGCCCCCAAACACACCGGTAACAAACAAGGCCGCTTCGACCAGAAAAGTCGCCAGGAGGATCACAATCAGCCCCGAGTCACGCCAAATCTGGCGGATTGGACGCTGGTGCTGCTTCTCCTTCTTGGGACCTTCTTCCAATCCCCGGGCAGCAAAGATAACCGGTATGAGCAGTATGCCAGCGAGAGGGAACATGGCTGCCAGGCCAACTTGATCCCACAGCGCTCCGCACGCCACCGCAACCACCGAGAAACTAAACGATCCCCACTGGCGCAGCCTTCCATAATCGAGGTTATAACGCAGGCACATGCGTACGACCAAACTATCGGCAATCGGGAGAATGGGACTGCGGAAGAAACCATACAGCGCGACCAGGAGCAGCAAGGCTTTGAACTTGGTGGGGATGTTCATGAACATTAAAACCCCAGCCGTCCCAAGCAAAGCAAGGCTGAGAAGGCGCACCCTCCAGGCATTCCGATCACCCAGGGCAGAGAAAGCGGGCGCGAAAACCATTACCATCAGCGGGAAGATGGCAGAGAGGAGGCCAATCTCCCGCCCATTCAGACCCAGGCGGGAGAAATATACATTCACGAAGGGTTCGAAGACCCCCATGATGCCCCAGAAGGCGGTATAGAAGAGCGCCCCTCGATAGGCTGGGGTGAGGGAGCGGATCATGAAAGCTGGTACACGCCGCCCGAGACGCCTGGCAAACGCAGAATCCAACCATCACTGTCTTGCACGAACGCGCCAGGATGACCATACAAAACCTGGGGCAGCTTTTTACCCAGGCCAGCCGGCAAACGCGCTTCCACCGGATCGCTCGCAGGATTGAGCGCAACCAGCAAATCCTCAGCGTCCTGCGTGCGGCGGTATACGAATAAACTTTGACCGGCCTCTGCAATTACAGGCTCAAAGAGACCGCCAGCGCACAGGGCTGGGTGGGCTTTACGCAGCTCAATCAGCTTACGGAGCGTGTTGAGAAGGGAAGCCGGATCGGACTGCTGCGATGCAACATCTGGGCGACCAGGGAGGCTGTCGATGGGGAGATACAGGCGCTCTGCTGGGGCAGTGGAGAAGCCGGCGTTCGGCGCATCATCCCACTGCATTGGGGTGCGGCTGCCGGTGCGATAATAACCGCCTTCTTTGGAAGGCAACCCTTCAACAAAGCGCATGCCAATCTCGTCGCCATAATAGATATAGGGCACGCCAGGCATAGTGAGCAGGAATAAGAAAGCCACCTTCAAATCTTGCACAGAACGGCCGTTTGCCAGGCGAGGCGAGATATCATGATTGCCTGAAGGAATGCAGATATAACCCTGATCTTTCGTTTTTTGGTAGTGCGGCAGGTACTCATCGAGGAACTGGCGGATATTGCCACGCCCGGAGTTATCAAAATAACTCCACCCGTAGCGATCACCACCCTGGAAGGAGCTGCGGAAGGGCTTGCGGAACAAGCCGGTGTAGCCAGCCATGCCGAAATGCAGGGTGAAATCCATATGGAAACCAGCGGGGATGGCCTCACTCGGGTTGGACCACTCGGAGACCAGGGCGGCCTGCGGATATTCCTGGTCGAGCCACTGGCGCACATCCTGCCAGAATTTTGCAGTCATGCGGTGCCCGGGATCAAGCTTGACCAGGGAGGCAGCCATATCGACGCGAAAGCCGTCGGCGCCCATATCGAGCCAGAATTTCATGATATTCTTCATCTCCTGGCGGACAGCCTGAGGTCCGGGAGCATCTACGGGCTGCTGCCAGGGATAACGAGGGTCGGGATTTGCGAAACCATAATTCAAGGCGGGCTGCATATAAAAGAAATTCACGATATACGCGCCATCGCGTTCTGCGTAGCCGCGCACGTTTTGCAGCTCGGGCAAAGGCGGCGTCCAGACGGAACCGGTCCAGATGAACCATTCGCTGTATTGATTCTTCTCCGCTTTGCAGGACTCTTTGAACCAGGCATTCTCTAGGGAGGTGTGCCCGGCTACCAGGTCCAGCAAAACCCGGATGCCGCGCTGGTGGGCGGCCTCGAACAGTTGGCGTAGATCAGCATTGGTGCCGTAGCGCGGAGCAACTTTGTAATAATCGGTAACATCGTAACCAGCATCACCGAAGGGCGAATCGAAGCAAGGATTCAACCACAGCGCATTCGTCCCCAACGAGACCAGGTAATCGAGCTTCTGAATAATCCCAGGTATGTCGCCGATGCCATCGCCATTGAAATCGTAGTAGGTTTGGGGGTAAATCTCATAAAAAACGGCTGTCTCCAGCCAGGCAGGGTTTTTGGATTGCATAGACTTCTCCGGAGTGGAATTAGACTGGTTCCTGTTTATACCGCAAATGAATTGCGGCCTGATACGAAAAACACGCTAAAGCGTGTTCGGATAACACATTGATTTTATCATCAAGGTAGAAAACACCAAAGATTGCAAATGAATTGCAGCCTGTAACTGGAAACAGGCTAAATAAAGTTTAGATTAAACATCGGCTAATTACTAAGCTTGGGCTTCGTGGCAGGCGACCCAATGACCGGGGCGGATTTCACGCCATTCAGGGGCCACCTGGGAACAGTGTTCCATGATTGCCTGGCTTTTCTGGGCAACGGGACAACGCGGGTGGAAGCGGCAGCCCGAGGGAGGGTTAATGGGGCTGGGCACATCTCCGGTGAGGATGATGCGCTGGCGACCGCGGTTCAACTTGGGGTTGGGGATCGGAACAGCAGAGAGTAAAGATATGTTGTAAGGATGGAGGGGGTTCTCATACAGCTCATCGCGGTCGCCCAATTCTACAATAATCCCCAAGTACATCACTGCCACCCGGTCACAAATATGCCGCACCATGGACAGGTCATGGGCAATGAAAAGGTAGGTCAGGTTCGATTCGGTTTGTAAATCTTCCAACAAGTTGACGACTTGAGCCTGGATAGAAACATCCAGGTTGGAGATGGGTTCATCACAGACGATGAAATCAGGATTCGAAGCCAGGGCACGCGCCACACCGATGCGCTGGCGCTGCCCACCGGAGAACTCGTGGGGGAAGCGGTTGATCAGCCTGGGGCTGAGCCCAACTTTCAGCATCAGCTCGCGGACCCTCTCGGACTGGGAAGCCTCATCTGGCAGCAGCTTGTGCACATGCAGCGGCTCACCGATTATGGCATTCACCGTCCAGCGAGGGTTTAGCGAAGAGTAAGGATCCTGGAAGATCATCTGTGCCTTGCGGCGCAGAAGCTGGATGTGTTCTTTACTGGCGCCGATGAGCTCGATCCCTGAAATGAGCACGGAACCACTGGTCGGAGGATACAACCCCAGGATCGTGCGCCCGGCGGTCGTCTTTCCGCAGCCGCTCTCCCCCACCAGTCCCAACGTTTCTCCGCGGTGGATGTCGAATGTAATCCCATCCAAAGCCTTGACGGAGCCAACTTCTCTCTCAAAGATCAAACCCTGGCGGATCGGAAAGTGCTTAACGAGATTACGTACCTGTATCAGGGGTGCATGGGCAGCTTGGGGCGTAGGTTGGATATCTTCCAAAGCATGACTCCTGCGGTTAGCGGGGCTTCCCGGCAGATAAATCGTACCAACAGGCGCACTGATGGTTGGGACCTACAGGGATCAAGGGGGGCATTTCAGACAGGCAATGCTCGAAAACATATTCGCAGCGGGCGGCAAAGGGGCAACCCTTGGGCTCAATCAGTAAGTTGGGGGGCGCGCCGGGGATGGAACGCAGGCGCTGGTCTCTGCGCTGTTCAATCCGCGGCAGAGCAGACAACAAAGCCTGTGTATAGGGATGGCGAGGTTCTTCGTACAAATCATCCACCAGGGCTTCTTCAACAATGAAACCAGCATACATCACAATGACGCGCTCTGCAATTTCAGCGACCACGCCGAGGTCATGCGTGATCCAGATCACGGACATATTCAGCTTTTCGCGCAGGTGCTCGACAAGCTCGATGATCTGAGCCTGGATCGTCACATCCAGCGCGGTGGTCGGCTCGTCGGCAATCAACAAGCTGGGCATGCAAGCCAACGCCATGGCGATCATGACACGCTGGCGCATACCCCCAGAGTACTGGTGAGGGTATTCGCTCAGCCGGCGAGCAGGGTCAGAGATGCCCACCAGCTCGAGGAGCTCGATGGCGCGCTGGCGGGCTTTTTGCTTATCCAACCCCAGGTGGGTCTGCAGCGGTTCCATAATCTGGCGACCGATGGTTAATACCGGGTTAAGCGAGGTCATGGAATCCTGAAAAACCATGGCAATTTCTTTACCCCGGATACGTTCCATTTCTGCTTCTGGAAGCTTGAACAGATCGCGCCCGAGGTAGAGCGCCTCTCCAGAGGCAATCTCGCCAGGGGGAATGGAGATCAAGCGCAGCACGGACAGCATCGTCACAGACTTTCCACAGCCGCTCTCTCCTACGACAGCAATCGTTTCACCTTGATTGATGTAAAGCGAGATGCCATTGACGGCAAAAACCGTCCCTTCAGCCACGTGAAAACGAGTGCGGAGGTCTTTTATTTCAAGGAGAAGCTCAGAAGTCATGTGCGTCTCGATCCTTGATTATACGGCGCGGCTGTGCGGATCCAGGGCATCGCGCAAACCATCACCCAGGAAATTGATGCTCAAGACGGTCAAGGCAATCAGCAGCCCAGGGAAGAACCAAAGCCACCAGGCAGACTGAACATATTTGTAGGCGCCTTCCAGCATGTTCCCCCAGGTAGCCGTCGGAGGGCGCACCCCCAACCCCAAGAAACTGATGTATGCCTCCAGGGTAATGGCCGCGGCGACACTGAGCGTGGCAGAGACAATGATGGGAGCAATGCTGTTCGGCAGGATATGGCGGAAGATAATCTCACGGGTTGAGGTGCCAGTGGCGCGGGCTGCCAGGATAAAATCATTCTCTTTGATCGAGAGGAACTGCGAGCGAACGATACGCGCCAGGTAAGGCCAGCTCGTGATACCGATCACAAAGATGATAACCAGGACACTGCCGCTAAAAGTGCGCCCTAAGAATTCGATATTCGGGATCGACTGCGCAAAATATTTAGCCATCACCAAAAGCAGGAAAATTTGGGGGATGACCAATACGGCTTCTGTCATTCGCATGAGGACGCTATCTACCCAACCGCCCAAGTACCCTGTCAAAGCTCCAATTGAGACACCGATGATGAGCTCTACCAGCATAGCAGTCAAGCCGATGATGAGCGAAATCTGGCCACCATAAATGGTGCGGATCATGATATCACGCCCGATGGTATCCGTGCCAAAGGGGTGTTCACGCGAGGGAGGCTGCAAGCGGTCACTGGTATCATTAAAGTTGGCATCGGCTTCACTGAAGACCAGCATTCCACCAAAACAATATAAAAAGATCAGGATGATCATGACCGTGCCAAAAATGGCCATCTTATGCCGGCGAAAACGCCGCCAGGCCAGCTGCCCAAGAGAGAGAGGCGGCGTTTCCAGCTCATCCAAATGAGGTTGGATCACATTGGAGGGAGAATCTGCCAGGCTGCTCATTTATAGCGAATCCTTGGATCCAACCAGGCGTAGGTGACATCGGCCAGGATTTGGAAGAGAATCACCGCCACAGCGATCATCATCAAGATGCCCATGACCACTGCAGTATCTGAGCGGGAGACATGGTCTAAAAACAACCTACCCATGCCAGGCCAACCGAAGATGCGTTCGGTGACGATGGCGCCTCCTAATAAGAAAGGCAAGTCCAGAGCAACGAGGGTGACAATCGGCAAGGCTGCATTTTTGAGGGCGTGCAGGTAAACAATCTGCCGCCTGGGCAGACCTTTGGAGCGTGCCGTACGGATGTAATCTTGACCCATGGCTTCCAACATGGTACTGCGGATATACCGGCTGTAGCCGGCGATAAAACCAAAAGAGAGCGTGGCAACGGGCAGAACCATGTGCCACATCACCTGGCCAAAGGACTGACCAGCTTCAGGCTCAAACATGCCAACCGTCGGTAAGTAAGGCAGTCCCCATTTTTTAAAATTGACGGCAAAGATGTACATGGCCAGCAAGGCAAAGAAGAAAACCGGCATGGAATACATGATAAAAGTAATGGTTGTGATGGTATTATCCATCACTGAATATTGGTGCAAAGCAGAATAAATGCCGATCAAGAGAGCTGAGGAGATTACGACAATTTCAGCCGTTATCATCAGCAGCAAGGTGTTGGGCAAGCGCTCGCCGATCACCTGAGTGACGGGCTTTCTATTGACCAGTGAGATACCCCAATCGCCGCGCAGAACACCTTTTCGCACCCCAGGGGTCTCTGCCACACCATCCCCATCCATGTCCGTTTTTGTCCAGTCGTTGCCAATCAACCAAAACACATATTGGAGGTAGATGGGTTTATCCAGCCCAAGCTGGCGTTCAAGCCGGATGCGATCTTCTTTGCCGCGTCACCTTACGCCCGCCCATGGTGGCCACAGGATCACCCATATTCTGCATCAGAACGAACAAAACCCCACTGATGATAAAAAGCAGAGGGATGGCTTGCAGCAGGCGGCGGACGATATACCGGGACATTGGGTTTTCTCTGGAGATGGTGTGCAGGTGTTACGAAAACCTGCACACCCATACCTTAGTTGGATTACCTATTTGACCAGATCCCACTCAGCGATATTGAAGAAGGGTGTCGCGCCAGACATCTTGACATTCTGGACGCGATCACTAAAACCGAACAAATCAGGGTCCTGCCAGACACCCAACCAGAAGACCTGCTCGAAAATGCGCTTGGTAATCTGGTAGAAAGTCTGCTGGCGTTCAGTAAAATCAACCTGGGTGGCCTGCTTCTGGAACAGACCGTCGAGCTCTTCATCACACAAACCCGTAGGGCTGACGCCAACCGGGTTTTCATCCGAGGGGATTTCCGAGCATAACCAGACGACGGCGTTGGGATCGGGGAAGTCTGGCGAGTCCGAGTACTGGATGAGATCCAACGAGAAGTTCGCTGAGGGACCATTATCAGCATACGAAGAGAAAAAGAGATCAAATTCGTAGCTCTGCAGGTCCAGCTTGATGCCCACCTGGGCCAGATCTTGCTGCATAACCGCCTGGGTATCCTGGCGTACTTCGCGATTGGTGGTGCCGTAGCTCAACTCCAGCTCAACCCCATCTTTATCAACTGTTCCATCGCCATTCGTATCCACCCAGCCGGCTTCTTCCAGGAGAGCCTTGGCACGTTCTGGATCATAAGGCCAGGGCGTGATGCTGGGTTCAACCCAGGGGGAGTTATCCCAATCGGTGGCAGCCACTCCCGTGAGCCCGAGCAGGAGATCCTGCACCAATTTCTCGCGGTTGAAAGCCAGGGCGATGGCCTGGCGGACGCGGACATCTTTCAGAGCCGGGTTGCCTTTCTCAGGATGCTGATTGAAGTAGATGCCTTCGTTGTAACCGGAGAAAGAGTTAATAATTTTGACACCGGCGGCTTCCAGCTCAGGGACTTCGCTATAATCGAAGAAGGTGCCTACATCGCCATCGCCAGCCACAAGGGCAGCCACTTGCGAGGCAGAATCAGGCACAAAGCGGAAGAAAAGCTCGTCAATTTTAGGCCGCCCAAGCCAGAAATTATCGTTGGCGACAAAGCGAGCAAAACCGCCAGATTCCCATTCGGCAAAGACAAATGGACCGCAGCCCACTGTGGGAGCTTTATTCCATTCAGCGGTGTCGATCGTGCCTTCTGCATCAAAGACCGGCTTCAAAATATGCTCGGGGATAAGGGTCTGCCCACTCTGACCAGCAAAAAGCCTGGCCAGCCAGGGAGCATAAGGTTCCGCGAAGGCGATGACAACCGTGCGCTCGTCGGGAGTCTCAAGCGATTCAACCAGGTCCATAGGGCTGCGCGAGCTCACCGTGTTGGCATCTGCCATAGTCATGTCATAGGTGAACTTAAAATCAGCCGATGTGATGGGAGTGCCATCAGACCAAACAATATCATCACGCAGCATGAGGGTGATGGTTTTCCCATCTTCCGAAATGCCACCATTATCAAGCGATGGTATCTCAGTGACCAGGCTGGGAATCGGTTCATTGTTTTCATCGAACCACCAGGCCTGGCATGCGTAGACCGGATACAACACCGTCACGAACCACATGTTGGTGTAGAGAGAACTGAGCGTGTCAAATTCCTCGAGCCAGATTAAGGTCGCCACTTTTTTCTCGGCGGGAGGCTGGGTAGGTTCAACAGCTGGTTCCTCAGTGGGTTCCGCAGCCGGTTCTTCAGCCGGAACTGCTCCTGGCTTCGGTGGGGACGACAGTCTCTGAAGCGGGCTGGCAGGCAGACAGAAGCATGCTCAGGACCATCAGGGCTGCGATGCTAATCCATACAATGCGCTTTACTTTCATACGATACTCCTCCTTGATTTGAATTGGTTATGGTTGAACTTGCTTGGCGAAAAGCAAAGGGTATTGCGCTTCAGAAGCATCGCAATACCCTCAACAACACAATATCATCCCCGGAGCCCGAAAATAATGGCTGAGTGGGGTTCGGGGTCAAACCCCGAGAACTTACTTGCAGGAAAATCGTCGTCTGATTGCATCGAGTAAGAGAGACAAGTATAATTCTTTCATGCTTGCTTACTAATTATATATCGAACCGCGAGAATGTAAATAGAACTCAGCCGAATCAGAGCAAGTTCTTATAAAGGAGAAAACTTGGCAACTTTTACGTCACTCGGAAAGATCAAGGCAAAGCCGGGCAGCATCGCCTACGGCAAATGGGAAGCCCTGCAACACCCTACCGGCACGGTCGAATTTTTGCCCGTGATCATCGCCCAAGGAAAACAGGATGGCCCTTGCCTGTGGCTGACCGCAGGGATTCACGGCCCCGAACAAACGGGGCCCCTGGTGATCTACAAATTGATCACCCAGGAGCTGGTGGAGCAGCTTAAAGGCACGATCGTAGCGATCCCGGCGCTGAACCCGGCTGGTCTGCGCACGATGCGGCGCGAGCCATACCACGCCCCAACCGATCCAAACCGGCTGTGGCCAGATGGTAAACCCAAGCCCAAACCGAATCCCTATAAAGACCCGCCTTCCTCACTGGAGCAGGCTTATCAGAAATTGTTCGACAAAATCATCGATCGAGTGGATGTCATGATCGATTATCACAATGCCTGGACGGGCTCGCTTTCATTCGGTTTCCGAGACCGGGTGCTGTACCGGTCTGACCAAGATGTAGAGAAGAACAAAGCGGAAGCGGAAGCCCTCTCCGCCCGCCAGCTTGAAATGCTGAAAGCGTACGGGCATACAATTATCACAGAGATGCCGGCGGAGACAATTATTGATGAAGATTTACACCGCTCCACTTCGGCAGCGGTATTGCTCCTGAAACGCGTCCCGGCGATCACCGTTGAGCTGGGTACCGGGCATATGCCAGACCCGGCAATTATTAACGCGGCTGCAGCCGGCACACGCAATATTCTACGCTGGGCAGGAATGCTCGATGGAACGATGGAAAAGATCAACCATATCCAGGTAGTCGACCCTGGATATCCGGTGAGGCGCTGCCCAACACCGCGGGTGAAAGAAGCCTGTGTGGTGGTACACCTGGCGCAGCCGGGAGATTTCGTTAATCCCGGCGAAGTGATCGCTGAAATCCGGGATATCTGGGGCAAACCCCTGGGCGAGGGGGTGCTGCGCAGCGAGTTTGAAGGTTTCGTGATTGGACGCTCGCATGGAATTTTCTATTACCCAGGTGATGCGGTTTATACACTGGCTGTGCGCGACGACCAGCCGGTGGTAGGCCCTTATCCAGAGAAGTACTTCGAACCAAAAATGTGATTTACAACATCATTTCCCCCGAAGAAGTTGAGGCAATCCACCAGGCCAGCCTGCGCGTGCTTTCAGAGACAGGCATTCTGATCGATGATCCAGAAGGACGGGAGCTGCTTTTCGAGCATGGCGGCCATGGAATACATGGCGGCCATGAGGTACATGGGGCCCATGACATACATGGGGGCCAGGAAATAAAGGGACGCGTTTGCATCCCGCCCGAGCTGGTAGAGAAGTGCTTGAAGCAATGCCCAGATCGGGTCATCCTGAAAGGACGCGGGCATGAAGTGGTGCTGGGAGACGGCTGCCTGCATGTACACAACATGGGTGGGGCGCGCGATGTAATCGATCCGATGCAAAACCAGCTCCGCCCGGCTACGACCGCGGATGTGGCTGAGAGCACCCGGGTCCTGGATGCCCTGGAAAATGTGACCACAATCACCCCGCTGTACACGCCTCGGGATGTGCCTTCCGAATGGATGGTGTTGAGCATGTTCGACCAGGCGGTGCGTAATACCCTCAAACCGATCAATGGACCGGGAGTGCGCGACCGGTCTGAACTGCTCCAACTGGTGGAAATGATGAAAGTGGTTTTTGGAGAGCAGCCCACTGTTTCGGTGGGTGTCTCACCCGTCAGCCCGTTGAACTTTCTGGGAGAAGTGACCCAAGTATTGATTGAGGCAGCCCGGCAGAGATTGCCGGTTGGGCCGCTGCCCTGCCCCAGCACCGGTTTTACCGCGCCGATGTCACTGGCCGGCTCGCTGGTGCAGCAGAATGCAGAGAGCCTGGCAGCAATCGTGCTCTTGCAGCTAACCCAGCCCGGGCTGCCGGTGGTGTACTGCGGCAGGCTTTCCGTCCTGAACATGCGCAGCGGCTCTCCGATCTGGGGGAACCCCGAAGTGGGCATGATGTCGGCGGCCTCCGTCCAGCTAGGGCACCGCTACCACCTGCCCGTTAACGTCTACGGGTTGGCCGATTCAGGATTCGCAACGGACATCCAGAGCGGGTACGAGCGCGCCATGAATGCCCTGGTTCCTGCCCTGGCAGGAGCAGATGAGCTTTCGGGGGTGGGGGAGATGGCGGGAGGGGTTTGCTCATGCAACGAGCAGATGGTGATCGACAACGATATCTTCGGCATGGTCCAACGCGTGCGGCGTGGTTTTCCTGTGGATGAAGACAGCCTGGCGGTAGAGGTGATTGCACACGCCATGGATACTTCGCACAACTTTCTCAAAGAAGCACACACGCGAAAATACCTGCGGTCTGGTGAGGTCTGGCATGGACGGTTGGGAGTGCAGGAAACCGGCTGGGAAATGTGGCTGGCAGCCGGCAGCCCAACCGTTTTGGAGCGCGCCCGGCAAGAGGTGGAGCACATCCTGGCAGAGCACGAAGTGCCCCCGCTTAGCGATGAGCAAGACCGCGAGCTGAAGAAGTTTTTTCAGTAGTTTGAAATCTGACACCCGAGATATCCATGAATTGCGGCCGTGTTAGCAGTGTTCAATTGAAGCCGTAAATGAATTGCGGCCTATAATGAAAAACATGCTAAAGCATGTTCGGAGCAGATAATAGGGTAAAATGGTTTCGTTCCTCGACCAAAACGCTTAAAAAAATTCCAGCAAAAAGTTGCTCGCGCGGAGTTGATCACGCAAAAAGAATGATGATTGCTGCAATCCAAAATCGGATTGCTTCGCCGCTAAAGGCTTGTCCTGAGTTCACGAAGGAACTGCGGCTCGCAATGACAACTCGATCAAATAAGGTTTTTGGATTAAGAAGTATGCCTCTTATCTCAGATTGGGAACTTTCAGTAACGACTGACCAGGTCTTACGCGCCCAGGGAGCTGACCCAGAGGTGATGCGTTCCCGCAGACCTGGCCTGGTGAGTACGGCGGAATGGGCTTTGGCGGAAGGCATGCCTTTACTGGCACCTGCGGCAATTTACCTCTCGCTGCCGGTGCGAGAGCTGCGCCACGAGCGGGTCTACCTGGACATACCAGGGGGCAATTCAAAAAACAGCTACCTTTCGGGAGCCCTGTTAGCCAGCCACCTGGGGGGAGCTGAACGGGTTGCCATCGTGGTGTGTACGATCGGTGAGGCAGTTGAATCCATAGCGGCCGAGGTAATGAATGAAGATCTCGTCAAAGGATTGGCACTCGACGCGGTGGGGTCGGCAGCCGTCGAAGCCCTGGGAAATGCCGTGTGTGCAACCCTGGAAACCCAGGCGGAGAAAGATGGGCTGCAAGCTACTTTGCCACTCAGTCCTGGGATGATCGAATGGCCAGTTTCTGAGGGACAGCCGCAAATATTCCAGGCCCTGGAAAGCGAACAAAGTAAATTCCCGGAGTTTCAAATCCGGCTTTCAGCCAGCTACGTCATGCTGCCACGCAAATCGGTATCATTTGTGATGGGCTTCGGCACCCAGGTAAACAAGCAGGGAAAAACCTGCGATTTCTGCGCGATGAAGGAGACTTGCCGGTACCAACAACACTATGCCTGAAACCAAAGCCTCTCAAAAATTTTCAGTCAGCCTGCAGCCAGTGGGGAGGCGGGCAGAAGTTCCAGCCGATCAATCGATCCTGAGCGCTGCACAGCAAAGCGGTGTAGAGCTGATGTCACTCTGCGGAGGTGTGGGGGCTTGCGACAGCTGCAAAGTACGCCTGGTAAAGGGGAAGCTCACCGAGCACACCCTGGAAGAACAGGCGCTTTTCAGCCCAACCGAGCTGGAGGCCGGCTACCGCTTGGCCTGCCAGGCGATGCCTTTGAGCGATGTGGTGATCGACATACCGCCCGAATCGCTGACGACACCGCAACGCCTGCAGGTGGAGGGGGTGGAGGTCGAAATTCCACTGGAACCGGCGGTCCAAGCCGTCGATCTCAAGCTAGCACCTCCCGATATCCACGATCTGCGCGTCTGACACCACCCGCTTAAAAGATGCCTTGCTGCTTACTTTGCCTGAGAATACCATCCAAGCTCCCTGCACACAGCTGCCGCACTTCCACCATGCCGTACTGTCGACTATATCCGAAAAGGTGCGCCACCTGGAGTGGGCGATGCGCCTGGCTGTGCGTGAGAACGAAGTGATTGCCGTGCTGCCTCCCACTAACGGGGAGGGCAAGGTTACACCCCTGCTCGGGCTGGCGGTAGACGTTGGCACGACCAAGGTAGCGGCTTACCTGCTGGATCTTTCGAACGGAAAAACCATCGCCAAAACTGGGGCGATGAACCCGCAAATTGCCTTTGGGGAAGATGTGGTCAGCCGGATTGCCTATGCCAATTCCCAAAAAGATGGCGCAAAAACATTACAATCCCGCCTGGTAGAAACTTTGAATAGCATGGTGGGCGAGCTATGCGCGGAAGCCAGGCAAAATGGCACCCCAGCCGCGCCGGAGTTGATCGTGGATGCGGTGGTGGTGGGCAACACGGCCATGCACCACCTGTTCGCTGGACTGCCGGTGGCTCAATTGGGAGCCGCCCCTTATGTGCCGGCGGTAGGTGAGGCGCTGGACATGCAGGCACGCGAAGTGGGATTGGAGCTGGCACCCGGAGCGTATGTGCATTTGCCGCCAAATATCGCCGGATATGTGGGCGCAGACCATGTCGCTATGCTGCTGGCAACCGGCGTGGCCCATAAAAAAGATCGCACGGTGGTGGCATTGGACATCGGCACAAACACGGAGATCACGCTGGCGCACCAGGGGCGCATGGTGAGCTGCTCGTGTGCTTCAGGTCCAGCCTTCGAGGGCGCTCATATCCACGACGGTATGCGCGCCGCTCCAGGCGCCATCGAACGTGTCCAGATCAACGGCGACGAAGTACGCATTCACACCATCAATCACCAACCCGCTGTGGGGATCTGCGGGTCAGGCATCCTGGATGCCATCAGCGAGATGATCGCAGCCGAGATCGTAGACCGGCGCGGCGCAATCCACAAGAACCACCCAGCAATCCGGATCGCGAACGGGCGCAGCGAATTGGTTCTGGCGCATGCAGCAGACAGCGGACATGGCAAGGATGTGGTGGTCACCCGCAAAGATGTCAACGAAATCCAGCTCGCTAAAGGCGCCATCCGAGCCGGGGTGGAAATCCTGCTGGAAGTGGTCGGGTTGGCAGGGGATGACCAGGCGATCGATGAATTCATCGTGGCGGGCGCATTTGGCACGTATATCGATCTGGAGAGCGCCATTCGGGTGGGCATGTTCCCGGATATTCCCATCGAGCGCTTCCAACAGGTGGGCAACGCGGCCGGAACGGGAGCGCGCCAGATGCTGGTCTCGACAGAGCAGCGCCGTTTTGCACAGGCAATGGTGGGTGAGCTGGAGTATGTCGAGCTTTCGGCACACCCAGACTTCATCAATGAATTTTCACACAATCTATTCTTTTACAAGGCCGAATAATATGCGACCGAAACTAAATATTTTAGACCCCGAGCTGGTGGAACAAATCAAGGAAGAAGCCTTCGGTTTACTGCTTGACCCGGGTGTGCGGGTACACAACCGCGAGGCGCTGACCTTGCTGGCGGAAGCCGGCGCGGAGGTGGATTTTGAGAAACAGATCGCCTGCATCCCCGAAAGCATCGTCTACCGGGCACTGGAAAGTGCCCCAAAGGAATTCTACCTTTATGACCTGGAAGGCCGGGCCGTGGTGCATTACGGTGGGGACAGCGTGCAATTTGACCCCGGTTCAGCGGGAGTTTCGATATTGGATAACCTTTCAGGTGCGCGGCGTTCTCCGATTACAGCAGATTATGTAAAGTTCACCAAACTGGTTGAGACCCTGCCACAATACG
>CAVWGW010000017.1:0-253866 GCA_963754615.1 uncultured Chloroflexia bacterium | reverse complement strand
CAAGGAAAACCCCGCCCCTACAGACCTCACCCCCAACTCCTTCGTTCCACTCAGGACAGGCTCCTCTCCGAAACAGAGAGGGGAGAAACCCTCACCCCGAATCGAGCCATGCTCGATCGCCCTCATCCCGAAGGGCGAGGGGATGAAACCTGGGGGCGCGTCACAGGGATCCTTCGGTCGCTACACTCCCTCAGGATGACAAAGGCGGGGAGACCATACACCTACACTGTCGCGTAAAGGGGGTCCTTCCCCTTCACTGCGTTCAGGGTCAGGACGACAGACATGGGAAACCCGGCCCATACATTCCAACCTGGGGGTGGTCGAAGGGCGAGCTGGGAAAAATCCTTGACGCCCGCTCGATTTGTGATTATTATTCAAGGCGTGAATAACTTTTATTCAGCCCCTGAAATCTTTTACCCGCGCTGGCTGACGGCCTCCTTGCAGCAAGCCGTCCAGGATCACCCGGTGGTGGTGCTGACCGGGGCGCGCCAGGTGGGCAAGAGCACCCTGCTGCTCAATGCCGAGCCGTTCAAGAGCTGGCGCTTCCTCAGCCTGGACGATTTCGATACGCTGCGCCAGGCCAGCCAGGAACCGCAAGCTTTGTGGGCCGGGACGGAGCAGGTCGTTTTGGATGAGGTGCAGAGAGCCCCTGATCTTTTGCTGGCGGTGAAGCAGGCAGTGGACCGCCACCCGGGTCGCTACCGCTTTGTGTTATCCGGCTCGGCCAATTTGCTGTTGATGAGGCAGGTCTCAGAAAGCCTGGCGGGGAGGGCAGTGTACTTCGTGCTCGACCCACTGAGCCTGGGGGAAACGCGCCAGGCGCCTCCGCCTGACCTGGTCCAGCGGCTCCTGGCAGGGGAATGGCCCGCGGAAGGGATGGTTAAAGCAGAGCAGGCCGACCTCGTGCCGCTGATGCTGCGCGGATTGATGCCGGCGCTGCTGAGCATGCCGTCCCCGCAGGCCTGGGTGCGCTGGTGGGACGGTTACGTGGCCACCTACCTGGAACGCGACCTGCGCCAGGTTTCGCAGATCGAGGCGCTGCTCGACTTCCGCCGCCTGATGGAGCTGGCCGCCCTGCGCTCGGGGCAGCTCCTCAACCAATCGGAGCTGGGGCGGGATGCCCAGCTCTCGCAAGCCACGGCGCACCGCTATTTGAACCTGCTCGAGACCACGCACATGTTTGAGCGCCTGCCGGCTTACACAGCAAGCCATACCACCCGGCTGTTAAAATCGCCCAAGGCCTTTTGGAACGATACCGGGTTAGCTATTTTTTTATCCGGCTACTACGAAGAGGCCGATCTGCGCAAGGCGCGCGAATTGGGCGCCTATTTCGAGACTTCTCATCTATCACCATCTGCGCATTTTGACGCGCCTGATGACCCCGGCAGGGCGGCTTTATTTCTGGCGGGCGCGCAGCGGTCAGGAGGTCGATTTTGTACTCGAGCATGGCCGGCGGCTCCTGGCAATCGAGGTCAAGCGCGGCGCGAACCCTGGATATGGGGATGCGGCGGGGCTGCGCCTCTTCCTGGCGGAATTTCCCCAAGCGGCGGGGCTGCTGCTGCATACCGGGGAGGAGGTGCGCCGGTTGGGTGAGAGGCTCATCTCCGCACCGTGGAGGATGGTGACGGGGTGAAGCCCTCACCCCTGGGCGGGGAGACCATATAGCTACACCGTCGCGTAAAGGCGGCCCTCACCCTGGCCATTGCTCTCCGGTGCCTGGATCAATGTCTCGTCACAGGGGCGCTTCACCCCAAATCGAGCCATGCTCGATCGCCCTCATCCCGAAGGGCGAGGGGATGAAACCTGGGGCGCGTCACAGGGATCCTTCGGTCGCGGCGCTCCCTCAGGATGACAAAGGCGGGGAGACCATAAACCTACACTGTCGCGTAAAGGGGGTCCTTCGCAAGCTCAGGACGACAGACAAGGGAAACCCCGCCCCTACATTCCTACCAGGCACGGAAGGGCTTGCGTCACAGGGATCCTTCGGTCGCTACACTCCCTCAGGATGACAAAGGCGGGGGCATTCATGGAGGTTTGAATCAGCTTAATTAGAGCCTCAGCTTCCTATCTCCCCGCAGATTCAAGCACATGGATAATCTTATCTGCCCGGTATAGGCGGTTGCGGGCCTGCCCGGTCACTTCGCGCAGAATACCGGTTGCCTCTAACCTTTCCACATACCGCTGAGCCGTACGGTAGGGCACACTTAATGCAGCCTCAAGCTGGCGGATATTCAGGATCGGCCGCTCAAAAAGCACATCCAGGGTTTGCAGCAATCGCTCCGCTGCCCGCTCCGTGCGCAAGCGCTCCCTGTAAGCATCCCGCAATTTACCCAGGCGCTCGATGCGGGCGATGGCATCTACAGATTGGCTGCTGATCCCTTGTAGGAAAAAGAGCAGCCAGCTCTCCCACTCACCGCCCCGGCTGACTGCCAGCAAACGATCGTAATAATCCAGCCGGTGGGCTTCGAAGAAGGCGCTCAGGTAGAGCAGCGGCTGTGAAATCATCTCCCATTCGATCAACAACAAGACAACCAACAAGCGTCCCAACCGGCCGTTCCCGTCCAGGAAGGGGTGGATAGCCTCGAACTGGTAGTGGATCAAGCCGAGGTGCGCCAGCCGCGGGATATCCGAGGGGGTATGCATGAATTTTTCCAGGCGGTCCAAAGCTGGGTGCATCTCGTCAACGGGTGGTGGGATGAAGGTTGCGCTCGAGAGGGTGCTGCCGGGTGGACCAATCCAGTTCTGGTTGCGGCGAAACTCGCCAGGCGTGAGGGTTTCCCCGCGCACGCCCTCCATCAATATGGCGTGCAATTCCCGGATCAAGCGCAGGCTGACCGGTAGGTTCCTCAACCTTTCAAGGCCGTAATCCAGGGCGCACACATAATTGTGCACCTCACGCACATCCAGGGTGTCTTCGAAAAAGGATCCTTGGGAGGATTCATAATGATACAGGTCTACCAGCGAGGCGCGCGTCCCTTCGATCTGAGAAGAAAGCACTGCCTCGCGCCGGATGAATGGGCGCACCAGGATGTGCGGTGAGGGCAGCGTGTCTGCCAGGCTCGCCAGCCTTCCCAGGTTGCGCTCCGCCTCACCCAGGGAAGAGATTAACGAGGTAGACCAGTGGATGGTAGGAGGTAATGGGTCTGGTATGAATGCCCAATATCCTTTTGGTGTACGCAGGATGCGTCCGGAGGCTCTGCTTGAAAAATCATTGGGATCCATTGAAATATCCGTAAACAAGGATGTATCTTATTGTCATTTTATATCTAAAGTGCAAATAAGGCAAGCGCTTATTTGCACTTTATTGGCTTCGAAGCACAGGGGAATGCACGGGAGGTGAAGCCCTCACCCCTGCCCCTCTCCCGAAGGGCGAGGGGATGAAACCTGGGGCTGGGCGGGAAGACCTGGCACTACAGACCTCACCCCCAGCTCCTTCGTTCCACTCAGGACAGGCTCCTCTCCGAAACAGAGAGGGGAGAAGCCCTCACCCCGAATCGAGCCATGCTCGATCGCCCTCTCCGAAACGGAGAGGGGAGAAGCCCCTCCTGGCGTCTTTGGAGGAAGAGGCAGTCCTCACCGGAGGGGATTGCTTCGGCGGAAGGCGCCTCGCAATGACAGTAACACCCCCGTCCCTACAGACCTCACCCCTAGCTCCTTCGTTCCACTCAGGACAGGCTCCTCTCCGAAACAGAGAGGGGAGAAGCCCTCACCCCTGCCCCTCTCCCGAAGGGCGAGGGGATGAAACCTGGGGCTGGGGGGGAAGACCTGGCACTACAGACCTCACCCCCAGCTCCTTCGTTCCACTCAGGACAGGCTCCTCTCCGAAACAGAGAGGGGAGAAGCCCTCACCCCGAATCGAGCCATGCTCGATCGCCCTCATCCCGAAGGGCGAGGGGATGAAACCTGGGGCGCAGGCGGGGAGACCATATACTTACACCGTCGCGTAAAGGGGGTCCTTCGTTGTTCCCTCGTCCCTCGGGACATGGCTCAGGACGACAAAGCGGAAAGGCTTAACCCATGCTAGAATCTCGGGTGAAAATGAACACCGAACCCGCTGATCCGATTGAAAAATGCCAGGCGCAGGTTGTGTCTGTGGGCAGCCTGGTGGAGTTTGTGCTGCAGGCGGGGGATTTGACCGCGGGCGGGTTTCAAAAGCGGGACCGCGCCCAGGAGGGCACGCAAGGCCATAAGCAAGTGCAGCGCTCCCGCCCGGCAGGGTATGAAAGCGAAGTGGAGATCGCCTACCGGGTGGAGGGCGCTGACCTGCCCCTGGAAGTGCGCGGCCGGATGGATGGCGTGTATGCCAGCGCAGAGCCGGTGATCATCGAGGAGATCAAGACGACCACGCTGAGCCTGGACCTGGTGAGCGAGGAGCACAACCGGCTGCATTGGGCGCAGGCACAGTGCTATGCCTATATGTATGCCCGGCAATATCATCTAAGCGGGATCTGCATCCACCTGACCTATTACCACCTGGAGGGCGGCGAAGGAGAGGCGCAGAAAGTAAAAACTTTCGAGCGTTATTTTACGCTGGCCGAATTGGAAAGCTTTTTCTGCGGCTTGATCACACCCTACCTGGACTGGTTTCGGAAGAGGCGGGCCTGGCAGGTTCGGCGCGACGGGTCGATCCAGCAGCTCGAATTCCCCTATGCGGATTATCGCCCGGGCCAGCGCGAGATGGCTGTGGCGGTCTACAAAGCCGTCCGGGGGAACGAGCGCCTGTATGTGCAGTCGCCCACGGGGGTGGGGAAGACCATCGCGACGCTTTTCCCGGCGGTGAAGGCCCTGGGGCAGGGGCTGGCGGCCAAGATCTTTTACCTGACGGCTAAAACGCCCGGGCGCCTGGTGGCAGAAAAGACGCTGGAGGATCTGCGCCAGGCGAAGCTGGAATTAAAAAGCGTGACCCTGACGGCCAAGGAAAAGATCTGTTTTTGCCCGCCGGTCAACTGTGACCCGGAAATCTGTGTTTTTGCGCGCGGTTATTTTGATAAGGTCAAGAAGGCGCTGGAGGAAATCGACCAGCACCAGGCTTTTACCCGCCCGGTGATTGAGGAGATCGCCCGACAGTACCAGGTCTGCCCTTTTGAGTTTTCGCTGGACCTGGCCCTATGGGCCGACTGCATCATCTGTGATTACAACTATGCGTTTGATCCGCGGGTGTATCTGCACCGCTTTTTTGACTTCAGCACCGAAGCGTATGTCTTTCTGATCGATGAAGCGCACAACCTGCCGGAGCGGGCCAGGGCGATGTATTCGGCTGAGCTGGATAAAAAGACGGTGCTGGACCTGCAGCGCGCTCCTGAAAGCGCATCTGCCTGGGCTGGCCAAAAAGCTGAAGGCGATCAATCAGATCTTGCTGGAGAAGCGCAAAGCCTGCCAGGCGGAGGGCAAGGGGGCGCTGGTTGAGCACGAGCTCCCTGAAAAGCTGCTCAAGGCCATCCGGGAATTCAGCCAAAAGGCAGAAGACTGGCTGGTCTTGAACCAGCCGGCTGAGTTCAGGCAGGCATTACTGGAGTTTTATTTCTCGTGCAGCAATTACCTGCGTACGGCCGAATATTTCGACACTTTCTACGTGTCTTACTTCGAGCGGCAGGGGCAGGGCGATCTCAAAGCAAAATTGTTCTGCCTGGACCCGGCCCCCATGCTGGCGGCCCCGCTGGAGCGCAGCCGAGCGAGCGTCTTTTTCTCGGCGACACTGCTGCCAATGGATTACTTTCAAGAAGCTCTTGACCGGCGCGGTGGAGCATCCCAGGCGCATCTTCCAATCCCCTTTCCCGACAGAAAATGTGTGCCTGCTGATCCACAACCGGATAGCCACCAAGTATGCGCAGCGGGCCGATTCCTACGCGAGCGATTGCCTCAGCCATTGAAGCCGTCTGCAGCACGCACGTAGGCAATTACCTGGTTTACTTCCCATCGTATGCGTACCTGACGGCGGTGCTGGAGCTGCTCAAAGAAAGACTGCCGGAAAGGCAGCTCCTCGTGCAGGAGCGAGCCATGACAGAAGCAGAGCGCGAGGCCTTTTTGGCCCAGTTTTCAGCGAGCAATCAGGAAACGCTGGTCGGGCTGGCCGTGATGGGGGGCATCTTTGGCGAGGGGATTGACCTGGTGGGGGAGCGGCTGATCGGGGTGGTGGTGGTGGGTGTGGGGGTACCGCAAGTGGGGCTGGAAAGGGACTTGATCAAAGATTATTTTGATCGCCAAACCAGGTCTGGTTTTGCCTACGCTTACCAATATCCGGGTTTCAACCGGGTGCTGCAGGCGACCGGCCGGGTGATCCGCACGGAGGCAGACCGGGGGATCATTGTGTTGATCGATGAGCGTTTTACCCAGAGCGCGCTACCGCCATTTGTTCCCGGCGCACTGGCGGGAATTTCAGGTGGTACAAAACACCAGCGAGATTGAGGATAAGTTGAGGCGCTTCTGGAGGGAGCCTTAAGGGAATCCGCTAATCGACGCGAATTTTCGCAAATAAAAACAAGGGATAGGGGTGGAGGCCATCGCCGCGGCGCTGCGCGAGGGTGGGCATGAGGTCGATCTTCAACCCGTGCGGAAAGTGCGCAGCCTGGAGGGGTACGGCCTGGTCATGCTGCCACAAGCACGGCGCACCGGTTCCTGAAGCAGCAGCTTTTTTCACAACGCCTAGGTTTAATAGAAATCCTTCCCCGCTCCCGCGTGGCTGGATGCGCTGAGGATGAAGTTCTCTAGCTTGCCCTGTTTAGCTCAAGGCAAGGGCATGAGAAGTTCTATTCGAATATCCCGCAGGATTGAGTTTGCCCTTTCTCCCAAAGCTTGCCATTCAGGATCAGCCATGAGTTTCTCAAAGGCTGCTTCCATCGCGGCCAGGCTTTCAAATTGGTACTCAATGATCAAGGTATTCATCTCATCTTTCCCGCTGAGTAATTGGGAGCGCTTCTTTTGTGGAAAGCCATACTTGGCTTCAATTTTGTTGTATTCTTGGTCGATGACCGCCAAATCTGCCCACTTGTCAGGATAGATATGTTGAACTTCGCGATGAATGATAATCATTTTCTTTCCTTTCACCCCAAAATACCTGAAGCGTTTCTATGCATAACCATGTAGGCCAACGCTTGTTATCCCCCTAATATCATTGTATAGTATAAAAGATTAAAGTCAATCAGGTTTGTTTGGAAGGGAAAGGAGAAGAATATGTCAGGTTCTATTTTGGTTAGCTATGCCACACGCTACGGCTCGACGCAGGAAGTGGCCGAGGCCATCGCCGCGGCGCTGCGTGAGGCGGGGCGGGAGGTGGACCTGCAGCCCGTGCGGAAGGTGCGCAGCCTGGAGGGGTACGGCCTGGTGGTGCTGGGAGCGCCGCTTTATATCGGCCGCTGGCACAAGGAGGCGCACCGCTTCCTGGAGCAGCAGCGCGAGGCCCTGGCGCAGCGGCAAGTGGCGGTTTTTGCCCTCGGTCCGCTGCATGAGACCGAGGAACAGTGGCGGAATGTGCGCGGGCAGCTCGACAAAGAGCTGGCGCAGCATGCCTGGCTTGCCCCGACGGCAGCGGCGATCTTCGGCGGCAAGTACGACCCGGCGAAGCTGCGCTTCTCCGATAAGGTGCTGGCAATGGCGCCGGCCAGTCCGCTCTACCAGATCCCGGCCTGCGACCTGCGGGACTGGGCGGCGATCCGCCTCTGGGCGGAGGGGCTGGCTGGGAAGGTGGAGGCATAAGCCCTGGTAAAACCCGGTCATCCTTTCTCAATCAACCCTCGCGCCCAACTCAGCGCATCTCCGGGCGTGCCGATTTTCAAACCCGCCTGGATAGCCACATCCGGGTCATCCATGAAATGCTTTCGGTTGAGCGTAACCAGGTAATCTGCTTGCGCCTGCCGGGCTGCCAAAACAAGTGGGACTTTGCTAGGAGGGTGGCAGGGGTGGTTGGTAGACCTTTACTTCGCGGTTGATGCGTTCGAGGCTTTGTTCCCGAACAACTTCGAGATCGTAGCGCACTTGCAAGCGCAGCCAGACTGCCGCGCTGGTTCCAAAATAACGGCCCAGCCTCAAAGCTGTATCTACGGTAATGGCGCGCTGGCCGTTTACAATCTGGCTGATGCGAATAGGCGTCACACCAATATCCTTTGCCAAACGATATTGGGTAAGACCAAGCGGCTTCATGAAGTCTTCCAGGAGGATTTCGCCGGGGTGAATGGGGGAAAGCATGTCATCCATAGGGTGTGATCTCAAGAGTGAAAATCAACGATTTCCACTTTTCTCGCCTGGTTATCGGACCACTCGAAACAAATCCGCCATTGAGCGTTGATGAAAAAACTGTACTGACCAAGCCGATCTCCTGTGAGTTTTTCGAGCGTGTTCGCGGGTGGGGCCTGCAAGTCTTGCAAATCTTCTGCGTCATCCAGGAAGAGCAGCTTACGGCGGGCAAGCCGCTGGATTTCGAGGGGGAGTATTTTGGATATTTGGCCGAGAAATATCTTCTCCGTTTTATTCGATGCAAAAGATTCAATCATGCCGCGATGATATCGTATCGCGATAATATTGTCAAGCGATAAGTGTGATGGTGGTTGCTGCTATAAAAGCTTGTCCTGAGTTGACGAAGGAGCGCAGCAGTGAAGTATGGAAAAATTATGTCCTGACCAGCTTTTCCAGCCAGGGGATGTTTTCATTTTTTCGCTTCCACCACAGGTCCTCCCAGAGGTAGTGGACGGCGAGCTGCTTGTAGGCGCCGAAGCGCTCGAAGTATGCCAGCAGGTCCGCCACGGGCAGGGGGGTTTCGGGATCGACGTCGAAGAACAGCTTGGAGTAGATCTTCTGCTCCCAGGGGGAGATGTGGTTGAAGAAATCCCAGTGGTGGAAGACGTCGAAAAGCAGGTACCAAACCGTGGCAGGGCCGACACCGTACAGCTTGAGCAGGGCCTGCCGCTGGGTCTCCCGGTCACATTGACGCAGGGCCAGCTCGTCCACCAGACCCTGGGCAAAGCTGTCGTCGATGCGCTTGATGGATTTGGCCCGGTAGCCCACTTTGAGGGCTCTGAGGGCTTCTTCAGAGATGTCTCCCAGCCCGCCGGGCTGCCAGAAGCACCACAGGCGGTGGCGGTCATATTCCAGCAGGGTGCCGTAGTGCTCTAAGAGGGAGGAGAACATCTGCATCGAGCGCCGGACGGTGGCGTTCTGCAGCACGATGCCGATGACCAGGTATTCGTAGAGCGAGCTGGGGTGCCCGGGGCGCATGCCCTGCCAGCGCTGGAGGATGGGGCCGAGGATTTCGTCGTTTTCAAATGCCTGGCAGAAACAGCTCAGGTCCAGCCTCAGGTTGTAGCGGTAGCTGACTTCATCCATCAAGGATTCGATGAGACGGTCATCCAGCGAACAGGCGGCGCAGCCGGTGATTTGTAAGATGGGATTTTCCAGCGTGCCCCGGTTTTGGAACTTCAAGCCCAGCGGCTGTCCCTGCCACTCCCAGGTCTGCCAGCGCACCCCGGGCTGCCAGGCATTGTCACCCGAGGTGAAGTGGTCGGGCTTGTGGAAGGTGGCGTCAAAGGCAAAGGGGGCGGTGGGGTGAAGCTCTCGGTCGAATACTTTTTTGAGGAGCATTGGGATGAATTATAAGCTCCTTTCTGTCAAAACGAGGAAGCCGCGAATGAATTGCGGCCTGTTATGGGAAATATGCTAAAGCATGTTTCAAAGGTTGAGATGGCTGCGATGACAGTCGACGAGTACATCGGTACATCGCAACGGCCAGCAAAAAAGGCTGGCTTGCAGCGATACGGGTTTCAACGGTGGGGATGCTGTAGGAGGCCAGGAAGCAGACGTTTGAGGACGACCGCTGTATAAGGGGATTGATGAGAGCAGCAGGTTCAGCGCACCAGCAACGGTAGGAAAATCTCTTTTGCTTCCGATACTTTTATACTATACACTGCGTCCGTACCCATCAGGTTGGGTGTGAGTGGTTCGACTTTTATGTAATAGCTGCCTGCAGCAGCCTGGAAGCGCACGGCGGTCCCCTGCCCCACACCGGGGGCTTGACCACTCGTTAGAATCGTTACACCATCGTCTGTATACACGGTGAGGCTCACGGCTGCCCCGCCTTGCTGCGAAGAGGCGATGACAAAATAGCTGCTTTCATTTTCGATTTCAACCCGGAACCAGTCGGAGTTGCCCGCTTCACACAGGTTGCCCTGCGCCGAACTTCCGAGAGGCAGCGTTTTAGCCTGGGTGGGGTCATCGTCGGGTTCGAAACCGTCAGGGAGGCAGGTGGCAGGCAGCGTGGCACTGGTTTCAAAGGCCTCACCGGCGGGCCAGGGTTCTGGCTGGCTGTTCGCGTCCAGGGCATGCAGGCGGAAGGCATACGTACTGCCCGGCTGACCCACAAACCAGGTCGAACGCGAGGCGGCTGGGAGGTCGAGGCTGTTGGCAGGATCCCACGACCCTGGCTCCGCGCGCCACTGCAGGTCGAAGGAGCTAATCCCGGCGCCAGCGCTGGCGGCGTCCCAGCTCAGGTGCACAGCGGTCGAATCGAAGCTTTCGGCAGGCTTGAGCTGGCTGGCCGGCGGCGGGCAGGCATGGTCAACCTGAATGGTGCGCTCATCAAGCGCCTCGGCCATGTTACCCTCGTGATCCCAAATGCGCAGGGCCACCTCGAGGGGACCGTTCAGTGGAGCAGCGGCGCACAGATCTACATCCCAGTCGAACAAGCCGGGCTGGGTTGGCTGGGTGATCTTCGGGCCGATCTCGACCCATTGGCCATCCAGTTTGGCGACCAGGCGCACGGCGGTGACTTGAACGTCGTCACTGGCTGCAGCGGAAACGTCGACCAGCGAGTTATTCCCACCGGCAACCATTGCCTCAGCAGCCGGCTGGGTGAGGACACCTGCCGGCGGGTAGGCGCCCACATTGCCCGAGACGTACCAGTCGTTGGCTGGATTGCGCGGATCAGATTTATCGCCCAAACACTCGGCTGCCCCATCATAGATCTGGAAATGCGTGACCTCGTAGCAGGTGCGCGGGAGGCCGTTATTGATGGGTACATCGGCAAAACGGATATCGATTGACTGACCCCAATAATAGCCACCGCCACCCAACCAGATGCTGGTGGTAACCATGAAGTGCACATGCTGGGAGGTGCTGTAGCCAGTATCGTCGCTGTCGCCGAGATACTGGCCTCTCTTGACCGCGATACCCGGTGTCAACTTGTCCGGGATGGTGCCGTTGGCAAGGTGCAAGTAGATCTGATAAGTGCCTTCGCTGGAATTACTCAGGACAATGTAGTTTGTGCAGGCAGGGCTGCCATCGGAACAGCTGTCGCGGGAGGCCACCACTGTGCCGTCTTTGGAAGCCAGGAGAGGAAAGTGCCAGGCGTCGGTGAAGTCGTAGGCGTAGCGGCAGTACTCTTGCGAGCAGGAGGGGTAGCCTAATTCGGGAATGGATTGGAAGTGGCTGATCGAGCCTTCCAGCCAGCGGGAGGTGCCCGCGGCATAGGGCAGGTAATAGCCGGTGAGGGGGGCGGTGATGGCGTTCGGACGCAAAGTGGAATCGCCGAGCAGCGGGGATAACTCCAGCGGCAGCATCCCGTTTGGCAGGGCGGTAAGTATTTCTTCCCAACCAGGGTCTCCGGGCAGCAGCACTTGCCATCCCGCGTCTGATAGACGAGCCAGGGCCAGGCCGGGTTCGGCTGCCAAGAGGCGGCCTAAGTCGTCGCGCAGCGCCAACCACAACACGGCGGTCTCTCCGGTGGGGGTGAGGAAGGCGGTGTCTAGCTCAGGGGTGAATAAGTCGAAGGTCAGCAATTTCGCCGGAGGAACCGCTCCCAGCCTGCGTGACAGGGCTGCTGCAAGATCGGCCTGGGTTTCAGCCGAGGCCGGGGTGGGCGGCGGGTCGCCAGCGGCAGGCAGCAGCAATGCGGCGGCGGTCAAGAGGAACAGGATCAGGAAGCGGGTGGGGTGCATCGTTCAGCTAAAGCGTTATGATGATAAATTCTTTCTGTCAGGAAACAAGGCGGGGAATATCCAATCCTGGAATTCTCAAGGTTCTGTGGGATAGTCCGCTTCTAACCAGGCGAAGTAACCACCCAGGAGGGGGGTAACGTTGGTAAAGCCGTTGTCCAGCAAGATGAGCGCCGCACGGGCGCTCGACTCTTCCGCTGGTCAGGTGCAGTAGGTGATGATCCAGTCCGCAGGGTTGAGCTCATCCAGGTGATTTTCCAGTTCTGTTAGAGGAATGGATAAGGCGCCTGGAATGTGACTTACGGTATACAAACTGTCACCCCGCACATCCACGAAGACGGCAGAATTGGCATCCAGAGCAGCTTTGGCGTCCTCCAGAGAAACGCGTGGGATCTCCGAAGTAGCCTGCTCCCCTTGAGGGTTAACCGCAGTGGGCAGCAGCGAGTTATCTGGATTTGGCCGGTTTTGCATGAACAAAATGGCAGCCGCGAGGATCAGCAGAAAACCACCTGCCACCAGGATGGCAATTGGGAACTGTGTTGTTTTTCGCTTTTTCATAGAAATAATTGGCTCCGTCTATCTGTAAAGATTTGATGGGATACGCTTAGCCATGCCGTACATGATCCAGGCCGCGCTTGAAGAGCTCGGCAACATGATCGTCATCCAGGGTGACATATACTTGCCGGCCCTGTTTGCGAGAACGCACGAGGCGTTTATCCCGGAGGCCGCGCAGTTGGTGAGACACAGCAGATTTGCTCAGCCCGATGACCACCACCAGGTCGCCCACATTCATCTCTCCATCGAGCAGTGCGGCAATGATGCGCAGGCGAGTGGGGTCGGAGAGGGCGTCGAACAAGCTGGCGAGCTGGCCGGCGGTGGTTTCGTTGAAATGATCGGGAGGATGGAATGCGTGCATGGTTAATATTGTTGAATGGTTGCGCAACTATAGAAGTATAGCACAATCCTGCGTATGTGAAAAGAGGACATTCATCCTGCAGCATGGCTTTTTCAAGAAAGGCAATTGGCGGAAAGCAGTAAGCCAAAAGCCTCGGCGACATGGCCATCGTAGTGTCGCCGGGCCTTTGCGGCATTACGATGGCCTGCCCGCTTGATCAAACCAATCACCAGATTATTAACCGTTGCCAAGATACGGCCGGCTGCGCCAATGGTCATTCGGGTAGCATCTTCTCGAAAAGTTACATCACGCCGGTAATGGAGCCCGGTTTCAATGAACCAGTGCCCTCGTCTGAACTGAAGAACTTGAGGCGGTGAAGCATTCGTGTTTGAAAGACTGGTGATACCATATTCGATCTCGCAACTGGTTTTGAAGACTTTGCCTTGACGAACCCAATCAAACTTGCGCTCAAGACAGTAGACTTGCCCCACGCCAGGCCAATCAAGGTACTCGTTCAGCATGGAACTCGTTTGGATTGTACGTTTCTCCAGTCTTCCGTGCCCATAATTGACCTTGGTTGCGGTTTGAAAATCGGTGCTGATCTTCCCGAAGCCTGGCTTGGGCTTGTCTGGGGTAAACAAACGCTCGATAGCCTCGTACAAACGTGGCTGATTCGTTTTGACAGGCCAGACATAATGTCCACCTCGTTCCACAATCATTCCAGAAATGGCTCGCTGGGTGTGTAAGGCATCTCCAGTGATCACCTTGCCTGCTATCGAGACTTGCTCCAAGACCCGCAGCGCTGCCACGATCTCGTTCTCCTTCGTGTCCACTGCTGCTTGTGCCAGCACGAGTTGATCTTGCCCATCATACAGGCTCAGAACCTGGTCGCTGCGCTCTTGCCCGGCGATGCGCGTCCCCCGCAGTGCTTTGCCATCCATTGACAGCACCTTCCCTACCCCTGTTTGCTCTTGTTGGCTGTATTCTTGCGCCATTCGGTCAAACTCAGCTTCCTCCAATATCGCGTGAAACACGCGCCGTATGGTACTGTGGGATGGCATGCGTTGGTGTTTCAGTTCCAGTAATTCCGCCAACTCCTGAGCATGATTCTTCGCCCAGTCCGCAATTTCATCCGGTTTGTCCTTGCCAACCAACTTCGCTAGAAAAATCACGCTGAGCAACGTTATCAAGCTATACTGCTTCCCTTTGGGACTACGTGGATCGCTGATATGATGAAAGCGACCATACAAACTGCCTTTGTCGTGGATTATCCCCGTTTCTCCAATCTCCTGCCAGGGCTTAAGCGTGCTATACTCCATTTGGATCCTCCTCAGTAATTTGGATGTTTCGTCACAACCATTTTACCGAGAAGGGTCTTTTTGTCTATCTGTCAAGTTTTCTTGAAAAAACCATAGCAGGATGGTCAGGCTAACTTCCTGACCTTCTGCATCCCAGAACTTGGGTGGATGGCTCCCCAGGTTCAGGCGAATCACGAAATTGACTTGTTCTGCGTTCAAACATAGCAACAGCTCCAGGTAACTAAACTCCCGATCCAGCACCAAAGGACGCTCCCCAAGCAGATCTTTGAGCCCTTCAAAGGCTCGAAAATGGTTTTGATTGCGCGAAATCTTGGTTCATGGCAATTGTTTTGGATGAATAGGTAATCAACCCGCAGGGTATCGCCCGTCCCCGATAGGGGGTCGCCAGCAGCAAAGCCCAGAACCCTTTCGTCTTCCCATCCTTGAGCGTTCCCACGTACTCTGTTTTCCAGGCTTGCGGACGCTCGATCTCGGTTGGATCACCAATCACAAACTCCGCCTGCTCTTGAAATAGTCTCCACAGCGCTTGGCGTGGATCTTCATCCTTGATGAAACGCTGGATCCGTTTATAGCTGGCTGTACTATTGCCTCTCATCGCTACGGCAATATCTGTAAGCCGCAATGAACGTGTTGCCAAAATCCCTTGCCCAATTTCGGCTGCCCTGCGTGCGGTCCCTTTATCGTCAAATAGACCCTGCTTAAATGGTTGAATGTTGATAAACTTGCTCATGGGAGCCTCCTTCCGATGTGTGGTTGTCGCTAACCAAGTTTATCGGTTTTGAGGCTCCTTTTTCTTCTGTTGTCCTATCTCATGTCCGAAGATCAGGATTTCCCTGTTGCATCTTCTGGAATTCTACGCTAGACTTAATGCATGATGTTCGCCTCTCGAAAAACCTTTGTCGGCATTGATCCTACCGCCGGGCAGCGCCCCATCACCTACGCCGCCCTTGACGAAGACCTGCGCTTGCTGGCCCTGGGCAAAGGGGATATGAATGAGGTGCTGGCTTTTGTTGGCGGTTTAAGCCAGGCGGTGTTAGCCGTCAGCGCCCCACAGCGCCCGAACCAGGGCGTGATGGATCGCCCAGAAGTGCGCGAGAAACTTTCGCCTCCACCGCGGCCTGGGCGCTGGAGGGGCTTTCGCCTGGCAGAATATCAGCTCCGCCAGCACCATATCAGCTCCCATCGCACCCCCTCCAGCGAACAAGATTGTCCAGTGTGGGTGCAGATGGGGTTTGCCCTCTACCGGCGCCTGGAAGGACTGGGGTTCAAAGCCTTCCCGGAGGAGTCTGACCTGCAGTATATTGAGGTGTATCCTTACGCCAGTTTCTGTGTTTTATTGGAAAGAGCACCCTTTCCAAAGACCAGCCTCGAAGGCCGCATCCAGCGCCAGTTGGTCCTCTACGAGGAGGGCCTGCGCATCCCTGACCCGCTGCACATCTTCGACGAGATCACCCGTCACAACTTGCTTCAGGGCAGGCTGCCTCTCGACCAGCTTTATTCGACACCCCAGTTGGATGCGCTGGTGGCAGCCTATTCAGCCAGGCTTGCGGCCTCGAAACCAGACGGCATCACGATCCTGGGAGACCTAGAGGAGGGGCAGCTTGTTCTGCCGGTGGCAGAGCTAAAACGTTCTTATTAGAGGTCGTTCCATGCCCCAACACAAGGTCAAGCTGATCGTTAATCCCAATGCTGATTTAGGCCAGGCCTGGCGTAATGCCGCCGACCTGCGCCCCGTTGTTGAAGAGTTTGGCGGAGCCGATTGGACCGGCACTGTCTACCCCACGCACGCCATCGAATTAGCGCGCCAGGCTGCGGAAGAAGGCTATGAGCTGATCATCTCGGCGGGCGGTGATGGCACCGCCCACGAAGTGATCAACGGTTTGATGCAGGTTTCCCCTGAGCGCAGGCCGCGCCTGGGCATTGTCCCCCTGGGCAGCGGCAATGATTTTTCCCACGCCGTGGGGATGAACCGGCAGCCGTCCCTGGCCTTGCGCCAGATCTTCACTGGCAAGCCGAAACGCATCGACATCGGCAAGATGGTCGATGGGCATGGGCGCACCGAGTATATGAACAACACCCTCGGCATCGGCTTCGATGCCACCGTCACCATCCGTGCCCACCAGCTTTCGAATGTGCACGGCTTCATGATGTACTTCGTGGCAGTGATCCAGACCATCATTTTTAACCATGATGCTCCCAAGCTGCACATCCAAACCGACACTGAAAGCTGGGAAGAAGAGACCATGATGCTGACGATCTGCAATGGCCCGCGCGAGGGCGGCGGCTTCCTGGTCGCCCCAGAAGCGCGCATCGATGATGAAATTTACCACTACGCGGCCATCGGGCACATCTCGCGGCCCATGATGCTGCGCCTGCTACCCGAAGTGATGAAGGGCACCCACGGGCGCTTCAAGGTCGTGCGCACGGGGCAGTGCAAGAAGCTGGAGCTGAAATCCGAGAAACCCCTTGTCATCCACGTGGATGGCGAGATCTACGCCGGTTTCGGCACGGATGTCCGCCAGCTTTCCATCGAGCTGCTGCCTGGGGCACTGGAAATCATGGCATAATTGTAGGACAAGCGGTCAGTTCGTCCCGATCAACCTGGGGAAACCAAACAGGAAAAACCGATGCCTGATTTCGTCAAAAGTTTGCAGGGACGCGACCTGGGGCACCTGCGCATCGTTGCCGAGATGTGGGGGGTAGACCTGGAAAACCTGGAGGCCCGCCTCGCCCTGCCGCGCCTGGGGCAGGCTGTACTGAACCGGGCAGCCGTGGAAGAGATCATCAACCACCTGCCCAGCGAAGCCCGCCTCGCCCTGGAAGATCTGCAGCACAGCGAAGGGCGCCTCTCCTGGCAGTCTTTCACCCGCCGCTATGGCATCGTGCGCGAGATGGGCGCCGGGCGGCGCGACCGCCTGCAGCCGCAGCGCAACCCGGCCTCCCCGGCAGAAATGCTCTGGTACCGGGCGCTGGTGGGGCGCTCTTTCTTTGACACCCCCTCCGGCCCCGAAGAATTGGCTTATATTCCGGACGACCTGCTCCTCCTCCTACCTTCATTACAGAGTGCTGACAGCCAGGCCCTCGGGCGGCATGCCACACCCGGCGAGCGCACTTACCTGCTCCCGGCCAGCGGTCGCCTTCTCGACCACGCCTGCACGCTGCTGGCCGCTTTACGCCTGGGTCTGGAAGCAGAAGTCCTTTTAGCCAGTGCAGCAAACTGGAGCCTGCCCGTGGCAGCCAGGGTCGCCCCACTGACACCCGAAGCTTTACAATCCTTGTTATCCAGCACCGGGCTGCTCGATTCCAGCGGTCTGCCTGTGCCGGAGCCAACCCGGGAGTTCCTGGAGGCGCCGCGCGCCGAAGCCCTCGCGCGGCTCACGCGCGCCTGGTTGGTGTCAACCCAGCTCAATGAGCTGCGACTGCTGCCCGGGCTGTGCGCCGAGGGAGAATGGCAGAACGATCCCCTGCTTGCCCGGCAGGCGGTGCTCGACTTTCTAACTACCGTCCCCGGCAGCGCACCAGAAGAAGAGCGCCCCTTTTGGAGCCTGAATGCCTTCGTCGAAGCCGTGCGCCAGAAGTACCCCGACTTCCAGCGCCAAGCAGGCGACTATGACTCCTGGTATCTGCGCGACCAGTCCAGCGGTGAGTTCCTGCGCGGCTTCGAACACTGGGAGCGCATTGACGGTGGGCTGATCCGCTACCTGGTCTGTGGCCCCCTGCACTGGCTGGGCATCCTCGACCTGGCTGCCTCCGGTCCGCTCGATGATCCTGCCGCGCAGATCACCGCCTTCCGCTATTCCACCTGGGCTGCCAGACTTTTGAAAGGTCTGCCTCCCGAGGGCTTACCTGTGGAAGAAGCCACCATCCAGGTGCGCTCGGATGCCCGCCTGGTGGTGCCGCGCCTGGCCCCTCGCGCCCTGCGCTACCAGCTGGCGCGCTTCGGGATCTGGGAGAAAGAGCATCCAGACCATTACCAGTACCGCCTGACTCCTGCCTCCCTGCTGCGCGCCCGCCAGCAGGGGCTGACCACCAACCACCTGCTCTCCCTCCTGCGCCGCCATGCCCCCACCATCTCACCCAGCCTGGTCAAAGCCATCGAACACTGGGAGCGCAACGGGTTGGAGGTGCGCCTGCAAACCCTCTCCGTCCTGCGCCTCTCCACCCCCGAGCTGCTCCAAACAGTGCGCAGCTCCCGCCTGGCTCGCTTTTTGGGTGAGCCGCTGGGCCCCACCGCTGTCATCGTCAAGACCGGCGCCATGGATAAGGTGCTGGCCGGGTTGGCAGAGATGGGCTACCTGGGCGAGATCGAAGAAGAGCAAGTTTGAATTAAACTATTCACCCCCATGCTATAATGAGAGGCGTTCAAGATAGAATCCGCTAATCTTCACCATTGTGTGCCAATCCAAATTGGTCAAAAGACGCCTAGATTGGTGGTTTCAGTTGTCTAAACTCAATTCTCTTGGAGTATGTGGATGACGGATAAACCTGTAACCCCATCGGATAACTCTGCCTCTCAACCGAACTGGCATTCACTGTCACGGCACCAGATCCTGGAGCAGTTGAAAACACCCTCGGATACCGGGCTGTCCTCAGAAGAAGCCGCCCTCCGGTTGGGGATTTACGGTCCAAACCAGCTAACGGAAGCGCCCGGTATATCCTTCTGGCAGATGCTCTTGGAGCAGTTCACCAGTTTCCTTGTGATCCTGCTCATCGTAGCTGCAGCCATATCTGCCCTTTTGGGTGACTTTATTGAGGCAGCCGCCATCCTGGCGATTGTTATTTTGAATGCCACGCTGGGCGTGCTCCAGAATCGCCGCGCCGAGAAAGCCCTGGCTGCGCTGCGGCAGTTGGCAGCGCCGGAAGCCCAGGTGCTGCGCAATGGCCAGCGCCAGACGGTCCCCGCCCGCCAGCTTGTACCGGGCGACATTGTGTTGGTCGAATCCGGCAACTACATCCCCGCCGATATCCGCCTGCTCGAAGCGGTCAACCTGCGCATTGAAGAGGCTGCCCTGACGGGCGAGTTCGTTCCCGTGCAAAAAGACGCCAACATCCGCCTGGAGGAAAAAATCCCCCTCGGCGACCGCAAGAATACTGCCTTTATGGGTACGCTGGTTTCTTACGGGCGCGGGCGCGGCGTGGTGGTGGGAACCGGCATGCGCACGCAGATCGGCCTGATCGCCGAGATGCTCTCGGCGGTCGAGCAGGAACCCACCCCCTTGCAGCGCCGGCTGGACGAGCTGGGCAAGATCTTGGGTCTGGGGCGCACTGGCGGTCTGTGGGCTCGTCTTCCTAGTGGCTGTCTTCAGGAACACCGACCTGTCCTTATTGACGGCTCCCGGCGGCGGGCTGGTTGCCTATTTCAAAGCCTTCCGGGCTGAGATCGTCGAAGTCTTCATGATTGCCGTCAGCCTGGCCATCGCAGCCGTGCCCGAGGGCTTACCCGCCGTGGTCACGATCAGCCTGGCCTTGGGAATGAACGAGATGATCCGCCGCCATGCCCTCATCCGCCGCTTATCATCGGTTGAGACCCTTGGCTCTGCCACGGTGATATGCTCCGATAAGACCGGCACCCTCACCCAAAACGAGATGAGCGTGACCCGCATCTATGCCGACGAAACCTTTATCAATGTTACCGGGCAGGGGCGGGTGCTGAGAGGCGACTTTCTGGAGGACGGCAAGCTGAGTTAACCTGAAAAATTACCAGGCGATCCTCACGGCAATGTGGGTTGGCGCGCTGAACAACGACTTCGAGCTGCACTTCTCCGGTGAATCCGCCGCAGAGCAGACCTATCGCCTGGCGGGCGACCCCACCGAAGGCGCATTGATCGTGGCCTCCGCCAAAGCCGGCGCCCTGCCGCGGCCCCTCAACCAAGCCTATCCCCGCGTACAAGAAGTGCCCTTTGACTCGGTACGCAAGCGGATGGTCACAGTGCACCGCATCGAAGCTCCCCAGCCAGAAGATATCTCTCCCTTCGACGAAGACAAACCCTACCAGGGATACGTGGTGGCTGTTAAGGGTGCACCGGACCTGGTGCTCGACCTGTGCAGCCGCTACCAGCGCATGGACGATACCTCGGCGGCGTTGGATGAAAACCAGCGCATGCACATCCTGGCGGCGAACGACCAGATGACTCAAGATGCGCTGCGTGTGTTGGGCATGGCCTTCAAGATTGTCGAGACGCTTCCAGACATGGAAAATGTTCTCGGCCTGGAAAGTGACTTGATCTTTGTTGGGCTGGTCGGCATGATCGACCCGGCGCGGGCTGAGGTTGCGCCTGCCCTGAAGACAGCCACCCAGGCGGGCATCCGCACGATCATGATCACCGGCGACTTTCCCAACACTGCCCGGGCAGTGGCCGAATTGATCGGCCTGCTGCGCCCCGGTCACCAGGTGCTGGCTGGCCATGAGCTGGACAATATGAGTGATGAGCAGCTCCAGGAACAGGTGATGTACACGGATGTCTTTGCGCGGGTCTCACCCGAGCACAAGCTGCGCATCGTGGAAGCCTTGCGCGCCAAGGGCGAGGTGACAGCCATGACCGGCGATGGCGTTAACGACGCCCCCTCCATCAAGCGCGCCGATATCGGCGTAGCCATGGGCATCACCGGCACCGACGTCGCCAAAGAGAGCGCCGACATGGTCCTGACCGATGACAATTACGCCAGCATCGTCTCGGCTGTCGAGCAGGGCCGCATCATTTACGATAACATCCGCAAGTTTGTCTTCTTCCTGCTCTCCTCCAACGTCGCCGAGATCATGATCATCTTCCTGGCCACCCTGGCCGGCGTGCCTACGCCCCTGACGGCCATCCAGCTCTTGTGGCTGAACCTGCTGACCGATGGCGCCCCTGCCCTGGCATTGGCGATGGAAAAGGGCGACCCCGATATCATGATGCGCCACCCCCGCCCAACCAAAGAACCGATCATCAACGGACCGATGCAGCTGGGGATCGTCATCCAGACCATCACGCAGACCGGCGCCGTGCTGACCGCCTTTGCGGTGGGCTTGCTCTGGCACCTGCAGGCCGGTGAAATCATTCCAACTGGCATGAATCCCCTGGCTTACCTGCTCCAGCACGACTGGCGCGGTGTGGATGTGCAAACCGCTGAGACGATGGCATTCGTCACGCTCTCGCTGTGCGAATTGTTCCGCGCTTACACCGTGCGCTCCGAAAGGGTATCGGTCTTCAGGTTGGGTATCTTTTCCAACCGTTATATGCAGTACGCGGTCGGCTTATCGATCGTCCTCATGCTGCTGGTGGTCTCCGTGCCCTTCTTGCAGCCGATCTTCAATACCCACTTCATGACCCCCAGGGAATGGGGTGTTGTACTCGGCCTGGCGCTCATCCCAGCCATATCCGAAGAGCTCACGAAAGCTTATCTTCGCTGGCGAGACTGGTGAGCATGATCTCGCCCGCCGATTAAGGAAAAGGGGAAGCCATGTCACTGGATTTTCAACAGGTTCAAGATCAGGTCCGGCAGCTAGGCGAAACTGCACTGGAACGCCAGCGCCTCTTAGAGGATAAACGGGAGCTCGCAAACCAGCTCCTTGTAAAGTTTGCCCGCCAGTTCGATTTCCTCCAGCAAAGAGTTGAGCAGGCTGCCCATACCGACCCAACCCTGCGCTGCGCCCTGCCGCTCAGCCCCGAGGTCGCCGCCCCAGAAGCCCTGAATGCAGCTTACCCAACCCCAGCGCTGCCTCGCAGAGCAATCATCCTGGCTGCAGACGGCTCACAGATCTCTCCAGACCGCCACACCGAGGTGCAGTACAGCCTGATCAACGTAGGTGCCATCCAGATGAGCCTCGGTGCTTCTGAGCCGCCCAGGCCGATCATCTTCAGCAAGCTGCTCTACAACCAGGAGCTGTTCACCACGCATGGTATGATCACAGACGCCACCCTGGCGCTGATGCGCGATACCAACGAGCGCACCAAGCTGGCTGACCTGGCTGAAAACCTGGAAAAGCCGGTGATCACCTTCACCGATGGACAAATGGAGCTGATGGTTTCTGCCGGGGAAGAATTGACAACCGGCTTCCAGAAATACCTGGAGGATTACCGGCTGGCCTTGAAGCGGCTGTACAAGCAGGGTGTGATCGTCTCAGGCTACCTGGAAAAACCCTTCTCCAGCCCGCTCACCCGCCTGCTGGAGGTTGCCAGCGCATCTGATGAGGATTTAGCCAAGGTCCGGGACCATCACCCTCTCCAGGGAGTGATGGATTTCGAAATCTTCTCCGAGCTTTTGAAACCCGGTGAAAGGTCAGCGATCTTTTCCCTGCGCTCCCCGTCGGCCAAGTTCTATAAAGACGAGCTGGCGCTGCATTTCTTCTACCTGAATGTCGGCCGTCCTGGGCGGCATTGGGTGGCGCGCATTGATATTCCTGCCTGGGTAGCGCGTGACGCGGACCAGGTGGAGGCGCTGCAGGCGGTGCTGATCGACCAGTGCAGGATCATGGGTGGGCGCTTTTATCCTTATCTCTTGCACCGCGCCCATGAGACCGCGGTGGTCACCCTGGAAGACAAAGAGCAGGTCACGCAGATGATCGTCCTGGAGCTGCGCCGCAGGGGCGCCGCGGTGGGCGAGCGCTCGCAGAAACAGGAAGCCAAAGAAACGGCAGGAAGGACACGCTATAAATGACAGCTAACAGCACCAGAATTGAGATCGGGCGCCTGCTGCGCGCCGGCACGGCCGGGTTTGTGGTCGGCTGTCGGGTGTCGCAGGTAGAGGCGCCCTCCTTTGGGGCTTTGGTCAGCGTGCCCCAAAACGCGGGGTACGAAATCTTTGGGTTGGTGCATGATATCCATATCGATGATGACGGCCTGGTGCGCCAGCTGGTCACCGCCGAGGGCGTGCAGGCAGGCGTCATCGCTGACAACCGGGTCAACCGCAATGTGCCGCTGGAGATCAGCGTGCTGGCGGTCGGCTACAAGCAAGCCGGCGAGATCTTCCACCTGCTGCCGCCGCGCCCCCCATTGAGTCTCGACCAGATCTTCTTGTGCGGCGAGAGCGAGATCTGCCAGTTTACCAGCGCCGGGCGGTTTGGCTACTTCCGGCATGTGCTGCGTGCCCAAGAGCTGCCGGTCGGCGAGCTGCTGGCCGCCCACATCCAGCAGGCGCAGGCAGCCCACCAACATGCCGGGGACGATTCATGGACCGGCGCTGCCATGCAGGAATTGATCACCTTGCTGCGGGATGACTATCCCACGCTGATGGCCGTGTTGAGCGCTTTAAGAGAGATCGTCAAGGAATAGGGGAGCATATGGATGACATGCATAAAGCTATTGGCTATGTTGTAGGCGGGGGCCTGAAAGAAAATCTGCGCGTACGGCTGTCGATCCCGGCGAACCAGGTGCAGGAAGGCGGGTTTGTGGTGGTCGAGAGCGGGAACTGGCTCTTCTACGGGCTGGTGACCGACCTGCAGCTCGGCGCCACCGATCCGCGCTTCGCAGACGAGCAAAGCGAGACGCGTTTCCCGCCCCAGCTGGCCTCCTTGCTGCACGGGCAAACACTGTACACCAACCTGGAAGTGCTGCCAGCCCTGATGCTGGATAAAGGACCGGAATTCGGCACGCCGGAGTATACCCAATGGCAGGCAGAGATCGATCGAGGCGAGCGGCCCGAGCCGCATCCCATGCCGGTCAAGACCATCCCGCCTCACCATGCCCGCGTGCGCTACGCCAGCGCTGGCGACATCGCTGAGATCTTCGGCAAGGTGGAAGACGAGCGCAATTTTGTCATCGGGTACACGCGCGAGCAGGGTCACCCGGTCTGCCTGGACCTGGAGAAGCTCGTGCAGCGTTCTTCGGGCGTCTTTGGCGCCACCGGCACCGGTAAATCTTTCCTGACGCGCGATCGTGCTGGCTGGATTGATCCAGCACAACCGCTCTTCGATCCTGGTCTTCGACATGCACAATGAATATGGCTTCGATGACACTGCCTCTGACACAGGAGAGCGCGTAATCGGGTTGAAGACCAAGTTCGCCAGCCGGGTGCGCCTGGTGGGGCTCGGGCAGGGTGCGCAAATCCGCGGGCAGACCCCGGATTTTAACCTGGAAATTGCCATGAAAGATATTCAGCCTGCCGACATTGAGCTGTTGACGAGCGAGCTGAACCTGAAGGAAACCACCCCCACCACCCTGGATGCCCTGGTGAATGAGTTCGGGCAAGAGGGCTGGTTCAGCGCCTTTCGTGAAATGAAAGCCGGGGCCGTCATCGAGACCGATGACGGCAAGAAAATCCCTGCTCCCGGCAGCGTGGCAGCCTGGGCAAACCAGGCCGGGATCAATGTCTTTGCCGCTGAGGGTTTGCACTCCAAGCTGGGTCGCCTCTTCCGCCAGCCCTATGTGGTGGAAAAGCCCGCTGCTGATTCAGTCGGCGAGGTCATCAAAGCCCTGGAAGCCGGTCAGCACGTGATCCTGTCCTTCGGCGACCATGAGAGCGACCTGGATTACCTGCTCGTCAGCAACCTGCTCACCCGGCGCATCCGCGAGACCTGGGAGAAGCGCACCAACCGCTTCCGCACCCACGGCGAGAAAGAACCGCGCCAGCTTGTGATCGTGCTCGAGGAAGCCCACAAGCTGCTCAACCGCGAGATGGCTGGGCAGACCACCTTCAGCACCATCGCCCGCGAGATGCGCAAATACTATGTGACTTTGCTGATCATCGACCAGCGCCCCTCGCAAATCTACGATGAGGTCATGTCGCAGCTGGGCACGCGCATCTCAGGCTGGCTGGGAGATGAAGAAGATATCCGCTCCGTGCTCTCGGGCCTGGCCGGGCGGGAGGCGCTGCGCGGTATGCTGGCGCGCCTGCAGCCCAAGGAAGAGGTGCTCCTGCTGGGTTGGGGGGTGCCCATGCCGCTGCCGGTGCGCTCGCGGCGGTACGATAAGCTCTTTTGGGAGGAGTTATTGGGTGCTGCGGGCAGCTCCAAAAGAAGCGTGGAACAGAATTTAAAAGAATTAGGATTCTGACCTGTTTTGGTATAATTTAGATATACTGTAACCTTTTCGGTCAAAATTCATCTAAGTTACTAGACTTCAATATATTTACCAAGGAGAAAATACCTTATGTTATCGAAAGCCATGCAAGACGCGATCAACGAACAGATAAAGAATGAGCTGTATTCGGCCTATCTCTACCTGGCCATGTCCAATTATTACGAAGAGAAGAACCTGGGCGGCTTCGCCAACTGGTTGAAAGTCCAGTTCCACGAAGAGCAAGGCCATGCCCTCAAGTTCATGGAGTATATCCAGGAGCGCGGCGGGCAGGTGGTTTTAAAAGCCATCGACCAGCCCCCCTCCAGCTTCGGCACGAACATGGAAGTCTTCCAGCAGGTGCTCGAGCACGAGAAGAAAGTCACCGCTTGGATCTACAAGCTCTATGAGCTGGCACTGAAGGAAAACGATTATCCCACCCAGCTTATGCTGCAGTGGTTCATCAATGAGCAGGTTGAAGAGGAAAAGAATGCCAGCGACATTGTCGCTACACTCGGGATGATCGATGCTCACGATACAGCAGTCCTGATGCTCGACCACGACCTGGGCCACCGCAAAGCCGGCGGTTAATTCAAAAACCTTACAGATACCACTTGCCTGGCAGTATAATGCTGCCAGGCATTTCTTTATTAAGCCCTTAAGATTGTCGATCGATCGGAGGTTTGAAAAGAAATTTCATGGACTTAAAACAGGTAGTTTTTGATTTCGCCAGGGCTACACAATCCTTTTCGGATAATGATTTGGAACGCCTCTGGGAATGGGGAGATTATGACGAAGGGGTGCGCTTTGCCTTTTTCCGCACTTATGAAGACCTGCGCCAGCTGGCTGCTCACCTGATTTCATTGCGCATTAAGGCTGGCCAACCCCTCACTTCTGCCCAGTTATGCCTGGCCCAGTATCTGGCTGCCTTTCGAGATTTGGGTGCCGTTTTGCTCGGTGTTGATGATGCTCTCGCTGAAAAAATCCCTGCTGAAAACGTTTGGCCCATACGCCAGGTCGTGCCTCACATTCTTGGGGCCGAACGATCTTTTTATGCCGTTACACGTTATGCTGTCGAGCGCTTCCAGGCGCCTGGTGATCGTCCAATAGAAATGCCCGACGAAGATTTTGAGCTTTTCAGGGCGAGCGATGACTTTAAAAACCTGGCACAAAATAGCCCATTGAGTGCCCTGATGGATTTCTATGAAAATTGGCACCTGAGAGTAGTCCAGGAATTTATTCCAGTCTCAGAAGAAGCACTAAAAGCACCTTCTGTATTTTGGGAAAGCCAGCCTATGCCGGTAGAATTCCGTCTGCACCGATTCGATTCGCACCTACGCCAGCATACGATTCAAATCGAGAAAACGTTGGAGTTGATAGACCACCATCCTAACGAAGCCGTTCGGTTATTACGTTTGATCTATGCTTCCTTGGCTCAAGTCGAAGGCGCCCTCCTCGGGGCGAATGAAATCGGCAAAGCCGAGCGGGACCAGGTGGCTGATACGATCCACACTCGACTGCAAGAAATCTTGAAGGGGTAAATTGTGGCTGATCTAGGAAAACCGATTGCGTTTGGACGGACGGCTGAAATCTATGCCTGGAAAGAAGGCCAGGTGCTCAAGCTCTTTCATGAATGGTTTCCTGCCTCAGATGCCGAATACGAAGCCCAGGTAGCGCAGGCGGTGTATGCTTCTGGCATCCCGGCGCCAAAGCCCGGCGAGCTTGTCACGCTGGCAGGTCGCCAGGGGTTGGTCTACGAACGCCTGGATGGTCTCACCATGCTGCGTGTCTTTCAAAAACAGCCCTGGCGGGTCAGCGCCCTGGCGCGGCAGTTCGCTGAGCTGCAAGTGGAGATGCACGCCATCTCCACACACAAACCCAATTCGCAGCGCGAGCGCCTGCAGCATAAAATCAAGGAAGCCAAACCGCTTTCCGAAAGCCTGAAACAAGCCGCCCTGCAAGCCCTGGCTGCCCTGCCCGGTGGTGAGAGCCTTTGCCATGGAGACTTCCACCCCGATAATATCATCATGACTGCCAAAGGTCCGGTGGTGATCGATTGGATCGACGTTACCAGCGGGCATCCGCTGGCTGATGTTGCCCGGACTTCAGTTTTGGTCCGCTTTGGCGCCCCGCCTCCAGCCAGTCCCCTGGGGCTGCTGGTGCGTTGGGGGCGAAGTGCCTTCTATAATGCTTACCACCGGCGCTATTTTGAGCTGTCGAAGCTTAACCCTGCGGATCTGCGAGCTTGGATTCCGGTTGTCGCCGCGGCGCGGCTGAACGAAGGGATCTTGTCAGAAGAAAAAACGCTCATTTCAATGATCCAAAAGGCGTTTACCCCCCTCACAGGAGCAGAATCATGAAGCTGGCAACCCTCGCCTATGTGCGTCACGAAGGGAAGACCCTCATGGTGCACCGCAACAAGAAAGCCAACGATATGCATCAAGGCCGCTGGAACGGGCTGGGAGGCAAATTCGAGCCAGGAGAGACCCCCGAAGAGTGTGTGATCCGCGAGATCCGTGAAGAATCAGGCCTGGCTGCCCACAACCCAGTTTTGAAAGGCTTCCTGACCTTCCCAGGCTTCTCGAACGATGAAGACTGGTATGCCTTTGTGTTTGTCGTCAATGAATTCGAAGGAGAGCTGATTGAGTCGCCCGAAGGGGACTTGCGCTGGATTGATGATGATGAAATCCTTAACCTCTTCCTGTGGGAAGGTGATTTGATCTTCCTACCCTGGCTGGACCAGCCCGGGTTCTTCTCTGGAAAATTTACCTACCGCGACAATAAACTTGCCAGTCACTCGGCGGTCTTTCATGGGTGAGGCCGCCTCGGTCTATCCGCTTTCGGCTGTGCAAACTGTAGCGCTGCATGCACAGGGTCTGGCAGCTCCGCTTGGGCAGACCCCACTGTCAACATGGGAAGCCATTTATAACCAGGTGGAGCAGCTCGGTTGTATCCAGATCGACACCTTGCAGATGGTGCACCGTTCGCAGTACCTGGCCCTATGGAGCCGCCTGGGCAGCTATGCTGCCAGCGATTTTGACCGGCTGGTCTACGAACCGCAGGAGCGTCGCTTGTTTGAATATTGGGCGCACGCTGCTTCGATCATCCCTTTGAAAGCTTACCGGTACTACCTGCCTCGCATGCACTGGTACCAGCAGGTGAAGGACACCTGGAACATGCGCTGGCTGAGCCGGGATGGAAACGAGGGATTGGTGCAGGCTTGCTATGCACGCATCCAGGAGGAAGGTTCCCTGCGGGCGGCTGATTTTGAGAAACCAGCCGGCAAGGGCGGCTCCTGGTGGGATTGGAAGCCTGCCAAGCGCGCCTTGGAGCACCTTTATGATACAGGTGAATTGATGATCGCTGGACGTAAAAACTTCCAGCGCGTTTATGACCTGCGCGAGCGCGTCTTACCAGGCTGGGTCGATCAGAGCACCCCTTCACCGGAAGAAGCCGACCGCTACTTTGTAGAGCAAGCCGCCCTGGCCTTGGGCATCTGCCGCCCAGAACAGCTGGCCACGTATTTTTACATGAAGCAGACTCCGGTGAAACCCATCCTGCAATCCTTTCTAGCGGAGGGTGTGCTGCGCTCTGTCCGGGCTCTGCTCGCAGATGGGCGAGAATCTGAAATGATCATCCACCAGCGCAATTTTCCCATCCTGGAACAGGCTGCCGATGGAGCGCTGTCTCCCGGTCACACCACCTTCCTCAGCCCTTTCGATAACCTGTTCTGGGCGCAAGGCCGCGACCTCCAGCTCTGGAATTTCCGCAAAACCCTCGAAGCCTATACCCCTGCCTCAAAGCGCGTGTACGGCTACTTCTGCCTGCCCGTCTTGCACCGCCAGCGCCTGGTCGGGCGGTTCGATCCCAAGCTGGAGCGCAAGGAGAAGCGCCTGCGCCTCAAAGCCTTGTACCTGGAACCCGGCATCCAACCTGAGGAAGAACTGGTAGCCGGCATTGCCAGCACCATGCGTGACTTCCTGGCGTTTCACCAGGCGCATGACCTGGTGATCGAGCGCAGCCTGCCCGCTGAATTTGGCGAGAAGCTGTTAGCCGCGTTATGACCCGTTTATGCTGGCAAACTTTGCTTTCAGGCTGGCACGTTCACATTTCGGGCAGCGTTTGACCGCCCTGGTATTTACGAAAATGGATTTTTTACTCCCTGTTCAGCGCCTGCGCGATACCCCCAATTTGCTGGCTTTTCACCATCCTCAGCCATCCTACCCGCTGCACATCCTGATCGTGCCCAAGCGCAGCCTTGCCGGTTTGCAGGATCTGTCGCAGGCTGATCAGGAAATCCTTTATGAGATATTTCAAACCGCGCAAAGCCTGGTGACCGAATTCAACCTCGACCAGGTTGAATACCGTCTGGTCATGAATGGGGGTAAGAACCAGGATATCCCTTTACTGCATTTTCACTTGATTTCAGAGTTGAGATATTCTCATGTTTCGCACGATTAACGATATCGTTAAATCCGCGTTTTCCGTGTTGATCCGTGAGCCAAATTTGAACCAATAAGGATGAATTCCATGTCAAAGAAATCCTTGCCCCCTCCGATTGCCAGGGTTGTGCCATACACCTATGAGCACCTGGGACACACTTTCGTCGACAATTATGCCTGGCTGCAGGATAAATCAAACCCTGAGGTGATCGCCTACCTGGAAGCCGAAAATGCGTATGCCAAAGCCCAGCTCGAACATACCGAAGCACTGCAAGAGCAGATCTTCCAGGAAATGAAAGCCCGTATCAAGGAAGATGACAGCAGCGTCCCTGCTCCGTATGGAGGATATTTCTATTACTACCGGATGGAAGCTGGGCAGCAGTACCGGATCTTCTGCCGGAAACATGCCTCCCTGGATGCAAAGGAAGAAATATTGCTGGATGAGAACAGCCTGGCACAGGGTCTGAAATACTGCCGAGTCCATGTTTACCAGCCAAGCCCCGATCACCGCTGCCTGGCATATTCTGTGGATACGACCGGCTCGTTTGTATTCGATCTGTTTATCAAAGATCTGACTACCGGGGAGCAGATATCCGGGCCAATCCCGAATACCGCTTATTCAGCCGGTTGGGCGAATGACAGCCGCACGCTGTTTTATACCGTATTCGACCACGCTCACCGCTCCTTCAAGCTGTATCGCCACAAGGCTGGCTCAGATCCGCAAGAAGATGCCTTATTATTCCATGAGCAGGATGAGGCCTTCTCACTTTATATCAGGCGGACTCGCAGCGGAGACTACCTGCTTCTCACACATGCCAGCCAAAGCGCCAGCGAAGTTCGCTACTTGCCTGCCAACCAGCCGGAAGGGAATTTCCAGCTCATCCAACCCCGGCAGCCCTGGTTGGAATACGCTGTCGATCAGGTTGGGGACCGGTTCCTGATCCGCACGAACCACCAGGCTGAGAATTTCAAGCTGGTAGAGGCGCCCATTTCATCTCCTTCAATCGACCACTGGCGAGAGGTGATTCCCCACCGGCCGGCCGTCCTCCTTTCTGATTTCGATGTCTTTTACGACCACCTGGTGGTGCATGAAAGAGAGGAAGCCATGGAGCTGATCCGCATTTCAGCGCCAGATGGAATCTCGAATGTGAGCTATGTGACTTTTCCTGACCCAGTGTACACCTATCAGCTCACCGACAATTTTGAATTCAACACACCTGTCCTGCGGTTTATGTATTCTTCCTTAGTCACACCAGAAACCATTGTCGATTATGACATGACTCGCCAAACCTGGACGGTGAAGAAGCAGCAAGAGATCCCCAGCGGATATGATCCGAGCCAATACACCAGCGAGCGGTTATTTGCAACGGCCCCAGATGGTAAACGCGTACCGATTTCAATTGTATATCGCAAGGATTTCACAAAGGATGGCAGTCGCCCCCTGCTCCTCAAAGGATATGGTTCGTATGGATTCAGTATGGATCCAGACTTCGATTCCCGGCGGTTGAGCCTGCTGGAGCGCGGTTTTGCCTTTGCATTTGCCCACGTGCGCGGCGGAAGCGAGCTGGGACGCGCCTGGTACGACCAGGGGCGTTTGAAACACAAAAAGAACACCTTTACAGATTTTATTGCATGCGCCGAACATCTCATTCAACAGCGTTATACATCCCCTGAAAACCTGGGAATCCTGGGCGTCAGCGCTGGCGGGCTGCTGATGGGAGCCGTGGTTAATCTGCGTCCCGATCTATTCAAAGCCGTTGTTGCCCTGGTCCCCTTCACCAACGTGATCACGGCCATCCTTGATCCAGACCTTCCGTTGACGGTCGTTGAATACGATCAATGGGGAAACCCCAGCGATCCGCAGGCATTCGAATACATGCTCTCATACTCACCCTATGAGAACCTGAAAGCGGGTAAATATCCTCACATCTTTGCCAAGGCAGGTTTGAACGATCTGCAAGTGCCCTATTGGGATCCCGCCAAGTGGGTGGCCAGGCTGCGCACGCTGCATTCAGGCGACAGCCAGCTTTTACTGGTGATCAACATGGGAGCCGGGCATGGCGGCTCATCGGGACGCTTTGACCACCTGCGCGAAGATGCTCAATATTATGCTTTCTTGGTCGACAGCTTGCTCTAACCGCAATTCTTGGCTAAGCAGAGACAAGCGCGGCGATTTCTTTATCGGCATTCAAGACCAACAAGTGGAAGCGATCCGAAGGCGCCTGTAGATTGAAATCTCGGATGCGCTTATTCAGGGTAATGACTTTTTCCTTAAAAGCACTCAAATGCTGCTGCCACTGCCGCTCCACCTGCGCGGGTGGTAAATTCTGCGCGGCTTCCGATTGCCTCCATTCCCAGGCGCGCTTCAAATCAGCCCGCTGCCGCTTCCAGCTCTCTTTCGATCTGCTGGCGGGTCTCGATCCAGGGCAAAGTATAACCGCTGCTTTTCAGCACATGCTGGGCAAGCTCCCATTCAGGGTCAGCGAAAGGATTCTCATCCAGGTTAAGCGGTTTACCTTTCCCAGGCAGATCATCAAACTGGCCAGCTTGCATGGCTTTCTGAATGGCATCATCGATATCTTTCATTTACGGCACCTGATAGCGGGCTTGTTCCTGGCCTTTATCATCCCGCAGGATCAGAATTTCTCCCGCCTCCCAGGCCGGTTCCGCCAATCCCCAATATAGATCCGTGGCAGAATCCAGTCCTTTTGTCGAATGAAGAAAAACTACCCCACCTTCGAATAAATTCAGCCGGGGAAAAGTGTAGACATGCCCATTCCCATCCTCGATAAACCAGCCCATTAAGCTTAGCTCACCCAGACCCTTACGCCCAATCTTGATTTTTTCGTTCGCCAGGTCACCCGGAGCGCTGATGCTTTCAATCACCGGCTTGACCGGATTCCCGGATGGCGAGGGGGTCGGGGTCAGGCTTGGGGTTGGCGTAACTGGCCGGGATGTGATGGTTGGCGCGGCTGTAGTTGGAGGCACAGGGGTAAAAGTTGGCAGGGGGCTGGTGGGGATAAATAAAACCTCGCCCACTGAGATCAAATCAGGATCGCTCAAGCCATTTAACCTCATAATATCATCGATGCTGGCATCGAAGCTGATGGCGATCTTACTGAGTGTATCGCCGCTCTTGACTCGGTATTCGACAATTTGGGTCGGTTCAGGCGTCGTGAGTGCTCCTGCTTCCTGGGTTAGCTCAGGAATAGGTGTCTCAGTCAAGAGAGCTGCCAAAGGGGTACCTGCTTCAAAGGCAGCACTGAGCGTGGGATTCACGAACATGACCACTGTAACCTGAGCGCTCGGTTCCGCCCGGTTCCGCTCCCAAAAATACAATACAGTCAGTGTGGTAGCTATCGCAATCACACTGTTTATCAGGATGATATAGAACAAACGCTTAAGGCGGTTCATTCCAGCCAAATCAACCCGCTTTCCAGGATTTTCACCATCATAGCATAAACCAAAAGTTGGTACAATGGAAGCATGCCGATTATCGTAGATGGACACAACCTGATCCCAAAGATCCCTGGCTTGGACCTTAGCGATGTGGATGATGAGATCAATTTGATAAAAATGTTGCAAGACTATTGCCGCATGCGCAGAGTAGAAATCAATTGCTATTTTGATAAAGCCCCCCAAGGGCACCCGCGCCTGCAGCGTTTTGGACCAGTGACTGCTAAATTTGCCCGGCCTGGGAAAACAGCTGATGAAGAGATCAAAGAGCATTTAACGAGGTTAGGTCGTGGCGCCAGAGAATGGAGTGTGGTCAGCTCAGATGCCAGCATTCAGACTGCCGCCCGCGCTGCCCGGGCCCGCATTATCCCTTCAGATGTATTCTCGCGTGAGATTAATGCCGTTTTACTTCAGGGATCCTCAACGAAGGGTGCTAAATCAGATGAAGTAGACATGACATCAGAAGAATTGGAAATGTGGCTGAAAGAATTTGGGGGAGATCAACCTGGCCCAAAAAGCACTCGTAAGTGAGAAAAAGACGTTAATCAGATTTTAATACTATTTGGATGAATTTGGTGTATATTATTCTTGACACCTGCCCTCCCTTTTATTGGTATCACAGGTGTTTACCGCCGGGTTTACAAACAGCGTGTCCCCCACATGCTGATTTGCCGGTGGCCCTCCTTAGATTGCCGGGCGTGTCCCCCCCACGCCCGGCATCACTTTAATAACGTGAATACGGGATAAGGGGCGCCAACTGAGTAAACTTATGTTTGTCCGAACAAAAAGTGACACTCAGGAGGAGCCCCAATGGATAGTTTAGTTGAAATGTTCTGTCATGTCGATGATTTTTGCCAAGCATTCCTGCCAATCTGGCAAGCTCAGTTGTTAGCAAGTGGAGCGATCCAGCGCCAACGCCCACGATCACTATGTATGAGTGAGATCATGACCATCCTGATCGCTTTTCATCAATCCCACTATCGGGACTTCAAAGCTTACTACTGCCAGCATGTTTTACCGTATTGGCGGAGCGATTTTCCTGGACTGGTAAGTTACCAACGTTTCATCGATTACACTCCATCGGCTTTGGTTCCCTTGGCCGTGTACTTGCGCACCTGCTGTTTGGGCTCCTGTACAGGGATTTCCTTCATGGACTCGACCCCCTTGGTGGTGTGTCACAATGCCCGCATTCATAACCATAAGGTGTTTGCAGGGCTGGCAGCTCGCGGCCACAGTTCTACCGGTTGGTTCTTTGGCTTCAAGCTCCATCTGGTCTTCAATGATCGGGGCGAGTTGCTCGATGTGATGCTCTCCCCAGGAAATGTCGATGACCGTAAACCAGTCCCGTTTCTCGTCAAACGACTCTTCGGCAAGATCTTCGCCGACAAAGGCTATCTATCCCAGCCCTTGTTCGAATATCTCTACCGCACCTTCTCCATCCAATTGATCACCAGGCTCAAATCGAACATGAAGAACCGCTTGATGCTCTTGGAAGATCGCCTGATGCTGCGGAAACGAGCCATTGCAGAGTTGATCATCGATCAGCTCAAAAATATCTCTCAGGTGGAGCATTCCCGACATCGCAGTGTATTCAACTTTCTTGTTAATGTTCTGTGTGGCTTGATCGCTTATTGCCACAAACCTTCAAAACCGTCCCTGAGTTTGGAGCCCTTGGCTCTTCTCCCAGCCTAACCCGTATTCACGTTTAATAATAAAACGCTGCGGATTTTTCCGCAGCGTGAACTGAACCCTTTTTGGTAGACAAAAAAAGAAAGCGGTCTCAGCACCTAAAGGACTAACCGGACAGACACCTTCTTTCGTAGGGTGTCTGTCTCGTTTTCAATTGTATCCTTTCATGGTTGTAAAAGTGGATATATTCGTCAACGACTTGTTTAGCCTCCTCATAAGTTGGCGTTTTGAACTGACGCAGGGCTTCTTCTTTCAGATGGCCGAAGAAGTTTTCCATTGGAGCGTTATCCCAACAATTCGCCCGTCTTGACATGGATGGGGTGATGTTGTATTGTTGGGTCAGGACATGATACGCATGGGAAGTGTATTGATGCCCTTGGTCACTGTGGAGGATCAGTCCATCAGTGACCATTTCTTTTTGCTTGGCCAGCCGTAAGGTATGCGTGACCAGAGCGACCGAGTTCGAAGGGCTCACCAGGTGGGCGACAATAAAGCCATCATACAGGTCTTTGATCGTTGAAAGATAGGCCCAGCCCTGCTGCGTGGCCACATAGGTGATATCCGTCACCCACTTCTGATTAGGGCGAGTGGCTTGAAAGTCTCGGTTGAGCACGTTCTCGTAGCGGTGGTAGATCGCCAGTTGGCTCATTTTGCGATAGATCTTGCGCCGCCGAGCCACAGAGTGAATGCCCAGCCGGTTCATGAGCCTCAAAACAGCCTTGTGGTTGATGATGACCGCCCGTTTCTGCCGCAACCAGATCTCGATCCGGCGATAGCCGTAGGTTCTTTTGGAAGCTTCATAGGCTTCCAGGACCAGTTTCATGCGATCTGCATCCCGTTCAGGCTGATCCATGTGCTTGCGCCAAGCATAGTAGGCAGCTCGCGATATCCCAAAGAAGGCACACATCCCTTTCACAGGGTATGCCTTTCGGTAGTGTTCGATGACCCGATATTGCGCCTCGCGAGCATAGCTGTGCGCAACTCGGTATGAAATTTTTTTAGCAGCGCATTCTCCATCCGCAAGCGAGCTAGAGTGACTTCTTCGACCTCATCTTTGCGTGGTCGCCCGATCGGCTTGTGAAAGGCCAGCTCGCCTTCCCTTTGATAGGCTCGGTACCAGGCTGCGATCCGGGCAGCTTTGCGAATGCCCAGTTGTTCGGCGACTTGCGCAAAACTAAGCCCGCCTTCTTCATGAAGCTGCATGGCTTGTTTTTTCACTTCCAGCGGATAATGGTTCATTCCCTTACTTCCTGACATAGTAAAAGCACCTCCTGCTTCTATTTTCGCATGAGGTGCTTTCTTTTTGTGTCTTCTTTTAGGGGTTCAGTTCAGCGTTTCCATTGCTCAGTTCTTTTTTTTAGCGAGGCAGGTCAGAATTGCGATTCGGGTTGCTCCCATTCATTGAAACCGGGTGGTAGGTGGGCTCGGGTCTGCCAAAACTGTGGGCACTCTGGATAGGTGTTTTTGGAGCCGGCCGATAGGTTGCCGAAGCTGGCTGAGTCATAGGTCGAACAGGAGTTGCCGGGCGGTTGGAAGCCGGGAGGATATTGCCAATGCGTGGGCTTCTGCGCCGCTCCGCCTGCGAGAACAACCGGTCTCCCGCTACCGAGAAGGTGCCGATGATCAAAATACGGATCAGCCAGACCATGACCGCTACGAAGACAGGCACTACCTTGATCATCGTCTCACGAGCCATGACTTCGTTCCCAAGCGTCTGGTGATTTAAGATGGCAATCGAGACTCCCCACCAGGTGAGCATGGCGTTCATCGTGGCCGCCAGCAGCCAGGCGCCGAACAGATACCAGACTTCATTGGGTTCATCCCTGCCTTGTTCAGGCGTGAACAAACGGGCAATGCCGGCAAAGTCAATACCACAAAATGCAATTGCCAAAATGGTTGCCCAGCGAATCCCAAGGAAGCGTAAATCGCCCAGCAAATCCAGCAGAGCAAACTCAGTTGTGCTGTAGTTAAACATTTCAAACGCGATCAAAGCACCGATGATCAAAATGCCGAATAAAAGGCCTCTACGCAGGCGGATATTGGGCAGGTTCAGGGGAAAGGCTGTGTTCATAATCTCCTCCAAATTGTAGATGAATGTTTGATCTAATTTACCCGTTACTAGAACATTTGTTCTTTGCTTATATTATAGAACGATTGTTCTGTTTGTCAAGTACCAATTTTGTGTGTGTTTGTCCCAAAATTGGTTGGTGATTTTCGCAGGGTAGAAAAAGCAAAGGCTGCCCTGCCATGCCCCTCGAAACTCAGCACACACCTGAACCTGTGACCATGAGGGCGTTGAGCATCCCACTCTCGGATTTATAACCGCGCACCGTACGGCTGCGCATCTTCATTCTACCAATCACTCGTTCAGAGCCATTGTTGGTCCAGGGGACATCCGGTTGCCAGTCAAAGACACGGAACTGAGCCCAATGATCACTCAGGCGGATCAACAGGGAGCGCAGTTGATCCACTGCAGACAGCGGTTGATCAGGTTGGGCTTGCCTGGCTGGCAGCTTTTTGTAGAGTTCCAGCAGTTGTCGACTACCTTCCGCAGCCAGGTCTTGCAGAATTTGCTTGACCTCATCGATCATGCCTACCCATTCTTTGGGCAAAGTCTCTCGCAAGGCATGCAAGGTCTTCCCCACCCAACGGCGAACATGGAACTGACACACCTGATGCTCCAGGTCGAGCTTCTCAGAGATCACATGATAGGTGAAGAGATCATCGGTAACGATCACACTGACCCCAAGCTGCTTGACCAAGGGTGCCAGCCAGCGTTTCACCGCTTGCGGATCATGTTCATCCACATACCCGATTGTCACGGGCTGTTCTGTCCCCAAGTCCACCGCTACCAGCACCTTCTGCTGTTCCCCCCAGCCGCGCACATACGCCCCGTCCAACCCTAACACCCGCACTTCCTTCCACTTGCGCTGCTTCCTCAACTGCTCTGCCCGCTCCTGCACATCCCGCCAGGCGCTCATTCGCCCCAGGCTCACTCCAAACACCGCAAACACCCCCACCAAGCCCCGGTAACTCAACCCTAACATCCAAGTCAAAGCAGCTAGCTTACGCAGTCGCTGACTTTGCTGCGCCTGATCGACCCCTTCTGGATAGTATCGAAAGGTATGCCGACAGGCACAACAACGATACCGATACACCAGCACCTGCTTCACCTGCGGGTCTCGCACCCGCTTCACCTGTCCTCCCCAGCGTTGAAAGGTCTCCCCTTTGCACACCGGGCAGCAATTTGGTCGCCCCGCTTCTTCCTTGACTTCTGGTAGTTTCAGTATGACAATCGACATCGCAGGCTCCTGGTAGTTGGGTGTCTAAGCAACCTCATCCTACCAGAAGCCTGTTATTTTTCAATCGCTTTCAACCAGTTTTGGGACAGTTACTTTTTCCATTTTCATCCTCGAGTTTTACTTTTGAAGATAAATCCAGGTATACACCCATTCTCACCATTAAAAATAGAACATTTGTGCTATAATCAAAGCATCAGAACAGCTAAATGGAGGAATGAATGACAGCCTTACCCACCCTTGCCTTTCGAGGCGCGCTTTTGATGAGCTTTTTGATGGTTTTAGCCTGCCTGGCCCTCTCAAACAGTGCTTCTCTCGCCAGCACGGAACCAGCTGACCTATCCTATGCTCGAAATAGTCAGGCTGCCAGCTCAGTTTCAAATGAAATATTCTCTTCGAACACTTGCGAGCTCAATCAGCAATACCCCGCTTCCATCTTGCAGTGGTGTGATCTCATCACCCAACATGCGGATGAAAATGGCCTGCCTCCCAGCTTGATCGCTGCCCTGATCTGGCAGGAAAGTGGTGGTAACCCAAGCGTTTATTCTGCCAGCGGGGCAGTAGGCTTGATGCAAGTTATGCCGCGTGATGGCATTGCTGCAAGCTTCATGTGCATCAATGGTCCCTGCTTTGCCAACCGTCCAGCCTCGGCAGAGCTTGAGGATCCCGAATTTAATATCGAATTTGGCACGCGCATGCTGGCTGGTCTATTCTCTCGTTATCAAGATATGCGCGAAGCCCTTATGCGCTACGGCCCGCATGATGTTGGCTATGCTTATGCAGATAAGGTGCTGGGCATCTATGAGCGTTACCGTGGAGAGTGATATACTGGAAAGAAATCCACCGGATTGAGGATTTCATGCTGACCCGCAGTTATCGATCGCTCCTGAGTTTTCTCATCCCTATTTTCCTGCTTTCCATCAGCCTGGCGCCTTCCCAATCTTTGCCTGGCTTGCCTGAAGCCGCCAGGGCAGCAGCCTGCCCGCCAGACGGCTGTAAAGTTTACTTACCGTTTTCGCTCAGGGTTGTTGACCAGGTTTCGAATGGAGATTTTGAGAGCGGCCCCACAGCCTGGAAGGAAAATTCTGCCTTGGGTTACTATATCATCTATCCTTATCCCGGAGAGCCCCGAGTATCCCCTCACAGCGGTTCTTGGGAAGTCTGGCTGGGAGGAATTGATGGAGGGATTGGCGAAGAAACCGCTTCCATCGACCAGAATATTTATGTATCTTCCGTTCGCCCTTTCCTGCAATACTGGCAGTGGATCGTCTCAGAGGATCCGGGCTGCTCAAAAGACGAAGCCGAAGTGCTCATTGACTCGCTGGTTTTATTGCACTTCAATCTTTGCCAATCGACCAACACCGTAAACTGGGAAATGCAAACGTTAGATCTAAGTGCTTATTCTGGACGGGTAGTGAACCTCAAGTTTCGGGTGACGACTGCAGCGAGTGAAACCACCAGCGGCAGTTTATATCTCGATGATATCAGCTTACAAGGACCTCCGTAAAAACCTCACCGCCTCCGCAAGTCCCACAAATACCAACAACCCTAATAATACGGCAATGCCAAATCCGAGGCGTACTTTAATGACCAGCGCCAGGCTTCCTATCCCGAGTCCCAACCCAGCCACGTAGAAAAGCCTGAGGATGTGATTGTGCACCAACTTTGAGCTTACCCGCTTTGGATCGAATCTGACCAGATGCTCTGAAAATTCGCTCAGGTCCCAGGCAACCAACAGCATCACCAGACTCCCCAAAAGCCAACCTGGCGGTAAATAGAGCGCTGCTCCATAAACGAGGAGCGCCAGCAGTCCCAAAAAACTGAAAGAAAGGGTCTTCCGACCTTTCCAGACCATTACAGCCCACTGGAGACCAATCGACAATCCAATGAGGATTGGAAACCACCCAAGCTTTCCAAGAAAGGCGGCTGTCAAGCTCACCAGGCTTAGAGCCAGGGAAAGAGCGAAGATCTGTTTGACAAGTTTCATTAAGCCCCCATGTTAAAACGTGCCGACCCGCGCGTTAGAGTCAAAACCGCTTGTTCAAATGGAATAGTAATGTCCCAATCCAGGACTCGGATGCCTGCCTGTTGGAGCTGGCGCAGTAAAACAATCCTCTCGATCTGGGCAATCCGCCCGGCCAGGCGTTCAGAAGTCCGATCCGGCAAGGTTGAAAGCTCAAAAGATACTGGGTTTGGGCTGACCACCATCAAAGCATAGCCACGCGCCCGAAAGTTGAACAGCACCTCCAAATCTTTATTTTGGATAGGGCTGACCAGGATTATTTGCGAGCGAGGTGGGAAAAACCGCACAGGCAGGTATTCTAAATGGTCAACCAGGCTGGCGCCGGGATTAGCTTGCGCCAGCGCTGCCAAAATGCGCTCCCGTTGGATTTTCCCATATCCCGGAAAAGTCCACGAGATGTACTGACCATACTGCACCAATCCCACGCGGTTGCCGTTCTGCAAGAATGACTGCGCCAATGAAGCTGCTGCAATCACGGCATACTCAAACATACTTTGCTGTGCCATCGCCAGGTAGCTCTCCCCCCGGCAGTCCAGGATCAAGCCAATATCAGCGACACGTTCCTGCTCGAAATTATTGCTGTAAAGGGATTGTGGATGCCTGGCACTGGCATGCCAGTTCACCTGGTGCATACTATCTCCCATGAGGTACTCTCGCACACCAAAAAATGTCAATCCAGGCCCTCCAATGCGCGCCGGAATGGTACCTGGAAAACCGAGCGTGTGCTGTGGGCGAATCGGGATGGTTGGAATGCGCCGGATATCTGGCAGCACCGCGATTGAGCCACTTGCGCCAAGGGATAGGTTCCGTCTCACCAATCCCAGGTAATCGCTGGTGGTGGCCTGCAGGGCCGGGAAGAAATAGGTGCCGCGCCTGGCCCTGACAGTATATTCGAAAGAGGTGCTCTCACCGGGCTCCAACGAAACCAGGCAGTTGGTCTGTCCAGAAAGTTTTTCAAGGTCAGGAGGTAAAGTATCGCTGGACCAAATCTGTTCGAGTTTGTCACCCTGGTTTGTCAACGTGATTCTCACCGTTACGGGCAGCCCGACTCCCACGCGCCGGGCGCTCAGGTAACGCTCAGCGGTTACCCTGGGATTCGGCGAGCCAAACAACAGCCCGGTCAGGATAAAAACCACCAGGGGCAGAGCCAGCACCAGAAATCCGCTGTTTGTCAAGCCCAGCCCAAACAGGATCAGGCCAAACGCCAGGATGCTGAGCAGGACAATGCGGTTCAAGAAGAATTAACTCCTCTCAGTGCGGACTGGCACCGGCACAGTTCTCTGTGCGTTCTCAATCACCTCACCTGCCACCTGCTGCTTCATCCAATATTCGGGTTGTAAAATCAGCCGGTGGATCAGAACAGGCTGGATAAAGTTCTTGATATCATCTGGCAAAACAAAATCTCTCCCCTGCAGGGCTGCCTGGGCACGCCCAAGTTTTAGCAAAGCCAATGAGGCGCGCGGGCTGGCCCCCACGGCCACCCGCCGATCGTGCCGGGTTTCAGCAACCAGCTGCACGATGTACCGCTCCAGGTCAGGATCAATATAAACGGATTTCAACCACCTGGCGCATCGCTTCAAATTCGCCGGGTTGGATGATTGTATTTAACACCACCTCCTCTGTGCGCCGCGCTTGCCTGCGTTGTAAAATTTCTTGCTCTTCCTGCAGGGAGGGGTAGCCAACACTCAGCTTGATCAAGAAACGGTCGAGCTGCGCTTCGGGCAGTGGGAATGTACCTTCATATTCGATTGGGTTTTGGGTCGCGATCACCAGGAAAGGCTGGGGCAATTTAAACGTTTCCCCTTCCAGGGTTACCTGGTATTCCTGCATGGCCTCCAGCAAGGCTGATTGGGTTTTGGGTGAGGCGCGGTTGATCTCATCAGCCAGCACAATATTAGTAAAAATAGGTCCCTGGCGCAGCTCGAACTGGCTGTTCCCTCGGTTAAAGAAGTATCCGCCTGTGATGTCTGCGGGCAGCAAGTCTGGCGTGAACTGGATGCGTTTGAAATCCTGTCCAAGCGTAGCAGCAAAACTGCGCGCCATCAGCGTCTTCCCCAGCCCAGGGTAATCTTCCAGGAGCACATGCCCGGCAGACAAAGCTGCTGCCAGGATTTTTTCTAAGACCAGGCGCTTTCCAACCACGGCACGTTCAACTTCATCGAGCACCTGCTGGCACATCCTGGCAACCGTAGAAATTTCAATGCTCACGCGGCACCTCCAGATAAGCTTCTAAAAAATCTAAAGCCTTTTCAACCTCTTCAATGGCTTGTGCTTGAGCCTGCCTGCTCAAAGCCCAGCCCCTCAGAAAATTAGCCTGCCGGCTCGTCTGTGCGGGCCAGGGAGGCAGCCCCGCTTTAAAATATGCGGCAAATTCCTCCGGCAGGTTAAGCTGATCTTTTGAGAGTAACAGGCGTACCTGCTGCTGGCTGATCTGCAGGCGGTAAGCGAAAACCAGCAAGGAAATATCAGACAGCGTATGGTTCAACCGGTGGCGATAAAAAGGGCGGTAGCTCAAGTTGATATAGCGTGCAATCCGGGCAATCTGGGGCTCACCATACAGCTCTTGCAAACGGGTATATTCGCCAGTGGATTCTTTAGCATGGCCTTGCAAGCTGTGTATTGCGATCCAATAAGCCAGGACCAGGAAAATCACCCATAAAATGTGCCGTGGGATAAGCAAATACAGCGACCTGAACAGCCAAATGATGAATTCCAACGGTAGGGCAAGATAAATTCGTACGGGCTCTAATAACAACGCAGCCAGTACAGTGACCAGGGAGGCAGCCAACAAGAAATAGGCAAGCTTTCGAAGGGATAAACTGAACTGCCCAAGTTTTAACCTGTGCGACAGCTTCATCACTCGCCACCTAACCTCTCGACGATCGCATTCAGGCAAGCCACCGCTTCAGCCCTTTCGGTAGCTCCTGGGGTCTTATGCCCGTAGCGTACGGTTTCAAACAAAGCTGTCAACCTGCGCACTTGCTCTGTTGGTAAGCCAATCCCTTCCAGGCTGTAAATAAATTCATGCGGGGTCACGTTTTCCGGGCGCCTCAGCTGCCGCCTTTCAGCCACAGCCTGGGTCATCTCAAGGTAACAGCGCAGCACCACATCCCGCAGGTTCTGTCCGGCATCAATCCGCCGTAGCGCTGTCTGTGCAGAACGCACCAATTTCTCGGCAGGAGATGGATGTCGAACCTCCACTTGTCTCAACCTGATCCAGAGCCAAGCAAGAAACAATACAAATCCGGCTGCCAGCGCCACACTGAGCAGCTCTGTAAGCCAGGCAGGATTTTGAGGCTCGAAGGGTTCTAAAAATCGCACCTCAAATCCATTGGCAGTCAAGTCGTCTATCAGGTTCCCTGAAAAGCTTAAGCCAAGTTTCGGAAACAGCTTCCCGATACTCTTTGATAAGAAGAGCAAGAACAGCACGAGCAATGAAACCTGGGCCAATTGAATTAAAAAGCGCCGCCGGGCAGAAGGTGAAAACAGCATGTAAATGATTGAGATCGGGAAAAGTACGAGGAAAACCAGCACTAATAAAGTAATGTAATTCGCAGGAATTTGGTCAACCCGAGCAGGGAGAGGCGCCTGGGTATCTTGCTCTTCTGAGGCCGGCAAAAGGTATAACGGAGCATTGTTCAAATCGAGTGTGGAAATCCCAGAAGCCAGGATCACCAGGCCTATCAGTGCCAGGACCGCCAAGATGATGGTAAAAATTTTCTGGCGAGACATCATCACTCTATTGTAACCCGAAATGAAAAGTCCTAATAAATCTGGGTCTTTAGGAATTGCCGTGGTGGACAGATCCACGCTAACCCCCAATGAACCATAAATCTGACCAACCCGAAGGCACTCTGAGTGGTTGATCGTGGGCTATGTATCACCGAACCTATAATGGTTATAATTCATCTCTTAGAGAATTTCTGCTTAACAAAAACCGAACTCAGGAGAATGCATGCCAATCAATCAACGTCGAGTTGCACTGATAACCGGTGGAAACAGTGGGATCGGATTCGCTACCGTAACCAAATTAGCTGCACATGCTTTTCACATCATCTTGGCTTCCCGCAACCAGGCAGCCAGCGCACAAGCCATCGCCCGCATCTGCCAGCTTAATCCGAATGCCAGCCTGGAATCACTCCCTCTTGACCTGGCCTCGTTCGCTTCCGTTCGCCAATGCGCGGCGGCATTTCAGGCAAAGGGCTATCCATTACATCTGCTCATTAACAACGCTGGGGGATCAATTCCGGGCAAGCAAGCCAGTTTTTCCCCGGATGGTTTCGAGATGACTTTTGCCACAAATCACCTCGGGCATTTTTTACTCACCAATTTGTTATTGAGCAGCTTAAAACAATCCTCCCCGGCGAGAGTGCTCACTGTATCCTCTCAACTGCATGTACCTGGATATGGATATGGGCCAGGGCCGGATTTCGATTATGACAACTTGAAAGGGGAAAAGTATTACGATTCCCGAGTGTTCTACAAGAATTCCAAGCTGGCAAATATGTGGTTCACATATGAGCTGCAGCGCCGTTTATCCAGCATGGGCGTGACTTCGAACGCTGTATGCCCAGGCTTTGTCCCAGAAGCGATTGCTGATCGCCGGAAAAACCCGCTAGAGCGTTTTCTTTACAAGCAAATTTTTGCACGCATGCCTTTCGCAAGGTCACTGGATCAGGCCTCCAACTCATACCTCGCCGCTGCTGTCGATCCTCGTTTTGAAGGCCTGGGCGGAAAGTTCATCGTCGATGGAAAAATAATACCCTCCAGCGACGAATCCTGATGACGAGGAGAAAGCACAGCGGCTGTGGGAAATGAGCTGGTCGTGGTGCGGCCTGGGATAATAAAAACAGAAAGCCGCCCTTTCGGACGGCTCGCTGTCGCGCTGCGGCACCCTTATCGAATTACGAGGAGGGATGCCGCAGCGCTGGGTTGGTAACTACTATGGTTCATTGTAGGCATCACCTCCTCTTCAGTGGGATGGAGACTGAAGGATCAAGGAAAGGTCTTGCTTACCCTGATCATTTAGGATTCTAACCTAGATATTGGCAGAGTGCAAGGAAATAATTAATTAACGTGAATACGGGTTAGGCTGGGAGAAGAGCCAAGGGCTCCAGACTCAGGGACGGTTTTGAAGGTTTGTGGCAATAAGCGATCAAGCCACACAGAACATTAACAAGAAAGTTGAATACACTGCGATGTCGGGAATGCTCCACCTGAGAGATATTTTTGAGCTGATCGATGATCGACTCTGCAATGGCTCGTTTCCGCAGCATCAGGCGATCTTCCAAGAGCATCAAGCGGTTCTTCATGTTCGATTTGAGCCTGGTGATCAATTGGATGGAGAAGGTGCGGTAGAGATATTCGAACAAGGGCTGGGATAGATAGCCTTTGTCGGCGAAGATCTTGCCGAAGAGTTGTTTGACGAGAAACGGGACTGGTTTACGGTCATCGACATTTCCTGGGGAGAGCATCACATCGAGCAACTCGCCCCGATCATTGAAGACCAGATGGAGCTTGAAGCCAAAGAACCAACCGGTAGAACTGTGGCCGCGAGCTGCCAGCCCTGCAAACACCTTATGGTTATGAATGCGGGCATTGTGACACACCACCAAGGGGGTCGAGTCCATGAAGGAAATCCCTGTACAGGAGCCCAAACAGCAGGTGCGCAAGTACACGGCCAAGGGAACCAAAGCCGATGGAGTGTAATCGATGAAACGTTGGTAACTTACCAGTCCAGGAAAATCGCTCCGCCAATACGGTAAAACATGCTGGCAGTAGTAAGCTTTGAAGTCCCGATAGTGGGATTGATGAAAAGCGATCAGGATGGTCATGATCTCACTCATACATAGTGATCGTGGGCGTTGGCGCTGGATCGCTCCACTTGCTAACAACTGAGCTTGCCAGATTGGCAGGAATGCTTGGCAAAAATCATCGACATGACAGAACATTTCAACTAAACTATCCATTGGGGCTCCTCCTGAGTGTCACTTTTTGTTCGGACAAACATAAGTTTACTCAGTTGGCGCCCCTTATCCCGTATTCACGTTAATTAGAAATGATTAATAATAAAGTACAATCGAGTTAAGAAATCGCCCGTGTTGTTCAACCATCCGGGCGATGGTCCAGCTGGAGCTACAAAAGTAATATTTGTTGAAATCAATCAATAATGTAAGAAAGGGAGGTGTAATATGAAACACTCGAAATGGATATTCATTACCTGTGGTCTTGCTGTTCTTGTAATTATAATTACCAAATTCATTGAAGTAATGGCAGCGCCAAGTCCCCAAATACTTGAACCAAAGTCTTATCTTCCCATTATTATCAAACACCCGACACCGACGCTACCGCCAACTCCGGCTCCGTTAGGCGTTCAAATCTTATCAAATCATTCCTATTATGTTGACAGTATTGACTATCTTCATGTAGTTGGTGAGATTTGGAATAATACTGGTAATAACCTGCGTTTTGTAAAAATCGCTGCAAATTTTTTCACAACAGGCGGGAAACTTCTGGACACAGAATACACGTATGCACACCTAGAAACCTTACCTGCATGGGATAAAACATGCTTCGAGATTACATTGCCAGAACCGTCTGGTTGGTCATTTTACCAATTTGAGACCCCATCGTATTGGACTGATGGTCAACCTTTATCCAACCTTATCATTCTAAACGACTCCGGTGCGTATAGCTCTGTTTATGGGTGGTACGAAATTATTGGTCAAGTTCGTAACGACCACGGAAGTCGTATAGAGTATGTTAGCCCAGTGGGTACGATATATAACGATATCGGAGTAGTATTGGGCTGTGATAACTCTTACGTAAATAGTACCCATTTAGATCCAGACCAGACAAGTTCCTTCAAAATGACTTTCAGTGGTCGTGATTACTTTGACGTAACCTCTTACAGATTGCAGGTAGATGGTAATCCCGTTCCGTAAAGATGTTCTTAATTAAAACCTCCCCTTGATGTGCAATCATCGGGGCGATGACCAGGCCAAAAAAGATCAGCTTGTCCAGAAGATAAAGGCTACCCACAGCCAATCTTGATCACCCACTCAAAAACCAACACCCCCCGAATGCTTTGGGGGGTGTTGGTTTTATATAGCGAGCTAAATCTTATCGAATTCAGAAATGCTGCTTACTGGGTGAGCCAGGCGTAAATATCAGCAAGCTGCTGATCGCTGACCATATCCGTGCCAAACTTGGGCATTTCTTCCTTGCCATTGCGTACTGTCGATTGTAACGTGTCCCAACCTTCTGAGAAACCAGCCAACTTGGGACCAACGCCACCTTCAGCACTCTCGCCATGGCAGCCCACGCAACCCACGGATGCAAAAGCTGTTTGCCCGGCAGCCGCATCGCCTGTTGGCGCGGTTGAAGACGATGAATCTCCGCCGCATGCCGCCAGGGTCAGGCTCAGGATCACGATGATCCCTATCAGTATTGCTAAATGCTTTTTATTCATAATTTTTCTCCTATTTGTTTAATATATTAGCCGCGGCTATTATACTCAAGATGGATGAAAAATGTCAAATTTCACAAATATCTAGGCAGTTATCGGACTGAAACCCGCGTATATGCCTGGCTCATATTACCGTCCAGATCGGAGACCTGAAAACCAACCAGGTATTCGCCTGCTGGGGCATATACCTCTTCCCAGGTGAGGGCTGTATCAGGCCCAAATGTCAGCGTATCCCCAGGCTCGTAAACAACCTGGTTAACATTTCCATTCGAATCCAGCTCCAACCACTTTTGGGAAATTGTAAAAGTATCTCCTCGGGAGGGCGTAATTTCAGCCGGAGCACCAGCATCATCCTGCCCTTTGTATCCAAATATCTGGGCCAGCTTCCCATCCATAAACTGCAGCTGTGCAGAACGCTGCTCACCGGAATCCGAAAAGGTATAGGTACCCTTTACAATATACACAGCCTCATCTGCAGATGCCCCATACACGGCAGGATTGAACAAGGCCAATGAAGTCGTCGTTCCATCGGAAATCGAGAATAAAGTGGGATCCCACTCAAAATTGATCGTGAACGATTCACTTTCAGGCCAGACCGGATAATAGACACCCCCTGACTCATTCGATTCAGAGCTCTCCAGGAAATCGGTATCTGCCACGTAAATTGAGTTGGACTGTGTGTCATACAAGCCGATGAACAAATAAATATAACCAATGTTCTCCCCGCTGATGCTCGCACTCAGGCGAACGGGGTCGCCAGGCGCGGCAGTATCGCTCGAGGTGGTTATATTTTGGACAGAAATATCCCCAGCTCCCGGAGCACGCACGGATCCACCCGTGGCGGGTGAAACTGCCTCGACGGCATCTGATTCGAACGAACGATTACTATAATGGAAAGCCAGGAAATCATCCCACAGGGAGTTTTTCACAAAACGGTTGGCAATTGCAGAATAGGACTGCAGGCCAGTGTAGGCTGAGCGGTAGAGCGTAGAATTGGGGAAATAGATTGCGACACCTGTTGAGCCTGGCTTTCCAGAACCGTGTTTTTCGGCGACGATGAGGCGGTTAAGCGCATCCATGACTGCCGTCGCTGCCTGATCCACAGCGCTGCTCCCGGCTTGTTTGGCGGTTAATTGAACAAAGTTACCCAGGTCGATATATGAAGGCGGTACCTCCTTCCCGAATATGCTGGTATATGATTGAGCATAGGTACGGGCGCTTGCCACGGCAGATTGATCTTCCGACTGCAAAACGTATACAAAATTGTTAAACTGTGACATCAGATCGGGCAGCGCGCTCAAATCTACCCCGGTAAGAGTCACGCCTTTCCCAATCTGGCGCGCCAGCTGCGCCGCGCTGACACTGTTTATGCTGAAAAACGAACCCATTGGCGAGCCCTGCCGTAAAAATTCCGCTCGAGCCTGATCATCAACGATACGTTCATCCTGCTCGACGTACGTCGAAACGATCTCTGCAACCAGCTGCTCAGAGCTTAGATCGGGGTTGCTGACCAATTTTTCCAAGAATGCAGCATATGCCCAACCCAGGGAGGGCTCAGTTTCTTCTGAGGCAACCGCAAAAAGCCCGTGGGGCTGCAGCGCAGCATATACTTCCAATTGACTCATCAGGCAGGCGTCCATGCCGATGATGTCAAATTTTTCCAACCCAGTTTGCTGCCTGATTTGCCCCAACGCCTGATCAATTTCGGAGAGGAAAAGGTTATCGCCATCCAAGGCTGAAATCAAAGGCGCGCTCCCCGCATCGGTCCCCCCGGGTGCCGGATCGCTCCAACCGCCCGGCCAGCCCATCCCATGATCCGATAAAATAAGAACATACCGGTCAGCGGAATAATTCTGCATGGCCCAGGTGACAAAGTCAACCAGTGTGCCACCATCTGCCATGTTCGCTTCTCCCAGCTCCTCGATCAGATCCGAATGGATCGCCGTCAAATCATCATCCCGAGTTACCAGGTAGCGGCGCGTTGAATTCCAATTTCCGTCTCCTTGATAAGCCCCTCTGAACCGGTCGATCTGGGAGACAATGGTCACCCGATCGGTTGAACCAGTCAGCTCTGCTTCGTTCAGATCCGTGTAAATATCCTGCTCGAGGATTTGGTCATCCGCATCCTGGTAGAGCATGACCAGCCATGTTTGCCCAGTTTGCCCGCTAACCGCCTCCCGGGTAGGGCGAGGGGTATTGGTCGGCAAATTCTCAGCGACCGGGTTGCTTTCAACCTGAACATTCTCCTCGGTCTGGTATTGATCCGAAGAAACCTCATTTGAACCGCCACCTCCCCCGGTTAGCAAAACGTAACCGATAATCAAAATGATGACGAGAACGCCCCCGCACCCTCCTAATTTTCCACCTGTCGGTATCGTAGGAAGGCTGCCTCCCGTGGGTCGGCTGGCGCCTGACCCTCCCCCACCTGTAGTTTGCCTGACAGGCGCTTCGGCGCGGCTGGTAGGTTTATTGCCTTTCCGTCTTCGCGTTACATCAATGGATGGTTCGTCGCCCATTTTCAACTCCTTTCTGTTCAAAGGCAATTCGCTAACAGATTCTTAAAAAGATCAAGCTCCATTAGCGAATTGGTTGACTGAAGGACTGTTTATGCAAGCTATCATATGATTAATTCCGGCTGATCACATGCCATTTACAATTCTAATACAATTTAAGGGTTTTGCTGAGGCGTGTATTGCACGCCCCCTTGCCCCGCTGCTCTCCACAAAGGCCATTACTAAAGCCATTTCAGGGTAGAATCGGGGGAAATTGGGTTTGAGACCCAGATTGGGAGGCCCAAATGACGACCGATTTTAATACGTTGCTTCAGGCAAGCGAAAGCGACCAGCTTGAATTCAAAGCACAATGGAACGACGCTGCTTTGGAGACTCTGGCCGCTTTTTCCAATGGACGCGGCGGAACGCTTTTGGTAGGTGTGGGAGATGATGGGCGAGTAACTGGGTGGATAGGGAGTGATAAAGACCTGCGGTCCATTGTTGACCAGGTGTCGGATGGATTACGGATTGAGCCGCAGGTAGAGACACTCACATCTCATGGACAAAGGGTGTTATCCATCCGGGTCTCGTCCGCTTCACTGCCGGTGGCTTTTCATGGTTGTTATTACCAGCGCGTTGGCAATACCACCCGTCAGCTTCAACCAGATGCGCTCGGAAGACTGTTTGTCGAGAAATCCGGCGCGGTTTGGGATAAGTTGACCGGCGATTACACCCTGGACGAAATTGATCCCGACGCAGTGCGCCACTTTTTGCACCTGGCGCGACCTCGTCTGCCCGCAGTGGCCGAAGATGAGCCAGCAGAGAGTGTGTTGCGTAAGCTTGACTTACTTGTTGAAGGGCGACTCACCCGCGGAGCAATCTTGCTTTTTGGGCGTAGGCCGCTGCAGCACTTTCAGATGGTCTACGTCCGTATGGGTCGCTTGAAAGATGACATCACCATCGTGGATGACAAATTCATCGAGGGCAATCTGTTCGACCAACTCGAGCAGGTGATGCAATATTTCCGCCAATACTTGCAGGTGCGCTATGAAATCCCATCCCAAGTAGGACAGGCGCAAAGTATGTTGGAGGCAATTCAGAGACGCGAGATTTGGGAATTTCCGCTTGAAGCTTTACGTGAGGCTGTGATCAATGCCTTAATCCACCGCGATTACTTTCGACTCGCTCGGTCACATCAGCATTCGAGTGTACGATGATCGTGTGTTTATCTGGAGCCCCGGTGAGTTGCCGGTAGGGTTGACTGTAGAAGACCTTCTTCGTCACCCGCACGAACTCGCGCCCACGCAACCCCTTATTGGCGCGTGTCTTCTATTATGCTGGCTGGATCGAGCACTGGGGTAGTGGTATCACTCGTATCCTCGACCTGTGCCGCCAACAAAGTCTGCCCGACCCACAGTTCCACTCTGCCAGTGGGCGGTTTGAAGTGCTGTTCTACAAAGATCTCTACACCGAAGAACATTTGCGCCAGTTAGGATTGAATGAGCGTCAGGTGCAGGCGGTGCGTCTGGCAGTCCAGGTCAAAGAAATTGCCATCGTAGATTTCAGGCGGTTAGTTCCCAATGTCTCTGAGAAAACTCTGTATCGGGATTTGCAGAACCTGGTCGAGCGCGGCATTTTTCGACGGGAAGGTGGCAAGAAAGACTCGCATTATCTTCTGAAATAACGGACTTTTATCGGACATTCCTGCCATTTTTCGGACATTGTGTTGCACAAGCTATGGCGGAAAGATATTTTCGAGTAAATTGGCACAATCAGCAGATGCTTTTTTACAGGAAAAAAGCCCGAAACTCGCTATAGACGCTAAAACTTGGCCTATGAAGAGAATATGGCGGCCGTGGCATTTAAGTTAGCGATTTATTCGCTTTACTGCATCAACCGGACTGCCCCATTCAATTCTGACTGGAAAGCCCGATGGCGAGGGAAATGCTCGCGCACAGCGATCAAAAACACGTTGGCCTGGACTTTTTCTCCATGCAGATGCAATGTTTCTGCACAAGCCGCAATCAACATCGCCGCCTTATCGTCGCTGCCTGCGCAGCGGGGGTTTTGCCGAGGCGTGTATTGCACGCCCCCCTTGTCCCGCTGCTCTTCATCGGCGGACACTTGGCCACGACCCCTGCAATAAAAAAGTGGGCGCAGTGCCTGCACCCACCTTACCTGCTCTCCAGAGGCGTCGACGGGATTTGGCAGGCACAAACCGCCTGACCGTGATCAGGGTTTTGCAGCCCCTTACCCCGGTGCTCTCCACCGGCGGACTCTTGGCCACGACCCCTGCTATAAAAAAGTAGGGGCGCAGTGCCTGCGCCCACCTTACCTGCTCTCCAGAGGCGTCGACGGGATTTGAACCCGTGATCAGGGTTTTGCAGACCCTTGCCTTGCCACTTGGCCACGACGCCATATTAAAAATTAAGAGCGGGCGATGGGACTCGAACCCACGACCTTCTCCTTGGCAAGGAGACATTCTACCAACTGAACCACGCCCGCATATCGGTCTATGATCGACCGAGGGATGGAAACCATCCTCAGTGCCGAGAGCCAGTCTCGAACTGGCGACACCGCAATTTTCAGTCGCGTGCTCTACCAACTGAGCTATCTCGGCCTATTTTAAAGTGCCGTGATATTTTACCACTAGAGGCCGGATTGTCAAGCAGAGCTGGAAATTTTTAACTCAATCCAGGCTGGCTCATGGTTCGCCAGGCTCCCCAAACGCACCCGCCCATCCGCAGTCCAGGAGGCGTACTGGTTATCAACCCACAAAACCAGGCCCAGGGGACCGAGAGGGGTGATCGGCGTCTCCAGGAGCACACTCTCATCGACAAGCAGTTGCACGCTGGCGTCGCTCCAATTCAGATCATAAGTATGCCAGCCGGTAGGATCAACAGCCATTCTGGCTGCGTCCTGCCGTACCAGCTTTCGCGCCACAACCCTTGCCAGGCGGTTGGTTCCCGGAAAAAGCAGGCTGACCAGCAAAGGAGAGCCAAGTGCTAACAGCACAGATGAAACCGGTGCAGCGCGAAAAGTGGCTGCCAGGAAACCCTGCGCGGGAAGATCATTGCGGAAAGATAAGTAATTTGCAGGAGAAGCAAAAAAGAACCAGGCGGCCTCCGGTAAGGCTGGCAGCCGCCGGTCAGCACCTCTCAGCCCCAGCGAAGCGCTGAAAGGGTCATTCCACAATCCAAATCCCCAAGTTCCGGGGAACTCCACCGCTGAAGCACGCGCTTGCAAACGGAGATGGAAAGGGGGTCGCCAAAGAAAGGCTGAACGGCGCAGCCGCGTGTAATCATCCAGCTGTGCCAGGCGATAGCTCCGCTTATTTCCGGGTGGAATCTCAAGCCGCCAGGTTTCTGAATCTACCTGAATTACGTTTCCGCCTCCACTGGTCCTGGGATGCAGTACCAAGGGTTTTGCCATGATCACATCATACCACGCGGTCGCTGGTCAGGCCTCTTCCGGTTTCCACTTTATCCAGCAAAACAGTGCTGAAAAGCCGATTCAACTTGAAGTATAATCAGAGTTACAAAGGTTCTATCCGCAGAATGAGTGAAACGCTCAAGATTTTCGGATAGAGTTTGGGTCTTTAGGAATTGCCGTGGTGGTCCCCCGTATTTTGGATGTGTGCGTACGCACCCACCCAAAATACGGACAAATCCACGGTAACTCCCAATGAGCCCAGATCTTACTGGAGGTTTATGGAAATTAATTGGTATGGGCTTTCTTGCTTTCGCTTGACCGAGCGTGGCCTGGCTACGGTTGTTACCGATCCCTACGACAATCAGGTGGCAGGTTATGAGCCGTTGAAACTGAAAGCAGATATTGTTACGGTTAGCCACGCAGCCCTGGGTCACAATTACACAACCGCTGTCAAAGGCTACACACATTTGATCACCGGTCCCGGTGAATACGAGATCGGGGGCGTTTTTATTACTGGCATCCAGACCAATGGTTATGGAAAGCAAAATCCCGAGGAACCGCGCAATACGCTTTATGTATATGAGTATGAAGGTGTGACCATCGCACACCTGGGCGACCTGCGCCGCGTCCCCAGCCAGACAGAGATCGAAGCTTTAGGAAATGTAAACATCGCCCTTGTGCCAGTAGGTGGCGGGGGTGGATTGAATGCAGCCAAGGCTGCCGAGGTGATCAGCCTGCTCGAACCCGGCTTCGTCATCCCTATGCACTATGGAACCTCGATCAGTCCACTCAAGCTGGCCCCGTTAAATAAGTTTCTCAAGGAGATGGGGCTGAATGTTGCTGAACCTCAGCCGAGTTTAAAAGTTACCAAAGGTTCAATTCCCGAAGAAACACATGTTGTTGTGCTTTCTAACACGCGATAGATGATGTTTTTACATGATGAGATTGGAGTAAAAACGTGGCTGTTAAACTGCTGATGACATGGGATATCATCCCCGGGCGTGAACAGGATTATTTTGAATTTGTCGTCAGGGAATTTATTCCTGGTATGCAGCGCCTGGGACTCGAGCCTAGCGACGCCTGGTTCACCATGTACGGCGAACAACCCCAAATTATGACCGGCGCCCAAATGCCCGACCTGCCTGCCCTGGAGCTCACGCTAGCCTCTCAAGAATGGCAAAGCCTGGTCCGGCAGCTCACCGATTACGTTGAAGATTACAAATATAAGATCGTGCCAGCGCGCGCCGGTTTCCAAATTTAGCCAGGCATGACCTCAAACCGAAACCGACCATATTTGCATGTCTGAAAATATTGCCTCCTGTTTACTCGACTGGTATGCGGAACACGCCCGGAAGTTACCCTGGCGCGGCCGTACAGACCCCTATATCGTCTGGGTGTCTGAGATCATGCTCCAGCAAACCCAGGTAGAGACGGTCATCCCTTATTTCTTGCGTTGGATCGAACGCTTCCCGACAGTTCAAAGCCTGGCGGACGCCTCTGAGCAGCAGGTCCTTTCCGCCTGGGAAGGTTTAGGCTACTACAGCCGGGCGCGCAGCCTTCACAAGGCAGCTCAGATCATTGTTAAAGAGTTTGCTTCTCAGCTTCCGCAAGATGTTGATCTGCTGCGCCGTTTGCCGGGGATTGGGCGATACACCGCCGGCGCCATCGCTTCAATTGCCTTTGGCAAAGATGAACCCGCCCTGGATGGCAATATCCGGCGTGTGCTGGCACGTCTTTTCAATGTAAGTGAGCCTGCCCGTTCACCAGCCGGAGAACAGCGCCTTTGGGAGCTGGCCCGGACTCACCTGCCTGCTGGAGAGGCTGGAAATTACAACCAGGCTATGATGGATCTGGGGTCCATGCTGTGTACCCCGCGTGCCCCCAAGTGTGCCAGCTGCCCTTTAGCGCATCTCTGCCAGGCGTACGCTTTGGGGGTACAAGAAGAACGTCCTGTGATGGAGAAAAAACGCCCCATCCCTCATTACACGGTTACCGCTGCGGTGATCCAGCAGCATGCCTCCCTACTGCAGGATCGCCCTCTGCAAGAGACCCCCGTCCTGCTGGCGCGCCGTCCTTCCCGTGGCCTGCTGGGCGGATTATGGGAATTCCCTGGCGGAAAGCTCCAGGAGGGTGAAGATTTGCCTGCGTGCCTGAGGCGCGAAATCTGTGAAGAGCTGGGGGTTGGTATCTCGGTTGGTGAGACATTTGGAATTTATAAACATGCCTTCACCCACTTCCGGATTACGCTGCACGCTTTTCTCTGCTGTCTTGAAGATGGCACACCTCAGCCGCTCGAAGCCAGCGAAATCCGCTGGGTCAAGCCTAAGGATCTAACGGCTTACCCAATGGGAAAAGTAGACCGGCAGATTGCCTCTCGATTGGTGTTATCATGACAGAAACCCCCAATTTACCTCTCATCATCGACGCTCATGAAGATCTGGCATGGAACATGCTGACGTTTGAGCGTGATTACAGCCTATCGGCTGCCGAAATCCGCCAGCGTGAAGCCGGAACAGATACCCCCCAGCTCAATGGGGATACCTTATTAGGCTGGCCCGAGTACCAGCGCGGTCGGGTGGCAGTGGTCTTTTCGGTATTATTCAACATCCCCCAACGCTACAGAGCTGGATCGTGGGATCACCAATACTATGAGACTGCCGAACAGGCTCACGTTCTTTACCGGCGTCAAATCGACCGCTACCATCGCCTGGTCGATGATTATCCCGAGCGCTTCAGCCTCGTCAATACCCGGCCTGACCTTCAGGAGATTCTGCATCACTGGCAGCGGCCAGATGAACCAACTCATCCTGTGGGTCTGGTCATCCTGATGGAAGGGGCAGAGGGTATCAGGCAGCCAGAGGAGGTCGAAGAATGGTGGCAGCTCGGAGTGCGTATCATTGGACCAGCCTGGTCCGGGACGCGCTTCTGCGGTGGGTCGCGCGAACCAGGCCCCCTCACTCCCGAGGGCTACCGCTTGCTGGAAGCCATGGCGGAGGTCGGCTTTACCCTGGACATTACCCACATGGATGCTCAGGCTGCTCTGCAAGCCCTGGATGTCTATCCGGCCTCGATCATTGCCTCACACGCCAATGCCATGAAACTCGTCAAAGGCGTTGAAGGCAACCGGCAGCTTCCCGATGAGGTCATCCGCGGGTTAATCGAACGGGACGGCATCATCGGTGTTGTTCCCCTCAACCCCTTCCTGGATGCAACCTGGAAGCCCGGAGATGGGCGCCAGAGCGTCACTTTGAGGCATGTGGTTGACCAGATCGACTATATTTGCCAGATGGCCGGCAACGCCCTGCACACTGGCCTGGGCACAGACTTTGATGGGGGCTTTGGCATGCAAGTTGTACCCGCCGAGATTGACACCATCGCCGATCTGCAAAAGCTGGTTCCGCTCCTTTCAGAAAAAGGTTATACCTCGGATGACATTACCGCCATCCTGGGCGGAAATTGGTTGCGCCATTTACATCATGGATTACCGGAGAGTCTATGAATAGCACCTCAAAAAAACCACCTATAAAACGCTTGCGCGTCAGAGTGGGGATGTTGGTCATTTTATTCGGTTTCTTTTTGTTCGCCTTGGGCGCAAAGCCCGAATATTTCGGACTCGATCGCAGCCCAGTGATTGGCTTCGTTCAAATCGCCGTATTCCTGACCGGGCTGGGGTTCATGTGCGTTGGGGGTTACGCCGTATTAGATGGGATGTGGAATGGTACGTCCAAGACGATCGTCTCTGATATCGGTCTGCGTCTCGTTTCGACGGGTTTTGTGATCGCCGTAGCTTGTGGGATGGCCGACATTTTTGGCATTGGCAGCGAAATATCGCCCATGGTGCCTAATTTTGGTCGCTGGCAGATGATCGGTGTGCTGATCGGCGAAATCATCATTGCCATCGGGTTCATCATGCTGATTCCCTTCAGGTCCTCTCCACAGGAAACCTAGGACCCGCCCGGCATTTCTTGCTGGAAGGACGGATTCTTGGCTCGCTCCTTACGCCAACCCCAAAGCCGAGAACATCTCCTCATTCGTTGAAAATTTAAAGTCCTCCAGGCCCTGTTTTTCCCGCTCTGCGCCCTCAATTGCCTCCAGGCGTACTAAATCCTCTTTCATGACAATTAATTTTTCTGAGACTGCCAATCGTCTCCCCAGGTAGGCGCACAGCTGCTCCACATCATGCGGTGGCTGCAAGGATTTAAGATATTCCAGCACAGCTTCAGCCCCATTCTCGCCATCCTTGCGCGCCAAACCCACCAATCCGCTGCTGGCCTCGCGCGACCAACCGGCTACAAAGACCCGGTCGATCGGTCGATCCAAGTCCGGGTCAAAAGCCTCGTAAGAGGTCCCACTTACCGGGAACCTGGGGGAGGGATTTTTAACAAATTCATTCCATCGTACCGGCAGGCCAAAATTATCGTCAACCTTATCACCAATACAAAATACCACCGTATCCACTTCCAGCGTTCGCCGGGTGCCCAGGCGCTTGGCTTGAGGCTCTCCTTCGCCTGCTACCAGGATCGTATCTTCAATTTCGAGACCACGAACCCGCCCTCTCTCCCCGCCCACAATACGTGCCGGCGAGGCCAGAAAATCGAAGCGGAAATGCGTCTGAGAGATACTTTCCAGGGCTTTCGGCAGCCCAGATACGATAAAATTTTTGGCTGCCGCCACGTCTTGTCCTACGGACTGCATGATTGGAGCGACCCGCTCAAATTCGGCATCCAGGGCTGGCAAATCAAGGTTGGCCCCGATGATCTCCATCTCCTTCTTGGTAAATTTAACCTCCGCGGGCCCCCTGCGCGCCACTGCGACCACTTCCTTTACCTTCAGGTCGCGCACCAGCCAGTGCGCAATATCCATCATGACGTTTCCAACACCGATCAGTGCCACGCGCTCCCCAATCGCATACTTCCGTGCACTATAAGGTGGCAGCCGGTTGTAGTGGTAAACCAGGTCTTTGGCATGGTAAACCCCAAACAAATCCTCGCCAGGCAAACCCAACCACTTGGTGCCCTGCGCCCCCGCCGTCACCAAAATTGCCTGGAATCCTAAAGCACGCAGATCAGCCAAGGATAGGTCGCCCTTCTGCCCCACCGTGACATGCCCATAATAATCAATGAGCGGCATTTCCAAAATTTGGCGGAATTGTTTCCGCAAACCTTCCTTCATCTTGTACTTATCATAATAAATCCCGTATTCTGCTAACCCACCAGGCTTAACATCACGGTTAAACAGGATCACCCGCACGCCATGGCTGGCAAGCTGCCGCGCCGCAAACAAACCCGCCGGACCCGCGCCCACCACCGCCACGAGATAATTGTTTGAAAACCCCGCCTCCAAAGTCTCCTCCTGTTACGCTAATTCAAAATAAATTTTTATTGAATAATTGCTTAATCAGCGGTACGGCGCAAATTTGATCCCATTGCCCAGCTCCCGCAGAAGACGATTATACTATACCGTATTACTCTGAATTATACAACAAGAATTAATTAGTGATCGTTCCAACGCTGGTAAAAACGTAGGTAAAATGGAAGTGAGGCAGTTGGCCAACCACCTCACATCCTACGAACAAAGAGGCACACTGACATGCGCCTGAACCTAATTCTACCAAAAGTTGAACCGAACCACTTTGAATTCCCAAAGAAATGTCCCAAGAAAGGATGTCCCGGGATGCGCTTTATCCCACGGCAGGAAGTGAGCAAGAAGATCGTGGACGCTCAGCACCCTGAGGTAACGGCCTGGAGATGTGAATGCATAAAATGTGGGCATGTCTTCCGGGTATATCCGAAAGGGGTCAGCCAGAAGCAGATATCGAAGCGCGTGAATGGTATGGCCGTGATGATGTACATGCTGGGATTGAGCTACGGGGCGGTAGAAATCGTATTGAGCAGTCTTGGAATGGGGATAGGAAAAACGAGTGTCTATCGGGCGGTACAGGCCGTAGCAGAGCAAGTGCCAGGGCTAAAGCGTGAAAAGCTACTGAGCGGGTACAAGACCAAAGCGATTGGGGTGGATATAACCAGTGTGCGCTGTAACGGGGAATGGGTGACAGTCGGCATCGTGGTAGATGCGGTCAACGGGATGGTATTGAGTATTGACGAATTACCAGGTGAGGATGCTGAGCAATTGAAAGCCTGGCTTGAGCCAATTATGGAAGCGGTAGAAGCAGATGTTGTGGTGAGTGATGATGCGGATGCGTTCAAGAACGTTAGCGATGAGACCGGACGCTCGCAGCAAGTGTGCAAGAGCCATGTCAGCCGGAACACAGATGCTTTGGTGGCTGAACTCTCAGTGATGATTAGCACAGGCCAGGATCATTCCTTGGATGCCATCGGGATAACTTCTCAACAGGCATTGGAAGATTTGGCTTCACTCAAGGAAATGATCCATTCCCGACTCCCGGAAGATCAGCCACGCCTTGAAGAAATCTATCTCCGCTACGCCAACGCTCGCAAACCAGGTAAGGGCAAAAAACATGAGGTTGCCTATCGCATGCGCAATCTGTTTATGGATCGCTGGAACCTCTGGCCTCGCCTGACTTTCTATCGAAACTGGAAGGATGCATATGGAAATGAGATCTTAGACGGCACCAACAACCATTGTGAACGCGCCATTGGATGGTGGATCAAAGAGCGCTATCGCTCGATGCGCGGCTACAAACAGGGGCGCTCTGCTCTTGGCATTAGCCGCCTGATCGCCTTTGCCGGAAACAACCTGGCCCGTGGCTTGCGCCTGGCAGATTTGATGGCATAACCCTGGCAAAATGTCAGCGGGTCTGCCACCAATCCTGTTTGTTTACCTATCATTTACCAATTTTGGAACGATCACTTAATTAGGAATATCTTGCTCAACAACACCAGCTCCGCTTGTCCCTTCCCCTAAATCCGTGCTTTGGATTTGGGGGAAGGCCAGGAAGGGGGCCTTCAGTGGTCGCTCAGTGCAATATCTATCGCCTTCATCACGCCTGAAAGATCATTCGTGACATCATTATTCCAAAACCGCAAAACCCGCTAACCTCTGTCCTCAAGAAAAGCAGTTCGCTCGGAATCATATTCTTTTTGTTCGAGATGTTGGCTACCATCTAGCTCAATAATGAGTTTTTTACGCGGCACACAAAAATCCACGATAAAGTTGCCAATCGCATATTGTCGGCGAATACAAACAAATCCCACTCCAACCTGCCCAATTTCCAACCTCCATGAGATAATCACCCCATGAATTCCCGCCAACGTGTCCTTACCTCCCTCAATCACCAGGCTCCTGACCGGCTGCCCCGCGACCTGGGCGGGATGCGCTCTACCAGCATCAGTGCCTTTGCCTACCCCAGGCTCATCCGCGAGTTAGGCTTGCCGCCGCGCCCGCCGCGTGTCGAAGATACCAGCCAAATGCTTGCCTTGCCTGATCTCGACGTTCTGGATGCCCTGGGGATCGACGTGGTCACCATCGCTGACCGCACCACAAACGCCTTCGATCAACCTGAAATTTGGCAAGATTACGATTTCAATGGGCGCCTGCCCGCGCGTGTGCGCCACCCTGATGCCTTCCACGCCCTGCCCGATGGGACCATCCTCCAGGGCACAACCCGCATGCCGCCCTCCTCCTTTGTCTTCGACGATCTGCATGGAGGGCAGCCCATTGATCTCAGCAGTGACCTGCCCAAGCCCGACCTGGACGAGGTCCGCCAGGCGATCGTCGACAGCCGCCTCACCGACGCGCAGGTGGTGGAAATCAGGGAATTATGCCGCCGGGTGCGTGAGTCAACCGACCGGGCTGTCTTCTTCAACGATGGACACCTGCAGGTTTGGATGGGCATCGGCGCCTTCAACGGCATTGGCATTTTCCCAATGCTTTGCCTCACCGAGCCTGATTATGTCGCCGAGCTGCATGAGCTGGTTACCGAGGCCTTGCTGGATAATGCTCGCCGCTTGCTTCCCGAGATCGCTCCCTATATCGATATCTTAATGGTCGCAGCAGATGATTGGGGGACACAGAACAACCTGATCGCCTCCCCCAGGGTCTTCCGCAAGCTCTTCCTGCCTTATTACCGCCGCATCAATGACGAATGTCACCGCCTGGCGCCTCAGCTCAAGCAGTTCCTGCACTCCTGCGGAGCAGTCTATGATCTGCTTGACCTGGTGATCGAGGCCGGCTTCGATATCATCAACCCTGTTCAATGGCCAGCCGGTGGGCATACGCCCCAGGAATGGAAAGACAAGGTTCGCGGCCGGTTGGCTTTATGGGGTGGCGGGGTCAATGCTCAGGCTACTTTACCCCTGGGTAGCGTGGATGAGGTAGTCAGCGAAGCCAGCCAAACCGCCCGCATCTTGGGGCAGGCAGGTGGGTATGTTTTCTGCAACATTCACAATATCCTGGCCGAGATCGCTCCCGAAAAAGTGATCGCAATGTACCGGGCTGCGGATGAAGGCTAAACCCGTTTCCCTTACATGCAATTTACTTGGCTTTCAGAATTCGTGCCTCATGCTATTGTTCGTTGTGCATCTACCCCGGAGGTGATCGATGATCCGCAAACCTGCTCCCCCGCCAGTTCAACCCAATCAAACGCCAGCGGCGCCGGAAGACAAGATCAAGGAAATCCACGTCAGTCCCAGGGTAAAACGATTCTTCTGGCAAGGCAAGCTTTTACCCGCCTTCTGGACCGTTGCCAGCGTGGTCTCCCTGTTTGTCAATTTGGTCTTGATCATTGTTTTAATCTCGCTTGGGAAGCAGTTGTTCGAATTTAAGAAGTTGGTTGAGGGTCAATTGATTGGGGGCCTCTACGACAACTTTGTGCTAATGGATCAAGCCCACATTATCACCGATATTAACGTCGCTGCCTCTATTCCCATCCAATTTGACCTGCCGGTCAGTACAAATACAACCGTAATATTGACTAGAGATATCAAAATCCCCAATACCTGGGTAGCGCTGAACACAGCCGGGCAAGGGATTAACCTGAGCATCAACGCGCCAGCCGATATCACCTTGCCAGAAGGCACGCCGCTGGACATCCAACTGACGATGACGGTGCCCGTCAGCACCACCGTACCCGTCAGCCTGCCTGTACATGTAGACATTCCTTTGAATCAAACGGAGCTGCACCAGCCCTTCACCGGCCTGCAAAGCGTAGTAAAGCCATACCGAGATTACCTGGGAAGCCTGCCCAACACCTGGGAAGAAACCCCATTATGCACACCCAAAACGGACTGGCTTTGCCAGAAGCTTTTGGGCACTGGAAAATAGAATTTTCACCTGAAACCAAATCATCCCTGATCCCTGGAGCGCCAGATTGGAAACCTCGATCACTCGTTTACAGCTAAGCAATGGTCTAATTGTCCTCCTGAAAGAAATTCACTCTTCACCGATCATCAGCCACTGGGTTTGGTACCGGGTGGGTTCGCGCGATGAGGTAACTGGTAGGACAGGCATCTCGCACTGGACCGAACATATGCAGTTCAAGGGCACACCCTTCTTTCCAGCAGGAGAGCTGGATAATGCTATTTCACGCCTGGGAGGCGTATGGAATGCTTTCACTTTCCTGGATTGGACTACGTATTACGAAACGCTGCCGGCAGAGTCGATCAGTCTGGCGCTAAAGCTGGAAGCCGATCGGATGGTTAACAGCACATTTCCAGAAGAAGAAGTCAACTCAGAAAGAACGGTGATTATCTCTGAGAGACAAGGCAGCGAAAACGAGCCGCTTTTCCGTCTGGGTGAAGAAGTACAGAATGCGGCTTTCCGCGTGCACCCTTATCATCACGAAATCATCGGGGATATGGCTGATCTTTACACCCTCCAGCGAAGTGACCTCTACCAACATTATCAGTCGTATTATGCACCCGAGAATGCAGTTCTGGCTGTGGCAGGAGATTTTGAAACGGCCTCCCTGCTTGCAGAGATTAAGCAGTTATACGAATCCATCCCTGCCAGGCGACCCCCAGCGCGGCTTTCTCGCCCAGAACCTCCCCAGCCAGGTGAGCGCCAGGTAATCGTGGAAGGCCCTGGCGAGACGACCTACACCCAATTTGCCTACCGCGCCCCAGCTGCCAATCATCCTGATTTCTTCCCTTTTATGGTTATGGACAGCCTGCTGACAGGTCCCAGCAACCTGAACTTGTTTGGAGGAGGAATATCGAATAAAACATCCCGGCTTTACCAGGCCCTGGTCGAAAAGGAATTGGCTGTCAGCATGGCTGGCGGGATGCAGGCCACCATCGATCCTTTTCTTTACTTCATCACCGCCACCATCCATCCGCAAAACCAGCCTCTTCAAACCATACAGGCTGTCAATGACGAAATCCAGCGCTTACAGGAAAATCTACCAGCTCCAGAAGAGTTAGCCCGCGCCGCAAAACAAGCGCGTGCATTGTTCGCTTATGGCAGTGAGTCGATCAGCAACCAGGCTTTCTGGATGGGTTTTTCGGAGATGTTCGCCTCTTATGCCTGGTTTGAAAGTTACTTGGATTGCATCAGTGCTGTGACCCCTCAAGATGTGCAGCGCATTGCGCAGACCTATCTGCGGCCTCAAGCACGTGTGCTGGGTATTTACCAACCAACCGGTTTACCTGTGGAGGTCGAGGATGAATAATTCAGCCCATCCAAACCCAGCCCACGCCTTACCAGGACCTGAAGATATTACCCGGGTATCTTTGAAAAATGGGATAACCATCCTGGCCCGTTCTAATTTTAACAGCCCCTCGGTCTTCGTGAATGGTTATTTCCCGGTCGGCAGCTTGTTAGACACCGACGAAAAGCTCGGTCTAGCAGATTTTACTGGTTCAGCTTTGATGCGTGGCACGGCTCAGCACAGTTTTCAACAAATATACGATGCGCTGGAGAGCACAGGTGCCAGCCTTGGGTTTGGCGGAGGCACACACACAACAGGATTCAGCGGGAAATCATTATCTGAGGATATCGATATTTTGCTGGGTTTGATCTCCGAATCACTTCGTGAGCCAGTTTTTCCCCCAGAGCATATCGAACGTTTACGAGCCATGCACCTGACTGGCCTGGCCATCCGGGCTCAAGATACGGAAGAAATGGCTTCGTTAAAATTGGACCAGATCATTTATAAGGACCATCCTTATCGTCGTCCAGAGGATGGATATCCTGAAACAATCACAGGCATTACGCAAGAAGATATCGTCAATTTTCATCGCCAATATTATGGTCCAAAAGGGATGGTGATTGCCATTGTAGGAGCTGTCAAACCTGGAGACGTCGTAGAAAAAGTGGATAAAATCTTGGGTGATTGGAGTAATCCACTCCAAATTGAACCACCTGTACTGCCAGATGTGAAACATATAGAATCCCAGGAAAATGAAAGAATAGAAATTCAAGGTAAAAGCCAGGCAGATGTAGTTATGGGTGTGCCAGGTCCGAAACGTCTAGCCCCTGATTTCTTAGCAGCAGCGTTAGGGAATAACATTTTGGGACAATTTGGGATGTTTGGAAGGATCGGTAAGGCGGTCCGTGAAAAAGCCGGATTGGCTTATTATGCTTACAGCGCTCTCAATGGTGGCATTGGCCCAGGTCCATGGACAGTTTCGGCAGGAGTGGATCCTGCCAATGTAGATGAGGTCATCGGATTAATGATGGACGAATTGGATCGTTTCACGAATGAGCTTGTCACGCGGGATGAGCTTGAAGACAGCCAATCCAATTTTATCGGGCGCTTACCCTTATCATTAGAATCCAACTCAGGGGTAGTGGGTGCCTTGATCAATTTGGAAAGATATGATTTAGGTCTTGATTATTACCACCGCTATCCTGAATTAGTCAGATCAGTTACCGTCCAAGATATTCGCCAAGCAGCTCAACATTACTTGCAGCCGCAATGGTTCGGCATCGTTTCAGCGGGAACCTTCTAGGAATCCAATGCTCTTAAAGACAGGTATCGATTTAATCGAAATTGAGCGATTCGCCCAGGCTTGTGAACGTTATGGGGAGCGATTGCTTTCCAGAATATTTACGGATCAGGAAAGAAGAGAGACTCAAGAAAGAATCGAATCTCTGGCAGCCAGGTTTGCAGCGAAAGAAGCAGTTTCTAAAGCCTTGGGAACAGGGATAGGAGCGGTGGGATGGAAGGAAATTGAAATTATTCGAGGGGAAGCTCAAGAGCCCATAATCAGGCTGCATGGAAACGCAGAGGCTCTCGCCAAGAAATTGGGATTGGTAACTTGGGCGGTTAGCTTGACTCACAACAGTGACTTAGCCATTGCCTCCGTCGTGGCTAGTGGACCAACTTCCAGGTAAAACCCAGGATCAGGGACATCCATTTCTGTAAGTGTGGAAAGCTCTTCTATTTTCGGTTTTTCGACTTTACCGCGATACTTTCCTAAAACACGAAAAGCCGCAGAAGTCTTAATATTCTCAAATAATTCCCGGACACTTCTTCCATTCCCAAAGCGGTTCCCATCTCGAATCCTCAACCAGTCCAGATAATTGGTTACTTTTTCTTTAAATTTTTCTTCAAACACGAAATGTTCTTCTTGTACCGTTTTGTTCATTATTTTCCACAGCTCTTCAAGAGAAAAATCCTCGAAAATAATTGGGTCTCCAAATCGAGATGCTAATCCCGGATTACTTTCCAGAAAATCCATCATCTCATTCCGATATCCTGCAGCAACAATAATCAAGCGATCACGGTAATCTTCCATCAACTTAACGATTTCTTCGATGGCTTCTCTGCCAAAATCCGAATTGCCTCCAGCCAATGAATAAGCCTCATCGATAAATAGTATCCCATCTACGGCTTTATATATTGCTTCTCGGGTCTTTAGAGCAGTTTGACCGACGAACCCAGCCACAAGATCTGCCCGGGTCACTTCGACGACGTGACCAGAATTTAATAATCCGAGTTGTTTAAATAATCCACCTAATAACCTGGCAACGGTGGTTTTTCCAGTACCCGGATTCCCAATAAAGACAAAATGGCGTAGATGAGGTTTGCCTGAACCCTTAATCCCAGCTTCATAGCGTAAGCTATCATACTCAAGACGAATTCTTAACCGATTAAATTCATCTTTAACACTGGATAAACCAACCAGGTCATTGAGTTTCTCCTCCCACTCGCTCGCATATTCCTGGTTGCTGTTCACCGGTAAAAATGATCGGTAATAATCTGAGAGATCATCCCTGGTTACAGGGGTATCATCGGGTAGTTGGTTGGTGATGATTCTAAACGCAAGGCGTTTTTCAAGGCTATCTGTAAAATTTCTAATCTCTCCTGCATTACCAAAATTTTTATCCTTTTTTCGAACAAATTCAGTAACAAGCATCTCAAGATCCGAGTTAAATTCCTGGGCTATACATAAGCCTCTTTCAGCAAGCATCCGCATCAGAATCTCAAACAGATCATTCACATCATAATCGTCAAAGAATAAAAGATTTTCTTTTGGGAAACGTCTTGCCAAACCCGGATTGGATCTACGAAAATGTTCCATTTTTCCTTGATAACCCGCGCAAATGACAACTAATCGAGATCGTTCGGTTTCCATTCTAGATAATAGAACTTCAAGAGCTTCTTTTCCATATCCTCCCCTCCCTTCTTCTGAAAGCCCATAGGCTTCATCAATAAAAAGGACACCATCCAGGGCTTGATTTATGATTCCATTCATTTTAACTGCAGTACCGCCGACGAATGGTTCAATCAAGTCACTCGCTTGAACCTCAATCAGGTGTCCTCTTTTAACCAACCAAGTTCATGATAAATTTCGCCCATTAATCTCGCTACGGTCGTTTTTCCTGTCCCAGGATTTCCGTAGAAGATCATATGCATAAGAGGATTTTCTCCACCATTCTTCGCTTTTCTACGGTTGATTTGTGCCCAAGCGATATATTCTTGAACCCAATTCTTCACATGACCGAGCCCGACCATAGATTGTAATCTCTCAAGAGCATTTTCTCCTGGTTTCCGAACTGCTCCCAACCATCCTAAATTTGCTGCTGTTCTTAGGTCAAATTTTTTAATTTGATGGTCTCTTTGGGTGAATTTTTCCTCCCAAAATCGTAAAAGTTTCTTCTCATTGGAGAGAGTCTGGGAAAGAAAACCGACATCGTCAATATCTGAAAAAGACAATTCTAAAGCGCGTTCGATCTCATCCTCACGCGGAGTAGATATTTCGACTAATCCTTCTTTTTCCCGAAATATGACCCTTCTCACCTCTGGAAGCAAAATTCCGGTAGAGGTTTGTTTTAATTCTTCGTATCTGTCTAGAGAAAAAACAAAAATACAAATATTTTGATTGGATGTCGGAAGATTTACCCACTCTCCTACGATGGATGCTAATGACCGCTTATCTTCAAAGAATGAAATAGATGTTTCTGCCTGCAAAAAAATAACCGCTGTTTTTTCCCTGGAGTCATCCTTGATCAAAGTATCCATTACTTTCAATGCATGAAAATCACCCATTCCTGGATTATTTTTACTATTTTCGGAGGAATGTTTAAAAGCCTGGTATTGGTTTAAAGGTCCAGATTCCAAATAGGTATTTTGATTGGATCCTTGATAAGGCGGAACCGATTTTTCATCATATACATACAATGCTTTTTGGGGAGAATAGAAAATGACGCGTTCATATTGGAGCTCAATCAGAGTTTCATATAGAGCCTGGTCAAATTTAAGCTCCTGTAATTTGTTATTAAGGAATACGTCCTCTACACCCGGACCAAAGATAATCCTGTAGCGATTGCCTTCATTCTGTGTTAACGCATCCTTTAAACGTTTAATTCCTCCCATAATTTACCTTTTGCTCCATAATCGTATGGTTGGATGGATTTAATCTAATTTCAAACTCAGAATTGATGCTCGAATAAGACAAATCTTCATCTCTTTTACGGTTCTTGCCGACTTGTAAACCATATTGCCTTAATGATCTGGCCACTTCATAAGCTCTTTGTCTCAACTCATGTTCAGAGCGAACATTAGCATCGAGAACTCTCTAGTTCTAACTGGGAGGCGCTCATTTCATTTTCGATTTCTTTGACTTCAACGATGACTTCGCTTCCATCGATATGCCTCATTTGGACTTGATATAAACACCTTTGGTCACTCTCCGCATAACTCCCACTCGTTAAAACGAATCCTTGCTCCCCAAGAGCCTGTACTACCCGGGAGGCTATGTTATATCGGATTTGAGAAGCGAGGACATTTCTTCTAGCCCAATAAATCGATTGCTCTAGTTCATCTTTTAATCGCGGTAAGTGTTCCTCCAGAATTTTTTTCAGCTCAACCTCAGCGAATAATTCTCCATAGTTATCAATTTGATTAATCAAGGCACCAATTTTTCTGATTGCTTGACGATATCGATCACCTGACCAAAACGAAACATCAATATCGATCCCCAGGTCTTCTTGATCCAATCCAATCGCATTGATTGTCTGGTAACTTTTCGCAATTTCCTTTAATTCATGGATTCCTTCACGGGCAATTACCAGATGGTATTGCCTTGTCATTTCATTTTTATTAACGAACATCCTGATTTTTTCAAGCTCCCTGAATGAATGCTGAGCTGCGACTAATCCGGCCTCATAAAAACCATCTTCTACATTTTTTTTACTTTGGATAATCTCATCGTAGATTTCCTTAATTTCATCCGGATAATATCGATCCACAGGATAGTTATTCGAAACATAATCGAATAAATCATTGGCAGTTTGGACAGCTTCGAATGAAATGACTTGCTTCATTTCTCCCTTTGAGAGAAATTCCTGCATTAAATTTTCGATTTCCGATTCCCTATCGGAAATATATGTGTCTATTGCATGAACAACCTGGTTACCGAAATGATTGATCATTTCAGAGGTATTTTCAGCCATCCCTGATTCCAGATTGATCAATTGTTGGTTGAATAATTCAACTTGTCCATCCAGAGATGTATTGAAGTTGTATTGGAGGTCACAAAGATTATTTTCTACAAACGCAGATTGGTCTGAGATCGTCTGATTAACGATCTGTTTGTATTCTTGCTCATCTTGATGAAATTTTGAGTAGATTTCATTGAGCTCCGTTACCTGGTTTTCTCTTACCTTTTTCAATATTCTGTCATAATCTCTTTCAACGATCTTTAATCGCTCCTCAAGACCTTTGATCTGTTCGAAGTCCAAATCACCCAAACTGACGGTTGTCCTTTTATGTCCGCTCATGTTCTATCTCCTTAGGATGCTCACCATGGCTTGATCCCAAGCAGGCGTAAAATGTCTGGGGGGAATTCCAATGATGAATGCTTCGCCGTCAAACAAGTCAATCTCTATTTTCCTGGGTTGATTTTCAAAGTCATGACCTTTCAAAGCATCTGAAAGAAAATGAAATGTCTGATTCGATGATCCCCGCAATCCAATATTGTCATTCTTGACGGCAATATAAGGTCCATCTATTAGGACATCAATTTCGTTTAGAAATTCCCTCACCTTTGGTGAGGGTGGCTTTTCCATCAAATCTTGATATCGATAACCAGTAAAACAAATAACATTTAATTTAGGTTTTGCTTTCTTCAGGATACCGATTAATTTTGAAAGAGGTGACGCTTGCATCATCGGTTCACCTCCCGAGATCGTCAATCCATCAATGGAAGTTACCTCAAGTATCCGATGAGCAATGTCCTCAATATCGGTGATAAGTCCGCCTGGCTCAATCCATTCTGGGGAGATACACCCTTTGCAATGGAATGGGCAGCCCTGGACCCAGATTACCGCGCGATATCCAGGCCCAAGGGCATGTGTGCCGATTTTCGTAGCTGCAAGGAATAATTGGTTGCTTTTCATTGTAATTAGAACATATGTCCTAATATAGTTTAGACCTTTTTTGATCTGCTGTCAAGGCTTTTTTTCTGATCTTCGGACATGAGTTAGGACAACAGAAGAAAAAGGAGCCTCAAAACCGATAAACTTGGTTAGCGACAACCACAAATCGGTAGGAGGCTCCCATGAGTAAGTTTATCAACATTCAACCATTTATGCAGGGTCTATTTGACGATAAAGGGACCGCACGCAGGGCAGCCGAAATTGGGCAAGGGATTTTGGCAGCGCGTTCATTGCGGCTTACAGATATTGCCGTAGCGATGAGAGGCAATAGTACAGCCAGCTATAAACGGATCCAGCGTTTCATCAAGGATGAAGATCCACGCCAAGCGCTGTGGAGACTATTTCAAGAGCAGGCGGAGTTTGTGATTGGTGATCCGACCGAGATCGAGCGTCCGCAAGCCTGGAAAACAGAGTACGTGGGAACGCTCAAGGATGGGAAGACGAAAGGGTTCTGGGCTTTGCTGTTGGCGACCCCCTATCGGGGACGGGCGATACCCTGCGGGTTGATTACCTACTCGTCCAAAACGATTGCCATGAACCAAGATTTGCGCAATCAAAACCATTTTCGGGCCTTTGAAGGGCTCAAAGATCTGCTTGGGGAGCGTCCTTTGGTGCTGGATCGGGAGTTTAGTTACCTGGAGTTGTTGCTGTGTTTGAACGCAGAACAAGTCAATTTCGTGATTCGTCTGAACCTGGGGAGCCATCCACCCAAGTTCTGGGATGCAGAAGGTCAGGAAGTTAGCCTGACCATCCTGCCCGGTGAAGTCGTTATCTATAACCGAGTGTGGTACAAGGGCCAAGTTTGCGTGAACTTGATCGGAACCTGGAATAAAGGGTTCTCGGAACCTTTGTGGGTGATGACCAATCTGACAGCCGAAGAAGGATTGCGGATCTACTTGCTGCGCATGAAGATCGAACAAAGTCTACGCGACTTGAAAAGCCTGCTGGGAATGACCAAGCTGATGAATAAACAGCAAGCTTACATGGAAAAAATGCTGGCTCTGCTCTTAATGGTCTTTGCGATTGGCTTGCTGGTCGGAGAACGCATCCGGGATTTCCTGTATGGTGAGCAGATCGCTGAAAACGAGACCGTGCTTGAGAAAGATCGCATCCCTGGATCTCCCCATCTGAAAAAAGGCAAAAAATGGAAACGCTACTCAGGTTTGTTCGTCTTGCTTAAACAGAAATGGTCTATATCTTCCCAGGATCGACGGATGATCTTGGAGACCACTTTGGCAGCCTTTCTGGCTTTAGTTCATTTTCCTGTCCCAACTCATGTCTGATCTTCAGTTTTTTTGAATCCTAATAAAGGATCCATATCTTATAAAATGCCTGTTTTGGTACTTTTAGGTGATTGCTCTTTGATTTATGATTGTTTACCCTGTATTTTCAAATCGGAGGTACAAAGATGAAAAGAATTTTAGTGTTAGCTTTACTTCTATCGATAAGCGCCTGCCAATTGAATAACACTGTCAAGGATAATGCTTTCTCGGGTAACATTGCTTTACCCATACAAGCATCCTTGTCAGAAATACCAACCCATATACAAAAATCAACCCTCATTTCAAATCCAGGTGAAAATTCCAATCTTGGATCAACCCCAATAATCACACAATCACCTTCAATAACTCCAACAAAACTTTCTCTCTCAGAAACACCAACCATCCAGACGTCTGACCTGTCTCCATCCACATTAAATCCACTCACCGGGTTACCCGTCGACAATTCAGACCTTCTGGAATTACCACCAGCCCTCGTCTCAATAGCCAATTTTCCTGTTTCTGCCAGGCCACAAGCCGGTCTTTCCTTTTCCCCTTTTGTATTTGAGATGTACATTGGGGAAGGCATGACCCGGTTTTTGGCCTTATTCTACGGAGAATTTCCTTCCTTGAAAGTCTCGAGTGACAGCCAGGATAAATTTAACTCCCCTGGACAATTCTCAAATCGGTCCGATACGCTCAGGGCGCCTCCCTTATGAAAGCATCCGTAAGCTCTACAGTGGCTTTCTCGTCATGGCGAGTGCTTATCGAGCCGTCAGCAATCAGCTGAGTGGGACCACGAACATTTATGGGTCCGATGAAGATGATATCAACAGCGCCTTAATCGATGTCTCAAAACTTGAAGCGATTGCTGACGCGAACAGTTCGAGAAGCCAATCCATGAATCTAACTGGAAATCAATATTCGTCCACCTCTCCTGTCGGAGGGTCTTCTGCCAGGCGGGTCTGGGTCTTTTATAACTTCTTAAACCAGGTGGATTGGCAATATGACGAGACATCTGGAAAATACCTCAGATCGCAAGATATTGCTGATGGCTCAGGCACGTTCACTCCCAGCTCAGATCGATTAACCGGCGCGGCAGCTTGGTTTTGAAAATGTAATCCTCTTATTTGCCAAACACAAAGTACTCAATAGTGAAGGGACTTTGATCGACCTTGAATTGCTCTACACAGGCAATAAAGCCTTTCTCTTCAGGGATGGGAAAATATATCCCATATTATGGAATACGATGAACGGTGAATATGAAAAGAGCACTGGCTTACTTCGCCCCATCCGTTTTACAGATCTGAATAAAAAGCCGGTCTCCTTAAAACCAGGTCAAACCTGGGTCGAGATTGTCGATGTGACAACCACTCTCCAAGAAATCGATTCCGGCACCTGGAAAGCGCGTTTTTATGCTCCCTGATCGATCTGTTATTTCAATTAAGTTGACCAGTCCCTTATTCTGTGGTTTAATCACGCCAACTTATACATAAAAGCTTTGATGGAAAAGAGTAAGCTGGCTAAAGCTAACAGCGAACCCGGGTATGGTGAAAGCCGGGATAGTCAAATAAGCTGAAAATCCTTCCGGAGCTTCAATCCGAACCAGGATTTTTCCTGTGAGTAAGAAAGACGGATTTGCCAACCGTTACTTTGGCAGGTGATATGAGGTCCAGAGAAAGCTCTGATCTCCGTTCATTAAACTGAGGTGCTCGTACGATCGAGAACCAGGGTGGTACCGCGGGAAACAATACTCTCGTCCCTGAATTGGGACGAGAGTTTTTTAAAGGAGTCAGCCATGGCATTCAAGGAAGTTCCTACCAAAGTCGATTTTCAAGAACAAGAATTACAAACCTTGAAATTTTGGAAAGAGAACGCTGCTTTCCAAAAATTATTAGCTCTTCACCAGGATGATCCACACTGGTCATTTATTGACGGCCCGATCACAGCCAACAATCCAATGGGCGTTCACCATGGTTGGGGGCGTACTTATAAGGACTTATTCCAGCGTTTTTGGGCTATGCGCGGTCACAAACTTCGCTATCAGAACGGTTTCGATTGCCAGGGCTTGTGGGTTGAAGTTGAAGTTGAAAAAGAAATGGGCTTTCAATACAAAAAAGATATTGAAGAATACGGGTTGGAAAATTTTGTCCGCAAGTGCAAAGCGCGTGTCTTAAGGTATGCTGCCGTTCAAACTGAGCAATCCATTCGCCTGGGTTACTGGATGGATTGGAATGACCCTGACCAGCTGCGCTGGCTGGCTGACATGCTGGAGAAGGATCCAACCCAGGTGATCACTGTGCAAGGTCCAAAAGGTCCGGTGACAGGGAATGTTGAACAGATTGTGGGCTTGCTGGGACTTCCAGAGATGGGCGGCAGCTATTTCACCTTCTCTACGGAGAACAACTACATGATCTGGACCTTCCTCAAAAAGTGCTGGGAGAAGGGCTGGCTTCATCGCGGCGTGGATGTAATGCCTTGGTGCCCCCGCTGCGCAACGGCCATCAGCCAGCACGAGATTGTTACCGATGGATATGCTGAGCTTACCCATGCCTCAGTGACCGCGCGCTTTCCTTTGAGAGAAAAAGGCACCCAATCTCAACGATTTGATGTTGCCACAGGTCTTCCTGAATTCCTGCTGGTATGGACGACCACCCCCTGGACGCTGACCAGTAACGTAGCTGCAGCAGTCGGACCCGACCTGGTCTATCTCAAGGTAAAACAGGGAGATCAAATATTGTATCTCTCCAAGGGCACAGCCCACATGCTGCGCGGCGCTTATGAAATCCTGGCTGAGCTGAAAGGCTCCGCAATGGTGGGCTGGACTTACAGCGGTCCCTTCGATGAGCTGCCTGCTGAACAGGCACCCGGTGGTTTCACGCAGTTAAAAAGAATTAGCTGCAAATGTAAAGCAGAGCGCCGCGCAGGCCCACCAGGTGATCCCTTGGGAAGCAGTTGGCGAGACCGAGGGTACCGGCATTGTCCACATTGCCCCCGGCTGCGGCGCAGAAGACTTTCAGCTTGGAAAACAATATGGTCTGCCGCTGGTAGCCCCACTGGAAGATGAAGGTCACTTTGTAGACGGCTTCGGCTGGCTGACGGGGGAACATGTTTCCCACATCTCAAAACCGATTTTCGAAGATTTGGAACGTAAGGGCTTGCTTTATCACGTCGAATCCTATACGCACCGTTATCCCACCTGCTGGCGCTGCAAGACAGAGCTGGTTTTCCGCCTGGTCGACGAATGGTTTATCAGCATGGGACAGGTTTATGACAAGCCGCGTGAGCAGCTAACCCAGGCTGAAAAAGAGGTCAGCCTGCGCTACCAGATCATGGATGTCGTCGAGCAAATCAAGTGGATCCCTGAATTCGGTTACTCGCGGGAAATGGATTGGCTGCACAATATGCACGATTGGATGATCAGCAAGAAACGTTATTGGGGCTTGGCGCTGCCGATCTGGGTGTGCGAGGCTTGTGGCAGCTACGAAGTCATTGGCGACGATGCCGAGCTGAAGGAGCGAGCCACAGCCGGCTGGGAAACTTTCGAAGGGCACACGCCTCACCGCCCCTTCGTCGATGCCGTAAAGCTCCGCTGCAGTAAATGCCAGGGCACCATGCACCGCATTGCTGAAGTGGGCAACCCCTGGCTGGACGCCGGGATTGTGCCGTTCAGCACCCTGAGCTACCGCAAAGATCGTGAGTTCTGGAAATCCTGGTACCCGGCGCATTGGATCAGCGAGTCCTTCCCAGGGCAGTTCCGCAACTGGTTCTACAGCCTCCTGGCGATGGCAACCGTGGTAGAAGGGACGCCTCCTTTCCTCGAAAACTTTGGCTATGCAAGCTTCTTAGCCGAAGATGGGCGGCAAATGCACAAATCCTGGGGGAATGCCATTGAATTCAACGAAGCCGCTGGCAAGATGGGTGTGGATGTAATGCGCTGGCAGTACTGCGACCACAAACCCGAAAACGATCTGCTATTCGGTTACCATCATGGCGACGAAGTCCGCCGGCAGTTCCTCATTCCGCTCTGGAATGTCTACAGCTTCTTCGTCACCTATGCCAACCTGGATGGCTGGACCCTCAGCCCAGGTGACCAGGGCTTTGATCCGCAAGTCCCAGAAGGTCCTACCCCACACAGCAGTAACCTCCTGGATAACTGGATTCTCGGCAGGCTGAACCAGGTTTTGGGAACGGTGACCAGCGCTTTAATCGCTTCGGACCCGCTGACTGCTACGCTATCCGTTGATGCGCTGCTCGATGATCTGACGAACTGGTATGTGCGCCGCTCGAGGCGCCGCTTCTGGAAATCGGAGCACGATACCGATAAGAACGCCGCCTATGCCACGCTGTATCACGTCCTGGTCAAGTTGGGAGACTCCTGGCCCCCTTCACCCCCTTCGTCACCGAGGTCATGTATCAAAACCTGGTGCGGTCCAGCTTCCCTGAAGCTTATCTGAGCGTGCATCACACTGCCTGGCCTCAGGCAGATCTGGGCATTATTGATGAAAATCTGCTCGAAGAGATGACCCTGGCGAGGCAGGTCAGCAGCCTGGGCTTGAGCGCCCGCAACACTGCCGGGTTGAAAGTCCGCCAGCCCTTGGCGCGTGCCCTGGCGCACGCCGGAGGGAGGCGCACCCTCAATCCAGAGCTGGTGGAGATCGTCCGAGACGAGCTGAATGTCAAAGCCTTCGACTTAGTCCAGGACCCGCGTGCCCTGGTCACCTATCGCATCCTGCCGGATAACAAGTCGCTGGGCCCCAAGTATGGAGCGCGCTTCCCGGCACTGCGGAACGCTTTGGCTGCCCTGGATCCTGGCGAGGTCGCCGCCCGGGTTATGGCAGGCGAGACCATCGGGTTGGAGTTGGAAGGCCAGGTCGTTGAGCTCAGTCCGGACGAAATCCTGGTTCAAACACAGCCTGTTGAAGGGTTGGCAGTGGCCGCGGATAAATTGATCACCGTGGCAGTCGATTCGGTCATTACACCCGACCTGCGCTCCGAGGGGCTGGCCCGCGAGATTGTCCGCCGCATCCAGGATATGCGTAAAAAAGCCGGCTTCAACATCGAAGACCGCATAAAAACCTATTATGTCGCCGCGGGAGAAATCGCGGCTGTCTTCCAGACCTGGGGAGGATATATACAGGCCGAGACCTTAACGACTGAGCTCTTTGAAGACGAGCCTCCATCCGAGGCATATCGTGAGGAGCAGAAGGTTGAAGGCGAGGCGGTGGTGCTGGGCGTCAGAAGGTAGGAAGGGCAGGGTCAAAAGCTCACCCAGGCGGTTTGGGATGGCGGTCAAAGTGTGACAACGCATTATGTGCTCGATCCATTGGCAGGGGCACGTCCCCTGAGCGCTTCGGCTTCCGGACAGACCACCCGCTATCTGTATGGGAATGATCGCATCGCGGAGTACGATTTAGAGACACAGTACTTCCTGGGGGATGCGCTGGGGAGTGTGCGGCAGTTGACGGATGCCAACGAAACCCGGGTTTCCGAGCAGCGCTCCGACGGCACAGTCGTCTTTTTTGTGGGCGAGTATTACGAGTACAGCCTGCAGGGGACAGAAGTGCACGAGAAGAAGTACTACGGCAGGGAAGCCATGCGCGTGGATGGAGTGCTGTACTTCATCTTGACGGACCACCTGGGCTCGACCAGCATCCTGACGGATGGGAATGGCGTAAAGCTGTCAGAGCAGCGCTACGACGCCTGGGGAGCGGTACGTTACTCGAGCGGGAATTTCCCGTCAGAAAAGCTGTATACCGGGCAGCGGCTCAGTTCAGACCTTGGTTTATATGACTACAAAACACGCTGGTACGATCCCCTGGTTGGCAGGTTCATCATGGAGGACCCGATCATCCCACAGCAGGGAGTGATGAGGCTGGATAGGTACGCGTATGTTATGAATAATCCAATGTTTTTTACAGATCCTGAAGGCCTCGATATTTGCGACGAAGACGGGAATTGTTATGACCGAGGGAAACCATCGAAAGGGGTTAAGATCCTTGATCCTGTACAATATGTTAGCTTGAAAGAAGAAGAAATCCGTATTTTAATCGTTCTCATCGCAATGGAATCGAGCTCAGGCAATGTTCCGGACTATATAAATTACCAGAAAGCCTGGACACTCCTAAATCTGAGAGCTTATACGAGATTCAATGGTCAGAAACGTGAGTCAGCGCTTGCATACTGGCGAATGCATGAGAGCGCATTGTTAGATTCTCCAACAATTAATATTAAAGGCACGATAGCAGAACAAGAAAAAAAGTTATTGAGTTTTTACGAATCTTACCTAAGCGGAGGAAAACCAGGAATATCAAAAAGTGATTTTCTTGCTTTTGAAACACAGGTCAAGAACGCGGTGTTATTATCCTACTACTAGGTGGAATTCTTCTGCTGATCCTGTACACGGAGCTACAGGCTTTCGCGATGCCGGCGGATATTATTATCCAAACGGAAAAGAGGGAGAACCACACTTACAGGACTTTAATAACCCTGATAGTAAATATTTTGATCCTGTTAAATATGATGACATTGTGACGAAGCAAACTAATATGGAAGGATTCCGAGGAGTAATTTGTCAAGGTCAATATTGTTCCCCGTTATACTCGTATTCAACGAGTTCTTTTACTATGCTGGAGGAATGGACTTTCACCGTTTTTCATGGGCCAACTAAATAGAGGTGGCAACTTGAAGAATACAAAACCATTCATAACATTCGCCAGGCTCCTCGGCTGCGTTTTTTTCTTCGTAACCATGAGCTGTAGCGCGAGCGGGACTGCCGGACCTTCAACTTACATGAGCCCATCCACTATGCAAACATTTACAAGAACAGTTCAGCCAATCAAACCGACAAGAACTATTATGCCGTCATCTTCTCCTACCCAAACAACCACTGCGCCAAACACCCCAACATTGACCCCCAAGCCAAGTCTAACTCCTACCAGCATCGATGCAGTCAGGTTGGACGCAAACAGCCCGAACCAGATCCGCACTATGCTCCTTGATAAGGATGGCAACCTGTGGACGGGTGGCCCCGGTCATGTGAATTGGCATGGGGGACCCGGCGTTGTCGTTCATTGGGATTTAGCTAAAGGAAACCATACAGTCTATACACCGGAAGACGGCTTGCCCAATGCCTTTGTGCGGTCAATTACTCAGACTGGGGATGGGGTGACCTGGATTGGCACTTGGGGAGGCGGTATCGCAAGTTTCGATGGGGAAAACTGGAAAATCTTCACTACGCATGAGGGATTGCCAAGCAACTACATTGCCCAGGTCATCACCCGCTCAGATGGAAATCTATGGATTAACACCGACTCCTCTGACCCTTCTAAAGCATGGGCCTTTGGACATTTTGTGGATGGACAGTGGATCAAGGCGTCTGGGGGAGGTTTCGATTCGGTAATCGCCGCGACTGATGGGAGTTTCTGGGCCAGTCAATTTGAAACCGAAGTTGGACATTTTGTAGATGATAAATGGGATACACTTGGATTATCGGAAGTCACAGCTTTAGGTATGTCGCCGGATGGGGAAGTATGGGCTGCGAGGGGAGATAGTGTTTATAAATACAATGGATATACCTGGAAAAAGGTATCGGTGCCATGGAGTGGTCAGAGTGGTCCGGTGGTCTCTACTATCGCATTTGAGAAGGATGGCATTGCATGGTTTGGATTTTCCTACGGTATATCAATCTTTCTTGATAATTTTGGTGATAGAATGATAAATCAGGAGGAAACAGGTATTTACCGTTTCGATGGAAAAAATTGGGAGCATATCACAACTAAAGATGGTTTAGCGGACAACAAAATTTGTACTATCGTCCCAGGACCTGATGGTAGCATGTGGGTTGGCACATTTGATAATGGTGTTTCAAGATATGATGGAAAAACCTGGACCACTTATCAGGTGGACGATTTTATTAAAAAATAAGGCTTAGTTGTTGCTGATGACCGTCTTTGGATTACATTGATTATATTTATGGGCTGAAGGTGGAGACGGTCAGCCTGAACGGCCAAGAATTGCACCACTTTGCCTACGATGCCAACGGAACCCGGGTTTCCGAGCAGCGCTCCGACGGCACAGTCGTCTTTTTTGTGGGCAAGTATTACGAGTACAGCCTGAAGGGGATAGAAGTGCACGAGAAGAAGTACTACGGCAGGGAAGCCATGCGGGTGGATGGGGCGCTTTACTTCATCCTGACGAACCATTTAGGCTCGACCAGCATCGTGACGGACGGGAATGGCGTCAAGCTGGCGGAACTGCGCTACAACGCCTGGGGGGCGACGTGCTATACGAGCGGGACTTCTTCGACGGACACGCTTTACACCGGGCAGCGGCTCAGTTCAGACCTTGGATTAAATGACTATATAGCGCGTTGGTATATTGCTTTCTTGACCAAGTTTCCAAGCCTGATCTGGCTGGCGACTAAACCATAAGCGCCCATCCTGGGAATTATTCAAATGGTTGCCGATGTTGTTTCCGACATGCAAGCAACTGGTAAGATAAAACCTGATTCACTCACAGGGAAAAATTCAGAAGGCGTTTCATGGTATGTATGCTTGCGGAATTGCACCGACTGTTAGCGCTCAAAGCAACAGAATCCGATGTTAGCCTGACTGACTGGCAGCGATAAATTTAGAAGGGCTGGTTAGATTTGTAAGTTGATAAACAATCAGCTGGCAGGAACTGACCTTTTTTTTTTGAAAACAATTCCCAAAGTGCCCCATGCAGATTGGCGTATAATAGTTTGATCGCGCCTGATTGACCCGGCAAATTAATTTGGCCTTATATCCTATCCATCCTGTTTGATCAAAGAAGGTAAAAAGAAGTTAGGAGCGCCTTGTTCAAGCCCGTAGCCTCCAACCTGAATATCACCCTCCTCGAAGAAGAGGTGCTGCGCTTCTGGAAATCACACCATATTTTCACGAAATCTGACCAGCAGCGGCAAGGGAAACCCGAATACGTTTTCTATGAAGGTCCCCCAACTGCCAACGGTAAGCCCGGCGTCCACCATGTGCTGGCGCGCGCCTTTAAGGATCTTTTCCCGCGCTATAAAACCATGCGCGGCTTCCATGTCAGCCGCCGCGGCGGGTGGGACACGCATGGCCTGCCGGTGGAGCTGGAAGTCGAAAAGCGCCTCGGCTTCACCCACAAAGGACAGATCGAACAATACGGCATCGAGAAATTTAATGAATTGTGCCGGCAATCGGCTTTCGAGTACATCCAGGATTGGGAAACACTGACCGAAAGGATTGGCTACTGGGTTGATCTGAAAACCGCCTATGTCACCTTTACCAACCACTATATCGAGTCACTCTGGTGGATCTTGAAAACCCTGTGGGATAAAGGCCTGCTTTACCAGGGATATAAAGTTGTCCCTTACTGCCCGCGCTGTGGAACTCCCCTTTCGGACCATGAAGTGGCCCTGGGCTATGAGCAGGCTGAAGATCCTTCGGTCTTCGTGCGCTTTCCTTTAGTAGAAGATCCCGGCACCTCCCTGCTGGTATGGACGACCACTCCCTGGACGCTGCCCGGTAATGTCGCCGTTGCCGCCCATCCAGATGTAGATTATGTCATCATCGAGCGCGACCTCCCCGAAGGTGGCAGCGAAAAGCTGATCCTGGCGGCATCCTTGTTGGATAAGGTTTTCAGAGGCGAGTCCGTGCGTGTTTATGAAACATTCAAAGGAAAAAAATTAAAAGGTCTGCGCTACCGGCCTCTCTTTACCTTCCTGCTGCCCGATAAACCTGCTTATTATGTCTTGCTGGAAAATTTTGTCACCACCGCAGATGGCACCGGGCTGGTGCACATGGCTCCGGCCTTTGGCGCAGACGATATGCAGGCCGCCTTGGAGTTCGATTTGCCAATCCTGATCACCGTAAACGAGGCTGGCGAATTTGTCGATGAGGTAAGACCCTGGCGGGGCAGGTTTGTCAAAGAGGCTGACCCTCTCATCATCCAGGATTTGGAAGAACGCGGCTTGCTTTACCGGTCGGAGACTTATACCCACACTTATCCCTTCTGCTGGCGCTGCAGCACACCCCTTTTATATTACGCGCGCAATACCTGGTACATCCGCACCACCCAATCCAAAGACAAGCTCCTTGAAAATAACCAGCGCATCCATTGGGTTCCAGAGCACATCCAATCTGGGCGGTTTGGCAACTGGTTGGAGAACAACGTAGATTGGGCCCTGGGCCGGGAGCGCTATTGGGGTACCCCGCTGCCAATCTGGGAATGCGAATCCTGCCATCACCAGGTGTGCATCGGGTCCCTGGAGGAGCTGGAAAAGGCAGCCGGGAGAGATCTATCAGGTCTCGATCTCCATCGACCATACGTGGATGAGATCAAGTGCACCTGTCCAGAGTGTTCCGGTGGGATGAGGCGTGTTCCCGAGCTGATCGATGTTTGGTTCGACTCTGGCGCCATGCCCGTCGCCCAGTGGCATTACCCATTTGAAAACCAGGCGATCTTCCAACAGCAGTTTCCAGCCGATTACATCTGTGAAGCCGTCGACCAAACCCGCGGCTGGTTTTACTCGCTGCATACCATCAGCACGCTGCTCTTTGAAAGCGAGAGTTTCCGGAATGTGATCTGCCTGGGCTTGATCCTCGACAGCCAGGGTCAGAAAATGTCCAAAACCAAGGGCAACATGGTCAATCCTTGGGATGTTATCAATCTACATGGGGCAGATGCTTTCCGCTGGTACCTGTATACAGCCAGCCCCCCCGGTCAGGAGCGCCGCTTCTCGATTGACCTCGTAGGCGAAGTGGTGCGGAATTTCACACTGACATTATGGAATGTCTACGCCTTCTTCGTCACCTATGCCAACCTGGATGGGTGGAAGCCAGCCTCTGATCAAGGATCTGGAAAATCATTTCAAACTACAGATTTGGATCGCTGGCTGCTCTCAGAGCTGCACACCCTCGTGCGTGAGGTAACACAGGCTTTCGAGGCGTATGACGTGCCCGGCGCCACCCGCCCAATCCAGAGCTTTGTAGAGCTGCTCTCAAAGTGGTACTTACGCCGTTCTCGGCGCCGGTTCTGGAAGAGCGATACCGATGCCGATAAGCTGGCTGCCTACGCAGCCCTGTACGAAGTCCTGGTCACCTTGAGCAAACTGCTGGCGCCGAGTATGCCTTTTCTTGCTGAAGAAATCTACCAGAACCTGGTGATCTTTGGAGGGGACGCAGATGGAGCTTCGCAAGAAGCCGCCGAGTCAGTGCACCTGGCTGCCTGGCCTGAGGTCAATGCTTCTCTGATTAATGAAACCCTCAACCAGGATATGAAGCTGGTCATGAGGCTGGCTTCTCTCGGTCACAGCGCCCGCAGCCAGGCTTCCATCAAGGTTCGCCAACCGCTGGCCCAGGCAGCCTTTTCGGTTGGAAATCTAGAAGAAGCCCAGGTAATCGAAAAATATGCTGGCCTGCTGGAGGATGAGCTGAACGTAAAGCAGGTGACTCTCTTAGGCTCGGCTGGCGAGGCAGTAGAATATTCCTTGAAACCTTTACCCAGGCAGCTTGGGCAAAAATATAAAGGAGATTTCCCTAAAATTAGCCGGGCTATCGAGACCCTGGAAGCGGAACCTGCTGCCCGTCAATTGATGGATGGGCAAGCGATCCAGGTATTTATGGATGGGAATCCCATTGAAATCCTACCTGGCGAGGTCGAGGTAAGGCTCGAGGCACACAGCGGGTTGGTAGTCAGCGCCGAAGGTCCTTACCTGGCTGCCCTGAGCACTGACTTGACCCAAGAGCTTATCCTCGAAGGGCTGGCGCGTGAGTTTGTGCGCAGGGTGCAAGATTACCGGAAGCAATCTGGTTTTGAGATTGCCGACCGGATCATCCTTTATGTGCAGGCTACTGATCAGCTTAACCGGGCGATAGAAATGCACCTCGGAACCATTACTGGAGAAACCTTGGCGGTAGCCTTGATCCACACCCCTCCCCCTGAAGGGGCCTCCGCTGTTCAGCTCGAGTTTGACAACGAGAAAGTGACCCTTGCAGCCGTGAGATCGGCATGAAACTTGCACCATAAAGTTCAGCACAGATTCAGTCGGCTTGACGCTTTATCAGGAATGTGCTAGTATCATAAAAAATTTGTTCTATGCCCTCTGGTGCTTCGCTTGGTGCAAATGCTCGGAGTGCGGTGATCATCAATAAGGAGAGACTCTCATGGCTTTCAAACGAATTGTACGCTTAATCGCTTTCATTCTGGTGGCAGCATTCTTGATCGTCAGCCTGGCGGCTTGTACGTGGGCCGCCTCCGAAGGCATCACTGGGGAAAATGAAGCCACCGGTGATTTCCCGGTACCCGATGAAGAATCGATGGGGACCTTTGATATTTCCGCCACTCAAACTGCACAAGCTGCCCTTCTTCCAGGCAGCGAAGCCACCCCCCTGGCTGCCTTTACAGCCACCCCCCTGCCCACAGAGCCGCCCCCCGCTCCGACCGCTGTGCCTCCGGTCCTTGTACCCACGGAAGGGCCGCTGCCAACCACTTATACAATTCAGAAAGGTGAATTTCCCTTCTGCATCGCCCGGCGCTATAACGTCAACCAGACGGAGCTCTTATCTCTCAACGGCCTGGGGTTAAATTCTCAGGTGGCGACAGGAACGACGCTAAACATTCCGCAGACGGGGAACCCATTTGTGACCGAGCGCTCGCTAATCGCTCACCCTGCACAATATACAGTTGTATCTGGAGATACCATCTACACGGTTGCATGCAAATTTGGCAGTATCGGCCCAGACATGATTATCTTAGCGAACAACTTAGCATCGCCTTATACCCTCACCGCAGGTCAAACGCTCCAAATTCCCTGATATTAGGTTTTAGGAACTGCACCCACCAGGAGTAGCCAATCAACCAGCTGGCTACTCCTTTCATTATGGAGGAAAGTATGGCTTTTGAAACTGTTCGTTCAGAAAAAAAGTATCGAGGCAAAGCCTTCGATGTCCGGCAAGACCTGGTACGCTTACCAGATGGTCAGACAGTCAGCCTTGATATCATTGATCATGTTGGCGCGGTGACTTTAATCCCGGTGGATGAGAATGGGATGATCTGGTTTGTCCGCCAATACCGGCATGCCACAGGCAAGCTCCTGCTCGAATTACCGGCAGGCACCCTGGAGTCAGGCGAGCAGCCCGAAGCATGTGCCCTCCGAGAGCTGCGAGAAGAAACAGGCATGGCCTGCAGCCATCTCCAAAAAGTAGGTGAGTTTTACCTGGCTCCTGGTTATTCTACTGAATATATGTATATTTTTAAAGCAACGGGCTTATACCCCAGCCCGCTGCCAGGTGACCCAGATGAATTTCTAAGCATCGAAAAGATTCCGCTCGAGCAAGCCTTCCACATGGCAGTCAAAGGGGAAATCCAGGACTCCAAATCACTGGTAGGGTTGTTCTTTCTGCGTTCAGAACCTACGCCGACGGTTCTTGAGTAGTTTTCCTCTGATATACCATCGAGTCAACTACCCGCCGGTTTAATAATAACGCCGGGCACTCCAGGTGCAAAGCGGGGAAGAGTGATGCCGAAACCACTGCATCGTAAAGGATCAGGAAAGCGTTCGAGCCTTCACCCATTACGACTGAAAAATCAAGCCTGCCTGCCCATTCCAGAGTGCCCGAGATCTCATACACCGCTGTCGTCACACGCACTGGATATTGCGAATACCGGATAAAGCCTCCGCGCACCAGGGAAGCCGAGCCGACATAATCAGGCTTAGTCAAGCTGACCGCCGTGAGCTGTGCTTTGACAATCCACAATACGGGTGCGTAGTCAATGATCTTATCAGGCTTGAGGATCCGCGCCATGCTGGCATCGTTGATCTCAATATAAGAATAATTGGTATCGCACAATACCCCCATCAAGCCCGTGTTGGTGGCTTTAATTTGTCCAAAGATATAATGATTTGTCGTTAAAAACTCAGCAGGAATATTGCGGTTAATGAGAGGTTGTACCATATTTTTCTCCAGGCTTCGCAAACTTCCGATTTATGGCTGAGGACGGTCTATCCTGGGAGGGCGCGGCCTGCGCCGTGAAGCTGACCGGCGGCCTGTTGAGGGGCTTAGCAAGGTATTCAGCCAGCTAACCGCCCGGTTGTCATATTCGCGCCGCCCACACATATCGCACACCCAAGCAGGAAAATTCGGGACCGTGATCAGCTCATCATTTAACCAGGTAAAGTACGTGATGTACTGCAATTGCATTACACCAGAATGGCATTCAGAACATGGCAGCGTAAATTCAGACTGCTCTTGCGCTTGATTTTCATTACCAGTAATCATCACACCATCTCCCTCAGGTCAACGCTTCATGCATGATCTGCACCCCAGCGCTTGAACCCAGGCGGGTAGCACCTGCCCGGATCATCGCCTGAGCATCCGCCAGGCTGCGCACACCACCAGCGGCTTTCACACCCATGTCAGCTCCCACCACACAGCGCATGAGTTCAACATCCTCAACGGTTGCTCCTGCAGATGCAAAACCCGTGGACGTCTTTACAAAATCAGCGCCTGCATCTTTACTGATCAGGCATGCGATGATTTTTTCCCGGCGAGTCAACAGGGCGGTTTCTATGATCACCTTCAAGATAGCTCCCTGGTGATGGGCTGCTTGAGCAAGTGCCTCAATCTCATTCAAAACCATTCCAAAAGCCTCACCTTTGAGTGCTCCAATATTTACCACCATATCAATTTCTGTTGCCCCCGCCTGCAGGCATCCAAGCGTCTCAACTATCTTATAAGTGACCAGGGTTGCTCCCAAGGGAAATCCCACCACCGTACAAATTTGAATCGAAGTGCGCTTTAGCAGCCCGGCTGCCAGGGATATATAACCCGGGTTAACACACACCGCTGCAAATTGGTGTGCTTGCGCTTCCTGGCACAGCTTCTGGATTTGGGCAGCCGTCGCCTCTGGCTTGAGCAAAGTATGGTCAATCCAGGCCGCCATTTCCCCGCCCTGGGGAATGACCGGTGATTCTGGCCGGGGGGGCAGCTCAATCTCATAAGCCGCAGCTAACTTGATCAGTTCTTGCAGTGGTTGCATGGTCATGTAAGATTATAAAACGGGTTGTGTGCTGGGACAAGGTTAGCAGAAGATTGCCACACTTAGCAGCATTACCGGCGGGGCCGCAGGACCAAACGGATCGGTGTTCCCAGGTAATGGTAAGACTCACGGATATTGTTTTCAAGAAAACGCAAATACGAAAAATGAGCCAGCTTTGGATCGTTCACAAAGAGCAGAAAAGTTGGAGGATCACTGCGTACCTGGGTGCCATAATAGATTTTTAGCTGCCTTCCTGCGTGCGCCGGCGCTGGCTGTTTACTCTGGGCATCTTGGAGAACTCGGTTTATCTGCGAAGTAGACAACCTGACCAGGCGCTCTTCTTGAACCCTTACTGCCATGGGTAAGACCTGGTTCACTCGCTGGCCGGTTTGGGCTGAAATGAATAAAACCGGCACATAATCCATGAAATTTAGCTCCTGGCGCACTTGCCTGGTATAGGTGTCCACTGTATAGTTATCTTTCTGGATGGCATCCCACTTATTGACAACCACGACTGTGCTTTTCCAAGCCTCCAGGATGAAACCCGCTATGTGAGCATCCTGGGCGGTCAAACCGGTGGTTGCATCTACCACCAGGAGGGATACATCTGCCCTTTCAATCGCTTGCAAGGAGCGCAGCACACTAAATTTTTCAACACCTGGGGTAATATGGCCTCGGCGGCGGATCCCAGCGGTATCGATCAAAGTAACCGGTATGTTGTCAAACGTCAGGTATGTATCGATGGCATCGCGGGTCGTACCGGCAATCGGGCTGACAATCGCCCGTTCCTCTCCCAACAGCTTGTTCAGCAGGCTTGATTTGCCCACATTCGGTTTTCCAACGATGGCGATCTTGATCGATTCGTCATCTTCGCCCTCTGCTGTTTCTTCAGCAAAGGTTGCGATCAGAGCATCCAAAAGATCTCCCGTTCCCGTGCCATGCAGAGCCGAGATCGGGTATGGCTCGCCTAAACCCAGCTCATAAAACTGCAGTGCTTGCATCCGGCGCGGCTCGCTGTCACATTTATTGACGACCAACAACACCGGAGGCCTGGTTTTTCCGGCCACATCCTTCTGTGAGCGCCGTAAAATTTGGGCAACTTCACGATCAGCCGGTGTCACGCCACCTTCCACCTCGGTGAGAAAAAGCACTGCATCGGCCTCTTGAATGGCAACCTCTGCCTGGTTGCGAATCTCCTCAATAAAATCTGCCGACCCCACAGAAAGGGGCTGTTGGTTCCTTCCCGGTCCAGCTTGGGTTGGGTCGATTCCTCCTGTATCGACAACATGAAACAATACTCCCGACCATTCCGCCTCGGCCATCAACCGGTCACGGGTGGTCCCAGGCACATCATCCACAACCGACAGCCGTTCTCCCGCTAACCGGTTGAATAACGTACTTTTACCAACATTTGGGCGCCCAACTAGGGCTACAACAGGTTTCACAAATATACCTCTCAAGGATTAAGCACAGGAGCTGGACTCGGCGTGGGTGTGCCAGGAGAAATTTTCGTTGGGGTTGGGGTTGGTGCATTCCCAATTGTGACCTCAACCGTCGCAGGTAAAATCGAGACGACTTGAACCTGGCTGGGAAGAAAATCAACTTCTGGGATAATCTGGTGCACACCCACGTCGAACCCCGTCAGGTCGACTTTCACCCGGATATCATTCGGTTTTAAGTCGTTCAGAACAGGCACTGGGCCAGCGATGATCACATCCACCACAGCCGGAGAGACTGTCGCTTCGAGTCCGGGCTCCAATCCAATCATTTCTACCGGCAGTGAGATGGTCATGCTGCTCTCAATGGCGGCAATACTCACCTGAACGAGCACTTTGGAATCGCCAACAACTGACACACCCACAGGCAGGTTGAGCTCCAATAAGGCCTCGAAATCATCCTCTTCGTTTGTCAAATCCAATGGCTGCGTTTCAATATATCCTGGAAGGGCGTTTACCAGCCTTGGATTTGAAGAGAAGACGATCACGCTAGACGGAGATGCGAAGTAGTTGGTCAGGCGATACCCGCTGGCGACATTCCCGGTGGTCACAACTTTAACAATCACATTTCGGTAACCACCCAATAAGTCAATAGGCTGGGTAACGACGATCGAGGTTGGAGCAAGCGTAATTCCGGTAACCAGGCTGCCTTGCTCATCAATCGGATTGATCGGCACCGTCTGAGTAATCGTCTGGCTGACTCCCTCAATATTGATGCCTGCGCGTACCTCTTTTACCTTGGAAACTTGAGACACGGGCCCTGAAACAGTTACTGTTGGTGGATCAAGCTTTGGAGTTTCTGCTTTGTATCCCAGAGGAGGCTCGCCCGAAGTCGTCAGAGTAACCGGGAGCACCTGCGAGGTCAATGCTTCTAGCATAATCTTCAAAGTTTCTGGATCCTGCTCCTCCAGCCGTACAAGGCTCTGGCTAATTTGCACCTGTACTGGGGTTTCGTGTTCACCAGGACCAAGGTTTGTCAGATCCGCCCAGGCGCTCACGCTGTCTGTCTGGCTGATCAATTCATCACACACCGATTGAGGCGCCAGTAAGGTTAATGTTACGCTGGAGGGGACAGCATTCATCACCTTTAAACCGGGATCTTTACCGATCAGCTCGATCGGCACCTGGCGTCCCAAATCACACTCCACGTTTGGATCAGCACTGAGAACTGCTGAAACCCAAACCACTAAAGCTAACAAGAATGCTACCAGAAGGGAGGTTAAATTTTTTCCGAGCCAGCTTATAAAGCGAATGACCATTTAGCTTATCTCTCCAGGCGAATGTGAAGAATCGGATCGAAACCGGTTGATAAACCCTCGCAAGCCCTTTTCAGAGCTGGGTGCACGATAGAATGCCCGCAAGATATTCTCCAGGCGCTCACCATCCAGCCGGCGGATCATCCGGCCTCCGTGAACAACAGAGATCGTGCCAGTTTCTTCCGAAACGACCACCACAACTGCATCAGACACTTCCGAAATACCCAAAGCAGCCCGGTGACGCAGTCCCATTTGTCGCTCGGGCAGGCGCGTCAATACGCCGCTGGCAGAAAGGGGCATCACACAGGAGGCGGCTAAAATGCGCCCGCCAGAAATGATCACCGCCCCATCATGCAAAGGTGTATTTGGGTAAAATATTTGCAAGAGCAGGTCGGTGGAAACCCTTAACTCAAGAGCAATCCCTGTACGAACATATTCATCCAGGCTATCGAGACGTTGCAAAACGATTAAAGCGCCATGCCCGCGGTCTGAAAGCCTGAGGGATGAGCTGACAACGATTGTGATCGTATTCTGAATCGCCTCAGAACCCTTGCTTCCTGGTTGAATCGTCCCTGCCCTGCCCAGGCGTTCCAATCCACGCCGGATTTCTTGAGCAAATATCACCGGGATAGCTACAACCAAAGCAGGCAGCGTCGTCTGAACCAACCAGGAAAAAGCCGGCAGCACACCCAGGCTGGTCAGCAGGCTCACCAGCGCTACCAACAGCAGCACACCGCGCAACAGCACCATCGCGTGCGATTCACGCAATAGCAGGAATATCCCAAAGAAAATTAACGTCACCAGCGCGATATCCAGTACGCTTAACCAATTAATCCGCTGGAAAACGAAAACCAACTGCTCAATCAAGTTGCTGATAAAATTCTCCACCAGGTCCTAACCTTTACAATTCACCGCGTACCTATCCCCTTAACATCCCATTCTCATACCGGTCTTAAGACACGATCTTTACGCAGCAGTTTAAAAAGCATCAGCTCATTGGGGTGCGGCAACTCTTGAGCGGCTTCCTGCCAGGCGCGCACTCCCAGGCTTTGAACAGTGCGCAGCTCATAGCTGAGATCACGCCAGATATCTTCCTGGCGCGCAAGGGAAAAGGGCAAGAAGAGCAGCGAGGCTTCGCACTGCAAATCGCGCGAAGCTTTTTCAACCTCCAGCAGCAGCAAACTTAAGGCTTTCTTGATGGACACGCTGGCATCCAAGTATACATCATCCGTCCGTTCCACCAGGTTCTCAACCTGCCAGCCCACCAGCCCCATCAGCCGTCCATCGATGCGCAGCAGCATATAGGCTTTTTCGCCAAAATACGCCATGATATCTTCTGCTTTCAATCTCCGCTTACCATCTGTGACCCGTGTAATAAAGGCTGCAATCTCAGCAGCTTGCTTGGGGCCGCCCTTCTCAACCACCATCTGGCCTGCTGGCGCCTGGATCGGCTTGGTCGGTGTCGTCTCCATCACCGAGGGAATTTGAGCCAACCAGGCTGCCTGCACCTGGCGCCAGATATCTTCGAACGAGCCCTCGTTCCGGATGACCACATTCGCAGCCGCAATCTTATCTTCCTGAGGCGGTTGGGCGAGGATTCGCTGGCGGGCAGCGGCCTCCGTCATACCGCGCTTCTCCATCAAACGCTTCAGTTGCACTGACGGTGGCGAAAAAGTCACCCAAAGGCTGTCACACGCCTGGCGGAGAGGCGATTCTAAGAGCTTAATCGCCTCAATCACGATGATCGGCTGGGATGCGCGGCGCACCATCACATCCACCGCCTGGCGGACAAGCGGGTGGACGATCCCCTCCAGGCGTTTGAGAGCCGCCGGGTCAGCGAACACGATCCGCGCCAGCTTGGCGCGGCTCAATCTGCTCATCCGGACCTAAAATCCAGCGTCCAAACTCACCCAACACTGCCTGGTATCCTGGGGCTTCTTTGGCGATGGCGCGGTGCCCCAGGGCGTCGGCGTCAATACCATACGCGCCCTGGTGCTCCAACATCTTACGCACCACGCTTTTGCCGGTCGCGATATTCCCGGTCAACCCGATGACATATTTCCCAGGCCAGGTATTCATCCTGTCTCCATCTTCCCAGCTTCAAGATTGTCCTTCCATTTTAGTCGCTGTGAGACAGAATGTCAAAGGGCGATCAACGAGCCATTACCCTGCAGGCTGAGCCAACCGGGTTCAGGATAAATCCTCTATTATTACGTCGATTAGCGTTCCACTTGAGAAAGCCGCGGGTCCAGTGCATCGCGCAAGCCATCGCCGATCAGGTTGAAAGAGAGCACCGTCACCATGATCGCCAACCCCGGTAAGAACACCAAATGCGGCGCATTGAAAACGCTGTTCCGTTCCTCGCTCAACATCAAGCCCCATTCAGGAATGGGGGGCTGTGCCCCCAACCCCAGGAAGCTTAACGCAGCCGCGCTGAGGATAGCCGTTGCAATTCCCAACGTGCCCTGCACGATCAATGGCGTTAATGCATTCGGTAAGATGCGCGTAAAAAGAATGCGCATCTCAGAAGCCCCCAAAGCCCGCGATGCAGACACAAAATCCAGCTCTTTCACCGATAGCACACTGGCGCGCACCACTCGGGCATAAATCGGAATCTGAACGATCGCAATCGCCAGCAAGGCATTGTTCAAGCCTTTACCCAAGACCGATACAATCGCAATCGCCAGGAGCAAGCTGGGGAAAGCCATGATCACGTCCAGCGACCGCATAATGACATCATCCGACCGGCTTAAAAAACCAGCCATGGCGCCTAAAAAACCGCCGATAATAATCGCAAATGTGATCGTCGAGATGCCAACCCGCAATGACAGCCTGGCGCCATAAACCACCCTCGAAAAAAGATCCCGGCTGTTGCCGTCGATACCAAACAGATGTTGAGGCTCTTCCTCCGGGCAGCCAAACAGGTGAATACAGGGTGTATCACGTCGCTTGACATCTTTTAGCTGGATCAGTGGGTCATAGGGAGCAATCTGCTCGGCAAAGATTGCCAGAATGAGGAGCATACCTAATAAAATCATCCCCATTTGCGCTGAACGGTGACGAAAGAGGCGCCGCAAAGCCTGGAGCGCAGGGATATCCCGCTCCGCAATAGGTTCAGAAGATAGTTTTGGGACGGAATCGCTCATCGTCATTTCAAGCGGATACGGGGATCTAAAAACGCATAGGAGATATCGACAAGCAGGTTGGTGGCTACAAAGATAAAAGCGATCACCACCGAAAAGCCCTGCACGACAGGGTAATCCCGGTTTAAAATCGCCTCTACCAGGCGTGTGCCTACCCCAGGCAAAGAAAAAATAGTCTCAGTCAACACAGCCCCCCCGAGCAGGGCGCCTGTCTGAATGCCAATAATCGTCACAATTGGGATTAAGGCGTTGCGCAAAGCATGCTTGGTGATGACTTTATTGTACTTTAAACCTTTTGCGCGGGCAGCCCGCACATAATCTTGACCCAACACATCCAGCAGGCTGGAGCGTGTCATGCGGGCAATGACCGCCAATGAAATGGTGCCCACTGCCACAGCCGGCAAGATCAGATGCTTAAGAGCATCGTTTACCAGCTCAAAATTTCTCGTTAAAAGCCCATTCAGGATCGCAGAATTGGAGACCAAAGCCAATAAAAAGGCTTTCACACCCGTCAGATCTTCCAGGCCCCAGGCCTTTGCCAGCGGCACCAGCGACATACCCGACGAGAGCCGGTGACTGGATGGCAGTGCGAAAGGTGTGTCTTTGAGGACCAGGGCGAAGAAATATGCCAATAGCAAGCCCAGCCAAAAGACAGGCATGCTCACCCCCATATTGGCTCCGAGCATGGTTAACGAATCAGCAAAACTATTTCGGTGCAGCGCAGAATAAACTCCCAGGATAATACCAAATACCGAAGCAAATAACATCGCCATGATCGTCAATTCAAAGGTCAATGGCAGCCTTTCGGAAATAATCGTCGTGATAGGCCGGCGGTCTTTAATTGAAACACCGAAATTTCCTTGGGCAATGTTCATCATGTAGCGCAAGAACTGCTCCGGGATGCTTCTATCCAATCCATAGCGCCGGTCGAAATCCTCACAGGCCTCCTCGGTCGCTCGTTCCCCAAGCATCACGTAGCATGGGTCTCCCGGTACGGCGCGGGTGATGACAAAAGTTACCACCAGGATGCCAATCAACACAGGCAGTACAAGCAGGAGTTTGCGGATGATAAATTGGGTCATAAAGGCGTCTTTCGAGACAAATCGAATGGGGCGTGACAAGCACACCCCATTCGATTTTAAAACAAAATCGTCTTACTCAGCAGGCGGCTGGTTCAGAGCTGATGGACCAAAGAAGTCCTTCCAGTACTGGAACACACCCGTGTTGCCTTTGCGCAGTGGGTGGTTGTAATCCCACATGGTGCCAAAGGATGTAACCACATCGTTCGCATCCAGGGCCGCGCCATTGGAGAATTGCACACCCTGCTTGAGGGTGCAGGTCCACTCCGTACCATCGGTATTCGCGGAGCAGCTCTCAGCCAGGGCAGGCTGGGCTTCAGCCGTGCCGAACTTGAAGTTATACAGGGTATCGTAAATCTGCAAGCAGGCGCGGAAAGAGCTGCCATCGGTCTCATCCGGGCAGTACAGCGAGACGGGCTCTCCATCCTGTGAGAAGACCACCGTACCATCTGCGGCCTCCATCTGGGAGAAGTTCTCATTGTAAGGTCCAAGGACCACATTCTGCACCGAAGCCAGGAAGGCTAGAGCTGTCGTACCGTGGGCGATAACAACCGTTGGAACCAGTTCGTCGTACAGCTTGTTGACTTCATCATACAGCGCCTGGCGTTCCGCAGGGTCAGCCAATGTAGCCGCTTGTTGGATTGGCTCCACAATTTCCGGGAAGGCATTCCCAAAGCTGGGGCTGGAACCGGTCAAGAAGACATCGTACCAGTTCGTAGCATCCGGGAAGTCTTCACTCCAGCCCAGGAAGAACATGGCTTTCTCACCGGCACGGACAGCCGGCAGGTAGGTAGCCCATTCTTCCATTTCCAGTTCGACCTTGACACCGATCTCAGCAAGCTGGGCCTGGACGGCCTGGGCAATCTTGGTCGGCTGGGGGAAGTAAGGGCGGGTGCGCTCTGCATAAGACAGAACGTAGGTCGCATCGAAGTCAAAGCCAGCGTCGGTCAGCATTTGCTTGGCCCCTTCAGGATCATAGGTCGTGCCAGCGTAGCCTTCGGTAAAGCCGGGCTTCACACCTGGCGGGACAAACTGCGTCGCAGCCGTCGAACCGGGGGCATAGAAGTCATCCACAATGCGCTGCTTGTCGATCGCCATGGCAAAAGCCTGGCGGACCTGTTGATTATCGAAGGGCGGGAGCAGGTTGTTGAGACCCAGGTACAGGAAGTTATTGACGACCCGAGGATAAAGGGTCAGGTTGGCATCCGCCTCGATTGTGGGGATATCGTCAGCTGTCACTTCGGCGACGCCGCTCACATTCCCAGCCTGCAGGTCCAGTAAACGGGCAGCCGCTTCGGCATTCCATCTCAGGATGAAGGTATTCTTGGCTGGCTCACCCCAGTAATTGGGGTTGGGGGCAAAGGTGATATGATCACCGCGCACCCATTCCTCGACCACGTAGGGGCCGGTGCCAACGGGAGCGTCATTCATCTTGACCGCATCGCCGCCGATCTCCGCAATATAATCCGCATCGAAGATAGCGAACGCCGGTACAGCGATCTTGACCAGGAAAGCCGGGTCCGGGTTGCACAAGGTGACTTTGACAGTCAACCCGTCCAAAGACTCGATCGACTTGACATTGCCACCATATTCACAATCGGGAGCTTCCAGCTTGATGACCTCGTAAGCTGGAGCCTCTTCAACAGGGGCTTCCGTGGGTTCTTCAGCGGGGGCCTCGGTGGGTTCTTCAGCCGGCGCTTCAGTGGGGGGTACGGCAGTGGGTTCTTCGACTGTCGCAATGGGTTGAGAGACCTCAACTTCTTCAGTCACAATGGGCTGAGAGACCTCTGGTGCACAGGCTGCCAGCAGCATGCTGCTGACGAGCACCAGTACACCTAATATGTATAACGATTTGTGTTTCATAATATGCTTCTCCTCCTCGAGAATAGAATTATGATTGGATTTTTTGGAACACGACCACGCACAAGTCTAACAAAAGATCTCGGCTGCCTCCTTCCTACACTGAAACCTACAGGGTACGTGAATTATACGGAGTGGGGTGAATTGTGTCAACTGACAAAATGAACAAAAGACCGGGCAGTTTTCGATTTGATTTGCACGAAATATACGCTCATTTTCGATTGAGAACAATGCGCTTCGTTAATGGATTATATCCTTATCTGATCGAAAACCGAGATTGCTTCGCTTCCCTTCGTTTCACTCAGGGTAGGCAGCTCCGAAGAAACTGTCACTGCGAGCGAAGCGAAGCAGTCTTGTCCAAAGTGATGAGATTGCTTCAGTCGCCTGCGATGAGTACATCGCGGCTCCTTCGCAGCAACTGTGATAAAAGTCAAGGGTAAAAGGGCAAATCAAGCAGGAGAAAAATGCCAAGCTTCGCCCTTACGAACCATCGCATTGATAATGACTAACAATTTACGCATACAAGCAGTGAGAGCGACCATCTTTTCTTTTCCACGTTTGAGTAAGGAGTTGTAAAAAGCACGAATGACGGGATTATGTTTCGAAGCCGAAAGGGTAGCCATGAATAAGGTACGGCGTACGCCAGAGCGCCCACCGAAGATGCGACGTTTGCCTTGCTTTGGTCCGCTGTCTTTGTTGAAGGGAGCCAATCCCACCAGGGCAGCAATCTCTTGGCGATTGCATTGGCCGAGTTCGGGCAGTTCAGCCACCAGCGTAGCAGCGGTCACAGGTCCGACGCCGGGGACACTATCAATGATCTCAGACCGCGCTCTGCCATTCTGGTTTCTGTAAGATGAGTGCCTGGATCCCGGCTTCTAGAGCCTCGATATGTTCTTCGAGCCAGGTGATATGCTCTTCGAGGCTATCCCGCACACAGTCTGGACTGGTGGAAAGGCGGTTCTTTTCAGCGACCAACTCTACCAGGAGCTGCCTACGGCGTTCCACACAAGCCGCTAACCGCTCTTCCAGGGGGGTTTGCACACCATTGACAGCTGGTTTGACCACAGAAGCAAAATGGGCGATCACCTGGGCATCGATCTTGTCTGTCTTGGCCAGCTTCCCCAGTGCTTCGGCAAACCGGCGTACCCGGGTTGGATTGACCACCGCCACGGCCAACCCTGCCTCTCGCAAGGCTTTCACTGCGCGGTGTTCATATCCACCAGTTGCCTCAAATACGATCAGCACCGGCTGCAAGGTTTTCATCTTTTCGATTAAGGTCCGATGCCCGTCTGCATCATTGCCTACTTTCAAACTCTCTGGCTCCCCATCCACACACACTTCTAACCAGCGCTTACTTACGTCTATCCCGACATATGCTTCACTTGTCATCTGGCAGCCCTTTCTGTATAATGTTGGTGAGCCCACACTAGCTAATTCGGCCTCTGACGACCACGCAACTGTTCGGGCTCTCTCGGGTAAGACACGGCGATCCAAGCTGCGAAACGGTCTTCTGCGACCGAATGACATTCGATCTGCCGTGTCTTCTCGATTCTATACCCTTGGGCTGTTATCATACTAATGACAGTTTCATCTCAAACCCCAACTTTAAGAAAGCCCTGGTGCTGGTGTTTCTTGCTTTCTCACAAAAAAAATGGGGTATACTTGCAAAATACCAGAGAGAAGCTTTTCTTGCTTTGTCGACAAGAATGATCAAAAGTGAAATCCGCGTTTATCCGTGAGCATATTGGAGTGAATATAGAGAGGTAGATATGGCTACAAAAGTCTGGGAATCCATCCAAGTCCGCTACTGTGAGCATGCATCCGACGAGGTAAACCTGGAAGCCCAGGTGGTCTATCCAGCCGAATGGCTGCCCGAGCAGCCCCCGCAGGTTGTCTCGCACCGCTGCTCGCACGCCTTCGCCTGCAACCTGGATAACCGCCCGAGCTGCATTTGGGCTGGCACCAACCCGGCCTTTGACCCCTTCAAAGAGACCGAAAAAGAATAAGGGCAAGCTGACCTTGCCCCTACCGAAAATATCCGGAGGCTGAAAAGTCTCCGGTTGCTGTTTTATGGGATCACGCCCAGCTTGCGGCCCACTTTTGCAAAGGCCTCCAGCCCCTGTTCCAGGTCGGGGCGCTGGTGCGCCGCCGAGATCATCACCCGGATGCGCGCCTTGCCCTTTGGCACGGTCGGGAAGCCGAGCGGCATGGCAAAGACGCCCGCCTCGAACAGCTCGCGCGAGAACTGCTGCGCCAGGGGCGCCTCGCCCAGCATCACCGGGGTGATGGGGGTGGTGCTCTGCCCGGTATTGAAACCCAGGCCCTTCATCTCCGCTTTGAAATAGCGCGTGTTTTCCCACAGGCGGTCCACCAGCTCGGTCGACTCCTCCAGGATATCCAGGGCTGCCAGGCAGGCTGCCACGTCTGGGACGGTCATCGCTGACGAAAACAGGAAGGGCCGCCCGCGCTGGCGCAGCCACTCAACCACCGTGGGATTGCCCGCCACCAGCCCGCCCATCACCCCAAAGGCTTTCGACAGCGTGCCAATCTCAATATCCACCTTGCCGTGCAGATCAAAATGGTCCACGATGCCGCGCCCGCCCTTCCCCAAAACGCCCTCGCCGTGGGCGTCGTCCACCATCAAGATCGCCTCATAATCCTGGCTGACCGCGTAGATCTTGTCCAGCGGAGCCACATCCCCATCCATGCTGAAGACCCCGTCCGTGATCACCATAGCGCGCGGGAAAGCCGCCCGCTGTTCCTGCAGCACCCGCCGCAGGTCCTCCGGGTCGCAGTGCGCGTAACGGATGATCTTGGCGCCCGAAAGGCGGCAGCCGTCGATGATGCTGGCATGGTTCAGCTCGTCTGAGAAGACCGCATCATCCTTACCGACCAGCGCAGGGATGGTGCCCGTGTTGGCGGCGAAGCCGGACTGAAAGGTGATGCAGGCCTCTACGCCTTTGAAGCCCGCCAGGCGGCGCTCCAGCTCAAGGTGCAAGTCCATCGTCCCGGCGATGGTGCGCACAGCCGCCGGTCCGACACCGTGTTTCTCAACCGCTTTCTGAACGGCCTGCACCAGGCGGGGATGGTTCGCCATCCCCAGGTAATTGTTCGAGCAAAAATTAAGCACGCGCGCCCGATCCACCACCAGCCAGGCGCCCTGGGGGGAGCTGAGGGTGCGGATGCGGTTGTAAAGGCCGGCGTCCTTCAGGTTTTGCAGTTCATCTTGGATCCATTGCAGCTTGCTCATAATCCTCCTCGCTTATTGATTGGTGGGCGCAGGCACTGCGCCCCTACGAATTATTTTTTCTTCCTATCTTTCGGGTGATAACCGGTGACCAGGCGGCCCAGCCATTCGCCCGATGAGGGCGTGTTGGAGCTGCTCTGCTCATTGGCAGCCCAGTTGGCGTTCCAGCGCTCCTGCCACCAATTCATGCGCCTGTTGCGCACCTCCGTGAAGCGCTTCTCCAAGGCCTGGATGTCCTGCGCTTCGATCTCCGCCCGCATCTCCAATAATCTCGCCACCAGGGTATCGAGCACCCGGATGGTATTCGTGCGGTTGTTCACGGCGGCGCTGGCCAGGGCAGCGGCAGGCTCGGAGGAAACCACCGGCTCGGTCACCTTGGCAAAGGAGCGCCCGGCGACCTTGCGTCCTTCCAGCCAGCCGGGCTGGTCAACCGTCATCCCGCTGAGGCCCGCCGCCAGCAGCTGTGGGAGCAGGTGCGTGGCAGCCATCAGACCATCCATCTCTGCCATATCGGCGAACATGTGCTCTGCACCCAGCAGGCCCGCCAGCTCCGCCGCCATGCGGATGGCTTCGGAGGAAGTACTGGAGGGCGCCACGATGGCGAACAAACCGTTCTTGAAGAGGTCTGCGTGGGCGGCATCCACGCCCCAATCGCCGTCCATCAGGTAGACGGGGTTGATCACCGGGGTCATCCCCACGTAATAGCGCCCTTCAGGCAGCGCTTTTTCAGCCCATTCCGCCACCGCGGCCTTGACCGGCGCCGTATCGATCACCACGGCCCCCGCTTTCAGCTCAGGGGCGATGAATTCCAACGTGTCCTTAATCTGGTCAACCGGCAAAGCCAGGATGACCGCATCGGCATCCTTCACCGCCTTGGCCAGATTGATAATGACCTTATCCACTGCACCCAGCTTCTCAGCCTTCTTCGCCGCCGAAGGCTCAAGGTCCTGCCCCACGCGCACGATCTGCTTCTGGCTCGCCAGCCCCAATCCGATGGAGGCGCCGATCTGCCCCAAGCCAATGATGGTTATTTGTATGCTCATTGCTCACCTTTCCTGAAATTCCTTATTTAATCGAATGGACAAACTAACAGTTTGTCTTACATTTTCCAGATCGTATTGTGTGATCCACAGCGTGCGAATAGCTTATCGATCGTTAACTTCGTTCATCGACGGACTGCAATCGCGCCAGAAGGCGGTCTTCTTCATTAACAATATTGAATAAGGCGTGCTCCTGGTGGCGGCGAATCAAAGTCACCGCCCGCCTCGAGCAGCCCGCAGCTTGCGCCAGCTCCGCTCCCCAGGCCGGGTGCTGGGCGGCCACCGCGCAGGCCCGCTCCCACCAGGGGCGCCGCTCCAAAGCGCCTTGCGCCGCTCCCCACGCCCGAAAACGCCCAGGGAAGAGCTTCTGCGCCAGCACAATCCAGACCCGCTCCCATAGATGCAGCGGGAAGCGGCTCTTGCCCACATCGTGCAGCAGGGCCGCCGTTTGTAAGTCCGGGTCGGTCTCGCCCTGTGCACGCAGCCGCTGGAGCACCTCCAGGCTGTGCGCCTGCTCGCCCGGCTGCATGCGCAGGAACAGCGCCATCTGCGCCGGGGTCAGGACCTTGCGCACCGCTGACAGGTCAAGCGGCGCAGCCCGGAAGCCCAGGTACTTGCGAAACTGCTCAGTGCGATAAACAAGGCTCCTCAGGCTCATCCGACTAACAGGTTATGCATATAATAGGCGGGATAACCGATCAAATAACTGAGAATGCTAATCCCCGTAAAAGTTCCAAGCACGAACAGCCCCATCAAAATCATCGGCCCATACGGGCGGATGGCCTCGAAGCCGCGCGCCATATTGGGCGGCAGGAAATACTCCAGCACCTTCTCGCCATCCAACGGAGCCAGGGGGATGAGGTTGAAAAGCATCAGGCTGAGGTTGATGATGATGAACTGGTCCAGGAAGATCGGCAGGCTGAACAGCGCCGTGCCCGAGACGGCAGACGTCGAGACCAGGCCCAACCTGAAAGGGATCGCCGCCACGAGCGCCATCAAGAAATTGGAGGCGGGTCCCGCCAGCGCCACCCACATCAGGGCGGCTGGCGACCTGCGCCGCAGCACATAGGGGTTGACCGGCACGGGCTTCGCCCAGCCGATCCCCGCGATGACCAGCATCAGCGAGCCAATCGGGTCCAGGTGCGCCAGCGGGTTCAGAGTCAAGCGCCCGTTCAAGCGCGGCGTATCATCGCCAAAATAATTGGCTGTAAAGGCATGCGCAAACTCATGCACCGAAAAAGCCGTCAGCAGAACGATTACATAATTAATTAAGGTAGGCAGGGTTAATCCAAGCACGTATAAGTCTCCTGAGAGAAGATTATACCATTCGGGAAGGAATCCGCTGATCGGCGCAACAAGGCGCGAGGCGATAATGGACAAGCTGAATGGAAAAAAGATTAACGCAGAGAGACGGAGAAGGGGGAGATCGCTGAGAAAACCATAAAGAACTTGGGGGGCAGGCGGCTGTCAACGGATTGAACGGATTTGGAACCGTCCACGAATGCCCGCCCGGTTTGTCGTGCTGTCTGGGGGTGAGGGGAAGGCAGCTGTCAACGGGTTCGGGGAACGGATTAAGGAATCCGCGGGTCGTCACGAATGGGCACGAAAACAACAAATTTTAAGTGTCGTTCTGAAGCGGCGCTCCCTGCCGCTAAAGAACCCCTTCAGCGTGGGCATTCTCGGTGCGGGACAGGGACCACTGGGAATGCTGCGAGGAGGGAAAGCATTGGACCGCGAAAGAGGCAATAGGGGGCTCACCCAAAGACCCAGAGAACACTGTGTGATGCACCCATTAAACTGGACACTTTTTTAGCCATTCTTAGGGAGTGGACCCCGCTGGTAGAGTACGAGCGAGCCCCCAGGCGAGCTCGAATTCTACCGGAGAGTAATAACCGAGGGCGGAATGGATCAGCAGCAGGTCCAGTTCAGCACCTGAGTGGGTTGCCCTAGAATACACTTGATCCGTCTCCAGCGCTTTGATGGTTTCATCAAGCGCGTAACCTTCCCAGGATGCGCCAGGGAATAATCCTCAAATCCGCCTTTTCCCTCTTTTAGATTTTTCCGTGTCCTTCTTTTCACCCGTGTCCTGCTCTTCCATCCGTGAGATCCGAAGCAATGGATACATCGCCAGTTTCCGTGAGCCAATAATGCCCCCTCCATATCCAGCACCAGGGGCATTGTGGCAATAAAGGGGTTCTTCTGTCGCTGCGCTCCATCAGAACGACAGGCAAGGGGATCAGATCCCTGGGCTTATTCGCCTCAGATTAGCGTATATTCGCGGATTCATGCCTCGTTTTTGTTGAACATAACCCCTCCGCAAACCCTGATATAATGCAAGCATGTTACCCAATTTAGCATTGGAAGACATCGTCCGGCTGCGTAAAAGCCATCCCTGCGGGAGCTTTGAATGGAAGATCGTCCGCCTGGGTGCGGATATCGGGCTGGAATGCCTGGGCTGCGGGAGGCGGGTGCTCCTGCCCAGGCGGCAGCTTGCCAAGCAGCTCAAATCCATCCAGCCCAAGGCCGGTGCGCCTGCCAGCAGCTGACAGCGAAACTCATGGAAAATACATCCCAACGCAAACCTCGCATCCTTTTCTTATTCTCTGATACCGGGGGTGGTCACCGCAGCGCAGCCGAGGCCATCATCGAAGCCCTGTGCCTGGAATATGGCGATGACGTTCTCATCGAAATGCTCGACATCTTCAAGGAGAGCGCCCCGCTGCCCCTCAACTACTTCCCAGAATGGTACCCGCAGATGGTGCGCGTGCCGGAGATTTGGGGGCTGGGCTTCCACCTGTCCGACGGGCACCGCCGGGCGCGCCTGATCACCAGCAGCACCTGGCCTTACGTGCGCCGGGCGGTGAAGAACATGGTCAGCCGTCATCCCAGCGACCTGATCGTCTCGGTCCATCCCCTCGCCAATACGCCCGTGCTGCAAGCCTTGGGCAAGCACCGCCCGCCCTATATCACGGTGGTCACCGACCTGGTCTCGACGCATGCCCTGTGGTACGACCGGCGCACCGATCTGTGCCTGGTGCCTACCGAAACCGCCCGCCAGCGCGCCCTCGCCAACCGCCTCAAGCCCGAGCAGGTCAAGAGTCGTCGGGCTGCCGGTAGCAGACCGCTTCTGCCAGCCGCCCACCGACAAGCGCCTGCTGCGCCAGGAGCTGGGTTGGCCGCTTGACCTGCCCATGCTCCTGCTGGTGGGCGGCGGGGAAGGCATGGGACCCTTGAAGAAGATCGCTCGCCTCATCGCTGCAGCAGAGCTGCCGGCCGGGCTGGCGATTGTCACCGGGCGCAACCGCAAGCTCAAGCACTACCTGGAGTCTTACCGCTGGCCCAAGCATACTTTCATTTACGGCTTCGCGCGCAACATGCCCGAGCTGATGGGCGCCGCGGATATCTTGCTCACCAAGGCCGGCCCCGGCACGATCAGCGAAGCGCTGAATGCCAGCCTGCCCATGATCCTGTACAGCCGCCTGCCCGGGCAGGAAGATGGCAACGTCCACTACGTGGTCGATGAAGGCGCCGGGGTTTGGGCACCCCAGCTCGAACAGACCCTTACCAGCCTGGAGACCTGGCTGAAGTCGCCCGAGCGGCTGGCCAGCGCCTCCAAAGCCTGCCAGCGCCTGGCCCGGCCCCTGGCCGCCCGCCAGATTGCCCACATCCTGGCAGAGGCCGTCGGGATCAAGCCATGAAAAGCCAGCCCTTATTGCCTCCGATTGTCATTGCGAGCCGCCTGCCCAGAGTGCAACGAAGGGAAGCGAAGCAATCTCGCTTTTCGCCTCCGCTTGTCATTGCGAGCTGCCTACCCAGAGTGCAGCGAAGGGAAGCGAAGCAATCTCGGTTTTCGCCCCCGATTGTCATTGCGAGCTGCCTGCCCAGAGTGCAACGAAGGGAAGCGAAGCAATCTCGCTTTTCGCCCAAGCAACCTTCTGAATTCTTCTCGAAGCTTGCCAGGGCAGCCCTGCTGGCAGCCGGCTGCCTGCTCATATTCGCCGCGGCCGGCTGCCAACCCGGCCAGGGTACGGCTGCCAAGATCAACGTCACCCAGGCTTATCAAACGGTCTCCGCCCACCTGACCCAGGACCTGGCCACCCTGGCCCTGCAAACGCCCCAACCCAGCCCCACGCCCCCACCCACGCAGCCCACTGCCACCCCGCAGGCAGCCCTCGCCACCGCCACCTTCGAGCCCCCGCTTACCACGCCCACCCCCACCGTCACCCTGGTATGCGACCGGGCCGCTGCAGGCAACCCCTTTGACATCACCATCCCTGATGACACGACCTTGCAGCCCGGGACGACGTTCACCAAGATCTGGCGGCTGCAGAACCTGGGCAGCTGCACCTGGACCACCGAGTACGCCGCGCGCTTCTTTATGGCGCGCAGATGGATGCTCCGCTAACGGTCCCCCTGCGCAGTGCGGTCCTCCCCGGCCAGGCCATCGATATTGCCGTCGACATGGTCGCCCCAGAAACGCCCGGCAGCCACCAGGGCAATTGGAAGCTCAGCAACCTCAGCGGGCAGCTTTTCGGGATCGGCCCCAACGGCGATGCCCCCTTCTGGGTGCGCATCAACGTCCTGGAGCCGCCCACCGCCACGCCCACGCCTGAGAACACACCCACGCCGGTCCCCACCCACACCCCCACGCCCACCACCACCCCCACCGCCACACCCACCCCCCAGGTCCAGTCGGGCGGGCTGCTGGTCTTGCTGCCCTCCAACACCGTGGACCTGGATACGGGCGAGGTCAACCCCGGCAGCGGGGCTGACCTGCTCTACCAGGTGGATGCTGCCAATCTGCACCTGCTCTACCCCCAAGGCGCCGCCCTGCTGGGCATCTCGGGCAGCACAGAGCCCGGTCTGGCGCAGTGCCAGGCAGCCACCATGAGCGCCGCCTCGCTGGCGCTGGAAAGCCTGCCCGCCGACACTTATCTCTGCTACCAGACCGACCTGGGCCTCAGCGGCTGGCTGTTGTATTCCAGCCTCAACCCTGCCGATGGCTCCGCCAACCTGGTTACCCTTACCTGGGCTGGGACGCCCTGAGACCAGGAGCCGGGATGGGAACCCTTTACCTGGTGGCGACCCCTATTGGAAACCTGGAAGATCTCAGCCCGCGGGCGGTGCGCATCCTCTCCACGGCGGCCCTGATTGCTGCCGAAGATACCCGCCATACCGTGAAGCTGCTCAACCACTTCAACATCCACACCCCAATGACCAGCTACTTCGAGCATAATAAGCTCTCGAAGGTTGAGCAAATCTTGTCTGCGCTGGAAAAGGGCGATGTGGCCCTGGTCTCCGACTCGGGGACACCCGTTTTGAACGATCCCGGCTACGAGCTGGTGCGCGAGGCGCTGGCGGCAGGTCACCCGGTCAGCCCGGTGCCGGGACCCTGCGCCCCGGTGGCGGCCCTGGTGGCTTCTGGCTTGCCGACGGATGCCTTTCTCTTCCTGGGCTACCTGCCCAGGAAGCGCAGCGACCGGCTCCAAAAACTGGCCTCCGCCAGCACCTATCCCTTTACGCTGCTCTTCCTGGAAGCGCCGCACCGCCTGCTCGAGGCCTTGGAGGATATTCTCACAGCGCTGGGAGATCGAGAGATGGCCGTGGCGCGAGAGCTCACCAAGCAGCACGAGGAGATCTTCCGGGGTACCGTCAGCGCTGCCCAGGCGCATTTCACGACCCATCCACCCCGAGGCGAGTTCACCCTGGTGATCGCGGGAAAACCCCCCGAAACCGGGCGCTGGTCTGAAGAGGCCCTGGACACAGCCCTGCAAGCCGCCCTGGAAGCCGGTCAGCCGCCAACCCACATCGCCAGCCGCCTGGCAGCCGAATCAGGCCGGTCCAGGCGGGAGATTTACCAGCGCATTTTGCTGCTGCAAAAATAAAACGCATTCAAAGGAAAGGGAGATTATGGATTTAAACGATCACAAAGCCTTCAAGACAATCGATCCGGAAGATATGCTCGGGCATATCGATGGGCTGCCCGGCCAATTGGAAGGGGCCTGGAAGCTGGGCAACAAGCTGCCGCTGCCCGGTTGGCAGGGGATCGAAAGGGTGTTAATCACTGGCATGGGAGGGTCTGCCATTGGGGCAGACCTGCTGGTGGCTTATTGCGAAGCCGCATGCGGTGTGCCGGTGCTGGTGCACCGCGATTATCAGCTGCCCGGCTGGGCGAAAGGTGCCCACACACTGGTGATTGCTTCCTCGCACTCGGGTAACACCGAAGAAACCCTGTCTGCCTTTGCCGATGCCACGCAGAAGGGCTGCACACGCCTGGCGATTGCCACAGGCGGCAAACTGGCCCAGGCTGCCGGGGAAGCCGGCGCAGGGCTGTGGACCTTCGAGCACAACGGGCAGCCGCGCGCCGCGGTGGGCTTTTCCTTTGGTCTGCTGCTGGCGGCCTTCAGCCGCCTGGGCTTGATCCCCGATCCCAGCCAGGAGCTGGCAGGGGCCGTGGAGGCGATGAAAGCCCAGCAGGCGCAGATCAAAGCGGATGTGGCAGTCACCCAAAACCCAGCCAAGCGCCAGGCTGGCCAACTGCTCGGGCGCTGGGTGACCGTGTTAGGCTCCGGGGTGCTGTCGCCGGTGGCGCGGCGCTGGAAGGGCCAGGTGAGCGAGGTAGCCAAGGCCTGGGCACAGTTCGAATTCCTGCCCGAAGCCGACCACAACACGCTGGCAGGCAGCGTAAACCCACCGGAGCTGCTGGCACACACCAGCGTGCTCTTCCTGCAATCGCCTTCAGACCACCCGCGCAACCGCCTGCGCCTGGATTTCACCCGGAAAATTCTAATGCTCGAGGGGATGGGGACCGATGTTTATGATGCCAAGGGCAACACGCCCCTGGCAAACCTGTGGACGGCACTGCACTTCGGCGATTACATGGCCTATTACCTGGCTATGCTGTACGAGGTCGATCCGACGCCGGTGGCCGTCATGCAAAAACTCAAGAAAGACCTGGGAGCGATCCCAAGCTAGAAGATCAGCAGGGTAATCCCGCCCAGCAGGAGGCCGAACAACATGCCAGCCAGGACGTCCGAAAGATAATGGACTCCCATGGCCACGCGCGCCAGGCACACCAGGGGTGCCCAGACCGCCAACACCACCCCAAACCAGGCTGGACCAAGCCCCAGGGCCACCACAGCCAGCATCACGGCCCGCGCGGCATGCCCTGAAGGGAAGGAGTGCGGGTCAGTGCTGCGGTAAATGCCGCCCCACTCACCCTCAGGACGTTTGCGACGAATGGTGAACTTGATCAGCATGACCACCACGGCGGAGATGAGGATGCCAGCGCCCAGGATGAGCGCCCGCTGCTTCCAGGCGGGGCCGCCCAGCAGCCACACCAGGACCAAGCCCGCCAACCAAAACCAGGAGTCGCCCGAATGCGCCAGCAAAACTGCCAGGCTGCGCAGTAAGCCCGGTTTCTCCGCCACCCGCAAACGGGCGGAGAGGTCAGCATCGAGCGCCAGCAAGCGCTGCATCAGGCCTTAACTCGTTTTTCCAGGTCAGCCCGCAGAATCTCAAGCTGGTGAGGCTTATCGATGTCCATCCCCACTTCAGCATAAGGACAGCGGAGGACCTTCGCTTTTAAACCAATCCGCTGGCTAACTTTCTTTTCGGCCTGCTCGATGGTCACCTGGCGGATCAAGAGCAGGAAGAGCAAGTCGAAACCCAGCAAAGAGGCTTGCTTGAAGGCATTCTTGCGCGAGTCGATGATGCGCTGCCACAACTCATCTTTCCCGGTTCCCATCAAAGTGCGCGCCACGTTCAAATCTCCGCCGCAAACCTGTGCGCCTTTTAGACGGGTATAAGTGCGATTCGACCCAGGGAAGCGTTTTTCCATCGCCTCGCGCTCGATCACATTGTAATAGGCATCATGATCGGTCTGGAGAGCTGTATTGGCTACCCAATCGACCGACTCGGGAGTTAACGCAGGAATGTCTGAGGAAACGATCAGCGCATGAGAGGCCTCAGGTGCCACTTTCACCACTTCCTTAAGACCAGTCAAAATATTGGAAAGCATCTCCCCTTGATTCGGGACATAGGTCAGGGGCTTCGTGCAGCTCACGCCATCCTCAGCCGTCAATCCCATGATGATTACTCCATCCACCGTGCTGGCTGCGCTCAGCGCATCCAGCACCCATTGGATCATCGGCTTGCCCGCCACATCTAGTAAGGCCTTGGACTTTCCCAGGGTGAAATCATATAAAGGCTCCCCAGGTTGAGGGATGCCACCAGCAGTAACAATCGCATACATATCAGTTCAGCTCCTGTAATTGGGGTTCGAAACCTAATCGATCGAGATATTCATCTAATTCTGCGTGTGTCAGTACGCGTCCTTTGCCGGCCAGGGCGACCAGGGAGGCTTCCATCATGTTCGTACCAAAAGAACGCCCATCCAAAACCGGGGTGGTGGTCACCAGGTATTTCACCCCAGCCCTCTCAAAGAGCTTCACATCGTCAGGCGTGGTGGTATTGGTAACAATGACTTTGCCGTCCATGCGCTCAGGCAGGTGGCGCTTGACGTAATGGCAATCGCCCGAGGTCACCGATGCCCATTGGTAGTACTTGATAAACTTTGGAATGCGCTGATCCTGCTTATCGCCGGTGGGATAGATCCACTCGAATGGGACCCGCCCAACGATGGGAAGCAGAATGGCAGCCAAATTCTTAAGCCCACGCACCGAACGGACCGGTATGGGGATCCCCAAGCCAAACATCAGATCGCCGAAGACACATTCGTAACCCGCATCAACGAACGCCTTCGTCATGCCCCAGCGATCAACTCCGGCGGTAATAAAAGCCTTTTTCTCTTTGAGATAACCGGGGATCTTGGCGTCGAGGAACTTTGCCACGCGGCCTTCGAGGGTGTTCTTTAATCCAGCTCCATCGACCACCGGGGTCTTTTTGATGAAGCGCACCATTTTCTGGACCGAATACAAGGGATACCAACGCTGATCGACAAACATGCCCAAATCCGCTCCCCCCACGCCAAAGGCATCGACCTGTCCATCCAGCTCCTGGTAGAGGCGAGCGGCCTTTTCCATGTCGCCATCGGTGCCGATGCGCTCAATGCGGACTGTCTCTCCCAAAAGCTGGACTTCGACAGCTTTATTACGCTTCGAAGAGCCAATACTGATGCTGACTGCGCGTTTCATAAGGACAATATCTCCTCCATCAAAATCAATTCCACAAAACTAGAGTATACCCTGGCCCACAATAAATGAGAACACTGACAGGCATCAAAAGATACCCAAAGCTTGACTCTTTGGGTTTTACCATGAAGAGCTCCACCACGCAGCTACCCAGAGAACCCAAAATTTGACTCGCTGCGCCAATAGATTATAATGACGAGGCGATTGATATCCCATCCCTTTCCAGGAGGTCCGGCGTGGTTCTACCCAGGAATGCATTCTTTCAAGGCAAAATTGTCCCCTATGCTGAGGCCAAGGTAGGGGTGCTGACACATGCTTTTAACTATGGAACGGCTGCTTTTGCCGGGATTCGCGCCTATTGGAATGCAGAGGCCGGGCAGTTATATCTCTTTCGACCTCTCGACCATTACCGGCGCTTTTTGAACTCCGCCAGGCTGCTGTGCATGGAGCTGGAGCAGACCCCCGAAAGCCTGACCCAGATCACGGTGGAGCTGCTGCGCAAGGATGGTTACCGGGAAGATATTTACATCCGGCCCCTGGCGTATAAAGCGGATGAGGTGATCGGCGTGAAGCTGCACGGGCTGCACGATGAAATCTCGATCGTGGCGGTGCCTTTTGATCTATACCTGAAAAACGACACCGACGCCCACGCCACGATTTCTTCCTGGCGGCGGGTGGATGACAATGTCATCCCGGCGCGCGGGAAGATCGCCGGGGCATATGCCAACTCGGCGCTGGCGAAGACCGATGCCGTGCGGGCGGGTTTCGATGAGGCGCTGGTGCTGACCCAGGATGGACATCTTTCGGAAGGCAGCGCCATGAATGTGTTCATGGTGCGCGAGGGTGTGCTGGTCACACCGCCAGTGACCGACAACATCTTGGAAGGCATCACGCGTCACAGTGTGATCGAGCTGGCACAAAAAGAGATGGGGGTGCCCACCATTGAGCGCAGCATTGACCGGACGGAAGTCTATATTTGCGAGGAATTATTCATGACGGGCACCGCCGCGCAGGTCACGGCTGTCACCCGGGTCGACCACCGTCCCATAGGAACAGGGAAAATGGGACCGGTGACAACCAGGCTGCGCGAGCTTTTCCAAGAAGTTATCCGCGGTAAGAATCCGAAATACCGCTCCTGGAATACCGCGGTTTACAGCTAAGAACAGCCCTCACCCCCAGCTCCTTCGTTCCGCTCAGGACAGGCTCCTCTCCAGGTGGGAGAGGTGAAATTGTGCGAATAGGTCAATCCCGGAGGTCGAAGAATTCTACTTCCGCCCGGCTACCCGGTGCAAGGCGCAGAACCGCCACGCTGGAAGGATTCCCAGCGTTTCCGTCCGGGCAGCAGGCCGAGCCCGGGTTGAGTAGCAGCACACCTTCAACCCATTCATAAATCCGGCGGTGCAGGTGACCGAACACCATCACATCCACACCGGGCAAAGCTTGGATGACGCGCTTTTTGAAGCGCTCTTCTTGCAGGCCAAAGACCAGGAAATGGGCTTTGTCAGCCAGGTAGTTGTGCAGCCGCCCATGCCCATGCACCATCCCCACTTTAAACCCAGCGAATGTCAAGGTGACCTGAACAGGCAGGTGCCGCAAGGTATAGATATCGCGGTTGCCACAAACGGCATAGACTGGGGCGATCTGCTCTAATTCCTGCAACACACTGGCGGTGCAAATATCCCCTGCATGCAAGATGGCATCAACTTCCTCGGAGCGAAAAATTTCCAGGACCCGGGCAGGCAGCACCCTGGCGCGGTCGGGGATATGCGTGTCAGACAGAACGCCCAGGGCAGCCATCAGGAGACCGGGATAACCTCCGAGGGCTGACGGGGGAATAATGCTTCTAATAGAGCGCGAGCTTCTTCGTTGTCTGTCCAGCAGTCTGTGAAAGCATAGCGGATCTCCTGGAGGGAGCGGTAACCCACCAGGAGCTGCAAGAAGGTCAGCCCCGGAAAAGCCGCCTCTCCAGAATGACCCTGGGGAACAGGCTGCCAGCGTTCAACTTTCACCAGCTTACCGCCCTCAAAGCCCAGGCATAAGCCATCCCGGTAAAAAGTGAGCCGCAGCTCACCGGTATGTCCCACCAGGTAGGAGGCAGCCAATCTTTGTTCCAAGACTGGGGTAACCAGGCGGATAAACCCAGCCAGGTCGGGGATGCGGATATACCAGGCATACGGCTTGCGCACCCGCGGGAGCCAACCTGTCACCACGTGGTAAACCGGGTGATCTTCGCCGAGCCAAAAACCAAAGGCGCCAAAAGGCTCATCACCCATGAAAGGTGGCGTTACTTCCCCAAGAGCTTTCAAATGACGGATCACCGAGGGGGTGACGGCCGCCCAGGATACCCCGGCTTTCAGCTCATACAGCCGGGCGAGCAGCATGGCTCCCCAGCGGAAAGGAGTCACGCCCAGGACCCCCACCCGCTCTCCCTGGGCTGACTCGATGATCTGGATATCATAACGGTTGACATTATCCGGGCTTTTCCCAAAAAGCTCATAACGCCACAACGCCTCATCCCACACACAGCTGATCACCGACCTGCAGCAGCCCAGGTCATACAGCTCGCCAATGAAAGCAAGGTCTGCTTCACCGGCCGGGCGGAACACATAAGGTTCCGTTTTCCCTTCAGCCAGCTTCGGGACCTGAGGCAGGTATCCGTTCCTCCCGCCATCCAGGTTCAGGCACATCTCGTAGCCAAACAGGCGGTAATAGTAAGGGATGCCGGTGATGGCCTGCACCAGCTCGCCGCGTTCGGCGCTCCATTGGTGGACAACCTCGAACTGGGCCCGGACAAGGCCGCGGTTCCGGTAATCGGGAAGCGTTCCGACCAATTCGGGACGCCCAACCCCGAAATGAATGCCCCCATAAGACCAGGTCTGCGAGATCAGGTTGAGAGAGGAGACAATCTTGCCGGTTTTTAGATCTTCTACCAGCGTGAAATCACCTACCTGAAAGGTCGGATGCGGCTTCGTCATCAAGTCACGCGTCCAAACCCCCACGCGGAATTCTGTTTGACCTTCCACGTCGGAATGGATACGGGAATTAAATTCCACCAGCGCCTCAGTATCCTCAACGGTCGCCCGGCGCAAAACCAGGTCATTACCCAGGTCTCGAATGATGGGTTTATTATTCACAAATTTCTCCCTTTTTATGGTAAATTGGTATGGAACCGCTGGAACCTCCAGCAACAGCCAAACAAGACATGATTCTACCGCAAAGAACTATGAAAACGATCCTGATCTTACGCCATGCAAAATCGAGCTGGAAACACCCCGAGCTTTCGGACCACGACCGGCCTCTAAACAAACGCGGCAAGCGGGAGGCGCCCCAGGTTGGCAAGCATTTAAGAGACCAGGGGCTGCAGCCAGATATTATCCTCAGCTCAACCGCCACCCGCGCCCAAGACACAGCCCAGGTAGCCGCCGAGGCCTGCGGTTACGAGGGAGAAATCCGCTTCATCCCTGACCTTTACGGCGCAGACATCGAGGATTTCGTGGGGATTTTACAAGGCCTGGAGGAAGGGTTCAACACCGCCATGCTGGTTGGGCACAACCCCGACCTGGAAATCCTATTGAATTTCCTCACCGAAGAAGATGAAAGCCTGTCCACCGCGGCGCTGGCCCAGGTGGAGCTCCCCATCCAAGCCTGGAAAGAGCTCGACCCTGAAAAGAGGGGCAAGCTGGTGCACTTCTGGTCGCCGAGCGAAGAGGGTTAGCCCCGGCGCTTCATCAAAGCGCCGATAACCACCAGCACCACGCCAGTCACGACCAATAGAACGATGGCAACCAGGAGCACATTTCCAAGGATGTCCCCGGCCGCCATGGGAACTGGGGTGGGTGTGGCGGAGGGCAGGGGTGATTCCCTGGGGGTCGGTGAAGCCACGGGCCGCTGAGTGGGGGTGCGGGTCGGGCGGTGCGTGGAGGTGGGAACCGGTACGGTAGCGGTGCTGCTGGGCTCCGGCGTTTCGGTAGCAGGCTGTGCGCCGCGAATGGTGAGCGTATCGCCAGGACGGATGAGGCTGTTTTCCGCCAACCCATTCAAGGTAAGCAGCTCTGCCAGGGTGAGATCATAGGCATCGGCAATGGAATACAGCGATTCACCAGGCTGCACTTCGTGAAGGATGGAGCCATCTGCAGCCGGGGTGACCGTCTGGACACCTAAGATGGGTTCTTGCGTCGGCCCGGGGGTATCCACAACACCTTGGGCGAGAGGCTGGCTGAGGCTGCTGCCCACGATATAACACACATCCAGCGTATAAAAAACCCGTCCACCTGCATCGGCTGCCGCTCCAGCGCCAGCCTCTAAATAACGGTTGGAAAGCAGATTACTCGTGTGAGCAGCGTCTGAAAGCCACATATCCAAGACGCCCTCCGCAGACAAGTCCTGGCCAAAAGCCACATTCTCATCGCACATGATTTTAGCACCCGCGCCATACCCAGCCGCGCTGGCGCGCTGGGTTTCTTCTGTGCCATAAGCGTCCGTATGGGACCATGTGCCGATGGAGGCCTGGTAACTGCTCTGGTTTTGGGCTATGATCATCAAGGCAGAATTCATCTGGTAAGGCGCCAGCCCGTTGGAAGCCCTGAGCTGGTTGACCGCATCGAAAAGGGCATACGGATCGCCAGCCTGGGCAGCCGAAGAGCCAGCTGAAAACAGGAGCGGCAGAAGAACGGCTAAGAAAGCCATCATGCGCAGGATTGAACGGTTCCCGAAAATCATTTGCGCCGGTCCATCTTTCTTTGATCGAAAATCGAGATTGCTTCGCTTCCCGTCGTTACACTCTGGGCAGGCAGCTTGCAATGAAATAAGATCATTTTATGTGGCCCATGTAGTATGAGTAACCTATCCCAGCAGGCGGTCTGGCTCGACTCTGCCAAGCAGCCAGCGGTTCTCAGCCGCAATAAAGACCAGCTCGAACATGCGCCCCGAGGCAGTCATGGTCAAAATGTGCCAGCCATCCGCGGCCTGCCACTGGCGACCGGTATTATCGATGGTATAACGATGCCTCTGCCAGACCAGGGAGAGTGGGATCACTTTTCCATCTTTTTCAAAACGTGCGGTTACCTCGACTGATTCCATATTTCACACTGACGACATCATTTCCTTTATTTGAGCGACTGGAGAAATTCTATCAGATGCTGCAAGACAGCCTGGGCAGAACGTTCCTTGTTGTAAAGCCGGTCGCCATCCCAGGTATGCTGCCAGGCCATTTCATATCCAGGTGAGCTGAGACCTATCCAGGTAAGACCGACGGGTTTACCGGCAGTCCCACCGCCCGGGCCAGCGACGCCGCTGACCGAAAGGCCGACATCTGCCGAAAGCAGGTGGCGGACGCCGCCCGCCATCTCCAGGACAGTTTGGCGGCTGACTGCACCATAAGTCTCCAAGGTGTCAAGATGGACTCCCAACAGGCTCAGCTTGGCTGCATTGGCGTAAGAGATCACCCCGCCCAAAAAGTAATCGGAAGATCCGGGTACATTCGTCAAGAGGTGACCGACCAGGCCTCCCGTGCAGGATTCCGCCACAGCCAACTGCCAGCCGCGCTGGCGGAGGAGCTTGCCAACCAGGACTTCCAAGGGCTCTGCGTACATGGCGCAATTATACATCAAGGGAAAAGTCCAATTGAGGTGTTATTTCGTAACATCAGGACAGGCGTTGTCGTCGCCGCAAATGAATTGCGGCCTGTTATAGGAAACATGCTAAAGCATGTTTCAAAGATTGGTTGCGCCAGTTTTCCTCTGCTTATCGGAACAGATCCAGGGAGGAGTTTTCAGGGCTGAAAAGGTCGCCGAATTAGGCGCCGATCAACACTGGAGGCTTTCGCCTCTCTTCGCTACCGATGAGAGAGCTCGACATTTGGCTCTAAAGGATCAAGTCGAGCACTCACACCGCATTTGTATACCGTCACGGCGTACCGGTTCTTCCTCACTCCAGCGCCGTCTAGAACAGCTATCTGGAACGTTGGGGCCTAATTGTGGGCGCGTAGCTTCTCTCTTGTATACCGCTGCTCTCTCGCGGTTTTTCTCGGTGTCCAGGTCGCTCACCCGCCGTGTGCCAGCGCCGATACGCTTCGGCCAACAGGAGCCCACGGCTACGTCTTAGTGACGGGGTTACCCTCGATGCACCGATATTTTCAATCTGGGTAAAGAGGGGGGCTATAAGCTTATCTGCTGGCGCAGACCTATCATTTCTGTAATAAGGAAAACAAGGCCTCAGAATTATGGTTATAATCCCTATATTAATTTTTGGAATGGTGGAAACAAAAAAAGTTTCACGGCTAAGTTCCAGTATATCTACCCATGAGAGGGTAGTAATACGGCTAGTTCGCCTATAACAGAAGTCCGTTGGATCAATTGTTAGACCGACCGGAGGAACAAACATGAGCTACGACCTTTACTTCGTAGGCAACGCTGGCCCCAGTCAAGATGAGTTCTTCGGGTACTTTCGCGATCGCCCATGCTACGAGCTCAATGACAATCAAGCATGGTATCGAAATGAGGACACCGGCGTCTACTTCTGCTTCGACTTCAACGTAACCGGCGACTCCGATCCCTTGGAGTTGGACGCGAAATCTTGGGTGGGCCAGTTTCAATATCAATTACAACCGCCCTCACTACTTCGCAGATGAAGCCTTGCCCGAGCTCAAGGCATTCGTGAGACGGTTCGCCTGTTTGGTGTCCGATCCCCAAAACGATGGAATGGGTGACGGTGAATTTGCACCAGACGGGTTCTTGCGCGGATGGAACAGTGGCAACAAGTTCGCGTCTAAAGCAGTTGCGAGCTCCGCGGACACGACAGAGCCAATCACCAGACCAAGCGCTGAGTTGCATTCGATTTGGGAGTGGAATCTGAGACGGAAATCTTTCCAAAAAGAACTCGGAGAACACGTGTTTGTTCCGCGGATCAGCTTTTTTCGCGTTGCCGGGGTTGTACATACGGCCTCAATCTGGGCGGACGGCATTCCCGTTGTGTTGCCCAAAACCGACATTGTCGCCGTATACCGCGATGAATTAGCACCCAAACGCTGGTTCCGACGACGGGCGGGACTTGCACTGGCTAGTTGGGCTGATGTCATGGCGATAATTGGCGGGTTTCGCAGTCAATCCGCTCCACTCATCCACTACTATGCAGAATACCGTGAGCGCCCGGAGGATGTCGCACATTGGGTAAGGTCGCTCCCCTCGGCGCCAGCATTGGAAGGCGTATCTATGGATTCGGTGCTTGACAGCGAAGCCCTAAGAGCCAGCGACGTGAACCCGCCCGAACGCAATGCCCCGTAGCACAAAAGCGGTCTAACCCCGCGTTGCAGCTGACAAATTCCTCGCTACGCTCGTCATTCGCAGCTGAACGCTAAACGTTATACGGCATGTGAACGGCAAGTGCCGGGGGTTTCCAGTCAAAAATGAGAGGATATGACATGACGCTTCAGCGAATGGACAACGTTCTCATCGTGGTCGAGGACCTTGAGGCTGCTAAGGCATTCTTTGTCGAACTTGGTATGGAGCTGGAGGGCGAGACGACGGTGGATGGACCATGGGTGGACCGTATTATTGGACTCGAGAACGTTCGATCTGAGATCGCGATGATGCGGACCCCGGACGGCCACGGCCGGATTGAGCTGGACAAGTTCCACACACCGGCGGCGGTTAGAACTGAGCCGAAGAACACACCAGTGAACACCCTGGGCATACGTCGCATCATGTTCGCCGTCGACGACATCGAGGACGTGCTCGCGCGCTTGCGCGCACATGGTGCTGAGCTCATAGGCGAAATCACTCAATACGAGGACATGTACCGGCTCTGCTACATTCGCGGTCCTGAGGGCATCATCGTCGCGCTTGCCGAGCAACTCTGATAAAGCGTATCTGCTGGCGCAGACCTATCATTTCAGTTAGAAGGAAAACAAGCCTTCAAAATTATAGTTATAATCACTATATTAATTTATGGAATGGTGGAAACAAAAAAAGATACACGGCTAAGTTTCAGTATTTCTACTCATGGGAGGGTAGAAATCCAGCAAGTTCCCCGTATAATAGAAATCCGTAGAATCAATTGTTGGCTGGCTGGTCATAAAATACTTCAAACAGTGTGTTCTCCAATTCCATAGCAGGATTGTTTTGAGCGATAAAACCAAAAATTTCTAAAAAGGGTAAAACATTGGCAGAAAATATAGCCACTCCGCAAGTAGCACAAAAAACTCGTCCGACTGGTGTTTGGATTCTCACGATTTACGCATTGATATTTGTAGGTATTGCCCCGCTACTACTCTCAGTTTTTATGTTGATTTCAGGAAATGCCGCAGGAAGTGCGTTTAGTATTCTATTGTCACTTCCTATCAGCATCGGTGTCATAGCAAGTGCCATAGGCGGTTGGAAAGGAAGCGAAAAAGCACGAAAATCCTTGTTGGTACTTGTAACATTGCATTATGTTTTTATCGCTATCAACAATTATATTTTCATAAGTTCTGGTCAAGTTCCAGACGATGAACAAACTCGATTATGGGGACGTGTACTTCGTGGCTTTATTTATCCAGCAGTTTACATTTGGTATTTCAACAAATACACGACAAAAGAGTTTTACAATTAATGGGCGAGTTGATTTTTGTTGCAAGCGAGTCTTAATGCAACGCCAGCCAACAAAGCGGCACCTGACGTGTGGGATTCTGCAGCATTTTCAGGCATTTTCCTGGCTTCGGGTTTTTCCTGCTCCCAAACAGAGTCCACGCCCGCCAACACGCAAGTAACGCGAACCGTTGGGGAGCTATGGTCTTGAAAAAGCGAGATTGCTTCAACCAGCAAAACCCGCTGGTCTCGCAATGACATTCCTTATCAGTCAATCGACCGGCCTGGAATGGATTACAATTAACGCTATGGAAGTCTCACAGCACATCCAGGCGACGCTGGACAACGCCCCAACCAAACCCGGCTGCTACATCATGAAAAACAGCGAAGGGCAGGTCATCTACGTGGGCAAGGCGATCAACTTGCGCAACCGGCTGCGCTCTTATTTCCACGAGAGTGCACAGGAGGACCGGAAGACGCGTAAGCTTGTGCGCAGCATCGTAGAAATCGAGTGGATCTTGGTCGGCTCAGAGCTGGAAGCGCTGATCCTGGAGATGAACCTGATCAAGAAACACCGACCGCACTTCAACGTGCGCCTGAAGGATGATAAGCGCTATCCGTATATTAAGGTCCACTGGAACATGCCCTTCCCCAAGCTGACCGTCACCCGCCAGATGGTGCAAGACGGCTCACGCTACTACGGCCCCTTCACCAGTGTATGGGCAGTGCACCAATCCCTGGATGTGCTGCGCAAGATATTTCCTTACCTGACCTGCGATCGCGAGATCACCGGCAAGGACGAACGCGCCTGCCTGTATTATGATATCAAGCTCTGCGCGGCCCCCTGCATCGGCGCCATCCATCAGGACAATTACCGCCGGATGATCGATGACCTGGGTCTATTCCTGGAAGGACGCACCAATCCGATCCTGACGCGCCTGAGGGCTGAAATGGAGCAAGCAGCAGAAGATTTGCATTTCGAAAGGGCAGCCGCCCTGCGCGACCAGATCCAGGCAATTGAAAAAGTGGTCGAGAGGGCAGAAGGTTGTCTCAGCAGACTACGTCGATTCAGATGTGATTGCCATGGCGCGCTCAAACGGCGAAGCCTGCGTGCAGGTTTTTTTCATCCGGGCAGGAAAATTGATCGGGCGCGAGTATTTCTTGATGGAAGGGACTGAAAATACGCTGGACTCGGATGTCATCGGCAGCTTTCTAAAGCAGTTCTACGACCAGGCATCGACTGTGCCATCCCAGGTGCTGCTGCCTAATGACGTTGAGGAAGTGAAGATCATCAACGAGTGGCTGAATACACGCCGCGGCGGCACAAAAGTTGAAATTCGGGTGCCGAAAGACGGACCGCAGCATGAGCTAATCGAAATGGCGACCGAAAACGCACAGGCCACCCTGGCCGCCTTGAAGGCAGAATGGGAGGCGGACAAAAACCGCCAGATGCAGGGCCTGGGGGAGCTGCAGGAGGCGCTTCAGCTGCCCAGAGCGCTCAACCGCATCGAATGCTACGATATCTCCAATACGCAAGGGACTGCCGCGGTGGGCAGCATGGTGGTCTTCGAGCAGGGCGTCCCCAAAAAAGCCTGGTACCGGCACTTTAATATCCGCACCGTGAGCGGCCCAGATGATTTTGCCAGCATGGAAGAAGTGCTCAACCGGCGGTTCAACCGCTGGCAGTCAGCCCAAGAAACAGCCAGCACACCCGGAGTGAAAAACGACCCGGCTTTTGCGCTTCTGCCCGACCTGGTGCTGATCGATGGCGGCAAGGGGCAGCTAGCCAGGGCGGTCAAGGTGTTGGAGCGCTTCAACTTAAGCGAAAAAGTCCCCGTGGCTTCGCTTGCCAAGCAAATGGAAGAGATTTTCTTACCCGGTCAGGCAAGCTCCATCCTACTGCCGCGCCAATCACAAGGTTTATACCTGGTGCAGCGCGTGCGCGATGAAGCGCATCGCTTTGCCATTACTTCTCACCGCAAGCGCCGTGACAAGGCCGGCATTGCTTCGCGCCTGGACTCGATCCCGGGGATTGGCCCCGCACGCCGGAAGGCGCTCCTGACACATTTTGGCTCGCTTGAGGCGATCCGGGAAGCCAGCCTGGAAGAGCTCCTGGCCGTGCCGGGGATTAACCACGCGGTGGCCGACGAGATTAAAGCCCACTTAGAGTAAGGATAAAACACTCTGCAAAGTGGGGATTAAGGTTTATGATTAGGAGCTGCGTGAAAGGTAAAAAAATGGCAAAGAAAGTAAAAATGACAAAAAGCCAACAGCGTTCAATACGCGCCCAACAAGTGGTGATGGGAGCGATTGGCATCATCGTTGTGCTCTCAATGATCATCTCCTTAATTTCAAATTAAGAGGTGCATTAGGAGTTAGTCCGTATTTTGGGTTGCGTGCATACGCACGCAACCCAAAATACGGGTATCCACCACAGCAATTCCTAAAGAACCAAAAAAGATTGACGCTTTGGATTGGCTGGCGTAAAATAGGCTCAAGAATTGAATAGATAACCTGGGTGCCTTGATCTCCGGAAGGTCAAGGCTGAGCATGAAGTCAAGAAGGATGCTCAGGCGAAGCCGGTGAGAACGATTACAAGTCCGGCGCTGTCCCGCAACTGTAAGCATAGAGGCTGGTCTCTTTGAGGCCAGGCTTCTTAGCAAGCCAGGTCGCCCGCCCCGGTTAGGTTTACCACATCTCGTGGAAAGGAGGTGGGACCGGCTGGTAATTCATGCCTGGAATTCTCCCACCCCCTGTCAGATTGGCAGGGGGTTTCGTTTACAAATTTAGGAAAACATAACAAACCATTTACAAGGAGTTAATCGATGTTCAAAACCACCCTGACCCGGCTGAAACTGTTTTCCCTGGCAGCCGTCATCCTGCTGGGCGCTTGCGCGCCGGCAGCTACACCTCTTCCGACCGCCACATTAGTCCCCACCGCTGAGCCTCTCGTTTTTATCGATGGCCTGGGACGCACGATCACCCTGGACCAACCCGCCCAGCGCATCGTCTCGCTGGCTCCCTCCAACACAGAAATCCTGTATTCGGTTGGCGCGGGGGCTCAGGTGGTTGGGCGCGACGAATTCAGCAATTACCCAGCAGAGTCAGCCAGCCTTCCCACGGTGGGCGGTTCTTTTGGCGGCTATAGCTCCGAAGCCATCGTCAACCTGAAGCCAGACCTGGTCCTGGCGGCTGAGATCAATACGCCCGAGCAGGTTAAGACCCTGGAAGACCTGGGATTGACCGTTTACTACCTTTCCAACCCGATTGACCTGGAAGGGATGTACCAAAACCTGAAGCTGGTCGCCACCCTGACCGGGCACGCAGCCGAGGCAGACCAGCTCGTAGAAACCCTCCAGGGGCGCGTGGCAGCCGTAGAAGCAAAACTGGCTTCTGTACCCTCAAAACCGACCGTCTTTTATGAATTGGACAGCACCGATCCCAATGCACCCTACACGACCGGTCCAGGCACGTTCATGGACTTGCTGATCGGTATGGCAGGTGGGAAAAATGCCGGCGGCGTTCTGAGCAGTCCCTGGGCGCAGATCAGCCTGGAAGAGCTGGTCGTTCAAAACCCTGACTTAATCGTCCTGGGCGATTCGAATTACGGCGTGTCGGCCGATTCTGTCGCAGCCCGGGCCGGCTGGGCTGACTTGAGCGCAGTCAAAGATGGGTATGTTTATCCCTTCAACGATGACCTGGTCAGCCGCCCTACCGCACGGATGGTCGATGGTTTGGAAGAGCTGGCAAAGCTGATCCACCCCGAGTTATTCGAGTAATCCCTGCGCATGAAAAACCGCCCCTTTTTGTTTGCGATTTTCCTTCTTCTGGCTGCGCTGATGCTGAGCGCGGCCATTGGGGCGGTTTTCATTCCTCCAGTCACAATCCTGCAAATCTTAGCTAGCAAACTGACCGGCGTCACGGCAAACCCCGATTGGCCAAAAGCCTTTGAAGTGATCCTGTTCCAGATCAGGCTTCCACATACGATCCTGATGGCTTTGACAGGTGCAGCGCTGGCAGCCAGCGGAGGCGCGTACCAGGGTTTGTTCCGCAATCCGCTGGCTGACCCCTACCTGATCGGAGTAGCGGCGGGGGCCGGGCTTGGGGCGGTTTTAGCCATGGTCCTGCGCGAGCAAGGCCAGTTAAGCGGCATCTTCCTGGTGCCGCTGGCAGCTTTTTTGGGAGCTATTCTGACCGTGGGGGTGGTTTACGGGCTGGCATATCGCCGCGACGCCCAAACAACCACCACGCTCATCCTGGCAGGTGTGGCGGTCAGCTCCTTTGCCACAGCCCTGACATCTTACTTGATGCTGCGCTCGCAAGGCGAGCTGCGCCGGTCAATGGCCTGGCTGTTCGGCGGCGCCTCACTCAATGGATGGGAACCGGTCATCGCCGCTGCACCCTATATCCTGCTCGGACTGGGGGTCCTGCTGACCACCGGGCATGCCTTGAATGTGCTCCAGTTTGGTGAAGAGCAAGCTGGACAGCTCGGCCTCTCGGTGAACCGGGCTAAAAGCGTGATCGTGATTTCAGCTTCACTGGCCACAGCGGCGGCCGTGGCTTTCACAGGCATTATCGGCTTCATCGGTTTAATCATCCCCCACATGGTGCGCATCCTATGGAGTTCAGATTACCGCCGCCTGCTGCCGCTTTCCTTGTTCGGTGGAGCGAGCGCACTGCTGCTGGCGGATCTCATGGCGCGCCTGGTATTGGCGCCGCAAGAGCTACCGGTTGGCATCATTACCTCTCTGGCAGGGGCGCCATTTTTCTTATGGATCCTGTGGCGCAACAAGAGGAAAATGTGAACACCCTATATTCCCCTTTCGCCGAAAGCAAACCTGCGATGACCCTAAGCGCTACCCTGGAAATCAAAAACCTGACCGTCAGCTATGGAGAGCGCACCGTGCTGGAGAATATCTCCATGGAAATTTTCCCGGGTGAAGTCATGGCATTGATCGGACCGAATGGGGCGGGGAAATCCACCCTGGTGAAGTCCCTCAGTGGGGTTCTGCGGCCCCGGTCCGGCTCTGCCCGAGTCAAAGGTCAGGATGTGTATCGACTGTCTTCTGAGCAGCGCGCCAAAATTTTGGCCGTTGTGCCCCAGGCGCGCAACCTGCCGGAGGGTTACACAGTCTGGCAAACGGTGTTGATTGGGAGAACCCCTTACCTGGGCTGGTTGGGGCAGCCCGCCTCGAAGGATATCGAGCGCACCTGGTGGGCGCTGAGGCGCACAGGAACCAACGAATACGCTGAACGGCAGATCGGTGAGCTTTCGGGCGGAGAACAGCAGCGCGTCTTGCTGGGGCGCGCCCTCGCTCAAGAAACACCCGTTTTGCTGCTAGACGAGCCTACTGCTCACCTGGACCTGCGCTACCAGAGCCTGATCTTGAACCTGGTGCGCGAGCTGGCGCAGGAGCAGCAGCTGGCTGTCTTGATGGTCCTGCACGACTTAAACCTGGTAGCATTGTATGCTGACCGGGTGGCCCTGCTGGTGGATGGGAAGCTGCGCGCCGTAGGCACACCGGTTGAAGTGATCACCCCAACCCGCCTGGCGGAAGCTTATGATGTGCCGCTGCAGGTCATCCCTCACCCCGATAACGGCACCCCCTTGATCATCCCCGGTGGGCAAAAACTGAACTGAGCAGCTCGCCCAGCGTTACCACAAACGCCAGGCTCTCCTGGACCTAACCCGCTGAACCTAACCCCCCAGCCCCCTTCCCGAACCGGGAAGGGGGAGAATTACGCTTGCGCAAAATGCTGGGATATGATACTTTAATGCCGTGGGGTATGCGAACGATGGATTACTTTAGCTTCGACTTGCTGCTGGAGCGTTCGGGTGACACTTACCTGGCGCGCGTGGTCAGCTCGCCAGCCGGGCAGGCCGAAACTGCATTTCAAATGCCTTTCGACGATAAGGATCTGGAAATCTTTAATTTAAAAGTGGGACAGCCGCGCAAAGGGGTACGCAGGGCGAACTCGCCAGAGATGGAGCTGGCCCAGGATTACGGCAACCGACTTTTCGGAGCCGTGTTTAGGGGCGAGGTTTACACCAGGTTCCGCAGCAGTCAAGATCAAGCCCGGCGAGAAGGCAAAGGGCTGCGCCTGCAGCTGCGCATCAAAGACCAGCGGCTGGCAGGCTTACCCTGGGAATATCTCTACAATCCTGCGTTGAACCGTTTCATCTCCCTGGCAATAGATACGCCCGTGGTGCGCTACCTTGACCTGCCAGAGCCGGTGCTGCCGTTTCAAATCACCCTGCCGTTGAAAATCCTGGTAGTGATCGCCAGCCCCAAGGATCTGCCTGCCCTGGATATAGAAGGTGAATGGGAGAGGCTGAACCAGGCTCTGGCGTCATTAATAAAGCGCGGGGCAGCTCAAGTAGAGCGCCTGGCCATCCCTACTCTGAGCGCCCTAACAACTCAACTGCGCTCCGGTGGCCCTTATCATATTTTGCACTTCATCGGGCATGGCGCCTTCGATGAGCACAGTCAGGATGGGCTGCTGATCTTCGAGAACGAGTACGGCGCCAGCCAGCCAGTCAACGGGCAGCGCCTGGGGATCATCTTACACAACCACCCCAGCCTGCGCCTGGCAGTCTTAAACGCCTGCGAGGCAGGGCACGCTTCGTTGGAAGATCCCTTTGCAGGTGCAGCTCACAGCCTGTTACAGCAGGGCTTGCCCTCCGTGATCGCCATGCAGTATCCCATCACCGACCAGGCAGCCTTGATCTTTTCCAAAGAATTCTACGCTGCCGTGGCAGCCGGCTACCCGGTGGACGCCGCCCTGGCAGAAGCACGCGTGGCGATCTTCGCCGATGGCAATGACATCGAATGGGGCACACCCGTGAACTTCACAAGCCTGCCGGGTGGGCAGATCTTTGACTTAGCTGCCCCCCCAGCCGCACATCCTCTCAAAGAGCAGGTTGATCCGCAAGTTCTCCAGGCTGAAAAGAAAGCCGCCGATAACGGACTGCGCCACCTGCCGCACAATACTTACCTGGCATTGGTTTTGGGGATAGGACTGATCCTATGCCTAGTATTGACCTGGGCCGCAGTCCGTTTTATACCACCAGCAATTGCCGCCCTATTTCCACCCGCTACACCCACTCAGACCAACCCAATCCTGAGCCAGACGCTTGAATTATCCAGGACGCCAATACAAACACCAAAACCTCCCACGTTGACACTCGACCCGACCTTTACGCCCACTCCCACCCTGGGACTGACCTTCACCCCAACGGCATATCCGCCGGGAATCACTCAAAAAGGCGCAGAAATGGTGCTCATCCCGGCTGGCGCCTTCCAGATGGGCTGCGACCCCAACCACCCGGCCGAGGTTTGCCAAGGTAATGAAGGGCCCCTGCATACCGTCACCCTGGATGCTTATAGCATCGACAAGTATGAAGTGACCAATGTGCTCTACCAGGCCTGCGTTGAAGCCGGCAGATGCAGTCCGCCGCCATCAAACAGCTCATCGAACCGCAACAATTATTATGACAATCCTGAGTTTGCGGATTATCCAGTCATTTATGTCAGCTGGAAACAAGCCCGCGAATACTGTGAGTGGCGTGGCGCCCGCTTGCCAACCGAGGCCGAGTGGGAGAAAGCCGCCCGAGGCGACCAGGATACGCGCAGGTTTCCCTGGGGGGATCATGCGGCGGATTGCACATATGCAAATTATTCGGTGTGCAAAGGCGACACAGAAAAAGTAGGCAGCCATCCAGATGGCAGCAGCCCTTATGGCGTGCTGGATATGGCTGGCAACGTGTGGGAATGGGTCAATGATTGGTACGACCCGATTTATTACACAAAATCTCCTGCAGATAATCCGCCCGGACCAGAAACTGGCCAGTATCGGGTGCTGCGCGGGGGCGGCTGGTTTTACGATTGGAATTACATCCGCACCGCTTATCGGATCTACGGCAATCCAATTAACGTCTCATCCTACTATGGTTTCCGGTGTGCGGCTGCACCCTGACCTAACCCCCCGACCCCCTTCCCGGTTCGGGGAAAGAAGGGTTGGGGATGAGCGAGGTTAAAAATGTCTCCCAAAAACATTGTCATCGGTCAAAAAGTAACTTTAGAGAAGGTAGCCCGCGCCAAAGAACTGCGCCGCGACATGACGGAAGAGGAGGCAATCCTCTGGCAACGTTTACGTACCAACCGCCCAAGCGGTTGGCATTTCCGCCGACAGCAGGTAATCGCAGGCTACATCGTCGATTTTTACTGTCACGCTGCTAGGTTGGTGATCGAGATCGATGGGCCTGTTCATTCTACCCAGATAGAATACGATATGGAACGCAACCGCATTCTGTCGGAAATGGGATTTCGCATTTTGCACTTTTCGAATGACCAGGTAAATCAAAACCTGGAGAATGTTCTGCAAGACATCCTCCAGGCATGTAAAGAAAGTAAATGACCTAATATTCCCCCTTCCCGGTTCGGGAAGGGGGTCGGGGGGTTAGGTCCCTAGAACAAACCCACCACTCTGCCCGTTTCCAGGTCCAGGTCTACATCATAGAAGACCGGGCGGGTGGGCAGGCCGGGCATGGTGCGCATCTCGCCCAACAGCGGATACAGGAAGCCAGCCCCGACCGAGGCGCGGATATCGCGGATCGGTACCCGGTAGCCCTTTGGAACGCCCTTCAGGTTCGGGTCGTGGCTCAGGCTGAGGTGAGTCTTCGCCATGCACAGCGGGAGCTTATCGAAGCCCAGGCGGGTGTACAACTCGATCTTGGCTTCGGCTTCGGGCAGGTAATCGACGCCATCGGCGCCGTAGATCTCTTTGCAGATGAGCTCGATCTTCTCTTTGATGGAGAGATCCAGGGGATAGAGGAATTTGAAGTTGCTGGGCTTCTCCGCGGCTTTAACGACCGCCTCCGCCAGCTTAGCGGCGCCCTTACCGCCCTCCGTCCAGTGCGTGGCGACGACGGCATCTTCCGCCCCGGCTTCAATAGCTGCCTTGCGCACCAGCTCCACTTCGGCGGGGGTATCGGTCTTGAAGGAGTTGACCGCGATCACCACCGGGATGCCGAAACGCTTAGCGTTCTTGATATGGTGCTGCAGGTTGCCCAACCCTGCGCGCAGCAGGTCAAGGTTCTCGTCGGTGTAGGCCGAGTTCGAGGGGCTTACCCGCCACCACCTTGGGTCCGCCGCCGTGCATCTTGAGGGCGCGCACCGTGGCAACCATCACGACCACGTTAGGGATCAACCCCGAGTAGCGGCATTTAATGTCAAAGAATTTCTCCATACCGATGTCCGCGCCAAAGCCAGACTCGGTGACCACGTAATCAGCCAGCTTGAGGGCGATCCGGTCGGCGATGATGGAGCTGTTGCCGTGGGCAATGTTGGCAAAGGGTCCGGCATGCACGAAGACCGGAGTACCTTCCAAGGTCTGCATCAGGGTGGGCTTGATGGCCTCTTTCATCAAAACGGTCATGGCACCCGCCACGCCCAGGTCTTCAGCGGTGACAGCCTCGCCGGCTTTATTGGTGCCGATGACAATGCGTCCCAGGCGCTCGCGCATATCTGCCAGGTCGGTGGTCAGCGCCAGGATGGCCATGATCTCGCTGGCGACCGTGATATCGTAACCGGTCTTGCGGGTCATACCCTTCTCTTCAGGACCTTCCCCGATGGTGATTGAGCGCAGGAAACGATCGTTGGTATCAACAACCCGCCGCCAGGAGAGGCTGTCGGGGTCGATGTTCAAGCGAGCAAAGCGGCTGCGCTCTTCGGGGGTGAGCGCATTGGGATCGGTCTTTTCGATGCCCAATTTCTTCAAACGGCGCACCATCGAAGGAGAGAATTTGCGCTTGCCCTCTTTATCCGCCGGGCACAAGGCATTGAAGAGCTTCTGGTCATCGGGCTGGCTGGCTTCATGGAAGATGCGCGCATCGATGGCCGCCGCCAGCAAGTTATTGGCTGCAGTAATGGCGTGGATATCGCCGGTCAGGTGCAGGTTGAAGTCCTCCATGGGAACCACCTGGCTGTAGCCGCCGCCGGCTGCCCCACCCTTGATGCCAAAGGTCGGTCCCTGGCTGGGTTGGCGGATGCAGGTGAAGACGCGCTTGCCCAGGTGCGCCCCCAGCGCCTGGCTCAATCCCACCATCGTGGTGCTCTTGCCCTCGCCTAGAGGCGTGGGGGTGATGGCCGTGACGTCGATGTACTTGCCGTTTGGAACGTCTTTCAGCCGCTCGAGCGTCTCGAGCCTCACCTTGGCTTCAAAAGTTCCATGCAGCTCCAGCTCAGATGGCAGCAGACCGACTTCTTCTGCGACCAGGGTAATGGGCTTAAGCTCAGCCTCCTGAGCAATCTCGATATCGGAGGGTACAGGGAGGCGCAGCTTAAGTGGAATTGGCTTAAATTTGCTCATCGGACAATCCCTTTCTATTCAATCAGATTTTTGGTTGTTAAGATTATTCCTGGCGGTTTGACGATCTCAAAAGGCCCAATGCGAACAAATTTCCTTTGGCTTTTGACGGATTCAATCACTATATTGTTACAAGATTCTCGATTCTGCGCAAGAGATATATTATCATCTCTCGCGATGTCAAGTGTCACTTGTTGCCCAGGTTTTTGATCAGGTAAAGCTCCCCGCGCTCGAATCCCCGGTTTTGGTAGTAAAGACGCGTCCCCACGGCGGAGATGACTGCCAGGCGCTGGAAGCCTTTTTGATGCGCCAGCTCCTCAGCCTTTTGAAGCAGCTGGGTGCCCAGCCCGGCATGTTGAGCGGCGCCGGCCTGGTCGGTCCCCAGGGAGAGCGATTGTCCATAGACATGCACTTCGCGGATCATGGCTGCATTCTGCAAATCCTGCAGCCCCAGGCTGGATGGATCGCGGGCGGGCAGCGACAGGCGCAAGAAACCCGCCAGACGGTCTTCTGGGGTGACAAATGAAAGAAAATGCTCTTCAGCGCCCTGGGCCTGGTAAGTGAGGTCTTCCAGGTGCAGCTTTTGAAGATCGACCGCCTGTTTGCGCACCTCGCGGCAGCGGATGCACTGGCAGCGCGTGCCGCGGTGCAGCATCAATTCTTGAACATCCTGGCGCAGGCTGGTGCGCTTGTTGCCTTCCACCACATTGGTGGAAGGGATATCGCGGATGACGCGGTTCACGCGGCAGTAGCGCGGGATCATGGGCTTGAGATCAGCGATCAGGTCGATCAGATCTTCCGTCGTATAAGGTTGAAATTCTCCGCGCAGCCAGTATTGGTAAAGTTCAGCGTTTTGCAGGAGCTGGTTAGGATAAATCTTGATCTCATCCGGGCACAGCCCATCCCACAAGCGGGCAAAGTCGAGGCGGTCCGACTGCAAGGTAGCCCCCAGCAGGTTCGGCATCCAGTGCAATACGATCTTAAAGCCCGCCAAGCGCAGCAGCTCCACCGCCTGGCGCGTCTCTTCAACTGAATGGCCGCGCTGGTTCTGCTCCAGGATGCGATCATCCAGACTCTGCGCCCCCACCTGCAGCTTGGTCACCCCCAGCCTGCGCAGAAAAACCAGCTCGTCCGCATCGATATAGTCTGGCCGTGTCTCCACCACCAATCCCACATTGCGATGCAGTGCCGTTTCATTGAGCCGGTGAGCAGCCTCCAGGGAGGCCAATTCAACCCCGTTCAGCGCCTCAAAGCAGCGTTTTACGAACCATGCCTGGTAATCCCGGCGGTACGCACTCCAGGTGCCGCCCAGGATGAGCAGCTCAACTTTATCGGTGGGATGCCCCGTCGCATCAAGCGCTGCCAGGCGGGAGGCTACCTGGGAATAAGGGTCAAAGGCATGCTCGAGGCCGCGGCGTGCCCCGGGTTCGTCGGGCAGGTAGCTCTTCGGCATGCGCACATCCGTGGGACAGAAGATGCACTTCCCCGGGCAAGGATAGGGCTTGGTCAGGACGGTGACTGTAGCCACACCCGATAAGGTACGCACAGGTTTCATACGGATGCGGCTCAGGAGGGCCGGATCAGGCTGCCATTCACCGCTCTCAATAAGCTGTTTATAAGCCGCCACCAGAACGTGCTTGCCGATATACCCACTGCCTGGCAGGGGGTGGCGTTCGACCGCCTTTGAAATATTCCTCCCCTGGCGCACCTCTTCCAGGATCTGGCGCGCCAATTCCAACATTTCGGGGGTATGTTTTCGAGCCTCAAGCCAGGCCTGTCTATCCATTAAATCTCATCCACCTCAGTCACTGAAAAATCGTATAATTAGCCAGTGCACCCTGATACTGTTCAAAAAATCCTTGATCTTAACCGCCAATTTTACCAGACCTTTGCAGTCCAGTTTTCGGCAACCCGGCAGCGCTTGCAGCCAGGTGTCATCGGGCTGCTGCCCAGCTTGTTGAAAGCGCAGTCTATCCTGGACCTTGGCTGTGGGAATGGCGAGCTGGCGCGCCAGCTTGGAGATGAGCGCTACACCGGTCGCTATGTGGGCCTGGATTTCAGCCCAGGCTTGCTGGATATCATCGAAAAATCCCCTCCCACCGGGCTGCAGGCCTCCTTCCTCCAGGCTGACCTCTCGGAATCGAGCTGGGGGTCTGCCCTCCAGGGTCAAACCTTCGATGCCATCCTGGCTTTGGCTGTGCTGCACCACCTGCCTGGGGAGGCCCTGCGCAGGCAAATCTTGCGACAGGTGCACAGCCTGCTTGCGCCGAAAGGCGTGTTCCTGTTTTCGAACTGGCAGTTCTTGAGCAGCGAGCGGCTGAGACAGCGCATCCAGCCCTGGGAAAAAGCTGGATTTTCAGAAGCGCAGGTCGATCCCGGCGATTACCTCCTGGATTGGCGCAGCGGTGGAACGGGCTTGCGCTATGTCCACCACTTCCAACTGGCAGAGCTGACCGAGCTGGCCAAGGAGACTTCATTTACCATTCTGGAGACTTTTTATTCCGATGGGGAAAATGAGCGTTTGAGCCTGTACCAGGTTTGGAAGGCAGCCTGATAAATCCTTTTGGCCAATCATGCAAAATCATGCTAAACTTAGAACCATCACGGTTGCGGAGAAGCTTTATGAAAATTTTGGTCATATCTGATATTCATGCCAACCTCACTGCTTTCCAGGCCGTCCTGGCCAACGCCGGTAAAATCGACGAAGCCTGGTGCCTGGGCGACCTGATCGGATATGGACCTGATCCCAACGAGTGCATCGACCTGGTGCGCCAGCTCCCGAACCTGAAGTGTGTGGAGGGCAACCACGATGCCGCCACGCTCAGGCACATCGACATGAACTCCTTCAACCCTGAGGCGCGCCTGGCACTGCAGTGGACGGAACAGCAGCTCAAGCCCGATAACCACGCCTGGATGGATAACCTGCCCGAGAGAGTGGATGCTGACCCGGTGACGCTGGTGCACGGCAGTCCACGCCAGCCGGTGTGGGAATATCTTTTAGACACGCGCACCGCTACGTTGAATTTTTCCTTCTTCGATACGCCCTACTGCTTCGTGGGGCATACCCACCTGCCCGTTTTATATTACATGGCCGAAGAGACAAACTTTGCCAAACTGATCATTCCAGAGAACTCGACCCAATTAGCCCTGGTGCCGCGCACGATCTTGAACCCCGGCTCAGTCGGCCAGCCGCGCGACCGTGATCCCCGTGCCGCGTACGTCATCTTGGATACGGACCAATGGATCTGCGAGTTCCACCGCGTGCCCTACGATATCGAAGCCGTCCAGCAGCGCATGCGCCAACATCATCTGCCAGAGAGGCACATCCAGCGCCTGGCCATTGGGTGGTAAGCCAGGGGGAACTTTTGCAGCGGGAGAAGCGTTTAGAGAGTAATCAACGCTAAGGAGGAGGTCTTATGTTCAAGCGAACGCTTATCATAATTATTGTAATGGCATTTCTGATTACAGGATGCGCGGCGAAATCGGCTGAATCACCAGCTTTGGGCTACCGGGATGAGGGCTCAGCCCCATCCGCGCCGCTCATAGAAGAACAAATGGCAATCGATGCAGAATCCGCCACGGTGTCAAACACAGGTGGTTATACCAGCGCCCAGGCCGCAGATGTGGAACGCATGGTGATCAAGAACGCCAACCTGTCACTCTATGTAGACCAACCGCCTGAAGCATTGGATCGCATTACAAAGATGGCTGAGGCAATGGGCGGCTTTGTGGTAGCGGCGAATGTGTACCAGACCACGCTGGACAGCGGAGTTGAAGTCCCGCATGCCTCGGTCACCATCCGGGTGCCTGCTGAGAAGCTGAATGAAGCCCTGGCGCAGATTGAAACCGAGACGCAGCAGCCTCTCATCAATAAAACCATCTCCAGCCAGGATGTGACCAGCGAATACACCGATCTCGAATCGCGCCTCAAGAACCTGGAAGCCGCCGAGATGCAGCTCCAATCGATCATGGAAGAAGCCACGAAGACCGAGGACGTCCTGAGTGTTTTCAACCAGCTCACCCAGGTGCGTGAGCAAATCGAGGTGATCAAGGGTCAGATGCAGTACTACGCGCAGTCGGCAGCGCTTTCCTCGATCAGCGCCGAGCTGTATGCAAGCGCAGCCGCACAGCCGGTATCCATCGGGGGCTGGCAGTTATCGGACACTGTCAAGCAGGCGCTACGTGCCCTGCAGGCTAGCTTCAAGTTCCTGTCTAAAACCGCCATCTGGACCGTGCTGGTCATCTTGCCGGTGCTGGTGGTGATCCTTCTGCCGCCCGCTTTGATCATCTGGCTGATCTGGAGATGGCGGAAAAACAAGAAGGCCAAAGCCAAAGCTGTGGTGGCATCGTAATCAGCCCAGGCGTTCTCTAATTCTGGTAAAATGAATTAGGAACCTTCAACCATGAGGCGAAATGAAGTTATTGGAATCCTTAAAGAACACCAAAAAGACATCGCTGAAAAGTATGGTGTAAAATCTCTGGCTCTATTTGGCTCAGTAGCCCGTGATGAAGCTAAACTAGCGAGCGATGTAGATCTTTTGGTTGAATTTGACAGACCAGTTGGCCTTTTTGGTCTTTTTGCGCTTCAAGATTATCTAGAGACTCTGCTGGGCTGCTCAGTTGATTTGGGTACGCCAGACAGCCTCAAGCCGCGCCTCCGGTCAAGTGTTTTAGCGGAGTGCGTTTATGTCGCCTAGAACCTGGGTAGGCGGAAGAAAAGCATCCAGAAGTGCCTTGGCATCTAATGCGAGCAATGCGAAATCGTCTGGTTCACGTTTACTTCTCGATAGACCCTAAACTCCTTTGGGATACAATCCAAAATGATTTACCGGCTTTGATCGAGCCTCTCAATACGATCGTGCGTGAGAATATAAAAGGGACGAGTAAATAACCCTTACTTTCCTATCCTTAACCTTGGACGCCCTCTCGCAGCCAGCAAAGTCTGGCCGGGTTGGCATTCCTGGCAGATTTCAGGCAGATATACCCTGCAGCAAATTTCTTCCGGTGCGAGCGTACGAGGGGTAGGCGTTGGCGCGATTGTGAGTGCCGGCGAGGCGTTGAGCGTGGCGGTGGGAACCGGCGTTGGAACCGGAGTTGGCTCGAGCGTTGGGGTCGGCTCGGGAGGAGGGGGCTGCTCGGGAGGTACTTCTTCTCCAGCCACGCTCAATACCTGCCCGGGGTAGATGGTATAAGGGTAGCCGATATTGTTCGCGGCCGCCAGCTCCTGCCAGGTGGTTCCAAAACGCTCTGCCAATGCCGTCAGGTAATCGCCGCGCTGCACGGTATAGGTGTCGCCAGCATAGACCGTCTCGTTTTGCGGCGCATCTGCGGCTTCAGATCCGCTCTTTTGACCCGTGATCGCCATATTCCCCAACACCGACCAGGAATCCAGGAAGGCCGGCAAGCCAAAAGCCAGGTTCAACCCGCTGAAGGCATCGACAACATAAACATAAGATTCGTCGTAGCCCGTCAGGATCATGGTATGCTCAAAGCGGGCTACAATGGTATCGTGGCCTTCTTCATCGGTATAGGAGCGCGGCGTACCCGGCCACATCTGCCCGATCACCCACACAATGACTGGGCGTCCTGCAGCAATCTCAGCTCGCAGAGCGTCCCATGCAAGGTCGCGCCGCGTGCCTCAGCTGCGAGGCCGTATCCTCGCAGCAAGGCCGCCACAGGCTCGGCATGCACCCCGTAGCTGCGGGGCGGGAGGCTGCCCCAAACATCGTTGACTTGCCCTACAAAACCAATGTCCGGGTTATCTGAGCGCGGCAGCTGAGATATAAAATCGTCTTCACTGGCACTGATCCCCCAAAATGCCATCCAATCCACCGCAGAGCGGGCCTCACAAGAGAGGCTGTAACTTTGCGCATACCCAACCACACCCGAGACGGAGGCTGATTCGGGGATCGAATCGGCACGGGCAGCTTGAGCAAGGCTGAGGGCTAGAGCCAGGCTGATCCACAGCATGAGGCGCTGCCAATGGTGTTCCATAATCAAATTTCTCATGAAGGTCCAGATAGAATTTTACCGAACAGAAATTATTCGAGCAAGGTTTTCAGCCTAACCTGTGCACACTTCATGCCAGGCAGGTATAATCAACCCTTATGGACCTGTTTACACAGCAAGTTTACCGGCAAGTTGGGTTGAAGCTGAACGCCCACCAGGTGAGGCTCCTGACACAGTATGAGCAGGAGCTGCTGGTGTGGAACGAACGTTATAACCTGACGGCCATTCGAGATCTTGAGGAAGTGCGGGTAAAGCATTTCCTTGATTCTCTGACCTGTGTACAGGCCATGAAGGACGCCCCCGGCAAACGCATTGCCGACATTGGGAGCGGGGCTGGCTTCCCGGGGCTGGTCTTGAAGATCGTTTACCCGGGTGTGCAGCTCACCCTGGTCGATTCCGTTGGCAAAAAGATCGATTTCTGCCGGCATATGGTGAAAACGCTGGGCCTGGAGCATGTGGAAACCCTGCAAGAACGCGCTGAGAATATCGGGCAGAGCCTGGCGCATCGCGAGCAGTATGATTGGGCGGTGGCGCGCGCCGTGGCCGACCTGGCGGTGCTGGCAGAGTACCTGCTCCCGCTGGTGCGGATTGGGGGACGCATGCTGGCAATGAAGGGGGAAAATGGACCGGCTGAATCGCACGCTGCGGAGCACGCCCTCCAAATGCTGGGTGGTCACCTGCGACAGCTCTTGCCTGTGACCCTGCCCGGAGTGGCCGAAGAACGCTACCTGGTGATCGTAGATAAGGTAGCAGCGACCCCCACCCGCTATCCGAGACGGGTAGGGATTCCTACGAAAAGACCTTTGCGGAATTAACGAACAACTTATCCGAAATTCTTGAGAAGTCCCGATTCTTCGGATAGAACCCTAAGTTACCTGGATGGTGACCGGGTCCCCCACCCTGATCTCACCCTCCTGCAGCACTCGGGTATAAAGGCGCGACCAGCCGGGATGCTTATCCTGGAGGACGCGTTCAATTTTGCTGTCAGTGAAATAATCCGTCAGGTTGGAACAGGGCGTGGTATAACGCGTGACTTCGACAAGCACTCCCTTGCCGATCTGCAGCTTAACCCCCGGAACCATCTTCTCCCAATCCAATCCGGAGATCAGCAGGTTTTCCCCCATGGCACCAGCAAAAATGGGGTGACCTTCAACCTGCAAAGCCTGCAGGAGCTCGAGAGAATAGAGGCATAAGGCACGCTCGGGGCCGCCGTGCGCCTGCTTACTGCGGTGGTCATCGCCTGCCAAACCCAAGGTACTTAAATGCGCCTGGCGGATGGGCAGCTTGGGCACACCACCGGGAGAAATATTCAGCTGAAAAACTCGACCAGTATTTTGGGCACTTTCCATTTTTTTCTCCTCTAAGAAATAAATTCTACTTCACATTCTCAACCAGCCGTCCACCAACCACTTGCCATAGAGTGGCCTGGTGGACATATTCGGGATCGAACAGGTCCAGGTCGGTCGTGGTCAGCAAAGATTGGTCGACATGCGACAGGCGCGCTAGCAAGTCTGCCCTGCGGTGTGCATCCAGCTCAGCCAGCACTTCATCGAGCAGTAAAACGGGGTTATGGCCGGTTTTTTCTTTGATCCAAGTCACCTCGGCCAGCTTTAGCGCCAACACAGCCGTGCGCACCTGGCCACGCGAGCCAAAATCACCCAGGTCAATCCGGTTGCTCAAAAAACGCAGCTCATCGCGGTGAGGGCCAAGATTGGTGCTGCCGCGAGCGATTTCCTCGAGGCGCACCTGGCTCAACTTTTCTTTGAATCCCTGGCGGATGGTTTCGAGTGCCAGACCAGATCGATCTACCGGCGTGTCGACCGGCAGAAGATACTGCCCAGGCACCTGCGGCAGCGGGTCATAAGCAGGCTGGTAGCTTAAACGCAGGATTTCGCTGCTGGCTGTCAGCTCTCGGTGGAAACGCGCTGCCAGGCGTTCCAAATCTTGAACGGCACGAATGCGCGCCTGGATAATCTGCGCCCCTGCGGTGGCAAGCAGGTCATCCCAATAATCGAGCTGATCGATATCACCCTGGCGCTCAGCGAGCTGCTTCAGAAGGGCGTTGCGCTGGGTGAGGGCTTTACCATATTCGGATAACACAGAAGCATAATGGCTCTGAACCTGCCCGAGAACCAGGTTCAGGTAGCGGCGGCGTTCATCTGGAGCGCCGTCAATGATGCGCAGCATTTGCGGCAAGAAAAGCACCGCTTTGAACTGTCCTGCTGCATCATTAATCTTGAGCTTCACTTCATCCAGAAGCACTTCTTTGCGCACATGCGCCGATCCGTTGTAACCGTTGGTCTCCTGGATAATGCGCACCTCGAGGCGGTGCTGCTTGGCATGTTTCTCAAAGCCCGCCACGATCCGGGCGACAGCCAGCGGCTCACGGGCTGACAGGAAATGGATCAATTGGCGATCCTGGCTGGCATGAAAAGAATCCAGCGTCGCCAGGTAGTAGATCGCCTCCAGGAGGCTGGTTTTCCCTTGAGCATTATCGCCCACGATCAACACAGTCCCGCCCGGAACATCAATGTCCAGGCGGGTAAAATTTCGAAAGTTCGTCAGCGAAAGATGCGTCAGGTGCATAAAGGTCCAGGCTACTCCGAGTTTACCTGCGAGGGTTCGCCTTCCACCTTCCAAACCCTGTCCGCCCGATCGGTAAACACAACCCCATCCAAATGATCCACCTCGTGCTGGAAAATGCGCGCCAACCAACCCTTGGCTTTGATGGTCACCGGTTGGCCGCGGCGGTTCAAGCCTTTGACGGTCAGCAACTCGTAGCGTTCCACATTCCCAGCATAACCCGGGATGGAAAGGCAGGCCTCTGTACCCACGATCATCTCCTTCGACAGGCGGGTGAATTCAGGGTTAACGACCACATACAGCTTGGGAGGCACTTCCTCATCCTCGTCATCTCCATACTCCACCACGACCAGGCGCCAGGAGACACCCACCTGGTTGGCAGCCAGGCCCACACCCGGCTCAGCGCGCATGGTCTCAACCATGTCATCGATCAGAGTCAGCAGTTCAGGGGTAAATTCAGTCACTTTCCGCGCTTTCCGGCGCAGAACAGGATCGGGTAAGGTAACAATTTCACGAATCGCCATGATTAATCATCCAATAAAGGTTTGGTATTGAGGGTATATTTTACCGGAATTTCATCCAGTTTTGTTCTGGTTTTGTGTCTTTCGTAAATCTTCTGCCTGCCGGTGATAGGCTGCCAGCCAATCAGAAACTTGGTCCCACTGCTTGGCAGCCTCGGCGAGCTGCTTCTTGCGCTGGGTGGTATACATCCGGTTGAAAATGTCAGCTTGAACGCGCGCCGGATCATGGACGCCTACAAAGGTCAGCCTATCCGTCCCCACGTTCACGATTACATTCCCATAATTTAACAGCACGCCGATGATCCCTTCGCGGGTGTAATCCAGGCTCTGAATGTTAGCCAGCGGAGCAGACCGGGTTACCTCATCACCGAGCGGTTTCTTCATGCTGTCAATCAGCTTATCCGAAGTGATCCGGTAAATATCATTCCGCCAGTCAATATAATGGTAGAGCCACCAAAGAAAAACGCCAATCGCAGCCAGGAAAAGAACGATGAGCAAAACAGCCAAAACCCCCGGAGATACCTTGCCTGCGATTCCCGCGTTGACAACCAAATAAATCAAGAAGAGAATCCCAACCCCCAGGAGAAGCTGGACCCAGGTTTTGGTAAACAGGACATAGATATGCTTACGATAAGTAACCACATCGCCATCTTCCATGCGCTCACTAAAAATTGAGAACTTCCGGTGTTGTTTGGCAGGCGCTTGGGCTGGCGGCTCCACAGGTTCAAGAGAAGGTTGAGTCTGGGGCAGCATTTCTGGCGGGGGGTCAATCTTCCTGCGGATGACTTTTTCCATGGCGTCAGTATCTTGTTTTTGAACACGCACCGAGACCATCTTTTGCCACTTATCGAGCACGGCTTTGACTTTGTAGGGTTCATTTACAAATTTAAAAGTCACCTTCCCCATGAAAGCCTGGGCAATCACATTGCCATACCCCAGAATACGCCCCAAGAATGGCGTACTGACCTGACTGGATTGCACCATTGCCAGAGGGACCTCCTGGCGGCTGTCATATAAGCCTATAATGGATTCCAACCACACGACTCGCTGGTCAGTGATGATGTAATAATCGTTGCCCCAATCCATGGCCCGCCAGATTGTCCAAACGAGCCCTGCAACCAGGATCAGCAGGCCGATCCATTCCAATGCATACTTCACAGAGGCCGTACTAGACAAACTCGACCCCACGAATAGTGATACAGCCAGCAGCAAGACTAAAACTGGCAGCGCCAGCGCTACCCAAAGATATGCCAGGTGTTTACGCGCGATCAAGTGAACAATCTCATCCTCGCCGATCCATTGGAAATGCTTGTTCTGAGCCAGGCGCGACATATAATCGACTTTCCGCAAGCCGTCCTTAAATCCCGGTATCTCCGTCACCAGCTGACCGAGCGTGGCAGAATCCAGGTACAACAGATCAACCGGGGTTTGGGCGGTGATGGACTGTGGTAAAACCAAACCGAACAAGGTGTAGTCTGCACCACAAAAATCACCTGGTTTCAGGCGTTTTTCTTTAGAGGCGCCCCGGCTCTGTGGGATTTGGTGTAAAACCCGCCCTGAAATCACCATATAGAAAGGCGCCTGCAGGTTGTCGGGGATCGGCAGGTTTTCACCCTTACTTAAAAAAACGACCTGGGCTGCCTTGGCAATCCGAATGATCTCGGCATCAGTCAAGTTTTCCAAAGGAGATAGATATCGGAGGGCAGTATAGAGGGATAACAAATCCTCAGGCATACCACCATTTTAGCACGAAGTCTATGATACAATCAGCCAGGATACGGGAAAATCCCTGGATGGATCCTGGGAGACCCAGGATCCGACAGCGAAATTTGCAGCTTTGAAATTACTGTGGTGGACCAAGGCCACGGTAAAGGCCATTAAGCCCTTAATTTATCATTACTGGAGATAAAGATATGCCGATTCACTTTGGCACGGATGGTTGGCGTGCCGTTATTTCTGACACTTTCACTTTTTCCAACCTGCGGCTTGTCGCTCAGGCCATTTCAGACGCGCTGCGCTCTGAGAACTGGAATAACGGTATCCCAGTGCCTGCTGATGTAAACAAAAATTGCGTGGTCGTGGGTTTCGACACACGTTTTCTATCAGATCGCTATGCTGCAGATGTGGCGCGCGTGCTGGCTGCAAATGGTTTTCAAGTCTTCCTTGCCCATGCCGATGCCCCTACGCCAGTGATTTCATACGCAGTGCACAACCTGAAAGCTTATGGCGGTGTGATGATCACCGCCTCGCATAATGCCCCCCGGTATAATGGCATCAAGCTCAAGGCTGCATACGGGGGCTCCGCCCTGCCCGAGCAGTGCCGGCGCGTGGAAGTCTACCTGAATGACAACGAGGAGCGCGGCCGCGGCCCAAACCTGATGGATTTTGACCAAGCGCGCCAGGCAGGATTAATCCAAAAGTTTAACCCCCTGATCGCCTATTACGATCATATCCGAACTTTGATCAACTTCGACGCGATTGCCGAGCACCCGCAGCGGATTGTGGTTGACTCGATGTATGGCTCGGGGCGTGGGGTCATCAAAGGTATTCTGCAGGGTACAGGCTGCGAGGTGGTCGAGATTCGGGGAGAAATGAACCCAGGCTTTGGCGGCGTACATCCTGAACCAATTTCCCAGTACCTGGGCTCCCTGGCAGGGGCTATCAGCACCGGGATGGGCGACCTGGGACTTGCCACCGATGGTGATGCGGACCGCACGGGCGCCATGGATGGCCGCGGAAACTTTGTCGACCCTCACAAGATTATGGCTTTAGCGCTGCGCTACCTGGTAGAAAAACGCGGCTGGAGAGGGCTGGTCGTGCGTACCGTTTCCACAACCCAAATGATCGACCGCCTGGCTGAAAAATATGGCCTGAAGGTGTATGAGACTCCGGTGGGCTTCAACCACATCGCCGACTACATGATGAAAGACGATGTACTGATCGGTGGAGAGGAATCGGGAGGGATTTCAATCAAAGGTCACATCCCCGAAGGTGACGGCATCTTGATGGGCTTACTGCTCCTGGAGATTGTAGCTGATTCTGGGGTCACCCTTTACGAGCTGGTGGAAGATTTGCTCAAAGAGGTTGGACCCGCTTTTTACCGGAGAAAAGATCTGCGGCTGAGCCACCCAATTGCCAAAAAGCAGATGAGTGATTTCTTGATCGATAAGGCCCCCACGCAAATCGGGGGCGAGCAGGTCAGTGAAATCAGCACATTGGACGGAGTCAAATACCTGATCAGCGACGGCTCCTGGCTTTTGATCCGGCCATCAGGGACCGAGCCCGTTCTCAGAGTGTATGCCGAGGCGCGCAGTCCCCAGATCTTGGAAGCCATGATGGCGTTTGGCGAGCAGATTGCCGCGGATGCCACCTGATTTTCCAGCTAAAAAATGGGGGAAACCGCTTCCCCTGAAAAATATTCGCCAGGTTTTAATAAGCAGAATCGGAAGTTCACGGTTTTTCATACCATGAGCTTCCGATTCTTAAGTCAGAATCAGGTTAAGAGGCTGTGCGCAGCCGGCGGGCCAAAAAGATAACGACGAGCAAGGCGCCGCCCAAAACCAACAAGCCCGGAAGCCCAACTTCATCGGCAAATCCCCCCGTCGGTAATGCCGTAGGGGCACCTGCCAGGGCTGTTTGGGTTAAGACGGCTTTGGTATACAGCGCAGCCACGGTTTGGGTGGCTGAATTCTCCTTAGGGGACGTGGGAGATGCAGTTGCCTGCTTATTCACAACCTGTGTGGGAGTTGGAGAGGGTGGTACCTTGGTCGGTACGAGGGTGGCAGTGAACGTAGGGGTGGCATTCAAAGCATCCATCGTTTGCTGCGCTGAAACAGACATGGCGGTCTGCTGCGCAAAAGCCTGGGCGCTTTGGGTCTGTTTAGCCTTGTTGGCAGATGGCAGATACACCATCCCATAAACGATAATACACGCCAGCGTCAGCAGCATGATGGCTCCCAAAGCCACCGCAACAGCAACGAAGGTCCGGTTACCGGTTTCCTGCGGCGGCGTCTCGCTCGGTTCGGGGGCTTCTAACTCATTCAGATCAGTATTATCATCAAATGCCATAGGTCAGTCTCCTCCATTCGTCCGCTTAAAGGGCGGAAATACAAACGATATCAGTCTACTTCAATACTTCTAGATTCGCCAGGGGTAAAACCAGGCGCTGGTCATCTTCCATTTGAACTTCGGCGGCCTGGGCGCGAATGCCGCTTGGCAGGGTTACCGTACCCAGCAATCGATTCAAAATCCCTACCTTGCCAAGGTAAGGGCCGTGGGTAATGCGCACATCTTCATCCTCAGAAAATGGAGCCATATCTGTCGTGCTCATCGGCTGCGTATTGGGAGGCAGCGGAAGGACCACCTCGGGGCGGATCCCAGCCAGGCGATCCCATTGAGAAGCATTCACCACAGCCTCTCGGCGCCCGCTGGTAGAAAGAAGCTTGAAAGCCATGCTGTTCATTGGCAAATGACCAAAGCCATCCAAGAGGATGATCGGGTAATGGACTTTCATCGCTTCAGCAATCAATGAAGAGTGCATGCTCGCCAGGATCAAACCGCGCAGCTGCTGCTCTTCCCCATCTCGCAAAACAGCCACATTTTCGCAATACCCGCCCAAAACCACCCCACCGCGCATGCTGATATCCAGGCGATCTGCAGTTAACTCTTCGTCGGCGGACTTAATTAATACCGTCAGCAGGCCCGAATCCACCCGGCCGTTGCCCCACACACCTTGCACCAGGGCACCTACCGTCTCAACCTGCACTCCCTGGTCAGGATACAATTCGGTAACAACCCCCGAAAGCCCGGCTTGCAATTCCACAGGTTTCCCCTCGAGCTGGAGCAGCACCTGGCCACCTCCGGCCAGCACCACCAGACCCGCCTGCGTGGCACGTACCACCCGCCGTGCCAAACCCACCGGCCCAGCGATGACATCACCCACCGCCACTTCTTCACCTTGCTGTTTCTGGATGAATTTATCCGCTTCGGCAGCTGGTAATCCCAATCCCCGGGCAACATCCAGCAAGATATGGCTCGGAGTCAAATTGGCCTCAGCAATCACATCTGCGGCAGAAACCTTTTGACCTTTACGAGTCAGAACCCTGCCGGTAGCAGGCAAAAGCCTCTTCCGTTGAACAAGGGTAACCGGCAAAACGTGGGCAACAGGTGCAAGCATTGACATATTCCTCTCGGCAAGTTGCAAGATCAATACCAATTCCTCAAGATGTCACTCCCAGGGTCCACAGCCACTTCTTAACTGCATCTCTACGCTGCGCAGCATCCACCGGCGGAGTCAAGGGGCGCCCACGCGCGTCAATGACCAAACCCAGGCCGCCCCCAACCACTTTCACGCTGCCACTCCGGCCTGGGCCTCCCATGCCAACATCAAAACGGTGCAGCGGGTTCAAATGCACTGTAACCGTCTGTCCCATTGGCAGCTTAATCATCTCAAGGTCTCCGTATTTGATATCCACAGCATGCTCGCTGCCATCGCTAAAGATCACGCGGACGCGTAAAATTGGTGTGCCGGGCTGTGTCTCGCCTACTGGAGAGATAATGGTGCACATATTCTGAAAATTATTCGAATCCAAACATTGAACGGTAAGCAGCGGATTCAAAGAAGCCGCTGCTCCAAGCGCCGCAGCAATGGTATTCTGGTCTAAAGCAATCGTTGTCACGCCAACTGGCTGAATACCATTCAGGAGCATCATTAAAATTTGTCCCCGGTGAGGAGCCTGGGTTAAAACACTGCCAGAGGCGATGATCGGCTCAAAAAAGGGCAAGAAGCCATAACTTGAACGCCTGGCATCCGGCGGAAAATTCCGAGCAGTTCTTTTTAATGCCACCAGGATGATCTGGCTTGCCAGGGCATGTTCCATTGCCAGCTCTTCTACCGTTGCAGGTAAACTGGATGGAAAAACTGCTTTGTTGTAAATATAATCCCGCAGCACATCATTGGGAATATTCACCGGCAGCCAACGCGCGATCTCATCCAGAGTACAGGCACTGAGCAAACCTGGCAGGCTCTCGCCAAGGCCCAGCTTGGGATGAACATTCAGGATCAAGTTATCTGAGAAGGCGGCTGCAATCGTTGTGGAGGCGGCCCCTACATCGATCCCAAGGACGCCTTTATTGGTCTTGGAATACTCATTTCCGATAAAGCGAATTGTCCGTCCGAAAGCCGAGGCGGTCGGCATCAGCCTACCACCTGTCCATTGGTCAATCTCTTGTGCGCCAGATATTTGGCGCAGGCGCAGTTTCCGATAAACCTGGGCAAGTGGACCGTGCGCAGGCAGAAGCCGCTCCACCTCTACGGCCGGGCGGATATTCGGAGCCAGGTACAATGGCCCCAGGTCTCCAAAAGACGACCGTACAGAGCCGACCAAGTCCTGGTTGCCCGCGAACAAAAGCGAAGGGCGATAACCTTTTGGCAGCACATAGCTGGCCAGGCCCACTGCTTCCAATAAACTCATGAGCGATTGAGTAGCGCCGCCCTCGGTGCCCCCAGCCACAATAACCAGATCAGGGCGGGCTTGCAGAACAGCATCCAAACGCGCCGCGGTAGCCCGCCGGTCATTCATGTGGATCACTTCCATCACCTGGGCATACGTGGTCATCGCCAGGTTCTGTGCACTCTGGGCTGACACATCTTCCAGCAATCCAACCGCAACAACCCTGAGAGCAGGTCCTGCCGACAAAGTCGCAACGCATTTGTCAACACCCGAGCCATCCGCCTGGCTGGGCAGGATCAAGTGTTTATCTGCGCCCAAGAATATCCGCCCAGAAAAAGCCTGCAGCTCACCCAGAGCCTGGCGAACTCCTTCGCTGATATCATAATGAGGAGCGCCGGAAGTCGTAAAAGCCTTCCCCTCTCCCAGAAAGCGGTAGCTATTTTCAACAACCTCAAATAGAACAGCCCGGGTATATACAGAGCCTACATCAATGGATAGAACAGAGTCAGCACTTACGGAAGATGGAGACATGGTGATCGATTCGCTATCGGATTAAACCAAGGAGATTAGAAAAGAAATCCCAAATAAAGGAGACCCGCTCAACCAAAGCAGCTAACGCGGCTGCATAGGCGCCTGCAAACAGAGTCCCAAAAGCAACCGCAATAAATACCTGCCCAATCTGAGATGGAACCTCAATCCATAAAGGTCGTTGCCCAGTTTGTTCCCCACGAGAACGAACTCCAAAATGAAAATATGCCAGAGAAGTGATCGTTCCGATCAAGATAAACAGGGCATTGACCACCCAACCGATCACCTTTGGAAGGCCCAGGCCCGTGGCCTCCAGGTCGAACAAATTGATCGTCGCGCTAACCTGGGGAAAAAGAGTGCCTGTCACTGCACCACTGATGGCGGTAGCTGCTCCTACTCCAACCAGAAAAGCCACCACCGGACTGCCCAGGCGTGATAACTTGGGTGAGGCTTTGGCAAACAGCCAGATGCCCAAGAGGATCGGCGGAACCACCAGAGGGAATTTCTCTAACGGAGCGAGGATCAGCGGAGCGAGCAGCTGGTACCAAATTACATTGTAGATGACCAACACGGTAGCATACCCGGCGGATACGCCGATGAAAATGTGGATTGCCAGCCGGAAAAGGCCATTATCTTTAATCACATAGCTCACCACCATCAAGGTGAGTACAAAGCCCAAAATGGCTCCAATCAGGTCGGGTAATTCCAGGTTCATGCCTTCCCCTCAGCTTTGGCTTGTTTATATTGAGTCAGCGTAAAGGAACTAACCCCAAATACGCCACCAACCAGGAAAATGATTACTGCCAGGGTGAGGGAGATGCTGTAAGCATCCCACGACCGTGAGGCTATTCCGCTGGTGCCCTCCAGAACTTCATAAGCCACACCACCAGCTAAGCCTGTCACAATGCCCGAGACTTGCCTTGGAATGCCTGCATAATAGGGCTGAACCAAAGGTTCGGCTTGTGCGCTCACCACCATTTGAAGGGGAGTTTCTCCAAGCTCTGGTCCCACCTGCTCGATCCAATTGCGGGCGGTGTCGGTATCTTGGGTAATGACGACCACCATTCCGAAATTGCCTAACCCCTTGCTGCTGTCAAATGGCGCCGCTGTCCAAACAGAATTGGCTTGTAAATCGTAGGGTAAAACCGTTTCAGGTGCTTGCGCAAACGCAGCCAGACCCGTCACCCCTCCAGGAATATAACCCATATTTACATACTGGGTGAACGGAGTTTGGAGAAAGGCCGGCTGAAGATTGACTTGCTGGACCAAGCGCTGTGCTAAGGCTGGTCCATTGTAAGTGGTCGAGACAAAGGTGACCAAGGAGCCTTTACCAGCCAAATGCCCCAAGACAGAAACCGCCGCGCCTTCCAACTCTCCCGAAAAACCCGGCTCGTAATCTACTGCAACCAGCACCGGTACACCTGCCGGTAGTGCATTAACCTGATCATGGAAATCTTGCGCGCCCTGAGGGATAAGACCTGGCGACGGCAGCGGGACCTGTTTATCTCCCAGCCACAAGGCAAAGAAAGACGCCAGGACAAACACTGCCAAAATTCCAATCCGGGTCAGCATAGGGATGGCTGCCAGGGCGGGGGCAGGCAAAGGCTTGGCTACACTTTCATCTTCCAATAGCTTTTGCAGTACGCTAGCCCGGTTTTGCTGCTCTTCTGGAACCTGTATCTTTAATGCTGACGTTGTGGGTCTGCGCTGGCGTACCGCATGGATTCCAACAGGTAGAGCCCCTCGCAAACCAGCCAGAGGGCCCTCACTCTCCAGGCGACCATCGCTTATATCTTTATAAGGCTCCGAAGCGCCAGCTTCAACTGGGCGCATCGCCTCAAGCCAATTGGGCAGCTCCCCTTGCTCCAGGTCAGGTGCCTGCCCAACTTCAGGGGCAGCCTTCTCTTCTTCGATTTCTCCTTGATCGATGCCTACTTGCGACAGCCAGTCGGGAGTTGAGGAGAGATATTCTGCTTCTGGTTCAGCTTTCTCAGGTTCATCAGGTACAAAAGGAGAAGGTCCGCCTGCTGTGGCTGGGGTACCTTCTGCATCCAGCTTCGCCAACCAATCGGGCATCGTCTGCTCTTGATCTCCGGCTGATAAATCATCAAAGCCAGTGAATGCAGAAGTCGCAGTCACTGGGGGCTCTTCCGTACGCTCTGTTGACTTCTGACTTGCCACACCTAAACCAGCTAACCAATCAGGAGTCTGACCCGCCGCGGGCGGCTCTGCCTCTCCGCCAGGCTCACCCGAGGTGGACTGCCCAAAATCCCAACTGGCCTGAGGGGCCTCTTCTTCCGGAGAGACACCGAGGGCAGATAACCATTCTGGAAAATCACCCTGTCCGGCTGGCGGCTGACTGACCTCTGCAGCCGATTTTTCTATTGGCTCTGAAGCTTGATCACCGTAGATGCCAGTCATCCAGTCAACGCCTGAAGCATCCGGAGCACCCAAATCGCCAGCGGCCGGTTCCGAGATCCCCGCCTCCGCAGGCCCTGATGAGAAAAAGGCATCAAACTCATCCTGGGCAGAGGGAGTGGCATCTTTCATCCAATCGGGTAGGGCTTGAGAGTCCGCTGGGACTTCTGGCTCTCCCAAGGTCATGCGGGTAAGCCAATCGGGGACTTCACCTTCGCCAGGAGAAGTTTGCTCTGGCTCGAAGGAAAATCCTTTAGGCTGCTGCTCTTCCGCTTCTTTCTTCTGATCCTCTGAAGCAGTCAGCCAATCAAACTGTTCTTCTGCCATGCCAGGAGCAGTTTCACCAGGCTCTTCTTCAGAAAATGACGCCGCTACCTCCTCGCCTGCTCCATCCCCTGGGAAAACCGCTTGTTCGTTATCGGGTTTTGCCGGTTCCGATAACCATTCGGAAAGATCATCCTCAGATTGCAAATCAAAAATACCGCTCACCGCTTCCGGAGAGACTTCCTCAGGTTTCCCAAGATCAGACAGCCAGTCATCTCCCCCAGCTGTCTCACGCGATTCAAGACCGCCAAAGGAATCTCGTCTCTGGAGCTTCCTCACTCGACTGGCCTGGCGCAGATTCTTCCGGACCGCGCAAGCTGCTCAACCATTCAGGAACTTCTTCCTCAGGTCCAGACTCGGACTTAGCTTCAAAAAAATTTTCCGGTGATTTTGATGCCCAAACTGGTTTCAGGCGTGCCTGGCAAAATTGACAAACCTCTGCATCCTCAGGGTTCTGCTTTCCGCACATTTGACAGCGAATCTCAGCCATAGCCTACCCACCATAAGGGCGGTCAACGCCCATTAAGACTCGAATACCCGTGGCTACCGTGCCCAAAGCCACACCCAGCAAGACCCCACACGCGCCCCAGCGACTGAAAGAACACCCGCTATCCAGGTGCGCACCTGGTAAAGAAACGAAACCTCACCAAGCCCATAAAGAGGGGCAGTCCCCAACAAAACCAAAAAAGCCGTGCCAATGAAGACATACGTGAATAAGCCAGCTTTACGGCGCAGCAAACGAATGCTGGCAACTGCTAAGGTAACCACCAGCAGCGTCAGCAGCGAGGCTTCAACTGGGATCTGGATATTATTGAACAAGTACACCGATTGACTTCCGTCTGGCCCGTCCAAGGCAACCACCCCCACTGTAATAAAGAAAGCCACCCACAAGGCCAGGCTGTAAATGCCCCCTTTTTTAGACTTACCCATCTTTCTAAGGTGGACTGTCAAAAGATTGACCACCCCAATTAACAGAGCGAAAGCAGCCAGAATTACAGCCCACTGCAAAAAGAGCGCCCGGGTGCCAGCCAGCCAGGGTGTAAAATATCCCACCAAAACAATCACGCCCGCTACGATCGCAACCACTGCGTTGAAAATAGAAAAAGGTGATTTCACAGCAGCCCCACTAACTTTGCAAAAGCGCCGATGAGAATAATTGCAATAACAACCCATCGGAGCACATCTTGGGCTCGCAAGCTGGCTATATGAAAAGCTCCAGCTCCTAAATAAGCTCCACTTGCATAAACTTCTTCCCCAAGCAATGGTTCCTGGGCAGCCGCCACCAGAACTGCCTGTGCGGGGATATTGTCTGTACCCGCGATGGTGAGCGATCCCTTTTGCTCGCTGGCCTCGGTCAGCAATCCTACCTCGCTTCCAAAATTACCCACCAGCACATTCGTGGAAACCTGCTCGTCAAGGATCACCGGAATGGCCCCAGCCACGTAGGAAAAAGGCGTAGGGCCGCTCATTCGCCCGGCCCCGAAATCAAATTGTGCCTCCGAGCTGACGTTCTTGAAGGAAGTGCGCATCACATCCTGAGAAAGAATGGTCACTTCGCCTTCTCCAGAGGTCGCCACAGGTGGTCGATCACTGGACGATGCAGCCCGTGAAATTCGATCTAGAACCGTTAGCCCCACCAGGGCAGAACCACCTGGCAAACCGTTGAGCCCGCCCCGCCCCAGCGAGACGTGCACACGCGTCCCTGCTTCTACAGCCAGCCCAACACTTCGCCGCAGGCGGATAAAAGCGGGGATTTCGCGCAGGTTGCGTAAAGTATGACCACGTCCGATAAAAAAGAACAGGGCGATTAAACCCGCAAAGAGCAGGATAAATATGAGTCCTGTAACACTTCCAATGGCTTCTAGCAAGTTCACGGCAGTAAGTCCTCCCGTAAATAAGTCACAAACATCTGTGTTTCTTCACTATTCTCCAAAGTCCCAGCCAGTGTTCCCAAATGGCTTCTAGAAACAGGAGCTGAAAATAGAGGCTGGATCAGGTAAAGACCCTGGGCAAGAACCAGATTCAACGGGCCGCTCGCCTCCAAAATGGCAGCCGCTGGTTCCCTTAACCCCCACCGGTGCAAGTTCCTTGCCCAAACCTGCCAGATCTGCTGCTTGGAATCCATAATAAAAGTATAGCACAAATCTGCTAATCATGGTGTCTGGCGAGGATTGGTCACAATACCTTTTTGCTAGAGATATGACAGGTCACAGGTGTTTTACATGCAATATATAACTTGTTAAAATCCATTTAAGGGAATAAACTATTAAATTGGTGGTTCATACAAGCTATTAGCACATATAAATTCCCATATGAGATTTAATGGAGTTAAAGAAATGTCGAAAAAAACAGTTAATGTTGACGGCAACGAGGCGACCGCTTATGTCGCCCATAAGACTAATGAAGTCATTGCCATCTACCCAATTACCCCCTCCTCGACCATGGGCGAGTTTGCTGATGAATGGTCATCGCAGAAACGTCCTAATATTTGGGGGACGGTTCCATTGGTCATGGAACTGCAATCTGAAGGTGGCGCATCAGGAGCCGTGCATGGCGCGCTCCAGGCGGGTGCTCTGACCACAACCTTCACAGCTTCACAGGGCCTGCTGCTGATGATTCCGAATATGTACAAGATTGCCGGTGAGCTGACCTCAACGGTCTTCCACGTTTCGGCGCGATCCTTAGCGGCTCAGGCACTGTCGATCTTTGGCGATCATTCGGATGTAATGGCTGCCCGCAGCACAGGCTTTGGCCTGATTGCCTCGAATTCAGTACAGGAAGCACATGATTTTGCGTTGATCTCACAGGCTGCCACTTTGGAAGCACGCGTTCCCTTTGTTCACTTCTTCGATGGTTTCCGCACCTCCGCTGAGGTGAACAAAATGATCCAGCTCAGCGACGAGGAAATTCGCTCCATGATCGATGACAAGCTGGTACAGGCGCACCGAGCGCGGGCCCTTTCACCTGACCGGCCCTTCATCCGCGGCACAGCCCAGAACCCAGATGCCTTCTTCCAGGCGCGTGAGACCGCCAACCCTTACTACAGCGCTTGCCCGGAGATCGTCCAGAAAGCCATGGATAAATTTGCCAAGGTGGTTGGCCGAAAGTATCACTTGTTCGATTACGTGGGCGATCCGAAAGCTGAACGTGTGGTGGTGATCATGGGGTCTGGCGCTGAGACAGCCAGCGAAACCGCCCTTTATCTGCAAGCCAAGGGTGAAAAAGTCGGCGTTATTAAAGTCCACCTCTACCGCCCCTTCTCCGTCGAGCATTTTGTGAAAGCGCTGCCAGCCACCGTCAAAACCTTGGCAGTCATGGACCGCACGAAAGAACCCGGTGCTATTGGCGAGCCGCTGTACCAGGACATTATCACAGCCCTTAGCGAAGGCTGGAAAGGGACAATGCCCAAGGTCATCGGCGGGCGCTTTGGTCTTTCATCTAAAGAGTTCACGCCAGCCATGGCAAAAGCCGTGTTCGATGAAATGCTCAAACCAGAGCCAAAGAACCACTTCACCGTTGGTATCAATGATGATGTTACCTTCACCAGCCTGACGTATGACCCATCCTTTGCAATTGAAAGCCCAGAGACGATCCGGGCAGTATTTTGGGGACTGGGTGCAGATGGCACCGTTGGCGCTAACAAGAACTCGATCAAGATTATCGGTGAAGAGACTGAGAACTTCTCACAGGGCTACTTTGTATACGACTCCAAGAAATCGGGCGGGCTCACCATCTCGCACCTGCGCTTTGGTCCTAAGCCCATCCATGCCCCTTACTTGATCAGCCAGGCCAATTTCGTCGCCTGCCACCAGTTCATCTTCATGGAAAAGTATGATGTGCTCAAATATGCCATGCCAGGAGCCGTCTTCCTGTTAAACAGCCTGTACAACAAAGACGAGGTCTGGGGAACTCTGACGCAAGAGGTCCAGCAGACCATCATCGATAAGAAGCTGCGCTTTTTCGTGATCGATGCTTACGAAGTGGCGCACCGCACCGGCATGGGTGGTCGAATTAATACCATCATGCAGACCTGCTTCTTCGCCATCAGCGGCGTTCTGCCGCGTGACCTGGCGATCAAAGAAATCAAGAAGAGCATCAAAAAGACTTACAGCAAGCGCGGCGAAGCCGTGGTCCAGAAGAACTACGAGGCGGTTGACCACACCCTGGCGAACTTGCACGAAGTCAGTGTACCTGCAAAAGCCACCAGCGCGCTCACGCGCCGGCCAGCAGTACCCCCAAATGCACCGAAATTTGTCAAAGAGGTGCTCGGCAAGATGATCGCCAACGAGGGCGATGAGCTGCCTGTCAGTGCTTTCCCGGTAGACGGCACCTATCCTTCTGCCACAACGCAGTGGGAAAAGCGCAATATATCCCTGGAAATGCCCGTCTGGGAGCCCAGCCTGTGCATCCAATGCGGCAAATGCGTTTTTGTCTGCCCGCACGCAGTGATCCGCGAGAAAATTTACGAACCCGGCCTGCTCGAAAAAGCCCCCGAAACCTTCAAGTCGATGGATTCGCGCTGGAAGGAATTCCCGGGGATGAAGTTCTCCATCCAAATCTCGCCCGAAGACTGCACTGGCTGCTCGCTGTGCGTTGAAGCCTGCCCCGCCAAGGACAAGACCCAGGTTGGTCGTAAGGCTTTGAACATGGCGGAGCAGCCCCCCCTGCGCCAGCCTGAGTCAGCAAACTGGGAGTTCTTCTTGGGCTTGCCCGAGATTGACCGCACGAAGATGAGCTTGAAGACAGTCAAAAACTCTGCTCTGCTGCAGCCGCTGTTTGAGTTTTCGCTGGCCTGCACGGGCTGTGGTGAAACTCCTTACGTCAAACTGCTCTCGCAGCTGTTCGGCGACCGCGTTTACATTGCCAATGCCACGGGCTGCTCTTCCATTTATGGCGGCAACCTCCCCACCACCCCCTGGGCAATCAACCCCGAAGGGCGTGGTCCGGCCTGGTCCAACTCGCTTTTTGAGGATAACGCCGAATTTGGATTGGGTATGCGCTTGAGGCTTGACAAACATATGGAATATGCCAGAGAGCTGCTGCCCCAATTCGCTGGAGCGGTCGGTGAAGACCTGGTTACCGCGTTATTGAATGCCGATCAAAGCTCAGAAGCCGGCATCAAAGAACAACGCGAGCGCGTCGCTTTACTCAAACAGCGCCTGGCAGCGCTGCAGGACCCGCAGGCGCGCGACCTGCTCAGCCTGGCAGATGTATTCGCACGCAAGAGCGTTTGGATTGTGGGCGGTGACGGCTGGGCTTATGACATCGGCTACGGTGGTCTGGACCACGTTCTGGCAACCGGTCGCAATGTCAATGTTCTGGTGTTAGATACAGAAGTATATTCCAACACCGGCGGTCAATCGTCAAAAGCCACCCCGCGCGGCGCAGTCGCCAAGTTTGCTGCCAATGGCAAGGGTCTGCCCATGAAAGACCTGGGGTTGATCGCCATGGCCTACGGTTACGTCTATGTGGCAAGAGTGGCGATGGGCGCCAGCGATCAGCAGACTCTCACAGCCTTCCACGAAGCCGACGCCTATGATGGTCCATCCTTGATCATCGCCTACAGCCACTGCATCGCCCACGGCATCGACATGACCAAGGGATTGGAACAGCAGCGCCTGGCGGTACAGTCGGGCTTCTGGCCCATGTACCGCTACAACCCTGCCCTGGCAGCTGAAGGCAAGAATCCGCTAACCATCGACTCGAAAGAGCCTTCGATCCCGCTCGAGCAGTATGTGTACAATGAAACCCGCTATCGCATGTTGCTGCAGACTGATGAACAGCGTGCTGAAATGCTCCTAAAGCAGGCTCAGCAAGATGTGAAGTCTCGCTGGAATTACTACCGGCAGATGGCAGCGATGCACTATGGCGACGGGAATGAATCAGAGGAAAAAGGATAGATAGGAGACTCTTATGGTTGACCTGAAAACAACTTACCTTGGTCTAAAACTCAAAAACCCACTGGTTGCTTCACCCTCTCCGCTTTCGGAGAAGGTAGAAAATGTGAAGCGGTTGGAAGAAGCCGGGGTTTCGGCAGTGGTCTTGTATTCTCTGTTTGAGGAGCAGATCATCCACGAAAGCATGGAGCTGGATCATTTTCTCAACCAGGGCACTGAATCCTTCGTTGAAGCGCTCTCGTATTTGCCAGATACGGGCAAATACAGCCTGGCGCCTGAAAAATACCTGGAACACCTCCACAAGGTCAAGCAAGCTGTCCAAATACCGGTCATCGGCAGCCTGAACGGCGTCTCGACTGGCGGCTGGATCAACTATGCCCGCAAGATCGAAGAGGCTGGCGCAGATGCTCTCGAGCTCAATATATACTTCCTGCCCAATAACCTCGATTTGTCGTCTCCCGAGCTGGAAGCAGCGTATATAACCCTGGTGCGGGATGTGCGCGCTCAGATCAAGATCCCCCTGGCGGTCAAGCTCAGCCCCTTTTTCACGGCCATCCCCAACCTGGCAAAACGCCTGGGAGAAGCCGGTGCGAACGGGTTGGTGCTTTTCAACCGTTTCTATCAGCCCGACTTCGACCTGGAGCAGTTAGAAGTGGTGCCTAACCTGGTGTTGAGCAATTCCAGCGAGCTGCGCCTGCCGCTGCGCTGGATCGCCATGCTGTATGGGCGGGTGCAGGTCGACTTTGCGCTGACTAGCGGCGTCCATACCGCTCAGGATGCTCTTAAAGCCGTGATGGCAGGCGCCAGCGTGGCCATGACCACCTCGGCATTGTTGAAGAATGGTGTCGGCAAAGCCAGTGAGATATTAAAGGATATGGAAACCTGGATGGTAGAGCACGAATATGAGTCCATCCAGCAGATGAAAGGCAGCATGAGCCAAAAAGCCGTTGCAGAACCAGCCGCATTTGAACGGGCGAACTACATGAAAGTGCTTAATTCCTTCAAGGTGCTGCCTTAAAGGGCTTGCTTCATTACACAAAACTGCCCCGGAAAATCCGGGGCAGTTATTTTTTTACTTTGCCGCTTCTTCGGGCATTTCGTAAGGAGTCTTGCGATGGCGGTAGACGATCCGTCCACGGGTCAGGTCATAAGGTGACATTTCCACGCGCACATGGTCGCCCAGCAGGATACGAATATAATATTTTCGCATCTTACCAGAGAGATAAGACAACACTTCGTGACCGGTCTCCAGGCGTACCTTAAATTGGGTCCCTGGCAGCGCTTCGATCACAACCCCCTCAACTAGAATTTTATCCTCTTCCTTCGTCATGCATTCCTCCAATTCATAACTGGCTCTCACCGGTGCAATTTTACTCTTCCGATTCCCTTACACGGCGCCGGCTGCGGCGAATGGCCTTTTTCTTCTGAATGCGGCGTAACTCACTCTTCGAAACAAACCAACGCTTGCGACGCACAGTGCTCAAAATACCACTCTTGGCGACTTTTTTGCGAAAGCGCTTTAGCAGTTGGTCCTGTGACTCGTTTTGACGTAACGTAACTGAAGCCATCCTCTCACCTCCTCTCCCGTTTGGAAGGAATGCCCGGGCTTGTTTGGCACACAAAAAAGCCCGGCTGTGTTCGCGGACTCAGCCGAGCCTGATATTAGCTCAAAATGCCACAAATCCCGCAATGCTTAATTCGCTCTCTCCATGTCACCATCCAAAGATCATTTCTGAAGCAAGAGCAAGCCCACAAACACCTCAGACATTCTACCGCACTACCCCTTTTTTGTCAATTAAGCTTAAAAAAGCCGGGGTATTCAGGCCGCGCTCCAATAAATATGTAAAATAATGCTGCATGAGGTGTTCCAACTCATAGTCAACAGATTCTCTCAGCGAAAGGCGGGCTGCCTCAGGGTATGAGCTGCGCTGTATATGGCGCAAAAATCGCACCGCATCGACCGTGATGGCATGCACCCCCGGCACCTTCTCGCTGCATTTCGGACAAACCAGGCCACCTTGCGCCGCAGAAAAGAACTGACCTTCCGGCAAGATCGGTTTTCCGCACCCAACACATTGAATAAGCTGCGGTCGAAAGCCTACCAGGTCGAGCAGGCGCGTTTCATAATACCGCACAACAAACGCAGGATCGACCTCTGAACACAGGCGCTCCAGCGTATCTGCGAGCAGGCGATACAGTGCCACATTCTCGCCCTCTTCATAGGTAAAACGATCCAATAATTCGACGATGTAGGCCGCGTATCCCATCGTGCGCAAATTCTCGTGTAAAGGAAGATGACTCTCGATCATTTCAGCCTGGGTAATAATGGGTAGGTCTCGCCCCTGGGCTAACAGCAAGTTCACACGGGTGAAGGGTTCCAGGTGCCCGGCTTTGCGCGAGCGCGCCTTGCGAACGCCTTTAGCTACCACCCGGATTTTCCCCGTCTCACGCGTAAAGAGCCATAGAAGGCGGTCGGCTTCACCCCAATCCATGTGTCGCAGAACAATTGCTTCAGCACGCGAAACACGCTCCCGCGAGGGCATGGGAGGATTATACCTCACCCACCAGCAACCAGCCTTTTATGCGCGGCTGATGCGCGTTACAAGCCTATGAAGAATCACTGCGCTTGGTTGCGAACTTGGCTTTGAGTCAAGAAAAGAATACGTACTGGCACATTACCAGGAAGACCGGGTTGGGGTTTTGGATGTTGCCTGGCTTAGCAACGAAAAGATTAGATCCGATGGATGCGAAATGGTGGTTCAATATTCCCCCTAAAACCCGCGACCTGGTTCTCATTACCTTGAACGCTGCTGGATAAATCTACACTCGATTTCCGATAACTTCCGATAATTTCCGAATCAATCGGGCAATCGGAATCCCGACATATCTCAACAACAACAAAATTACCCCTCTGCAGCTAGATCCGGTTACCACGGAGGTACTTTATCCGGATGCACGGCACGTGCGCATTCATGCGCTGCCGACTTTCACATGCAGAGGAGTGAGTGGGTGTTCAAATTGTAATATTCTCCAACAACTATTGCCGCTGCGTATATGGCGCTTCCTTGAGAAGATGGCTGACCAGCAGCTTTAAGAAAAAGATTGGCACGAACCATTCCAAGCCGTGAGTAGGCGGGAGGGCATAGAAATTGATCAGCAATACCCCAACCAGCAGCAGGAGCGCTACCGGGCGTTGAAGATAGAGTGGTGCCCGAGTAATGACCAGGCTGGCGACCAGCAAATAGGCGTAATTGATGATAAAGTAAAGCCAATCGCCGCCGCGGAACAGCCAGGCGACCAGGGCAATGTGCAGCGCGTGAACGGCGATAAAGCCCATGTGCTGTTTCCAACCCTGCCCGGAACGATGGTACCAGCGCTTGGCGGTGGCAGTCGCATTGGTCACCACGCCGCCCATCAGGTCGAGGGCCATCAGCCCGGCAATCACCAATTGCGCAGTGGTCCAGCCTAACCCTGCGTTCAGAGCATACAAGGGGACAGCCAGCCCGGCCAACAAAGATGGCACGAGGATCAACCACAGCTCGGCGAGGGTTTGGCCGGGGCCAACGAATTTATCCCATTCACCCAGCAAGCCGCGGCGCGGTTCAGGAGGTATCCAGTTAATCTGCATCGGGCTGTTCCTTATTTCGCGGCGTCAGCGCCACAATCGGGATACCACTCGCAAAGAAACGCACATCTGCCTCACTACCATCGGTGCGGTAGCCGAGAATGCCGGAGAGCGTACGCAAAGCCGCAGGATGGCGGCGGTTATAATCCAGCATCACCTCGGTGGCCTGCGGCAATGGTAGGCGTTCGGCATAGGCGGTCATACGCTTTCGTCCAACCTGGATCGTAACCTCAGAATGGGCCATCACGTTTTGATACCAGTCGGCCTTCTCGCCAAAACCAGACGCTACCACATAAGCCCCTGACTCCTTGTTGCGCTGCACCACTTCTACCACCGCCTGGCGTAGCTGGCCTGTTTTGCGCCCAATGTGGTTGATGAGCACAAAGCGCTCGCCCAGCAGCCCGCCCAACCCCAGGCGGTAAAACCAGATCGGCGCCCGCCAGCCCAGGCGCGCCAAACCACGCGGGGGTTGCACATCTTTGATTTTCTCAGCCATACTCAACTCCTTCTCGGCCAGAAAGCCCCGGTGCGCTTGCAGTATTCGGCGTAAGGATCGCCGTAGCGCAGCAGTAAATCTTGTTCCTCTGCGTAACACAGGAGGATGAAAATCGGGAAATAGATCAACGAGAACAGCGTCAGGAATGGCGAGTGCAGCAAAATGGCCACCACCAGGAAGAGAAAAACCTCTCCCACCGCCTGCGGGTGGCGAATTTTGGCATAGATGCCGCCATACATGGTGTGTGCTTTCTTCGGTCGCATGGTCTCTTCACCCGCGTCGCGAGCGCCGATCAGCATCAGGATCGTAGCCGGGATGCCGATCAGCGCGGCTATCACCAACGAGATCCACCAGGCCCAGGGGAACTGGTCCGGCAGCGGCGTGGGCAGCGGAAATAAGTAGTAGAGGATATAGTTGATCGTAATCACCAATTCAAACACCCCGGAGATCAAACGGTCATAGAAACAGAGCTGGTAGGCGCGTGGTCCAATAAGCTTCTCTCGCCCGGCCGGGCTGGCGCTGCGCACATAGCAAAACAAAAAGAGCAGCGACGCAAAGAACAAAACAGCAAAGTTGATCCAGGCAAACATATGACTATCCTTTCAGTGTGGTGAAAATGGGAGCATCGCCAAAGAAGCCGATCAATAGAATGGCGACCAAAATACCATTCAGCAGCATCTCAATTGTGGTGAATGGCATGCAACCCCGGCACCTTCTCGCTGCATTTCGGACAAACGAGGCCACCTTGCGCCGCAGAAAAGAACTGACCTTCCGGCAAGATCGGTTTTCCGCACTCAACACATTGAGAAAGCTGTGGTCGAAAGCCCACCAGGTCGAGCAGGCGATACAGTGCCACATTCTCGCCCTCTTCATAGGTAAAACGATCCAATAATTCGACGATGTAGGCCGCGTATCCCATCGTGCGCAAATTCTCGTGTAAAGGAAGATGACTCTCGATCATTTCAGCCTGGGTAATAATGGGTAGGTCTCGCCCCTGGGCCAACAGCAAGTTCACACGGGTGAAGGGTTCCAGGTGCCCGGCTTTGCGCGAGCGCGCCTTGCGAACGCCTTTAGCTACCACCCGGATTTTCCCCGTCTCACGCGTAAAGAGCCATAGAAGGCGGTCGGCTTCACCCCAATCCATGTGTCGCAGAACAATTGCTTCAGCACGCGAAACACGCTCCCGCGAGGGCATGGGAGGATTATACCTCACCCATCATCAGCAAACCTTTTGTGAAACATGGTACAATAATATCAGCAGATTGAGATAATTTTGGTGTTTAATATCTAGTTTTCTGGAGCCCATCATCGATGTACTGCAAATTCTCATTAATAAAAAATGATTGCACCTGATCATCATCCTCAAGTCATTATTGTCGGCGCCGGCTTCGGCGGTGTGCAAGCCATCCAGACCCTGGCAAACGCTCAAGCCGATATCCTGGTATTGGATCGCAACAACTATCACACCTTTTTGCCGCTCCTCTACCAGGTGGCTGCAGCCGAGCTGGAACCAGAAGCGATCGTTTACCCGGTCCGCAGCATCCTGCGGCATAAACCAAACATCCGGTTTTTGATGAATGAGGTGGTAGAGGTTGATCTGGTGGAAAAACAGGTCAGGACGACCGAGCATGTGTTCCCTTACGATTATCTCATCCTGGCCTCAGGGAGCAGCTCGTTCTTTTTTGGCATTCCCGGCGCAGCAGAGCATGCCTTTCAATTAAAAACACTAGAGCAGGCTATCGATCTACGCAATCACATCCTCTTCCAGTATGAACGTGCTTTATATGAAAATGACCACGAAAAATGCCAGCAGATGTTAACCTTTGTCGTTGTTGGAGGGGGTGCCACAGGGGTGGAGTTCACGGGTGCATTGGCTGAATTAATGCATGGTCCATTAGCCAAGGATTTTCCAATGCTCGACATCCCAAAGGATGTGCGCATTATCCTCATAGAAGCCACCGATCGCCTATTGTCCAGCTTGCCAGCGCGCCTGCAATCTTATGCCGCCCGGCGCCTGCGCCAGATGGGGATCGAGGTGCTTTTCCAGGCAGCCGTAAGCGAGGTTGGTGAAAAAGCGATCTTTTTAAAGGATGGTTCCAAGATCCCGACGGAGACGGTCATCTGGACCGCTGGCGTACGGGGCGAGGCTTCCCCTCAAACTGAAGGGCTTTTGCGAGCGAGAAACGGACGCATCCATGTTCAACCCACCTTGCAGGTCGCCGATCATCCGGAAGTGTATGTCATCGGTGATTTAGCTAACCTGGAAGTCAACGGGAACGCCTTGCCAATGGTTGCACCGGTGGCGGTTCAGCAAGCTGATTTGGCTGCCAGGAATATCATCCGCCAAATTCGCGGCCAGAATCCAATACCATTTCAATACCGTGATCCAGGTACCATGGTAACCCTGGGGCGAAACTCGGCTGTGGTTAACCTGGGAGGGCATTCATTTGTGGGTTTCATCGCCTGGGTGATGTGGGTGGCAGTGCACTTGTTCAAGCTGATCAATTTCCGCAACCGCCTGCTGGTGATCATCAACTGGGCCTGGGATTATCTTTTCATTGAGCGCGTGGTCCGGTTGATTATCCCGCTGCCCAAGAATCGCGGTTGACGGTTCTCAATCCCTCTGGTAGAATACGCATCCCTGGAGCGTTGTACCCTTCGCCCAGGAATATCTCACAAATCAATTTAGAAAGGGCTTGAGTAAAATGAAAGTTTTGTTGTTGAAGGATGTTTATAAACTGGGCCGTGCCGGCGATGTAAAACGGGTTGCCGATGGGTACGGCCGAAATTATTTAATCCCCCATGCGTTGGCTGTCCTGGCCACCCCGGGAGCTTTGAAGCAGGCGGAGCATATCCGCCTCAGGGCAAATGAGCAGCGCTCTCTCCTGAACAAGGAGATGGATGCCATTGCAATGAAATTAGATGGCGTGGTCTTAACCTTTGCTGCCAAAGCCAGTGAAATCGGCAAGCTGTATGGCTCAGTGACCACTCAGATGATTGCCGAAGCCCTGCAAAAGAAGACTGAAGTCGAGGTTTCCCGCCGCCAGATCGACTCCCAGCCCCTGCGCACTTTAGGCACCTTTAAAGTGTCCATCCGTCTGACTGTGGATTTGATCCCACATATCATGGTGATCGTCCATCGCGAAGGCGAAACGCCTGACCTGGGAGGACCCCCTGCTGAGGTCGTGGCTGAGTAGTATAACCGGATGTAAAGCAAGAAAAAGGCTTTGTGGTAAACAGCACCACAAAGCCATTTTCTTGGCATTTTCTCATGCTGTATAATATTGCCATGTCCCTTCCGATTGGAGAAAAACTCCGCCAAGAACGCCTGAGGCGCAAACTGAGCCTGGAGCAAGTGGCTCAGCAAACGCGCATCCGTTTACGCTATCTGGAGGCTTTAGAGAAAGGGGACCTGGACTCGCTATCCTCGCTTACTCAGGCGCGCGGTTTTATCCGCACTTATGCTCAGTACCTGAAAATCGATCCAGAGCCTCTCCTTGCAGATCTGAGCGGCGAAAAAGTTATTGAGAAAACATTCGCGGAGGCAACTGTCCCCGCCGAAAACTCCTACGCCGCTCAAGCCGATTTGATCCTGGCGGACCTGGGAGCAAAGCTGCGCCAGCAAAGAGAGCTTTTGGGCTTATCGGTAGAGGATGTAGAGCGACATACCCATATTCGCGCTCATTACCTGAGTGCGCTTGAAGCAGGCAATTTGGCAGAGCTGCCTTCGCCTGTGCAGGGGCGTGGGATGCTCAATAATTACGCGATTTTCCTGGGTTTTGATCCGGAACCCCTCTTACTCCGTTTTGCTGAAGGATTGCAGGTAGACCTGGCTGCCCGGCAGGCTGCCCGGGCCAGCACACAGCCTGCCAAGAAACGTAAAACCTCCAAGCGCGGTAAGGGGCGCCGGTTTTTCTCGATCGACCTTCTAGCTGGCGGTTTTCTGGTCATTTTTATCCTGGGCTTCATTATTTGGGGAGGGCTGCGCATCAGCAGTGTGCGCTCCGAAGATCAACCTACCCCCACCTCCCCATCCATCGCTGAAGTCCTTGTACCCGATACAGCCACGCCTGCTCCCAGCGCCTCTCCCCAGCCCAATCTTGATCCAAACGCCACGGCTGCGGAAGCAGACCTTACCCAGAGTACGCCTTTATCAGAGCAGACAACCGAACCCCAAGAGACTCAGCTGCCCGCAGAACCACCTCAGGTTACGCCAACCAGCACACTGCCTCCCTTTGATGCTTCATCCGTGCAGGTTTATATTGTGATTCGCCAAAGGGCCTGGGTGAGGGTCACCGTCGATGGAACGGTCGAATTGGATGGGCGGGTGCTGCCAGGAAGCGCTTACCTTTTCACCGGGAACGAGCTGATCGAGGTCCTAACCGGGAACGGCGCCGCCCTGCAGGTGTACTTCAACCAGCAAGACCAGGGGGTTTTGGGTCAATTCGGTGAAATCGTCAAAGTTTCCTTTTCACCTTCTGGGGAAGTTCAGCCGATTGCAACGCCTACCAGCCTGCCCACCTCTACCGAACAGCCCACACTGACCCCCACCCCCACGCTAACAGCCACATCGCTCCCTTAAACGGCCAGCCCATGATAACGATCCGGCCGGCAGAATTATCTGATCAGCAAGCGATTCAAAAGCTGATCCGCCAAGCGCACATCAATCCGACGGGCTTAGCCTGGGAGCGCTTCCTGGTCGCCGTAGACGATATTGGAAAGATCATCGGCTGTGGTCAGATCAAGCCTCACTCCGATGGCTCCAAAGAGCTGGCCTCCATAGCTGTGATCCCCGAATACCGCCAGCAGGGTATTGCCAGCGCCCTGATTAAGGAGCTGCTGGCAAAATCCACAGGAGAACTATACCTGATGTGCCGGTCTTCCCTCGGTCCCTTTTATGAGAGGTTCGATTTCCGGCCTGTTGAGGAGGAGTGATATGCCCCTTTACTTCAAAAGAATGAAACGACTGGCAAGGTTGATTAAAAGCCTGGATAAAAATGGCGAATCTTTGTTGGTGATGAAGAGGGTTTAAGTTGAAGAAGCCGATAAAAATCGCGCCAGGATCAAAAGTGATGATCACAATCGAGCCTGCCGAAGGCGTTGCTGAAGACCAGGGGTGGTATTTGATTTCTTCATTAGCCCTCGAAGGAGCTTATAGCGAGAATGAGGCGGATTATTCCCTGGAAAGAATCAAGATCCCCAATCCGGAATATTATCAGCAGTATCGGATCGATCTCACCAGAGCGACACAAACGATTACTCCATAGACTCAGCCAATATCTGGTCAAGATTCCCTGATTCGCTCACACTTTCAAACGAATGATGCATACCCTCTTAAGCCGCGCCGGATAACTTATCTTCTCCCGCCCGAGTATTTTCCGCAGCCGCGTTATTCGCAACAGGCTTATCCTTTAAAGCAGCTAACTTGGCATCTCTTTCTTGGATAGCCCCGATCAAGCGGGCCTGCTCTGCATGCAGCTCGCGGTTCTCCTGTTCCGCACGCGCCAGGCGCATGGCGCCAGTGCGTCCCAGGCTGCGTCCGCCGATCAAATCTACCAACAAAGCCAGCAGATAACCGATCACTCCCAGCAAGACCACCCAGGCTTGGCCGGTGATCGCAGCCGTCACGATGCTCATCACAAAAACGATCCAGCCGTACACATTGAGCAAGAACCAGAGAGGGCGCTGTGTGATCATATGGGCTGCCTGTAATTATTGTTCCGCTGAAATCGCATTATAAATTTGCTCGATACTTTCCGGGTCGCCCGTAAAAGTCTTCCCATTGGTACGGTTGGCAATCCGCAGCATCAAATCTGTGTTGGCATCGTCACCATAAGCGATGGTGAAAACTTTAACCCCTTCGACATTTTCACCGCTCGGCAAGCAGGAAAACATCTGGTTTTCCGTACGCACACTGGAGGTATCGTCTCCATCGGAGAGTAAAACGATCCCATACAAGCGTCTTTCATTATCGCTCATATCTTCAGCTTGCAGCTGATCGGCCTTTTGTACGGCCTGGCAAACAGCATCATACAGGGGTGTGTTCCCCTGGGCAAATAAACCATTGAGCTGGCTGACGAGCGTTTCTCCTACATCTCCTGCACGCCCGCCGCCCAGGTCATACACCCCTCCCTCGCCTCCGAATCCTAGCGCAAAGATTTCATCACCTGGATCAAGCCTTTGGACGAAATTGACCGAGCTGGCGACGGCATTCTTAATCTTTTCACCCTCCATACTCCCTGAGGTGTCCAAAACGAGCAAAACGGTGGCTTTCTTCTTGGTCTTATGAAAGACATCCTTAACCGCTGCCGCGACTTCGGCCGAGGGACTTTCCAGCGCAGGCACGCTGGACCTTGTCACACGTGGATCGGTGCCATCCTCAAGCACCAGGGGGGCATGCAAGGGGATGCTTTCCAATACCGGGCGCAAATAGGAATCAATGGCTTTCGCCTGTTGAGCATCGGCAAGCAAATAATCCCGAAATAATCCCGCCGCCTCGCGCTGCTCATCGGATACCCAATCTGTCTCTAAAATGCAGTAGGGCTGTTCGCTCCAGTAGGTGCCTGCGGATGGAAAGATGAACACCAGTGGGAAACGCATTGAAGTTCCATAATCCGCATTCGTTTTGAGAGTCTCCGCCTCGCTGGAGGTAACCGCATGCAGATAACTGGGACCACGCTGGGCGAGCACTTCCATCAATGGACGGTTCTGGATGCCGTAGTGGTATGTATTTTGTTCGACGCGCCGGAAAGCCTCTTCAACTTGAGTGGAATAAACCTGTTCAGGTGTTAAACCGCTGGTCTGCCCGCTGACGGAATAGGCAAGCGAGGTTAGCATGAGCAAACCAGTGTTAGAATAATCTGGATGGGTATGACCGAACTTGAACTGCCCCCATTCAGAATGTCCCAGGCTGGCCCATCCCTCCGGGTTTGCCGACAGATCTGCCAGGGTCTGCCAGGAGATGGGCTTGTCAGGCCATCCCAGGGCTTCAGCCATCGGGCGCCACATCGCAAAGCCAATTGGGGCTAAAACGGTCGCCGGGCAGGCCTCCGAGACCAATGGCCGCCCTTCACGGTCACGCCACACCTGGTTCGCCCCATCGATCCAGCTTTGATCGCCTGGGCTCCATACGGTGGGCTGACTCTTACCGTCCAGGATGGCCTGTTGGGACCCACCCGAAGTGACATGCGTGACGCGCACAAAGATTAAATTTCCTAAAGAAGTTTTATGCTGTTCCTGGTTGAACTGCTCAACCATCGCGTTCATCCAATCCTCTTTGGTATTCGAGGAAGATATATCTACCGAAACCGATCCTGCGGGGGGAGCTTCGGTGGCATCTGGGTTATTGGTTTGTTCGACATTCCGGTTGAGGAGGCGCGGCACCAATAAGGCAGCCACGATAATGCATCCGAACACCCCCACTGCTGCCAGGACTACAAAAATACTCCAAGGAAAACGCGATTTTTCAGAATACATACACTTCTCCGATCACCGACCTCTTGAATATAGACTACCTCACGATCCCAATCACCACCCGAAATCCTAAAAAAGGGAAAAAATACCCAGGCGGATAGGCTCTGCGATAGGATGTTCGAGAGCCGAAAACACTGTCATTGAACGATCCACCACGGGCGACAAACATCGCCTGCGCAGGGAGGACTTCGCCGCTCAGAGGCACATAACGGCTGGCAGTCCACTCTTGAACATTCCCCGCCATATCCATAACCCCAAACGGGCTGTTATCACCAGGCAGGCTGCCTGCGTCCACCGTATCGAGATGACCAGACTCCAGGGTGTTGGTCAGATTCGCATCGAAATATTCACCCCACGGGAAGGGTCGCCCATCTTCGCCGCGCGCCGCATATTCCCACTCCTCTTCAGAAGGCAGTCGCACAGGTCGCTTTTTCTGATAAGTCATCCAGTTACAATAGGCTTCTGCTTCATACCAGGTGATCCCTGCCACAGGACGATAAGGACGCTTCGCTTGAGCCTCCCATGCATCTGGGATCTTCCGATTTTCCCTGCCCCACCCATCCGTAATCCCCCCCAACCAGGCCCAACCCTCCTGGCTCCACCAGCGTTCTTGACTGGCCGCTTTGCTTTCCAGAAAGGCGGAATACTGGTTGACTGTTACGGTTGCATGCGCAATCTCGAAAGCCGCCAGGTGTACAATCCGGCGCTCTTCGCGTGGGTGAAACCGGCTGCCCATTTGCACCTCACCCATAGGGATCGCCTTGACAAGCCCAATGGATGCTTTGGAAGAAATTTCAGCCGGTTTTTCCATTCTCAACCTAAGGCTTCCCCTCTAATTCATCCCAACCTGTTTTCAAACGCTGGTAAGTATCTTCGAGAGTCTCCCGGAAGGACACGCGTCATCCCCAAAGTCGACATAAAATTGGTATCACCCAACCAGCGTGGCACAACATGCATGTGAACATGGTCGGTGATGCCCGCTCCAGCGGCTTCACCGATATTAATGCCGATATTGATCCCTTGAGGGTGATAAATTGCTTCAAGCACCTGGGTGAAGCGTGACACCAATTCCATCATTTCCGCACGGGTGAGGGGATCGAGTTTCTCTAACGATGGCTGGTGAGCGGCGGGCACCACCATGACATGACCGGTGGTATAGGGGTAGCGGTTCAAGATCACGAAAGCCCGTTCACCGCGAACCATGACCAGGTTCGTGGCATCCTCAGAATCAGCCAGAGCATCACAGAAAATACAGTCTTGCGTTGTCTTGGGGGTTTCAATATATTTCATACGCCAGGGAGACCAGAGATGAGATAACATGCTCCAAGTATTGTAGCAAATAAACCGGTAGAATGGAATATGAGATTACTAAATCCAAAGCGTTGACAGCCCGCATTTTCGGGAGTATCCTTTTCGCCTATGAGCCAGCTTTCACTCTTCCCTGCGGGTGCGATGACGGTAGCAGATTTAACCCACTACCTGCGTGAGCTGTTGGAGAGTGATGCGCTGCTGCAAGATTTATGGGTGCAGGGTGAAATCTCTAATTTCTCCCGCCCATCTTCAGGTCACCTCTATTTTACGCTGAAAGACAGCAGCGCTTCCCTGCGCTGTGTCATGTGGCGGAGTGCAGCGGCTCGCCAGGTACAGCTCCCGGCAGAGGGCCAGGCTGTTGAGGTGCATGGCTATGTGAGTATATACGATGTTGGGGGGCAGTACCAGCTGTACGCGGATATCATCCGACCATTGGGTGAAGGACTGCTTTATCAGGAATTCTTACGTCTCAAAGCCCGCCTGGAAGCAGAGGGCCTATTCGACCCGGACCGAAAACGACCTTTGCCAGTCTGGCCAAATTGCATCGGCATCATCACTTCGCCCAGTGGGGCAGCTATTCGAGATATATTGAATACCCTGGCAAGGCGTTACCCCCTTGCCGAGGTCATCTTGGCACCTACACCGGTTCAAGGAGTTGAGGCGCCGCCAGGGATTATCTCGGCGCTTGAAGAGCTCAACCGCCTGGTTAAGCCAGATGTCATCATCCTGGCACGCGGCGGCGGGTCCCTGGAAGATCTCTGGGCTTTCAATGATGAAGGGGTTGTGCGCGCCATCGCCGCCTCTCAGGCTCCGGTGATCACCGGCATCGGACATGAAACCGATTTTACCCTTTCTGATTTTGCTGCCGATTTACGCGCTCCCACGCCCACCGCGGCAGCAGAGCTGGCAACTCCCAACCGGACTGATCTCCAAACCGATCTTTCAGAACAAATCCAGTCACTGGCTCGGGCAGCCACTTCGGTGCTCGATGACCAACGCTGGGAGATGAGCAACCTTACGAACCGCCTGAGCCTGGTCTCCCCTCGATCACGGCTGCGTTCTGACCAGCAGCGCCTGGACGAATTCGACCACCGCATCGAGACTGCCCTGGCTCACCGCATGGAGATGGAACGCACACGCCTGAACAGCCTCAGCCAGCATCTGGATTCGCTCAACCCGATAGCGATCCTTGAGCGTGGGTTTGCTATCGTCTCCAGAGACGATGGTGTAAGGGTATTCAGCACCAGCCAGGTAAAGCCCGGTACCCAGGTCAAGATTCGGGTCAGTGATGGTGATCTATCTGCAAAAATAGATAAAGGAATTAAACGATGACATTATCCTCTCAAGCAAGCGGCAATCTTAACCTCCCAATCGAGGGAATGACTTACGAACAAGCTTTTCGAGAATTGGAAGCGGTGGTGACTGCGCTAGAGACAGAAAAACAATCGCTCGATGAAGCTATGCAGTTATTTGAACGCGGGCAGGCTCTTTCCCGCCGCTGTATGGACCTCTTGGACAAAGCAGAGCTTAAAGTGCGCCTGCTTTCGGGTAACGAGCTGGCAGACTTTACTCCCCAGGCATGAAGCTATGTTCATAAAAGAGCTATTCAACAACCAAGCCTTGATCGGCGCCTTGATTGGGTGGACAATCGCGCAAACGGTCAAGGTTCCCCTGGAATACTTGCGCACAAAACGCTGGAACTGGGTTCTGCTTTTCCGCACTGGCGGCATGCCCAGCTCCCATGCTGCCCTGGTCACTGGGGTGGCACACGGGATCGGTCTGCGAGACGGCTTCGACAGCACGGTTTTCGCCATCGCCGCAGTTCTGGCGATCGTCGTGATCTATGATGCAACCGGGATTCGCCGCCAGGCTGGCAAACACGCTACACTGATCAATGTGATGATCCAGGACCTGACCTCCGGACATCCTTTGAAACAGGAAATGCTGCGCGAAGTACTCGGTCACACGCCCCTGGAAGCCCTGGGCGGCTTTTTATTGGGCCTGGCGTCTGCTCAGCTGACCTGGATGTTGTGGAACTGAGAGTCCTTAAGAATCGATCCGAAAATTCTGGAGAAGATCCGGTTTTTCGGATAGAACCTAAAGAGGTACCAGGACCATCCCGGTTTCAATAACCTCAGCCTGCAGCCTTCCGTTCGATAGTTCCAGCAAACCGCTCTGGAAATCCGCGAAATTTTCCACTGGAAAACGCGCCGTCAGCGTGATCTCAGCGGCGAAGTCTTCATCGAGGACCTGTCCATGGTTTGCGGTCACCAGTAGGCGGACCTGCTCAAGCAGCCGGTAATGAAACCCAACCATCACTGTATGTGTGAGCAGCTTCTGCGCTCGAGGCGTCCTGGCGATCACTTCTTTAACAGCATCGCCGTAAGCATGCACAAGGCCTCCAGTGCCCAGCTTGGTGCCGCCGAAGTAGCGCGTCACCACCACGGCCACATCTCCTAAACCGCTTCCCTGCAGTACAGCCAGCGCAGGCCGGCCAGCCGTCCCCGATGGCTCTCCAGCATCGCTGCAGTGCGCGATCACTGAGCTGCCGTAGCCTACCAGGTAAGCGGGCACATGGTGAGAGGCATCTGGAAACTCTGCCCGGATGCGGGCGATAAAAGCTTTGGCTTCCTCCACCGTAAATACTGGCCTCAGGGTTGCAATAAAACGCGAATTCACCACAATCATCTCACGGCGCACTTCCGCCATGGGAACTGGATAGGTCTTGCCTTGGGATGGTTTGGCTTCCATGATGTTAGAAAGGACCCAGGTTAATAGCCACCCCAATGCCTATGAAGACGATCGAGATAAGCAGTACACCGCCCCAGAGAAGCGCCGTCCACTTCATCCACTTTGGGTAGCTCACGACCGTTAAACCCAGGCAGATCAGCAAAACCGGGTTGGTCGGATATGCCAGATTGGAAAAACCATCTCCGAAGCAGTAAGCCGTCACCGCCACCTGGCGCGTCACGCCGACCAGGTCGGCCAGGGGGAGAACAATCGGCATGATCAGGAACGCCTTGGCAGAACCGGAGCCGACAAAAAACTCGATGATCAGGGTCAGAAAAAAGATTCCCAGGGCGGCCACGAAGGAGCTGGCATTGCTAAATAAACTTGAGGCGCTGTATAGAATGGTATCCATGATACCGCCGCTGGCAACGATGTGCTTGATGCTGGCAGCCATCAAGATCAAAGGGATCGCCGGGGCAATCCCTACAACGCCATCCTTAGCCGCCCGGAGGGTTGCCGCAGCCGGTTTGCCGGAGAGAAAACCAGCTCCAAGGCTGCCGATTAGAAACAACAATCCCACAATTGGAAGAGAAAAATCAGAAATCGCTCCCACGAAAGGCGCACCCAGCAGCACGATCAAGATCAACCCCAGGCAGGCAAACAGCCAGAGGACCGCGATGCGAGGGATTTCTTGGCTGCCCAGCACCGCCTCAGGGCTCAAGGCCTCCTGGTGCGCTCGCACCTGGCTATCCTCATCATAAACCAGGGAGGCATCCGGTTTCTTTTCGACCTTTTTTGCATACTTCACCAAGAAAACCACCAGGAGGCCGTACATGACCAAAAAGATCGGCAGGCGAAACCAGGCTCCTGAAAAGAGCGGCAGCCCCGCTAACTTCTGCGCTACTCCAATCGTGAAGGGATTAGTTATGGCAGCAGAAAAACCCATGTTCGTTGCCAGGATGCTCATCCCCAGACCCACCAGCGCGTCCCAGCCTAAAGAATAAGAAAGCGCGATCATCAAAGGTACAAGCGGCACAACTTCTTCAAAAATACCGAAGAATGCCCCCAACAGCATAAAGAAGAATGAGATCACCACCAGGAGCAGGTATTTACGGCCCCCGACAGCCCGCACGAGGCGCTGCACCGCGGCTGCCAGGATACCGGTTTTATCCAGCACGGCAAAAGAAACACCGACCATCAATAAAAACACAATGATAACAATAATCACCGTCGAGCCTGGCCCCCAGAGCACCTCCAGCGGGGCAGTGAACCATCGCCAAACTGGATAGTCAGGCTGCTCCACATATTGAAAGGATTTCTGGATTGATCACCTGCCTGCCATCCACAGTCACCCATGTGTAGCTGCCAGCCGGGATGATGCGGGTTAAGAGGCCGGCTACCATCATGAGCACAAACAAGATGATCACCGATTGTAGAAAAGCTCGTTTACTGATTTGGGCGCCAGAGCGGGGTTCCATCATTCTCCTAACTTATCCGAAGGATAAACAACTGACTGGATTCTACAAGAAAAAACCCGCGGAAGGTGATCCGTTACGGATTGCCTGCCTAGGATTGTAACCAAGAAAAAAGAAGCGCGCAACTCATCCGGTTTTCGGTTGCATTTGTTAAACCTTGATCTATAATCATATCTAGCCGATACCTTCCGCCTCCTTCTCCGCTCAATGTTATTTAGAGGACTTAACGAAATGGACATTGATCCTTTTGAGATAGAGCATATTCTTTCTTTACTCGCCCAAACCCCAGGTCGCATCTTGACCATAAGCTCGAGGCATGAAAATACGCGGCTGACTTTCAAACCGGATGAAACGACCTGGTCGGCAAACGATATTCTTGCCCATCTGCGATCCTGTGCTGATATGTGGGGGAAAAGTATCCTGGCAATGATCTCCAATGATCATCCTACCTTGCGTTATGTTTCCCCGCGCACCTGGGTCCGGAAGACGAATTATCCCGCGTTAGAATTTCGCCTCTCGCTGGATGGTTTTACCAGGCAGCGGAATGATCTTTTATTATCGTTGAAAGCTCTGGCTATTAAAGACTGGTCACGCGGAGCGACATTTACGGGGACGACGAAAGGAAGGGAACAGACGATCTTAAGTTATGCGCGGCGGATGGCCCAGCACGAAGGCGAACACTGCGAGCAACTTGAGAATTTATTGGGACCTAAGTAAACGTTCCTTTTCCTTTGAAGATGGACAGCTTACCCTCCGGAACCGTGACTTATTTGTTTACTGACATCCAGGGCAGCACCCCCCTGTGGGAGCGCATGCCCGGAGCGATGAAGAGCGCTGTAGCCCGCCACTTCGCTATCCTGGAAGAAGCCATCGCTGCCCAAAACGGGTATGTGTTCAAGATCATCGGTGACGCTTTTCAAGTCGCATTTGACCAGCCCAATCAAGCAGTGGATGCAGCCATCACCGCGCAGCGTGCTTTGGCCTCAGAACCTTGGGGAGAGACTGGCCCTATCAAGGTGCGCATGGGCATCCACAGCGGAACAGGCGAATTGGCTGCTGGGGTATTGAATACCCAAGATTACGCTGTCAGCCACACCCTCAACCGGGTTGCCCGCATCCAGTCTGCCGGGCATGGAGGGCAAATCCTTGTTTCCGCAGCCACCGCTGAGCTGCTGCACGGACAGCTCCCGGCAGAAGTACAGCTCAAGGATCTGGGACAGCATTATCTGAAAGGGTTGAGCCTGCCGGAACAAATTTTCCAGGTGCTGGCGCCAGGGCTGCAGGCAGAATTCCCCCCTTTGGTCTCAAAGAGTCCGCCCCGCCACAACTTTCCAACCGCTTTGACCCCCTTCATCGGGCGAGAAGCAGAAATCCAGGAACTCTGTAATCTCCTGGAGCGATCGGAATGCCGCCTGGTAACCCTGGTTGGCCCAGGAAGGCATCGGCAAGACCCGCCTGGCACTGCGCGCAGGTGAAGAGCTGATACCAGGATATCCGCAAGGGGTCTGGTTTGTTTCTCTGGTAGGAGTCAAGGGCGGCGAGGCGCTGGTTTCGGCAATCGCAGAGGCGGTGAGCTTCCGCTTCTACAGCAATGTTCATCCAAGGCAGCAGCTTCTGGATCACCTGCGGGAAAAACAACTCTTGCTAATCCTGGATAACTTCGAGCACCTGCTGGATAGTGCAGAGCTTCTGGATGAAATCCTGACCACTGCACCGGGTGTCAAGCTGTTGGTCACCTCCCGCGAGGGGCTGAACCTGCAGGAGGAATGGATCTATTCGCTGGAGGGTTTGGAATACCCACCCAGCGGGAAACATCTTGAGCAGCCCTTGGAAGCTTACAGCGCTGCCCAACTCTACATTCAAACCGCCCGCCGTTTCCGTACAGAATATGCCCCTCAACCAGAGCAGGCTTGCATTGCTCGCCTGACCCAGCTCTTAGAAGGGATGCCGCTGGCTATCGAGCTGGCGGCAGCCTGGGCCAAAACCATCCCCTGCGAGCGCATCCTGGCGGAGATCGAACAAGGACTGGATATCCTGACAGCCCGGCAGCGCAATATCCCTGAACGGCAGCGCAGCATCCGGGCTGTGTTCGAACACTCGTGGAGCTTATTGGATGATACAGAATGCGCTGTGCTCCAACGCCTTTCAGTCTTCTGGGGCGGCTTCCGCCTGGAAGCGGCCGAGCAAGTCGCCGGAGCAAGGGTAGAAGACCTGGCTGCGCTGATCGATCACTGCCTGTTAAAGACCCCTGGAACCGGACGTTATCATATTCACGAGCTGCTGCGCCAATACGCTGGTGAGATCCTGAAACTTGACCCTGAAGCGCAGGCTGCGGCGAAAGCAAGCCACAGTGCTTATTACCTGGCCTTTCTGGCTGGACGCCAGGCAGGCATACAAGGAGAACAGCAGCACACCGTATTGTTGGAAATTGATGTTGAAAGTGATAATATTCGCGCGGCCTGGGATTGGGCATTGCAAAAAGGGCGGATCGATTTAATCGAAATCGCCTTGGATACTTTGTATACCTATGCCTGGAAGCGGGGGCGTTACCTGGAAGGGGAAAAAGCTTGTCGAGAAGCAGCGGAGAAAGTTCAAGGACTTGGATTAAAAAATGAGCTGCTCCTGGCACGCCTCCTGGGAAGGCAGGGTCATTTCCGCTATGCCTTAGGACCCTATGAAGATGCCCAAAACCTGCTGGAAACGAGCCTGTCGATGGCCAGGAGGCTGGATAATAAAAGCGAGATTGCTTTCAACCTGAGGGTGCAGGGGATCGTCAGCCGGGAACTGGGGAATTTCAACCAGGCGAAACAATTCTTTGAAGAAAGCCTGGCCTTGTACCGGGCGATGGGCGATCAGGCTGCGGTGGCTTATGTGCTCACCCAATTGGGGGAAGCTTACATGTTGTATGGGGCCATTGAGCAGGCGATTCAATGCCAGCTTGAAAGCCTCCAGATCAGCCGAAAGGTGGGCCTTCCCGACCGCGCTGCGTATGCGTTGGATCAATTAGGTGCCTCATATATCTTTTCCCACAACCCTAAAGCATCTAAACCATATTACCAGGAAGCACTGGAAATCTTTACTGAGCTGAATGACCCTTGTGGGGTAGCTGTGGCCGTGGGCGGATTAGGTTTGTGCCTGAGCGGCCAATTCAATTCTGACTCATACCGGAACCAGGAGGCGCTGGCTTATATGGAGCAAAGCCTGTTGCTGTTCCGTGAGATCGGACATCGTCGAGAAATTGGACTTCACATCTGGATAATGCTTTATCCTCTGATCATGGAAAAAGAATATCAAAGAGCAAAAGCCATTGCGCAGGAGGCAGTGAAAATCGGCGAAGAGATCAATGACCCAATCATCCTCTCGGGCGCTCTAGATTGCAGCATTGTTCTGGCGATCCTTTCGCAAAATTACCAGGAGGCATATCGACTTCTTGGAAAAACTTTGGCTCTGGCAAAGAATATGGGAATAACTGCTCTTGGATGGATCGTCATCCTCTGGGGGATTATCGTACTAAGTGAAGGAGAGGCTTCTTTAGAAAAGAAGATCCGGGGAATAGAGCTTTGCAGCCTGGGTTTTGAGAACATAGGATCTTATTACCAACAATATTCTTCAAGCCTCTACTATGCGGCGTTAGAGACGGAGCTGCCGCCGGAGGTCCTGGCCACAGCGAAGAAAAAAGGCAAAGCCTTGAATTTAGATGAGGTTATTAAGGAGATCGCTGCCGAGGTTGGGAGATATGCCTGAGGTTCTGCCTCCCCTGGAAAGCCTCATCGATGCGCTCGAGCTGCTGGTTGCCCAGGCGCGGGCTTATGAGAGGATCCTGCCGCGTAACGACCCGGCTGCCCGGGCGGCTGTCTCAGCGCTGGGCGAGCTGGCCCGCCAGGCGCTCAACGAGGCACATGACCTGGCAGAATCTCTCCAACCCCCCTCCCCAGGCCCGCATCCCTTCTCTCCCCGCGAACACCAGGTGCTCGAACTGGCGGCGCGGGGGATGACCAACAAGGAGATCGCTTACCGCCTCGGGATCAGCGAGCGGACGATCCAATTCCACATGAATTCAATCTTCAATAAGAGCGGGACAGCGTCGCGCACCGAGGCCGTTGCCCTGGCGCTGCGGAATGGATGGATCGAAGCGCAAGAACGATAATTTTTACTCCCCTGGGGTGGTTAACAGTTCCTTACCTGTGGTTTCGGCGGAGGCGGGATCGCAGCATTTCCGGTACACTGAGTACAAATCATAGGTCCAGAAGCAAAAGCTGCTCGCACTACGTGGGCCACGCAAAATGATCACATGTCATTGCGAGCTGCCTGCCCTGAGTGTAACGAAGGGAAGCGAAGGGAAGCGAAGCAATCTCGGTTTTCAATCAAATAAGGAGGCTCACAATGGACAACAAAAAATTAGAGAATGTTTTAGGCCCGCTGGCACCGCTGTACTTCGATCCGGAGGTGGTTGAAATCATGGTCGACAGCTGCGACCACACCCTGGTAGAAAAAGAGGGAAAATTGATCGACGCCGGCGTGAAATTCGACTCGCCCGAAGCCATCAAGGCTGTGGTGGAAGCCTTACTCAGCTTGACCGGCAAGCAGCTCAAGCCCGAAGAAACGGTTGTACACATCCCATTCCCCGAAAGCCAGGCGCGCGCTGTGGCGATCTTTCCACCCACAGCCATTCAAGGTCCTCACCTGGTAATCCGCAAGCTGATGAACACGGGTTGGATCACCTGGGAAAACCTGTTGGAATGGAATTCCATCTCGAAAGAGGCTCATGCATTCTTGCAGAAAACCATGCGCCTCCCAGTCAATGTGCTGGTTGTCGGCGGGATGGGCAGCGGAAAAACCACGCTCGCCAACCGGATAGCTGAATTGATCCCTCCGGAAAAACGCCTGGTCATCGTTGAGGACTTTCATGAGCTCCAAATCCGGCACCCTCGAGCGGTGTATTTAGAAGCGGTCACCGTACCGAATGTTTCCGTCAGCGACCTGATCCGGACGGGCTCGATCATGCGCCCAGATTGGCTGATCATCGGCGAGCTGATCGGCGCAGAAGCGATGACCGCTATGGAAGTGATGAGCCGCGGCCACACTGGCATGACCACCTTGCATGCCAACAGCCCCGAAGATGGCCTGGCACGCCTGGAAGGCATGTGCCTGATGGCGAACCTGGGCCTGGGGCTGGATGAGATCAGGGTGCTGATCGCTGCAGCAGTCCAACTGATCACCTTCCAGCGCCACATGCCCGATGGCAGCCGGAAAATGCTGGAGATCGTCGAGCTGCGCGGCGTGGAGAACGGGCGTTTCGTGTTAGAGCGCTTGTTCCGCTTTGATCCGCAGATGGGGAAACTGGCTTCGACAGGGGTCAAGCCAAGCTGGGAGTAAAATACTTCGTAAGAACTCAATAAAACAAAGTACCCAGGAAGGTACCTTTTCAGTCCTGGGTACTTTAATCTATAAATCGATGGTCAAGCGTAATCGTATACAGGCGTTTCGATCACACGCTTGGGCTCACGAGGTTCCCAAAAGATTTGTTGCAACCTCACAACAGTCTCAGGAGAAAATAAACGCTCCCCGGTTTCAACACATACCCTGGCGGGTACATTTTCGATCACAATAATTTTCCCGTTTACTTCCAAGGTGTATGTAACTTTATCTTCCACAAATGTTTCATTCATGAAATGAATTATAAACTATGAAGAAAATTGCTCTGCATACTTTACTACCGTCCTCAGCAGCACATTCACTCCATTTACGCAATCTTGCCACTCGGTCAGCTCGCGCGGCGAGTGGCTGATCCCATCTACCGACGGCACGAAGATCATCCCCGCTGGGCAGAGGGTAGACAACACCTGGGCATCATGCCCTGCCCCTGAAGGGAGGCGCAGCGCCTCCAACTGCAGATCATGGGCTGCCTCAGCGATCACCTGCTGAACCTTCGAGTCCATCGGCGCAGGGGAATGTCTTCCGAGCAGCTCAGCCTCCCACCCCAGGCCAAACCGTTCTGCCTCGGCCCGGGCACGCGCTCAATAAAGCCTGCTCCAGATGCTTGAAGGTGGGCAGGTCAGCTGCCCGGCATTCCAGTCCCACCACCGCAGCCCCGGGGATGATGTTATATGCACCAGGCAGCAGGTTGACCAGGCCCACATTGGCGGTGCAGCCTGGGAATTCACCCACCACCAGTGCGCGCACAGCCAGGATGAAAGCCGCCGCGCCCTGGGCAGCATCCAGGCGCTCCTGCATGGGGGTCGTACCGGCATGGTTGGCTCGCCCAATGAAGGTCAGCCGGTAGGAGGCAATCCCCACGATCCCGGTTACCACCCCGATCGGGAGGCCTGCTTGCCTCAGCCGCGGCCCCTGTTCGATGTGCAGCTCCAGGTATCCCGCCAGCGTATGCGCATCGCGCCCGTCAGAGAGCAGCCCCGCCTCGGTCAACCCTGCGCGCCTCAATCCATTGAGCAGGTTTTCTCGCCCTCCACGCGGCGTTTCCAGCTCCTGAGCGGTCAAATTCCCTGCCAGCGCCGCGCTGCCCAATAACCCCACCAGCGTGCCTTCTTCGTCGGTGAAATCAATCGCTTCCAGGTGAAAGGGCAGCCGCAAGCTCGCCGATTGGACCACCTGCAGCACCTCCAGCGCGGCAATCACGCCCAGCGCGCCATCGAAGCGCCCTCCATTGGGCACCGAATCCAGGTGGGAGCCAAGCAGCAGGACGGGTGCCCCAGGCGAAGCGCAGCGTAAGAGGGCGGAATGGTTGCCGGCTCCATCGACATGGGTCTCTAGCCCGACGCTTTCAGCCTGAGCCCGGAACCAGGCGCGGGCTGCCAGGTGCGCCTCGCTCAAGGCAGGGCGGTTAACGCCCCCATCCCCAGTGCTGCCGATCCCTGCCAGTGCTTCGAAACGGTCTCTAAGACGTTGGGGGTCAATCTTGAGCTCAGGAAACATAAAATTTCTAGACCGTATCTGCTTCTCGGGCAAATTGAGTTCTGGTACAGGTGCGCATACAAACCATTCTGTGCCAGGAGCATCTGGTGCGTACCCTGTTCGAGGATCTGCCCCCGGTCAAAAACCAGGATCTGGTCAGCCGACAGGATCGTTGAAAGCCGGTGAGCAATCACAATGCTGGTGCGGCCTGCCATCACCCGCTTGAGGGCATCTTGGATCAAAGCCTCCGATTCACTGTCCAGGTGACTGGTGGCTTCGTCAAGCACCAGGATGCGGGGATCCTTTAAAATCACGCGTGCCAGGGCAAGGCGCTGTTTCTCTCCACCGCTCAAGCGGTAGCCGCGCTCCCCAACGACCGTATCGTACCCGTCGGGCAGCTCCACAATAAAGTCATGGATATTGGCCGCTTTCGCTGCTGCCTCAAGCGCTGCTTGGGGGGCATCGAGCCGGGCATACAGCAGGTTTGTACGGATAGTATCGTGGAAAAGGTGAGTCTCCTGCGTAACCATGCCAATCTGGGCGCTGAGCGATTCGAGCGTTATTTCACGCAGGTCGTGACCATCGATTAAAATCCGCCCACGCGTTGGATCATATAAGCGCGGGATCAGGTAAGTCAGCGTGGTCTTCCCGGCTCCGCTCGGACCCACCAGGGCTACCAGCTGCCCAGGCTTCACCCGGAACGACACGTCTTGCAAAGCGTGCAGGCGTGCCTGGCTGTGGGTTGTGCCTTCTTCTTCAACAGAGGGTTCAACTAGAGGGTGTTTGTCTGCCGGCTGCTCTTTTCCGGGGGCATCCTTTCCATCCTGGGGAGCCTTTCCTCCAGACAGAGTAGCCGTGACCTCGTGCATCTGCCCAAAACGATGCACCTGGCTGAGCAGGTTTTTCTCCCCCGAATCATACTGAAAGGTAACCTCCTCAAAAATAAGCTCTCCAGTGATTTTCCCCAAAACAGCTGCATCCGGCGCATCGGCGATATCGAGAGGCAGATCAATGACCTCAAAAACGCGCTCAAAGCTGACGATCGATGTAGCAAACTCAACCGGGGCGTTGGCTAATCCTTGCAAAGCACCATACAAGCTGGACAGGTAAGCGCCAAATGCGACAATCGTGCCAACCGTGAAAGCCCCTTGGATAACCAGGAAGCCTCCCATGCCATACACCAGGGCCGAGCCCACCGCGCTGATCAGGCCAATGATCACAAAAAAAGTAGTTCCAACCACCGCCCGTTGTATACCCAGGTCACGGACAACCGAAGCGCGCTGCTGAAAACGGTTCACTTCCACCGGGGCGCGCCCAAACAGCTTGACGAGCAGCGCGCCGCTGATATTGAGGGTTTCATTCATGAGCGCGTTCATTTGCGCGTTCGCATCCATTTGTTTGCGGGAAATCTCCCGCAGGCGTCCACCCAGGCGCCGGGCTGCCAGGATGAAAAGCGGCATGATCACCACGCTGATCAGCGTCAAGCGCCATTCCAGCGACAGCATGACGGTCAGGATGACGGCTGCCTGGACAAGATTGGTCACAATCGCCACCAGGGTATTGCTGATCGCATTCTGCGCACCAACCACATCGTTGTTCAACCGGCTCATCAGCTCGCCCACCTTGGTGTTGGTAAAGAAGCGCAGCGACATGCGCTGGAGATGCGTAAACAACGCCAGGCGCAAATCGTAAATAACCCCCTCCCCAACGCGGACATTTAAGCGCCTTTGGATCACGTTGATACCGCCGTTCAGGATAGGCACGCATAACAGCGCCACGCTGAGCAGCACCAATCTTTTCAAATCCCCCGAAGGGATTGTGACATCGATCAGGTCACGCATGATCAGGGGAGTGACCAGCCCAAGAAAAGAAGATATCAGGATCAACAGGAGCATTCCAACGATCATCCAGCGATACGCAGACGAGTATCTCAGGACGCGCTTGAGCAGGCTCCAGGTAACTTTCGGTTTTTGATCCGTAGAGCTTAAGTAACCAAACCAACCACCACCATGCATTAATCTACCTCGTAGAAAAAAATTCCCCAGCATAGAAGCTCGGGTAAAAAAATTAGAGACCGTGAGATCATCGAGTTATTATAATGCCTGGCTGACTTCCGGCTGTGTAGGGCTGCTGCCGCTCGGCTTGACAAAGCGGGCAAAATATCCCGCTCCCACAGCGCGTCCAATGGCAGAAATTACAAAGACCAGTGGAATCCCCCAGCGGTTCGTGATCAGCCCGCCCACCGAAGCGCCCAAGGCCAGGGATATCGCCACAGCGATCTGGAACATGGCAGAATATCGGGCGCGCTGTTCTTCAGGAGCCATGGCAAGCAGAAAATTGAACGAAGCCAGGCTATAACCAGCCCACAGGAAACCAGACACGATGTTGATGGGAATAACATGCCAGGCTGAAGAGACGAAATACCAGGCAAAAGGTACAATCGGGATAATCGAGCCCGTCACCAGGATCACTTTGCGCGGCCCCCAGTGATCGTTGAGATGCCCGAACAGGCGCTGGGCTGGTAAACCGGAGATGCTGGAGACGATCGATAGGAAACCCACCATGAAAGCGGTGGCGCTGAGGTCCTTAACCAGGTAAACGTTAAAGAAAGGTCCGGCAATATTCAACGAAAAATTCCAGATCATGGCGTAAATGCAAAACGCCAGGAAGCTCCGGTCGGAGCGCAGGGAGGCCAGCAAAGCAGACAGCGAATAAACCTGCGCTGCCTGAGACTGGCCGCTTTTCTCCGGCTCCTTGATGCGGGAATAACTATATGTAGAGAGCATGCCAATCAAAAACGCCACCAGAAAAGCAACCTGGTAGCCCGAGATCGAGCCCATCTTGGTGATCAGCTGGCCTGCCAAAAGCGTCATGGCGATGGTAACCACCCCCATCATCATATTGCGCGTGCCAAAAAAGCGGCCGCGCCAGGAGAGCGGCACAATATCAGCAGTCAAAGAGACCCAGGCTGAGTAAGCCAGGTTTCCAGCCCCCGCCATAATCACATTCAGAGCGATCGCCACGTAAACGACAGCCGAGCCCTTAATGAAAAATGGGAGCACCGCCAGGAGCAAGATCATCAAGCGGGCCACGCCTCCACCCGGCCAAAGGACCACAGGTTTTCGCCGCTTCGAACGATCTGATAACATGGCTCCCGGCATCAACAGCAAGGTAGCGCTCAAACTGGAGAGTGCCGACATCAAGCCGATCTGAGCATTCGTGGCTCCTAACGCCAACACATAAAGCGTCTGGTACGTCAGGAAGATAGCATCGCTGGCAGCCGAGAACACGCCATCAAAAAAGAATGCCCGCAGGTTTCGCTGCTCTGGACGGGGCAGCTGCGCAGCCCACCTCCCACCGAGAGTCAGGTGCGAAACATCGGTGCGCAGGCGCGCCAATAAGGCGCGCGGTGAACGGAATTGGCTCATTAGATCTGCTCGAACCTCAAGGCATTCACAACAAAGAGCGTCACACGGTGTGGGCCAGGTTCAGGTGCCCCTGCTGCTTCTTTAACAAATCGATCACGGCTTGAATTTTTTCCGGCTCAACCCCAATGACCAGGGTCACGCTGCCCTTCCGTAGAAATCCCCCCGAGCTCGCAATGCGGGTCACCCGATAGGCCTTTGCAACCAGGCGGTTTACCATCGACTCCGCATCGGTATCGCGCACAATGGCAATAATTAGCTTCATGTTCTTATCCCTTATTCCTAAAACTGTTCAAAGCGCTCTACATCCAGGGTATAAACCAAGGCACCCCCAATTTCAGCTTCAATCATCAAAGGGTGAGTCTGTAAGACCACCGTCTCTGTGCGCGCCGGCACATAGGTTCGCCTGCGTTTGCACACGCGCTGGATCAACTGCTGGAGCTCCCCGGCCCGCGCCTGGTTAATCCCAATCAGCAGGCTGACGCTCTCCTTCTGGATGATCCCTCCGCTGCTTTCGATCTGCGTAAAATAAAATCCATTCTGAACAAGCTGCTCCCGGAGGGTAGATACTGTTTCACCCGATACACTGACCACGTAAATTTTGTCCACAGCTTTATTTTCGGTCATTGGTTTCCTCCTTGTTCTCCGACCCTGTCTCGCCCTCTGGCATCGTGAAAAGGTCTCGGAGCACCTCATATACCTGCATCGATTTTTCTCGCCCTCTGACAGTTACTTCACCGATGGGCCGGGTCATGTAGCGGTTTGCGAGCACCCCCACCGTATCAGGACCCAAGACCACCCGGTTAGGCCTGGCTAATTCTTGGAGCCGGTAAGCCACATTGACGGTATCGCCCAGAACCGTATACTCTACCCGGTCCTGGCTGCCCACATACCCGGCCATGACCTGCCCAGTGTTGATACCCACACCGATGACAAATCCGCTCTCCAGGTCTCCCGTGGTCATATTTTTTACAAGGTCGACGATCTCCAAGCCGGAGATGACTGCCCGTTCTTCTGCATTCTGCCACGCCCCGTTCGCTCCAAAAACAGCCATAACTCCATCCCCCACTAATTTGATCAAACCCGCATGAGCGAAAATGATCTTGGAAGTCTCCTGGTAAAAACGTGCCAGCAGTCTACCAAATTTCTGCGCTCCCAGGCGTTCAGCCAGGGAGGTCGAACTCTTCAATATCGGCAAACAGAACTGTCACAGTCTGCTCTTCCAGCTCTGGGAGATTGCCATGCTCGAGATAATCTTTCAACAAGAAATCAGCCTCTTGCGGAGAAAGGAAGCGCCGCAGCAAGTGCTGCATCTGCTGCTGGTTCTGCAGGTCGGCAATCAAACGCGTACGCTGGATGGTCAGGGCTGCCTGGTGGCTGATGGCGACGGCTAACTGCATATCGTGTTGGTCGAAAGCCGGTGCAGCAGGATCTGTCTTGTACATATAAATCAGCGCTAACACATCTTCACCGCTGATTACGGGCACACATAACGCTGTACGGATGCGGTATAACATGGCGCTCTTTCCGGCATCCTGGTCAGCCAGCTGAGCCATATCCGGGATCACAAGCGCAGAACGCTGCTCGATGGCGGTTTTTGCGATGGATTCGGGAAACCCCAGCTCACGCAGCTGGCCGAAGGAGCTGGCCAAGATCACCTCGCAGCGCTCCGCGCCCATCGAACGCTTCATCAAGTTAGACACCTCGTGTAAAGCCGTTTCCATATCCAGGATCGTATTCAGCTCGCGTGACACTTCATAAAGCAATACCGCATGGTGGTCGAGCGATTCCAGCAGCAGCTCACGCGTGAAGCGGTGGGTCCCCAGGTCTGTGGGCGGGGGTTTGGCAGCCGTGTGGAAACGCGCTAACGTCAGTATGCATTGACCGATGCGGATGGTATCTTCAATCCGCACAACCGCTTTATCCTGAATGCGCTGCTGATTGACAAAGGTCCCATTGACGCTGTTGAGGTCGCGGATGGTCAGCTTATCTTCAACCGGGTCGTAGAATATTTCAGCATGGAAGCGAGAAGCGGAGATATCTTCGACATAAACATCGCTGCCGCTCATGCGGCCCACGCTGTTAATACCCGGCTTGATCGGGTAAACATGCGGTTCCCCTTCAGGAGTACGAACAGTCAGTTTCCACATATCTTTTCTGCACGCTTAAGAGTATACCAAAAGAAATGGTTTTATACCTTACGGTACGGTAAGAATTGACTGAAAAAGCCAACCTAAATATTGTAAATTTGAGGCAGTAGTGGCCTATCATCTTATTTTACACCCGCATACTTGGATATAATTGTTCGCATGCCGCCTCATATTGCTTATTTCATCTCCCCACATGGCTTCGGGCATGCCACAGCGCGCCGCGGCTGTCATGGCAGCCATCCAGACCCTCTCGCCAGGCGCTCATTTCGAGATCTTCACCCGCGCGCCGGAATGGTTGTTCCAGGCTTCGCTGTCTGGCTCTTTCACTTACCACAGCCTGGTGAGCGATATTGGGTTGGTACAGCGCTCCCCTCTGCAAGAGGACCTCCCGGCAACCCTGGAACGGCTGGAAGCTTTCTTGCCATTCGATCAGGCGCTTGTGAAAGACCTTTCAGCACAGGTGCAGGAGCTGGCTTGCCGGTTGATCGTGTGCGACATTGCCCCATTAGGGATCGCCGTCGCTGCGCAAGCGGGCCTCCCCTCCGTGCTGGTCGAAAACTTCACCTGGGATTGGATTTATTCCGGTTACTTGGAAGCCGAAAGTGGGTTCGCAGAACCCATCTCTTACCTGAAAGATGTTTTTCAATCTGTCCATTTCCACATCCAGACTGAGCCGGTCTGCCACTATACCCCCTCTGACTTAGTCACGCCTCCGGTCAGTCGGGCTCCGCGGACCTCGCGCAGCCTGACCCGCCAGCGACTGGGCATTCCAGAAGACGCCAAAATGGTGCTGCTAACCATGGGCGGGATCGAATCCCCGCTGGCTTTCGCGGCCCACCCGGCAGCCGCGGATGATCTTTTCTTCGTTTTACCAGGAGGCAGCCCGCAGGGCTCTACCCATCACCACATCCTCCTTCCCCACCATTCGGATTTTTACCACCCTGACCTGGTGCTTGCCAGCGACGCCATCGTGGGCAAGGCCGGCTACAGCACCGCCGCAGAAGCCTACCTGTCTGGTGTGCCCTATATCTATACGGCGCGAGCCCACTTCCGTGAGACCGCCACGATTGCCGCCTTCATCGAGAAGGAATTAGGCGGTTTCGAGATCCAGGAGGAGGAATTTCTGGAAGGTGGTTGGATCCCGGGATTGGTGGAAATACTGAAGAAACCGAAGCGCTTGGGAGAAAAGCAAAACGGGGCTGAGGAGGCAGCGAGGTTTATACTTGCTAATTTATCAGCTGGATAAAAATTCCATATTCTCTTTTACATAGCCCGAAGCTAACATCGCGATCTGGCGATCATAAGTTTCCCAGCCTTCCGGGAACCATTTCACGGCGCAGTCTGTAAACCAACCGATCCTCAGCAGGCGCATCAGCCACACAATTCCCTCCCCCACGTGCGGGAGTGGATCAAAACCCAACGACTCCAGCAAGAGGGCCAGGTCCAGGTGCACCGGCCCTAAAATAGGGCGCTGCCAATCGATCACCCTCGGGCCATCCGGCAGCAGGAACACATTATCACCCGCCAGGTCATGATGAACATATCCGGTTCCGGCCTGGAAGGTCGCCAGCACATCCTCGCAGAAAGCCCAACGCTCGAGACGAGCCAGATCTTCCGAATGAACGTTTTTAAAAATGCCTGTCTCGACCAATCCCTCTAGATCGCCTAGAACCACCCCCATCCGCTCGGTCCATTTCTGCTCCGTGCGGATATCCAGGTAAAAAGGAAGCTCGCCCTCCATCTCCGCAATCTGCTGGAGCAGAGCGCGGCCGAATTCCAAAGCTTCTGACTCGGTGAGCTTCAATTGCTCCAGCGTTGGAGCATCAATTTCATCGAAGAGCATGGCAGAATACACGCCTGCCCGATAGATTGTTTGCGCAGGAACGAGCAGGCTGGAACGCGCCTGCGCATAGAATTCCGACTCAACGGTTGGTTCGTGCTGTGCCTTATAGATGCGCTTCCGCCCGTCACCGGTTAGGATGCGCTGTACGCAGGAGAGCGGCCACTCCTGCAAGGTTTGGCGCTGCCAGACCGGACTGCCCAGCAGGGCGCCTAACTCACTATCCGTATGCAAATAGAGGTCAAAATAAGGGTGGCGGTTCACGGAGAGGCTCCTGCCCTCTTAATCAGGAATCCGCAGCCTTTCAACGAAAGTCACCAGGGCCTGCACGAAAGGCCCAGGGCACTCCTCTTGAGGTACGTGCCCGCAGTTTGGAATGACAGCCAGCTCGGCAGCCGGCAGCTCTTCGGAAAGCCGGACGCTCTCTTCTGTCGGAACGATGCGGTCATCATCCCCGGTAATCACCAACACCGGCAGGTTCAGCTCGTCGAGGCGCTCTTCCAGGTTCAAATCCCGGCTGGCTAAGGTGAACTCCCACAGGGCTTTATCCCAATCTGCGATTTGGGTGAACCTGCGGTATTCTCCCAATGTTTCCGAAGTGATCTGGGTTGGATCATGCCAGGCTTGTTGGATCAGCGCTTCACTCCTGCTCAGCAGGCTGCGCGCCACCAGCGGTCCCAGGCGGCGCATTTGGGGAGTTTTCAAAAGAGGCTGCACCCAGCTTGGAGCGCCTCCGCCAGAATAGATGGCCGGATCGACCAGCACAAGCGCCAAAACGCGCTCGGGGTAGCGCAAGGTTGTATTAACAGCAACGCTTCCCCCGGCAGAATTGCCAACCAGGACCGCTTGTTCAATCCCGAGCTGATCCATTAAACCCACCACGAGGTCTGTTTGGGCTTCAGGAGAATATGGGTTTTCGCCTTTCCAAGTCAAAGGCCTGGCGCTGAGACCAAAAGCCGGGCGGTCAAAAGTCACAACCGTCCCTCGCTGCGAAAGCGGCGCCATCACACCTTCCCAAGAATTGGTGCTGGAGGCAAAACCATGCAAAAAGATCATCACCGGCTCGCCCGAGCCTGCGATCTTATAATGAATTTTCTGTCCATTCACATCCACAAATTGGCTGTCAGGGTCCGCCAGCTCCTCGATCGAGCGCGCCCCCGTCAGGGGAGGCACCGGGATGAGCAAAGGCACGATCAATACCGCCAGGAGGAGGATAATAAGGATGACCAAAAAGATACGACCGATTTTCTTTAACATTTCAATTCACCGTCAAAAATAATTTACCGCATTGAACAGCCCAAAAGCATTGATATAACGATCCATGGCGCTGGCAATCCGCTCAACCACATACGCGTTTGGATCTGGCATCCACCTGCCAAGGTTCTGGTATAGACGCCCGCGCGCTTCCTTTACCGGAGGCTAAGTCCAGATATAACGCGCCCCGGTCTGCACCAGCCACTCGCGCCGCTCTGCAGCCAGGCCGCGAAACTCCCGCCCTTTCTCATCCGGCTGGAGCCACTTTTTCCAGCGCCCCGAATCCAAAACCGCCTGTTCCAAGGCTTCCATGAAGCCAGCCGGTACCAGGCCCGGCTGAGACCGGCAAAGGGCCGCCTCTTTGCTCACCAGATCGCGCAGCGCCAGGTATTCTGCAGCCGTGAACTCCGGCCCAACATTGGCGCCGCCCATGCCGGTGGCAGGATAATCTCCCGGGTTTTCCACCCAATCTGAATAATGACCTTTGACCAGCGAGCCGAGCGGGGCGAGGGTCTCGTACAGTTTCTGCGCCGCCCGAGCGTCGAAATAAGTGGTATGCAGGTCAGTGCCCACCTGGGCAACCACAAAGCAAGGCCAGGCATTCTCTAAGTGCTCCGCCTGCAATCCCTGGCGCAGCTCAGCGAGGAAGCGCTCAAAACGCCCAAATTCCACCAGCCCGCCGTGCACTTCCTCCGTACCGACTTCATAAGCCACCCCTGGTAAACCGCGCCTGTGCCGGTAGCACTCGGCGTGAGCGATCAGCTCAACCGTGCGCCTGACCACCACATCGACCGCCACTGGCTCGCCCGCTGGGAGCGAGCGGTCAACCGTGGGGTCAATATGTAAAAGCTGGTATCCAGCCTCCAGGCAGGCCTCCAGCGTACGCTTGACGTTGGACATCGTTTCATCGAAGGAGAGCTGGTTCAAGGTATCGCCATCCTTCAGCCAGGGACCGCCGTGGTCCAGGCACGGGTAGAGCGGTCCATCCCAAGCATACTTTTGACCGTAGAAGCGGATCCGCTCCACGAAAGCCGCCGGCGTCCAACCCGTGTAGCCGCCATCCAGATCCACCTGGTTCAACGTGGCTGCAAAGAGCATGGGAGCCTGGTTAAGCGCGGCGGTCTTGACCGCAGCCTCTAAAACCGCCTCAGAATTTGGGCAAGCTGCCAGCAAAGTCAGCGCTGCCTGCCCTGATGCGCGCGATGCGGATCAGGGTCTGGATCACATCATTCAGGGGACGCATCGGTTAATAATCCACGTACCAGTCCGTCGTTAATTCCGGCGGGGCAAAAAAATCCGTCCAGGGTTTCGCTAATCCTTCACACAGCGCGGTCAGGCGCTGCATGCGCACTGCCGCGGTTGAACGCAAGAAATCCAGGCGCTCTTCACCGGTCAGCTTCGTAGCCTCTTTCCAAACCGCACGGCCCACAGCAACCCCCGAAGCTCCCTGCTCACAGGCAACCGTCACCTGGCGCACGAAGGTCTCGTAATCGACTGAGGCGGAGAGCAGCACCCACGGCACCCGGCTGGCAGCCGAGAGCTCGGCGCAAGCCTCTGCCCAGCACTTCTCATCCTTCTCAGTGCTGATATCGAGGGGAAATTCTGCTTTCAGAACATCCATGGGGTACCGCGTCAGGCGTTTTGCAGTCTCAATAACCACCCGGCGCAGCTCATCCGGAGCCAATTTCTTCTTGGCAGGGTCGATGGAATACGAAAGTGGTTCGACGAACAAGGGTAAATCTTGTTCCTGGCAGTCTTGAGCCACCTTTTGAACCAGCGCTTCGAGCTCGCCCGCCGTCGGAGAATCGGGATGGTAATAGGCAAGCAGCTTGACAGCACTGGCTCCCATCCGCCTGACCTTGGCTACACTGAATCCTGTTGCGATTCTTGACTGCCGCGCCTGAGCATCGCCCGTATAACCGGTTTCCTCGACCGCCACCAGCAGGCCCACCTGCCCCGGCAGCGCTCCAGAAGCCACGCAGTGGGCGGCTCCGAACATGGGGTCCAGCAGCACCGCGGTAGCAGAGGCAGAAAGCCTGCTGATCACTTGCTGCTTGAAGGCTATCAAATCTGTATCCGGAACCTGGTCAGGCGCCTCAGGCTTTAAGGCCGCACGCAGGTTGTTGCGATGATCGAGGGCCAGAACAGCAATGGCTCCCCGCTTCGTCGAACAGTGCTGTAAGCCGCGATATTTTCCTATGGAAATGGTTTGCATCATAATCCTCCTAAATTGTCATCCTGGATACTTTCTCTACCTCTTCCTGAGATGGAGCGCCCTCCATCGGGCCCTGCTTGGTCACCGCCAGGGCGCCAGCTGCGCAGGCAAAACGTGCCACCTGCTCGAGAGGCCAGCGTTCTTCCAATCCTACCAGGAAAGCCGCATTGAAGCAATCTCCTGCGCCGGTGGGATCGACTTCCTGAACAGCGAAACCAGGTACATCCAATCGTTTTCCACCCGCGTAAACACTGCAGCCCGCCGCACCGCGCTTGTACACCAGGACCTTATCGCGGCTGCCCAGGAGCACCCTGGCAGCCCGGTCATCGTCCGCGATTCCCGCCAGGGCTTGCGCCTCACTCGCCGTAGGAACCAGCAGATCCGCTGCCTCCAAATAGCGGGCAAAGACTGTGCGCGCCTGATCGACTGCCATCAGCTCTGGGCGCAGGTTGGGATCGAAGCTCACCCGCCCACCGGCAGCTTTCGTCAGCTCAACCGCCCGCCAGCAGGCTACCTGGCAGCTCTCATTCAAGGCCAGCGTCGAGCCAGAGATGTGCAGCCAGCTCACATTCGTGAAGGCAGCCGGGGAGATCTGCTCCGCAGACAGCGCCCCCGCGGCAGAATGGCGCAAGTGGAACACAAACTCACGGCTGCCATCCCGGTTATAAGCTACAAAGGCCACCCCCGTCGCGTAACCCGAGGGAGTTTGCAGCCCAGCCACATCCACCCCTTCTTGCTGCAGGCGGCTGCGCAGCAGGCGGCCGAAAGCGTCCTGCCCCACGCTGCCGATAAAGCGCACCGCATAACCCAAGCGGGCGGCTGCCACGGCGAAGATCGCCGGTGCTCCGCTGGCGAAAGGACCTGAGAAGGTACCTGCCTGGTCGAGCGCCATCCCGGCCGAGGGGCGCATGACCTCAACCAGAGCTTCGCCGATCACGACAATCGCTTGACTCATTCTTCACCTCCCAAATAAACTTATCCGGACGAAGGCGCCGGAGCGCGGCTCGACCTTCCCACCCAGAGGAACAACAGCGCCGCAGCCAGGATCACCAGGGCGACATAGCGGAACATCAACGCCGATCCTACCGCCTGGTAAAGGATGCCTCCCATCAGAGCGCCTACCGAGCCTCCCAGGCCAAAAAATGTACCCGAAAATAAACCCTGCGCGGTGTTGCCCATCCCCGCTGGAGCGATCTGGCGGGCGTAGGAGACTCCGGCTGCCCAGGTGAGCGAAAAAGTCAGGCCGTGCAGGAGCTGCACCGGCAGGATCATCCAGGCGGTTGGTAAAACAGAAAGCATCAAGGCCCTCAGAACATACACAAACAGCGAGAACACCAGGAGCGAGCGTGCACCCCAACGCTTCATCAACCTCCCCGAGTAAAAGAAGACCGGCAGCTCGCTGACGGTTGCCACCGTTAGCGCCAGGCCCATCAGAGTTGTGCTGGCGCCCAGGTCGTTCATCCTTAGGAACAGGTAATTTGAAAGGACAGCAGATCCGACCCCGCTGACAAAAACCACCAGGAGGAACAGGCGCCAGCGCATATCCTGCAAAAGGCTGCGCAGTCCTTGCCAGAACCTGCCTCCCAGGCTGGCATGCCCCACCGGCAGGTTCATGACCACCACAAACACGACTGCCATCTGAACCAGGTAGCCCCAAAAGGACCACTGGATGCCCTGGTCCTTAATCAGCCAGCCGATGACCGGGGCCGATAAACCCCAACCCACCGCCCCCCACAGGCGCAGCTTGCCATAATGCTCCTTCTGTTCCCCCAACAGCTCCATGACGGTGCTGTCCATCATCGGGATGATCGGAGCAGAGCTGAACGCGTACAGGGTAACGACCAGGATGAGCCAGAGGAAAACCGTGGTGGCCGACAGCACCCCCACCATCGTCATGGAAAGCAGGATGGCGATGCCCAGGAGCAGGCGCTTTTTGTTCGTCGCGTCAGCCAGGCCTCCCCAAACCGGCGTGCTGAACAAGGACATCAGCGTCGGGATGCCTGCGAGAAGGCCGATCTGGCTGCCGCTCAAGCCCAGACCCTGGTAGTAAATCACCAGGTATGGGACCAGGGCGGCACCTGCCCCATAAATGAAGAAGTAATAAATCTTGGGTTTTAACATCCATTGCCCCGAGGTTTAGTCCTGGTTAGTGGATTTGTGAGGCTTCACTCCACAAATCCACTAACCGCATCTCCCCTAAATGACTCAATGCTTCACCCAGGGCAGGTATTGGGCCTGGGCAGCCAGCAGGTCATCTGCCATTAGGGTGGCTTGCTCGAGCGAGCTCACCGCACCGTCTAAAACCAGCGCCTGGATGAATTTCTCACGGCTTTTTTCCAGGGCGGCCTCGACGATCGCTTCAACCCATTCATAGCGCGTGGCGAGCACACCCGCGATCCCGGCGGGGAGGGGAGGCAGCACCAGCGGGCGCATCCCGTGTCCATCAGCCACCGCCGGACTTTCGATGATCGCCTCCGGGGGCAGGTTCGGCACCTGGCCTTTGTTGGGCAGGTTCGCCGCATACACCTTGGCCCGTCCCTGGCGGATCGAAGCGATGATATCGATCACCTGCTCGTGCTCGCCCGCCGCGTGCTCGAAATAATCGGCAGCCAGCGGTTGGTCAGAAAAGGCTTCTTCTTCCATCTGCTGGTAGATCAGGTCGCCGTGATAGATGGTGCCCTCGAAACAAAACTCGTCGATGCCCAGCTTCTTGCCGTAATAACGCCCCTCGCGGAAGAATTGAGGGAAGAACTCGGTCACATGCCGGTCCAAGGCCGAGGGGATGGCGCCAAATTTTAGCAGCAGGTTCCAGCTGAAGGGGTGACCGTAGGATGAGCCAAATGCAGTCTCGATATCCACCCTTGGCTCTGAGCCCCAGGGTTGGTCTGAGGCGGGCGCGCTGGCAACCACCTTCTCAGCGATCCGTCGCAGCTCTGGGCTGGCATCTTTGCCCTTGACCAGCACACGCGTGAACCAGGTCAGGTGGTTGATGCCCACCGCCGTATATTCCAGCGCAGAGAACGGCACGCCCAATTTTTCAGCCAGGTAGCGCGCCGTGTCAAAGACGCCGTGGCACAAGCCCACCATCTTAGCGCCCGTCGCCTTATGCACGGCCCGGCACACCGGCGCCATGGGGTTACCGTAGTTGAAGAACAGCGCCTCCGGAGCCAGGTCGACGACATCCTGGGCAATCGCTACCATATCGGGGATCATGCGCAGAGCGCGCGATGAGCCGCCCGGGCCGACCGAGTTGCCGACCGGGTAGAAGAGGCCGTATTTGCGCGGGACGAACACATCCTGCTCCCAGGCGCGCCGTTTGCCGACCCCAATCGTGCAGATCACCACCGTCGCCCCTTTCAAAACATCCCGCCGCTCCACCGCAGCCGAAAGCCCGATGGGGGCCTGCCTGGCGGCGATCATCTTGGCAGTCATGCGCTTCGCAATCTCCAGGGCATGCGGATCGATATCCACCAGGGCCAGGTCAGCCTCCATCCCCGAGCGGATCAGGTCCCCTACCAGCCCCCGCGTGAACATGGCGCTACCGGCGCCGATCAAAACTATTTTTTCTTTCATCGTTTTTTCTCCTCATTACATATTTTTTTGCTCAGAAATTTATTTCTGCAATTGATATAAGTTAATAGGACCCCGCCAGACCCGCACCAGGCGATATCCTGCTCCCGCCAATCCCTTCGGGTTGGTGTCAAAGTAGATCGGGTGACTATCCAGGTTCTGCTCGATCAGATCGAATTCAGATTGCGAGAGTCCCAGGGCTTCGTCCTGCGGGTAGGTCTCCATGAACTGCAGGTCAGGGCGTCCCTGCTCGATCTGAGCCGCGTAATATAAGGGAAAAAGTTTACCCCAATCCGTAAAGACGATCGCATTCTCATCCAGGGCAGCCACGATCTTTGAAATATAAACGTGATAACCCTCATCCGTCCAGTTGACCGGGTATTGTTCGTAAGGAAAATCGGGCTTGCCCGCCCGGACCATCTCAGCCCTGGCCGGCAAGAAAGGCCAGAGCGAAAGAGCGATCAATGCCAATCCGGCTGTCGGCTGTAAGATGGCTGAGGCACGCTTCGGTAAGAAATCGAGCAGCGAAAGCAGGAAACCCGCCCCCGCAGCAACGCACACCGCGATCAACACATAACTGGGGATATAGAACACATAAAAATCCCAGATCGGGTAATTGAACGTATAAATATACTGACCTGCCAGGGTCAAGACCAACAGCAGCCCGATCCGCCAGCGGCGGAACAAGGTGGCGGCTATCCCCAGGATCGCCAGCCCAATCGCCAGCAGGGCAAACTCATCCGGCAGCGCCTCCCAATAAAGCTGCGCCTGCCTGGGCATGACGGTTTTGACATCTTGGAACATGAACTGCCGGAACTGGGGGACCTGATACTGCCAGGCCAGCCGCTCCCAGGGTGTATCCACATCTGCGGGGGTCATCTTCCAAAGCGACAAGCCTGGACGAACGGTGGTATTGAAGTAACTTTCAGGTCCGGTATTGCGGTCGACCAGCATAAAAATCCCTGCAAAGAGCACCGCCCCGGTCAGGATGCCGGTTAACACGGGCTTCCAAAACAGTCTCCAATCTTTCCAGCTCAACAGCAGGTACACCACCACCGCCGGAGCCGCCAGGACCACACCCAGATGCACGCCCAGGCTCAGGACCCCCAGTGCAGCCGCCACGCCCAGGTAGAGTCCCCGTTTGCTTTGATCCCACAGGAAAATGCATAAGAGGAGCATGGTTATAAAGAAGGCACCTGCTGTGTACACCTCCGCGATCACCGCCTGCGACCAGAAAGTGGCTGAGAACGCCAGCGCCGCCGCCCCAACCAGCCCGCCCCAGCGCCGGCCGCTGAGCAGCGTTCCAGCCAGGTACACACCTCCCACCGTCAAGCCCGCCATGCAAGCCGAAAACAGGTTGACGCGGTAAGCGATATCCTGCACCGGGATGAGCGTGAATATCTTTGCCAGCACGAGGTAAACATCGTATCCGGTTGGATGCGTATGCGCCAGGAGCGCTGCCAGGGTCTGGAACTCACCCGAGTTGCCCGGCAGCAAGCCCGGATACAGCGTACGCGCGTATAAAGCAAAAGCGATACCAGCTATGCACAAGGCTATCCCGCCGTCCAGGCGGGATAGCCGAGGTTTGTCCTTAGAAGTCAGCATAAACCTTGATTACTTGAAACCGGTCAGGGCAATGCCGCGCACAACCCAGCGCTGGAAGATGAAATAAACCAACAAGATCGGCAAGATTACCATGACAGAAGCCGCCATGGTCAGGTCAAAGCGCGAACCGTGCTGGGAGTTGTACCAGGTGAGCATGACCGGCAGGGTGCGCTTCTCGTTGGTGGTGATTACGATCAGCGGCCACAGGTAATCGTTCCAGGTGCCCATAAAAGTGAAAATGCCCAACGTTGCCAGGGCAGGGCCCATTTGCGGCAAAATGATGCGGGAATAGATGCCGAATTCTCCCGCGCCATCGATGCGGGCTGCGTCGATCAGCTCGCTGGGGATGCTCTCAATAAACTGGCGCATCAAGAAAATGCCGAAGGCGCTCGTTGCCCCGGGCACGATCAGCCCCATCAGCGAATCGGTTATGCCCATACGCACCAGGATCAGGTACAGGGGGATCATCATCACCTGGAAAGGGATCATCATCGAAGCCAGGAGCATCGTAAAGAGGACATTTTTTCCATAAAACTGGTATTTCGCAAAAACATAGCCCGCCAGCGAGCTGGTAAAGAGCACCAAGGATACCACGCTGACCGAGACGATGATGCTGTTCAGGTAAAAACGCGCTAAGGGAACATGCGGGTCATTGAAGATCGTCTGGTAGCTCTGCAGCGTAACTTTTTCAGGCAGGAATGTCGGCGGCAGCTTGACGATCTCCGTGGACGATTTAAACGAAGTGCTCAACATCCACACGAAGGGTACCAGGGTGAACAGGCAGCCGAAGAGCAGTATGCTGTAAAGGACCACCCGGCTGGTGAAAAATCCAACCCGTGCCGGTTTCTTCGAAGTTTTATCCGAATTGGATGTACTTTGAATGGCGCTCATGATTAGTACTCCCAATCTTTGCGCAAGAAGCGCAGCTGGAGTAAGGTGGTGACCAGGATGATCAGGAACAAAGCCATCGCCACCGTAGCTGCCAGGCCCATTTCCTGGAAGCGGAAAGCCGTTTCATAAATATGCAGCACCAGCACACGCGTCAGGTTCGAGGGACCTCCCCGGTTGGTCATCACAAAGAAAATCACAAACACCTGCCAGGCTGAAAGCATGGTCATCACGATCACAAAGGTCAAGGTCGAGCGCAGCAACGGCACCGTGATATGCCTGAAACGCTGCCAGGCATTCGCACCATCGACCACGGCCGCCTCGTGAAACACCTCCGGGATGCCCTGCAAACCGGCGATGAAAATCACCAGGTTAAAGCCCATATCTGCCCAAAGGTAAGTGACCAGCACGGCCAACATGGGCAACGGGATACCCATGATGCGCGTGGTGGCATCCGTCAGCCAGGGATAGCCTTTCAGGCCAAGCTCACGCAGCACCATATTGAGCAAGCCAAAGGTAGGGTTATAAATAACCCCCCAAAGCAGTGAAACTGCTACGGCGGAGGTGACCACCGGCAGGAAGTAGATCGTCCGGAAGGTCGTTTTCAGCCGTCTATGGGCAGACTCAATCAGCACCGCCAAGGGCAGGGTGACAGCGATATTCAGGGGCAGGTACAGCAACGCAAACATGAGCGTGTTCTTGACCGAGATGCGGAAAAGCTGTCCATTGGGCGAATCGGAGAATAAATCAGCGTAATTATCCAACCCCACAAATGGATTGCCCCCGCCAAACCCCAGGAAGCCGCCCACCCGGGTGGGGCTGTAGCGGAAGAACGTGATCGCCACACCCCACAGCATCGGCACCAGGGTAAAGAACATCATGTATAGCATGATGGGGGTGAGCGTAGAGGCCACGAATATATTCTGGCTGCGATACAACCGGCCTCGTTTAGGAGCGTCAACGGCCATGGGATCCTCGCTAGGTTCTTTGAAATGGGTTGCGATGGGGTGGTTTCACCCCATCGCATACAAAAGACAGAAGGTTATGAAGAAGCCAGCTTGGCGTCGATCTGGGCGTTGGACTCTTCGTCCATAATTTGGCAGGTCTCCTTGACAGAGCGCAAGCCTTGCAGGCATTCGGTCACACGCGTCTGGATTACGTTATACCAGATGTAATCGCGGTCCTGCAGGTCACCCACGAACCGGCCGTAAGGCAGCACGATCAGGCTTGGACCCAGCCAGGGAATATCGTTGAGCAGGGTCGGGTCTTCAGCGACCGATTTCAAGGCTGGCACGGTGCCAGTGTTCACATTCCAGTAGCGAGCATTTTCCGCGTTCTCGGTCACAAATTTCGCCAGGTCCCAGGCCGTATCTGCAGCTTTGCTGTTGGGCGATACCACCTTACCCCAGCCGGCATCGGCAGCGAAACTGCGCTGGCTGCCAAAGAAGGGGCTGGAAACATGATCCCAGGGATCCGGAAAGTCTGGGTAGTTCCTTTTACCTTCAGGAACGATCCAGGGACCGATATAACCGATGGCCACCAACCCTTGGAAGAAAGAATCTCCTACCCAGTTTGAGTCGCCGTTAAAGGTCAAAGGATCCACAACCTTGTCCTTCACCGCCATATCGGTCAGCCATTGGACAGTCGCTTCTGCTTCTGGGCTTTTCATGTTCAGGTGAATCTTATCCTCGGCGAAATACTCAGCCCCGCGCTCCAGGATGCCTTCCCAGAACAAGAAGCCCAGGCCGTCTCCGTTAACATAGTGGAAACCAGCTACGGTCATGACACCATCTTGAACCTTGGTCATCTTGACTGCATCGGCGACCAGCTCTTCCCAGGTCTTCCATTCCGGCTTGTATTTCAGACCGGCTTCTTCGAACATGCGCTGGTTCGCCAGGACGCCACCCACTTCCAGGTTGTATTCGTTGGGCATCCCGTACAGCTTGCCTTCCCACACATACCCATCCAAAGGCGCGGCATAGAACAGCTCCTGCGCTTTCGACATGCTCATCAGCACTTCAGGGACCTCAGCCAGCGTGCCGCCCTTGGCATAAGCCTGCACCCAGCTCCCGAACATTTCCATGACGTCCGCTTCAGTCTTGGCGGCCATGTTAGTCTGGATGGTGGTGATAAAATCTGCATAGGGGAAATTCTCGTAGGTGATCTCTACATTAGGATTCGCATCCATGTACTTCTTCACCAAGGCTTCGTTAGCTGCCACGAAGGAGGGGTTCTGGTGCGACCACATCTTCAAAGCAACTTTCTCTCCGGCTGGCGGTGCTTCAGCAGGCTGTTCACCCTCTGCGGGAGGCGCCTCGGTGGCTGTAGATCCACAAGCAGCCAGGGCTACGCCTCCAGCCGTCAGGGCGGTCAGGCGTAGGAAATCACGGCGGGATAACGGTTTGTTTGTCATGCGTTTCTCCTCATTAAGTTAGATTGAATGGATGGTTGAAAGTGGTTGAGAATGTCTGATTTGAACGTTAGTCCTGGATCGATAAAACACCTCCTTAGAGTAATTGCTTCGTCCAGCCAAAGCCATGAGGTTGTGAAATCCCCCGCTCCTCCTCCGTTTGAAACCAACCTGGCTGGTGGTGTATTGTTGAAAATCCATCGCTGGTATGCTTATTCTAGCATGATTATCCAAAAAGCTTCCGAACCGTACATCACAAAAACACCACCGGGCTCAAATTGGTTGGCAGGTCAGGGTTGAGACCCTTCGCAAGCGAACGGTGGAAAGCCATCAGCTGGATCAGGGGCAGGTAGAGAGGCAAGAGGCCCATCTCGCCCAGGGCAGCCGGGAACTCAATCTTATATTCGGCAGGGATATCCGCCAGCTGGCTGCCCACCACCAGCAAGCGCGCCCCGAGCTTGCGCAGATCCTCCAGGACAGCCGCCTCGTTCTGCCGGTTTGCTTGAGAGAGCAAGCCTGTCACCAGGGTGTGCGGGTTGATCATCGACATCGGCCCGTGCCGGAACTCCATGAAATGAAACGGCTCGCTGTGGCTGAGAGTCATTTCTTTCATTTTCAGGCTCACCTCGCAAGCCAGCCCATAGCGGTAAGCGCTGCCCAGGAAGTAGAACCGCTCCAGGTCTAAATCCGATCCCAGCTGTGCGACCATTTCTGCGTAAGTACCCAGCATCTGGCTGCAGGCACCCGCCAGCTCTGGCAAAGCCTGGAGCACATCGCTCCGCTTCGCCCACAGGGCGGCCAGGTACAGCGTACCCAGGTAAAGCGCGCTGAAAGCCCGGGTCTGCGCCACGCTTTCTTCCTGCCCCGAGGGGAGCACCACGTTGACTTTTCCGGCCGAAGCTAAAGCCCGCTCGGGGTAACACGAGAGGGTCAAGAGATCCCCATACCCACCCAGTCGAAAAGCCGCACACGCCCGCAGCGTTTCGGTGGTCTCGCCCGAGCGGCTGACGGCCACCAGCAAAGCGCGTTCCCCAGCGTGGAAGTAAAGCTGTGGGTTCAACCATATCTCAGAGGCAGGCAGCCCGCGGCTGGGCACCCCCGCTAACCCCTGCAGCAGCGCCGCTCCGGCTAAGAAAGGTAATAGGTGGAGCCGCAGCCGGTAAAGACCACCTGGGTGTAACCATGCTTCGCCAATTCGCTCAGCTCAGCCGACCGATCCTGTAAACCTGCAGCGCAGCTGTCCAGGCGGCGGGTTGTGAGTAGATTTCTTCTCGTGTAAATTTGCCAGCGATTGTTTCCATACACCCTTCCTTCAACTTTTTTGATCAGTCATTGCGAGGCGGTTTCTGCCGAAGCAATCTCATCACAGGCGAGGAGACTGCTTCGCTCTGCTCGCAGTGACAGCTACTCCGGAGCCAGAATGCGCTCTGCATTCCGGAAATAAACTTTCTCTAAAACCTCATCGGGCAGGTGCAAGCCATAGATCATCCAGCGCCCCTGTCCGGGTATTTCGCCCGGGTTATAGTTGAAATATTCATCATCGGTCTCCAGGAAACGGTAATAAATCCGATAAAAATCCAGGTTTGGGCCTGCATCGGTGCCAAACAAGATCCGGTCGGCATAGCGCAAGAAGAAACGCCGCGCCGTATACGGTTGGCGGCCCAGCTCTCCAATGCGAGCGCCAAGATCGATATACAAATTGGGACAGCGGTCTAACAGGTCGCCAACCCAGCCCAGGTTCTCCGCATACCAGGCCACATGCGCCCCGATGAATGTCGTCTGCGGGTGACGTTCTACCACGTCTCCCATCGCATTGACAATGGAAAGGAAGGATGGGAAGGGCGGGCTTTGAAACTGCCAGTCTGGGTTCCCTTGCAGCTCTTCCCAGCGTTCATTGTATTCATCAACCGGATCAAAAAAGGCGACTGGATCAGCAATATGGATCGCTACGGGCAGCTGCAGCTCGCCAGCCCTTTGCCAGATTGGTTCGAGGCGTTCATCATCCACCGAAACGAGCTGTCCGAGGTGGTCGCGCACATGCAAGCCAAACGGTTTCCAGATTTTGATCCCAGCTGCCCCGCGTGCTCTTCTGGTTGCGTAAACGATCCGCAGCCCACTCCGGAAAATTGTCTCCTTGTTCCTGCCAGGCAGACCAGTTCACCCCGCCAAAAACCCTGAAGCGTTCTCCGGCTGGTTCCAGGTGTTTCAAGTGCGCCTCGAGCACAGCCTCCCCATACATGCCATCAAAGTCCACATAAGTCCGCACACCCGCTTCATCCAAGGCTGCTAACAGCTCCTCGAGCGGGCGCTGGATCCATCCACCCCCAAATTCATCCCCGAGATGGTTGTGAAAATCGACCACGGGGAAACGCGGTTTCAAAACGGTGGTGCTCTTCGTAACCAAACAGGGACGTGGGCGGTAATCACTCAACAGCATGAGCTGACTCCTTATGTTCAAACGACAAGAACCTGGATACCGCGGTTCTGTAAAGTAGCGACGACATTGGCAGGCGCCCCTTGGGTTGTCACCAGGATCTGCATGGCAGTGATGGGCGCCACAAAGGCGGTTGAAACCGTGCCCAATTTCGTATGGTCGGCTGCAACAATCACCTGCTTCCCAACCCTCAGGATGGCGCGGTCCGTCATCGTCTCCGGCAAATAATCATTTGTCAAGCCCTGCTGCAGATCGACAGCATGGATGCCGATGATGACTTTGTCAGCGCGCAGCTCGTTTAAAGCCTGTTCAACCAGGTGCCCGATGAACGACATCTCCGTGTGGCGCAGCATGCCGCCTAAAGAAATCAACGTGATTCCCAACGAGGCTGCCAGGGTATTGCAGACCAGCAGAGAATTGGTGATGACGGTCAGCCCCTGGCGCTCCCTCAAAGCCTGCGCCACCTCCAACACCGTGGAACCGCTGCCCAAAAAGATCGTCTCACCCGCGCCCACCAGTTCTGCGGCTGCCAGCCCAATGCGCTTTTTCTCCTCTGCCATTTCGGCAGACCGCAGCAAGACCGGCGGCTCGGGGGGCGCCTGGCGAATGGAGATCGCCCCTCCATGGACGCGCTGCACCTTGCCCTGTTCTGCCAGCATCTCCAGGTCGCGCCGGGCGGTAGCTTCGCTGATATCAAACAATTCACATAAGTGCGCAATGGTTACGCGGGGTTGGTGAGACAAGATTTTCAGAACTTGCTCTTGTCTCTCTGGCCCGGTCATCAATTTCGGATCGTATACATTGTCCATAATGCCTCATAAAAGCGTGAATACTTACCCACTCTGCATATCATAGCAAATTATTGAACGATTGTAAAGTGCTTTTTGAGTTTATTTGACGGTTTTTGATACTTTATGCATATTTATCTAAAATATCCCTCACCAACTTCAGGTATTCCAAAGGCATGTGCCACAGGTCCCAGGACAGGGCCACGCCCTCCACCCCCGCATCCAAGACCGCTGACCAATCCTGGCGGATCTGCTCCACCTCCAGCTCACAGACACCGGCGATATCAACCAATTCGAGGCCTGCATAGAGGGAGCGGAGGCCCAACCCCCGCCCTCGCCTCACCTCTGAAACCAAAGCGGCGGAAGGCAGCCCATGGGCATGCAAATCCTGAATTGTGCCGGGCAGGGCGAGATCCGTCTGCTTTTGTAAGAAATCCAAAGCCTCCCCCTCACCCATCTCTGCGCTTTGGTTAAGGAAGCCTGCCAACCCCCTCAGCTCATACGGCAGCCCCGCCGGTCCCCAGGCATGCGCGTAGGTCATTACCTTGATCCAATCGCAGACCTGGAAACACTCTCCCAGGTCTTGCCCCACCATCCCCGCCAGGCTGGGCGAGAAGCAGTCCAGGCCAATTTCCATCCCCCCGGCTGAGGCAGTTTCAGCAGCCAGGCGAACAAAATTCGAAATGCTTTTTGTCCGAAACCGCAAGAAGTCCCGCAGCCCATCCGCCACATCAACGGACAGATCGGGAAGGAAGTTGCCCAACAGGCTGGCTGTCAAAGCGCGCACACCCTCAGGAGTTTGTACCCATGTTTGCAGGATTTGCCGGAAGGCTGCCAAATCCAGGCCTTCTTCCCGCGCTGCCCGGCAGCAGTCTTCGCAAAAACAGCCCAGGTACGCAGAGGGATCCGGCGTGGGCGAGGGAAAGCGCATCCTGTCCAGGAATACCCCTTGAAAAGGCGGGATACTGACCTCCAGAAGATGGGCACACACCGCCGCTTGCACTTCTGATTTATTCGGGCACATAAAGGTGAATTCAGGCAGGCCGCGAAAACCAGGCACCCGCCTGCCATCCAACCCCACCGTCTGCCATTCTGACCGCGGGAAGAGCATGCCATCGCCGGTCAGCAGCGGCTGCCAGCGGTAGAGGGCTGCTCCCCAACGCATCGCTTCTTCAGCCACCGCTTCCAATATGGCTTGGGGGATATTCCAGCCCAGCAGTAGCTTTGTCACAGGCAGAAGCATGCAAGCCTTGCGCAAACGCTTTTGAGCTGCCTGCGGAGAAATTTCTTTCAACGCAGGTGAGTCTTCCAGGTATTGGATCAGGATCGATATCATGCGCGGCCTCCTTCTAAGAAGTTTACACCGAAATAAGAGAGGTCGCGCCAGGTTGCTGGTAAAATATGCACCAGGCCGGTCACAATTTTGAACCGGCGCTTCTTGGAACTCTAAATGAACCATTGAGGTCCATTCTTACAAACAACGTGGGAGGGTCATGATGTACACCTTACTGAATAAACACTGGCACCATATCAAAACAGAAGAGGTGCTCGAGCTGCTCGGCACCCGTCCAACACATGGCCTGGATCAATTTGAAGTCAAGCATCGCCGGGAACATTTCGGCCCCAACCAGCTCACCCCCCGCAAGGGCAAAAGCAAGTGGGTCAAGTTCCTCCTCCAGTTCAACAACCCATTAATTTACATCCTGCTCGTTGCCAGCCTGATCACAGCCGTTCTTAAGGATCCTCTTGACGCACTTGTCATCTTCGGAGTCGTGCTGTTGAATGCGATCATCGGTTATGTTCAAGAAGCGCGCGCCGAACAGACCCTCTCTGCCCTGGCGCAAACCATGGTTTCAGAGGCAAATGTGCTGCGCGGCGGAAAAACCGTACGCTTACCAGCTGCAGAGCTAGTCCCCGGTGACCTGGTGCAGCTGCAAGCTGGAGGTCGTGTCCCAGCAGATCTGCGCCTGCTGACCTCCCGCGATCTGAAGATCACAGAATCAGCCCTGACTGGCGAATCTGTGCCGGTAGAAAAAGACGCATCCCAAGTGCTTCCGGTCGACACTTTGCTGGCTGAACGGGTGAACATGGCCTACTCATCCACCCTGGTTACCTATGGCATCGGCCTGGGCATTGTCGTCTCCACCGGTGATGGCACAGAGGTCGGACGTATCTCCCAGTTGATATCCGAAGCGGTGGAATTGGAGACACCGCTCACCCAAAAGCTGAATCAGTTCAGTAAAGTGCTCCTGGTTGTGATCTTGATCCTGGCTGCCCTGACCTTCGGGATCGGTCTGCTGCGTGGCGAAGATTTCGTTGAGACCATGTTTGCCTCCATCGCCCTGGCTGTCGGAGCCATCCCCGAAGGTTTGCCTGCCGCAGTCACCATTACGCTGGCAGTCGGTGTCTCGCGTATGGCACGCCGCAGGGCCATTATCCGCCACCTGCCTGCCGTCGAAACACTCGGTTCCACCACGGTGATTTGCTCCGATAAGACCGGAACGTTGACTCAGAACCAGATGACCGTGACGGAGCTGCGCACCCTCGGAAATACGTACTCAGTCAGCGGCACCGGCTACGCTCCCGAAGGCGAGATCAGTGGCGATTGGCAGGCCGATAAAGCGCTTGCAGAGATGCTCAAGGCGGGCGTATGGTGTAATGACAGCCAATTGGATAATTCATCCGGGCAGTGGACCATCACTGGAGACCCAACCGAGGCAGCCCTGCTGGTCGTAGCCGCCAAGGTAGGGATGGGTAGGCTTCCTGGAGAGCGCCTGGATGTCATCCCTTTCGACTCGCAGCACCAGTATATGGCTACCCTGCACCCGGGCGGCGTGATTTATATTAAGGGAGCCGCCGAAATTCTATTGAATAAATGTGGAGGCGGGTTGGACTCTGCTGGGAATACGGTCTTTTGCCCCGCAGACTTTTTTCGGACTACCTTGGAAGAGATGGCGAGCCGCGGAATGCGTGTGCTGGCTTTTGCCCGTCTGGACAAACCCGGACTGGAAAAGATCGCCTTTGATGACATCGATAACTTGACGCTGCTCGGTCTGCAGGGCATGATCGACCCGCCCCGTGTCGAGGCGGTCTCCGCCGTCCGCGCCTGCCAGCAAGCTGGCATCGTCGTCAAAATGATCACTGGCGATCATGCCCTCACCGCCGCGGCGATCGGCCGCGAGATTGGGCTGTGCACTGACGATTGCAGCACGGTGCTGACCGGCGCGGAGCTTGCCAGGCTCACCGATGAGCAGCTCATTGAAAAAGCCACCCAGGTCAATGTGTTCGCCCGCGTCGCTCCAGAACAGAAGCTCCGCCTGGTAGAGGCTTTGCAAGCGCGCGGCCAGGTTGTCACCATGACCGGCGACGGTGTCAACGACGCCCCGGCCCTCAAGCAGGCCAATATCGGTGTGGCCATGGGCATTACCGGCACCGATGTATCGAAGGAAGCGGCCGACATGGTCTTAACCGATGATAATTTTTCTTCGATTGAGGCCGCCGTCGAAGAAGGGCGCGGCGTCTTCGACAACCTCACCAAGTTCATCGCCTGGGCTTTGCCAACCAACCTGGGCGAAGGCTTGATCTTGCTGGCAGCCATTGTCACCGGCGTCGTCCTGCCCATCCTGCCCATCCAGATTTTGTGGATCAACATGATCACGGCTGCGATCCTCGGCACTACCCTGGCTCTGGAACCGAAAGAGCCTGGCATCATGAACCGGAAGCCGCGCAGCCAGCAAGCCCCGATCCTTACAAAGACATTGATCACGCGGATCATCCTGGTCGGGTTGATCATCCTGGTTGGCGCGTTTGGCTTATTCGAATACGAGCTGAATTCGTGGGGCGTCCGTTGAAGAAGCCCGCACCGTAGCCGTCAATGTCGTCATTTTCGTAGAACTGTTCTACCTTTTCAACGCTCGCTCGTTGACCCGTTCTCCTTTCCAACTGGGTTTTTTTTCAAACCCCTGGGCGATTGGTGGAGCGGCCTTGATGGTGCTCATCCAGGTCGCCTATACCTATCTCCCCTTTATGAACACCTTATTTGGCAGCCAACCCCTCTCGCTGATTTTCTGGCTGGATATCCTGGTGGTCAGCCTGGTCGCCTTCGTGATCATCGAGATTGAGAAGTGGGTCAGGAGGAGAGCAGAAAACTCGTCATCGGTAAAGTAAACAGGATCGCCCCGTCCATGCTCGCAGCCGCCCGCTCCAGGGTCAGCCCATCGGTTACCCTTACATCCTCGCCTGCGAGGACGATGTTGATGGTCGCCAGGCTGGCTGAGATCGTGCAGTTGGTGGTTTATTAATTTTCCGCCAAATATTTTTTTTGAAAGAGCCCGATGCAGGTTATAATGGGGCGCACATTTGCGTTCATGATTAACTTTGGAGTAGATAACCGCCTTGATGAATCGTCGTAGACCAAAACCAGCCATTCCTGAATACAAGCAAACACCCGGGGTGATCTTCCAGCCCCAAATCCATTTCCGCATGCAAAAAGGGATTAACCTGATTGTAGAGGCCATCCGCCCCACCCTCGGACCAAGGCCACGCCATGTTGCGGTAGAAAAAATGCCCCGCACAAAATCACCTGAGCTGCTGGACTGCGGCGGGCTCATCGCCCGGCGCATCATCGATTTGAAAGATCCCGATGAAAATGTTGGCGCCATGTTCCTGCGCGGTGCACTTTGGCAGCTGTATGAAAAAGTAGGCGACGGTACAGCCAGCGCCGCCGTGATGTTCCAATCCGTTTACAACCAGGGCTTGCGTTATATCTCTGCAGGTGGCAATGCCATGCTGCTGAGGGGGTGCTTGGAAGAGGGTTTGAAAGTGATCCTGGAAACTTTAGATGGGCTGGTAACGCCCGTAACCAGCCAGGATATGCTCAGACGAGTAGCTCTATCCGTATGTTACGATGATGAGCTGGCCAAAATGCTTGGCGAAATATTTAATCTCATCGGCGAATATGGAATTCTGGAAATCCGAAGCGGGCGCAGCCGGGTGATTGAACGAGAATTTATCGAAGGCAGCTATTGGAGCGGAGGTCTTCACTCGAAAGAGATGATCCGTGACTTTCCAAAACAGAGAACCCAGTTCGAAAACGCTGCCATCTTGCTCACCGACTTGGATATCGAAGAGCCTGAGCAAATCGTTCCGGCCTTGCGTGCCGCCGTGCAAGGAGGACATCCAGAGTTTGTTTATCATGGCCAGCAAACTCTCCGATAAAGTGATGGGAGTCTTGTCTGTCAACCAGAAAGCCGGAAATTTGCAGGTAGTCGCCGTGAAGACTCCTGGAATGCGCCTGGATGATCAGATGCACGCGCTGGATGATCTGGCGTATTGACTGGTGGGCGATGCTTTTACAGAGCTGCCGGTGAAACCCTGGAACAGGTAACCCCCGAGAGCTTTGGGCAAGCCCGCAAGATTTGGGCAGACATGAGCTATACCGGGCTGGTTGGCGGGAAAAACGACCCCGTCCTGCGCCGCCACCACATTGACAAGCTCAGCCACGCATATCACCTGGCAGACGAAGCTGAAATCCGCACCAAGCAGCGCGACCGTGTTGGGCGCCTGTACAGCGGGGCAGCCGTCATCTGGATGGGGGGGATGACAGAGAGTGAAATCACCCAGCGCAAAGATCTGGCCCAGCGCACCTCTGACACCATCCGCAGTGCTATTTACGGAGGTGTGGTGACGGGAGGCGGTGTATCCTACCTGGCTTGCCAGCCCGCTCTGGGAGAGAAGCTGGAAGCCACTTCAGATCCTGATGCCCAGGCAGCCTACCGGATCTTATTGACAGCCCTCGAAACGCCTTTCCGCACCATCCTGGCCAACGCCGGGTATTCCAGCGGAGCCATCATGAGCCAGGTCGAACAGGCTGGCCTAGGCTACGTTTTCGATGTACAGACCGGGCAAGTGGTCGAAGCTTCGCAATCAGGGATTTTCGATGTCGCTGCCGTCCAAAAAGAAGCCGCCTTCAGTGCTATCCAAAGCGCGGCCATGGCATTGACCATCGATGCCGTCGTCCACCGCAAAAAGCTCCCCGTGGTAACCGATCCGGATTAACCTATGAGTGATCAATCACAGCAACTTAACCAAGATTTTGTCTACGCCCTGGCAGCCTCTGCCGGAACTCCTCCAGGAAAGGTATGGTATGCTGCCCGCCAGTCAGGGCTGTATTTTTCTGAGGATCGTGGCAGCACCTGGCAGTCCGCCTATGCTTCCCTGAACCTGGATTCAAACCTGCCAACCACCTGCCTGGCGCTTGCCCAGGATGAAGCGCAAGCAGCCACTCTTTTTGCTGGCGTGCCGGGCCATGTCATGCGTTCTGAGGATGGTTGTAAGAGTTGGATGGCCATCCCCCTGCCGCATGAGTCAACCATTCCAACTGCCCTGGCCATTTCTTCCGACTTTGCAAAGGACGGCATCCTCCTGTTGGGCACGAATGAAGACGGGGTTCTGCGCTCTGCTGATCGGGGACGTACCTGGGCCACCTGGAACTTTGGGCTGGTTGATTTCAATGTGCTCTGTCTCGCCATGTCACCCGCCTTCGACCGCGATGAGACCGTTTTCGCCGGGACAGGCAGCGGTTTATTTATCAGCCAGACGGGTGGCAAAGCATGGAAAGAATTGAAATTACCCGCCGGATACGTGCCGGTTCTCAGCCTGGCCATCTCACCCAATTTTGAGAGCGACGGAACCCTGCTGGTTGGTACCGAGGCAGGTGGGCTCTGGATGACGCAAGATGGCGGGCAATCCTGGCAGCGCCTGGCTGAAAACGAAATTCAAGGCATGCTCAACCAGGTCATCCTCGATGCAAAGGTCCCCTCCAGGAAGGAAATGCTTGCCTTGCACGAGAATGCTGTGCTGCGCTCCCTGATAACCAGGGTAAAACCTGGTCAGTGGTGTTTGAAGGCGAGATTGCCTCCCTGGCCGCCTTGCGAGGTGAAACGACGGAGCTTGTGCTGTTGGTAGGGATGGTCGACGGCTCAGTGAAGATAATTTTAACCTGGCGCTGGAGCACCCCAAATGAATAACCGTTTCTATGAATTCTCTCCTTCCACCTCACAGGGAAGGGATCACCGGCATCTCAAACCATTCACCTAAAGATTTCACGATGGAATTGAGGCGTCTCTTCCGTTTTGGCTTAAGGAAGAAATAATGATTATTCGGCTCGTCAAAAGCGAACAGGAAATCGACCAGGCACTTGACGTTTGCCTGGTCAACGAACCCTCGATCAATCCTTCTGATAGAGCCGCTATTCTAGACCATTGGTTAATGATGCAGGCAAACTGCCCTGAAGGCTTTTGGATTGCCCAGGACGAAACATCACAGCAAATCATAGGGATTGCGTCCGCCGTGCGGCGGCCTCCCCAGTGGATATTGACCAATTTCTACGTCCTTCCAGCTTATCACGGAAAGGGCATCGGCAAAAAGCTGCTTGACCAGGCTTTTTCCATCCAAGAAGGCTGCGAGCGTCTTTTGGTTCATGCCTCATCGCATCCCTCGGCCCAGAGTCTGTACATCAAGCTTGGCATGTATCCACTGCCCTATTCGATTATGTTCAAAGGCAATCCAGATCATGACGTCATACCGGCGGCTCTGACGGTGATAGAATGCCCAGTTGATGAAATCCTTTTAACCTTGAATACTCTCGACCAGCGGGCGCTTGGATTTACCCGCGACTCATATCACCAGTGGTGGGCTAAAAAGGGAAACTATTTTCTGGTAAAGCATAAAGATCAGATTGCCGCTTATTTTCGCGTATCAAAAGAAGGAATGATTGGGCCGCTGGTTGTATCCGAAGAGCGGTGGATGACTGCTGCGCTGGAATGGGCGATCGTAAAGCAAAAAGAGATTTCATCCGATCCGCATGAGATATTCGTGCCAGGGGTAAACAGGGCCGCAATTGCGCACTTGTTCACCCGCGGCTACCGCTTCCATGATCTAAATTTACTGTTGAGCAACCATCCCATGCCCGGACTGGCTCAAGTCATTTTTCATGATACAGATTTACTCTAAAAACTCACTCCCTTTGTTGGCCCGGCAGTTATGATAAATCTTAAAAAGATCAAACATGGAATTAACCAGGAGGATTAATGAGACTCGGCGTTTCTTTGGATTTCAAGAGCGATGATCCAGAGATCATCGCCCGTTCTTATCTCGCCGCAGGATATACAGCGGCTGGCTGCCCAGCGGTTTCACTGGATCAGCCCGAAAGGATCAAAGCCATCCGGGAGGCATTCTCCCGCCACGATCTCTGCCTGGCGGAAGTGGGGGTATGGAATAACCTGCTCGACCCTGATCCATCCAAACGGGCAGAAAACCTGGCAATAAATATTCAGAAGATGGCGCTGGCCGATGAAATCGGCGCCCGGTGCTGCGTCAACGTCGCTGGCTCGTTCAGTCCTGATATCTGGGACGGTCCCCATCCGCATAACCTTTCAGAAGAGGCCTTCGAGCTGACTGTGGGAAACGTGCGCAAGATCCTCGATACTGTCAAGCCCAGGCGCAGCTTCTTCACATTGGAGACGATGCCCTGGGTGATCCCCGACAGCCCCGACAGCTATTTAAAGCTGATCCAGGCCGTAGACCGGCCCATGTTTGCCGTACACCTGGATCCCGTCAACATGATCAACTGCCCGAGGCTTTATTACGACAATGCCGCCTTCCTGCGCGAATGCTTCGCTAAGCTGGGGAAATGGATTGTCTCCTGTCACGCCAAGGATATCCTGATATCCGATCAGCTCACAGTCCACCTGCAAGAGATGCGCCCGGGTCTGGGGGCGCTGGATTACCACACCTTTCTGACCGAGTTAGGCCAGCTTCCGGGGGATATACCCCTGATCCTGGAGCACCTGCCTGCCGAAGAGTACCCGCTGGCGCAGCAGTATGTTCTGGAGGTAGCAGAGGCCTGCGAGGTGCTTGTTCATAAGTCGAACCCGCTTTAATGCTTGTTTTACCCTCACCTCCCCAACCCCCCTCTCCCAAAAATCTGGGAGAGAGGGGAGATCGTATCAAAGGTAGAATCAAGAATGCCCTCCAGTCAAAGAACTCATCAGCAATGGGATCAAGTTAAGATACGTGCCAGAGAGCTGCGCAAGGTGCAAACACCTGTTGAGCAAATTCTATGGAATAAATTACGAAATCGGGGGTTGATTGGCTTGAAATTCAGGCGCCAACATCCGATCGGTCCCTACATTGTCGATTTTTACTGCGCACAACACCGGCTGGTGATCGAGTTGGATGGAGAAATACATCTCGGGCAAATAGAGCAGGATGCAGAACGCACAGCGCAATTGGAAGCACATGGATACCGGGTGCTACGCGTGTGGAATGAAGAAGTGGAAACAGATCTGGAGGGGGTATTGAGAAAGATAATTTCTGCCTGCGGCATAAACGCCCTTCTCCCAAATTTGGGAGAAGGGCAGGCGGGCGTAAGTCCGCCGGGATGAGGGTGATGAGGTGAATTTCTTACCTTGTTCAATTAAGGATGCGATAATCTGTCAATAAAAGTAGGAGGATCGAAAGGAGAAAACCTATGAAAATTTTGATCTTAAGCTCCAGCCCGAATACGGATGGTTTGACCGCCGCCTGCGCCTCTGCGGCAGCCGAAGGTGCAAAGCTGGCTGGTGGAGAGGTAGAGCTCGTCAACCTCAATGACCTGAACATCGGCATGTGCCAGGCCTGCGATAACGGCTGGGGCACCTGCCTGGAAGGCCACCTCTGCCAGACCGCAGATGACTTTCAAGCGCTGCATACCCGCACCCTGGCTGCCGACGCTTATGTCCTGGTTTCGCCCGTCTATTGGGGAGAGATGAGCGAATCTGCCAAAGCTTTCACCGACCGCCTGAGACGCTGCGAAGCAACGCGCCACGAAGAATCTGGCTTGTTCCGCAAGCCGGTGATTGCAGTAGCCGCCGCCGGCGGCAGCGGTGGCGGGATGATCACCTGCCTGGCGAGCATGGAACGCTGGATCGAGCACGTGCGGGCGCGCCGGTTCGACTTGATCCCGGTCAACCGCTGGAGCTGGGCTTACAAGGTAGTCACCATCCGCTCTGCGGCCGAGGCGATGGTGAAAGAAATGATAGGCGGTTAAAGGTGAGCGCCGATCTCTCAATTCCCTTTCAGCTCGAGCTGAAGGCCCTGGTCGGTCAGGCCTCTCACGAGGAAGCCCTGGCACCCCTGAGCGGTTCAACCTGGTACGTGGCCCAAGAGGCCGGTGACGGGCTGGCTTTTACATTTCCCATAGGGGCTTTATCCCAGAGGCGCTACCTGGCAGCAGACCTGCTTTTAGATGGCCTGCACCTGGTCGTTTTCAACCTGATCTTGCAAGAGGGTGAGCATGGCCCCGCTTTTGGGTTCAGCTTTGGCCTCCTGAACCAGTGCCAGGCCCGCATGCGCATGCCTTTGGAGGCAGTCAGCCAGAACCGCTGGCGCTACGAGCGCCAGGGCGCCTGGCTGAAGCCAATTTGCTTTGGAGAGCGCGTCGATCTGGAGAAGGTCGACCGGCTGTCGTTCCTGGTGCACTCAAAGAGCAGCCTGCCCGCCCGCTGGTGCATGACTCCCCTCACCGCCACGCTCGAGGAACCACCGCCTCTCGAGCTGCCCCTGCTTCCCAAAGGCAAGCTCCTCGACGAGTTCGGGCAAAGTGCCATCCATCACTGGTCTGGGCGCACGCAGACCGCAGAAGAGCTCTGCGCGCGCTTGCAAACCCAGCACGCCCAGGCTTCCAGTCAGCACTTGCCCGAACATTATTCAACCTGGGGCGGCTGGAAAGAAAAGCGCTTCTCTGCTTCGGGTTACTACCAAACAATAAAAGATGAAAAACGCTGGTGGCTGGTCGATCCAGACGGATTTGCCTTCTGGTCCTCGGGCCTGGACTGCGTGCGTGTGGATGCGGAGGCCGTCTACGGGGGTCTGGAAACCGCCTTAACCTGGCTGCCGGACCCATCGGGAGACTTTGCTGCGGCTTATGAGCAGCAAGGCGAACAAAAAGCCTTCAAGTACCTAGCAGCCAACTTCATCCGCGCCTTTGGTAAGCAGGCTTGGTATGCCCGTTGGGCCGAGATCGTCCTGGCTGAGCTGCGCCGGTTGGGCTTCAACACGGTGGCGAACTGGTCTGATTGGCAGATCGCCAGCCAGAGCGGGACTCCCTATGTCCGTCCCTTGCCTCCCCTCGACCCGGCCTTTCCCCTGGTCTACCGGGATTTCCCGGATGTCTTCCACCCGGATTTTCCCCAGGCCGCCCGGACATTCGCCGAACCGCTGCGTGAAACCGCCTGCGATCCGGCTCTGATCGGCTATTTCCTGATGAATGAGCCTACCTGGGGGTTTGCGCGTGAAACTCCCGCCGCTGGCATGCTGTTCAACACGCCCAAGTGCTTCAGCCGCCAGGCATTGGCAGACTTTTTGCAACGGAAATACGGGAACGATCATGCTCTCGCGGCTGCCTGGGAGATGCCCGCTGCATTCAACACCCTGCGCACAGGCGTATGGGATCTGGCGCTCTCCCCAGCCGCACAGGAAGATTTAGCCGATTTTAGTGAAGTGATGGTGGAAAAGCTCTTCGGAACCCTCAGCACTGCCTGCCGGGCGGTTGACCCTAATCATCTTAACCTGGGCATCCGCTATTACACCGTCCCACCCCGTTGGGCGCTGGCGGGCATGCAGCATTTCGATGTTTTCAGCATGAACTGCTACCGGAAACACCTCCCTGCTGAAGAGATGTCCCATATCAGCTCGCTGCTTAGCAAGCCCATCCTGATCGGCGAGTGGCATTTTGGCGCCCTGGATGCCGGCCTGCCCGCCAGCGGGATCGGCCATGTCACCGATCAAGCCGGCCGCGGTAAAGCCTTCCGCCTCTACCTGGAAGACGCGGCTGCCAAACCCTGGTGTGTGGGCGTGCATTACTTCAACATTTATGACCAGTCCGCCATAGGCCGGTTCGATGGCGAGAACTACAATATCGGCTTTTTAGATGTATGCAACCGGCCTTATGAGCCGCTGGCTCAGGCTGCCCGGCTGAGTCACGAACGGTTGTATCAGATCGCGGATGGAAAGCTGAAGCCCATTGACGATGAACCTGAATATTTGCCGCTATTGTTTATGTGAGCGATAACCTATACACCAGTCCCCTGCCGTAAACCTTTAGCCGATCTCTTGAAAGCGCGGGGTCTCAGCAGCAGCCTGCTTCAGCCAGGCTGGCGGCGATTACCCCAAGCACGAGATCATGACCTGCATCTTACCGCTGACGCAATCTGGGGCAAACCCAGATATCCTGGAAACCGAATAAAAAACTGCCGCCTCAACGAGGCGGCAGTTTTTTTAAGGAGGAGAAGATATGTATTGACTAAATTTTGTTACTGCGGGGGCAGGAGTACGGCGTCGATGGCGTGGATGATCCCGTTCGAGGTGACAATATCTGCGATGATCACCTGGGCTTCATTGATGAACACCTTGCCATCCTCAACCTTGATCGAGACGGGCTGTCCGGCCAGGGTATCAGCCGAGGTGAGTTTCACCACATCCTCTGCCTTCACAGCGCCCTCAACTACATGGTAGAGCAGGATATTTGTGAGGGTTGGGATGTCGTTCAGCAGGGCTTCAACCGTGCCAGCGGGCAGTTTTGCGAAAGCCTCATCGGTGGGGGCAAAGACCGTCAGGGGACCTTCGCCGCTCAGGGGCTCAACCAGCGCTGCTGCCTCTACTGCCGCCACCAGGGTGGTGAAGCGCCCATCGTTCACGAGCACATCGACAATATTATTACCGGGCAGGATCACAGTATCGATCACATGGACCACACCATTGGCAGCCTGGATGTCGGTGATGATGATTTGAGCATCATTGATATAAGCTTTCTCATCTTCAACTTTGATGCGGGCTGACTCGCCCTGAGCGGTCGCCAGGTAATCCAGGGCGGTCACGTCAGCAGCCAGCAGGTTGCCAGGGGCAACATGGTAGAGCAAGATGCTGGAAAGCTGGTCAACATCTGCTAATAAAGCTTCGACCGTACCAGCGGGCAGCTTGGCGAAAGCCTCATCGGTGGGAGCGAAGACCGTGAAGGGACCTTCACCCTGCAGAGTTTCAACCAAACCAGCTGCTTCTAAGGCCGCCACCAGGGTGGTGAAGCGCCCATCGTTCACTGCCACATCCACAACAGTCTTGCCAGGCAGGATCACGCTGTCGATCACGTGGATCACACCATTACCAGCTTCCACATCGGTTGTCACGATCTCAGCGGTATCGATGTAGGCTTTGCCCATGTCGGTCTTGATCTTGGCCGACTCACCGTTGACCATGGTCAGGTAATCACTGGCAACCACATCCTCAGCCATGAGTTTTCCAGCCGTGACATGGTAGAGTAGGATATTCTTGAGCTGCTCAGGATCATTCAACAGCGCCTCAACCGTGCCAGCGGGCAGTTTCGCAAAAGCCTCGTCGCTCGGTGCAAAGACTGTGAAGGGACCCTCGCCTTTCAAGGTTTCTTCCAAACCAGCCGCCTGGAGAGCTGCCAGCAGGGTTGTAAAGCTGCCGTTCTCGGTTGCGACATCTAAAACGTTCTTCTCGCGGGGCAGGAGGACTGCGTCGATGGCATGGATCACGCCGTTCGAGGCTTCAACATCCGCCACGATAACTTGGCTGTCATTGATTTTCAGTATCTCGCCTTCGCTATTGATGACGAGCATTCCACCGCTGACAGTCTCAGCTTCTGAAAGCATCTTGGCATCTGCTGCCATCGCCTTGCCAGCCAGAACATGGTAGAGCAAGACTGCTTTGAGCTGCTCAGGATCGTTGAGCAGGGCTTCAACCGTGCCAGCCGGCAGCTTGGCGAAAGCTTCGTCGGTGGGAGCGAAGACCGTGAAAGGACCCTCGCCCTGCAGGGTTTCGACCAAACCGGCTGCCGTGAGGGCAGTCACCAGCGTGGTGAAGCGCCCGTCGGCTACAGCAATGTCAACGATCGACTTGGGAGCTTCGGTGGGTTCGGGCATCGAGGTTGCTGTCGGTTCCGGCACCGCGGTAGCCGCGGGTGCCATGGTCGGGGCAGGCGTCGCCGCGGGGGCGCAGGCTGCCAGGATCATGCTTAGAACAACGATCAAACCGGTAAAACTGAAGAGCTTTTTCATTTTGTATTTCTCCTTTAGAATTATGTGTGTATATTTTTACCAATAGATTTTGTATACATTTTCTGTACACGTTGACGCTATTTATATCATATGTACACTATTTGTCAAGGTATTGGTTAGTTTCTCACCAAATTCTCATTTTTGCACTATAATGGCATCCATGCCCATATTTATGTGCCACAATCTAGGTGCCAAATCCTATCTGCCCCATCACCCGCCCTTTCCCTCTTTTCCGATTTTTCCGTGTACGCTTTTATAATCCGTGTAACCCGTGTTTATCCGTGAGCTTTATCAGATCAAAAAAGGAGCAATGACCATGAACGACCCCATCCGCATCGCCATCATTGGCACCGCCAAACGCTCATCCTACCTGTACGGACCATTGCTCAAAGCCATCCCCGGCGTTGAGCTGGTTTCGGTATGGGGTCGCAGCGCCGAAAAAGTCGAGGGGCTCGCCAAGAGCCTGGGCGTGCCAGCCTACACCAGCCTCGACAAGCTAACCCGCGAAACCGCCCCGCACATCGGCATCGTCTCCGTCAGCTACGGCGCCAACGGCGAGGTCGGCCTGATGGCCGTTGAAGCCGGCTTGAACGTGCTGCTCGAGACGCCCATCGCCCACAAGCTCAGCGAAGCGGATGCTATCATTGCTGCCGCCGAACGCGGCAGCCTCAAGATCGAGGTCGCCGAGCAGTTCCACCGCCGCCCGCTGGAGCAGATCAAGCTCAAGCTGCTCGCCTCAGGTCTCTTCGGCAAGGTGCATTCCTCCTTCAGCGACTTCGCCGGGCACGGATACCACGGCGTCTCCGTCATGCGCAGCTATTTAGGCTTTGACGCCAAACCCATCCAGGTGGCCGGCTCGGTGCACGATTACCCGCTGGCGGCGCACTGGTCGCGCCTGGCGAACACGCGCGGCGAGCGCTCTGAGACCCAGGAGCACGGCCTGATCGAATTCGAGGGCGGGCAGCTGGGCGTCTTCCACTGGACCTGCGGTCGGCTACGACTCGCCCTGCGCTGGTGGCGCAGCAGCCGCTTCCTGGCCGAGAAGGGCATGGGCATCACCGTGGGCGTCGGGCTGAACGTGCAGGAGTGGCTGACGCTGCTCGCCCCGGGCGGCGAGGCGCCCGCCTTTATCACCCTCGAGCGGCGCTGGGAGCGCGTGGATGGCGGGGCGCTGGTCGGCATGTACGCCCACACCGGCGACCCTGCTCAGCCCATCGTGAGCTGGGAGAACCCCTTCCAACCCAGCGTGCAGGGGTTTGGCCCCCAGTGGCACGACGACGAGATCGGCGTGGCGGGCTGTATCCTCAGCCTGGTGAACGCCGTCAAGAACAAAACCGCTCCCACCTACGGCCCCTACCAGGCCAGGCTGGACCAGGAGCTCATCCTGGCCATCCGTCAGTCGGCGCTGGAGGGAGGCAAGCCGGTCAAGCTGCCGCTCCACCCGAACGATTAACTCTCCATTAAAACCAACACGAGCAACCCAATACTCATTAGAAAAATTTGGTAAAAATTTCAACAGACTATTAAGCCATTTTTACGTTAGCATAGTAAGGTATCAATCCTTGTGTCTCACTTAGTGTATAATGTGATACACAAACTACTTGGTTTCTCATAAGTGAGATACATACTGTCCATGTTCTAAGATTACCATTAGGAAGATGAATGGACCCCTATATTCCTAAAAAATTGCCTTTGGATTTGAGCAGAATGAACTGGCAGAAGATTGCCATCAACATTAGTAAAGCCAGCGCTTCTTTAGCTTACTACAATGGAATTTTAAATTCGATTCCTAATCCGGCAATTTTTCTCTATCCCTTCGAAACGAAAGAAGCTGTCTTGTCTTCACGTATTGAAGGCACCATTACCACCGTGGATGAAGTTTTGAAATATGAGGTAGATCTCAAGCCTGTGTCCATAAACAAACAGGAAGATATTATTGAAGTATTGAATTATCGTAAAGCTACCCGCGCTGCTAAAGACTGGTTGAAAAGGGAACTGCCATTCAATCTGACGATGGTATGTGCAATCCAAAATGAGTTGATTAATGACGTCAGAGGTAAGGATAAGCACCCAGGAGAAATTCGTAAAGAACAGGTTTGGATTGGTCCGAAGGGCTGCTCGATTGAGAATGCCTCTTATGTACCTCCCGAGCCCTTGGGATTGAAGAAGCATTTGGATAACCTGATTGATTACATGAATAGAACGGACCAAGAAGTTCTTGTGCAGACTGCAGTCATGCACGCTCAATTTGAAATCATCCATCCTTTTTTTGACGGGAATGGGCGTACAGGACGTATCTTAATTCCCTTATTCTTGTGGTCTAAGGAACTCATCTCGGCTCCGATGTTTTACATCAGCGAATACTTTGATGAGAACCGGAACCAATACATTGAGAACTTGCACCGGATATCCAGCGATCATGATTGGGAACCTTGGATATTATTCTTCTTGGATGCAATTTACACTCAGTCCAAAAGAAATAACGAGAAGGCTTCCCAGGTTTTGAATCTGTACAAAGAAATGAGGAATCGCATTGTTGGCCTTACCAAATCTCCTTACGCGATGAAAGTGCTAGATGCGCTTTTTACGACTCCCATCATGAAGACGGCGGATTTTATCAAGGTTGCAGAAATCGAACCAAAGAGTGCTCACCGGATCATCTCAAAATTAAAGAATGAAAACATCCTTGTAACGATCCAAAAACATTCCGGAAGAACCTCTGAAATTCTTATTTTCGACGAGCTTTATCGGATCATCCGCTGATCCGCCCTTTTGGGGTCTCACTTATTGCCTTAAGTGTCCAATAAATCGATTTCGTCTCTCACAAGTGAGACATAAGGAAAAGAGAAACCCACACATCATCTGGATCACGAACGATTACCGCAGGTAAAAATCGATTTTGCCCAATATCGGCCTGCGGATCAGAAAGCAATTGGGAAGAGAATTGAATTGGCTAAGCAGGCAACCATAGCAGGTGAGTACGATTAGTTTGTCGTGACAGGGATGGAAGTGCATGAGAAGTAGTACTCCGGCAATCCGCCCTGCAGGGAGGTCAGCCGGTCAGGCTGCCGCTCGACCCGGCCGATTAACGCTTCTTTTAGTTTCAAATATCACCGCGAATATGCTGCGCTACCACCTCAGGCAGGGTGGCTGAACTGTGATGATGCAATATATCTAAAGTCCATAATTGGGTGCAAAACACAACACTGTAGGCAAGGATCAAAACCATGAGAATTCCTATTGATTGGTTGCTTGAAGGCGAACCCTGGATTGAATATCGGGCAAGACGCGATTTGCTTGGGCAATCCGAGAAAGACCCCCAGGTCAAGTCTGCCCGGGAGTCAATGTTAGCAAAGGTTCAAGTAAAAGACCTGGTTTCGGAATTATCTGGATGGCCAGGAACAGTTCTATCAAACCACAAGAGCGCCGGTCATCCGATTCATAAGCTGACATTCCTTGCTGATCTAGGACTTGTCGCCAATGACTTGGGTATGGAGATGATCGTTGCACGTATCTTGGAACATCAGTCTGCCGAAGGACCTTTCCAAGTATCTATGAATATCCCCGTGCATTTTGGGGGAACAGGCCAGGATCAATGGGCATGGGTTTTATGCGATGCCCCGCTCCTCGTGTATGCCTTGGTCAAGTTTGGTCTGGAAAACGAACCGGTGGTCCAGACGGCTATCACGTATCTGACAGGACTGGTACGCGACAATGGTTGGCCCTGTGCTGTTTCAAGGGAAATGGGCAAGTTCCGCGGGCCGGGGCGCAAAGATGATCCTTGTCCATTTGCGAACTTGGCTATGCTCAAAGCACTGTCAGATATTGAAACATTACGCGATAGCCCTGCCTGCCATACAGGAGCAGATACACTGCTCAAGTTATGGAGTGAAAGCATTTCACGACACCCGTATATGTTCTATATGGGCACCGATTTCCGCAAACTCAAAGTGCCTTTTGTTTGGTATGACCTCATGCACATGCTTGATGTGTTGTCGCGGTTCTCATGGCTCAAAAATGATACGCGATTATTGGACATGCTTGAGATATTAAAAAGCAAGGTGGATCAGCAAGGGCGGTTTACACTTGAGTCAATCTGGACAGCATGGAAAGATTGGGAATTTGGGCAGAAAAAAGAGCCTTCTCGCTGGTTAACGCTAACAGCGTGGCGAATTATCAAAAGGATGGAAGTTACCTCAGCATGATTGATCGCCCAATAAGTACTTGTGCCTGACGCCGCTCCGCTGTACTTCGCGACGCAGGTGAAGCGCAGGCCGTTAGGCCGTGACCGAATCTATTCACACCCATAAGGAGATTTTCCAAATTGGATATTCCACGGATCTTCAACATCACCGAAAGTGCTCACCGCATCCACAACCCGTTCACACCCGAAAAGCTTGCCACGCTCGGCGCGGCGCTGCCTCTGGAAACGGGGACCCGAGTGCTCGACCTCGGCAGCGGTTCTGGCGAGATGCTGTGCACCTGGGCACGCGATCACGGCGTCATTGGCATCGGCATCGACATGAGCCAGTTGTTCACCGAGCAAGCCAAACTCCGTGCTGAAGAACTCGGCGTCGCCGATCAAGTCAAGTTCATCCATGGCGATGCAGCTGGCTATGTCTCTGACGAGAAGGTCAGTGTGGCAGCCTGTGTCGGCGCTACTTGGATCGCCGGGGGAGTCGCCGGCACCATTGAGCTTTTGGCGCAAAGCCTCCGCCCCGGAGGGATTATCCTCATCGGCGAGCCCTACTGGCGGCAGTTGCCGCCGACGGAAGATGTTGCCAGGGGGTGTCTTGCCGGCTCAATCTCCGACTTTCTCCTGCTTCCAGAACTTCTCGCCTCTTTCGGTCACCTCGGCTACGACGTCGTGGAAATGGTTTTGGCAGACCAAGACAACTGGGACAGATACGAGGCCGCCAAGTGGCTCACCATGCGCCGGTGGCTTGAAGCCAATCCCGCCGACGAGTTCGCGAAAGAGGTTCGCGCCAATCTAACCTCGGAACCCGAGCGCTACGCCGCTTACACGCGTGAATACCTGGGCTGGGGCGTGTTCGCGCTGATGCCGAGGTGATGAGGGGATTACCGGTAATTGACACATTCTTGACGTCGCAGGTTGTCCTTGTCTGGGAATCATTAAAACAAGGCTGACGCCTCGTTTTCATCTTCCCGCGTTATAATCCTCCCCATGCCCGCCCAACCCGTCTCCGCCAGCCGCCAGGTGGCGCGTGCCGCCACCACCGTCATGGCGGCTTTTATCGTCAGCAACCTGCTCGGGCTGCTGCGCCAGGTCCTGGTCACACGTGCCTTCGGCACCTCCCCGGAGATGGAAGCCTTCACCGCCGCCAACCGCGTCTCCGAGACCATCTTCGCCCTGGTGGCCGGGGGCGCTTTGGCGTCCTCCTTCATCCCCACCTTCACCGGTCTGCTCACCCTCGATAAAAAACGCCAGGCCTGGCAGCTGGCTTCCGCCATCTCGAACCTGGCCCTCATTGTCCTGGGGACGATCAGCTTCCTGGCGGCCGTTTTTGCTCCCCAGATCGTGATCGACCTGCTGGCACCCGGCTTTGCCAGCGACCCAGGCAAAGTCGCCCTGACCATCTCCCTGCTGCGCCTGATGCTGCCCTCGGCAGTCCTCTTCGGCCTCAGCGGCCTGGTGATGGGCATGCTCAACGCCCACCAGGTCTTTTTCATCCCCGCCCTGGCGCCCGCCATGTACCCCCTGGGAGTCGTCTTTGGTGTGCTCGTGCTCGCCCCTTCCCTGGGCATCTACGGCCTGGCCTGGGGGGTGCTGATCGGCGCCCTCCTGCACCTCGGGCTGCAGATCCCCTCCCTGCTGAGGCTGAAGGGGCAGTATTTCCCCATCCTGGGCTTGAAGCTGGCGCCCGTCCGTGAAGTCATCCGCCTGCTGGGACCGCGCCTGTTGGGCGTCGCCGTCGTCCAGCTCAACTTTTGGGTCAACGTCCGCCTGGCCTCCTATATGGCAGAAGGCAGTGTGTTCGCCATCCAGCTCGCCTTTGCCCTGATGCTCATGCCCCAGGCTGCCATCGCCCAGTCCGTCGCCACCGCCGCCATGCCCACCCTTTCGGCGCAGTACGCCAAAGGATTAATGGCCGAGCTGCGCTCCACCCTGGCAGCCAGCCTGCGCGGCATGCTGCTGTTGGCCATCCCCGCCTCGCTGGGCCTGATCCTGCTCAGAGAACCGCTCATCGTGCTGCTCTTCCAGCGCGGCGAGTTCACCGCAAAGTCTACCGCCCTGGTTTCCTGGGCCTTGCTGTGGTACGCCCTTGGGCTGGTCGGGCACTGCCTGGTCGAGCTCCTGGCGCGTGCCTTCTATGCCCTGCACGATACCCGCACCCCCGTAGCGGTCGGTGTGGTCATCATGAGCCTGAACGTCCTGTTCAGCATTGCTTTCTCCTCCCTGTTTTCCTCCCTGGGCTGGGCGCCGCACGGCGGCCTGGCGTTGGCGAACACGCTTGCCACCGCCCTGGAGGCGGTTGGGCTGCTGGTCTTCATGCGCCGGAGGCTGAATGGCCTGGAAGGCCACGGCCTTGAAGGTCGCCGCATCCTCCAGGGCAGCCTGCAGGCCCTCGTCGCCTCCCTGGTAATGGGGCTGGGGCTGGCTGCCTGGCTGCGCTTTTCCGCCGGTTTCTCTGCCTGGATCATTGTGGGCGGTGGGCTGGTGGTCGGTGGCTTGCTCTACGGGCTCGTTGTGCTGGCGTTGAGAAACTCCGAAGCCCTCGGCCTCCTGCGACTGCTCAAGCGCCGCCTGGGCTTCTCGAGGTAAGATGCTGCTCGTATTGCGTGGACTATGCAAAATGATCACATGTCATTACGAGCGCAGCGAAGCAATCTCGATTTTCGATCAAACAAGAGGTTGTTAGGGATGTTCCCCCTCCTCTATCACACCCACCACAGCCTGCACCCCGAAGACCTGCCCTTCTGGCTGGACCTGGCGCGGGGGCAGTTCGGCCCCCTCCTCGAGCTGGGCTGCGGCACCGGGCGCGTGCTCCTACCGCTCCTCGAAGCTGGCTTCCAGGCTTACGGCCTGGACAGCGACCTGGAGATGCTGCGCTTCTTGCGCCGAAGCCTGCCTCCGGATCAGCAGATCGCCCCGCCGCTCTTCCTGGCAGACATGGCACATTTTCGGCTTGCCCTCCATTTCCCCCTCATCCTCCTGCCCTGCAACACCCTCAGCACCCTGGCCCCCGCAGAGCGCTTTTCTACCCTCGCCTGCGTCCGCTCCCACCTCACTCCGGGCGGCTTGTTTGCTGCCAGCCTGCCCAACCCGCTTGTCCTGGCAGACATGCCCCGCCGCGGCGCCGAGGAGATCGAAGAGACCTTCCCACATCCCGTGAGCGGCGACCCGGTGCAGGTCAGCAGCGCCTGGCGGCGCAGCGCCCAGCACTTCACCGTCACCTGGCACTACGACCACCTGCTCCCCAATGGGCAGGTCGAGCGCCTGACCGCCCAGGCCGTGCATTCCCTCGCGCCTCCCGAGGCCTACTACGCCGCCCTGGAAGGGGCTGGCTTGGCTGCGGCTGCGGTCTACGGCGACTTCGACCGTTCCCCCTACACCCCCGAAAGCCCTTACCTGATCCTGGTCGCAGCCTGCGCGCCATGAGATATCTCCACCGGTTGAAATCGGTGTCTGAAACGTGAAAACCGGCTAAAAGCCGGTTCAACCCTGGCAATTCTTCAAATTGGACGCGGATAAGAGCCTTATTTTTCAGCAAGGCTTATTCAATGTGATTTATCCGCGTTCTCCGTACTCGTCCGCGTCCCATACCCTTTACGCCATCGCGTGCGCCCTTTTAAAAAATCCGCCCTTTCTGCTTTTTCTCTTTTTCCGTGTACATCTTTTTCATCCGTGTTCTTTCGTGTAATCCGTGAGCCTTCTCGGGTTAAACTGATCCATCAAGACCTGTTTTATCCGTGTTCATCTGCGCTCCTCCGCGTCCAATAGCTTGTTTTTATCGACAGCCTTTGATTGAGCCTTTTTGCAAATCAATCCGCCTTTTCTGCTTTTTCACTTTTTCCGTGTACATCTTTCTCATCCGTGTTCTTTCGTGTAATCCGTGAGCCTTCTCGGGTTAAACTGATCCACCAAGGCCTGTTTTATCCGTGTTCATCTGCGCTCGTCCGCCTCCAACAGCTTGTTTTCTCGATAGCCTTTAAATGACCCTATTTGCAAACCAATCCGCCTTTTCTGCTTTTTCCCTATTTCCGTGTACATCTTTTTCATCCGTGTCCTTCCGTGTAATCCGTGAGCTTTATCGGGTTAAACTGATCCACCAAGGCCTGTTTTATCCGTGTTCATCTGCGCTCCTCCGCGTCCAATAGCTTGTTTTTATCGACAGCCTTTGATTGAGCCTTTTTGCAAATCAATCCGCCTTTTCTGCTTTTTCACTTTTTCCGTGTACATCTTTCTCATCCGTGTTCTTCCGTGTAATCCGTGAGCCTTCTCGGGTTTAACTGATCCACCAAGGCCTGTTTTATCCGTGTTCATCTGCGCTCGTCCGCCTCCAACAGCTTGTTTTCTCGATAGCCTTTGAATGAACCAATTTGCAAATTAATCCGCCCTTTCTGCTTTTTCTCTTTTTCCGTGTACATCTTTCTCATCCGTGTTCTTCCGTGTAATCCGTGAGCTTTTTCGGGTTTAAATGTTATCAAAATTCTTATACATCGTTTGCGCTCCTCTGATACAGCTTCGGTAAGATTGCACTAAATAAACAAACCACAGGATGAAGCTTTTAGCACTGACCAGAGTCTTATCCACATCAAGTGATAAAAAATCTGTGCGATCTGTGTCATCCGTGAGCTTACTTTTAACCTAAGGAGACAAACTATGACTTTTTACTTTACTCCCCCCCGCCGAATGGCAAATATGCGCCAGGCTATGGAACGCATGATGGAGGAATCCTTCACCGAACCGCGTGAGACCGAGCGCGAGCTGCTCCTGGCAGTCGATGTACAGGCCTCTGATGATGCCTACGAAGTAAATGCCCTCGTCCCCGGCCTGGAAGCTGAAGACCTGGAGATCGAGATCATCAACAACACCATCACCCTGAGAGGCCAGTTCAAGTCGCTCAGCAAAGAGGACAGCAAGTACCTGCTCAGCGAGCTGCCTGCCGGCGCCTTCAGCCGGGTGATCACCCTGCCCACCGACGTAGATCCAGCCAAGACCCAGGCCAACCTGAAGAACGGCGTCCTGACTCTCAGCATCCCCAAGGCTGAAGCTCACCGCCCCAAGACCATCAAGGTCACCCCTGCGTAGTTCTTTTGAGGCATTTCTTCCTCCCACCTTGCTTGAACACGAAAAACGGGATTTTGCAGCAAGCAAAATCCCGTTTTTCAAACTTCTCAGGTTCACCTTACGCTTGGGCTGAAAGCGCCGCCCCTACGATCCCGGCGTTGTTCAGGAACTGCGCCACCACTACTTTTGCCTTCACATCCAGATAAGGAGCAAATTCATCATACTGCTTGATCACCCCTCCGCCCAGGATGATCAGGTCAGGCCACACCAGCTTTTCCAGTGATGACAGGTAAAAATTAACCCGCTTTCCCCATACCTTCCAGGAAAGCTTTTCACGTTTGCGGGCCGCATCTGTAGCGCGCACCTCGGCATCTTCGCCGTTCAGTTCAATGTGTCCCAATTCCAGGTTGGGCACCAGCTTCCCATCCGTAAACAACACCGTCCCGAGCCCCGTGCCGATCGTCACCATCAAGACGACACCCTTTTGGTCCTTGCCTGCCCCAAAGGACATCTCCGCCAGGCCGGCCGCATCGGCGTCATTCAACACGTGCACCGGGCATTTGGCAGCCTCGGAGAAAAGGGCCTCGGCATCCGTCCCGATCCAGCTCTTGTGGATATTGGCAGCCGTATACACCACCCCCTGGCGCACTACCGCCGGGAAGCCGCACCCAATCGGCCCCTGCCAGCCGAAATATCCCGCCAACTCGCCAATCACACTGGCGACCGGTTTCGGCTTGGCTTGCTCTGGCGTCGGAATGCGGTGCCGAGAGGCCATTAACGCACCTGTCTCGGTATCCACCGGCGCACCTTTGATCCCAGTTCCGCCAATATCGATCCCTAAAATTTGCATAGTACTCTCCTCTTATCTGATCGAGTTGTCATTGCGAGCTGCCTGCCCTGAGCTTGCCCCGAGGAACGAAGGGTGCAACGAAGGGAAGCGAAGCAATCCCTTCGTTTGGGTTACCCTCGCAGTGCGTGCGGCAATTCCCTCGCTGCCATTTTCTGCATCTCAGCCATGATCTCAGCCCGCCTCACCATGATAAAGCGTACGATCGGCGCTTTATTAGGCAGCGTGCCAGTGAATTCTATCGACAAGCGCGTCGCATGGTCAGATTTGATCAAGCTCCTGATCTTCCCTGCCAGCCGGAGCTCGCCATCCGGCAGCCGCAGGCGCAGGTCCAGGATCTTCCCAGGGATAACAGAGGCAGGCAGCTCTTCTGCCACGTGCACCCCTGCCCCGCGCATCGAAAGGTCCGCCAGGTGTGCCACCTGCACTTCTCCATCTGCCTCCAGGAGCACTTCCACAATCCCCGCTGGCTCCACGCGCAGCTCCTTGCGGTTCGACAGCTTGGAACCCGCATAAACGAAATGATCCAACCATAAGGCCCTGGCTGCCCGGTCGAAAAGCTGCAGGTGCGCCTCGATCGGCTCCAGCAGTCCCTCACTCAAGACCAGGGTATACTCTACGGTCTCCCAGGCGAAGGAGCTGGTCGGACCCAAGCCAAAGCGGGCTGCCTCGTCCTCAACCGCCTCCAGGACAACCTTGCAGACAAACGGCACCCCTTTATAAGTGTTCAGCAGCTCAAAATTCAGATTTTTTTCCAACAGCACCGATTTCAGATCGGCACAGATCTGCTTGCTCGTTTCCACGCTTGCCTCCTGCTCGTTTAAATACGAACGATGGCCAGATTGGCAAAATTATACCTTAAGTATCGATCGGTTTTGTACCTTCCCCGGTAGGAAGGGTCTAGGGTGAGACATTTCCAAAATGATTTATCCCCTCTCCCTCCGGGAGAGGGCTAGGGTGAGGGCATTTCCATAACTCATTCGAACCGATGCCTCAGACCTGGCTCCTGAAAATGTTGACAAGAAAAGAAGAGACATTTAAAATGAAGCGGATAAATCGGGTTTATATTATCTACATCTAAGGAGGAAAGACATGGACAAGCCAGCCAATTCAGCGGAACAAGAACAGGAATTTTATTACCCCTCTCCAGACATTGTGGAGCAAGCGCATATCAAAGAGTACGAGGCCCTCTACCAAAAGTCGCTGCAAGACCCCCAGGCTTTCTGGGCCGAACACGCTGCGGAATTGGAATGGTTCAAAAAGTGGGACAGCGTTCTGGACGATTCCAACCCGCCTTTCTACAAGTGGTTCAGCGGTGGGTTGACCAATATCGTTCACAATGCCCTGGACCGGCATCTCAAAACCTGGCGCAAGAACAAGCTGGCTTTGATCTGGGAGGGCGAGCCCGGGGATGTACGCACCTTCTCCTATTTTGCCCTGCATCGCGAGGTCTGCAAATTTGCCAATGTCCTGCGCAGCATGGGCGTCAAGCGTGGGGATATTGTCACGATCTACATGCCGCGCATCCCCGAGATGGTGATCGCCATGCTCGCCACCGCCAAGATCGGCGCTGCTCACAGCGTGATTTACGGAGGTTTCAGCGTGGAAGCCCTGGCTGAGCGCATTGAAGATGCCCAGAGTTCGGGTATTGATCACTGCCGATGGCGGTTGGCTGCGCGGCAAGATCATCGGCTTGAAAGACATTGCTGACGAAGCCATGGCCCGCCAACCGACCATCGAAGCCTGCATCGTCGTCAAGCGCACCGGGCAAAATATTTTTATGGAGCCGGGTCGTGACTACTGGTATCACGATCTGATGAGCTTGCCCATTTCAAACACTTCTTGCTCAACAGAGGCCATGGATGCCGAAGATATGCTGTTTGTCTTATATACCTCCGGCACCACCGGCAAACCCAAAGGCATCGTGCACACCCATGGTGGTTACATGGTGCATACTTATACCACCTTCAAGTACGTTTTTGACATTAAAGATGAAGATCGCTACTGGTGCGCGGCGGATCCTGGTTGGATCACCGGGCACAGCTATATCGTTTATGCGCCCCTGCTAGCCGGTGCCACCAGCTTCATGTATGAGGGTGCGCCGAACCATCCTTACCCGAACCGCTGGTGGCAGATGGTGGAGAAATATGGCATCACCATCCTGTACACTGCCCCTACCGCCATCCGTGGGCTGATGCGTTTTGGCAATGCCTGGGCCAATCGCCACGATCTGAGCAGCCTGCGCCTGCTTGGCAGCGTGGGCGAGCCGATCAATCCGGAAGCCTGGCGCTGGTATTACACCGTTATTGGCAAAGAACGCTGCCCCATCATGGACACCTGGTGGCAAACCGAGACAGGTGGTTTCATGATCACTCCACTGCCGGTCACGCCCCTCAAACCTGGCTCAGCCACGCAGCCTTTCTTTGGCATCCAGGCCGATGTGGTCGATGAGCACGGTAATCCTAGCCCGGTAGGCGAAGAAGGCTACCTGGTAATCAAGACTCCCTGGCCCGGCATGCTGCGCACCATCTACCGAGATCCTGAGCGCTACGTCAGCCAGTATTGGGGAAAGTTCGGGGATCTTTACCAGGCTGGTGACTCGGCCCGCAAGGATAAAGATGGCTACATCTGGGTCATCGGCCGTATCGATGATGTGATCAAGGTCAGCGGCTACCGCCTGGGGACAGCAGAAGTCGAGAGCGCCCTGGTGAGTCACCCAGCCGTTGCCGAAGCGGCTGCCATCGGCCTGCCGCACGAGCTCAAGGGCAATGCCATTCACGCTTACGTGATCTTGCGCGCCGGCAAAGAGAAAAGCGACCACCTGGCAGAAGAGCTGCGCAACCATGTCTCGCACGAGATCGGCCCCATCGCCAAGCCTGAGGATATCACCTTCGTCGACAGCCTGCCCAAGACGCGCAGTGGTAAGATCATGCGCCGCGTCTTGAAAGCGCGTGCCCTGGGTTTACCGGAGGGCGATGTGACCACCCTGGAAGAGTAAGCCGCTCTCCTGGATGGCAAGCGCCTCCAGGGAAAATCTTTCTATCAAAAATTTTTCCCTGGTAAATCCATGATTCTTATGATATACTCGCCACGCTCCCGCCGCAAGCGGGAGAAATTGTGCCCTGTCTGGGCAAAACCATCTCTCACGCACCCTGACCTGCCGGGGCGTGCTGCAAAACAGCGGAAAGACCCTCCAGAGCCGGGTCAGACCAACGCATAGCAGTGCCGAGCAGGAAAGAAGGGTGCGGAGGCAAAACGCAAAAAGGAGAAGTTTAAAATGGCAGTAATTTCTATGAAAGCCCTTTTGGAAAGCGGCGTGCACTTTGGTCACCGCACCCACAAGTGGCACCCGGGCATGAAGCCCTATATTTTCACCGAACGCAATGGCATTCACATCATCGATTTGCAGAAGACATCCAAGGCTATGGACCAGGCTTACAATGTCGTGCGCGAGCGCGTCGCCGAGGGCGGCACGCTGCTCTTTGTGGGCACCAAGCGCCAGGCTCAAGAGACGATCCAGATCGAGTTTGCCCGCTGCGGTATGCCCTATGTCACCGAGCGCTGGCTGGGCGGTATGCTCACCAACTGGCGCACCATCCGGGCACGCATCAACGAGCTCGAGCGCCTGGAACGCATGCGCGATACCAACAACTTCGGGCATGTAACCAAGAAAGAAGCCCTGATCTATACCCGCAAGATTGAGCGCCTGGAAATGCTTCTGAGCGGTATCCGCAATATGAACCGCCTTCCCGACCTGGTATTCGTTGTCGACATCTCCCGCGAAACCACGGCCATCCACGAAGCCAACCTGCTCGCAATCCCCGTTATCGCCATGGTGGATACGAACTGCGATCCCAAGACCATCGATTACGTCATCCCCTCCAATGATGATGCCATCCGCGCCATCAAGCTCATCATCGGTAAAATGGCTGACGCCGTCATCGAAGGTAAAGCCATGCGCAAAGAAGAAGTTGCTGAAGAAGAAGCCGCCTTAGAAGCTTCCCGCGGTATGATCGAAGAACCCGAGCTGGCCGATGAGGATCTGCTAGGCGAGGCCACCCTCGCCAAGCTCTCTGCCCAGGTGCGCGGTCTGGTTGAAATTGATGCGGAAGAACTTGGCATCGAGGTTGAGGCCATCGAGGCAGAACTTGGTATCGATGCTGAAGCTGCCGAGGAAGAAGAAGAAGTTGAAGAAGCTGAAGAAGTCGAAGTAGATGAAGCCGAAGAAGATGAATCTCCGTCAGATGAACCGGCTGCAGATGCCGACGAAGAGAAATAGGGCAATAAGGAACAACTATGGCTATAACCATTGAACAAATCAAAGAATTGCGCGAAGCAACCAGCGCAGGAATTTTGGACTGCCGCAAAGCCCTGGAAACATCCAACGGGGATTTTGATAAGGCCGTCGATTATCTGCGTGAAAAAGGCCTGGCAAAAGCCGCCAAGCGCGCTGACCGCGCAGCTTCGGAAGGGTTTTTAGAGCTCTATTCGCACGGCAGCGGCCGTGTAGGGGTGATGGTGGAAGTCAACTGCGAGACCGATTTCGTGGCGCGTTCTGAGGCTTTCCGCAGCTTCGCTCACGAAATTGCCCTCCAGATCGCGGCTGCCGCCCCTCTCTTTATCAAAGCTGAGGATATTCCTGCTGAAGTCCTAGAGCATGAAACTCAGATCGCCCGAGCACGCGCATTGGAAGAGGGCAAGCCCGAGTCCGCCCTCGAACGGATCGTGGCTGGCCGGCTGGAAAAGTACAAAGACGAGGCTTGCCTGCTCCGCCAGCCTTACATCCGTGACGAGACGGTTACTATCGAAAAAATGTTGGCGCAGAACATCGGCTCCATCGGCGAAAACATCGTCATCCGGCGCTTTGTCCGCTGGGAAGTTGGAGAAGGCATCGAGAAATAAGGTTTCGGGCTGTCCCAGAAGATCGGGACAGCCTTTTTCTAACAGGAAGACCCTATGAGCAGAGAAATAAAATACCAACGAATTTTGCTAAAGCTGAGCGGTGAAGCGCTGGGTGGGCCGCAGGGTTATGGGATTGATCCGCTTAAGGCTGAGGAGCTGGCCCTGCGCGTCAAAGAGGTGCGCGAGCTGAATGTGGATGTCGCCATCGTCATTGGCGCCGGAAATGTTTGGCGCGGTCGCACAGGCCTGGAGCGCGGCATGGATCGGGCTACTGCCGATTACATGGGCATGGTTGCCACCGTGATGAACGCCCTGGCGCTGATGGATGCCATGGAGCGCAACAACCTGGTGGTGCGCGTGCAGTCTGCTATCGAGATGCGCGCTGTGGCTGAGCCTTACATCCGCCGGCGCGCCATCCGTCACCTGGAGAAAGGGCGCGTGGTCATCTTCGGCGGCGGCACCGGCAACCCCTACTTCTCGACCGATACGGCTGCCGCCCTGCGCGCCATGGAAATTGGCGCCAATGTGGTCATCAAAGCCACCAAAGTAGACGGTGTATACGACTCTGATCCGATGAAGAATCCGGATGCTGTCAGATTTGAAAAACTGACTTACATGGAAACGATCAACCGCCGCCTGGAAGTGATGGACAGCACCGCCATCTCGCTGTGCATGGACAATAACATGCCCATCCTGGTGCTCAACTTGTGGCAGCCTGGCGTGCTGATCAAAGCCGTATACGGTGAGCCCGTCGGAACCCTGGTGACTGCCTGAGCCTTTTTCCTCCTAGATTGCAATGAGTATCCGCCAGCGGATATCAGCGCTCGTCCGCAAACCTTATTTCCCTGCCGCCCTCTTGATCCTGGCGAACCTGGTCGTGGGGCTGTTCACCTTTCAAGATTACGGCCTGAGCTGGGATGAACCGCTTTTCTACCAGTATGCCCAGGCAGTGCCCTATGCCTATTCGATCCCGGCCCGGCTGAGCGGGACCTTTGATATCGAAAAAGCCTACGGCCCCAGCGCTGAGGATCATAAGACCTATGGGCCTGCTTATCTGCTGCCGGCAAACGCGGTTGTCAACCTGCTCGACTGGGCTTTGCCAGCCTCACGGAACGACCTCTGGCACCTGGTAAATTTTCTCACTTTCCAGGCCGGTGTGCTGCTGCTTTATGGAATCTGCCTCCGCTGGGTGAAGCCCTGGCCAGCTTTCGCTGCCGCCCTGCTCTTCAGCACCCAACCGGTGCTGTGGGGGCATGCCTGGATCAACCCAAAAGATATTCCCTTTACGGTCTTCTTCCTGGCAGCCATGTTTTTCGGCTTCAAAATGGTTGACCGCCTGGTCGATCTCTCGCCTGCCTCAGAACGGGGGGAGCTTTCCGATCCCAATCCCGTTGAAGCCCAGGTCAGGTGGGAAAAGTTACGCAGAACCTTGCAAATCAGCGCGGTCATCTGCCTGGTTCTTTCGCTGGTCGCATATCTGTTTTCATCCAATCTGCAGGAGGCCATCCGAAACCTGGTTTCCCTGGCTTACCAGGCCGATCCGCAAAGCTTTTTAGGGAAAATCTTCGCCCGGGTGGCTGTCAATGCCAGCAGCGTTCCCGCGCAAGCTTATGCCAACAAAGCCATTATTCAATTCACCCGCCTGCGAGCTTTGCTGGCAGCCATCACCTGGATATTCGTTGTCCCCGCCGCGCTTCTCACCTTTTGGCTGCCAGCCATCCAGCGCACGGCTGCCTATTGGGCAAGGATCCTCGCCCCGCTGCCGCACAAGCCGGCCGGATGGGTCAAAGGCTTCAAATGGAGCAGTCTTCTGCGCCTCACCTTGCTCGCCGGGATCATCCTCGGCGCCCTGACCTCCATCCGCATCCTGGGCCCCCTGGCAGGCTTGCTCGTCGCGCTTTACTTCTTGCTCAGGCACGAACGCCTGCCTCTGGCCGGTTTAGCACTGTATGCGCTTTTTGCCGGGTTGGTGACCTTGATCTCCTGGCCCTATCTCTGGGAATCCCCGCTGGGCAACTTCATCAAAGTCATCCAGCATATGTCCGCTAATCCCAAGGCTCCTCCCGTGCTTTTCAACAGTGTGGTCACCTCCGCTGAAAGCTTGCCGCGGCTTTACCTGCCGGTCATGCTGCTGATCACCCTCACCCTGCCCGTCTGGCCTTTGTTCATTTCTGGTCTGGTCATCGTCTTGCGCCGGGTCACCCATAGGCAGGTAGAATGGCGTGCCCTGGGCGCAGTCCTGCTGTGGTTCCTGATCCCCTTCACCTATGTGCTGCTCATGCGCCCACCGATCTATGATGGATACCGGCACTTTTTGTTCATCTTGCCGCCCGTCTTCATTGTGAGCGCTTTCACCTTCCAGGCCGCCTCCAACTGGCTGCGGCAAAAATGGCTTTATCCTCTGATCCTGGTCATATTGGTGCTCCCAGGGATATTTGGGATCATCTCCCTGCACCCTTACCCCTATACCTATTACAATGCCCTGGTAGGTGGCACAGGCGGCGCCTTCCGCCGCTTCGACACAGATTTCTGGCTGACTTGTTACAAAGAGACCATGTCGCATGTAAATGAAGATGCGCCCGAAGGTGCCACCTTATTTGCTCTCCGCCAACCCTCCATTGCCCAGGAGTATGCTTCTCCAGGCCTCACGGTCAGCCGCTATGACCCCGATGCTGACCAAACCTTTTCAGGCAGCCTGCTGCTGCTCACCACCCGCACAGACGCTGACTTGGTTTATCACCCCGAAGCCCCCGTCTGGCACCAGGTTGGGCGAGATGGGGCTGTCTTTTGTGTGGTCAAACAGCTGCCGTGATCCGATGTCCCTAACCCGCCGCTCGAAAATTCTCTTTGTCCTGGCACTCCTGGCTGTCTCCCTGGGGGGCATGGCTGCCCTGTGGAAAAGTACGCCCTTTGGCCTGGGCCTGGTGAATGACTCTTCTTATTATGTAGAAGGCGCAGCCAATTTCCTGGCCGGAAATGGTTTTGTGCGCTTCTCCGGTGGGGGAGAGCTGAAACCCATCACACATTTTCCGCCCCTGTTTTCGCTGGCGCTGGCTGGCTGTGGGCTGGCCGGAATGGATCTATTGGCCGGGGCTCGGCTGCTGATCACGCTCCTGTTCGGCCTCGACATCCTGCTGGTTGGGTTGAGCGTCTACCTGATCAACCGGTCTGCCCCTTTTGCACTCTTCGGGGCGCTGGTCCTGGCCTGTTCCGATGTTTTCTTGGGCGTCTTTTCTTTTGCGCTGAGCGAGCCCCTGTTTTTGACGCTCATGTTGGCGGCCTTCCTGGTTCTGGCGCACAGCTTTGCCCGAGGTGGCTGGCTTTGGCCCCTCCTGGCAGGCTTTTTGTTGAGCCTGGCATACCTGGCTCGTTATGCCGGCGCCAGCCTGTTCATCACCGCCCTCCTGGCAGTCATTCTCCTGCACAGCTCGTCCTCAACGCCTCGCACAGGTGTTAGCATTTTCAGCCGCTCTCCATTCCGCGAGGTTTTCCTGCTCCTGGCGGGAGCCTTCCTGCCTGTGTTGGCATGGAATCTCTATAACCTCTTCACCACCCAGACCGGGGCTTTGAGCAACCGCCAGGTCGCCTGGCACCCGGTTTCCTTCAGTGTTTTGTTCGAAGCGTTCAAAAACTTGCTCACCTGGGCCGCGCCAGATGATCTCTTGAGCAGCTTCCCCATCTCTGGGCAGCTGCTCAGCCTGGTCTCCTTGCTCCTTCTGCCAGCCTTGCTGGGTTGGCTGGCCTGGGTGATCTGGCAAAGGCTCAAAAAGCCAGGGGCATCACAGGCTCCTGCAGGCAGCCTTGGCCTGGCATTTACCCACGCCCTGCACATTCCGGTATACCTGGCCTTCCTGGTCATCTCCCTGAGCTTTTTCGATGCCTCCACGCCGCTCGATGACCGCATCCTATCGGTCATCTACCTGCCCGGGATCATCTTATTTGCCAGCGGGTTAGCCTGGATTTGGAAAGCCCTGGCTAACCGGGCGGTCTTCTTCCGCCTCCTGCTGGGGTTCTTCTGCCTCCTGTTTCTGCTCTTCAGCGCCAAGGATGGCATCGCCGCCGTAGGACAACTGAGCACCCAGGGTCAAGGGTTTGCTCACCAAGGTTTTCAACAGTCACAAATCATCCAAGATATTCGAAATCTACCCGAGATCATGCTGTATTCCAACAAGCCGACCGCTATCTACCTGCTGACCGGCAGGAATGCCTATATCATCCCCACCCCTACCGACAATGTTACCGGCTTATCCCGCCCAAACTATGCCGCCGACCGCGACCTGATCCAGCAGAGGGTGAGCCAGGGTCAGGCTCTGTTGGTCCTGTTCGGATTGAGGAACAGCCAGGATGCCGACGAGGTCGCCCTCTTCGAGGATCTCTCTGCTGGGCTGCCCGTCCTGGCAGACTACCCAGATGGTGTCATCTTTGGCCTGGCACCCTAATTTCCCCCTTTTCTCCCCGCCCATTATCGAGTATCCTATAGGGAGAGATTTCACTGCCTGGTAATCCTTGGAGGTCTTATGCTAAAAGAAGCACAACACGAATCCGAAGCGCGCATGAAGAGTGCCGTTCAGGCTTTAGAAGAAGATCTGGCGAGTATTCGCACCGGGCGTGCCAGCCCTGCCCTGGTGGAGCGGCTGCACGTGGAATACTACGGTATGCCCACCCCGCTCATCCAGCTCGCCACCATCAGCGTGCCTGAGTCGCGCTCTCTCCTCATCAAGCCCTTCGACGCTACCAGTTTAAAAGCCATCGAGCGTGCCATCTATAACTCAGACCTGGGCCTGACTCCAAACAATGACGGAAAATCCATCCGCCTGAACCTGCCCCCCCTGACGGAGGAACGCCGCAGAGAGCTGGTCAAGGTGGTCCATAACCGCCTTGAAGAAGCCCGCGTGGCAGTGCGCAACGTTCGCCGCGACACCATCAAAGACTTGCGCGAATTCGAACAGGAAAAGTTGATCTCAGAAGACGACCTGGAGCTCGGCGAAGAGGAGCTCCAGAAACTCACCGATAAATACATCGAAGAAGTCAATCGAGTAGGCCAGCATAAAGAAAACGAGATCATGGAAGTTTGAAAGCAGACCTCATCCAAAGCATGTCCACGGACGATAAAAAACCCTTCCCAGGAAAAATCCCCACCCATATTGGCATTATCATGGATGGCAATGGGCGCTGGGCGATCTCGCGCGGCCTGCCTCGCATGGCCGGGCACCGGGCTGGTACAGAGAACTTGCGCCGCATCATCGAAGCCTGTATCGATTTCGGCATCAAGTACCTGACCATCTATGCCTTTTCCACTGAAAACTGGGGGCGCCCAACCCAAGAGGTGCAGGGTTTGCTCACTATTTTCCAGGACGTGCTGAAGCGCGAACTGCAGGAGCTGCATGACCAGGGAGTGCGCTTGCGCCACATTGGCCGCCTGGACCGCCTCAAACCTTCCTTCCGTAAAAAAGTGCTGCAGGCCATTGAGTACACCCAGAATAACGACCGCTTAATCCTCAACATAGCCTTCAACTACGGGGGGCGGGATGAGATTATCTGCGCCATCCAAAAAATGATCGAGGATGGGGTCAAGCCAGAAGAAGTCACCGATGAAAAGGTCGGCCAATACCTCTTCACCGCCGGCGTGCCCGATCCTGACCTGATCATCCGCACCTCTGGCGAGATGCGCGTGAGCAACTTCTTACTCTGGCAGGGCGCCTATTCAGAATGGTATTTCCCTTCCACCTATTGGCCTGATTTTGATAAAGAAGAGCTGCGCAAAGCTCTGCTGGAGTACAGCAGCCGCCAGCGCCGTTACGGCTTGACCACCCCTTCTGACGTGGATCCCAAGACCAATGTTTGTTAAACGCCTCCTGGTCACCCTCATCCTGCTGCCCATTGGCATCGTAGCCATCAGCCTCGGCGGCTGGTATTTCGCTGCCGTGGTAGCGATCTTCATGGTGGGAGCCGCCTGGGAATATGGCCAATTGTTTCACCTCGCCGGCCTGAAGCCCGCCGATGGGCTCATCATCGCTGGCGCCTTGCTGCTGCTCGTAGCCCGCGCCATCAATGGCTTCGAGGGCTCCGACTGGCTGATCAGCCTGCTCATCCTGGTCAGCCTCACCTACCACCTGGTGGCCTATGAGCGCGGCTCGAACCAATCGGGCACCGAGTTCGGCGTTACCCTGGGTGGTATCTTCTACCTCGGCTGGATCGGTGCTTACCTCATCTCCCTGCGCTCCCTGCCAGATGGGAAATGGTGGGTATTTCTCGTGCTTCCCTCCGTCTGGTTTGCCGACATCGCTGCCTACATGGTCGGTTCGCGATTCGGCAAGCACAAGATGATCCCACGCCTCAGCCCCAAAAAGAGCTGGGAGGGCTACTTCGGCGGCGTCATCTTTGGCACGCTCCTCACCGCAGCCCTGGCGGCCGGTTTGCAGGTTCTGGCAGGCCCCGGAACTGCGATCACCCCTCTGCGCGGGTTATGGATTGGTCTGGTGATGAGCATCCTTCCCACCCTCGGTGACCTGGGCGAGAGTATGATCAAGCGCCAGGCGGGCGCCAAGGACTCCTCTCACCTCATCCCCGGTCACGGCGGCTTCTTCGACCGCGTCGACTCCTGGCTCTGGGCAGGCGTGTTGGGCTTTTACCTGATCACCTACTTGTGGCTCTGATCCTGTCGGGGCATGGGGGGATGCGCTGAAACATACATACATCCATCCATAATACCCCGTACCCTTACCTGGATCTCCCGCGCCTATGAAACCAAATCGACTTTATTACCTGATAATCCTTCTCGTGATTGAGAAGATCATCCAGCACGTCGTTGTGACTTCCGCCTTCTACTTCAATTGGAAGGATATTGCTTCAACGGTGGCTGTGTCGCCAACCGTCTTGATGGTCGCCGGTGCGATGGTTGCAGCCTTGTTTGTAATCGCTTTGTGGGGCATGCTCACCAAACGCTCCTGGACCCTCAAACTGATCGTCGCTTTGGCGCTCTTTGACATCGTTGGCGAGTTCGTGGCGCAGGGAATGATCTGCATTGTGCTCAATGTCTCGTTCATCGTTGCCACGCTCCTGCTCATCCTGGCGTTAATATATCGGAGACAATCACATCATTTGTCATCCTGAAGGAGCGCCGCGGTCGTTCTGAGAGAACGCAACTCGCGTTCTCCGACCGCAAGCGACCGAAGGATCCCTGCAGAGCGCCTTTTGCTCAAACCAGAGTGGGGAGCACATCACCGCCCTGAGAAACCTGGGTGCCGGATTACAAAGATTCTATTTCCTGAAGCAAGAAGGCCAAGTTAGGACGAGTGAAACGAATGCCAGGAGACGGAACGCGATTGTGTTTAATATCAGGGGGAATGTGTTTGTGATGCGGGAAGGTAGAGGCAAGCGAGGTATCATTTGGGTGAGGAAAATCATCGTACCAGTAAAGACGTTCTTCGCCTCGATACACCTCATAACCATATGAAGTGATCAACCCGGCGTCGAAATCAAGTTCTTCTCTCATCCGCAAGCGAAATCCTGCCTCAAATAATATTTCGCCTTCAGCAATTCCTGTATATGGGCTGGCAGAAAAGACTGTTAAGGTCGAACTTTTACCAGAAGGGCGTTCCAGCGCTTCAGCGATATAAGTGCTATAACGCTGTAAAGAGCTCAGTGACTCGTCAGGCATGTTCAATAAGCCGGCTGAACGCGCAGCGTATCGCTCAGCTCTCGCTGCTGAAGCAGGCTAGTATAAGCTGCTTTACGTCGCTGCCAGGTTTCGTAGATCCCTTTCCACCGGCTGAAATCAGCGCGGGTTTCATCGTACTCATCATAGTGATCCAGTTCGCCAGCAGTGTAAGCGCGATAAAAATCTTCGCTCAAAACCCCATATTTCTCTTCATAGAGGGTTAAGCGGCGCTCCAATAATTTCATTTCCAATACCAACTCATAAATGTCCATGTCTGCCTCCAACAGGGATCTACTGACCAAGATTATATCTCAGAAATTACCTGGTCACGGCGGCTTCTTCGACAGCGTCGACTCCTGTCTTTGGGCAGGCGTGTTGGATGATTACTGATCATCTCCTTGTGGCTATAATCCAAACCCCAGGGGTCTGCAATTTAAGACCCTGGGGTTTCCTCGTACCTGACATCCTGAAGGAGCGCACTTTGCGACCGAAGGATCCCTGCAGCGCGCCTCTTACTCAAACCAGAGCAAGCCTGGATAGTTTCCCCTCTTTCACAAGCAAGCGGTAATTCTGCCCAGATAAGCTGTCAACGGATTGAACCCAAAACGGATTGAACGGATTAGGAACCGTCGACAAATAGGACGTCAGGGGGGAGGGGTTAGGGGATAAGGGTGGATGCCGTCCACGGATGCCCGCCCAGTTTGTCGCGCTGACCCTGAGCTTGTCCCGAGTTTATCCCGAGGTACGAAGGAGAACGAGGGAGCACCGAAGGGGAAGCGCCCCTTTGACGCGACCAGGGAGAGGCAGCTGTCAACGGATTGAACGGATCAGCGAGTCGTAATCCGTTAAGCGATGTTCTTTATCGCCCGAATCACGTTGCCAGCTCATGGCGCTGCCGCACAACGAATACCGAGTTTGCTGTGCTGGTCATACGGGTAGGCGTAGTTGCGATACGCGCCGCGCAAGCCGTGAGCACTGTGGGGCCACCCGCCGCCGCGCAGCACCCTGGATGTTCCCATAGTCGGGCCTGGGGGGTTGCTGGGAGGTGAAATACTGTAGTAATTATCTGCCCACCAGTCATTGACCCACTCCCACACGTTGCCCGCCATGTCCAGCGCACCGTAAGGGCTGGTCCCGCTGGGGTAGCTGCCTACCGCGCTCGTGTCACCCACACAGCTGCTATATGATGAACCATTATAAAACAAATGGTTCGCCAGCGTGCAGTCCGGGGTTTGATCGCCCCAGGGGTAGGCGCGCACCGTCGTCCCCCGCGCCGCCTTCTCCCACTCGGCCTCCGTCGGCAGGCGCTTGCCCGCCCAGGTGCAGTAGGCGGTGGCCTGGTTCCAGCTTACGTAAATGACCGGGTAATTGGCGTAGGTTGGATTATCGTAATAAGAAGTCCGCGTCCAGGAAGCATTGCTTCCCGGCGCTGAGCACCCCCCCGCTGACACGCACTGGGCGTATTGGGCATTGGTCACTTCGTACTTGTCGATCTGGTAGGCGTCCAGGTACACCGTGTGCAGGGGCAGCTCGGATGGATTACATGGAAACCCGCCATTATGCGTCGGGTCGCAGCCCATCTGGAATGATCCTGCCGCCACAAACACCATTTCAACGCTTCGCTGCACTAAAGGGAGATAGATAAAGGTATCTGCAGTCGTTTCCTCCATTGGCGAAGCCAGAATATCTCCAATGATTATGTTCCTTAAATCTGGCTCCGCAACCGTCCTCTGAAAATGTCCTTCGACCCTTACAACTGGCAGCATAATAACCAACACAAGCAATATCTTGATCTCGGCAAAAAACCTTGATTTCATCACATACCCCTTTCTCCAGTCTTCTCAGAAACCACAACCCTCTCTTAAAAATACCATACTCAAAAAAATAAACAAGTGCCAATTGTCACCCAATTCATCTTCTGAGCCCTTCTCCCTTATCCCCTAACCCTTCGATTCGTTTGACATCTCCCCCTTCTCATGATAAGATTTTGTCCGACAAATAAGTAACCCCTGAATAGCGCTCTTATCCAGAGAGGTGGAGGGACCGGCCCGTTGAAACCTCGGCAACCGCTTACACGGTGCCAATTCCGGCAGATGGATGATCTGGAAGATGAGAGGGTGAGCGTATGAAACGTATCATTGCCCTTTCGAAGCCGGAAGGGGCAATTTTTTTATCGATGGAGGCTGTTTTATATGACCAATACTTTTATGAACTCGCCGCGCCTGCTCTTTACCTCAGAGTCGGTGACCGAGGGTCATCCCGATAAGCTTTGCGACCAGCTCAGTGACGCTGTGCTGGATGCTTGCCTGGAACAGGACCCCTACTCGCGCGTGGCCTGCGAGACCGCGGCTAAGACCGGCTTTGTCATGCTGCTGGGCGAGATCACCACGCATGCCCATATTAACTTCGACGAGCTGGCGCGCAAAGTCATCAACGAGATCGGCTATGACAGCAGCGAGAAAGGCTTTGACGGCCACTCCTGCGGCGTTCAGGTAGCCATCTCCCGCCAGTCAGGCGATATTGCCATGGGCGTCGATAAATCCCTGGAGGCCAAAAGCGCTGCCAACAAGGTTGGCTCCGCCAATGTTGGCGCCGCCAATGCTGGCGCCATGACCGAAAGTGAAGTAGACAAGATCGGCGCTGGCGACCAGGGTATGATGTTTGGCTTCGCCTGCAACGAGACGCCCACGCTGATGCCCATGCCCATCTACCTGGCTCACAAGCTCGCTCGCCGCCTGAGCGTCCTGCGCAAAGAAGGCACGCTGCCCTGGCTGCGCCCCGACGGGAAGACCCAGGTCACCGTGGAATACAGCTACGGCAAGCCTAAGCGCGTCGATACCGTGCTGGTCAGCACCCAACACACTCCCGAAATCTCGCACGCCGAGATCAGTGAAGCCGTGATTGAAAATGTGATCATCCCCACCCTCCCCTCTGATCTGGTTGACAAGGATATAAAGTTTTATGTCAACCCCACCGGGCAGTTCGTGATCGGCGGCCCCATGGGCGATGCCGGCCTCACCGGGCGCAAGATCATCGTTGACACCTACGGCGGCATGGGCCGGCATGGCGGGGGTGCCTTCAGCGGCAAAGATCCCACCAAGGTCGACCGTTCCGCAGCCTACGCTGCCCGCTGGGCAGCCAAGAACGTAGTCGCCGCCGGGCTGGCTGACCGCTGTGAGATCCAGGTGGCTTACGCCATCGGCGTATCCCATCCCCTCAGCGTCAATGTTGAGACCTTCGGCACCGGCCAGATCCCCGACGAGAAAATCTCCCAGCTCATCCTCGAGCACTTCGATCTGCGTCCCGGTGCCATCATCCAGGACCTGGACCTGCGCCGCCCCATCTACCGCCAGGTAGCTGCTTACGGGCATTTTGGTCGCGATGACCTCGACCTGCCCTGGGAAAAGACCGACCGGGCAGCTGCCCTGCGCTCCGCGGCCGGATTGAACGGGCGCTAAAAAACACAAGGCCGCTCCAACCCGTGTGCCTCCAGCAAAGCCGTATCTTGCAGGAGTACGCGGGTTGGCCCATCGGCAACGATCTTCCCCTCGTCCATCACAACCACGCGCGGGAACAATTCGTTCACCAGCAGCATATCATGCGTCGAAACCAGCATGGTGATCCCAAGCTCATCCAGCAGGTGGATCAGCGAGCGGCGGGCGCGCGGGTCCAAGCCCGCCGTCGGCTCATCCAGGATCAAGATCTCCGGCTTCATCGAAAGCACCGTGGCAATCGCAATGCGCTTCTTCTCGCCCACGCTCAGGTGGTGCGACACCCTGTCTGCGTAATCCAGCATATGCACAGCCTCCAGCGCCTCTTCTACCCGCTTCTGAACCTCTGCCGCCGGAAGCCCCTGGTAAATGGGACCAAAAGCCACATCTTCGAACACCGTCGGCGAAAAGAGCTGGTCCTCCGGCGATTGAAAAACCAACCCCACGCTGGCGCGCACCCGTCCCAGGTTTTCTCGCTTGACCTCGAATCCAGCCACCCGCACGCTCCCCTCTCCGCCCCCCAAGATGCCGTTCAAATGTAAAATCAGCGTCGATTTGCCAGCCCCGTTCGGCCCCACCAAGGCGACCTTTTCACACGGCTCAATGTGCAAGGAAACCCCGCGCAAGGCCGTGTGCCCGTCTGGGTACGAAAAAGATAACCCTTCAATTTCTACAGAATGGTGCATATACAGTCCTTAACCCCAAAAGATCAACCCCATACCCAATAAAATACCCATGAAAACCAGGCCCAGGATCAAAACCAGCCAATTACCCGTGCTGATCTTCGGCATTGGCAGTGTGCGAGTCTCGCCGTCGTAGCCGCGCGACACCATGGCCATGTAAATCCGATCGCTGCGCTCGAAACCGCGCAAGAATAAGTTGCCCGCTATCCCCCCCGTCACCTTCGCCCGCCAGGCCAGGCTGCCGCCTGGTTTCAAGCCGGGCTCGTCGCTGTGACCGCTGCGCGCCGTGCGGGCGCGCAGCAGGCGCAGCGCCTCATCCACCAGCACAAACAGGTAGCGCCACATCAAGCCGAACACCGAGACCAGCAGGCGCGGGATCCTGATCGCCCGCATCGCCATCAGCAGGTTCGGAAACGTGGTCGTCGAGGCCAATACAATAGCCGCTTGCAGCGAAATCCAGGATTTCAACCCAATACTGATGAAGCGCTCCAACCCCGCTTGCGAGATGCTCAGATCCCAAGAGCCGATCGAAAAAGTGACCAGCGGCAGACCAGGAACCGTGAACAGCAGCGGCAGTGCCGCAAACACGAAGGGTATCGCCAGGATTGAACGTTTGAGTACATAAGCCACCCCCAGCTCCGACAGGACTTCCACCGCCAGCACCAGCGAAAACATCAAGATATACACCGGCCAGGCCCCCACCGGCAGCAAAGCATTCGCAAAGATGAAAACCACTGTCAAGACGAACTTGATCCGCGCGTCAAAGGCATGGATTGGGCTGGAGCGCGGCTGGTACGGGTCTAAAAAATGAGCGTGCATTCAGTGAGTTACCTGCTTTCCTGGCGTTTGCGGCGGCTGTACGCCACGCCAAAGGCTACTCCGAACACAAGGATGATCCCAACCACCCCCGCCAGGATCGTCGCCAGGCTCTGGTTGGAGACACCCGGCAGCAGGTAGTCGGGAATAAGATCGTAAACGGGTCCTTGCGCGGTATCCAGGAAGCCCTTCTGCCCCGCCACCCATTCCAGGCCATCTGGGTTTGAGGAGGCCAGGGGCGAGGCAATTACCAAAACCAGGGCAAGCAACAGTCCCACAACCCACACCAATTTTCCATGAACCGTCCCCGTCTCTCCCTTTTTGATGAGATCGGGACGGGATGCATAAATAAATGCCAGGGCGCCAACCGTGATCAACCCCTCGCCGATGCCGATGATGGCATGGATGCCCGCCATGGCTGGGATCGCCAGGTTAGCTGGCGAAGTACCCGATAGAGCTAATTCCAGCGCCACCGCCAAAGCCGCGATCACGATCGAAGACCAGGCTGCCAGAAAACCGCCCACAAAGATACCCCATGACTTACCTCCCGCCAGCCGATAAATAAGCCGGTAGACGGTATAAGAGACAAATACACCCACCACACCCATGTTGAAGATGTTTGCCCCCAAGGCTAATAAACCGCCATCCTGAAAGATCAGCGCCTGGATTCCGACCACGCAGGTCATCACGATCACTGCTGGCCAGGGACCGAGCAAAATGGTGGCCAGCGCTGCGCCCATCAGGTGACCCGAGGTGCCGCCCGCCACAGCAAAGTTCAGCATCTGCCCTGCAAAAATCGCCGCCGCCACGACCCCCATCATCGGCACCTGGCGCTCATCCAGATCCTTACCTAAGCGTCTTAACGCATACCCAATGGCAAGGATCGATAAAATCCAACACACAACTGAAACCCAAACAGACAAGAACCCATCCGGAACATGCATCGCTGCGGGTGAAAGTAACATCTTATCCCTCCACTGAAATTGTCTTCCCCAGGCAGGCCTGGCAGATGCCTTGTAAGGAGAGATGCTGCCAATCCGCCAGGAATTGGTATTGGTCCTTGACCTGCTCTACAAAGGTCGAAAGCAGGCTGGAATCTGCGTCCACGGTAGTTCCGCACGCCCGGCACACCAGGTGCAGGTGCGGGCCATGCTGGCTGGTAGCATATACCAACCGCCCATCCCATAAATTCGCCCGGCTGGCCAGCCCGGCCTCCACCAGCAGTTCCAGGGTGCGGTACACCGTGGCAATATTGATCACCTGGGTATGCTCCTTCACCTGGTCGTAAATCTCTTCTGCCGTCATGTGACCGCTGCCATGCGCCAATGCATCCAGGATCATCTCGCGCTGCGGCGTGATGCGCACACCGCGTTGGCGTAAGGCCTGGATGAAAACTTCAGAATGAGTCATTGCAATTATTATCTCCTGCGACGATTCGCAAGTAAATTATACCAAAAATTATCGCATTTGCAAAGAATCACTCCGTAGATCATAAAAAACACGGCATACCCCGAATCTGATCCTCGGGATATGCCGGCTTATAACTGGGTCTTTAGGAATTGCCGTGGTGGCCCCCCTTATTTTGGGGTATGCGGTCAATTCCACGCTAACTCCCAATGCACCTTATAACTCGGGCCCTCTGAGGTAGAATTATCCAGAAGGATTGCAATTATGTGCCCAATTCAGATATTTCCGGAAGTCCCAATTTTCGTTTCGAAAAAACCTTTTACTTTGGATCAGCGGGGCAACCTGACGCAAGAGCGGTTTGAAGTCCGGGGGACTTTATATATTTTGCCAGACGGAAAACCGATCGACTACGAAGTTATGGTATTTGGGTTTCCCCTATCCCCGGGCGGGATCTTGGAATCAGAGAGACTAACACCCGGTCATACCAAAGACGAATTAACCCTGACCACTCAGGAAGATACCGAGCTTTCCCAGGAGTTGGGAGTCTCGATGATCGATATTGACCACGTCATTTACAAAGCCATAAACACTTAGCGGAATGCGCCTTACGGGGAAGTATGCCATATCGCTGGCACGTACTCGACTGCTCTTAAAAAAACGACTTAAACTTCGCCGCCAGCTTATCTTTTGGCAGATAACCCGAAACCCGCTGTACGGGCTGCCCCTTGACAAACAGCATCAAGGTTGGCACCCCCATTACCTGGTACTGCACCGTCAAGCCCTGGTTCTCATCAATATCCAGCTTCGCCACCTTCACGCGCCCCTCCCATTCCTGAGCCAATTGCTTTACCACCGGGTCCAGCATCTTGCACGGCCCGCACCATGCCGCCGTAAAATCCACCAGCACCGGAAGTGCAGCTTCTAACACTTCCAGCTTAAAATTCGCCTCATCTACCTTTATAATCTCCATACATACCACTCCCATACGAATATGTCATTGCAAGTAACTCTACAGCGCTCCGCACACTTCATTCTGGAGGAAGCTGTCATTGCGAAGCCAAGGGCTGTACTGGCTGAAGCAATCTCATCCTTCGCCACCCATCCTAACAACCCACCTTCAAAATGTCAAGAAAATTGTTGACTCGAATCCCACTGCATGATAGAATGCTTTTCGCTAAGCGGGCGTGTAGCTCAATGGCAGAGCAGTGGCCTTTTAAGCCATTGGTTGAGCGTTCGAGCCGCTCCACGCTCATAGCAAGACTTGCCTCACGGCGAGTCTTTTTTGTTGCCTGGCAGCAGCCAATGGCAGCCATTTGGTTGAATGATTCGGTGGCTCGCAGAGCTGAGGCTTCCATGCTCATCCCCAATATGATGGCGGGAATAATACTTTTATACCCCTACCTGTGGCGGTTGTGTGGCAATCGTCACGTTTTGTAAGGATAGTTCCTGTGTACACAATGATTATTATTTACTTTCTGTGCACATTATGCTATACTGATTCTGTTTAGAATGGAGGTATGTATGACCATTGTTATTGGTGCGCGTGAGGCTCGCCGGCGGTTTGCTGACTTGCTGGGTCGTGTGGGCTACGGTGGAGAGGTTGCCATCGTTGAGAGATCAGGCAAACCCATGGTGGCGCTCATCCCCGTAGAAGTCTACGAACAGTTGGTGGCTGAGCGCGAGGCCGCGTTTTCAAATTCTGGATCGCCTTCGCAGCAAGCTGCCGGCGATCCCAGAAGAAGAGGTTGAGAACGATATCAGCCAGGCTATTGAAGCCGTGAGGAAGCCAGCGCCTAAAGAACAGGCAGAGCTTGATTAGTCACTATGCTGCGCGTCGTGATTGACACGAACGTGATCGTCAGCGGCATCTTGAGCCGCAAAGGAGCACCGGCTGAATTATTGAACATCTGGCGGGAGCGGCGGTTTCTGTTGCTCAGTTCATCAGATATCGTTGCAGAAGTGCGGGCTGTCATGCAATATCCACGCATCCGTCACAAGTACAACATCAGCGATGATGAGATTGAACAGACGATTACACTTTTGGAACATGATGCTCTGTTAGTAGCAGGAGACTCCAACGTCGTCGGAAGTGTCTTGCATGATCCACAGGATGAGATGTTTCTGGCTTGCGCTTTAGACGGTCTGGCAGACGTCATCGTAAGCGGTGACCATCACTTGTTAGATTTAGGTGTCTTTCGGGATATCCCGATTATCACTGCACGTCAACTTCTCGATCAGCTGATGCAGGAGTGACCTCTAAGCCAAGCGCTCTTTGATTGGCAGCCATTTGGTTGAGCGTTCGAGCCGCTCCACGCTCACTTATTAAAGTTTAACCCCATAAGGCCCCGCTATCCACGTAACTGCGTCGTAAATCGTTGTCGCAACTTTGGCATATCCGGCGTTGCTCAAATGGACATGGTCGCCTGAGTCATAAGCCGGCAAAATATTTCCGGGGTTGCCAGGGTCATCAATGGCAGTATAAGCGTCCGCAACATAATCTATGTTACTGGCTGTGTTTTGGATCCATGAATTGATGGCTAATAACTTTAGTTTATTTTGAGCGGATTCGCTATTCTGCGGAGTGATCGTGACGGCTACCACCTTTATCCCAGCGTTACGCGCCATCGTGTACATGGCTTGAAGGTTGGTCTCTGTCTCTTCTTTGGCTAGCCAGCGTATATCGTTTGTCCCCCCCCAAATGATCACATAAGCCGCATCGCCGTAATCAATCACATCCGTCTGGAAACGAGCGCGCATACCTGGAGTACTGTCGCCGGATTTGCCCTTATTAACGGTCACCCAATCTGGACCAAGTAGATTAATAAGTTCTGCCTCATACACGCCCGTCAGCGTAAGGCTGTTGCCCATGCAGTATATCTTGGATACAACAATTTCCGGTGAATGAAACAAAACCGGTAAGAAGTTGAACTGGTCTCCATCCGGGAGAACGGTTTGAGTGGCCGAAGCTGGCATGGGTCTCAAGCTAGTTGCGGTCAATAACAGAAGGAGCAAACCGAATGCCAGTCTCTTCTGTTTGTTGAGAGTACCAGAACCATGGAGCATGGAAGCCCTCCCGTCGAAAATTATCTTACAGCTTTCCAAACCGCATCAATCGTAAGTAAAGCAGTCAGGTTGCGGACAGGCCACGCTAAATCCAATGATTCGGCGCTTTCAAAATTGGTGGGTCCATTAGTCAGGTGGAAGCCATCCTCCATCAGTCCATGATCAGTAAGGGGCTGAGTTGCAGCCCAGAAATTCCACAGCGGGATATCATAATCGGCAGCCACCCTGGCGATGATCTGGTTAATAGCATGATCGCCTTCCAGGTTATCTGCCTTGGTGGCCACAATTGGCAGCACATTTTCAGAAATGGCGTACTCTACGATCTGGCGCAGGTAATTTTCATAATATCGGGCAGGTCGCTCGGCATTCCATGTTTCCATGCTGATAATTACGATCGAAGGATTCCAGATTCGGATTTCGCAGACCAGCGGAGTTTCACCCGGCTGACAATTTTCCGGGTTGGCGAACAATGGAGTCAACACAGAAGCCACATTGAAACCGGTATGCACCGCTTCACTGGCGCGTTCCCAACTACCGGGAAAGTGGTCGATCGTTTCCTGCAAATATTCATATTGAGCACCCAGTCGAAACGTGCTCGGGTCATCGAACAATCCCAAGAAGTATTGGCGGATATTCTGACAATCACCCACTTTTGAAAAATGCATTGGATCGTTTCCCTGGGCGATTCCTGCCCGGTAGATTTCCAGGGCGCGGTCACTGATTACCGGGACCACCGGCCATTCCTGCCACCTATCGGGCGGCAGGTCCTGACCCTGGGCGCCAGAAGGGGAGACATAAGGCGTAGCGAAGGTATTCTTGTCCGGAGTGGGCCAGAATAAAGTTGGGTTTGGGGATTCTCCTGGCGTAACGATTGCGGTTGGGTCTAGTGCGATCGAATTGGGGTCTGGGTAGGGTTGGGGATCAGCTGTAGAAGCACTTGAGTTGACAAACGGCACGAACAGAGAAGGGCTAGATTTACTCGTTGTGTTTGGGCCGGTATTAGCGGTAATGGTTTGTGATTCTTGGAATGTACAGCCCCCAAGCAATAAGGATAGGAAAACAATCAGGCAAGTGGTTAGCAGGCTGTTACTTTTTTTCATAATTGATGCTCCTGGGAAATGCAGCCGTGCTGCATAGTAAAAAACTCCTGGTTAAAGGATAAAAATACGTATAGAGGTCTTCTTTAAACAATCCCAAACTGCTAAGAAGTTCCGCCAAAAGTATATCATTATTATGGTTCATTGGGAGTTACCGAACGCCGCGTCCATCAACGCTCTATGTTTGGCAGCCATTCGGTTGAGCGTTTGAGCCGCTCCACGCTCACTAATTTTTCCTACGAAACCCCATTTCAGGGCATCAGCAGAAAAACTTCGCCACATAGATCTGCTGAAACGTAGATTTATTGCACTTGTGCTGGGGCAGGAGGATTATTCATTTTTTCGAGCTGATCAATGCACTTTTTTTACTAGCTGGTCTTGCCAACCCGCTCATACATCGCCCTCATTACCCGATATCGCATCAGGCGGGCTGGATTGTTGAGGGATACCTACACCCCTAAATTTCTTATGGGTTGATCGAAATAAATTACCAGCTTTTCCAATTCGGCGAGCGGTCTTCGATGCGTGCAGCCATTGCACATTTTCAAACCGTTCATCCAGATATTCTTTGCAGCCTGACCATTATAAATGTCTAATAAATGATCTTGGGTGACATTCCCAATGGTATTTTCAGGATTATTGTCGTAATCGACGCAACTGCAAAATTTCACATCGCCATTGACCAGCACCTTCAGATGGTAAATGGGATATGCACATGGCCCTCCCTGTGCTAGTAACAAAGCATTCTCTTCAGAGTCCCATTTTGCTTCGCCGGGTAATGGTTGTGATGTATCCAGCGCTCCTCCCCAATTCCCATAATTAATCAGGGTCGCATAAGGCACCTCTTGGTTGAAGTTCTCTCTCATCCACTGTTTGATTTCATCATCACGATAGTGATGAATTAACCGAAATGCAAAGCTGATTTTGCATGTATTATTGATGTTGATAATTCGCTTGATATTTGAAACCATCTTTTCAAAATTACCGGTTCCGCGCGTCATACTGGTGTATTCGGATTCATTTAACCCATAAATCGATATCGTAATTCGCTCGCAGTTATTAATAATAAAACTCACTTCTTCATCAACCAAACGCCCTAAAGAGATTGCATTTGTAACAAAACCGATAGATTTGATCCCCGGTGTAATCTTTAATAACTTTATTCGTTCAAGAATGTGCCGATCTAGCCAGAAGTCTCCCGTTTGGGGTGTGAGAGCAACATCGCCCCCACCCATATCAGAATAATCGCCGATAATTTTCGTAAAAAGCTCCATTGACATCGTTTCTTTTTTACGTGTCATTTTGATATAAGGGCAAATAACGCATTTCAAATTACAAATATTGATTGTCTCTACATGGAGCATTAAAGGTCGGCGCTGATTATCAAACGTTAAATAGGGCTTGAATTTCTTTCGGTTGAGCGTTTCAATATTTCCATAAACAATCGATCCAGCATCTTCTGGTTGCCACCATTTGATATATTGACTTACATGAACCTTCAAATCTATATAGATATTTATTCCGTCAAACCAGCGGATCAATTCTTGAACCAGGGTCAGGCGAAGAATAAAATCTCCTTCCACGTCAGGAGTAACCACTTGAATATCATAATTGCTGTTTGCTCCAGGTGGTAAATCTTCAATCAAATTACTGCGGAAACCATCAAATATCACCAATTCATTAGTGGTTGTGTACCAGTGATAAGAGAGATGGATTGGGTATTCCCCAGAACTAGAAAGAACCGCGTTGGATGCGTTGTTTAGATTAACCGAAAATATTAACAATTCGCTCGGTTCACATTCTGGGATAGTTCCAGAAAAAGATAAATCAATTTTTTGGCAATCTTCAAGGGGTATGATTTTCATTTTACCGATAAAAATACAATAAATCAGATTTTCTTGTCAAGATCAAGTCGGAGAGGTCAGGGCCTGTCAATGTTCTCATTTGAGTAATGAGTGGAAAAGTATTGTATCATTATTCATCTTCTTTCTAGTGTTCTACCCATGAATATATGGACGCGCTCGCGCTATCAAGGGTCGCATACATCTTAACAGTGCAATAGAAATCATCTGTACCACCGGGCAGGATTAAATTTGTCCCAGTATCAGCGTACCCCGGGACAGTTTGCCCATTAAAGATGATCGAAACAACAACCTCGCTGATGGGTCTGCTGCCAACATTTTGGACAATCCCGTGGCAATATACCCAAAGTCCGCTTTTGATACAACTAAACTCAGTTATGATTGGCGGAGCGCCTGTTGGAAGTGCTGTGGGAGTCGGGGTTAAAGTAGGTGTCGCTGTAGGCGTATTCGTTACCAATGGATTAACAATGATGGGGAAATAAATAGAAGGTGTAGGTGTGTCAATAAAAACTTGTATACTCTTAGAAACATTTAAATCATATAGCCCACTTGCATTGGACACAATCGGCAATGCGATAAATAAAGAGACCACCAATATAGCTAATAACAGGGTTTTCGGTTTTTTTACCATATCAGCTCCCTTATGAATAAAAGGAATCATGATCATAATGATTATAGCAAAGATACGGTGATCTCTCTCTACGAATCACCTGGTTCAGTGCGATCAAAGCACTGCAGGATGTATGGTTTTTTCAAGAAAACTTGACAGATAGACAAAAAGACCCTTCTCGGTAAAATGGTTGTGACGAAACATCCAAATTACTGAGGAGGATCCAAATGGAGTATAGCACGCTTAAGCCCTGGCAGGAGATTGGAGAAACGGGGATAATCCACGACAAAGGCAGTTTGTATGGTCGCTTTCATCATATCAGCGATCCACGTAGTCCCAAAGGGAAGCAGTATAGCTTGATAACGTTGCTCAGCGTGATTTTTCTAGCGAAGTTGGTTGGCAAGGACAAACCGGATGAAATTGCGGACTGGGCGAAGAATCATGCTCAGGAGTTGGCGGAATTACTGGAACTGAAACACCAACGCATGCCATCCCACAGTACCATACGGCGCGTGTTTCACGCGATATTGGAGGAAGCTGAGTTTGACCGAATGGCGCAAGAATACAGCCAACAAGAGCAAACAGGGGTAGGGAAGGTGCTGTCAATGGATGGCAAAGCACTGCGGGGGACGCGCATCGCCGGGCAAGAGCGCAGCGACCAGGTTCTGAGCCTGTATGATGGGCAAGATCAACTCGTGCTGGCACAAGCAGCAGTGGACACGAAGGAGAACGAGATCGTGGCAGCGCTGCGGGTCTTGGAGCAAGTCTCGATAGCAGGCAAGGTGATCACTGGAGATGCCTTACACACCCAGCGAGCCATTTCTGGAATGATTGTGGAACGAGGTGGACATTATGTCTGGCCTGTCAAAACGAATCAGCCACGTTTGTACGAGGCTATTGAGCGTTTGTTTACCCCAGACAAGCCCAAGCCAGGCTTCGGGAAGATCAGCACCGATTTTCAAACCGCAACCAAGGTCAATTATGGGCACGGAAGACTGGAGAAACGTACAATCCAAACGAGTTCCATGCTGAACGAGTACCTTGATTGGCCTGGCGTGGGGCAAGTCTACTGTCTTGAGCGCAAGTTTGATTGGGTTCGTCAAGGCAAAGTCTTCAAAACCAGTTGCGAGATCGAATATGGTATCACCAGTCTTTCAAACACGAATGCTTCACCGCCTCAAGTTCTTCAGTTCAGACGAGGGCACTGGTTCATTGAAACCGGGCTCCATTACCGGCGTGATGTAACTTTTCGAGAAGATGCTACCCGAATGACCATTGGCGCAGCCGGCCGTATCTTGGCAACGGTTAATAATCTGGTGATTGGTTTGATCAAGCGGGCAGGCCATCGTAATGCCGCAAAGGCCCGGCGACACTACGATGGCCATGTCGCCGAGGCTTTTGGCTTACTGCTTTCCGCCAATTGCCTTTCTTGAAAAAGCCATGACCATCCTGCCCGGTGAAGTCGTTATCTATAACCGAGTGTGGTATAAAGGCCAAGTTTGCGTGAACTTGATCGGAACCTGGAATAAAGGGTTCTCGGAACCTTTGTGGGTGATGACAAACCTGACAGCCGAAGAAGGATTGCGGATTTACTTGCTGCGCATGAAGATCGAACAAAGTCTACGCGACTTGAAAAGCCTGCTGGGAATGACCAAGCTGATGAATAAACAGCAAGCTTACATGGAAAAAATGTTGGCTCTGCTCTTGATGGTCTTTGCGATTGGCTTGCTGGTCGGAGAACGCATCCGGGATTTCCTGTATGGTGAGCAGATCGCTGAAAACGAGACCGTGCTTGAGAAAGATCGCATCCCTGGATCTCCCCATCTGAAAAAAGGCAAAAAATGGAAACGCTACTCAGGTTTGTTCGTCTTGCTTAAACAGAAATGGTCTATATCTTCCCAGGATCGACGGATGATCTTGGAGACCACTTTGGCAGCCTTTCTGGCTTTAGTTCATTTTCCTGTCCCAACTCATGTCTGAACTTCAGGGAAATCGGGATAGTTGTCATATTGTTTTTCAAACTCCTTAGACTTGAAAAGCCAGATAAAGTATACTAAGATATATGCAAACCGCCATCGGGAACATGATGATTTGGTAGGCATAGATGGCGGCGTGCATAAGTGATTGGCCAGTTTTGTGTGACGTTATAAAAAAGTGACTTTCGGCCAATCACATCAAGCAGATCGTTCTATATCATTCATTCAAACCAACACGGAGGTTCATTCGAATGGCTGAAAAATTCAAGCTCACTTATGCAACCATGTTCAATCCCCCAGAAGAGCTGCACACGCACTTTGATGAGGCACTCAATAAGCTCAAAAGGAACCTGGGTAAGGAATACGGCTTGATCATCAATAACAAAGACGTCTTCGCGGCCGAGAAGTTTGAAGACCGCTCCCCGGCGAATACGGATGTGGTGCTGGGCCTGTTCCAAAAAGGCACGCAAGCCGATGCGCAGGCAGCCCTGGCGGCAGCGCGTAAGGCTTTTCCGGTTTGGAGCCACATGTCCTGGCAGGAACGCGTCGCTTTGCTGCGTAAAGCTGCCGGCTTGATCGAGGAGCGCATTTTCGAAATCGGCGCTGCCATGGCGATGGAAGTCGGGAAGAACCGCATGGAGTCTCTGGGCGATGTGCAGGAGACAGCGGACCTGGTATGTTATTCTTGCTACCAAATGGAGAAGAATAACGGCTATGTGGTCGAGATGGGCCGCGATCCGCTGGTGGGTTTCACTTCTACCAATTTTTCTGTCCTGCGACCTTATGGCGTCTGGCTGGTGATCAGCCCCTTCAACTTCCCGACTGCCCTCACCGGCGGCCCGGTTGGCGCGGCGCTGGTGACTGGCAATACGGTGGTGATGAAGCCCGCTACCGATACCCCCTGGGTGGTACGCTTGCTGGCCGAATGCTTCCGCGATGCGGGTCTGCCCGAAGGTGTGGTCAACTATGTCACCGGACCTGGGCGGACGCTGGGCCAGGCGCTGATCGACAGCCCGGAGGTGAATGGGGTGACTTTCACGGGTTCCTTCGATGTGGGTATGAAGATCTTTCGAGATTTTGCCGGGGGACGCTGGGTGCGTCCAACCGTGCTGGAGCTGGGCGGCAAAAACCCGGCGATCGTCTCCCGCAACGCTGACCTGGAACGTGCCGCCGTCGGCATCGTGCGCTCGGCGTTTGGCTTGCAGGGTCAGAAATGTTCGGCTTGCTCGCGCATCTTTGCCGAAGCGCCCATTTATGATAAGCTGGTCGCCAGGCTGGTGGAACTGACCAATAAACTCACCATCGGCGATCCGACGGAACGCAGTGTTTACCTTGGGCCAGTGGTCAACAAGAGCTCGTTCCAGGATTACCAGGACTTTGTAACCGAGCTCCGCCAGGCGGGCACCGTTTTGACCGGAGGCAAGATCCTGACCGAAGGCGATTTCGCCAGGGGTTATTTCTGCGCTCCGACGATTGTAGCGGACGTGCCGCTTTCGCACCGCCTGTGGCAGAACGAGATGTTCCTGCCTATCAGCACGATTGCGAAGGTGGAGAACCTCGAAGAAGCAATGGTCTACGCCAACAACGTTGCGTATGGCCTGACGGCCGGCTTCTATGGCAGCGATGAGGAAGTCGATTGGTTCTTCGATAAGATCGAGGCAGGTGTCACCTATGCCAACCGGCCGCAGGGAGCCACGACCGGCGCCTGGCCGGGCTTCCAGCCTTTTGGTGGGTGGAAGGGCTCTGGCTCGACCGGAAAGAACGCCGGTGGGCAATATTACCTGCCCCTGTACATGCACGAACAAATTCATACCACGGTCAAGTAAGATGCAGGCGATCGATCTGGGAAGTCCCACTTCCCAGATCGATCAACTTAAAATACACAAACGAAATGAAACGACGGGTTGGCGTGTTCCTGATTATCGTTGGGCTAATCATGTTGGTGGTTTTCTTCACCATCGACCAGAGTGAGAGACCCCTGCCGGGGTTGTTCTTCTCCGCGTTAGCCTTCGTGTTCCTGGGAGCGGTTGTGGCCTGGCGCTACCGGGAGACTCCCAAGCCCAGCGAGCGCTTTCGCTCTGTCCGCAAAGTCTTCCAGGACAAGCAAAATCCGAAAAAATAGATAAGGAGACCGATGAGCAAAGTGATGGCTCTATCCGAGGCCATTGCACGCTACGTGCACGATGGCGATACGATTTATGCGGCCGGGTTTACCCACCTGATCCCTTTTGCAGCCGGGCATGAGATCATCCGCCAGGGGCGCAAGAACCTGGTGCTGGCACGCGCTACCCCCGACCTGTTGTATGATCAGATGGTGGCGGCGGGCTGCGCACGCAAGGTGATCTTTTCTTACATGGGCAATCCTGGGGTTGGCTCGCTGCGCATCGTGCGGGCGGCGATCGAAGCGGGCAGCCTGGAATGGGAGGAGTATTCCCATTTTGGGATGATCTCGCGGCTGCAAGCCGGTGCGACCGGGCTGCCCTTCATGCCGATGAATCCGACCGCGGCGGGCGATCTGGAGCAGGAAAACCCAAACCACCGCACGGTCACCGACCCGTACTCGGGTAACGCGGTGGTGGTGGTTCCGGCCTTGAAGCCCGATGTGGCCATTGTGCATGTGCAGCGTGTGGATGAAGATGGCAATGCCCAAATCTGGGGCATCATCGGCGAGCAGAAGGAGGCGGCTTTCGCAGCAGAGCGTGTGATCTTGACGGCGGAGGAAATCGTCGATGAGGCGATCATCCGTTCAGACCCGAACCGCACGCTGATCCCAGGCTTTATTGTCGAGGCGGTCTGTCAGGTGCCCTACTGCGCTCATCCCTCTTATACCCAGGGTTATTATGACCGCGATAATCCATTCTACCTGGATTGGGATGAGGTCAGCAAGTCTCAAGAGAGCGTGCAGAAGTATCTCGATGAATGGGTTTACGGTGTCAAAGACCGGGAGGAGTACTGGGAAAAGCTTGGCCCAGAGACACATGCCCGCCTGCGCATCGCCAGCCGCCCGAGCGAGGTGGTGGATTATGGGAAGTAT
>CAVWGW010000016.1:0-117606 GCA_963754615.1 uncultured Chloroflexia bacterium | reverse complement strand
CATACACCCGCCAGGGAAACCCCGCTAACGCCAACCTGGATGTGGATAACGATGGCGTTTTACGAACCATTGATTTGTTCCTGGGCCAGGGAGGCAGCGATCCTTGGATTGATCGGGAGATAATCCCGGTACCACAAGCAGATGAGCAGCAGCGCTTCTTCGCTCGCCTGGTACGTCAGTTAGTAGATGCTTCTAAACCGTTGCCCCAGCTTTGGTATTTTCCAGGAACGAATAAAACCATGTTGATCTCTACGGGAGATGGTCATGCAAATCCAACTTCCTACTACCAAAATGAGATCAATTTGCTGAACAACTACAATGCTAAAATGACCTTCTACATCTCGATTTCTGGCGAGCCTACCAACAGCTCTTTGCAGGGATGGCGCGCTCAGGGATATGAGTTTGGCATTCATCCTTACGCTTATAAGCCCGACTCCTACCCGCCATATAACATTACCAACTTAACCGAAGGGTACACCGTTTTTGAGAACTGGTTCGGAACCACATTCAACAGCCCCAAGTCGCGCACCGTTCGCAACCACCAGGTAGCCTGGTTGGGATGGACAGATGCAGCCGATATCGCCGCCTCGCACAACATAGCCCTGGATACAAACTTCTATCACTGGGGCACCTGGCTGCAAAAGCCCGACGGAACCTGGCCCCACGGATACATCACCGGAAGTGGACAACCGATGAAGTTTATCCGCCAGGATGGCACGCTCATCAATAATTACCAGCTTTTGACCGAGCTGGTTGACGAACACCTGGTAAATGGGGCCGGGAACAGCCCCGAAATGCTTTCATCAGCCCAAGCAATCAACGTGTCGAAAAGCCTGATCGATGCCAGCCAGGCAGGCGATTACGCTGCCCTGATGACACAGTTCCATGTAGACTATTTCAATATCGCACAGTCCTGGGTCCAGGGTACGCTGGATTATGCGTTCAACCTCGGTATACCAATGTGGAATGCTGACACCTTCGTGGCTTACACTGAAACACGCCACGATGCCAACTACACTGACATTAACTGGGATATTGTTTCTCGCATGCTAACATTTAACCTGGTTTCGAATGCCTCATCGACAACATTAACCACCCTGCTGCCAAGGTTTTATAACGGATTACAATTAGCAGCTGTCACTGTCGATGGTTTGCCCGTGAGCTATACTTTCCAGCCTGTTAAAGGGGTGGATATGGCCTTTGTCAGCACATCCTCAGGCACGCATGTCTTCAATGCAACCTACCAGGTATCCAGGACCAACTCAAACACCAACCCCAACGCAAACAGCCACAAGCGCCCCCACAGGCACATTGGTTGCCCCAACTGCCACATCACCTGCTGCAGCTACGTTCACCCCCACTCCAACTGCCACGAATGCACCTTTCACTTTGACGCACACATCGTTTGACGACTTCAATACAATTTGCGCCGTGCCGGTGAATGTATCGGTAAGCGATTTGAATGGCGGCAGTGTGCTGCTGATGGGTCAGCTAAATGATCCTTTCAATGCCACATCGCTCGACACAGGGCGTTGGCTTTCTGGATCATGGGCGGGCGGAAGCTATACACCCATCGTATCAGCCGGTTTACTGACCATGCCGGGCGGTGGATGGGTGCGTTCCCAAACCACTTACACGAGAGCGGTCATCGAAGCAGCCGCCGAATTTGGTGCGGGTGCCTGGCAGCATATCGGCTTTGCCTCAGATGGGTTCGTCGGAGACCGCTATTTTATTTTCAGCACTTATACTGGCGACGGCAATCTGTACGCCAGGGTGAATAATTCGGGCAGTGAGCAGCGCGCGAACCTGGGTGTAATTCCGACTGGGTCTCACCGCTACCGCATCGAGTGGCAAAGCCTGGATGCCAGCAATGACCGGATCAAGTTTTACATTGACGGAAACTTTTTGACCCAGCTGGACACACCCAACTCTGGCCTTACCAACCTGTATTATTACCTGTCTAACAATGGCGCAGCTGACTTGAAAGCCGACTTTGCCCAGGTGACCCCTCCCTATTTGACTCCTGGTACTTACACCAGTTGTGTCTTGGATGCCGGAGCAGGAAATACATGGGACAGCGCCCTATGGGATGCTGCACTTGACGCCACCAACTCGATTGGTGTTGAGGTCCGTACTTCAATCGATGGCAGCGCCTGGAGCTCCTGGAGCCCAGTGGTTGCCAGCGGCAGTGTGCTCCCCAGTCCTGACCGTTATGCTCAGTACAACCTGACGATGGGAACTACGGATGCCAATCTGTCACCGATATTCAATGCGATTACGCTTCACTTCGTATCGAATGTGGCGCCCACGGCCACGTCGGCTGTTCCTCCAACCGCCACGCCGACTGCTACACCGGCTGTTCCTCCTCCCGCCACTCCCACAGCCACATCGGCTGTTCCTCCTACGCGACTCAACAGCAACGCTCATTCCCCTACCGCCACCGCCACCAGTAATCCCTCTGGCTTCCCAGCTTCGGGGGTCCTGGATAACTTCAACCGCGCCAACGGTATTATCGGTTCTAGCTGGGCAGGCAGCACCTCCGGTTACGCCATCGCCGCCAATCGGCTCGATGCGGCTTCTGGTGGAGACATCTATTGGTCCTCCGGCCTGTTCGGCGCCAACCAGGAAGCCTTTGTGACCCTCGCCAACATTGACCCGGCTGGTACTGAGATCGATCTCATCCTCAAATCTCAGAACATCAACTCTTATTACGGTGGATTGATCGAGGTTCTCTACGAGCCTGCAAACCAGCGTGTGCAGGTATGGACCTATACCTCCAGCCAGGGCTGGGTACAGCGCGGTGCTGATCTCCCCGTCACCCTCGTGAACGGTGACCAGTTCGGGGCGAGAGCCACATCAGATGGGAATGTGAGCATTTATCGCAATGGGACACTGTTGGGTACACGCAGTGTGTCTGCCTGGACCTACTCTGCTTCTGGCGGTTACATCGGCCTGTGGCTGATCAACGCCAACGCTTCCTTGCTTGACGATTTTGGCGGCGGTGCTGTCAGTGCAGCTCCCACACCCACGGCGACTGCACCCGTGTCTCCCCGCGACCCCCTGCCTACCGCTACGCCACTTCACCCGTGTTGCCTACCGCCACGGCGACTGCACCCCGCCCCCTGTTGCCTACCGCTACCCACCCCCCGCACGGCCACTTACCGCCACTTCACCGTGTTGCCTACCGCTACGGCCACCCCAACCCCCACGCTCACCCCAACCCCCTTGGCGGCTCCTGCCATCTATTACCTGAGCGCTTCGGCCAGCGGTACCGTCCAGGGGTTCGCCTACCAGGATGAAGACATCCTCGGTTACGATACCACCTCTGGTACCTGGACCACCTATTTCGATGGCACCGATGTGGGCCTCTCCTCGGTCAATGTCGACGCCTTTGAGTTGATGAGCGATGGCTCCATCCTCCTCAGTCTCAATGCTTCTCTCTCCATCGCCGGCTTGGGCACTGTGACCAATGCCGACATCATCCGCTTCACCCCCACTTCCCTGGGTGACATCACTGCCGGCTCCTTCTCCTGGTATTTCGATGGCTCCGATGTTGGCCTGACTCAAGCCGCTGAAAATATCGATGCCATCGCCTTTGCCCCCGATGGTCGCCTGCTCTTCAGCACTTCCGGTAACCTGGGTGTCACCGGCGTCAGCGCCGTCGATGAAGACATCACTGCCTTCACCCCCACTCAGCTCGGCGCCACCACCTCTGGTTCCTTCACCTGGTATTTCGATGGCTCTGATGTTGGCTTAGCCACCAACAACACCGAAGATACCGATGGTTTATGGGCTGATCCCCTCACCGGTAAGCTCTATCTCTCCACGGAAGGGGCTTATGCGGTCACGGGCCTTTCTGGCGATGGCGCTGATATCTTCATCTGCACACCGGGTACTCTCGGCGCTACCACCTCCTGCACCTTCGGACCGGGCATCTTCTTCGATGGAACCCCCTTCGGCTTTACGAACTTCGACGGTGTGTCTGTCCGCTTCCCATAACTGGGAGTCCACAATTCTTTAAATCCGTTCAACGCTTCTTACTGAGTGAAAGCCATCGAGACAAGGCTTTCACTCAGTTTTTTATTCAAATCGATCCCTTGAAAACAAAAAAGTGCCGGAGAATTAAGATCTTTAGGAATTGCCGTGGTGGATCCAACTCCGAATGAGCCGAGAATTATTGAACCTTTCTCGCGTTATAATATAGAAAAATCGGTGCCAATCTATTTTTCGAGGATATAGAGCCATGGCTAAAAAAGAACTTGGACACGTTGAGTTAATATGGAAATGCCCGAATTGCTCCGGGATCAACCCAGGCCCCGAAAAGATGTGTCTTAAGTGCGGAGCTCTCCAACCCACTGATGTTCAATTTGAACAAGCCGAACACCAGGTGTTGATTACTGATGAGACTGTCAAAGATAAGGTGGAAGCTGGGGCAGATATCCACTGTCCATATTGCGGAGCCCGCAACCCTGCGTCTGTGAAAGTATGTGGGCAATGTGGAGGCGACCTGACAACGGGCGTCCGCCGGGAAACCGGTAAGGTGCTTGGGGCGCTGGATACCGGACCTGCAAGCGTGGTGAAATGCCCGCGCTGCGGAGCAGACGACCTCGACACCGCCAAGGAATGTGTTTCTTGTGGTGCCTCGATGAGCCGGCCAAAAGAACCAGAGCAGCCAGCTGCAGTTGCCAAAGTCCCCAAGCTCAGCCCCGTGATGATAGCCGTGCTAATTGCTGGTTTGTTATTGGGATGCGGCATTTGTGCAGTTTTGACTTACAACCTCACCAAAACCGAAACGATCAAAGGCACTGTCCAATCAGTGAAATGGGAGCGATCTGTGCCCATCGAAGCTTTTGTCCCCGTCACGCATAGTGACTGGCAGGATCAACTGCCTGAAGGCGTTGAGGTAGAAGTCGTGCGATGATCGCTTGCGCTCAGTCGAATCTGCCCCTGTACCCAATTCTGTAGAAGTCTGCGGAACCCCCTATACGGTGGACACGGGCACAGGGTATGGGGATGTCGTGCAAGATTGCGAATACCAGGTCTACGACTCATACTGCTCTTACAGCATCAACGAATGGAAACAAGTTGATACTGCGACAACCTCCGGAGTAGGCTTCAACGCCGCCTGGCCCAGCCCCGATCTGACAAACGATCAGCGTCTGGGAGAAAACAACACAGAAACCTACGTTATCATTTTCACTGGCGATGGTGAAACTTATACCTACCAGATCCATGATTTTAGCCAGTTCCAGGATTTTCCAGTCGGCAGCACCTGGACGATTAATGTAAATCAACTTGGAAATGTGGTTTCGGTTGAAAAATGAGCCAGCAGGAAACCAAGGAACCGTTCTAAACCTCTGCGCTGTGGGCATCTTTGATATAAAAAACGGTTAAGATAATCGACAGCACCGTTGTAGCCAGTGAGAAAACCCAGGGGTAAATTGGATTTAAGAGATACAGGTACCCCCCTGCCAGGGATGCAACCATCACCGGAGGAATAAATAAGTACCCCAGGGCAGGTCCACCTGCCCCTCCCCCTGCCGGTCCGATCATCATCCCGCCTTGCCCAATGGCAGCCATCATCTTGCCGCGCAAGCTGCGCGGCACCAAATCAGCCATCAGCGCGGTGGAAGCCGGGATCGCCAGGGCAAAGGCGACGGCAGTCGCCGCTCGGATGAGCATAATGGCGATAAAACTTTTCAGGATGACGAACAAGGGTATGGTGAAAAGAGAAATCAGCAGCGCCACCAACAAGATTTTCTTCCGCCCATAACGGTCAACCAGTACACCGGCTGCCATGAAAGCAAAGAGCTTTACCACGGCCTCTACCAGCAAGATTAAGCCCCATTCAGTCGCAGAAAGCCCGATTTCCTCTGTAGCATACACCACCCAAAAAGAGCTGGCGACTCCATTAGCCAGGAAGCTCAACAAAATGACCCAAGCCAAAGCCTGTAAAGAGGGCGACATTTGCTTTAGCAGAGCCGGGATTGACGCATAGGATTGTTTTAAAGCCTGGGACAGGGCAGTCAGCTTGAGCGGCTCGCGTGCGAAGCGGAGGGCTCGTCGTAAAAAGCGTGCCTGGAAAAGTGTGGAGACCAGGTAAATGACAAGCATCGCAGCATATAAAATGCGCATTCCCAGGTTTGCGCTATACTTTTCGATCACCAGGCCTGCCAAAAACGGGGCAACGATGGCTAAAGAAGAAGAGATCGTATTCATGTATCCAATCCCCCGTCCCCGGTCAGCTGGGGCGAGCGAATCGGCGATCAAAGAAGCGTAAGCGGGGAATTGGAAAACGATTGAGCCAAAAAGCAAAGAGGCGATCGCCACCATTTGCCAATTAGGAGCCAGGACCATCAGCACCAGAAACAAGCTGCCGAGGAATCCAGAAAGGACCAGAAGTCTGACCCGATCGGCATGATCCGTAATATAGCCTGCCAGCGGAAGCACAAAAAAACCTGCTACCAAGCCCAGGGAGCTTGCAAAACCGATCTTCGCTGCATCTCCATCCAGGGCAAGGATGTACAGAGAAGCAAATGGGAAAACCAACCCGCGCGCAAAATTCCCTAGCATATCGGTTAGGGAGAAGACTAAGATATTCCCCCGAAGAATACCCAGGTTGCTACGCAACACTGACGACTGTTCCAGTACGCACAGACTCATCCGCAGCGAGCACAATGCGCAGGCTGTTCAGGGCATCTCGCCAATGATCACTTAAATCGATATTATCCTGTATCGCCCGCAGTAAAAAGCCCTGTTCCCGCTCCGCCAGCTCATCGTGGGAAGGTTCTGCGTGCATATCGATGATCTCATCTGGGCGAGCAAACCTCCCCTGACCATTCAATTGGCTGTAATGTACCCGCAGGGCATCGGTCTTGGTATGCGCTTCGATATTATCCGACTGTGCCTCGCTTCCGGCGTGCGCAGCGGTGATACTGACACATCCCAGTGGCCCAACCACATCCTTCACAAAGAATGCCGTTTCGCTCATCATCGGTCCCCAACCTGCCTCGTACCAACCCACCGAGCCATCCTCGAAAACAACCTGGAGCTGACCGTAGTTATACATCTCCGCAGAAATCTCGTCACTCAAGCGCGCCCCGATCGCCGACACGCGCAGCGGGCGAGCACCTGTCATCTGGCACATCACATCAACGTAATGCACTCCGCAGTCGACGATCGGCGAGGCCGAATTCATCAGATTCTTGTGGGTCAGCCAGGCCTGCCCATCGGACTGCTGGTTCAAGTTCATGCGCATTACCAGCGGTTTACCCAGGCCGCGGCGCGATCTCGATGAATTTCTCCCAGGAAGGATGGTGGCGCAAGATATATCCCACCACCAGCTTACGGCGGTTCTCTAAGGCAGATTGCAGCACACGCTGGCAATCCTCCACAGTTGTGGCAGCCGGCTTTTCCAGGAAGACATGCGCCCCAGCCTGCAGCGCTCGAATCGCATAGGTGGCATGCGTTTCCGGATAAGTGTTGATACTGACTACATCCGGGCGCAAAGCATCCAGGGCGGTATCAAAATCAGAGAACAAGGCATACCCTCCACCCAGGCTGCGATTCAGATTCTCACGGCTGGCTGGAGTGCGGCTGACCAGGCCCACGATCTCAAATTCAGGGATGTGCTGGTATGCCCGGGCATGCGACCCGCCCATGGTGCCACATCCAACCACCAAAACGCGTAAGGGCAGCTTCATGGCTTCCTCCTGGTTTGATCCAATTTCGTCACGGCACACACGGCTTGGCAAGCACCTCACGGATTTCCAACTGCAAGAAGGTGCGCGGGTAGGCAGGCTTGCAGACAATCGCCGTGTCAGCGCCGCTGCTGGTGCCGGCAATCGAGATGACTTCCTGGCTCATATCCAACAACCCTGCGTCTGCGGCCATCAGCAAGCACTCCACCGCCACCTTCATCCCTTGTGAAAAACGGTAGAGGGTATCGCGCACAATCTCTTCCGCAGACCGCCCGCCGTACTTCTCAGAAAATGCTGAACCTACCCCATCTCCCAGGGCGTGGATGCCGGTATGCAAGATGACTCCCTGATTGATCAGGCTTGCTTTTTCTTCTTCGGTCATGTTCCAGCCCTCGCTCTCCCACGAGTGACAGATCGAGACGGCGATCACTTTTATACCCAAGGGTGCAAAAAGGGCTTGAGCTTTGCTGGCGGTGGCTCCATGCGAAGAGGCGACCACCACCTGTTTGATCCCCAGCGCCTTGGCGCGTTCTAACGCAATCTCCAGGGTAGGAGCAGTATTATGATCTCCATAGGATTCAAAAACCAGGCATTTCAGTTCCATCACATTCTCCTATTCATTCTCGGATCAAGATCATCAGGGCAATATCGTCAAGCTGGGGTTCTGCACCAATGAAAGTGAATATGCGTGAAATCAAGGCTTCCTGCACAGCCTGGGCGGTACTCCCAGCCATCTCTTGCACCACCTCCAGCATCTGCTCGATCCCAAAGAATTCCCGCTGTTGGTTTTGCGCATCGATAACGCCATCTGTATAGAGAAGCAGTGCTGAATCCCGCGGGATCTGGACTGTGGCAGGTTTCCAATCGGAGTCTTCCGAGATGCCAAGCGGCAATCCGGTGGTGCGCAGAGTCTCCAATACTTCTTTTTCCTGAAAGCCAAAGATATAGGGCGGTGGATGCCCGGCATTGCAATAGGTCAACATGCCGCTGACCGGATCGATGATGCCGTAAAACACGGTCACGAACAACCCCGAACGAATATCCGAGATAATGCGCTGGTTGGCTACGCGCAGCAATCCTTCAGGATGGTCCGGATAATCTGCCGCATAGGAGCGGATCAAGGTGCGGCTCAGCGCCATCAATAAAGCAGCCCCCATACCCTTATCCACCACATCCGCAATGACAACCCCAATCCGCCCATCCGGCAAAGAGACCAAATCATAAAAATCACCAGAAGTCTCACGGGCGGGTTTCCAGGCTGCCGCAGACTGCCAGCCTGAGATTTCCAGCGTGATATCGGGCAGCAGGCTGGCCTGCACCCGCCCTGCCAGTGCCAATTCCTGCCTGCGCAAGTTGACTGCTTGCAGTGCGCGGGCGGCCTGGTTCAGAAATCCCACCAGCTGCAAGTCACGCTCGCGCTGCTCATTGAATAAATCACTCATGAGATCGTCGTAGATCGTTGCCACGCCTATCGGCGGGCTGCCCGGGATCATCAGAGGGATGGCGCGGATCACCTGCTCTTCACCCTCCTGCCCGCGCAGCGGTACGCGATGCCGGTAAGCACGCGCCTCCAGGCGATCTGCTGTGATAGCGATTTGCTGGTCAGTCCATGTTTCTCCTGCGGGCAAATTCTCCATCGGGCTGACGAGCCGGAGATATTTTTCATTCGGCGGGCTAAACCAGATGCGTGAATCGCAGACATTGAACGCCATGGATAGGCCGCGCCGGAGGAAATGCACCGCCTGGGTCAGGTCATGAGAGGCATACATTGAATTGATCGTCGCCGGCAGAAGATCTTCACGGGACTGCCGGTTGCCTTGCCGGAGACTGTCTTCCAGGTAATCCATTGCGGCATCCCAGCGCCCGGTCATGGCCAGCACATGTCCCACCCAGCCCGGCGTAAAATGCTGCTCGAGGAATTTACGATAGATCAAATTCTGTAACCGGTAGCTGTCCCCCATCTCTTGCTCAACCACACCCGTCAGGAAAAGCGGATCAAGATCGGGAGAAAGCGGTAGAGGGAGCTGCGCACGGGGCACGTGGGCATGTTCCAAAAGCTGCAAGATGCACAGCAGTAAATCTGGGTCATCTTCAATTAAATGAATAGCTTCGAGCAGCGGAGCATACTGGAAGACATCTTCACGTAAAAATCGCCCGGTGGCGCTGTGAACCTCTCGGGACCTTAACAGGTTCGTAGAACGTGCTCGAACCAGCTCCGAACAGCGCTGGCTGATCTTGCGCATTAAAAAGACGTCACCGCTGGTTGCCAAAAGCAGGTTCTGAACCGCTTCCCGGGTAGCGTGTACACCCTCCTCAGCCAACAGCTTCCTCGATCAGTGCCTGGCTGGCGCTCGGAGATAAATCGCCAACGAATACCCTCCGGCAAATGCCGCGGAAGGGAGACAATTCACCGACCGCGATAGTAGCCAGGCTCAGCGCACCCGAGACCACCACGGTTACCTGGTTTTCCTGGGTTTGTTGATCCATATAGGTCGCTCGCAGCGAGGTAAGCAGCGCCTGCACCAGGTCTACGGGCAAAGCTTCCAATGGATCAATGATCAGGACCAGGTCACGGCCGATGGTCTCCAGGCAGTCAGCCAGGAAAGCCCGGAAGACCACGCTGCCAGAGGTGCCTTCTTCAGGCAGCGGCAGGGATTCTCCGGTCAGCTCGGTTAGACGCTCCGCTGTCAACTGGATCAGGTCTGCGAAGAAAGCCTGCTGGGTGGTCGAGCGCATGTCCAATAAATTGATATAGACACAAGTCCAGCCCAAGAGCCGGGCCATGTTGCTCTCAATGTAGCGCAGCAGCAGGGTTTTCCCACACAGGCGCGGTCCCAACAATGCGCAGTAAACCCGTTCCTCGACGCACTGGATGATCTGCTCGACGGCTTCACGATGGTAGCGCGCCGAGATAGGGGCATCTACGGTCGCGTCAAACGGGATCATAGCCCCTCCTCTTTTACTTTACGGAACAGGTAGTTTAAATCATAGGTCTGCTGCAGCACTTTAGTGAACACCGGCGAGGTGAAGTAGAACTCCTTATTTTTACGATGGATGATGCCTGCTAAAGCGAGTACATTACAGGCTTCATCAATATCCTTCTGCTGGATGAGAATGCCTCCCCGTCGCAGCAGCAAGTCGATTTCTTCGAAGCCAAATCCCCTGGTTTTGGAGCCTTCTGTTCCCATCAAGATGGCATAAATGATCGCCTTTTCCGCGGTTTTCAGTATTCTGCATGAAGGAGGTCAACAGGTGGCCGGTGAAACCCTCGTCAGAGTATACATCGATCAGGCTTTCTGGGCCAATCTCACGCTTACCGGTTTGATCGAGGCTGCGCAGCAGCACAGGCAGTAATACTGGATCAGGTTGGGATGCCCGGCAGTTTCCTCGTAAATACGTCTGACAACTTCCTCCTCATTGCGAAAGCGTACGCGCAGGTTCTCCATGGGGGTCACGATCAGCTCGTGCGCTTGCTGGCGGCTGAATTCATTCAGGCGGATCTCCTGAGCAAAGTTATAGAACGGTAAGTCGAGGCTGTACTGCTCCTGCATGGCCTCCCGAAAGCCAGCCATGATGTACTGGCAGGCGCCTTTATTAGCAGAGGCGCGCAGCATACGGAAAAGCTCCCAATCGCCGCGCTGCATGATTACCAGGTTGTCGACCTCGTCGAGCAAGAAGATGATCTTCGTTTTTGAAATCTTACTCATCCGTTCCAGGAAATTAGGAAAGAAGAAAACATACTTCTGCATACTCAAGCGGGGCAGCTCGCGTGGGTTGAGCTTGCGCACCACCTCGCGAATATAATCATCGGTGGAAAGCAGGTCGCTGCATTCCAGGTACACCACCCGGGCGCCTTGTTCCCTTTCTAACAAGAGCCTTTCGATCTCCCGCAGCAGGGAGGTCTTGCCAATGCGCCGGATGCCCAGGATGGCATGGTTGGTATCGGGATTGGAAAGGATGCGGGCAACCTCCTGCTCTCGACCAAAGAAGCGGCTGCCCGTAACCGGGCGCACGTTTTCGTACGGAGAAAGGATCGAAATGGGCACCTGCGCAGAAATAAGATCGAGCAGCTCGCCGCTGGGCCGCCTCGACTTGAGGATACGGTCTTGCTCTTCCTCACCAATTAACACCAGGTTGTAGTTCAAGCTGGTCTTGTGCTTGAAAAAACGGAAGCTGTTCCCGTCCATCAGCACCAGCAGGATATGGCGGGTGAGGTTGCGCTCGCGCAGCACATCCGCCAGGCTCTGCATCACATGTACTGAGGGAATGCCTTCCAAATCTTTAAGCTTCAACCAGATAACAGGGGTGCGGCTGGGCAAGCGCAGCTTCCAGGAGGAAAGGTCAACAGAGAACATCGGATAACCCAAGGAAGGGTTCTCCTCCTGCACAGTGTAGCCCAGCTCTTCATGAAACCGTCGTAAAACTGCAGGCCACTCTTTTTGCATAGAAGTATCCTCACGTTTTGTCTGATAAAGTGACAAAACCAACCCCATTATATACGAAGCTGCCCCAAATTGAGTATGATGAAACGATTATCCCGGCTCGCCCTGCCAGAGGCGCCGCATTTCTTCGCAAGTCATAAGCAGCGTCTCCAGGTCGCCTTCTGCCTCAACACGCCCCATTCTTTAATACGATGATGTGATCGGCGCGCCGCAGCGCTGGGCGGCGGTGAGTCGCCACCAGGCAGGTCACACCCTCTAAAGCAAACACCCGTTCCCAAAGCTGCTGCTCGGTCTCCACATCCAGGGCGCTGGAGAGGTCATCCAATACCAGCAGCTCCGGGCGGCGCACGAACATCCGCGCCGCGGCTGTTCGCTGGCGCTGCCCACCCGAAATCTTCACACCCTTCGAACCGATCACGGTATCCAACCCGTACTCCAGGTCGGCAAGGTCCTGGTCCAATCACCGCCAGCCGGACGGCCTGGTTCAGATCGACCTGATCCTCGGGCAAACCCATCAGGATATTATCCTTAATGAACTCGCTGAACAGCAGCGGCACCTGGGAAGTGTAGGCGCTGCGCGGCGGCACGAAGAAATCCGCCGGATCTTCGACAGCCTTCCCATTCCAATAAATTTCACCCTGCTGTTTGGGCAGCAGCCCAAGCAGCGCCCGCAGCAAGGTGGTCTTACCCGAACCGATTCGCCCGGTGACGACCGTGAAAGAGCCGCGCTGGATGCACAGGTCGATCCCTTCAATGCCGCGCTGGGTGTCTGGATACAGTAAGTCAGGCCGCTGGCGCGCAGCTCCTCCAGGTGGTGCTGCTCGGTTTTGGCCGTGTAAGGGATCTTCGGCAGCTCCCCGGTCACGTACACCGGGGTGTGCTTCACCAGGCTTAGCGGCTCAGCCCCTTGCAGCAAGGTGATCATGCGCGCCAGGGACACCCGCCTGCTTGAACCAGGCCATCATCACCCCGGTCATGGCGGTAAATTCGGTCGCATAACCCAGGTAATAAATGAACAAAGAGAAATCACCCAGCGTCATCACGGGACCGCCCGCCTGGTTGGTATCTAAGGACTGGGCCACCAGCAGCAGGATGACCCCGGTAATGATGTTCATGAAATTCCAGATAAAGGATTCGACAAAAGCCAGGTACAGCCTGTCTGTAATGGCTGCTTTGCGCCTGGTTTCGTTCAGACGCTCAAAGCGCTTCAACACATTCGCCTCAGCGGTTGCCACCTTGACTGCCTGGGCCGAGCCAAACACCTCGCCGATGAAATCAGTCACCTTACCGGAGGCCTTGCGGTTGGCCTCGCTGTATTTCTCGACATTCTTCATCGCCCAGTTGCCCATCAGCACCAGGACCATAAACGGCACGTAAGCAAACAAAGTCACCGTCACGCTGATGCTCAGCATGGTCACCACCGCGATGATCGCAAACAGCCCTTGCCCGATGATGAAAGGCAGCTGCGAGGTAAATTCGGAGGCATGGTTCACGTCATCGCGGAAACGGCTGATGGCTTCACCCGGCGACTGCGGCACCGCCCGCGCGCCGGGCGGTCGAGGATGCGGGTGAGCAAGTTCTTGCGCAGCAGCGCGCCGGTGCGGAAGCTGTAAAGGTTGCTGGCATACATATCCGCCAGGATGATCACCGCCTGGCCACTGCCAGCCCTACCAGGATGACAGCAATGGCCTGAGGCGTCACCCCCAGCTGGCTGTCACCTGACAGGGTGTTGAAGAACTCGCGCATGAGCAGACCGGTGACCTGCGGGAAGATGGTGAAAATGAACAGGCGCAGCACCACGATCGCCAGGTAAACCCACAACGAATAGCGGATCATCGAAATAAAATAGCGCCAGGATTTCTCCGGGGGTCTTTCGCGATCGGGCTGCGGGAGGGCGGCCTCCTGGGCAATATTCTCTGCCTGGCTCATACCAGCACCTCCTCCAGACCGGTTTCGAGCAGGTGGTAAAAGCGCGAGTCAGGGTCGCCCGCCAAGTCGCAGCGTTCGCCGTACTCGATGATCTGGCCGTCTTCGAGGATCAAGATATCATCAGCCCGCTGCACGGTTCCCAGCCGGTGGGCAACGATGATGGCGGTGCGGTTCTGCACCAGCTTATCCACCGCCTGCTCGATCAGGTGCTCGGTGGCCGGGTCGAGGCGCGAGGTGGCCTCATCCAGGATCACCAGGCCCGGGTCGCGCAGGAAGATGCGCGTGAAGGCCAGCAGCTGCGCCTCACCCGCCGAGAGCCCCCCGCCGCCCGATGACAGTTCCGTGTCCAATCCCTTGCGAGAGCGACTTGAACCAGTCCCCCAAACCCAGGTCCTGGATGGCTTGCAGGATGCGCTCATCGGGGATGCTGTCATCGAAAAAGGTCAGGTTCTCGCGTACGGTGGCGTGGAACAGCTGGATGTTTTGCGTCACCATCCCCACTTTGCGGCGCAGCTCCTGGAGCGGCAGCTGGGCGATATCCAGCAGCTCCCATCATTTCCCAGGCGGATGCGGCCCTGGTCAGGATCGTACAGGCGGAAGAGCAGGCGCGTGAGCGTGGTCTTTCCGCTGCCGGTGCGGCCCAACAGACCGATCACCTGGCCCGGCTTCAGGTGGAAAGAGATGTCGCACAGCACCATCTCTTTTTCTTCCGGGTCCGGCTCCGGCGCAGGATCTACAGCCGCAGGTTCAACTTTTTTGGGCGATGTCGAGAGGCTGTCGCTGTAGCCAAAGGTAACGCCTTCGAAAGCCACCGACAGCGGTCCCGGGCGGAGCTGCAAGGCCTCTGGCAGGGAGAAGTTATCCTCGCCAGAGATCTTCCCCTGCGTGCGCTGGATGCCCATGATGCGGATCAGGCTGGCGCCGGCCCGCTGCAGATCCTGGATCTGCTGCGTGATGCGTTCCAGCGGCCAGTTGATCATATTGGTGTAGTAGACGATCATGAAGACGGATCCCCAAGGTGATGGCGCCCGAATAGTATAAAGAGGTGCTGACAATCAAAGCCAGGGAGGTGCCGACGGCGAACAACACCCAGGTGGTATTCATCAGCACGCCCAGCGCATCCCCGCTCGGAGGGTCTTGCGCATCAGGTCGCGGGTCAGGCGGTAGAAGCGGTCCAGCACATACTGCATGGCATTGTTCGAGCGGATATCTTCGGTACCCGACAGCCGCTCCTCGAGAAAGCCGTACAGATCAGCGCTGGCCTGGCGTTCTTTTTCCCAATGGGGCACCGCAAAATTGGCCATCCTCAGCAGGATCGACACCGTGATGACGACAAACATGGACAGCACCACGCTGACGCGCCAGTCTCTCCAGATCAAGACCACCAGGACGCCGAAGACCAGCAGGATGTTTCCAAACACCTGCAGGATGAACTGCGAGAAGAAATTGGAGAGCGCCATCACATCGCCGTCGATGCGCTCGATCATCTCGCCGGGCGTGTGCGCGGTATGGAAAGACATATCCAGCCCCAGGGTGTAGCGCGCCAGCTCCAGGCGCAGGTCGTTGGTCGTCGCCCAACCCAGGTTCTCGGTGATATAGACGACCAGCACGCCCAGCAGCTGCTGGAAACAGCGATGCCGATGAACGTCAGCGCCAGCCGGGTAAGCGCATTCGCATCACCGCCGGCCTGGGCCGTGTCGATAAAAATGCGCAAGATCTGGGGATTCACAATCTGCAAGCCAATATTAATGAAAAGCACCACACCCAAGAATAAGACCAGGTGCAGCCGCGGCTGCAGATATTTTCGCAGGAAGCGCATGTATTCCCCTGAGCTAGGGGTGATGGGAGGTGGTGAATTCGACATAGGCCAACCATTATACAGCAGATTGGCCCTGATAAACTAAGGTTTTAAGATATAAACCTTCACCCTCACATCCATGGCGGGCTGGTCCTGTGGGATCATTACCCGCAAGACATCATTCCAGGCAGTGCCATCGAACTCTGGCTGCACAGTCACTTTTTCCAGGCGGAATCCTTCCTGCCCTGGGCTGAGCGGATCCACTTCCACCAGGTAAGCCTGCTCCTGCGAGGCAGATCCCAAGCCCACGCCGTGCCAGACCCCGGGCTCGAGGTGCATATCGAAGGTAGTCACAGGTAAGGATGGCGCCCTGATAAGCAGTTACCTGCGCCTCAACCGGCTCTGGTCCAACATACAGCCCCAACCGCTCCATGTCCCACCAGACTCCGTCTGAATATTCAGGCAGCACTGCAGAAGGGATGATCCCGGCAGCATTTCCCGAAGGCTGTAAAGGATTGACATCCAGGACATAAGCAGCATTCTGAGCTGCTTCACCCAAGTAAAACTGATACCATTTTGCCGCCGGTAGAGACATCTCTCCCTGGTTAGCCACGAGCCAATCCTGGGTAATGTAGATATCCACCTTACATCCAGAGAAATATCTGGATGAGGCAAACCCACAAAGAGATAATCCACCCACTGCGTGCCATCGAACCAGGTCCGGATATAAGTTTCGATATGCGCGCCGTCCACCGACGGTTCCAGGGGGGTCACATCCACCAGGTAGCCCCACGGGTAATTCGTCTCTCCCAGGAAGATGCCGCTCCAGGCGTTGCCGATCAGGTGCAGCTTAAGGCTGGCCGGCTCGCGGGCTAGAGCGACCCTGCTCCCGTGATCACCGGCGTCGAGGTGGCAGAGGGAGTCTTGGTGACCGGCGGTTTTCCAGGAGTAGGTGTGATGGAAGGTAAGATAATGGGTTTGGTCGGAGTTGGAGAAGGCGTATGGGTCGCCGTCGGCTCCGGCTTGCATTGACCCTTACTGCCGGCCTGGTAGATGGCTTGGATCTCTGCAGCAGACAAGGCGCGGTTGTAAACTCCCACTTCGTCCACCAGGCCGTCGAGCCGTTTGGCAGGCTCATCAGGCAGGCTGCCCATAAATAATCTTGTACCGGCGGCACGTCCATCGTTCAATCACCGCTGGCAACCAGTTTGCCATCGAGATAAAGCTTAACCTTCCTGCCCGGTATTCGTCACTGCCACGTGATACCACCGGCCAGTCTGTAATGCCGGTCCAAAGAGCGCCTCTCCCCACTGGGAGAAGAACAGCGTGCTGCCGGCTACCCCCAGTCATAAGCTTGTTCGTAGGTCTTCAGGAATTTCCCGTATCCGACGAAGATGGCCTCGCCTTCAAAAAAGGCATCCGCCTTCACCCACAGAGCCAGCGTCCGGTCGCTATTGCCGGTTGGCAGGCTTGCTAGTGGGGGCTCTCACCTAGTTCTTCCCATCGAAGCTGAAAGCCTGCCCAACCATCCCGGTCGCAAAGGTCACTCCATCTACCAGCGTGCCTTCATTCACACCGAACATCATCCGCATTTCCATCCCCAGGCCACCAGCTAACGAGACCCGCGGGAGGTGCAATGCAGCCCTCCGCCGTTTGCCCCTTGAGTGGGGGTAGAGGTCGGCGTGGGGGTCATGGCTGGCTGCAGCCAATAGGTCTTCGCATCGCCTTCCGAAGTCCAACCTTCCAGTTCCTGCGCGCGCGAGCGCACCCGCCACCAGGTCCAGCCATCCGCGCAGCGCGGTGCCATCCAGGACGGTGAACTTCTCACCCGGCATCATCTGGCCGAGCACCTCGGCCTCTCGATCTGGCTCACTTCGCACCCGGTTGGCAACCGGCGGTTCAAGGCTGACCATGCCAGATTGACCAACCTGCAGGCGAGATGGCAGCGCTCCAGGGCAGCCCGCCAGGCTGGGAACGGAGAAGGTTTGCGTAGCCGTGGCAGCGGGTTTGGTCGCAGTGGGGGTGTTAAAGATATAAGCCGCCCACTCGGTGGCAAACCGGTCAGGAGTCGTCGAGGGCATCTGTTCCATCTGGTCTGGCCGGCTGTTTGGAGCGACCGCATAAACACGCACATTCACATCCATCGGCGGCCTGTCCGCCAGGGATCTTAACGCGGAACACATCCCGCCAGGCACCATCCATGAATACCGGCTCCACACCGTAGGACTCGACCTGGTTATCGGATGCGCTTAACGGAAACACTTTCATAGGTATAGGCAGCCTGGTCTTCCGAAAGCCCCAAAATCCCCGTGGCCCACTCGCCCGGCTGCATATGGAGCGTTGCCTCCGTCTTGAGAAAGCTCAGCGGCGACCGGTAGATGGCCACATCCGCCTGCATGCGCCTCTGATTCGGCAGGGTTTGGAGGCGCAGCACATCCTGCCAGCCGCCGGGGAACTCCGGGTTGATCATGGTGCGCTGCAGCGTGTCGCCGGGCGCTCCGGCGTTCTGCGGGCTGACCTCCACCACATAGCCGCCCGGGTCGCTCGCTTTGCCGAAGATCATCCCCTGCCACACGCCCGGCTCCAGGCTCAGCCTTTCGTGATAAACGATAGGCCAGCCCGCGGTGGTATACACCTTGACGTAAACCGGCAGCGGAGCAGCTTCTTTAGGCTGGAACAGCCAGAGCACATCCACCCAGCGTTCGCCGTCGTATTCCGGCATGACCATCGTAACAACCTCAGCCCCCTCGGTGGAGGCTGCCTGAGGTGTCACGTCCACCAGGTAACCCTGCGCAAGCGAGGCAGGCCCAAGTGAAACTTCTTCCAGTGACCGGCAATCAGCGTGGTGCTGAAGCCCTTCGGAAAATTCTGCGCATCCCATTCGGGCTGCGAAAGCTCCGGCACGATGCGAGTGTTGGCCAGCGACCCATCCTCGTTGGTGAAGAAGACCGTGCCGGGCGGGTACATGGAATAGTCAATCGCCTGGCTGGATGCCAGGCTGAGATCATGAGCAGGCGTGGCGAGATCATCTTCCAAAATTTGGGTGACCTGACCCACGTATGGGGCCTGATTGCGCGGCGTTGTCGGCGGGCAAGCCGTCAGCAGCAGGGCGGTCAGCAAGAAGGCAAAAATAACAAGAAAGCGGGATTTCATAGGCGTTCCCTCCCAGCGAGCCACCGCGGTCAACGCAGTGGGTGAATCATCTGCCTATAAAATAGCACGGAAAGGGTCTACGGGCTTGACATTTCTCTGACAAGAAATTGACTGGGGAAACTAAACTGATAACTCAGGTATCAATCCCGCCCATATACTTAGTCAGCTTATACGACCATGCTACCAAAAGACCCCCACATCAATCTACCACGGATCTTCCATCTTCGCCACAATTACCCACTCAGGGACTTCTATTTCATTAACACCAAGCGCCAATTTCCACAAAGCAAAGGACCGTTTTGACAACATCCTGTAGCCATGTTTGCGCACCCAACCAGCAACCTTTTCCTCACCATAAGCTTTGAAAAGCCAGTGCACTTGCTCCCAACTGCCTTTCTCCAACACACGCTCGATGATCACGCCTTGATGGCTGTCTAATCCCATTTCAGCGAAATCATATTCAGGGAATAACCACTCCAGATCAGGGGGAAGCACAGATTTTGACTCCATCAGTTGTAAATGTTACCATAATACGCCGATCTTTTTGATAGGCCCTCTTGAGTATTAACCATTGCCCTCTTCCCTTGCGTAAGCAATCGCCTGCTCTAGGGTCATGGCTTTGCCCTCTTCCCAGGCTTTCGTAAAGGCTGGCTCACCTAACGCTTGCCGGACATGAGCGATGGTGCTTTCCCGCTCTCTTCGCTCTCTTGGCGTGCGGGTATGCTGCCACTTCACATGCCAGGCCTCCGTTGTTCCCAACAGCCAGGCGGCGCGTTCGAGCTTGGGTCGTGGGGCTCTTGCTTGCGGACATGCGGCAAGGAGGGCAATAGCTTCAATATTTCCCCAGATAAAATAGGGTTGTTTCCCGTGTCTTTTCTCGAGAGCTTTTTGCATGTAATTCTTTGCGGAAACACATTCTCCCTGCTCCAGGTAAACTTTACCAATATAGAGAAGTGCCATTACCTCAAGATCAAGTATCCCATTTTCTCGGGCAGATTCCAACGCATCTGTATATATCTGGGATGCCCGGTCAAGTTTTCCGGTTAACTGTGCCATGATTCCAAGATAGAACTGAGTATAGGGGCTATGTACATTCGTGCCTTGCTTTTGGTTGAGGGCAGCTCTTTGGTCAAAGAACTTAGCCGCCGTTGCGTATTCGCCTTGCGATAAGGCTAGATCACCTAGCCAGGCAAGAAAATCAATTTTAGCTCCCGAGTCTGCATGTTTCTGTGCAGCGTCCAGCGCCTCATTGAAACAATCCGCTGCCTCTGCATACTTGCCTTGCCTCCAGTACAAACTACCTAAAGCATTAAGGGGAAAATTTATTCCACGACTCTTAAAGTCTGCGCAAGATCTCCCTTGATTCTTCATACAAAGCCCGCACCTGCTCATCGAGGAGTGGATCGGATGCCGACAAACCATAACTCATCACGTCTCCCAAGCAGTAAAGAATATAAGCAACTCCTTCCTGATCGCCAATCTCCCGGTATAAAGCGAGGCTTTCTTCATAATACGCTGTTGCGCGTTCCATCGCTCCTTGATGAAAAGCATTCGTTGCCAGTCCCGAAATCGCTTCACTCGCCCTAAACTTTTCTCCCACCTCACGGAAAATTGCCAGGCTTTCTAAAAAGTATTTTTCGGCCTGTAAATAATCCCCATGATCATCACGGAACCTTTCACCCAATTGAACCCCTACGCAGGCATATCCCAGCTTTCCCTGCTCACCCAGCCTGGCATACAACTCCCGGCTTTCCCACAACCGTTCCATAACACGGTAATCATCCGCAAAAAAACATACAACATACAGCGCTTTAGCCCGTATCATGATCTTCTTTGGCTCGATTATCTCTCCCAGGCCGCCAGGCGTGTTCCTCAACGCTGCGTCATTGTCCAAAAGTTGTTTTAACCAATGCAATCCCTCATCCAAGTGCCTCTGGATATGCCAGAACCAGTGCAGCGCGGCCCCCAAGCGCAAGCCTTGTTCGGTCAACCAACTTGCGATCTCTTTCTGGCTTGATGATCCAGGTAAAATTACGCACCTTTCGAAAGCCAGCCGAAAGTTATCCATCTCGGCTTCCAGGCGTTCCATGATAGCCATCATTTCCGGCCCACGGATCCTCCCCTCGAACCTCTCCGCCAGAACGACATAATACTCCAGGTGCCGGTCGCGAACGACCTCGCCCTCGCCCAACTCAACCAGCTTCTCATGCGCATACTGGCGGATGGTCTCCAGCATGCGGTAGCGCGTCTCAAAACCTGCCTCTGCCTCAACCACCACCAGTGACTTGTTCACCAACTGACTGAGCAAATCCAGCACATCACAGGTCTCAATCCCTTCCCCGCAGCCCACATACTCCGCCGCCTCCAGCACCCACCCGCCGGCAAAGACCGATAGGCGCTGCAGCAAGCTCCTTTCAGCCAATGAGAGCAAATCATAACTCCAATCGATCGAAGCCCGCAGGGTCTGGTAGCGCGGCAAGGCCGCCCGGCTGCCACCCGTGAGCAGGCGCAAGCGGTCGTCCAGCCTGAGGGCGATCTCCTCTACGCGCAGCACCTTCACCCGCGCTGCTGCCAGTTCAATCGCCAGGGGGATGCCATCCAGCTGCTGGCAGATCTGCGCCACGGCGGAGGCATTCTCTGGCGTAAGGTGAAAATCCGGTGAGGCTGTATCAGCACGCTCAACAAACAACCGGACGGCTTCATACTTCTCCAATTCCTGCACCGGTGGCAAGTCATGGACACCTGGCAAGCTCAACGGTGGGACACGATAAGGGATTTCTCCTGCGATCCCCAGCGCCTCCCGGCTGGAGGCCAGGATGTGCAGGTGCGGGCAGGCTTTCAGCAATGCATCTGCCAACCGGGCGCAGGCCTCGATCAGGTGCTCGCAGTTGTCCAGGATCAGCAGCAGGTGCTTTGTCTCCAGGTAATCCTCCAGCATCGTCAAGGCCTGCGTGCCCGCTTCCAGGCGCATGCCTAGCGCTCTACCCACCGTCTGAATGACCAATTGCGGATCGGAGACAGCCGCCAACTCCACCAACCAGACGCCATCCGGGAATTGCGCCACCAGCACCGCGGCAACATGCAGCGAAAGGCGTGTCTTACCAGTGCCGCCCGAACCGGTGAGGGTCACCAGACGGGACGCCCTGAGTAGGTTTTTAACCTGTTCGATCTCTTTCTCACGTCCGATGAAGCTGGTCACCTGCGCCGGTAAGTTGTCCTTCCGGATCTTCGCTTGTTTCGTTCCGGAAATCTCCCCATCGCGGATGCTTGCCTGCAAACGAAGCGTTTCAACCGACGGCTCAACCCCCAGCTCATCTTTCAAGATCTTACAGCACGCCTCGTACTGCGCCAGCGCCGCGGCGCGCTGCCCGTTCAAGGCCAGGAAGCGCATGATCTGGCGGTGCGCTTCCTCCTGCCAGGGCTCCAGCGCCAACCGCCGGCGGGCGTAGGCAATCGCTTTTTCGTAGGCCTCATTCTGGGCAGCCTGCTCGCCGACCTTTCCCAAAACCTTCGAGACTGTTTGCAGATAGTGCTCCCTTAGGATAGCAGTCCAGCTATCAAAATCAGGGCTGTCCTTGAGCGTGAAGCCCTCCAGGAAGCCGCCCCGGTAGAGAGCAATCGCCGATTCCAGGTCTGCGATAGCAGTGCCTGCAGCCAACCTTTCAAACTCCGCCACATCCAACCAGCAGTCGCTCTCCGGGTTGAGCTGGAGGGTCTCCCCTTCCACGAGCAAGAACGGCACTTTATTCTGCTCTTCCCCTAAAACCTGGCGCAGGTTGGACAGGGCGTGCCGCAAGTTCTCACGTGCTGCGCTTTCGGGGTAATCAGGCCACAGCAGCCCAGCTAATGCCTGCCGGCGGTGAGCACGCCCGCGCTCCACCGCCAGGTAGATTAGCAAGGCACGTCCTTTGTCGGTTTTGATGCCAGAAAGGGGTTTTCCATCCAGGGAAGCTTCAAAAGCCCCCAATAAAGATAACTTCAGACGAGCCATTTATGCCTCCTGCTGCTCCCGCCAACCGCAGAAAGGAAAGATGAGATCCATTTGATCGCATCTTAATCATTGTAGCACCTAATTTTCGATTGTCCACCATCTTCCACGTTTTTTCCACGCGGCTGAGCCTTTCCTTCCACGCTCGCTTGCTAACCTGTAAACAGAACCATGTTCCAGGCAGACCGGTGCAAGAAAGGAAAGACAGCCATGCAAAAGACCCTGATCATCACCCTCACAGTCGTACTTCTGAGCAGCACAGCTTGCTCGGCGTGCAGCCAAAATTCCTCCAGCGTAAAGATTGATGATCTGGATACCATCCGCCATGCCACGGTATTGATCACCGTGCAAACTCCCAACCCAGATCAATCTACCGAGGGCAGCACTTTCCTGGCTTATGGCGTCGGTACTTTAATTCAATACCAGGGCGAGATTCTCCTGGTCACCCACAACCACTGGCGCACCTTGCAGGCCGCCACCATTGTCAAGTTCTACGATGCCGATAATCACCTGATCAAAGTCATCATCCAGCAGCGCTTTGTAGAGTCAATCGTCTATGCCGATGCAGGCACGCTGATCCTCCGCCCTCCCCAGGAATTGATCGAACAACTAGTCCCGGTCAGCGTGCAGGAAATTCCCCAGGTAGCTGCCGGCCAGACCGTTGATATCGTCTATCGAGAGAACCCTTCCCGAGAAATCGCCGCGATTAAGCAGGCTGTCGTTGAAGAGGTCGCCATCTATAATAACGAACCCGTTTACAAGCTGCGCAGTCTCGATGGTCAGCCCATCCAGCCGGGCGACTCGGGCGGCGGCATCTGGTATGACGGCTGCCTGGTGGGCAATAACTGGACGGTGACTGCCAGGTCGACCACAACCCCAGAAGAATCTGTTGAAGAAATCCTCGTCTATACTGATACCAGCTATGGAGCCATCCTGCCGGATGACCTGCCGTAATGCATCTAGCCTCCCTACTTAGGTGAGCTCAAACTCCCGCCGCAGCCCAAAAATAAACAATGGCGACGATCGCCACAAATAGGAGCGCCAACACCCAAACAAGAAAACAGCTGTTATCGCTTTCATTATCCTGGCCCCTGAAAAAAAGGGCGGCAATCAAAACAGGCGTCGCGACGCCAAGTAAATAAGCAATCAAATAAGGGGCCACACGAGAGAAGGGCATATGCTTGAATTATAACCACTTCTCGCTTACACTCCGATCAATCTGCGTACTCGGTTGCCCACAAATGGGTAAAATTTCAACCTCTCTGCCACCCCAGCACCGCCCACGGCAGCATGGCGAACAAGCCCGCCAGGGCCGGTCCTCCCAGGTCAATCTGCAAGCACACGATCACCGTGCTCAAGCCCGCAATCGCATACAAGATCACCGCCTGGCGCTCGAAGCGCGGTTCCGAGGTCGCCAACTTTTCGGGCGTGACTCGCCCCAGGCTCAAAAACAGGATGAACGTCACGAAGATCGTCAGCCACCAGCCCCAGTAGTTCTGCAAGGGGATGCCAAAGTAAGCTCCCTCCACTTCCCACACCCAATGCCCGCCTGCTACCATCATGGGGTCCATCGCCAGGTCCCAGGCGGTCATGATCACCGCCCCCACTGCGGCCACTGACAGCCGCCAGGCCCAGATATTCTTCCCGCCAGGGATCAACCGCCTGGCGATGATGAACGAGGGGTAGCTCATCATAAACCAGGCGATGGGGATCAAGCAGCGGCACCAATCCCAGGAACTGATAACCCAGCTTATCGGTGTAGTGATATGGACCGTAGACCAGGCCGGTGGCAACACCCACGCTCTCGAAGAACAGGCTGACAGCAAAGGTCAAGCCCAAGAGCAAGAGGGCTCTCCTCCACCCCAGGCGCGTCGAGCTGTGATCGATGGCAAAGATAAAAGCCATCAGGGTAGATAAGGGTGTTAAAAAGGGTCGATATTCGATTCCGAAGAAGAAACTCAGGACAACATAAACGACAATGATTGTATAGAGGCTGAGGAGAATACTGGATGAAGTAGAAAGGAATTGGGATTTTTTCATATAAAAACTTTAGCTATGCAATTTTTTTCGCGCAAACATTATTATAGACGATACTTTGAGGAGGAGGCTGCCTCTCCGGGAAGAACGTTCAGCGGGTTAAGGCAAGCCCCCCTATGGTTGAGCTTTAATCGAGAAACCTGCTGGAGATGGGGTGGAGAAATGGCTGAAAATGGTCATCAACTCACCAACGCCGTCAAAAAAGTGAGCCGGGAAATTCAACCCTGTGATTCAGCAGAGTCTCCAGATGTTCAAAACATGTACGTCCTTCGGACTATCAATCTCAGCAGATTAAGGCTGACCCTAAGGGGATATTGCCTTAACCTGCTGTTGCTGTAGCCGTAGCCGGATTTTGACAGCCTCGAGAGTTGTAGTTGAGCGCTGCACGAGGGTCATGCCTGAACAATCCTCTGAATATAATCCTTGGGGAAAATCATCCTCCAGCTGCTCAGTCCGCTTTTGAGCCTTTTCAGGGAGGATTTAAAAATCATGACCCATACATCCTTTCTCTCAGAAAAGGCACCTCTACGGGCTTCCTGATAAACCAACGTAAGCGGTCACGTAAGCGGTCACGTAAGCGGCACGTAAACAAGGCGTAAGCGGCGTATATTACCTGCCGCTTACGCGATTTTGGAAACTCTATCCGATCGGGGGTAAATCTCAAACCACAATGCCAGCAATAAAAAATTACTAAATGAATGGCAATTTCTCCCTAAGATTTTTCTCCACCATGGGGAAACGATCAATCTCACTGACTGCCCCCTCAGGTCTTCCCTTGCAGCTCCATCTCTAGCAGTACTTCTAAATCCTGCTTTAAAAAAAGCGCCGGAGATTTCGACCTCCAGCGCTCTGTAAATTAACAAAATTGTCCTACCGCCCCGCTAAAATCCTCGCCGCCAGGCAAGAATTCTTGGGATCTTGCTCGTACAGCACCTTGCACGAAGGCTGGCAAAAATACACCACCTCGTCCCGATACATCACCCAGGGGGTCTGGTCGGTCAATTCGATCAGGCTGCCGCAGGCAGACTCAACCAGCTTGCGCCTGGATGATTGAACTCCGCCATCAAGATTTCGGGCTCATCGCTCTGCTCCATCTCCTGCAGCACTTGCAGATCCTGCTTTAGATTGCGGTAGCGGATGAACAGGCTGGCTAAATAAAGGGCCATGACGGTAAAGAACACCGCATAACCGGCGATAAAATAATTAATGGTGTTGGCAGTTCCTTCTGCGAATAACATCATGGTCTCCTCGTTTATTCCAATGCCCTCAGCCTGAGCTGTTCGACTTGATCTGCCAGCTTCCCCAACCGGATGCGGTGCCAGAGCAAAGTGATAAAAATAACTGAAAATGTGAACAAGCCAAACAGAAAGGTTTGCAGCATCTTGGCCGTCATATCAAAACTTCCTGAAGCGGTGGGGTCGCTATCACCGATCACCACCGGGTGGATGGTGCGGAAGATGCGGATAGACAGGAAAGTCAGCGGAACGCTGATGAAACCCAGGATGGCGTAAACCGCCCCAAAACGCGCCCTGCGGTCCGGATCTTCGATCCCCTGGCGTAAAAGCAGGTAAGCCGCATAGACCAGCTCGACGATCGTCGCCGTGGTCAGGCGCGGATCCCAGGTCCACCAGGCGTTCCAGATCGGCCGCGCCCAGATCGAGCCAGTGACGATGGCGATGAAGAAGAACACCAGGCTGATCTCGACTGCTGCCAGCCCAACGATATCCCACTTGCGGTTCCCCGTGCGCAGGTAGGCGATCCCAGCCACCATGGCGACCCCAAAGCCCAGCATCCCCACCCAGGCCGTGGCGACATGGTAATAAAATACTTTCTGGACCATACCCATGACCTTTTCCAGCGGGGCATAGAAAAACACCGACCACAAGGAAACCAGGAAGAAGGCCAGTGTGATTCCATCCAGTATCTTCAGTAAACGCGGTTTTGTTTCCATATATTGACTCCTCAAGAAATGCTACTCTTCCACCACATAGTCAAATACCATAAATGCTGCGGCGGTAAAAATGATATCGTAGACGATCAACAGGTTCAGCCAGGGCCAGATATCGGCCATCGCCTGCCCCTCCAGAAATGCGCTACTGCCCTTCACCGCCGCGATCAAGACGGGTATCACCAATGGGAAAAGCAGGATCGGGAGCAAGATATCCCTGGTGCGCGTCTGCACCGCCATGGCAGACAGCAAGGTGCCCACCGCCACGTAGCCGATGGAGCCTAATAAGATCACCAGCAGCAAACCAGGTATGAACAGGTTCGTGGAATACAACACGCTGTAAACCGGCAGCACCACGGCTTCCACCAGCAGCATAAAGAACAGGTTGCCGATGGCCTTGCCAAAATAGATAGCGCTGCGGTCCACCGGCGTCAGCAATAGCCCATCCAGGCAGCCGCGGTCTTTTTCCAATGCCATCGAGCGGTTCAAGCCCAGCGTACCTGCAAAAGCAAAGGTTACCCACAGCACACCCGCCGTAACCGTGCCGCGTGTCTTTGCATCCAGCTCTAACGCAAAGTTGAATATCAAGATAACCAACAGCGCAAAAACCAGCATAGCCGAGATCAGCTCCCGGCTGCGCAGCTCCGCTGCAAGATCTTTCCATACCACAGCCCCCACTGCGCTGGTAAAGTTTCGCACCCCCAAAAAGGGAGTTTCTTTGTTTCCTGAATTAGGAACCGGTTGATCCATCTTAATTTTCCAGGGCTTGCCGGTAGAATGCCAGGAGCTGGTCAGGCTGGAGCTCACTGCTGTGGATCGAGGCGGCAACTTTACCGCGCGAGAGCACATCGAAACGGCTGGCCAGGCCTGCCACGCGCGCCAGGTCATGCGAGGTCATCACCACCGTCCGGCCGCTGCCGCCACCTCGCGCAGGACATTATCCAGCATGTTGCAGGCATCCTGGTCAAGACCGGTATGCGGTTCATCGAAAAGCATCACATCCGGGTCGTGCAGCACCGCCCGCCCGATGGCTAAACGCTGCTGCATACCACGTGAAAAGGTGCGCACCAGGTCGCGCCGCCGCGCGGCCAGGCCCACCAGTTCGAGTACTTCCTGGATGCGTTTCCCCGGCGAAGTGATGCCGTACATCCGGGCATAAAAGCTCAAGTTCTCCTCCGCGGTCAGGTCTCCGTACAACAGCGGTAAGTGTGAAACCACTCCCAATCGTCTCCGCACCGCCGCAGCCTGGTCGGGAAGGCGGTAGCCCGCCACGTGCAGATCGCCAAAGCTGGGTCGTGATAGCGATGCCAGGATGCGCAAGAAAGTGGTTTTCCCGGCGCCGTTCGGTCCTAACAAAGCCACAAATTCCCCCTCCGCCACCTGAAAATTCAGGTTGTTGAGCACGGTTTTCAAACCAAAGCGTTTGACAAGCTTGCGGACCTGGATCATGTCGCTTTTCCAACCACCCGGTTTAATTTTTCTTTTAATTCTGCCCTGCGCTGTTGGTAGGCCTCCTCAGGCAGCTCACCAGCCTTATACAAGTCATCGAGGGCAATAATCGCATCCATCAGGGCATCCGGGTCATCTGGGAGGTCATCAGAGTCCGCCTCAGGGTCGCCATCTTCATCATCCTCATCTTCCTCATCTTCGTCAGCTGAATGGTTTTTCCGGAACAGCCAAACACCTACCACGATCAAGGCCACCCCAAAAGCACCCAATCCGATGAGCAGGCTGGTGCGGTTCTCTGCGCCTGTCAGCAGGTTCGAGCTGTTTCCCCTCGCCCGGCCAGAAAGCTCCATCACCAGCGGGTTATCAGCGCTTAACCCCCTCCTGAATACATCAAATATGTCGTCCCTTGAACATCTTTCTCCCCGCCTGCCTGGAGCTGGGCGCTTTTTACTTTCACGCCTACTTCAGGCAGCATCACCACTGCCGAATCGACTGGCAAACTCATTGGCAGGCTCAGTTCCAATTTTCGATTATAAGGCAGGTTATATGCAAAAATAATTTGGTAATCACCCGTTCCCGGGCGCACAGACAGGGTATCAGTGAAACCATCTGGAGTTTCCAGGTAGCGGTCTCCCAGGCTGCCGTCCTGGAACTGCAGGTCTGTCGCTCCTGCGGGTAAGGGGAAGGAAAGCACCGGCCCTCCCTCTTCGGCTGACACGACTGCCTTGTTGGTGGGGTTTGAGACGACAAATACTTCGACAACTTGCACCTGCTCAGGGGCAGAAAAGTCGAAGAAAACGTGCATCCGGTCCACCACCAGGTCCGATTGGTCGGTCGTGGTTTCAAAAATGGTGATGGTCAGGGTGAGCGGGGTCGTGGCGTCCTCAACGACGGCTACATCAGATCCAACTGTCACGTTCTGATAATCGACGCCCGCCAGGAAAGCCCGGCCAGCCGGTTTGGGGACCTCAGTGAAAACCAGCACTCCGTTCGGTTGGCTGGAGAGCGTATCGGTATAAACGAGCTGCATCGCATCAAAACCATACAATGTCACCGGTAAATCCGCCGGAACATCTCCACCTGAGCCATTGATCAAACTTACCGTCACGGCTCCATTGAGTGAAGGTGTAGTGGTAAGTGTTGAAGTGATCTGCGCGCTCTCAACAATCGTTTCTGCCAGCGGGGTAGAGGTTAATTCGTTGGCTGCGTTTACTTCCACATTGGAGCCCGCTGAATTCGCAAAAGAAAGGGTCCGCAGGTAAGCAGCCAGGCTCCAGCGCTGCTCTTCGCTGAGCTGGTTGTGCCCCTCTCCCGCACTTTCAAAGGCAGGCATATCGGATCCAGAGCCTTTGCTGATCGTCTCAAACAATGCCGCGGTGGTTTTCTCAGACATCCTGGCTTGATCAGTAAAATCACCCACCTGTGTTGACAGGCTGCCTGCATCGGGGCCATTTCCCTGCCCACTCACACCGTGGCAGCGGGAACAGTTTTCCTGGTAAAGTGCCTCCCCGGTTGTGAGGACATCCTCCCCCATGCTCAGAGTGTATACGTATGCCACCACATCCCAACGCTGTGGTTCGCTCAGGCTGGCGAAAGGCGGCATGAAGCGCTCCAGGTTGCCCTGGGTAACAATCTGAAACCATTCAGAGGGGGTCTTTTGGCGGGCTAAAGCCGGGTCGCCGATGGCAGCCACAGGCACTGAAAGCTGTGCGGCGCGCGGCCCATTTCCCATCCCCGCCTCGCCGTGACACGGCGCGCACTTTTCCGCATACAGCGAGGCACCATCGCTCGGGTTAGGCGCCACCACCGGGAAGAAGGGCCCGATCATCTCGGTCGGCTGCTCCTTAAGAACCGGCGTCTGTGCTCCCAGAGGCGGCGTGACATCTTCAGCCAAGGAGAATGTACAAGCCGAAAGCAGCAGAAGTGCAGTTACGGATAAAGTAAATTTCAAAAATCCTTTATTACGGGGCAATAAGATCATCTTCTTCTCTTTTTTCAATTTTTTTTACACACCCAACAGATTTCTTTATCAGCCGACATGATTTTCCTGGTGCTCGGTTTCAATTGCTGTCCCGCATTTTGGGCAGAACCTGTCAGATTTCTGGAGCGGTCTGCCGCATTTATGGCAAAAGCCAGCTGCCTTTCCCTGCCTGTTCCGCCGCCGCGAAGCGATTAAAGCTTCCACTGGATCATCGGGGTGGACGCCATTCCCATTTCCTCCTCCTGCCGCGGCCTCCGTCCCTGATATTCGCCGGACAGCCACCGCTGCATCCAGGTGTTTCTCTGCCTCTTTGCTGAGGGTCTGTCCCTGGAGGGCATCTAGGCGCTCCAACACCTCCGCCCCATGCTGCAGCAGCAGCTTGCGTTGCACCGGGTACTCCTCTTCAGGGATTTTCCCTAATCCAAAGTCTGACTCTAGCTCTTGCAAAGCTGTGATGGTGCGCTCTTTTTCAGCCAGCAGTGCCGAGAGATCATGCTCTTCCTTTGTAACTGCAGTCGCCTTACTTTCAAAGAAAGGCCGGCTGACAAAAAAGCCGACCAGGACGAGTAGAGCAAGTATGAGAAATAATGAGCCAATATCCATAGATTATCCAGTTCTATTTTCGGGGGTAAGGGTTAGCGGCCAGGATCATGGTCCGAGCAAAGGGTCGATCGCGGCCTTGATCTCCGCCAGCGATGCGAATGGGCTAAATTTCTTATACATTAGCACACCATCCCGGGAAAGGATATAAGTCTCTGGCACCCCGGTCGTCCGGTAAGCCTGCGAGATGCGCGTCCCCAGGTCAGGGCCATTGGGATAGGTGATATCAAACTTATCCATGTAGGCTTTCGAAGCCGATTCGGTATCCGTCCAGGCGATCCCGATGAAATCCACCTCTTCGCCCGGCTGGTAATAACGCCAGGCGGCTTCCAGGTCAGCCGCTTCTTGTTCGCAAGGCTTACACCAGGAAGCCCAGAAGTTCACCACGACGACCTTGCCTTTCAGATCAGACAGCTTGATCGTTTCTCCATCGAAGGTTGTCAGCGTAAAATCTGGTGCGGGTTTACCGATGGCTACCGGGCCTTGCTGGCTGCGCGCCAAAGAGATCGCTACCACACCCAAAAGCAGGAATAAACCCACCCAAGCCAGGATACGACCCCAAGAAGTCCGTTTTTTTAAAGATGGTTCTTGTGCTGTGGTTTCAGAATGATTCTCTGTCATGCAGATTCCCTTTTTCGAAGCTCGTCTTCGAGGCGTTTGACATATGCCTCGGATGGTTGCCCATCGGTCTGGTTCGTTTCAACCATCCTGTCGGGCGAGGCAGACGGTGCACCCTGGGATTCAACCGGTTTCCAGGTGCGTAAGGCCTTGTACAGGATAAACCCTCCTGCCAGGATCGCCAGCGGTGGGATCACATATACCAACCAATTGATCCCCTTGACGGGAGGTGTCCCCAGCACGCGCTCCCCATATTGTTCTACAAAATAATTCTTGATCTGTTTTTCACTCCACCCTGCAGCCAGCTTCTCACGGATCAGCTCGCGCCACTGGGCGCAGGCCTGGGTGGGGCAGACATCCAGGGGAATATTCTCGCACACCGGGCAGTATAATTGCTTGGCGATTGCGTTCACCTGGTCATCCGTAATTGCAGATAGTTCACCCGGCGTTGGCTCCTGGGCCAGCACAATGCTGACCATAAAGAAGAACACAAACAGGATGATCCCCAGCCAAATCAGGCTTAAAATCAACGGTTTCACACGCGCTACCTTATCCGTCTGCATCAGCTTAAGACCCCGCCTGTGCCAACCGCTTCGAGCGTTCCACCACTTGCGCTGGCTCAGGATCCTTGTCTGGCCAGGCTGCAATCAGTGTTCCAAGGATGAAGACAATCCCACCCAACCACAACCAGTTCACCAGCGGGTTATGGTAAATCTTAAAGGTCGCGGCTTGGGTAGAAATCGGCTGCCAATCCACCAGCAGCACGTAAAGATCATCTTCCATTGTGCTGCGCATGCCCGGTATGGTCATCTGCTGCTGCGATTCATAATAATAATCCCGGCGTGGATGCAGCTCGCCTAGGTAGTTCCCATCTTTATACACGCTAACCACAGCTCGCGAGATATTCCGTCCATCGGCCGAGTCCCAATTGCTAAGGGAATCATACTTGAGGGTATACTGTCCTAAAGAAAGCTGGCCTCCTACCGGGATCGAACCTTGGGTCTCGGTCTGGAAAATTTCGATGCCGATGATCCCAATTGCCATCAACACCACGCCCAGGTGGATGGTATACCCACCATAGCGGCGCCGGTTCCTTCCAGACAGCCTCCACAATGCCAGCGGCAAGCTCTCCCCCATTTTTCGATGGCGAGCCATTGCCCCGCGCCAGAATTCGTATAGCGTAACTGAAACCACGAATGCACACAGCCAATACCCCAGCAGGGCTGTCCACTGCCGGACGCCAAGCACCAAAACAATCCCTAAGATCACCAGTGAGGCGATGAAAGGCTTCCAGGCTGCCTTTCCCAGCGTCCTGGCTGTTGAAAGCCGCCAGGCAGAGAGGGGTGCAATCCCCATTAAGAGCAGCAGACCTGCCCACAATGGCCCTGTGGCGCGCTCATAATACGGGGGTCCCACCGTAACCTTCTGCCCTGTGAAAAAATTTGCCAGCGCAGATACGTTCTGTCCAATGATTCCCAATGCCTCAGTTATCACCGGAAAAATCACACCCCAAAAACAAACCACAAAGATACCCAAGAACAGAAAATTGTTCATCAAAAACAAAGCTTCACGCGAGAAAACAGAGCTCATTTCGTTTTCAGATTTGAGGTCGTTCCAACGATAGAAGAGCAGGGCCATGGAGGCAACCAAGGTTAGGAAAATAAAACCAAAGAAGAGCGGGCCGATGGCACTTTGAGCAAAGGCATGCACAGAGGATAGCACCCCAGAACGCGTCAAGAAGGTCCCAAAAATCACCAGGTCATAAGTCAAGATGATCAAAACCATATTCCAGCGTTTGAACAGGCCGCGTTTTTCCTGGCTCATTACGGAATGCAGGAATGGCGTGCCGACCAGCCAGGGCATCAAAGCCGCAATCTCCACCGGGTCCCAGCCCCAGTAACCTCCCCAGCCCAAGACGTCATACGCCCAGCGCATCCCCAGGATCAGTCCCAGAGACAGGAACAGCCAGGCAACCAGCGTCCAGCGCCGGGTAATCCGGATCCAGCGGTCGTCCGTCCGCCCGGTGATCAAAGCCGCTATGGCAAATGCATATGGGATCACAAAAGACACAAAACCCAGGTACAACATGGGCGGGTGGATGATCATGCCTGGGTGGCGCAGGAGGGGGTTCAAGCCCTGCCCATCCTGAGGGGTGAAGAGTGTCGCGCCCGCAGGTTGTAACATCGCCGGAATCACCTGCCCGCTTGCGGAAACCCACAAGCGTTCGAAGGGGTTCTCGACAAACAGGCTGAGTAAGATAAAAAATGCCAGTGTAACCAGGGAAACTACAATCACCCAGGGTAAAAATTCCCGGTCACGTTCCCACTTCCGCAAAGTCACCGCGGAGGCAAACGCCGCCATCAACCAGGACCAAAAGATCAGCGAACCAGCCTGTCCGCCCCATAGAGCAGTCACCTTCAAGTAAAGCGGCATGCTGTTGCTGGTCACAGAAGAAACGTATTGCACCTCATAATGGTTGTTAACCAGTAAGAAAATGATACTCAGTGCAGTCAAAGTAAGCAGAGGAAAAGTCAACAGCATGGCGTTGCGCGCGCTGTCTACCCAGGCAGGGGCTTTATTTTGTGCGCCATAAATGGCAGCAAATACCCCGTACAGCGAGACGAGAAAGGCAATAACCAGCGCACCATACCCGAAGTTTGCAATCATAGCTTCTCCTCTAAAAATTATTTCCAGAGGGGCTTGACTGTGAGCGGCTCTCAAAATCGTCAAGCTCCCGGATAAAAATCACCTCTAAGGCTTCGCCGTGCTTGTGTCAGCCTGCTCAGGAACTGCTTCTTCATACTTGGTCGGGCACTTCAACAGCAGCTCCGTGGCATGAAAGACGCCATCCTCTCCCACCCGTCCGGTCATAATTGCCTGAGCTTCGTTGCGCAGCAAGTCGGGCATGGGCTGTCCCTCAACCACCACGTTCAAACGAGAACGGTTGGGATCAGCCACTGCCGCACTGAGAACCTCCGCCAGACCGCCTTGTGCCTCGATCTCCTTGTTATCGCCCGGCACATGGGCAACCGTGAAAGTCAGCTTCAGGGTATTGGGATCATACTGGATGGTATCGCCGATCACAGCTCCAGAGATGCGCAGATCCCGCCCCATATTCTCACTTTGGTTCGCTACCAGCTCATCGACCGTCAGGAAATACTGTGCGTTCGCCTGTGATGAAGACACAATCAGGTAAATCACTGCTACCAGGATAAGCACACCGCCAACGATAAACTTCGCTCGACCCCCAGTTCGGGAAACAGGCTGTCCTGTAGATCCGCTGGTCTTTGTCGTTTTCGATCCTTCCATAATCTACCTCCATCAAGGGTTATACACAAAAAACTACACCCAACCACCCGGTTTGGGTGAAGCTCACAAAGTAAGTCCATTTTGACACGTTAAGATTAATAGAACCTGAGAGGGACGGAAATAGAAAATGAGAAGCCCTAAAGTCTTTCTTGAAAATCTTCGAGTTATTTCCCGGATAGATTCCAGGCAGATTCCGTTAGCTGTCTTCTAACAATTTCGATCCCTTCCTCAATGTAGGACCATCCATCCACACAATCTCGCTGGACCCCCGCCAAATCATGCTGATCCTGCTCGTCCAGCGTATTCTCATACAAGATGCGAATGATCCAATCAGTCAAATCCTCCAGGTTGCGCCTGTAAAAGTAAAAAGCAAATAAAACTGCTGATAATTTAACCATTGGACGAGCCTGGCGGTAATAGGAAAGGAAATCCGAAAACCCCTCCCCGGTAAAGATAAACAGGTCATGTTCTGCAGGTGCCAGCATGGCACCCTCCCAATCGACCAGGAAAAGCCCTCCCCCATCATCCAGGATCAGGTTCGCGAGATTAGCATCGGTATGACACAAGACCAGGTCAGGTCGAAGGCAGGCGGCTTGCTCAGCCAGCTTATGCGAGCGGCCCAACAGGTTTCGTATCAGTTCCTGGTTGGGGGAGAGCAGATTTCTCAGGGCCAGTCTTCCCGGCTTATTCGGTTTGCCAATCTTCTCCAGGGCTGCCAGGCCTTCCAACAAAGCCTGCTCAAAGGGCAGTGTAAATTGTTCCATATAGGGAATCTTAAGCTGGAGGTGAGGGGAAACTTCGTGCAGGCTGGCGATCAGCTCTGCCGTTTTTTTCGTTAAATCAGCCGGAAGGCTGGGACTTTCCATGAGGTTGTGACCGGAGATATGCGGATATAGAATCACCGGTTGCCCTTCAAACGTTATCTTCAGATCCCCCGACAGCGTCCGAATAGGAGGAGCCAGCTGCCGAAAAAGTCCCCGCTCATACAGCTCGCTGGTCAGTGAGAGATAAAAATCCAGCCGAGAAGCTCCCAGGCGGGCCAGGCGGTTATCGCCCAACAGGGTGAGGAAGAAGATGCGTTGATCCGCACAGGTCGCCCGGTAATGCTGACCGACTTCTCCTTGGGGGATAAAATCCAACCTGGCCACCTCCAAACCATATTGATAGCGGATGGAGGCGATCAATCCTTCTCGATCCAGCGGGATTTCGTATTTCATGATGTTCTGAGTACAAACTCAGGTTCTATCCGAAGCATGAGAGAAGTCAGGCTTATACGAATGCCATGGAGTAGCCTGCTCATATGCGTAAGCAGCTCGCAGCAGACGGACTTCACCCCAGGCAGGCGCTACCATCTGTAACCCCACGGGTAATTCTGCCTTGCCATCCCGAACAAATCCACAAGGCAGAGAAATGGCAGGCAAACCGGTCAGGTTGAATGGCGCCGTAAAGCGGGTAAGCTGGCGGGCGCGTTCCACTGCATCCAATGCCTGCAATGGAGGCGCCAGGAGCGGTGTAGAAGGAAGGATAAGCAAGTCGAACTGCTTAAAGAGAGCCTCCATGCGACGCTTTGCCAGGGTTTGCGTGCGCCGCGCCAGGATATATGCCGTGGAGGAATACGCTGCTCCAGTTAAAAGCCGCTTGAGAACATCTGTGCCAAAGTCCTCTGGGTGGTCCTTGACCCGCTCCTGGTGCACAGCAGCCGCCTCGCTGGTCACCATCACGGAATTCGCCTGGGCTGCCTGAAGAAGATATGGAAGATCTACTTCCTCGATCCTGGCACCCAGGTCTCCCATGACCGCCGCAGCCTGGCGCACTGCGGACAGCACCTTTGTCTCAGCCTCCAAGAGATACCCTCCGGTTAAAAAGCGACGCGCCACCCACGGATGCCGGCCTCCAGGCTGGTCAGGTAATCGCCAACTGGAGCATCGATAGTATAAGGATCACCCACATCGTAACCGGCAATTATTTGAAGCAGATGAGCAACATCGCTAACCTGGCGCGCCATGGGGCCAGCATGGTCCAGGTTCCAGCTCAGCGGCATTACTCCCCGCAGGCTCACCCGCCCAAAGGTGGGTTTCAGGCCAACAATCCCACACAAGGAGGCCGGGATACGAATCGAGCCACCCGTGTCACTTCCCAGCGATCCCAGGCAAAAGCCGGCTGCCAGGGCCGCCGCACTGCCTCCAGAAGAACCTCCCGATATGCGCTCGAGATCCCACGGATTATGGCAAACGCCAAAATGGGGGTTCTCATTCGTCACCCCCAGGGCAATTTCATGCATATTTAACTTGCCCAATAAGATCGCTCCAGCCTCGTGCAGCTTTTGAAACGGCACTGCATCTTTCTCAGGCACAAAATTAGCAAAGTGCCGTGACCCGGCCGTCGTCTGGATGCCGGCAGTTTCATAAAGGTCCTTAAGTGCAATCGGGATACCGTGCAGCGGCCCGCGGTGCTCCCCTTTCAACAGCTCCACTTCAGCCCGGTGCGCCTGCTCCATAGCGATCCAGGGAACAGTCGTGATGAAACTGTTGATCTGAGGGTCGAACCGTTCAATACGCTCCAGGCAAGCCTTGGTCAGCTCAACCGGAGAAATTTCTTTTCGAGCTAACAACCGGGCAGCCTCTTTAATGCTGAGGTAAGCGAGCTCTTCCATCGATGAATACCCTAATCTAATGCTGCACAAGTTGCAATCTGAAGTCGCATCAGCTCTTGATCTTGCATCTTTAGCTGTTATTTTACTGCAACTACCCCGAAAGCCCGCGGTGCTTTGCGAACCTCGCGAAATCCTGCCTGCTGCAAACGGCGCATCACGCCTGCGGTAACATTTTTCCCCGATTTGCTCTCTGGATCTCCGACATAATGGAACAGCTTTCCTCCTGATCGCAATACCCGGTACAGCTCCGCATAAAACTCCCCGGAATACAGGTCACCTGCCAGGCTGAAGACCGGTGGATCGTGTAATATCCGCGTAAACATTCCGGTTTCAAATTCTTGGACCACTTCAAAACTATCCCCCACCCTTTGCTCGATCTTGGGATGATTAAATAATGCCTGCGACCAGGGATTGTTTCGGGCAACCTTTAAAGCCATCGGGTCTAGCTCGACCGTGATGACTTCCGAAGCGGTCTTGGCGGCTTCGATTGCCGTATATCCCAGGCCTGTCGTCGTATCCAGCACCCTCCCCACCACTGGTTTGACCGCGCGCATCTTTTCAAGGGTGTCTTGATGTGGATCCGTATCCTTGATCCGGTGCATGGGAATGCCTGAAACCAGCATGGTCGGCGCACCTTTTGTCGGATATAGGCTGAGGCTCCTCCCGGTGGTTTCTGAGAAAAACTGGATCTTGCTGGCCTCGCCTCCATCGACCACATAACAACCGTTTTCATCCTCAGTGATGGAGGATATAACTTTCCAATCGAGGGTTTCACCCGCAGCAAAAGCTGCCCCCTCCACTCCCAAGCTAACCTCCTGGAGTGTCAACCCCAGATCGGGAGAGACCTCACAGGAAGTTTTTCCGCTTGCCCAAGCTGCTAAAAGCGTGTTTGCCTGGTAGTGTGATAAGACCAGTTGCACGTTCTACCCTTGCTTTAGAATATCATCCAAATCTGCCAGGGTCTGTTCTGATGAACGGAACTGGATAGCATGCATGCCCACCGCCTGCGCCCCGGTGATGTTATTCGAAAAATCATCGATGAATACTGCTTCTTGGGGGGCAACCTGAAGCTTTTCGAGCGCCAGCTGGAAAATGCGCGGGGCGGGTTTCATTAGCTTCACCTCACCCGAGAGCACGATCTGATCAAAAGCATCTGCCATCATCCAACGCGTTTCAATCATTGAGCGCACGTCATCCCAGGCGTTGCTGATGATGCCCGTGCGGTAGTTTGGTCTTAATGATCGGATATAACTTATGAGCTCCTGGTCCAGTCGATCTCCAGCAAAAAACGCCTCCTCAAAGCGCCTCGTTTCATCAACCGGATAATGCACCTCCCGGCAAACATATTCCAACAGCTCTTGTGCACGGATCGACCCCATCTGCGCTTTTTGGCCCATCTCACCGCCAAAAACCAGGTATTCCAGGTCATCCCGGGTCAACCCCAGGCTTTCAGCCAGGCGCCTGCGAGGTTCCCAGTCCTCTGTCCGCACCAGCACCCCTCCAATATCCCAGATTACCGCTTGAATTGTCATTCTCGAAAACCTCTCTACCAAGATTGCGCTACGAAACAAAGCCGAGACCACCAGACCCCCAAAGACGCTCGCGTGCGGCAGTCTATCAAATCAGCATTATACTTGACCTTCGCCTCCACCAGGCTCTATTTCCACACCTCCTGGCTGTTCAGCCCGGTTCTTATCCGGCAGCTTGAATTTAAACCAGGCGGGTAGGATGGCAAGCAGTGAAATCCAGGCAGTCAAAGTAAATGGAAAGCGCGGTCCATAGCGCTGCCAGAGCTGAGCGCCGATCGCCGGTGCTGGCAGCGATACCAACCCCAGGCTGGTGTTGAACAAGCCAAATGCCGTGCCGCGCAGTTTTTCGGGGATCACTTTGCTGATCAATGACGAGTAAGCTGGTGACATCAGACCCACACCCAGGCCGAACAAAGCAAAACATGCCAGGAAACCCAGGTAATCATTCGCCCGGATTAAAACCATCATCGCAGCAAATTCCAACAAGAATCCGAGCACGATATTCAGGCGCTCCCCTTTCTTATCGGATAACCATCCCGCGGGAATCGTCACCGCCATCATGCAAACCCCGAATAGAGAATTCAGCCAGCCAATCTGCTGGATCGTCAGCGCGCCGATATCTTCAAGGTACAAGGGTAAGAGGTTGAAAGACAAGGCGTAGGCAATATCACGCACCCCATCTGTGATCAAGACCCAGGTAACGACCCCTCCCGCCACAAGCAGCGTGAGCATGGCTCCCAGGTTGGTCTTTAGGCTAACCATAGAAAGCGGCTGCGGGTTGGCTTCCCGGCCCTTCGCCGCTGAGCGTGCCATCCTGATCCGGATCACGGTTGCGACGGCATAGATCACGGTTGCCACAACCAGCATGGCTTTGAATCCATACCTTCCAGCCAGCTCCCCTCCCAGCGGAGGGCCGATCACAGCCACCACCATGAAAATGGTATCGGTAATGCCGAATACCCGGGCGCGGTTTTCTTCTGCAGAGTTTTCAGCAATGAACGCCGAAAAACTCGGTCCCACCAAGGCCGTCGTGATGGATCCTAAACCAATCCCCAATAAAACCCATTCCCAGGAGGGAGAGAGGATCATCACAATGTAAGCCAATAGAGTCGCCAGGCTGCCCATCGCAATGCTGCGCAGCCTCCCCAGAGTATCGGAAATCCAGCCTCCCAAGATCTGTAGCGCCAGGGGAATGATCTGTGCAATCGTAAAAAATAACCCCACCTGTACCACGTCTGCGCCTAATTCCTTGAGATACAAAGGCAGCAAAGGTCCATACATGTTCCCGCCCAGGTTTGCCAGCACCATCGCCCCCATGAAGAGCAGCAGGTTGCGGTTTAGCAAAGGGGCTTTCGGCTTTACATCGCCTTTTTGCCGCGCTGTCCATTGAGCTACCGCCTCGAGATTTTCCCTTTCATCTGCCGTTCTTCAATGACCACTTCCGCCAGGCTGTTTGGCACGATCTGATAGCGCAGAAATTCCAGCGTAAAAGTTCCCTTGCCCTGGGTCAGGCTGCGCAAGTCGGTAGCATAACCACGCACCTCAGCCAGCGGCACATTGCCAGTCACGCCCCGCAATCTGTCACGGATGTGGATATCGAATACATCGCCGCGCCGGCGGGCAAAATCGGCCATCACCGCCCCAAGGTATTCCTCACTCATCTGGATATCCGCGCGCATGACCGGTTCGAGTAAAGCCGGGCTGGCCTGGCGCAAAGCTTGCCGCACACCCATCGAACCCGCAATCCTGAAATCCATCGAATTCGAATCGATTTCGTGAAATCGCCCACCCAAGATCGTCACACGCACATCCGTCACCGGGTACCCTGCCAGGATGCCTTTTTCCAGGGCTTCCTGGATGCCTCCCTGGGCTGCACGTACGAATGCCTCCGGCACTTCTGCCAGGGGAGCTTTATTGTCCAACTGGATACCTTTCCCTTGTTCAAGGGGCGTCACGCGCAGGCGGACCACCGCAAAGTGTCCATGACCACCCGTCTGTTTTCGATAATCGCCCACCGCCTGAGCAGAGCGCCGGATCGTCTCCCGGTAAGCCACCTGCGGCGGGCTGGACCTGGCAACGAGTCCAAATTCGCTGCGCATGCGATCGACCGCAATCTCCAGGTGCAGCTCTCCCATCCCAGCCAGCATCTCCTCGCCGGTCTCAGCGTCAAAGCTGGCTCTCAGGGTGGGATCCTCCTCGCACATCCGCCGCATGATCTGGCGCAGCTTCTCGCGCTCATCTGCAGCATTCGGTGTTAACGCCACAATGATCACCGGTTCGGGGAAGGTAAAAGGCTCCAAGGCAATGGGGTGAGCGGCCTCACACAACGTATCGCCGGTAATGGCGGTTTTCACCCCCACCAAGCCCATCACATCCCCAACCTGCATAAAATTCACCAGCTCCCGGCGGTTGGCATGCATCCGGTAGATGCGATCGACGCGTTCTTCCTGGGCTGTACGGGGATTATAGACTGCTTCTCCCGTTCTGAGCTGGCCTGAAAAAACCCGCACCCAGGTCAGGTGCCCGACATGCGGGTCGCTGACGATTTTAAAGGCAGCCGCACACAGCGCTGCTGCTGGATCGCGTGGGCATTCGACCATTGGGCCTTCACCGCCTGGTGCCATACCCAACACAGCTGGCAGATCATCGGGCGCAGGGAGATAGGCATTAATCGCATCAAGCACAGGTTGGATGCCAATCCGCTGGCGCGCCGAGCCGCACAGCACGGGCACCAGTTCTCCCGCGATGGTAAGCCTGCGCAGCACCTTCTGGTAGGCAGGCAAATCCGGCTCCTTACCCTCCAGCCGCGCTGCCAGCAGCCCGTCATCCCTTTCACAAATGGTATCCAACAGCGCGTTCCGGGCGACATCCACTTGCGCCTGCATTGAAGTCGGCACCGGCCCGATAGAAGGTTCATCAGCACCTTCAGCCCAGGTCAGCGCCTGGTGGTTGAGTAGATCAACCACCCCACAAAAGCAGTCTTCGCTGCCGATCGGTATCTGCAAGGGAACTGCACAGGTGGTCAGACGTTGCCTGATCTCACTCAAGACACGCTCAAAGTCAGCCCCCGTGCGATCTAATTTATTAACGAAGATCAGGCGCGCCAGGTTTTCACCGTCTGCATGCCTCCAGACCGTCTCGGTCTGCGTCTCCACGCCGCCCACGCCGCACATCACAATCACCGCGCCATCGATCACGCGGATAGAACGGATCACCTCTGCCGTGAAGTCGATATGCCCGGGTGTGTCGATCAGGTTGATATGGTAGCCGTGCCACTCACAGGTGGTGGCTGCCGCGGTGATGGTAATCCCGCGTTCACGTTCTTGTTCCATCCAGTCCAGCTGTGTACTGCCCTCGTCCACACTCCCGATGCGGTGGATGCGGCCCGTATAGTATAAAATCGCCTCAGAGGTAGTCGTCTTACCGGCATCGATGTGGGCAAAGATGCCGATCACCCGAGAACGATCGATGGGGACGATAAATTCTTTATTCATAGGGTCCAGCCATTATGTTATTCTAAAGGCAAGTAAAAATAGTCCTACAAGTTCTTTACAGCTTAGCCGCCCTCGTCGCAATATAAGCGGGCAAGAGCTTTCCGATGGCGCTGTTTTGAATGTCTTCGTATAGATCGACCAACACAAAACCCGCCTGGAGCTGCCCACCAATCTGGTCGGCGAGCGAATGGCTGAACTCCAAGGGCGAATCATCCCCAAACAGGCGCTTGCGGTCTTCTTCCGATATTTTTGTGGCGTCGAAAGGCAGGGGATAACGCGCCTCAAAATTTCCCTGCTCTGCAAGGGCATAATCGAACAGAAAGGTAGCCGGGTTCATAAAACCCGCCAGCAGCTCGCCGCCCTGTCTCAAGACGCGGTAAGCCTCCCGCCAAACGGGGCGCACCTCATCTATAAAGACATTGGAAACCGGGTGGAAGACCAGGTCAAAGCTTTCGTTTGCAAACATGGAAAGGTCGCGCATATCCCCTTCCACCGTTCTTATTACCAATCCGTCCCGTTCTGCCACCAGCCTATCTTGAGCTAATTGGTTGGGGGAATTATCGAATACGGTCACACGCGCCCCTGCAGCTGCAAAAATCGGCCCCTGCTGACCGCCTCCACACGCCAGGCACAAGATCTCCACCTCGTTGAGGGCTGCCGGGAACCAATTGCGCGGCACCGCTTTTGTCTCCGTCAGCAGCACCGACCATTCTCCCCGGCGCGCTCGCGGCGATCACCTCCGGGCTGACCGGGATCGTCCAGGGGTTGCCGTATTCCACTTGCTTATTCCACATCTCACGGTTATAGGCGCGCACATCCATTTTGCCTCCAATTTACATCAGGTAAGCCTCTCGAAAGTGAGGTGTTTATCCACGGTCGTAAATCCAACGGATTCATACAACTTTACCGCCGGTATATTATTTTCATTTGTGCACAAGATCGCCGTATGCATGCCTCTTTCTTGTAGTTGGCACAGTCCGGCAAGTACAACTGCCTTCCCCAGCCCTTTCCCTCGGAACACTGGGTGCGTGCCCACCGGTTCGATCAAACCCAAGCGGTTCACCGGGTCGGTCCAGACGATACAGAAGGACCCAAAACGCCCATCCGGACAGAGTGTAACAATATCCAGTGCTGGATCATAAACCGGTGAGCGCATGAAGTCCAGGTAGCGCTGCAAGTACTTTTCGAAAGGCACCTCCGACTCATACGCCCCAAACTGAGCCGCGGCGCGGGCAAGCACATCCTGTTCACCGGCCATGGATCTCACCTTAAACCCTTCAGGCAGTACAGGCAAGGGGATTGGCTCATCCAGCGGGTGGGTCATATACACCACCTCCTCCTCAGACCTTTTAAACCCACTTTTCAGGAAATGACCGATAGAAATCTCATCTCCTTGAGATACCCACAACCGATAAATTTTCGCCTGGTTTCGGGAACGCGCCAGGTCCGTCAGCTGTTCCTCTGCGTAGAGATGCATCGCTTCAGCTTCTGGGCTGCCGCGCAGCTCAGGCTGCACGTACACATCATAGGCGCTCCAGGCAGGCGAAAGCAGCAGCCATCCCAGCAGCCGTCCAGGGTCTTGTGGATCATCCCATACGGAGATATATTGCCAAAGGTCACACTCCAGGGGCGGGTAGAACAGCCACCAGTTCAGGTCGCCGATGTGCACATAATACGTGCTGTTATTCGCTCTTCGCCCTGCAATCAGGAGATTCCGCATTTTCTCCAAATCTTGTTCACCCGCGTAGGGTCTTGGGATTAATGAACCCATATCACTTCCTCAACCTCCGCCTGCTAAGGCAGCGAGTGACCACCCGAAACCTTGAGTATTTGCCCGGTCAGCCAGCGTGCCTGCTGGGATGCCAAAAAGACGATCGCATCCGCGATATCCTCCGGGGTACCCACCCGCCCCATGGGAATTTCGGGCACGACCCGCCTCACTAATTTTTCCGACATCCAGCCGGTCTGGATCGGTCCAGGCGCCACGGTGTTGACGGTGATCCCCAAAGGTCCCAGCTCAAAGGCCAGGCTGCGCGTGAAGGCCTCTGTGGCCGCCTTGCTTGCCCCGTAGGCGATCTGCCCGGCGAAGACCTGGGCTGCATCGGTGCTGAGGTTGATGATGCGCCCATCCTTCCCTTGGCGCTCCCGATATCGCCGGGTAAATTCTGCTGCCAGCAGCACCACCGCCCGGGTATTCACCGCGAAGGTACGGTCCAGGCTTCCCGGCGTGGTGGTAAGCAGCGTATCGGGATCTTCACAGTGGGCAGCATTGTTAACCAGCACATCCACCGGACCCAAAACCGCCTCAACCGCCTCGAACAAGCCAGGGATGACTGCTGCCTGCGTTAAATCACCCTCGACCGCTAGAGCTCTGCCTCCGGCATTAACGATCTCAGCCACCAATTCGTCTGCCGCCTCCTTCCCTTTCACCATGTGCAGCGCAGTATAAGCTCTCCCTGCCTCCGGAGGCAGCGCCCTCAGGTAATGAACTGCCACCCGCGCCCCTTGTTCCGCGAAAGCCCTTGCAGTTGCCGCCCCAATACCGTGGTTAGCGCCTGTGATCAGCACAACCTTCCCTTGAAGTCCTGGGTCAATCATGGTTCAATCCTTTCTATCTTCCAAAAGACAGGCTGGCTGCAGAACATCTTCAACAAAACCCAGTTTATTTGCCAGCCGGACAGATGGCATATTCTCCGGCCAGCATCCCCAAATTGGGTTAAGTCCTCGGTTCAGGCAATCTTCAATAAAAATCGAAGCCAGTAGACAAGCCAGGCCTTGGCGCTGGTAAGCTTCGGCAGTGTGAATATCGATCTCGACTTCCCCGCCCCCCACAAAGACTGCCCAACAAGTACTGGCAATCTGGTCGCCGTCCAAGATACACCATCCAAAACTTCTTTTCAAGAAATTCTCGACGGAGCCGTAAAAGAGCTCGGTATTAGAGATCAGTTCAGACGAAGACTGGATCAGCTCAGAATTATATGGCCTCACCTGAAATCCTGCTGGTAAGTGCTTCTGCCAGCCCGAAAATCTTGCCGCTGATCCTGCCGGTAGAATATGGCGCTTTTTATGGATCAACAAAGGCTGCCAATCCTTAAACCGCTTGAAAAGAGGCTCTTTCCAGGTAAACGGCTCAAAGAAGAGCACCACATCCGCGCTGCCGATGGCAGACTTCTGCCGTGGGATGAAATCTTCGTTGAATTTTTCGTAAAGCCAATTTAAGACTGGAGCGGAAGTCTGCCCCGCCAAAAAATAATAATCCAGCCGTGTGCAGATCAGCCCTGCCTTAGGAGCATCCAGATCATCCAGGAATACACGCCCTGGATGCCCGCTGTAAAGTGTTCCAGCAGCTAAGACACCATAGTGTGTCTGAGCGAAGAGTGCGGATGCTGCCAGATATTGAGAGGGGGTTAATTCAACCATTGGAAGAACCTTATGCAATCCAGTCAATCTAAATTCTGCTTCGATAATTCTATGCCTGGGCGCAGCTCTTTTTCATAAAATAAATAAGTGTGATTGGGATCAGGCTGCATACCTGCCTTCAAGTAGAGACGAGTTGCCCCGGTCAGGCTGTCGGCATCAACTCCCAATCCGATCTTGCGCTGCCCGCGCTGGTACAGCTCACAGAAAGAATGCTGCAATAGGGCCAACCCCAGGCCGCGCTTGCGCCAGGGCCGGCACACCCCAAGAGTGCCAACCCAACCGAGCTCTGGATCATCATGGGCCTTTTCGAAGCACAGCGACATCCCCGCCACTTCTTCGCCATCCAAAGCCATGAACCACAGCGCTGGATCCAGATCTGGGTTGTGATCCATAAAATGCCGCCAGCGTTCCAGGTACGCCTCGAATGGCTCAGGCACGAAACCCCAATGGTCCGAGAATGAATCATATACTGCCCGGATCACCCTGCGTTCATCGCTGCCTCTGACCAGGGTCTGCACCCGGATCCCTTCAGGCCATCGCGGCGCAACGGGGGCGTCCTTCAAATCGATCACCATCCTGAGGCCAGTCCGGTTATGAGTATATCCCTGGCGCGTAAACACCGTCTGCATCTGTTTATCCAAGATGCTGCTGTTTCCTTGCAGGGTTACCCGTACCCCATCCGGAGCCCGGTCAATTACCCGCCGCGCCTTTTCTTCCGCCCAGCCCACCAAAAACAAATCTATTCCTGAACCATCGTAAGCCGGATGAATCCGATACCAGAGACTCTTTCGCACATGGGGTTCTGCAATATCCCAAAACTCACCATAACCCGCCAGCCTTCCATCTGGAGCAAAGACTAGAAGGGTATCCTGATCTAGGTGGGTGCTGGGCAGGCTCCATTCCCCCAGTGTTTCGCTGAGGCGATATTTTTCGACCCCCATTAATTCCTTGGAATATATGTTGTACATCTTCACCACCATCTCGGCATCTTCCATATGTGCTGGTCGTGTAGTAAAGCCTATTGGTAAATTGTTCATTCCATATCTCCTCTGCTGACAACTCGTATTTTTACCTTGGAAACAGGCTGCCATTCATGTACAGCCATCATCGCGTTTCTCGGATAGCGGTTTATAGATTATCTATCCAAGCCTTCCCAATCTTCCCGCGTGATCCCCATGAAAATGATATCCCAGCGCCTGCCATCTCTGTGCAGCATCCCCCGCATGCGACCCTCGTGCTTAAAGCCAGCCTTTTCATAGGACTTTATGGCCCGCGGGTTGTATTCAAACACATTCAACGAAACCCGGTGAAGGTTTAGCTCGATAAACGCGTAGCGCAAGATCACCCGCATGGCATCCGTGCCGTAGCCCTTGCCCCAGTATTCCCGCTCACCCAGGCCAATTCCAACAAAAGTATCCCCATGCGCCCATTGGATGCCGTCCAACCCGATATCACCGATCAGGCGATCGTCCTCAAGGGTGCGGATGGCAAAAGGAAATTGGTCTGGTCTTTCTTTCTCCTGGTTCTTTTCGATCCAATCCTTGGTGATCTTCACCGAAAAAGGCCGGACGGATCCACTGTCCATCAGGCGCCAATATTCCGAATCGCAGCTCCACTTCGAATAGGCTTCTGCCATCGCCTGGACCTCTTGCGCCGCCAGGCACACCAGTTTTCCCCGAAAAAGATCGTTTTTCATTTTAGACCTCCAGCTGATTGATCCATTCATCTTGCAAGATCCCCATCCACACATCGTCCGCTCTTTCCCCATCTCGGGCAAGCGCCTTGCGCAGGCGGCCTTCATACTTAAAACCAGCCTTTTCATACGATCGGATGGCTCTTGGATTATAGGAGAACACATTCAGCGAGACGCGGTGCAGGTTCAACTCTCTAAAAGCATAGCACAGCACCACCCGCATCGCATCTGTACCATAGCCTTTTCCCCAATATGCGCGTTCTCCCAGGCCAATCCCCACCCAGCCATTACCATGGTTCCAATCAATCCCTCCCAACCAGATAAATCCAATCGTGGCTTCACCTTCTAAGGTATGAATCGCGAAGAGGTAATCATCGAAGGGCTTCTTCTCGAGGTTGGCTTCGAAGTCTTTCTGAAAAGCTTTCACAGAAAAAAGGCTCACCGGATCGGTATCTAAGAGGCGGTAATACTCCGTATCCCGCCGCCAGTGGGAAAAGTTCTTAGCCCAATCTTCCGGGTTATCCATCGCCAGACGCACCAGCTTACCCTGGAACAAATTTTCTTTCATTTCCGATTCCTTTCCACTCCTCCCGCAGGATGCCCATTTCCAGGACATCCCAACGCTGCCCATCCTTGAGCAGCTCCTTGCGCACCCGGCCTTCATGGGTAAATCCAGCCTTTTCATACGAGCGGATGGCGCGCGGGTTATATTCGAACACTCCCAGGGTTACCCGGTGGAAATTCAGCTCCGTAAATGCATATCTGAGGATCACCCGCATCGCGTCTGTGCCGTAACCCTTCCCCCAATAATCTCTTTCGCCCAGGCCGATCCCCACCCATGTATTCCCATGGTTCCAATCGATGCCGAATAAAGACACAAACCCGATCAGCTGGTCGCTATCCAGAATATGGATCGCAAAGAAAAAATCCTGTCCCTGGTCTTTTTCCAAATCCTTTTCGATCCAGCTCTGAATGAGCTTTGCAGAAAACATAACCCTGGCGCCCCCATCCAATAAACGACCGTACTCCGAATCGCGTCCCCAATGTGAGAAAGCCTTGGCCAGGATTTCTGGGTCATCCATCTTCAAGCGCACCAGTTTTCCTTGAAACAAGGAATTGTTCATGATTTTCCTCCTTTCTGCCTTTTCAACCATTCGCCGCGCAGCACTCCCATGTGGATCTCGTCCCAACGTTTCCCTTCACGCAGGACTTGCTTGCGGGTCCGCCCCTCGTGGATAAATCCTGCCTTCTCATAGGAGCGGATGGCGCGTGGATTGTACTCAAAAACTCCCAAAGAAACCCGGTGCAAGTTCAGCTCAGTAAATGCATAACGCAAGATCACTTGCATGGCATCCGTGCCATACCCCTTTCCCCAGTACGCTCGCTCACCAATCCCAATGCCTACCCAGGTTTCTGCATGGTTCCAAGAAATTCCTCCCAGGCCAATAAACCCAATGCTCTGGTCAGTGTCCAAAGGTTGGATCATGAAAAAGCACCCTTCAAAGACATCTCGATCAAGATCACTTTCGAACCATTTCTTGGCAGTCTTCACCGAAACCAGGCGCGCCGGGTCATTATCGAGCAAACGATGGTATTCCGAATCGCGCCCCCAGCGTGAAAAATTCTTCGCAAAAATTTCCGGGTCTTCACTGACCAGGCGCACCAATTCACCCTGGAAAATGGTTGATGCCATATATCAAGTTCCTTTCACCTGGGCTTCCCATTCTTCTCGCAGCAAGCCCAGGTGGATTGCATCCCAATACCGTCCATCCCGCTGAAGCGCTTCGCGGCGGCGGACCTCTTCTAGAAAACCAGCTTTGGCAAACAAGCCCAGGGCGGGTTGGTTATACTCGGGAACCACGACCGACAGCCGGTACAGGTTAAGCTCAGCGAAAACATAGCGCAGGATCAAATGCAGCGCCTCACTTCCATAACCGTGCCTCCGGTCATTTGGATCGCCGATGCCCAGCTCCACCCATCCATTGCCGTTTGTCCACTCGACCCAATATACTTTTATAAAGCCCACCAACCGGTCATCCGGGCGTATGCGGATGGTGAAATAGAAGGTGCTGTGGCTTTCATCCATCTCTTTCTCAACCGCCTCATATTTCTTCTTCACCTGCGCAGGTGAAAGCGGGCGAGCAGGTTTAGTTGAAAGCATGCGCAGGTAACCCGGGTCATGCGTCCACTTTGACTCAATCTCTGGATCCTTTTCGTGGTCGATCGGAGCCAGGCAGATGAGCTTTCCTTCGAACAATTGCGTTGATACATCCATATGTTTTTCCTTTCTTCCTCATGAGTTGAAAAAAAAAACGGCCTTGTCTTATTCCTCGGCCGTTTACTTACCTTCTTCGAAAACAAAACGGCCACGGTGGAGTCGCCGTGGCCGTTGATATCATTGCGTATATATTAACGAGCAGCAGGCGCACTCCGATAAGGCAAAGCGGAACCATCGAAACCGACGGCTCGCAGCCAAATCACTCGCTTCAGCTTACGCATGCTCATCAAAGACACCTCTCGTTAAAGATTAATGCCAAATGAGTCTATCACACTCATTTCAGATGTGTCAAGGAGAATACAGCCACTGCTGGTAGAACGCATCGAGCTGTTTCCCAGATGCAGCCTCGAAAGCCTTGAGCAGATCAGCGCCTGTAGCAATTTTATACTGGAACTGCTGGTAATAAGCCTGCAGCGCCGAAAAGAAAGCCCTGTCACCGATTTCCTGACGCAAGTTATAAAAGAAAAGCGCTCCCTTTGAATAAACCACCGTCCCATACAATCCAGGATCGGGAGAGTTTTCGAAATAGGTCAGGCTGCGCGTCACCTGATCATCCTGGCCAGCCTGGGCTACATTATCGTAAGTCTGTTGCCAGTATGAAGCGATCCCCTGGTAGCCTTCTGACCCGTAGGCCTCTTCAAAGTAAACACCTGATGAATAGGTTGTCAATCCTTCATCCAACCAGGGCTCCTCAATCACATCATTCCCAACCATGTTGTACCACCATTGATGGGCTACCTCATGCGCCACCGTGTTGAGAAAAACCGGGTTATCCGGGTTGTCATACCGGCTCGATTCGATCAACACAATACCTGGGAACTCAACCCCGCCGGCATTCCGCATCGGCGCACCGATGATGTCAAGCTCTGTATATGGATAATGCCCAAATTGATCGTTATACACTTGGACAGACTTAACCCCCACCTCCAACCCCTGTGTCCCACCCGGCTCCTGCCCGGGCAGGTAATAAGAGTTCACCTTCGTCCCATCGATAGACTGGCTCTTGACATTGAAATCAGAGCTGGAAATGATAAAAAAGTCACGTGCCGGACCGCTGACGTATCGGTATTGGGTCGCATCCCCAGCCCGCTTTTCATCAACCTGCACCCCCGTCGCTGCCAGGATCTGGTCATCGGCAGCCGTGATCGTCACCGTATAAAAAGCCATATCGCTGAAAACCGAATCACCCACTGAGCTGGCCGGGTTGAGGTGCCACCCCTGCTCATCATAGACTGCGAGGATCGGATACCAACCTGAGAGCGCCAGCACACCCTCGGAATAATTATAAATTCCATAAGAGGCGGTTTCCTCGCCCCCATAATCCACGGGCACAGTCCCAGTAAAATTCATGCTCATTTGTACCTGGTCTCCCGGCCTCAGCGCCTGGGGGAGCTTCACCTCCAGAACCGAATTGGACAGCGAAAGTCTGGACTCGGCGGGCTGATCGCCCACCATCACATCGCTGGCGCTCAAAAATCCATTTCCATAGCTGGCACCCCCGTTCGGGAACAACCGAAAAAACAGGCTGTCCAGGGTTTCAGACTCGCTGTTCTTATAATTCAGATCCATCTTCCCCTGAAAAGTCTGATCTGGGTTCAGCTTCACGGAGAGCTCGTATTGGTTGAGTGCAGATAGGTTGCCCAGGTCTTCGCGTGCCTCCGGCAGCAGCGCTTGCGCCTGCTGTGAAACTGCCGCTGATTGCCCCTGGGCCGGTACAGCCTGCGGAGTTGGTGTTGGGATTGGTGTTGGGATTGCTATTGGTGTTGGTGTTAATGTCTGCTGGACAGCCGCGCTACTACCTGCCTTTCCTGGCGTCGGTGTGCACGATTCCAGCGTCAGCCTGGGCACATCCTGAAAACTGCAGTCGTAAGAATTCTCCCCAATCTTAACCCTTAACAAAGCCACGGCCCCATATTGAGAACGCACCTGGACTTCTGGCATGATGCTCCACGGATCACCGCCCTGGGCTTGCCAGTCCGCGAACCATTTCTGAGCCTCTTCCCCCAACTTCACCTGGCAGCCTTCTCGACCCTGACCACCAGTCTCCCACAGGCAGGTGAAGGCATCCCCATAAAAATCGCTGCTGAGCTGGCAAAAGCTGGGCTGCCCGGCGATCACCCAACAGCGCGTCCATACACCGTTGAAATCCACCAGAACACGCCCTGATTCCAGGGTGTCCAGGTCATAATCTCCCATGATCAAGCGGCGTGGCTGGTGCAGCAGGCTGATGATCGACTTGACTGCTCCCAGGTGCATGCTGCGCGCCAGGTTCTTATCCACCTCCTGTCCTTCTGTTTCCAGGGCGAACTGGATAAGTTCATTGACAATAACCAGGGGCTGGCGCAGGGGACGCTGGACGAGCATATCCGTTAAAATCCCTGCTCCCACAAAAAATGGGATGCAAACCACGAAAGTCAAGAGGCGTCGGGCAGCAATGGATGTTGTGCGGGCTGTGTCCACCACCATGGTCTGCAGTGCACCGCCAATTCCAAAGAGGACCCCTGAAAGCGCGGCTGCCATCCACAAACGTGTCTCGGCGCTCTCATTAAAAGGATAAATTGGCTGACCTTGAAAATCAGGGTTTATTCTTCCCACCACCCATGAAACCAGCTCATAAGGGATATGACCTGCCCAATAACTGAACAGGACTCCTGCCCCGAACCAAACTACCAGCCCAACCAGGGCATTATCGCTGAGTGCCACCAGCCAGCCTGCCAGCCCGGCCAACGGTATCACCAAAACAACCCCCAGCGCCAACCTCAGCCAGGGAAGCTGCGCAGAAGCCTGCCACATCTCAACTGCATCGCTTCCCCAAGCTCCCAACACAAAGGCAAGCCCCATCAAAACACCAAAAGCCAGCCCGATCCGCTGGTTTTCGGCTTTCACTTGATCCATACCCGTTTTGGTGCTCATCTTTTCGCCAGCTGGTAGATATCTCCTTGCTGTAGATCCAAAAGGTACACTTCCCCGGACTCATCTACTCCAAAGGAGCTAATTGAATAATCCGTTGAAAATAGGAGCTGGTTCTGCCAGGTTCCGCCTGGGGTTTGAAGCAAACCCCAGATATTCCCATTACAATAATCTCCGTAAAGATATACCCCCTGCCACTCCGGCAGGTTCATTCCCCGGTAAACTTCCCCTCCCGTGATCGAACACCCCAGGCTGTGATCGTATTCTGCCACCGGCTCGGTCAGCCTAGATCCATCCGCGGGTTCACCCTGGTAGGGGTGCGAGCCTTCACGGAAGCTCCAGCCGAAATTTAATCCCCCCGGGCTGCCTGCTCCCTGAAAATCGACCTCTTCCCACTGGTTCTGCCCGACATCCCCAATAAACAAATCACCGGTCAATGCATCGAAAGAAAAACGCCACGGGTTGCGCAGTCCATAAGCCCAGATCTCTGGCTTCCCACCCCCAGAGGCAAACGGGTTATCCGCCGGGATGGCGTAAGGGTCCCCTCGGTCAACATCGATGCGTAAAATCTTACCCAATAAAGTCTGCAGTGACTGCCCGTTTCCTTGGGGATCCCCTGCAGAACCGCCATCGCCCAATCCAATATATAAATAACCCTCCGGGCCGAAAGCCAGCATCCCGCCGTTATGGTTGGGATAAGGCTGTTCAGCTTGCAGCAGGCGCATCTCACTCTCGGGCTCAGCCTGGTCAGCCGCTGGAGAGGCGGTATACCTTGCAATGACGGTATTCCCATCCTGGTCTGTATAATTAACGTAAAAGTATCCGTTTTCTGAGAAACGTGGATGGAACGCCAACCCTAATAACCCGCGCTCACTGTACCCACCGCTCGACCGGGGTCCTGAAGCCCGCTCTCGGATATCCAGGAAAGGCTGATCCAGAACTACGCCATCTTTTGCAACATAAATCATCCCCGGCTGGGTCACGATAAATAACCTGCCAGAATCATCCCCTGCTCCGGTCAAGAAAACTGGCAGGTCCAACCCACTCAAAACTTTTTTCCACTGGTATGCAGCCGGATCTGGCAGCACAGCTGCGCTCCCAGGCTGCGTTCCCTGAGGGGATTCCGGTGTCACGCTCGGCAGGACTGCTGCAGCCGTTTGAGGGGCTGGCAGGGTTGAAGTTGGCAGTTCAGAGGGCGGCAAAACCTTGGTTTGGGTTTCCTGTGGCAATGCTGTGGCAGGGACTGGCAGCGTTATTGGAGCAGGTTCTGGATTACAAGCCGCCAGGACCAGGATGAAGAGTAGAAACCATAAGCGCATTATTTCTTTTCCGGATATTCTTCGCTGACGATTTCCCCATCAATGATATCCTCGTCGCGAAACAACGCATTGGGATCCATATCCACATTGGGGGAATTAGGGTTCCCTGTACCCTCAATCGCATCCTGATGCTCCTTGACGACTTGGGGCGGGCACATTTCGACAAACAGGTAAGTGCTGATCCAGATGATGGCAGCATCATCGATCGGACCAGGAGCGATATCTGGGAAAACCAGGTAAACCAGGGATACTACCGGAATCGCTTTCAACAAAGGACTGACGCGTGAATCGCCCATCAAACGCAAAATCAGCTTGATGCGGTTAGCCAGCCCCTGAAAAGCTCCCCCACTGTAAGGGGAGACCGAACGTTGTTTCTTTTCGGGCATGTAGACCTCCGTTAAGTTCTTAATATGATGTACGAAATATCTCTCAGAATGTTGCTACTGCTCCTCAATCGGCGGAGCAGCATTTCCATAATCCAGCACCTCGTAGCCTTGTGGACCTGCCTCGCTGCCGATGATGCCTTTTTCCTGCATGGTTTCCACCAGGCGGGCGGCGCGCGTATAACCGATGCGCAGCCGGCGCTGCAGCATGGAGATCGAAGAGCGTCCCTGTCTGCGCGAGAGGTCGATGGCTTCTTGTAAAAGTGGATCGGTATCTTCTTGAGGGGTCATATCATCCCACAAAGGGATCTGCTTGAGCGGCACACCCGCCGGCAGCGCATCCACCACACCACCTGTGCTCATTGGGGCAGGAGTCGAAATTCCGACGAAGCTTAGCCAGTACTGCACCAGGCGCTGGATCTCTGCCTCAGACACCCAGGCACCTTGCAGGCGTAAGGCCGCTGGCGCATCGGGCGCCTGGAAAAGCATATCCCCTCTGCCCAAAAGCCTCTCCGCCCCAGGCTGGTCCAGGATTACCCGGCTGTCAACTCCTGAAGCGACCGCAAAGGCAATGCGAGCAGGAAAATTGGCTTTGATCAGGCCGGTCACTACATCCACCGAAGGGCGCTGGGTCGAGATCACCAGGTGAATGCCTGTGGCGCGCGCCAATTGCGCCAGGCGCGTGATCGTTCGCTCGGTCTCGTCCGGCGCCAGCATCATCAAATCTGCCAGCTCATCGATGATCACCACCAGCCTGGGCAGCTTCTGAGCGCCGCGCGCTTCCAGCTTCCCATTGTATTCACCGATGTTGCGCGACCCCTCTTGCGCCAGCTTGTGGTAGCGGTTATCCATCTCCCGCAGCACCCACTGCAGGGCGCCCACCACCCGTTCCGTCTCCACCACCACCGGCGCCAGCAGATGCGGGATGCCGTTATAACCCGTCAGCTCCACCCGCTTCGGATCAACCATGATCATGCGCAGGTCATCGGGCGTGTTGCTGAGCAGCAAGTTGCAGATCAGGCCATTGACGCATACCGATTTACCGGTGCCCGTTGCGCCTGCGATCAGCAGGTGCGGCATGGCAGACAGGTCAGCCGCTACCGTGTTGCCGGCTACATCCTGCCCCAATCCAAAGCGCAGCGGCGATTTTAAACGCTTGAAAGCCTCGCTCTCCATCACATCTCGCAGCGCCACCAGGCTCGCTTCTTCATTCGGCACCTCGATGCCCACAAAACCCTTGCCCGGCACAGGCGCCTGCACGCGGATCGTCTTGGCAGCCAGCGCCAGGGCCAGGTCATCTGCCAGGGCAGCGATCTTCCCCACCCGCACGCGCATCCGCCCATTCCGCGATTCGAGGAAATCGGGCTCGACCCCGAACTGCGTGATCGTTGGCCCGCGGTTGATCTCCACCACGTTCACCGGCGCCCCAAAGGAAGCCAGCGTCTCCTCGATCAGGCGGGCACGCTGCCGGTCCGATTCATCATCCACCGTCATCTCCCGGCCTGCCTCCAGGATATCCTCAAGCTTCGGCAGCACCCACTTGGGCGCTGCCTGAGGTTCTCCAATGGACACGGAAACAGGGGTTGCGGTAGTCGACTGGGAACCCGTTTTTACCGGCGCGTAGCCGGGGAGAGAAAAAGGCCTGTCCGCCGGTGCCTTGCGCCGGGTGCGGCGGTCATCCCACCAATCTTGTAGGCGCAGCAGCAGCGGTGGCGCCCAACTGAACAGCCCTGCCACAGTAACATCCAAAACCAGGATCAGGCCGATGAGCAGCCAGGCCAAAAGGGCAATCACTGCCCCTCCCACACCCAGCCAGCTCCGCAAGAGGTCCAATAGAATCGCCCCCACATACCCCCCGCCCTTACCCAGCTCCGCCAGGCTGTAGGATTCTGCAGATGATTCTGGGAAAGCCATGAATTGCAGGATCGTCAAAGCCAGCAGGTACAGCAACACCAGCCCAATCACGCGCTCCAATTGGATGCGCGGCACGCGCTCAAAATTGCGCAAAATCAGCCACATACCGACGAAGATCAGCGCCACCGGGAACAGGTAGGCGCCCCAGCCGAAAGCCTTTGCCAGGAACGACAGCCAGCCCTTCGCCGTTGCGCTGTTGTTCGTAGAGAGCAAGCTCAGCAGCGTGGGGATCCCGATGAACACCAGGACAATCCCTACCAGGTCCAGCTTGCGATCTAATGAAAGCCCGGTCGAGAGCATCTGTTTCGAGGGTGGGGCGCTCTTCCCAGTCGCAGTACTTCTTCCAGGAGCTGCTTTCTTGACTGGCCTCCTCGGAGTTGCGCGCCGCAGGCTGCCAAAACGCCTTGCCCACCGCTCCCGAAAGGACGGGTAGTACGGTGCAGGCGCAGGAGATTTCCTTCCTGCCGCATGCCCGGAGGATCCCTTCCCCGACTTCCCACCCCGCGAGGTGGTTTTCGAGGCTGAGGCCTTCCCGCTGGACCGGTTGACCTTCACTACCTTTGCATATTTACGTGCCATAATCCCATATTTGACCTGTCATTACGAAACCCTGCGCGCTTTGCAGGGTTGTGGCACTCTGACCTTAAGCGTTAACAACATTGCGCCCACAACTTATCGGATTATAGCACATATGTACTGGCATTTTACCCCTCCGCTTTGTCGGGGCGGGGTAACCCCGCCCCTAGTCGATCAGCCCAAAAACCTGCTGCTTTCCGAACAATTGAACTTCCACCAGCTTGATCTCCGAGCGTTGCAGCGGGGCGATCTCACCCAACTCTATCTCAAGCCGGTGGCTGCCTGCCTGGTCGAGCGACCTCTCGAAGATCTCCAAAACCTTCTGTGGGTCATCGTCCGCAGCCAGGCGGTTGATCGAAACCTTCCCGCACTCCCGGCACAAGTGCACCAGCAGCAGCTCTCCAGCGCCGGCAGGCGCATACTTCTTGCGCGTCAGCTTCACAGCCAGGCCTACCGGCTGCATCTCCGCCCGGCAGACCGCCAGGCGGTCGCCAGCCTCCTTCCAATCCACGTGCCGCGACCACAGACAGTAGGGGCAGTGGTTGCGGTTCTGCACCCCCGCGTAGAGCGGCTCTGTGCTGACATGGTAATGGCAGTGCAGGCATTGGAAGCTGCTTAACAAGTCCTGGTTCAGTCCTTCCTTGCGAACGAGCACACTTGGCGAGCGAAGCAATCTCCTTTTGTACAGAGTATTTCTCCTACTCATATAAATTGCTCTCACCCTTCAACTTTAGATAATTGTGGTAGCGATGGACGCTGACGAGGCCATCATTCACAGCCTTGCGGATGGCACAGCCCGGCTCTTCCTCATGCTGGCAGTCCAGGCCAAACTTGCAGCGCCCCACGAAAGGCTGCATCTCCCGGAACAGCAGTGCCAGGTCATCCACATCCATCTCCACCAGACCGAACTCGCGCATCCCGGGCGTATCCACGATGGCGGTGCCCTCACCGGGCTGCTCGATCTCCACCGGGAACATCTCCAGGTGCGTCGTCGTATGCTTGCCCTTGCCGGTTACCTGGTTGACTTCCTTGACGCGCAGCCCCAGCCCCGGCTGGATGGTATTCAGGAGCGAAGTTTTCCCAACTCCCGATTTTCCCAGGAAGACCGAAACCTTACCTATCAGGCCCTGTTTCAATTCCTTCAGCCCATCGCCCGTGACTGTGCTGGTCAGGATCACCTGGTAGCCAATGCGCCGGTAATCATCCATCCGGCCTTGCAGCTCTTCGTCCAGGGAGCCGTCTGGCCCTTTGACCAGGTCAAGCTTGGTCAGGCAGACCAGGGCTGGCAGCTCCAGGAACTCCGCCAGCGTCAAATAGCGGTCCAGCAATCCCCATTTGGGAAAAGGCTTCTCCAGCGCCATCACCGCCACCACCTGGTCCAGGTTAGCGACGAAGACCTGCTCAAAGGCGTGTGCAGTCGGCATGGGCACCGCTGTCCGGCGCGATAAGAAGTTCCGCCGTGGCAGGATCTCGATGATCATCCCCGTCCCGTCCTGTGCATCCACGAAGCGCACCTCGTCCCCCACCGCCACCGGGTCGACGTGCTCGATAGCTTTGACCTTCTGCACCCGGTGCGGGAGCGAGTTCGGATCTGCTGTTGGATAGAACAGCTTCTTCCGCAGCTTGTTTGAAAGCGAGCAGGGGATCACCCGCCCGTTGCTGTGGACATCGTAAAAACCGATGGTCTTCTTATAAACCACGCCAGTGTCCAGCTTCTGCTGCACTGTCGTTTCACTGACTAAAAAATGCTCTGTTGTCATCTCGAAATACACCTTAAAAAAAACGCCAGCCGTGAGAATTGATCCCGTGGCTGGCAGAAATGCTCCATCACCGCTTCCCGGCACAGGCTCTATACGAGACCCATCATAGGGAAGGACAAAACAAAAGCCACGGGGCATGTACGCACCCGTGGCTGAGAAGACAATAAGATAAAAACTGGCCTTACTTCACACCAGGCAGGCGCGCCCATGCAGCTTGAACTTGCCCAAGTACCGATTTCATATTAGCCATAAACACGCCTCCTTCTTTCAAGATTGGATTGAGCTTATGAAGTTTATCATTAGGAATGAAGAAATGTCAAGAAAAAAGAAAAAGAAAATTTTTGCTAAAATTTTAGGCGAAATCTTCCTGCAGAGTTTTGGATGTCATAATCTTTTCTGAACTGGACATTCTCGTTCTTGGTTGTAAACTTATCTATGATTTTCAGAGCCTACTACAAGTAGCAGCATATCTTGGAAGCAAATTATGGAAAATTCATGATGATTATCGGTAAATAAACCCTGAACATGCAAAGATCTGTCTCTGCTTTTGCTGTATTACTATATGGCGAATACTGTTCATCACTTTCTCGGTAGGCACGCACCCGGAAGTAAAATTCTGTGCTGCAGGCTAGCCCAGTATCAGAATAGACCGTTATATTTTCTGGGAGCACAATGATCTCAACCCAGCCATTTATGCCATTTAGGGAACGTTCCACCCTGTATCCGGTTTCATCAGCAGAGTTGTCTATCCATGCCAGATCAATCCGACTACAGGAAACCATACTGGCAGAAAGATTAGTTGGGGAAGTTAATTTACATTGATCAGTGATTGCATTGGCTAAATTACTATACAGTGAATTGGTTTGATCGAAAGAGCGGTAGGCTTGGACTCGATAATAATAATTTTCAGCACACGATAGAGCAGTATTGGAATAAGTTGTTGTATTGGCAGGTAATGACACAATTAGATTCCACCCCGTCGTCCCATCCAAGGAGCGTTCCACTCGATAGGCTGTCTCATCGCCGGCGTTGTCCGTCCAGGATAGGTCCACCTGGCTGGTCGAAACTGCCGTGGCAGACAGCCCAGTAGGCGCGGGCAAGGCACAGGGCTGGGTGGTGGCGTTGGCCACATTGCTATACGACGAATAGGCGTTATCCCCCGACCGGTAGGCGTGCACCCGGTAGAAGTATTGGGTGGCACAGGTCAGGCCCGTATCCGTAAAGATGTTTGTATTGGCTGGCAGGGCTGCGATCTGCATCCAGCCGCTGGTCCCATCCAAGGAACGCTCTACCCGGTAGCCCGTCTCATCGCCGGCGTTGTCCGCCCAGAATAGGTTAATTGAAGTTGCTGAAAGATCGACAGCTGTTAACCCACTAGGAGGTGTCAGATGGTCGAGCGCGGGGCCGCCGCCGCTGCGGTTCAACCACAGCCGGTTGGGCTTACTGATGGCATTGGCAACCAGAGCATCAATGTCTCCATCCTCATCGACATCCCCCAGGGCTACGTCCGCTGCGCTTTCTATTCCAAAGCCAGGGCTGCTGAGAGTCAGATGACCGCTGCCATCGTTCAGCCAAACCCGATTTCCGCCATTGTAGCCTGCCACAAATACATCCAGCGTGCCATCCTGGTGTAAATCCGCCATAGCTGCACCGTAACTGGACTGGTTGCCCAGGCTTTGACCATTACTTACAAATAGGCCCGAGCCGTTGTTTAACCAAACCTCATCCGGCTGTCCATCCAGGATAGCCGGTCCGCCGTTGGCAACGAAGGCATCTAAATCGCTGTCACCATCCAGGTCTCCCAAAGTCACAGCCTGACTCAGGGCGTTACCCAAACTTTGCCCGCTGTTGTTGAATGTGCCGGAGCCATTGTTCAACCAAACTTCATTTGGCTCGCTGCGCATGCGCTGCGAGTCACCATTGGCGACGAAGGCATCCAGATCGCCATCTCCATCGACATCACCTAAGGCTACATCCAAGCCTGAGGAACTGCCCAGCGCCTGCCCGCTATTGTTGAAAACACCCTGCCCATTATTCAACCAGACCGTATCTGCTTCGGCTCGGCCGCGCTCCGAAATGCCATTGACAACGAAAGCATCCAGGTCACCATCCTGATCAAAGTCGCCCAAGGCTACTGCCCGGCTGAGGGTACCCCCCAAGCGCTGCCCGCTATCTGAAAAATAACCATGCCCATTGTTTATCCAGACTTCATCCGGCTCCGGGCTGTCCAAATCACTATTTGCGATAAAAGCATCCAGGTCCCCATCGCCATCCAAATCTCCCAAGGCAACATCCCAGGTGAAAGCGCTCCCCAACCGCTGACCACTGTCCGTGAAATTCCCCGCGCCATCGTTGAACCAGACTGTGTCAGCGGGGTTGTCGTAGTAGCTGGTATTGCCCACAAAAGCATCCAAATCGCCGTCTCCATCTAAATCAGCCAGGACCACTGCATAGCTGGTCTGAAGACCGAAAGGCAAGATGCTGCTTTCACTGAAGAGTGGCGGTATCAGGAACGCAAAAGGTACCTCAAGCACGACTTCTCCCTGCTGAACGTGTATCAGGCCTTCATTCCGTTCCAGGTCTGGGGGGGTTTGATGGGTGTCAACAGACAGGGCAATCGAAAAACTGCGTTTTTCTCCCACTGCCAGGGTCATCGCATTGGGTTCAACGCGGGCAGTTACACCGTCCGGGAGCCGGGTTTCCACACTGAGGCTGTAGGTACGCGCAGATCCGGTCACATTTTCCAGACTCAGCAGGCGTGTATCAGACCAAAGCGGTTGGGAAACATCCACTGTGCCAAAACTGATGCTTGAGGGTGTAACCAATCCTGGCACAGCTACAGCGCGATCCACCTGTAGGCGCCCGGCACCCTGGGTATGCACGTCCAGGCCGAGATCTATAGCGGTGTTCATCAGGCTGGCCTGGATTTGTTCTGGCGTCCAGGTGGGGCGCATCTGTTTGACCAGCGCGGCTGCCCCAGCGACGTGCGGCGTGGCCATGCTGGTGCCGCTGCTAGAAGCGTATGTGCCACCCAGATAGGTAGATAGGATATCCACACCTGGTGCCAGCAGGTTGGGTTTCAGCCAGCCATCGTAACCCGGGATTGGGCCGTGTGAGCTGAAAGACGCAATCATGTCCGATTTATCTGAAGCTCCCACTGCGGTGGCCAGCCGCGCCACGCCAGGCGATTCTACGCTGGCATATTCCGGTCCGCTATTCCCGGCCGAGACTACAATCACGATCCCCTGATCGACGGCGGCATCCACTGCCATAGGCCAGGGGTCGTCCGGCGTACCAGGCAGGCCCAGGCTCATGCTGATCACATCCACGGCATCTGCTGTCGCCGGGTCCTGGTCGGGATCGGCAGCGCGCTCGATCCCGGCGATAATTACCAATTCGGTACCGGAACCGAAGGCGTTCAATACCTTGTAAGCGTACAGGCTGGCGCCTGGGGCTACTCCCTTCAGAGTGCCATCCGCAGCGACAATCCCGGCACAGTGTGTGCCATGGCCGTTGTCGTCCATTGGATTGGCGTCATTATTGTACAGGTCGTAGCCTCCCTCTACTTTGCAGCCCGGTCCGAAACAGCCACCCAGGTCCGGATGGGTGTATTCGATGCCGGTATCAATCACTGCCACGCGCATTCCCTGTCCGGTGACAGCCTGACCATTTGCATCCTGCAGCTGCCAGACCTGGTCCGCGCCGATCAACGTTACGCTGTCTGCCAGCTCGAGGTGCACCTGGCTGTCGGGATAGATCCCACGCACACCGGGTACTTCAGCCAAGTTTTCGATCTCTGCGCTGGATACAGAAACGACCAGGCCATTGATCAAGTACCGAAAGCTGCGTTGGACGGTTAGCGGAACCCCTTGTTTCTGGGCCGTATCAATGAAGCGGTACTGCTCAGTTGCTAACAAACGGTTATATGCTCTAACCTGATTTTTCTGGGTTTCATCCAGGTTGGTTTTCCCATCGGCAAGCTGGAGGCGGAAGGCGGATACAGGCATGCCATCCAATAATACAATCCAGTCAGTAACCTTCGACTGAGCAAACTCGGCCAGGCTGGAGAATTCAGGAGCAACGACTTGTGCCGCTGCTCGCAAATAGTAAGCCTGCCCCGATGCACTGGCAGCTAACAATACCAACAGGATACACATCAAGCCAGCCAGGCGTTTGGGCAAGGTAAAAATTTTCAATCATACCTCCAAGTCATGGGTGTTTTATTCGAGTCTGCTTGTTTTGAATGGATATCCAAATTCATACTTTTTTCAAGGATACAGGGGATGAGGGTTATCTCTCATCCCCTGTTCAGGCTTCAACCATCCTGGCTATATAGGTGCAACAATAGGATGGGGTTTTCTGGTAAGATTTGGATCATTGGCATGATCGTGTAATCAGGCCTTTGCCCCTTGCTTACTTCATGGATAGAGCACCTCAGGGATTTTGTAGTTGTGGATGTATTCGATGACCTGCAGGGCATCATCAGAAGCCTGGGTAAAGGCACGCACATTAAAGTCGAAGCTGTAGGTAAGAGGAATGGTGGTATACCCTTCAACCATATCCGTGAAGCGGACAGCGTTAATTGTTGGGTCGTGCTCCTCCTCATAGCCCAGGAGATCCATGCAGGTAGTGACGAAATGTAGTGTCGCGGGATTGTTATCTGTATCTGCCTCTGGCTGCAGAACATAAACCCATCCAGGCAATTGACAATCTGGACTACCACGGCTTCCATAAACCGAAGCGCGGCCGTAAGTAAATGTGCTGAAATCGTAGTAAGTCTTCCCTTCAACTTCACCGGGCAAACCGCCGACCTGGTTGATGCCGTAGACCGAATTGATGTAGACCACCTTGTCCAGGGTGATGCTGCCGGTCTTATCAGCGGCCGCCGCCAGGAGCGAGGCTGCCAGTATGATTTCGGCGTTATTCAATATTGGAATTGAATCACTAACCCCAAGGCTCGTGAATCCAAGCCCGTTCAGGAGCGCGATTGCATTAGCATTTAGAACTGGCCGCGATTCAGACGATGGGCCATCTCCCTCAGGCGGGCCTTGGCCTTCGGGTGGTCCGCCCTGCACGATTGGATCCGTGTTTTCCAAGATCCAGTCCCCATACTTCATCATCTCAATATATAGCGCCAGGTTCTCAGCAGGTGCGTCGATGGTTTTGTCAACGGGAAGTCCAGTCACTTCGTCGATCAGGGTCAGTACTAGCCGCCCAGCCGGGTCCAGTTTCATGGTGCTAGCGACATTCATCTTTTTAACCGCCTCATCAAAGGCATGGGCGATCACACCCTCCGGCGCCCGGCCCAGGTTCAGCCTCCCAAAGTCGACCCCCTCCACCCAGGTCGCCATATCTTCTGTCAGCTCGCATTCGACCAGGTCTCCCGCGGCATCGGTATAAGTCGGCAGCGCAAAGGGCTCTCCTTCCCAAACACTGATGGTTATTTCGCCATCTATTGTAAGAATGGTTGTAGTACCGTTCATTGTGCTGATCGGCTGGATGCAGCCGTAGGCACTCAGGATCGGCACGCCCCACTCATCCCGCAGGATGACATACAGATCCCCGTAAAGGGTGCCCGTATCCGGAATATCGCCGCTGCCGCCTCCGGATGGGACTGGAGTTGCCGTTGGATTCGGAACAGGCGTTGCGGTGGGTAGAGCCCCACCCGGTCCGCCTGGACCTCGCCCTGCTAGGGCTGGAAAGGCCAGAGCTGGCAAGGCCAGGGCCAATACCAGAATCATTGCCAAAATATATTTTAACGCTTTCATTGTGATTTCTCCTTATTTCGGAATAATACGAATTAATTTTTATTATTGCGCCTGGTTTCTGGTTCAGAAAATGGGTTCTACCAGGCTTCTCCATTTGACAAAATTTACTACAGGAATTCCTTGACCAGTGTTTTTCTTCCCCGTAACATCAATAAATCCCCTCCTTTCTGGACTTACTTCCCACTATATACAACCTCTTTGACAATCTGGTAAAGATCCGTCATCGTCCGGGTTTTCCTGCGGGAACTGTTCAGCACGATCACCTGGTTGGAATTCCGGTCGATACCCAACAGTTGGATGCCGGGCTGCTCCTTAAGCAAATCGAGAAGCATGTACGAACCAGGTGTATCTAGTTCAAAAATTATCAAGCCGGGCTGACTCGTTTGCAGATTGGCATCTAATTCAGTATTCAGGGTGTCCCAGCGGACCAGGTTTTTTACCTGCCGTTCTTCCAGGCAGTTTGCAACACCATCCATCAGCACAGTATTTCCGATAATCCAAATGTTGGAGTTAGATGGCTGGTTACTAATATCCTGTCCCATGTTTTTAAATCCTTCTTTTTTCAGCCTGTCGAAGATATTGATTTATTTCTATACTATAAAAAATAACGCTCCAGATCAATCACTCGGGCTGCGCTCTAGGAATGAAAAAAGAGTGATTTTACATCCACTCTTTTTTCAAGATGGAGTAGCTCCTTTACGATTCGAGCTAATCCCCTTTTTTCATCGGTCTAGTCCTCTGTCAACAAGTAATTATGATGCATCCTCCCTGGGTGAGATCATGCTTTCGCGCAGAGCGTAAGAGGCGGCTTCGTAACGATGTTTCTGGTGCAGCTTTGCCAGGATTCGGCGCATATGTGTTTTGACCGTGTGGATGCTGATGTGCAGCCTGGTGGAGATTTCATCGTTGGTGGCTCCAGCCGCGACCAGGCTGAGGATTTCCAGCTCGCGCGCCGTCAGAGCCTCAGTCTTTTCTCTTAATCCCTGGGGTTCCCTCTGACTCACCCGGCGGAACTCTTCCAGCATTCGCCCTCCCAGGGCTGGTGAAATGGCTGCTTCGCCACGCACCGCGCCGCGCAGCAATTCCAACATCTCTTTCGAGCGAATGCTTTTGAGAATATAGCCTCGGGCGCCATTACGGATGGATTGGAACAGGTTGTCATCCTCATCTCGCACCGTTAACATTACAATTATGGCTTCGGGCTGCTCCCGCTTGATATGCTGGGTAGCCTCCAGGCCGTCGCATCCCGGCATCATAACATCCATCAAGATAAGATCAGGTTTTAATTTTCGGGCTTTCACCTGTGCTTCCAAACCATCACCTCCCTCACCGATCACCTCAAAATCCGGCTGATTGTTCAGAATATTGGCGAGCCCTTCACGAAAAAGCTGGTGATCATCCACTAATAAAACTCGGGTAGGGGTCATCTTTAAACCTCTGCACTTAAGATCATACTTACAGGCATGATAACCGGGTTGAATCGCTGGAATTTCATGTCTTACTCGTTTCCGGTGTCCAAGTCAATTTTATCCGCGTACCGCCTCCAGGAGAAAATTCTATCTGGAAGTTCCCGCCGATCCGTTCTGCACGCGCCTTCATAATGCTAAGCCCAAAGTGTTCATTGGTCAGATTAGATGCTTCGGGATCGAATCCGTTGCCGTCATCTTTAATAGTAATACTAAACCTTGCATTTGTTTCTTCCAATCGGATAGTAACACTTTGTGCATGAGCATGCCGGATTGCATTCAGCAGGGCTTCTTGCACAACCATAATCACATGGTCAGCTTGGTCTGACGGGATAAACAAAGCCTTGGAGGAACCTGGATCAAAGCACAGCTCGGGGCCATCCTCGGATTGACTTTGTTCAAGCAGATCTTTAAGCAAATCTTGAAGTGCCCTGGCCGGTCGAGGAGCTTCTTGTAAGCTGGCTATTGACCGGCGCACTTCTTTAGTTGCGTTGTTTACCGCTTCACGGATTTCGCAGACCGCCTCTTCAGCTTCTAAAACAGAACCATCTCTAACCAGGTCCTGCATCCTATCCACCCTTAATCCCAATAAACTGAGTGTTTGAGCAAGCCCATCGTGCATGTTAGCAGCAATGCGCTGGCGTTCATTCAAGGCTGCAGCCAGTTCGAGCTGGTGGTGAAGGTTTACGTTCACCAGCGCAATCGCAGCCCGGTTTGCCAGTCTTTCGATCAATTCCATTTCACACGGTCCCCAAAGGCGCGTGGTTTGCATATCCAATAACACAATGAACGCCTGTGGTTTCTCAGAAGTCCATATCGGAACAAATAAGACAGCTTTCAAACGAAGACCAATTTTTAACTTTTCTGGCAAACGCCTGTCAGAAGACACATCCTGAATGGCAATCGTCATGGGTTTAACGTTAAATTCAGTGAGAAAAGCCCATTCCGGCAACTGATCGTGGAAGACCCGCAGTTCCTTCTGATTCAAACCAAAACCTGCCGCTAATTCCATCTGATTTGTCTGTAGGTTGGTATGGAGGATGCACGCTTTTTGACATTTCAACAGCCTGGTAGATTGCCGGGCGATCTCTGCTGTCACCCGATCAAAGTCAAACGATTCGGTCAAGTAGGAGCTGGCCTGTTGCAGCCGGCTTAACTCCTCAGCCCAATTTTCAACATCCCGGTACAGGCGAGCATTTTCGATCGCCATCCCGATCTGCTGTCCAATGGCTGTCAATAATTCCTGTTTATGAGGCTGAATGGCAGCCACCTGCTTTGTTCCAAAAGTCATTACGCCTAACGCTTTGCCTTTGGATACCAGCGGTACACTGACCAGACTGCGGATACCAGCTAGATCCGCACAGGATACACCATTTGATTCAACGAGGTCTATTGGGGCAGCTGTAACAGCTTGTTTGCGATACAAAGCCTGGTGTGAGATTTTCCGACAGGCGCCTTTATCAAATGTAAAAGGCTGGAACTCTTCGATTGATTGCTCCCCACTTTGAAACTGAAGCAGAAGGTCTCTACTCTCGGGATCCAACAGGAAAATCAGTCCAAAATCCATCTCCGTTTCGACGCGTAGCATATCCAGGACATTCTTCATATTTTCTTCGATATCCAGGGACCGGCTCAAAGTGGCAGCCACAGCGTTTTGGGTCGCCAGGCTGGCGGTTTGCTGAGCGATCTCGGCTTCGTTACGCTTGCGTTCCGTGATATCTCTGAATACTACGACCGCACCAACCAGTTCACCTTTCTCCCACACTGGATTGCTGAAATAACGGACTGGGAAACCTGTGCCATCCTTGCGCCAGAAGTATTCGTCATCACCATAACATTGGATGCCCTGGCTGTACCCCTGATAGATAGGACATTCATCCAAAGGATATAAGCTACCATCTAATTTCGTCTGGTGCCAGATAGAGTGACTCAGGCGGTTGGTCATTTCCTCAGTTGTATAACCCAGTTTGCTGGCAGCCGCTGGGTTGGCAAAGGTCACAAAACCTTGACGATCAATTCCGCAGATGCCCTCTCCGGCTGATTCCAGGATTAGCTCATAACGTCGGGTAACTCTTTCCAGTGCTTCCTCTGCCTGGGTACGCTCCGAAACTTCCTGCTTTAGTTGTTGGTTCAATGTGGTTAGTTCGGTTGTTCGATTGTCGACCAACTCCTCTAGATGATCGCGGTAAGCAATCAATGCCTCTTCGGCTTGTTTTTTCTCAATGGATTGCTCGTGCAAGTAAACGTACCCCAGTAAAGGGATAGCTAGAATATGTAGGCTGTTGCCTATCGGACAGATCACTGTTTTGTAAGCCTGGTCGGTGGCATAGTTTAACAAAAGAAGTAATTCGCTGAATAGGTAAAGAGTCAGGGCACTGGCAACCACATTGCTCAACCAACCCTTCTTTCTCAACAGCATGAATACAGCGACAGCCATTAAAATAGACAGGGGAATGTGAAAAAGCCAGGCTGCCCAGGTTTGGTGGAATTTAATTTGTGGGAAGGCTGCAAGCTGGCGCGGCCAGGTTATCGAGGTAACGATGAATACCAAAATAGTTAAAACGATGCCGATTTGCAGGTAGCGCCGGGCAACCATCCTGTCTTCCAGGATATAGCGCAGAAACGCTCCGGCAACAACAATCATGGCAGCCATCGCCAGGCCATGTTCAAAAGGCTGGAAAATATCACAGGAAACTTCACCATCATTGCTGACAATAAGTCTCCAGGCCATCTGGCTGAACATGTATAACTCGCGTAAAAAAGCCAGGCCAAATCCCCATACCAGCAGTTTCTCGCGCGGCAGATCCTGGTTACGCTGGCGTGTCCAGGCGATATAGAACAATATAGCCCACAAAATTGCCGGAAGACCAAACCGGACCAGATTGTTTTCTACAGGTCCTGGACCACCAGCAAATTGTTGAAGAAGTAAAAGGATGAATTCTAGAACTTTTGCCATCATAACCCCAACCGCTTGAAAATATTGGCAAAATTGATATCATTTCTAAACAGATATCATCAATTTAGCATAATCCTTATGCCAAGTCAATATATCTGACCTTCGGATCAAAGATCGGACGAAGCCTACGCAAAAAGGATGGAAGCCTCTAAAATTGAGTAAAACCGCTCACAACGGGAAACCCAAAAGGAGGCCTCCTTAGATAAGTGGTTCAACTTTTTTGAATTTTTACGTTACGTGAATGAATTCTGCACCTTCACTGAATCAAATTGTTCCGATCGAATGGAAATATATTGAAGCCTACTCCATCACATCGCTGGAAAAAACCTATAAGGGATTCCTCAACCATTTTCCTTGACCTTCGCCCGGTTTACCTATATACTCAACATGATAAATTTTGTCGGATTTAGACCCAACTATAGTAAAAACCTTCAAAGGAGATAGAGATGAGCAAAGAATTTCCCTTTCATAACGGCGAGGTGATCGTCACCGTTCCAACCGATAAACCCAAGAAGCTGAAAGCGGTTAAGCTGGATGACCTGGGGAATCCCGATATGAATCCTGTCAGCGGTGACTTCAAGCCGATCCGGGTGGTTGCCAACATCGTTTTGGAAGAAGAAGGCAAGCCAGGCACCTATTTAACCGATCTCGGACAAACCGTGGAGATCAAAGTCCGCTATACGAAGAAAGATAAGGCCGCCGCGGCGGCTTTGAACAAGCCGCTCGCCTTGGCTTTTTGGGATGGCAGCCGCTGGGTGCGCTTCGTTGAAAAACATAGCTTTGTTCTGCTGCCCGACCCCGACCCAGAGAAAGGCGGGGTTGGAAAAGTTGCCATCTCGAAGTGGGGAGACCCGCCCATCGGTTGGGGAGGCTAGCCAGGCTTCTTCGATAAGTAATTTTCCTGGGCCAGTCCATAAAAGAGGGGCGTTGGCTCAATCCAAGGGGTATAATTCCCCAATATAATCCTTGGAGGTTCCCTATGTCACCCATGTTTGTTCCCGGCCCTGTTGATGTCGATCCTGCTGTTTTAGCTGCCCAGGCTCAGCCTATGATGCCGCACCGCAGCAAGGAATTCGAAGCTATCTTTCAGAGAGCCGGAGAGAAATCAAAGCAGCTTTTCGATACCCAATACCGGGTCTTTATCTTGACCGCCTCGGGCACCGGCAGCCAGGAAGCCGCTGTGCGCAACCTGGCAGCAGAGAAGGTGCTGTGCTGCGTCAACGGCTCCTTCTCCCAGCGCTGGCACGAGGTTGCCACCACCAACGGCAAGCAGGCCGATAAAGTCGAAGCCCCCTGGGGCGAGGCCGTCCTCCCCGAAATGGTTGCCGATGCGTTGAAAAAAGAGAAATACGATGTCCTCACCCTCGTCCACAACGAGACTTCCACCGGTGTACAGAACCCGGTCAAGGAGATTGCCGAGGTCGTCCACCGCCTCAGCCCTGAGACCATGGTCTGCGTGGATGCCGTCTCCTCCCTGGGCGGGGCTAAGATCGAAATGGATGCCTGGGGCATTGACCTGCTCTTCACTTCCTCCCAGAAATGCCTGGCGCTGCCGCCCGGCTTGAGCCTGTGCGCCGTCAATGACCGCGCCATGCAAAGCGCTGAGACAATCCAGAACCGCGGCTGGTACTTCGACCTGGTACGTATGGAGAAGCACCGCACCAAGGACTCCACACCCGCCACGCCCGCCATGTCGCTGATCTACGCCCTCGACTTGCAGCTTGACCGCATCTTGGCGGAAGGGCTGGAAAACCGCTTCGCCCGCCACAGCGCCATGGCCAGGCGTTCGCAGGAGTGGGCTGACCATAAAGGTTGGAAGCTGCTTGCCCCCCAGGGCTACCGCTCGCAGACCCTCACCGTCGTCGAGAACCCGCCCACCTTTGATGTCAGCGCCTTAAATAAATTCATGGCTCCCAAGGGCATCCGCCTGGCGAATGGCTATGGTCAGCTCAAGGGCAAGACTTTCCGCATCGCCCACATGGGTGAGATCCAGATGGCAGACCTGGAAGCCCTCCTGGCCTCGATTGATGAGTTCACCATGTAATCTCACCGCAGAGTCCGTTGAGTTTAGAATGCCCTTCTACGCGATATGCGCCCTTTCTTGGCTCCAATTAATCCGATTCAATCTTGACATTTAACACAGTTGCTCTGCGGTAAAAAAAGTACTACCTCCTAAAACTCCTATTGCTTGGCTGGTGGAAAAATGGATCTTGGTCAGGAAATTATCCTCACCCCCACCGCGCTGGTCTACGGCGGTGAAGCCCTCGGTCGCCTGCCGGATGGCAAGGCGGTTTTCGCCCCCTTCATCCTGCCGGGCGAAACAGGGCGTCTGCGGGTCAGGGAAGAGAAGCGCGGCCATATCAAAGCCGACCTGATCGAAATCCTGGAACCCTCCCCGCAGCGCGTTCCCCCGCGCTGCCCACATTTCACCCAGTGCGGCGGCTGCCACTACCAGCACATGCCCTATGAGATGCAGCTAGTCGCGAAAGCCGAGATCCTGCGTGACCAGCTCCAGCGTATCGGTGGGCTGGCAGAAATCCCCCTCCAGCCCATCCTTCCCTCGCCGGATGCTTTCAACTACCGCAATCACATTCAATTCCATTTAGATCCTCATGGCAAGCTGGGCTTCCAGGCGGCGCGCACCAACCAGGTCATCCCGATCGCGGCGTGTCACCTCCCCGAGCCAGCCTTGAACGAGATCTGGCCCCAGCTCGATATCGAGCCGCTGCCCGGTCTGGAGCGGGTCAGCCTGCGCTTGGGGATGGACGAGGAGATCCAGCTAATCCTGGAGAGCCGAGATCCAGAGCTTTTCGAGTTCAGCGTCGAAGACCTGCCCTCTCCGCCGTCCATCTCAGCCCAGCTGGGACGGTCGTCCTGGCGGGCAGCGAGTTCGTGGGCATGGAAATCCTGGAGCGCTCCTTCCAGGTCTCCGCCGAATCATTCTTTCAAGTCAATACCCGCATGGCGGAGGTCATGGTGCAGCACGCCGTGCAGCATATCCTGGAGATCTTGCCCTCGAGCCATCACAAACGCTCCTCGATCTTTTCTGCGGCGTGGGGCTGTTCAGCGCCTTCCTGGCGCCCAGGGTGCAGAAGCTGGTCGGGATCGAGGTCTCACCCGTCGCCTGCCGCGACTTCGCTGCGAACCTGGACGAATTCGACAATGTCGAGCTTTATGAAGCGCCGGTTGCAGAGGTGCTCCAGCAGGTGAATTTCCACCCGGATGTGGTCCTGGTTGATCCACCCCGCTCCGGCCTCGACCGCCCCGCCATGGATGGCTTGTTAGCGCAAGGAGCCAGCCGGATAGCCTATGTCTCCTGCGATCCCGCCACCCTCGCCCGTGACGCCCGCCGCCTGTCCGCCTCCGGATATCGCCTGGCGCAGGTCACCCCCTTCGATCTCTTCCCCCAAACCTACCACATCGAATCGATCAGCCTGTGGGAAAAAGCCCGCTAGGGGATACCAAAACAAGAACTTTTGTTCGAAAATCACCCTTGACACAGAACAAATGTTCTGATATCATCAATACAGATCGATAATCATGTAGTGGCAGTGTTTCCCCACCTACAATGGTCTGGCCTTGCTGGATCAGGATTCTGCAAAGGAGCGTCCCCTATGAACATTGGAATGTTGTGGTTTGATAATGACACCAAGACCGACCTGCCCACCAAGATCAGGCGTGCAACTACGTATTACAAAGAAAAATATGGGCAAACCCCCAACCTGTGCTTTGTGCATCCCAGCATGCTGAAAGCCCCTTCCACCCCTGAGGTTGGCATTGAATTGCGCACCACCCGCTCTGTCTTACCCAACCATTTCTGGCTGGGCGTCAACCAGGGCGCCAGAAATAACTGAGACATATCCTTGTCCGAAAAAGGGTACAAAGGTGCTTCACACCCTTGTACCCTTTTTAACTGCTCAATTCCGTTACCAACACATCCAATGCCAGTTCCCCCTCCATCCCACCCGTCTTCATTGCCTCATCCAGTTCCAGCAATCGGTGGTAGATCATCTCCAGATCAGGCAGGTTGAAGCGCCTCGCGTGTTCGGCTGCCAGCTTTCCCACATAGGGATGGATGCCCAGCTGGCGGATCACCTCATCCTCACCACCGCCCTCGTCCAATACTTCGCGTGCCAGTAATAGCTGCCGGAATTGGTACACAATCCCCTGGAAGATTGGGATGGCATCCTTCTCCTCCAGCTCGCGGTGCAGAATGCTCAGCGCCTGCCGGCAGTCGTGTGCACGGAGCGCATTGACCAGGGCAAAATCCTGCACTTTTGCCACAGACGGCGTCAGGTGCTGGACATCATCCACATCGACTGGCCGCGCGTAGTTGGCATATGCCAGGAGCTTTTCGATCTCATGCTCGAGCAGGCGCGGCTCAGGGCCGACCAGGTCTTTAAGCATCTCCGCCGCCTGCGGGCTGATCTGGCCTCCGGCTGCTTTCGCTTGCTTCTGGATCCAGCGTGTCAGGTCTGGGCCGGAAGGTATGGCCATGAGGCGCAGATAAGCCTTACCCTCCGCTTCCAGCGCCCATTTTTCCAGCCAGTTCAAGCGGTTCTTCTTTTTGTCCTTTTCATCCGTTAAGGGGTGATCTTCCACCAGCACCAGCGCCGTGGTGGTTGGCACCTTGTTCAAGATCTCCTTGAAGCGCTTTTGCAGCTCAGGGGACTTCCCGTATTCCAACGGGTGGGTAAGGATCACCAGTCGCCGGCTGACCAGGAAAGGCATGGCGCTCACCGCCCCCACCAGCTCTTCAAGTGAACAGGAGCGCGCCTCCAGGCGCGTAGTGTTCATCTCTGCCATCGTTTTATCGCCGAGCTTCTCCATTCTGTCAGCGATGAACTCTGAGATCGCGTAATCGTCATCTCCATGCAAGAGATAAACAGTCGGTGCCTGCTCTGGCATCTCAGCCCTGCGTCAGAACCTGGTGGATCGTCATGGAGCCGCGCTGGGTCTTCGTAATCTTTGACACCTGCAAGGCTCCTGGCTTTCCAGAGGTTGTCACCTTCTCCTGCACCTTCAAGCCCAAGGGATATGCGGCGATCAAGGCCAGGGTCGCCATCAGGATCGCCACGGGGATGCGCTCGACTTTATCCCGCGTGCGCCTGCCGGCGCCGAACATCGCCGCCGCGCCTGCCAGTCCTGATAGAGTCCCGGCGGTGACAAAGTTCGTCCCGCAGTTTGGGTGGACAGCCAACTTCGCTTCACCACCCTGCATGCGCCGCAGCGCCTCTTCTGCAGCCGTTTGGACTGCCTCGGTCGGGACATTTCCCATCAGGCGGAAGCCCGCTGCCGTGGAATGACCTGCCATGGGCACTCCCGGAAAGCGCTGCGCCAGGATCGTCAGCGTGGCATGTTCCAGCCCGTGGTTGCGCCGGATGCGGGAAAGCACCGGGGTATTCAGGAAAGAATCCAGGCTTGTGGTCAAAGATTCCAGCATGCAGGTTACTTTGCCTCTTTATTCAGGATCCAATAAGCGATCTTCTTTACCCTGAAGGTGTAATCGCCATCCTCAGAAGAGCGTACAAAGACCCCAAACCGTCCCTGGCTGTATTCATCATCGGTCACCTGCGCAATCTGGCGGCCGTTGGCAAAGATGGTCAAGGTTTCACCATCGGCGCGCACTGCCACCAGGTTTTCTGCATTAGAGCCAGTATAGATCGCGTCGCTCTTCGTCCAGGAGATCAGGTCATGGGCGGTCCAAGGATCCGCATCATCGAGGCGGAAGACCCAATAATAACCATCGCAGGAGAAAGCCACCACGTAGCCGTACGACTGGCCAGCATTGTGTTCTGGCCCGCGGATGATCATCCCATAAGCATCGCTGCCGAGGCACTCCTCGGAATCAATCGACATTTCCAGGTAAGCATCTTTCAAAGTATGCCAGGTAAACCACCAGGTGCTGAAATCAACGAGCTTTCCAGTTACATACAGCTTACCATCTTTGAAGTTCAGCTTGATAACGTCGTTGTCAGGCAGCTGGCCCGTCTCAGGTGATGCCCATTCCATCAAGCTTCCGCCCACCATCAGGTCCTCATAATCAGGAGTGCCGTAGTTCGCATACGGGTCAAACAGCTCTGTAGTCCCCCCTGTCCCCCCTCCAGCCGCCGGGGAAACCCGGATTGTCAGGGTAAAACTCGTTTGACCATTTCCAGCTGTCACGCTGACATAATAATCCTGGTCCTGCGGTAGTACGCCTCCCCAGGTTATCTTTTTGTCACCTGCTGAAACAAAGACCTGTCCCGAGCTGGCGCCGCTCATTCCCAGGTAAACATCCCCATTCGGCGACCAGACATCCAGCTGCATGGTCTGGTCTTTCGTAGCAGCCACCACATATACCAAAGTCTCACCTTTTCCCAAAACACCGTTGAATGTGGCTGTATCTGATCCAGCTCCAAAGGACACTCGCTGAGCCTGGGGATTTGAACTCTGCGGCTGGGCGGTTGCCGTAGCTGCCGGTGGAACAGCTGTCGAGGTGGCTGGGCCGGGTGTGGCGGTCACTGCCGGGAGCAGGGTGGGTGTCGGAGAGGGTTGGGGCTTTTCCGGCGCAGCCTGGGTCGGGGCAGCTTTATCTGGCGTTGTGGTTGGCACTGTTGCAGATTCGCCCCCCGCTGTCGCAGCCGTTCCTGTCGGCGCGCTGCCACTCGGAGCCGGTAGCTTGCAGGCGCTCAAAACGATAACCAGCAGCAGAACCAGCAATACAGTCATTTTTTTCATAGGTGATTCCTCCTTAGCTTGCCCCAGTGAATGTCTGCATAGGCAGATATTTTCGGAGGGCTTTTTGTCCATTCGTCGAATACGGATGATATTATAAGATGAATTCTACATGATAACGCAGTTTTTTGAAACACCCAAACACCGTAATCATAATATCGTATAATGGGAAATAGTAAAATATCCATTTCATCGTATTTCCACAATTAACCTGCAATACCTGGAAGGAGAAATCATGTTGCCTGTCTTGACTTTTTTCTGCGAGCTGGAAGCCCAGCCGCTTGAAGCACTGTTCACCAACCCACAAGTGATCCCCGACTTGAAAGCCCTGAATGCCGGGGTCAGCCTGGCCATCCTGGATTTCAGCCCGGAGCACGCGGGGGTGGTACAGCACCTGAATAAAGCCGCCATCCCAGTCTCTGCCTGGCTGCTGCTGCCCAAGGATCAAGGCTATTGGTTCAACAGCACCAATGCCGCCCAGGCAGCCCGTCGTTATGCCGATTTTAAAGCCTGGACAGCTGAGCACGATTTGAAATGGGCTGCCATTGGCCTGGATATCGAGCCGAATATCAACGAAGCTATCTCGCTCACCCAGGATCGTTCCAAGCTGGCCCCTACGATTCTCAAGCGCCTCTTCGATCAGCAAAGTTTGCTGCGCGCCGAGATGGCTTACGCCAGTCTGGCAGCCCGCATCCAGACAGATGGTTACCTGGTCGAAAGCTACCATGTCCCGTTCATTATCGATGAACGCAAAGCCGGCTCCACGCTGCTCAAGCGCCTCGCTGGATTAGTCGATTTTCACGCCAACCGGGAAGTGCTCATACTTTATTCCAGCTTCATGCGTCCGTTCGGTGATGGGTTGATCTGGTCTTACGGTCGCCAAACCAATTCGATCGGCATCGGTATCACAGGAGGCGGCGTAGATATCCAGGCGGTCAAGGATATCCCCCCCCTGACCTGGGCAGAGCTGACCCGCGACCTGCGCCTGGCTTACCACTTAAAAAAACCAGTGCACATCTTCTCCCTGGAAGGCTGTGTGAATGAAGGCTACCTGACCCGGCTGAGAACCTTCGATTGGGAAGGTCCGGTCACGGCACCTGTAGAGTCCTACCAGAAGGTCCACGCTGTCCGCCAGCTTGGTCAGGCGGGGCTGTGGGCCACGGCGCACCCGCTTCTCGTCATGGCAGGCATGTGCATCCTGGGTTGTGGTCTCTCCAGGCTGTTCGGTCGCAGAAAGAAATGCTGCGGCTAAGATCAAGCAGCCTCATCTACCAGATCTAAAAATTCAGCGGTGTCTGTGGTGGTCATCAGCTGATCATGGACCTCTTGAGGGAGAGCATAAGGCGCCAGGTAACGCCGGGCATGTTTGCGGAATACAATCAGGCCGCGCTCCGGACCGTAGAAATACTGACTCAATTCAAGGTGCCGGTGAAGCACCTTGCGCGCCTCTGCAAAAGGCACCTGCTCGCGGTCCAAACGGGAGAAAATCCAGGGATTGCCAACCGCTCCGCGTCCAATCATCACCGCCGGGCAGCGCGTGTGCTCTTTGATGCGTTCAACATCAGCCACCGTGCGCACATCTCCATTCGCAATCACGGGTACAGAAACTGCCTGGCGGATTTCAGCGATCGCGTCCCAATCCGCTAGCCCTTTATATCCCTGCTGTCGGGTGCGCCCGTGAACAGCGATCAAGGCCCCGCCGTTATCCTGGATGATGCGCGCCACCAACAAATAATTCCGGCTGTCCTCATCCCATCCAAGGCGGATCTTCGCGGTTACTGGAATATCCAGAGCCCGGCTCAACAGACGAAAAATGCGCGCAATTTTCAAGGGGGTGCGCAGCAACCCTGCCCCGGCTCCACGTCCCGACACATTCTTCGATGAACAGCCCAGGTTGATATCGATCGCCGCAGGACCATATTCCCTCAGCCGGAGAGCAACTTCTAACAACCGCCCGGGTTCATTATCGAAAATCTGGAAGATGACCGGCTGTTCGGAAGGTAAGAAAGCCAGCTTCTGATAGATAAAGGGATGATCTTGCAAAATATCCAGCGCGTTGATGAATTCGGTATAACTGATAGCCGAGCCCAGCTCGCGGCACACCGCTCGGAATGGCAGGTCCGAATAACCATCCATCGGCGAGAGGATGAGATCGCCGTAGACTGGAATGTCCCTGATCGAGAATATCGCCTTCACGAATAAACTCCCGATCTTGCCTTGTGCACAAAACGGCTGAAATCTTTATGCTTGCGCACCTGGAAGACAGCGATATCCTGGTAACCCACCTCCCGCAGCCAGTGCGAGAGATCCTCTCCCAAAACGATCACAGCTACCGGTGCTGTGGTCAGGGCGTGCTGAATAATCTCCCGGATGTCCTGCTGATTCTCGTGCATGAATAAACCATAGGGCAGGTCTGTGATCACCGCGTCCGCCTTCCGCTCCACCGCTCGATAATCCGCGAGGATGACCTCCGCCGGGTAGCCGTAATGCGCCAGGTTCTTGCGTGAGATCCCCACCATGCGCGGGTTCCAATCCACGCCGCAGGCCTCCAGCTTCAATGCCAGTGCTTCCAGCAAGATCGAGCCCGTTCCGCAGCAGGGGTCCAAGATGGTTTGAGCTGGAGGGGCAGCCAGGTTCACAAGAGCACGCGCCAATCGTGACGGCAGCGAAGCAGAGGTACGGTAAGGCTTTTTATCATGCTGGCGGTAAGAATGGTTCGAACTCAGCCAAAATCTCTCCGAAATACAACCCTTGATCCCGCTCGATAAGCAGGAACCGATGACTGGGAGCATCGAGATCTGGATATGCCCGGATCACATTTGCCAGGTCGATCGCCGCCTGGCGCGAATTCACCTTCTTCTGGCTGGACAGGCAGGTATATTCGATCCGGAAATTCTCCGCCGGAAAAGATAACTCCTTGACAACTTCCAGAAGTTCAGGGAGGGTTTTTGCCTGGGCAAGCAAACGTAAACCGGTGTGAACATAAGCTCCGCGTGTAATCAGCTCCACGCTCCGGCAAAATGCAACCCCATCCTCCTCCGGTTTTCCGCCTGTCAGGTTTTCGCACTCACCCGCCACCAGCTCGTTCCCTGCCAGGCGAGCACACAAAGCCAGGTATTCGGTCATGCCTCGCTTTGCACCAGGGCTGCTTCCAGCGCTTGCCGCAGTGACCGCGTTTCCACCACTTCGATCCCTTCTGGCCAGGGTTCCGCTTTTCGCAAGCGGTGAGGGACGATCGCGGTTTTAAAACCCAGCTTGGCGGCTTCACGCAGTCGGGCAGGCATTTGCCCCACCATACGCAGCTCTCCCGAAAGGCCAATCTCGCCGATCAACACAGTATCTGCCCGCACGGGTTGATCGCGTACAGAAGACGCCAGCGCTGCCGCAGCAGCCAGGTCAGCCGCCGGCTCGGTCACTTTGATCCCACCGACCACGTTGACAAACACATCCTGCTCACCCAGCCGTACCCCCACCCGGCGGGTTAACACCGCCACGGTAAGCAGCAGGCGGTTCATATCCACGCCGTTCGGCGTTCTGCGAGGGTTTCCGAATACCGTTGGGCTGGTCAATCCTTGAATCTCGACCAGGATCGGCCGCGTGCCTTCCATGGTTACAGCAATCGCTGACCCTGGCGAATTGATCATCCTCTCCGCCAGGAAAGCCTCCGACGGGTTGGTAATCTCTACCAGCCCACGCTCGCGCATCTCGAATACCCCCACCTCTGATGTGGCTCCAAAACGGTTTTTCACGGAGCGCAGCAAACGGTATGATTGAAAGCGGTCTCCTTCCAGGTAAAGCACCGTATCTACAATATGCTCCAACACCCGCGGTCCCGCAATCGTGCCCTCTTTCGTCACATGTCCGATTAAAAATACAGCCATCCCTGACGATTTCGCGATCTCACGCAGCCGAGAAGCGCTCTCGCGTACCTGCGAGACGGATCCAGCAGAAGAGTCAAGCTCCGGGATGTAAGTTGTCTGTATCGAATCAACAATCACCACATCCGGATGGAGAGCAGCGATATGCTCCAGAATCACATTCAAATTTGTTTCAGTCACCAGCAGGAGCTTTTCCGGCATTTCGAGCTGCTCTTCCCGCTCGCCTTCTGTCATCCTTAGCAGCCGGATGGCGCGCATCTTGATCTGCCGTTCCGATTCCTCGCCAGATACATACAGGATTTCGCTTTGGTGCGCCAGCTCGAGGGCTAATTGCAGCATAAGCGTGGACTTGCCTATGCCCGGGTCACCCCCGATCAACACAATTGAGCCGGGAACAATCCCGCCCCCCAAGACCCGCGCAAACTCCCCCATGGAAAGCGGCAACCGTTCTTCCACATCTCCTTCGATTTCAGCAAGCCGGCGCGGGGTTGAATTTCCAACCAGGCCGCGTGTCGAAATTTTTGAAGTTGCTGGAGTCAGCTGCACCACCTCTTCAACCATACTGTTCCAGGCTCCACACTGCGGGCAGCGCCCCATCGGACGGGCAGCAGTCCGTCCGCACTGTTGGCAAACATATTGGGTATGAGTCTTCGGCATAAAGTCATTATATCGGAAATTCAATCATTGGAGAGATGATATAATTTATCAAGTATCAATCCTCAGCTCCATTAGGAACACAAGTATGCAAACCAACGCATCTCGGCATAAAACATTGGGGGTCTTGGCCAGGATGAAGCAAACGCGGCTCTCAAGCCTGAGACAAGCCTGCTTTTGGTTTCTTTTCATTTCATCTTTTTTGGCTATTTCTCTTATCAATCTCACCCCAACCGCACTGGCTCAAAAGATTCAGCAGCAGGTTCTCATAACTCGCATTAATCCCTCCACCTTCCCTTCCGTTCAGGTTTACGCCATCCTGCGTGACAGGCGTGGAAAACCGATCCCGACAGGAAAATTGGGGGGCTTGACTATGACCGAAAGCGTCTTCGATCATGAAGAGGTGGTTTCTGACGATCAACACCAGTTTACGGTAAATTCCATCTCCTCCGGAGCAGAGGTGCTGTTTGTCATCGATGCAGCCAGCGATCTTACCAAGCCAGGAGCTAGCCGAGACTCCTACCTGGTTGAGATGCAAAGTGTAATTAAATCCTTCATAAACAATATGCTTCCTGTTGACAGAGCCGGTATCCTGGTAGTGACCGGCAGCCAGGTTGACTACCTTCAGCCTTTGACTGCCGAAAAAGGGCTCCTCAACCAAAGCTTGGAAAATATCCCCCAAAGTGCTGCGAAAATATCTTTTGGTCGTTACGGCATTGACCGCGCCCTCAATGAGCTTTTGATCTCTCCAGACACGGAAACGATCGCACAAGCCGTGATCTTCATGTCCCCCCAGTTGTTCCATGGAGATGAAGGGCTTGATCGTGTCGTCAGCAAAGCAGTTGAGGGGGGATTCCAATTCACAGCGTATTGACCCGCGAGTTTGAATACTCAGAGGCTTCCGAACCACTGCAAGAAATGGCATCACAAACAAGGGGAGTTTATGTTCACTATCAGGACAATACCTCTCCTCAAGCGATTTACGATGCATTGAATGATGAGCGGATCCAGACTTTATTGACCTTCCGCTCGAAAATAGGAGACACCTCAGAACGCACCATTAATCTCACCCTGAAAGATGTTTCAGGCACATTCAAAACCACTGACACTTACCAGGTCTCATTACAGCCCTCTGTTATTAGCATAACCTCTCCCGAATCCGATGAAGAGATCGTCCGACAAGCCGAGTCAACTAACGCAAATATGGCTATAGTCGAACCCGTTATGCTGCCGGTCACGGCTTCGATCACCTGGACTGATGGGTTTCCCAGGGAGATTGCCTCCGCACAGCTTATTATCGATGACAGCCCATCCTCCTCAAGCTTCACAGGAAGCCCAGAGAGCCTGGCCTTTGAGTGGGATTTACGCACTTATCAAGAACCGGGTATGCACTTGGTAAATCTCAGCGTACTAGTTCAGGATGAAGTGGGCTTGACCGGTTCAAGTGAGGCAGCGAATGTCAACATTCGGGTTTCTGTCCCTGAATTATCGCCCGCCACCAACCTTACGCCGCAGGCAGCTCTTGCCGCACAGTTCATTCCCACTCCTGCACCCCTTGGCAGCGCAGATGCCTGCAGCAGCCTATCCGGTTCTCAAGCCACGCTGTGCCGGATCACTGCATTGGGAAAAGCCCTGGTTTCCACTCCCTCTGGATGGCTTGCCATTGGCGGCTTGTTGATTGCCATTTTTGCCATACTCATGGCTTTTCATTACCGCGGCTCTATCAACCAGGCAGGCGGGAAAGCCTTGGGAGCGATGCAAGAAACGCTGACCTCGCTAAGACATCCTCCCCAAAAAGATTCAGGAGCCTACTTGATGGTGCTTCAGGGGGATGAAGAGATGGTCGGTAAAAGCCTTCCCCTCAGCCCTGACCACACAACCACCCTCGGGCGCAGCCTGCGCGAAGCAGAGCTGGCTTTCCAGGTCAATCAAGAACGCAGCGTGGTAAGCCGGAAGCATTGCGAAATTCACGAAGAGAAAGGCAAGTACACAATTATCGACCTGGGATCTACGCATGGAACTTTTGTGAACGGCAATCGCCTGTCCGTTGGCGGAAATGGAAACACGCTGTCTGGTTCAGACCAGATCGAGCTGGGTCCCGCCGACCAGGGAGGGGTTCTGCTTGAATTTAGAACCGCACGTTCTAAAGCCGAGACGAAGATCGAATCCCCCGATTCGAGACCGACCTATTTTGGCAACCTGTGACGTTAACTTAGTTAGGGAATGCTTCCATGCCATTAGATATCGATCAAAACCTGGACGAGTTGACCCAGCTCGGCCGCTACCAGATTAAACAGCGCCTGGGCGGAGCTACTCACGCGGTTGTTTATCAGGCAGAAGATACCCTGCTCAACCGTACCGTCGCCTTGAAGGTGCTCAAACCCATCTGGGCTTCTGAACCTGAGATGGTGGGCCGTTTCACGCGCGAAGCACGCGCTGCTGCCAACTTGATGCATTCACAAATTGCCTGGGTATTCGATTTTGGCGAGATACAAGGTTTTTACTTCCTGGCGGCCCGGTATGTGGAAGGGCTCACCCTCGATAAACTGATCTTGGATCGAGGCAAGCTCTCCTGGCAGGAATCTCTGGAATATATCGAAGATCTTGGCAGCGCTTTAGATTACGCCCACGGGAAGGCTGTGGTCCACCGAGATGTGAAACCGAAGAACATCATCATCTCAACCACTGAAGGGGCTATTTTAACCGACTTCGGCCTGGTGAAAGCCGGATTTGACGCTTCTTTTCAAACCAAGGCTGATATGATCATCGGCACTCCAGAATACATTCCTCCTGAGATCTGGAGCGGCGAAAGTGCCAGCCCGGCCACAGATCAGTATGCGCTGGCTTGTGTTTTTGTAGAGATGTTGAGCGGGAAACCTTTATTCTCTGGCACCCGCCTGGACGAGATCATCCGGAAACATCTTGAGCCTCCCTCATTCAGTGATACTTGGCCAGGAGACATTCCCCCTGGGGCTGAGCAGATCTTGCGACAAGCGCTTTCCCCAAACCCTTATGACCGCTATCCAAGTCTGGGATCCTTTGTGAAAGCGTTAAAAGAAACCAGGCCGCTTACTTCTGATGAGATTATTCGACGAAGCCAACAAATTTTAGACCAACAAGCTCAGCAAAAAGAGCCGGTGCAGACCTCGATCATTGACGAATTGGCAGAAGGGAACCATCTGGCAAAAGAAGAGTTCAAGAATGGTTCAAACATCGCCTCAGAGCTAGAATCAAGCGCTGCTGCTTCCCTGGCTTCAACTCCACAAGTAGAAGCTGGAAAAGGTTGGAGAAATCGGATTCGAGGCCTGGTAAGCCGATCTCCCCACAACGAAAAAGAAGCTGAGAAGATCACCAAGAAATTTGCAATGCGGTTCAACACCAAGCCGGTCAAAGTTTTTCACCTGGATGGCGACCACCTTATCATTGGGAGGAGTCCTGGCTGTCACATTACCATAGAGGACATGAATGTATCGCGCCGTCATGCCGAGTTGCTCCAGACCTCTCAAGGCTATCAGATTCAAGATCTGGGTTCAAAGAATGGCACGTTTGTGAATGGCAAGCAGGTGAACAGCATCTCACCTCTTTCCCCCGGAGATGAGGTGATGTTGGGGAGCACGACCTCGTTTGTCTTCGAGCAAGAATTATGATCCCTTGGGAGCACACAGCATGATTGCAAAAATAGGCCGCTATGAAGTCATCTCTGAGATAGGCCGTGGGGGAATGGCTACTGTATATGAAGCTCATGATCCGGTGTTCAACCGTAAAGTGGCGATCAAAATACTGCCCGCAGAGCTCTTGCACGATTCTTCCTTCCGGACACGTTTTGAGCGCGAAGCGAAGACGATCGCCGCATTAGAACATTCTGCGATCGTACCCGTTTACGATTTTGGCGAGCACGAAGGTCAGCCTTACTTCGTGATGCGGCTCATGTCAGGCAGATCGCTGGCAGACCGCATGGCCCAAGGTGCTCTGCCCCTTGAAGAGATCGTGCATATTGTCTCCCGGGTAGCTGCTGCCCTGGATGAAGCCCACAACAAAGATATCGTCCACCGCGATCTAAAACCCGGCAATATCCTTTTCGATCAACATGGTGAACCTTTCCTGGCAGATTTTGGAATTTCCAAGCTCTCGCAAAGTGCTGCCACGCTGACCGGGAATGCCATTGTTGGCACACCCGCCTATATGAGCCCTGAACAAGGCCAGGGTGAGCAAGATATTGATGGTCGCAGTGATATCTACTCCCTGGGCGTCATCATCTATGAAATGCTCACCGGTCGGGTGCCTTTCGAAGCAGATACGCCCATGGGTCAGGTGCTGAAACATATCACGGAAATCCCGCCGTCGATCTTGGAAATCAACAAAAATGTTCCGCCTGCCGTGGTCGATGTAGTTGAACGCGCCATGGCAAAACGTAAGTTTGCCCGCTATGACACCGCAGGACAAATGTCTAAAGCACTGGAAGATGCAGTACGGAACAGTACCTCTTCCAAAACACCCCCGCCGACCATGGCAGACTTGCCCGCAGCCGAGATATCTGCGGCTCCCGCCGGAGTGCGTAAATACCCCACGCCCTCCCCACGCTCCACTCCCAAGCCGATTACCCCCCGGCCCGCACGATCACCTTCCACCCCCGCGCCAGGAGTGGTCACACCACCCATGTCTGTTGTTAAGGATACTGTCCATAAATCTTCCTTAGCGAAAGCCCGGCAGAAAAGCCCCAAACAAATCATTAGGGTTGGTTTCATCACGGTTATCCTGATATTAGCTGCAGCAGCAGGAATATATCTCGTCACTCAGAAGTTCGAGATCAATGTCAAACTCCCAGCCTCCGCCCAGGCGAATGCCAAATTCACCGCCACCCCTTTACTCACACAAGAAGAAATTATTCCAAGCCCATCGACAGAAACACCTCAAGCTAAGCTAGCCACGGTGGCTCTGAGTACAGAAATCCCGACGGAAACCCCCGCCTCTACGGCCACGCTTACTCCTCTGCCATCCCCGACCAGCCAACCTACCGAAGCCCTCGTGGTCATCGGTGGAGCAGATCAGGTCGCCTTTGTAAAGGACAAAGAAATTTGGATTGCGAACCTGGATGGCACAAACCTGCGCCAGATAACCAACACCGGCAGCAGCAAGAGCGCACTGCAGTGGACGCCAGATGGAGAAGCGATCACTTACATTACTGGACGGAGTGTGCGCATCGCAAATATTGATGACCTGCAAGACAAGCTCATCATCAATGCAAATTGGGCAGATTACCTGGCCGGGTTTGAGATCTCGCCAGATGGAAAATATGTCGCTTTCAGCATGAGTGATGGCCTGTTCATCTTGCCTTACGATCTGAACACCCTCAGTCAAATCCGCACGCCTGACCAACTAAAGAATGCTCAAAATTGCCTGGCGTTCACCTCTGCAAAAACCCGTGCCGTACACTGGTCCAGCGATGGGAAGCGCCTGGCCGTGGTAATTACCGGCACGCAGAATAATAAGCAGGTAGATTTGGTGCGGGTCTTTGGGCTTGATGCTTGTGGTGAAGCCACCACCCGGGTTGACGAATTTCCCGGAGAGCGCTTCACCATGCGCGGTTTTGATGCCAATCCAACCATTCAAAGCCTGGGATGGGATGGCAACATGGTCTTTGCTTTGAACGTTGACAACAATTTTGGGTACGGAGATATCTACATCTACAACATGACCAATGGCAAAGCACAAACGATCAACCCCCTGGGAACAGCGTGCTGTTTTCGAGATTTCCAATGGAGCCCCGATGGCACCTATTTCCTCTTTAGCTTCAAAGATAACAGCAAACCTCAAACCACCCAGCTCTATCTTGTGGATTACGCCACCATTGGTACAGGTGCTACCTATCAACCGATCGCCTTGCCAGAGGATGTTTTTACCAGCCGAGAGGACAAGCCTCAGCCAGTGCTGCGACCCGCACGGTAAAAACCTATGAGAAAGTAGAAGCGCCATGCCAGAAATCGGTCCTTATCAGATCCAATCGGAAGTCAGGCACGGTAAGCTAGCCACGGTTTTTGCTGCGGTCGACCTCCGCACCGGACATGAAGTTGCCGTCAAACTCCTGGCTGCTGAGAGCCTGAATGACCCTACCATCCGCGCCCGCTTTCAGCGGGAAGTGCAAATTATCGCCTCCTTGAATCACCCCGCGATTGTGCCAGTGCTTGAATTTGGTGAACATGAAAACCAGCCTTATGTTGTCATGCCCTGGATGGCAGGCGGCTCGCTGGATCAGCGCCTGGCCAGCGGTCCATTGGCGTTTGAGGAGGCCTTGCTGATCCTGGAACAGGTTGCCTCCGCTCTCGACGCGGTGCACGAGCTGGATATCTTGCACGGGGATATAAAACCTTCGAATGTCCTGTTTGACGCTGAGGGCAAGCCGTACCTGTCTGACTTTGGAATGGTCAAGTTAGCAGAAGCCAGCTTGAGCGCTTCACTTGGAGTGCTCCTGGGGCCTCCAGCTTACTTAAGCCCAGAACAAGCTTCGGGTACAGAAGAGTTGGATGGTCGCAGCGACGTTTACATGCTGGGAATCTTGTTCTTTGAAATGCTAGCCGGCCAGCTCCCCTACCTGGCAGAAACGCCTTTAGGGTATGTCATCCAGCACATGACCATCCCTTTGCCCAGCCTTTCTGCCCTTCGTCCTGAGCTGCCTGCAGCTTGTGACGCTGTGCTTGCCCGCGCGGTGGATCGCAAGTTACCTCGCCGCTATTCAACAGCCGGAGATTTTATCGAGGGTTTAAAAAACCTGGAACACCCCCCACGCCAGCAGAGTGAAGCGCTGATTACCGCCACCCTTCCAGCGCGGTCAAAACCCATTTACATTGAAGAAGTCAAAGACATACGGGTCAAGGGTAAGCGAAAATCAGCCTCCTCACGCCGAGGTGCGGGGGTTTGGTTATGGATTGGCCTGGTTGCCCTGGTGATCGCGGTCGGTTCTGGGCTTTACTTTTTGGGCACGCAAAATATTGGTCCTTTAGCAGGATTTACCAATCTCTCCTCTACAGCGGTGAGCAGCTCCTTTGGGACGATAACTTCCTCTGCACCCGCTACCGTACCTGTTTCCAGTTCTACCCTGGTTGCCATCCTTCAACCAACCCTTATACCCAGCCAGACAGCCATAATCCAGGCTACCCCTACCCTGACTCCAGCGTTGACCACACCTACGCTCACCCCCACGCCTCATTTCGATCCGCTGATCATCTTTTCAACCCAAGCGCTCACCACGACTTATACTGTACAGAGTGCCGACACCTTCTTTGGCATCGCCGGTCGCTTTCAGGTAGATTTAGAAAATCTCTTAACTGCCAACCGAAAAACGTGTAATGACCGCCCTTCAATTGGTGTGGATGTATTGATCCCAGGGGCTCCAGAGATGACGGTAACTGTTCCGACCTTCCCCTTATCCGAGGCCAACTTCGACCAGGTGGTTGAGCAGCTCCGCTTGCCTTGCGTGCAGAATATCACTGCTTTAGCCTTCTCAAAAGATGGGAGCATGGCGGCCCTGGCATCTGGGAACACCGTCTATGGTTGGCGTGTTGGAGACTGGAAACCTATCTTCCAACTGATTGGTCACACCAGTACCGTTCGAGATCTTGAGTTTTCTCCCGACGGGAAATATATCGCCACGGCCTCTGACGATACTTCCGTTCGCTTATGGGATACGCTCAATGGCAAAGCAATGTCAGCGAAATTCAAGCATGATGCCCCTGTCACCAGCCTGGCTTATGCTCCGGATGGGCAGACATTTTATTCTGGATCGCAGAACAGTACTTTACAGTCCTGGGATTCGCAAGGTGAGCCTGTCAAACAAATCCGGCTGGAGCCAATTTACAGTCTCAGCGCTGCCCAAGTGCCAGGTGAAGATACCCTTCTAGCAGTTGGGCTGGTCGATCATATTGTGGTATTGAACGCCAGCGACCTCTTCCTCTGTTTGAGCTTCCGGTTTCCGCTGTACCCAACGACCTGAGCTTCACATCGGATGGCTTGCTGTTAGCTTCGGGATCAGATTTATGGCATATTCCAGAGCAAAAGCGCATTTACCAGCTTTCTGGAGCCCCAGGTAGGGTTTCTTTTTCAGCAGATGGTCAGCTCCTGGCAGATGGAGGACAGATTTGGAAAATTTCAAATGGCAGCTTATTTACCACGCTCCCCGGAGCGGCTACAAGACCAGTACGCGGGACCAGCTTGGAGATCGGCGCTTTTTCACCATCATCAAACCTGCTTTTATGGGCCAGTAAGAATGGGGCAGCGGTTTGGGGGCTTCCAGAAAACTATACTCCCGGTCCGCCTACGAACCTTATGACGCATGTTGTCAAAGAAGAAGAAACCCTGCATAACATCACAAATCTCTACCAGGCAAAGTTGGAGTCATTCCTGAACCTGAACGGTTTGTCTTGCCAGAGTCCCATCTTTTCAGGCCAGCACGTGCTCATCCCTGGCCAACCTGAAGAACTGCTCACCCAATCTGAGACAACCCTTTCTGCCATTACCACCGAAAATGTTAAAAACATACAAAAGCTTTTAACGCTCAGCCCGGAGTGCACGCTCACCACTTCAGATTTGTTTTTCTCCGATGATGGCAAATCCCTTATCAGCGGGTCAGCTCTTTGGGATAGTACCACCGGAGGCATGCGCATCCAGGCTTCCAGTGTGCCGCTTGATCTGGGGGGAAATCCTGACAAAAATCTATCTTCACCATTACTGGTTTTGTCACCAGACCAAAAGACCCTGGCAATGCGGGTTGGTGACTATATCGAGATCTGGGATCTTGAGTCCGATAATCTCCAACGCCCACTTATTGGGAACAAAGGCTTTATCTCCAGCCTGGCGTTCTCACCAGATGGCCTGACACTCGCCTCGTCAACCGTCATCACCGGAAAATATGATGATGAAAAGAATGAGATCAGGGTCTGGGATTTGCAAAAAGGAGAACGCAAATGGGTCAAAGATCGTTTTGCTCTCCACATGCAGTTTACGGCCGATGGAACGAAGTTAATCTCGCTGGGTGAAAAAGCAATTCAGGTATGGAACGCTGAAAATGGCGAATTGCTCTACTCTCTGGTCGGTCTAGACTCTCAGCCAGTGATTTCTCCAGATGGGGCGTACCTGGCTTTTATCGCCTGTAAGAATGGTGAAAAGATCAATGGTCAATGTGTCACCGATGTCGCTCGAGTTGTTCGTACAGATACAGGGCAAATTTCACACACTGGGCTGGCAGGATTATCGACGGATATCCAATCCTTGGAATTCTCTTGGGACAGCCAATCTCTGGCTGGAGCAAGCGGGAATGGGATTATCATCTGGAGCCTGGCAGATGGGGTAGTGTTGCACAATCTCAAAGTAACCGATAGCAGAGCTTACAGCCAGATCATGGCTTTTTCTCCCAACAGCAACCTGCTTGTCTCCACCGATGAAGATGAACGCCTGCTCATCTGGAGCCTGCTGGAAGACAAGCCTTTGTTAATAATCCCGGATATACCTGTTGATGATCTTACTTTCACCTCAGACGGGACACAATTCGGAATCCGCTCCAAGGACGATATCGGTCTTTGGGGGTTGAAACCCTAAGTTGGAGCACAAGGAGATGGATACTTTTATATCAGGGCTGCCTCCTAAAATTGGTTCGTACGAGATTCGTTCGTTATTCAGCGACAACGGCAGGACCCGGCTGTTATACGCCTATGACCAACACTTTGGCAGCGAGGTGATCATCAAGCTTATGCCGGCTGATTTCCTTTCTGATCCTGACTTCCGCGCCCACTTCGAACAGGATATGCGTACGCTGTCAGCCAAGCCCCTACCTGCCATCGTGCCTGTCTATGATATCGGCCAATATAAAGGCCGTTCCTTCCTGGTCCAACGGTATATGCCAGGAGGGTCTTTAGCAGATAAGATTGCCGAAGGTCCTCTTGAGCTGGCAGAAGTAGTCCGGATAACTGAGCAGCTGAGCCAGGGTTTGGATGCAGCCCATGAACGAGGCGTGCTGCACCTGAATATTAAGCCGAGCAATGTCTTGTTTGATGAAAACGATTCACCATTCTTGACCGATTTTGGCCAGGTACGCACGTCTCAAGCAAGCGGTACAGATGTACTAAACGATATCGATGGTGCTCCTGCGTTTAACAGCCCAGAGCAAGCCCTCGGTCAGTTTGACCTGGATAACCGCAGCGATCTCTATGCCTTTGGGGCCTTGGTATTTACCATGCTTAGCGGTCGGGTTCCCTACCCAGATGAAAATCCGGTCATGCAAGCCATGCAGCACGTCTCATCTCCCACGCCTGATATTCTCAAGCTCCGCCCTGATCTCCCCGCAGGCTGCGCGGCTGCAATCGATTGGGCAATGTGTAAGGATCCTGACTTACGCTATTCATCTGCGGGAGCGTTTGCAGCAGTATTTGCTCAGCAAGCTCACCGTACACAGCCCCCAAAAAAGCGAAAATCGGCGCGGCCGCTGCGCATCGCTCTCTTACTCATCCTTGTACTGCTCTTAACAAGCGCTGCAGCCGGCGAAGCCTTGGGGATATTTGACTTGAATAAGGCTCCCCGTAATGTGCTAGCGGCTGTTACCCAAATTGCCTACATGGTCAACCCGCCAACTGCTACCCCCATCCCGCCCACCTTGACGGCTACCCTGGCAACTCCTACCCAAACACCCACTCTGCCGCCCACCATAGGCGCGCTCCACCCTAACACCTACCCCCAGCTTTACCCCAGCGCCAACCCGAACCCCAACGCCTACTCCAACCAAGCTCGTTATCGGATTTGCCGATAAAATTGCCGTCATCCGCCATGAAGACATCTGGGTTGCTAATATCGATGGCAGCGACCTAGAACAATTGACCACAGATCAAAAAGCCAAGAACGACCTGCGCTGGACCCCGGATGGGAAAGCCCTAGTCTTCTCAAACGGGCTTTGTTATCAGCTGTTGACCTACCCTGAGAAAGAAACCACCCAGCTGGGATGCTTTGAAGACCTGGCAATCTCTCCAGACATGTCCAGCATGGTGATCGGAAAAACCATCACGCTCATCGAAAACAAGAATAAGCAATGGTTGAATTTTTACGGTCCCTTTGATTTACTGCGTCAGGGATTGATCAGCAGTATTCCACGAGAGCCGGTCTCCGGCGGTTACCCCTTCGAAGGGGGAAGGTTGACTCAATTCTCCGCTGATGGACAAACCCTGGCCTCCGTTTTTCGCTCTCCTTACAAAGGGAAATTCCTGGATATATTGGAATTGTACAGCCTGCGTGGGTCTGGAGAAGATGTGGATGTGCACGATTATATCCCTGGGGATCGCTTTCCTCTACGCGGCTACATCGGTCCGAATGATGCTCACATGCTTTCCGATTTCGGCTGGGATGGGGATCGAACTTTTGCACTGCACGGGCTGGTGAGCCCCACGGGGTATGGCGACATGGTCATCTACACGCGCATCCCAGAACAAAATAACTTCAAGGTTGAAAACCTGGCTCCGATCGATGGTCAATGCTGTTACCAGGATATCCAATGGAGTCCGAATGGCGAGTATCTTTTATTCGTCTTTCAGGATAACCGCTTCCTGAAAGATACTTTGGTTTACTATGAGCCTTATGCAACGATCCGGGAGGAGCTTTCGCGGATACCACTGCCATTCCCGGAAGGCTTCTTCGATGATCCCGAAGCCCGGGTAGAACCAGCCCTACGACCGGCAAAACCTTGAGGTTGGCTGTGAAGTCATTAACACCGATCACATTGCATTCTACGCACTGGAAAGGGATTTGGCGATGAGCCCATCGATACCAGAGATAGTCGGCCGGTATAAGATTATTACTGAATTGGGACGTGGTGGCATGTCTACGGTCTACACAGCCCATGACCCCATGTTTAACCGGGATGTGGCGATTAAGATCTTGCCGCGAGAGCTGCTGCACGATCCGATGTTCCGAGCCCGCTTCGACCGCGAAGCCCAAACCATTGCCACGTTGGAACATCCCGCCATCGTACCCGTTTATGATTATGGCGAAGCAGATGGGCAGCCCTTCTTTGTCATGCGCCTCATGACAGGAGGCTCACTGGCAGACAGCTTAAACCAGGGTCCTTTGCCTCTTGAAGAGGCAGTCCGGATTATTTCGATCATCGCTGGAGCTTTGGACGAAGCTCACCGGCAAGGGATTGTCCACCGTGATCTAAAACCAGGCAACATCCTCTTCGACCAGCATAATGATCCTTTCTTGGCCGATTTTGGGATTGCAAAATTAAGTGAAGCCGGTGCCACCCTGACGGGTAACGTCATCGTCGGCACTCCAGCCTACATGAGTCCCGAGCAGGGGCGCGGTGAAAAAGATATCGATGGGCGCAGCGATGTTTATTCCCTGGGTGTGATCCTTTTCGAGATGCTGACTGGGCGGATCCCCTTCCAGGCCGACACCCCAATGGGGCAGATCATCAAGCATATGAATTCCCCAATCCCTGAGATCCTCACCTACCGGCCTGAGCTGCCGCCCGACATCCAGGTGGTGATCAACCGCGCCATGCACAAACGCAAGTTTGGACGTTTCAACACTGCCGGTGAGATGGCGCAAACCTTACAGGCTGTGGCAGCTGGGAAACCGGTCCCCGTTCCCCAGGCAACGCCAACCTATGCCACGCTGCCAGGTGCAGAACCCACCCCGCTGCCCAAAGAAAGTGCTTCGTCTCAAAAGAATTTAGAGGGCAAGAAAGAAGATACCGCCTCCGAAGTATCCCGCCAGAAAACTTCTAACGGCAGACCTGCCGCAACTTCACACACCACGAAAAAAGTGCCCTGGTTCTGGCGTTTGTTGCGGACCGTGGCGCTGGTTTTGCTCAGTTTGGTGCTGTTGACGGCCCTGGTGGCGGCAGGTTTGCCTATCGTTGTTTTCCAGGAATATCCCGACAGCTTCTATACGCGGCTCATCATTGGCGGTACGGTAATATCCAATGCGGTGGTCAAATCCTCCACGCCTAAGCCATCCTCTACGCCTCTGCCTCCCTCAACGAAAACACCTTTCCCTTCGAAGACCCTCATCCCTACTGCACGGCCATCTTCCACACCCATCAAATCGCCAATAAGTACTTCATCTCCAACCGCTGTGCCAATCAGCGTTTACCCGATCAAAGATAGCTTAGACTTTCCTGCCCCGAATGAAACGCTTACGGCTGGGAATATTGATCGGATTGAAAAGATAGCGGTGGCAGGTAACGGGGGATACCTGGATATGGCCATCTCAGGAGATGCCACTACCCTGGCAGTCGCCACAACCCTTGGGGTGGATCTATATGATTTTGCAACCTTCGACCCTGTCGGCTGGCTCCCCAGCCAGAATCCAGTCCACCACCTCGCCTTTTCACCGGATGGAAACCTGTTAGCTGTCGCCGCATTGGAATCGATTGACCTTTGGGATTGGAAGTCTCAAACTCTGGTCAATCGCATCGCGGCACAAAAAGACAATCTGATCGAATATGTCGATTTCTCCTCCACCGGGCAGTTATCTCTGGGGAGGGTCAGGCAGCACCCAGGTTTGGAAAACTGCAGATGGCAGCCAGGTTCTCTTTGTTAATGATGTTCCTGCACAGTCAGCCTCGATTTCCCTGGATGATAAAATTTTAGCTGCTCCGACCGTAAATTCCATTCAACTGCTTTTATTAGCAGATGGTAGTTTGCAGCAAGAGCTGCGCGCTTATGCTGTTTATCGAGCTCAATTTCTCCCAGATGGTGACACACTCTTGGCAATTGCCGACGATCTGGTACATGTTTTTAGCTTGATCAAAGGAGAACTGACCCCTTCCATAGGCGGTCAGGTTCCTGTGGTCTCTTGGGATGGTGAAACCCTGGTATCTGACAACGGTGAAGGGAAAATCCAAACCTGGAAATTATCTGGCGATGGCGTGCCCGGCTTTCCTTTCCGGCAGTTCGACCAGATCGGTTATAGTAAACCTATAGCCCGCCAGCCCAATTACCAGGTATCTCAAAACGGCGAATACCTGGCCTACTGGAGTGACTGGCAAGGTAATTACATGTTCCAGGATCTGCTGGAAGAGAATCGCTCCTGGTCTGGTTCGATCAGTGCGAACAGCCGGGCAGATCCTTTTAATTATAATTCCTCTAATTCAGAGGAATTTTACCCTTTGACAAAACTCCTGTTTTCTCCACTGGACGCCGAAACTGTCGTCACCCTATGGCAAAACAAGGACATTGAAGGTTGGGATTTCACATCTGGTCAAACTCACCGCAATCTTTCGTGGGCTTATGAAAATATCACTTCCCAATTATCAACCTTTACAAATAGTGAATACCGTATGCCAGGTGCCAGCCAATCGGTTAATTCTCCCGACAATACCCTGAATGCCAAGGCCGATTCAGGAAAAGTGTTGATCACCAATCGAAATGACTCATCGCTCGCCCACACCATCTTGGCCAACGTCACACAAAAAACCGACCTGGTTTTCTCCCCTGACTCCTCAACCCTGGCAACCATCTCCTCAGGTCCAACAATTCGCCTTTGGAAAATGTCTGACGGCCGCCAGGTCTGTGTGATCAATGGGAACGGCGCCTTTCCTGATATTGCAGATGCAGTTCGCCTCTTCTTTTCAGATGATGGTGCCACTCTGGCGGTGTACCATCAGCGCGACAAGCTCTCCTATTGGAACGCCCAAAACTGCCAAAGGTTAGAGACCTACGTGGTTCACAACTCTGCGATCTCTCCGGATGGCTCTTTCTTCATCGAACCGCAAACCTTTCAACTAAACCTGCGGAAGCTGAACGATGGAAGCCTGATCCGGTCCATCTATGGATACTTCGAACAATATTACAGCAAGACCACATTTGGATTCTCTACAGACGGAAAGTTCATCAGAGCAATTTATACAGATGGCACCGGCCATATTTGGGGGATCATCCCTTAAAAAAATCTTCCGGAGGCTTGAAATCTCTCCGGAAGATCACATCATTTCTCCCCATCTCTGGGTTTGGATATGAGAAACAATTAGATGGCTGGTATCGCTTCCGGCGGGGCAGTTTCACCTGTCACCTGGCGGAGCTCGATTTCTCCATCCTTGACTTCAACCTGAATCGTATCTCCGTCAGCAAACCTCCCGCTCAAGAGGGCGTCTGAGAGGGGGTCTTCGACCTTTTGCTGGATGATCCGGCGCAGCGGGCGTGCTCCCATTTCAGGATCAAAGCCCAGCTCGGCCAGTAAATCTAATGCCGCCTGGTCTGCCAGGAGCGTAACCTGGTGGTCTACCAATCGTTTGGTTACCTTATCCAGCTCCAATTCAACAATCTCTTTGATATCGTCTTTGCTGAGGGAGCGGAATACAATGACACTATCCAGGCGGTTGATAAATTCAGGTCGAAACACCCGCTTGAGCGACTCCATCAGTTTCTTACGCATGTCATCATAAGCCAACCGCTCCTCAACCTCCTCATCCCGCTTTAGCGAAAACCCCAGGGAGGTCTGGCGTTTGATCATATCTGCGCCCACATTGGTGGTCATCACGATGATTGCATTGCGAAAATCCACTTTACGGCCGCGCGCATCGGAGAGATGCCCCTCTTCCATGATCTGCAGCAGCATATTATGCGCTTCAGGGTGCGCTTTTTCAACTTCGTCAAAAACGACAATCGAATAAGGTCGGCGGCGTAAAGCCTCGGTGAGCTGCCCAGATTCCTCATAGCCCACATAACCCGGAGGCGCCCCAACCAGCCGGCTGACAGAATGCCGTTCCATGAACTCAGACATATCCAGCTGGATCAAGGCTTCTTCGCTGCCAAAAAGGAAGCGTGCCAGCGCTTTGGTCAGCTCTGTTTTCCCTACGCCAGTTGGTCCCAAGAAAACGAATGAGCCAATCGGGCGGCGTGGATCTTTGAGTCCAGCTCGCGCCCGTCGCACGGCTTTCGAGATCGCCTGCACAGCTTCTTCCTGACCTACGATCGCCTTCCTTAATTCATTTTCCATTTCCAAAAGGCGCTGAGACTCTTCCTGGGCAATCTGCATGACGGGCACCCCAGTCCACATCGAGACCACTTCAGCAATATCATTGGCAGTCACAACCGGGCTGTTCGAACGATCCCAAACCGTCTTCAAACGCTCAAGCTGGCTTTCCAGGTCATCGATCTGTTCTGCAAAATCTTGCGCGTCGTCGTTGCGCCCATCTTCCACTGCCAGAGCCTGGTTTTGCTTCAGCTCCCGCAGCTGGTTCGTCAGATCTTTCATGGTCTTAGCGGCTGGACTCTTATACATGCGCACGCGCGAGGACGACTCGTCGATCAGATCGATCGCTTTATCAGGTAAAAAGCGCTCGGTGACATAACGAGCAGATAAACGTACTGCCGCATTTAACGCTTCGTCTGAGATGGTCAAGCGGTGATGTTCCTCGTACGCCGACCGGATGCCCTTGAGAATTTCGAGAGCCTCATCCACGTTCGGTTCGTCAACCATGATCGGCTGGAACCGGCGTTCCAAGGCTGCATCGCTCTCGATGTGCTTCCGATATTCATCCAAAGTCGTCGCGCCGATAACTTGGAGTTCCCCGCGCGAGAGAGCAGGTTTCAAAATATTCGCAGCATCTACCGAAGATCCGGCTGCCCCAGCCCCCACGAGCATGTGGACCTCATCGATAAACAAAATCGAACCCGAGGCCTTGAGCTCATCGATCACGCGCTTCAAGCGCTCTTCAAATTGGCCGCGATACATCGTGCCAGCCACCAGCGAGCCAACATCGAGCTGCAGCAGGCGCTTGCCCTGCAGTGGACCAGGTACATCGCCTTCGATTATGCGCTGCGCCAGGCCCTCAACAATAGCCGTCTTTCCCACGCCCGGCTCCCCAATCAAGGCCGGGTTGTTCTTGGTGCGGCGTGCCAGGATCTGGATGACCCGCTCAATCTCCATTTGACGCCCGATCACGGGGTCGAGCTTCCCTTCTTCGGCCATGGTAGTCAAGTCTGTCGCCAGCTGATCCACCATGGGAGTCTTTGCTTTCTGTTGTTCAGTCTGCGGCGCTTTTTGTTCAGGGGCCGATGTTCTGCGTGAAGCGCTGGATTCTTGTAAAACCCGCTTGGTTTGACGGCGGATCTGCTCTGGGGTTATACCCAATTTGCGGAGCACATCCAGAGCGACTCCCTCGCCATAACGCACCAGGCCCAATAAGAGGTGCTCTGTGCCAATATAATGATGACCCATTTGGCGGGCCTCATCCACGGCTAATTCCAACACCTGTTCCGTACCGGGAGACAAATCCAGCTTGGTCGGTTTTGTTTCCCCAGGTCCTACCAGCCGCTCAACAACTTCTTGCACCCGATTTGCATCTAAACCCAGTTCCCGTAATACGCGCCCGGCAACCCCTCCCTCTTCCCGAATCAATCCCAAGAGGAGATGTTCCGTGCCAATATAATTATGACGCATCCGCTCAGCTTCTTGATGAGCCAGACCAAGCACCCTTCGTGCTCTTTGTGTAAAACGTTCCATGCCAGACAAGGCTGTACCTCCTAACCCCACCACGTTGATCGATTACGAGTGAGTTTATCTAATTCGATTCTACCAGAGTTTCCACTACCTGCCTCAATCCTAGCAGGTTAGAGTTTTGTTAATAAACAGCGCACCTGAACAGGTGCGCTGCACAACAAGCTTAGAGAACAGCTGCTGGCTAACCTACCGGCTCTTCTCCCTCAGCTGGCTCAGGAGTCTCCGTGGATAAATTCGTTTCAGTCACAGTAAGCTCTGGAGTCTCTACAGGCAGTTGCGTCTCATCTTCAGTTGGCTCTGGGGTCTCCGTAGACAGGTCCACCTCACTCTCAGTTGGCTCTGGGGTCTCCGTAGACAGGTCCGTCTCACTCTCGGTTGGCTCTGGGGTCTCTGCAGACAGGTGCGTCTCTCCCACTTCTCCAGAAAGCTCCATTTTCCAATCCAGGTCTGCATAAGCCGGTGAATCAACCTTGCGCAGGCTTAAACCGATGCGTCTGCGTTCGGCATCGATCTTAATCACCCGCAGCGTGAGCACATCGCCCTCCTTAATAACTTCCTTTGGATGGTTAATGCGTGACTCACTCAGCTCGGAGATATGGATTAAGCCTTCCATATCCTCACCTAACCTCGCAAAGGCTCCAAACTTTGTCAGGTGAGTAATCGTTCCTTCAACCAGCTGCCCTTCTTTGATATGACCAACTTTTTGCGCCCATGGATCAGGCAGCATTTGCCGGATGGAGAGACCAATCCGTTTGCGATCACGATCGATAGCGATCACCTTCACCTGTACTTCTTGCCCTACTTTGAGAACTTCGTTCGGGTGTCCAATCCGCTCCCAACTGATCTCAGACAGGTGAACCAATCCATCTGCGCCATCGATATTGACGAAAGCGCCGAAATCTGCCAGGCTGGTCACACGCCCCGTGCGAACTGCGCCCTCTTGCAGCTCATCCAACAGTCGATCCTTGATCGTCTCCCGGGTCTCCTGTAAGGCTGAACGCTCCGAAAGGATTAATCGGTGGCGCTGTCGATCCACTTCGATGACTCTGACTGAGATCGGATCTCCGATCATGGATGCCCAGCGTGCTTCGGGGGATTCATTCCCGGGTTCTGGGCGGCGCAAAACGCTAATTTGAGAAGCAGGTACAAAACCCCGCAAATTCCCAACCGGGACAATTAAGCCACCTTTGTTGTAACCCACCACTTTACTCTGGGTCACATCTCCGGATATTAACTGAGCTTCGACGGTCTGCCAATCAGTTTCCTCGCGGGCCCGTACATAGGACAAGACGAGATTCCCATTTTGATCTTCAGGATTCAAGATAAAAACGGGGATTTCCTGTCCCACCTTTAATGATTGGAATTCTTCAGGAGGGATTTGATCTTTTTCACGGCCAGAGATCACCCCCTCAGACTTGGTTCCAACACTGACCAAAATTTCATTATCGGATATGCTGGCAATTACCCCCGGACGAATTTCGCCTTGCTTTGGAAAGTCCAGAACCAAGCCTTCCTGTTCCAGCAGCGTTTCCATCGGCACAGCATTTTCAGATACTTGTCCTTCAGGTTTGTTGTTCTCGGGAGTCGCCTCCTGCCCAACCAGGGCATTACTCTGATCCATATGATTACGCACTCCAGATTCTAAGATTAGAGACACATTATACACGATTTTCTTATGGAATCAGATTGGCTATCTGGCTTTTCATAAGAAGAACCCCATTACTCAGGCTGCCATCTGGCTGGCTGAAGGGAGTCCCCCGGCAGGTTGCGCCGCTCTCACCGCTCGCACAATCGCCTGGGCCACCACTTCGGCCGCAAAGGCGCCTACAATATTGACATCCGCTTTACGCGCACCCGTCGCCAGCATAAAAAGGGTATCGCCATCTTGCATGGTATGTGCGGGACGGATCGCCCGCGCCAAGCCATCCTGCGCCATTTGAGCAGCTTTATTCGCAGCCTCTTTGCTCAAGCGGGCATTGGTAGCCACCACCCCAATGACGGTATGCCCCCTGGAAGCAAAGCCCAGCACACTCCGTCCAACCAGGGTCTGCATGACCGATAACGTATTGGCAAAGGTGCCTTCGGCGCCAATGTGCACAGGCCCCACTTGCGCGGACCGCGCCCCTGCAAGAATTTCACCTGAATCGGGGTCCACCACATCTCCCAAGGCATTTACAGCCACGAGCGCTCCAACCACAACCCCGGCCCCAATCTCCACGCTGGCGCTGCCAATACCAGATTTCATCGCCTGGGTTGGGCCAAGGATCTTCCCAACCGTCGCTCCGGTCCCTGCCCCCCAGTTGCCTTCTGCAACAGGTCCTCGGTTTGCATTCAGGCAAGCCTGGTATCCCATTTCGGCATCTGGACGCACATCCGGATTACCAATTGCGAGATCGAATAAGATCGCAGCAGGTACAATCGGCACGCGCGCCACACCGGTATCAAAGCCAATCTTCCGTTCCTCCAGATAGCGCATGACTCCTGAGGCCGCATCCAGACCAAACGCCGATCCACCGGCCAGTACCACTGCGTGCACTTTTTCCACCAGGTGTTCAGGGCGCAGCAAATCCGTTTCGCGTGTTCCCGGGGCTCCCCCCCGCTGATCTACCCCACCCACCGCCCCTTTCTCACACAAAACCACCGTGCATCCCGTCAGGGCGTCCAGGTCCTGAGCTTGCCCCACCCGGATCCCCGGGACATCCGTAATCGAATTTCTGAGTTTCATCTTCACCTCGCTGCCAAAGTGTAAATCAGATTTATCCAAGGTGCAAGGCACTTGGTCTGAGTCCAATCAGGAGCAGCGGATTAGTGCCTTGCACCTGACTTTCCATCGCCGTTGACATCTTCCTTCTTTGCGGTATAATTTTCGTCGCTGTCCAGAGGCCCCGTAGCTCAATTGGCAGAGCAGTTGACTCTTAATCAATTGGTTACAGGTTCGAGTCCTGTCGGGGTCACCTAAGCGGACCCATCCCGAACCGCACACCTTACCCGTCGAGCAGTTTCTAGAAATGCTGCGCTTTGAACATCACAGCAAACTTGCTGAACTGCCCGACGATCTGGTGAAAGGTTTATCGGGATGGTTTTATTTAACACAAACTCTCAAATATCCAGGGGGATACTCATTGAAAAACATATCTCAGGCCAGGTCGCTGCAAAATTTACTGGCTACAACATCCAGTATTTGCGACAGCTGTTACACCCTGTACAGACTGTTGGAATGTGTAACAAAAAACAAGTTCGCCAGGTAAATAAGATATAATAGATGATAATTTGAATCAAATCACTAGCATAGACCATAACGAGTTTAGTTTTTAGGAGAGAATAAAATGCCTTGTTTATTTGCACTGTTTGCAGGAATGTTCCCACGCTTTGCGGACATTATCATCTGGATCGCTCGTCCAACCCAGTTCATGAATGCATTCAACGGTAAATGGTGGTGGGCGATCCTGGGGATCATCTTCCTGCCCTTCACCACGCTGATGTATGTGATCCTGACCTGGGGCGTGGGAGGCATCTATGGCTGGGATTGGTTCTGGCTGATCATGGCGGTGTTCCTTGACCTTGGGCACTTAGGCCATACTGCCTATAGCAACCGGGAAGCGATCCCTGGCTATTCAGGTCCCAGACAACCCGCCATGTAAGTTCAGAAAGACCAAAATCCCGGCTGTCAGCAATCGTTGTAGCGGGTAAGGGTTCGATCAAAGAAAGTTAGCGTGACACATTTAAGTGTAAAATGGAGGGGGATTGGGTGAGCTTCACCCACCCAATCCCCCTCAGACTACCGAGCAAACCATACTCAACTACCATAGGAGGTAAGGACACAATGATTAAACATGGACCAATCGATGTCGTCGTTTTGGCTGCCGGAGAACCGCGCTTTGATGGCGGTGTCCTGGCTGAGCTCGAACGGCAAGCCGCATCCGGAACGATCCGGGTGCTGGATGCCTTGATCCTCGTGAAAGACGCAAGCGGGGTGCGTAAATCCCTGGATATCGAAGATCTGCCGGCGAAGGATAAAGTGGCATTGGGCTTTATCGAGACCGGGACGCGCGGCCTGTTCGATTCCGAGGATGCCGCCACGCTCTGGGAAGGCATGGTGCCTGGCTCTGCCGTGATCGCCCTGGCGATTGAGCACACCTGGGCGCTCGCCCTGGTGAATGCGCTGTATCAGAACGGTGTGGAAGTGGCGTTAAACTTCCGCGTGCCGGCGCCCATTGTCGACGAGGCTTTCGCCTTGTTAGAAGCTAGTGAATAAAGGAGGCTAAAATGCCAGGATTAGTACGAGGGATGGCCAGAACTGCTGCCGTGGTCGGCACAGCCACAGCCACACGCAATGCAGTCAACCGCCGCCAGGCGGACAAGAACGTCGCGGCGTATACACAGGCGATGAACACGGCGACTCCACAAGCAGCGCCACCGCCGCAAGAGCAGTATTACGAGGCACCCGCGCCTGCTCCAGAAGAAGATGTGATCACACAGCTTGAGCGCCTGGGTGCCCTCGAAAGCCCAGGGGATCCTCACCGAAGAAGAGTTCCAGGCCCAGAAAGCGAAGCTGCTCGGAATGTAAGTTCCCAGACCGATCAAGCCGGGCGAGCCTTTTAATGACAGGTCTATTTCAAAAGAAATAGCAAAGCTTAAGCAGCTCCCCGGCTTTATTCTACACATACGCTGGCGATTCAATAACAGGAATGGTATATCGAATGAAGGGAGTTTAAGCATGCGAAGACGAGGAATGGGACCAGGAAGAGCGATGAGAAGAGGTGTCGTCCGGAGGCATCGCAGGATGCGCCGACGGATGCGCAGGCGATTGATCATCGGTGGTGCAGTGCTGGTTGCTGCAGGGGCCACCGCTGTCAAAATGAGCCAAAGTGAAGTACAGCAGGTAGAGCAATACACTGGCCAGAAAGCTGAGGATCTTTCAGAAGAACAGCTGGATGCCGCCATGAACGAGCTCGGCATCGAAGGACAGGAGCCGACCGATCAAGAGATCGCCATGCTTGAGGCGGAAGAAGACAAAGCTCAACAAGCCCCACCAGCCCCACCAGCCTCAGGTTCTGCACCTGCCCCCCAAGAAGATTTGATCGCCCAGTTGGAACGCCTGGGTGCGCTCAAGACCCAGGGGCTGCTCACGGAGGAAGAGTTCGCGGCGGCCAAGGCAAAACTGCTGGCTTGACCGTTCGCCTGCCCACGACCGCAGAGGGTTTGATAAGGGTGAAGAAAGAGTCCTTGAGCTAAGGTAGAAAACCGGCGCGGGCCGGTGTTTCAGGTCGTGCCTGGTCGAGATGGGGAGTCACCCAGGATAACCAGCTGCGCCTGATCCTGGAGCCGGTCAGCTTTCGTAAAGCTGCTCGGCAGCGCCTTCGATTTGCTGCGTCACATCGGCCTGATCCAGGCAGAAAGCCAGCCGGCGCCCTGGTCGAGAAAGATCGACAGGTGATCCGCTTGCGCTGTGATGCCTTGCAAGCAAAATTGGGTATTTTGTTATAATATTAGGCGAAAAAGAAAAGGATCGATGGATAAAATGAAACCCACGAAATTTCAACCTGTGAACCTGATTACTTTAATTTTAATTTTGGCGGTTACCCTGGCAGCCTGCAATCCGGCCACTACCCAGGCTCCTATGATCGAGGTGCTTGCAACGGACGCCCCCTCTCTGGCCGAGACTCCGCCGCCGACCAATGCACCACTATCCATGCCGACAGATACACCCATGCCTGCATTCTCTCCAGAAGAATATGCGGCATCTGGCCTGGGAGGCAGCCTCTGGCAGTGGATGCGCCTGGATTTTATGGATGACACAACCCAGCAGGTGAATGACCCGAGCACATATACCCTACAATTTTACGGCGATGGAACGATTTCCGGAACGGCTGATTGCAACAATTTCGCCGGCAGCTATCTGGTGCAGGGCAGCTCATTACAGATCTTCATCGGTCCGATGACCCTGGCAGCCTGTCCGCCGGGTTCGCTCTCGGATGAATATATCCAGCGCCTGGGAGAGGTGCGCACCTTCGTTTTTGACGGGGGTGATCTGGTGCTGAACCTGATGATGGATAGCGGCAATATGGTCTTCAGTAAAACACCCGTTGCCATTTTACCCACCCCAGCCGAGGGCACACCCATGGCTGTTGCTACCAGCAATGTGAATGTCCGCAGCGGCCCGAGCACCAGCTATCCGGTGTATGGGGTGATGGCAAAGGGTCGCTCGGCGGAGGTAGTCGGAAAGAGCCAGGATGGGCTCTGGTGGGTGCTGAAAATGAACCTGGTCCCGCAGGAGCAAGGCTGGGTGAGTGCGAATTTCGTGAAAGTAACCGGCGCCGAAGGCGTACCAGTGGTCGAGGCGCCGCCGCTCCCGCCTTCGGCTGAGTTCACCAGTCCCGATGCGGATGACCCATTGGCAACGGCTCTGGATGCCTTTTATATTCGCAGCGGTCCTGGACTCCAGTATCCTGCTTATGGCGTAGCCATCCCAGGTCAGGCAGCCGCCTTGATCGGCGTGAAGTCAGGATAGAGCCTGGTATTTGGTGAGGGTCAATCCCGTCCGAGTGCCAAATGGGGGGGCCTGGGTGCCGGCAGCCTATGTACAGGTGTCCAATGTCGATCTGGCAGCGCTGCCGTTGATCGTTGCTCCACCCGTGCCCGCGGGTATTACCCCTCCCACTCCTGCCCTCAATCTCCCCTGGTGATTGCGATGACCTCCGTCAATGTGCGCGCCGGCCCGGGAGAAACATTTGAGGTTCTGGGTGTCTTGCAGCAAAACCAGGCCGCCCCCGTGGTGGGGGTGAATGCCGAGCGCACCTGGTGGCAGATCCAAGTCCCGTCAGGCGTGTCTGTAACTGGCCTGGCCTGGATATCCGCAGGTTTTGTTTATGCGGTGAATACGAATAATGTGCCCATCGCAGCCCCGCCAGCACCGCCCACACCCGAAGTCAGGCCAACCTTACCGCCTCCCGCGGCAGGAGGAGCTTGCACGGTCCTGTCTCAGGAGCCAGGCAGCGGCACCGTTGTCACCGCGGGTACGCTGTTTGACGTAGTCTGGACGATCCAAAATTCGACGAGTGAAGCCTGGCGGCAAGATACCAGCGATTATCGCTTCGGCGGAGCAGTCAATGGCGTCCCGATGCACACCGGCGCGAGCAACTATGATTTCCCCTACAGCGTCGATCCAGGCGCCGAGATCACGATCGTGATCAATATGCAAGCTCCATCCCAGGCCGGCACCTATGGCGAAACCTGGATGATCACGTCAGGATCAACGACCATCTGCCAGTTTGATGTATCGGTTGTGGTGGAATAATCTCAATAACTTATCCTTCGGAATAAGATCATCCGTCGGAAATGGAATCACAGATAAGCTGAATGCCAATCTCGACCAGGATCTAGCTGAAGGATTCGTTTTTTGCCATTTCGGCTGCCAACACCGGTGGGTCATTGCTCATCTCGGTTGTGAGTGGAATTACCCTCCTGTTGGCAGCCATGGGATTATTCCTGCATAGGTATTAAATTACCGCTTCTTCTGGGCAGGGAGAGCCGCTCCTTTCGGTTGGGCAGGAGCCGGTTTTGCACGCTTGGAAAATGATGTGCGCAAACGCGAGAGATAACCTTTCATGGTATTCAGAAAACCCGGTGGTTCTTCCACGGGCGGTGGTGCAGGTTGATCTTCCAGGATCTTTCGATAAACATAACGGAAAACGATGTTTCCAGTTGCAATAAAGGGCGTCGCCAACAACGCTCCCAAGATGCCAAATGCTCCCGCTCCGGCGATCGTGCCAATCAATACCACCAGGATGGGCAGGTCGACAGCGTTGCCCATGACCCGCGGTACGATCAATTGATTTTCCACCAGCTGGACAAGCACATAAAACCCAACCACCAACAGTGCAAAAACCAGGTTGTTGAGAGGCAGGTGCGTGGATCCAAAAAACAAGGCCAAGATCACTGCCGGGATCGCCGCCAGTGTGGGGCCGACATTCGGAATCAGCTCTAAAATGCCTGCGATGACTCCCAAGAGAAGCGCCTGCGGCAGACCTAGAAGGGCCGCTCCCAGCCAGATGAGCAGGCCAATGATCAGCATGAGTGACATTTGACCGCGCAGGAAACTGACCCATGTCTGGCGGATGTCCATCATCAACGCACCCAGCTCAGGACCATATTTCGGTGGGATCAAGTCTGCAGACCAATTCTTCATCTCACCAGCCGTGAGAGTCATTTGCAGAGAGAGTAAAAATGTGAATATGATCGATGTCAGGACGGAAATCGTCGGACCTAATACACCAACCGCTATACCCAGCGCCTTCCCAACCTGGCTGGTTAATTCAGCCGCCGAAAGGGTAATGCCTGGGGTTCCAGACTGTTCTGGAGAAGTAAAATTATTTAGAATTGTGGTCAGAGAATCCAGGATGGGTTTCAACAGCGCCCCCAACCCAGGGATAGTTTGTAATGTAGTGGATATCAATTCGACCGTCTGGCTCACCTTCTCCGCCACAAGTTTCGCATCGATATTCATCACGAAATTAACAGCGTCCACCAGCGCGGGGATTAATAGCAAGGGTGACAGCAGGAGTACAGCCACCACGAAAAAATACGTAATGCCCACTGCCAGCCCAATTTTCATCCGTAAGCGCCGCCTCAAAAACTGGATTAACGGGTCAACAAATAATGCCACTAAGGCAGCCACGATCACCATGGGGATGACTGACCGCCCAATGTACAGCACGAACACACCGGCAAGAACTAATAACACCCCCATGATATAGCGTGTGGGGTGCTCCATCGGCTGCCGGTTGGTGCTGCTGCTGAAGGAACAGCCGAAACAATCGGCTGATTGGATTTGGAGGGTTTCTCCTGGGCTTGTACACCGGGCAAAGAGGTTTCTGGGACACTGGTTGGCAGCCCTATTTCCAGGCTGGCATACTCACCCTGGCTCGGTTCGCCTTCCACGCTGGATTGGGCTTGTAACCGCCTTTGGCGGAAAGCCATGATGATCCGTTCTGAGCGTAGTAGGATCACGGAAACTGCGCCACCAATCAGCGCACCAAGAGAGATCAAGATTAAGCGGCTGTCGCTGTGCTCGTCATTTGAATCTTCGAACTGGTCATCATCTTTCATAAATCGCACCTTTTACCATATCCGGCTGCAATCTTTCAGATAGCAGCCGGATAATTCTCTCAGTCGGTTATATCAGGTCCACCTTTGAAAAATGTCAAATCAGTGGATATCCGGACGGTTTTTCTCACTGAAGTCTCATCCTTTTGAATGACAAAAACGCTAATATCAATTACTCAGGCAATGAAAGACGACCGGCAACCCTGATAGTATTATACATGGGAACAGATGTACACGAACAGGGCAATCAATGTGGCTAGAAATATCTATTTCATGTAAAATACGAACGGGTTTTCAACTATTTTCCCTCAAAAAGCTTTCAATCCAAGTGGAGGTGTTCGGATGAACCAGCCATCTCAATCGAAACATGTCGGTAAGAAGATCTGGTATGGGGCAGTAATCGCTATAAGTGTGCTGGTATTACTATTCAGCACCGTGGGTGTGGTGGGCACCTGGGTGATACAAAGCAAACTAAGCGATGCCACCGTCGCGTTGCTGCTGGCAGCAGAGAACGCTGCAGGCAGAGCGCAGGAAGTGATTGCTCAGGCGCAGGATCCGCTGCTTGAGATCCAGCAAGTCTCGACGAAGGTTGCCGATGTTTCATCCAAGCTCAGCCAGAACGTACAGGATGAAGGCTTGCTCAAGCTCTTGTTGCCCCCTGAACAGGAACAGAAGCTGGTAAACCTTGCAACGAAGGCACAAGATACTCTGGCCACCATCCACGAGGTGCTCTCCACGGCAGCAAACCTCTACCAGGCCATCGACCAAATGCCGTTCGTCAGCCTGCCTACGCCCGGGTTGGAGAAAGTCGAGGAGGTAGAGCAAACGGTAAGTGAAATTCGCATCTCGATCGAGGAGCTAAAGGGGAGAGTGGCTGAAGTTCGCCGGGGGCGGCTGATAAGATCGGGTTGGTGACAGAGGCTGCCACCCGAATATCTGATCGATTGGTTGAAGTGCTGGATAAACTGGTGGCGCTGGATGCAGAGCTGGAAGGTTTCCAACAAACGGTGGCTGGGGTGCGGAGTGGTGTCCCAACCGCCTTTGCCATTTCTGCGTTGTTGCTCTCGCTCTTGTTGGTGTTCGTTGCCTATACTCAGGTGGAGATGATCCGCTTGTATGTTGGACACTGGCGCCTGCTGGGAGCCACATCGGCCTCCTTGCCGCCGGAAGCACCCGTCCTGGCAGAAGTTGTCATTCCGGTGGATGAACCGCCAGCGACTGCAAATCGAGGATAAGCCACCCTCAGATGGATCGGGAGAAGCTGAAGAACAGAAGTAGGGTCAGGCCAAAACAGAAAGGATGATTCAGTCCCAAGTACTGCCAAACGCCCGGCAATGCCCCGGGCGTTTTTCTATGGTTCATTCAAGCGGTTCGACCAGGTTCGCCAGCAGAGGTCTGACCGATTACTATGATAGGTTCGGTTCGCACTAATGCTACATTTAAGGTATAATTTATCATTATAACCGGACGGTCAAGGATTCTTGGGCTTTAATGTCTAAAAAAGTTAGAACGGATGCAAAAGGGTTAGACCAATCCCATTTACCTTCCGATGCAGTGCAGACCAATATCACGGCGGGTAACCTGACTGCCTCCGAGGGCGGGGTAGTTAACGTCGCGGCCGGAGATATCCAATATACCCAGATTATTTATCAGATTTAAGCCTCCCTGGTCGGCGAGGCCGAAGCCAGGGAGCTTGAAAACCTGCGTCCAGAAGCAGGTGAACCTCCATTCTTGGGCCTGCAATACTTCGACGAAAAAGATGCTCCGCGATTTTTTGGCCGGGAGGATCTGACTGCTAGAATCATCGGGCGTTTGCACCGCACGCATTTTTTGGCAATTATCGGCGCCTCGGGGAGCGGTAAATCCTCAGTTGTGCGGGCGGGTGTCATCCCTGCCATGCGCAAAGGTGAGCGCCTGGCAGATGGCTCGCTCCCACCCACCGACAGCGGACAATGGCTCTACCGGGTGATCAGCCCCACAACCCATCCAATGGAGGCTTTAGCAGTTGCCCTGGCACCGCAAGCCAGCACACTCACTGCCATCCATGATCTGCAGCAAGAGCTGATAAAGAATCCTGGGAATTTTACCCTGGCTGTCCAGCAAACCCTGATCCAATCCAGCCAGAAACACCTGGTGCTGGTCATCGACCAGTTCGAAGAAATTTTTACGCAGTGCCGCAGCCAGGAAGAACGGCAGGCATTTATTGATAACCTTCTGGGGGCAATCAATCAAGAATCTCAACAGCAAGTAACGATCTTGATCACCTTACGAGCCGATTTTTACGCCCAGGTTGCGCGCTTCGATGGATTGCGCGAAGCTGTATCGCAGCACCAGGAATTTATCGGCGCCTTGAGCCGCAATGAGCTGCTGCGTGCCATTGTCCAACCTTTGGCCCAGGATCATTGGAAAATCCAGGAAGGGTTGGTGGAGGTGATGTTAAATGATGTTGGCTACGAGCCAGGCGCCCTACCGCTCCTCTCCCATGCCATGCTGGAGACCTGGAAACGCCGTCGAGGCAGGACCCTGACCCTCTCCGGTTATACGGAAGCTGGCGGCGTGCGTGGCGCCATCGCCTTTACCGCTGAAACGGTTTTCTCTCAGCGCCTGACCAAAGAACAGCAGCCCATTGCCCAGATGATTTTCATCCGTCTGGCTGAGTTGAACGAGGACTCACAAGATACCCTGTCGACGCGCCGAATTTTCTGAGTTGCTCACCCGCTCTACTGACGAACCCACCATCGAGGCAGTCTTACACATTTTGACGGATGCTCGTTTGGTTACGCTCGATACGGCTGAACCAGGTGACGTAAAGGTCATCGAAGTTGCCCATGAAGCATTGATCCGCGAATGGCCTACGCTGCGCGAGTGGTTGGCTAAAGACCGGCAAGGATTAATCCTCCACCGCCAGTTAACCCAAGACACACAAGAATGGATAAAGCTCGCACAAGATCCTGGTATCTTATATCGTGGCGCTCGTCTGGAAGCGATCCTCGCCTGGGCTTAAAAACAATCCGGATCAGCTTAGCCTGCAGGAGCAGAGATTTATAGAAACCAGCCAGCAGATCGCAGCGCAAGAGGCTGAACAAGTTCGGCGGTTAGCGTGCTCTGCCCGCAACCAGCGCATCTCGATCCTGGTCATTGGAAGTCTAGTCGTAGCCATGGCTGCATTAGTCCTTACCGGCGGATTTCTGAAGCCCAAGATACCTCCAATAATGGATGGTCTTTTTAATGTAGCGATTGCGGAGTTGGTTGTGAAGGGTATTGACCCCGATCGCGCCTCCGAAGCTGTGAAAATTAACGATCAAATTTACCAGGCCCTGGCCGCCGAGTTAGGAGACAATCCAAATATCCAGATCTGGCACGACACGCCTGAGCTTGCTCGCCAGGGAGTGACCATCGGTTCTGTAGCTGGAACAGATGCGGACCAGCAAGCCCAATCAGCCCAGGAATTGGCACAGCGTTTGAATGCTAACATGATCCTTTTCGGGATTATCGACCATACCGGTGAAACGCCCCAGGCAACGTTGCAGATCTGGCTCGCTCCTGATCCGCAATTTGGTTTCGATGTTTTCGAAGGAGGCTTCCAGTTTGGTATGCCAGTCACGTTGACAACTTCAGCGGACGCTGCCCTGCCTGCTGAAATTAGTAATCAAGTAAAAGCCAGCGCCTGGATCGCACTGGGCTTAGCTGAGGAGCAGCTGGGACATTCCCTGGAATCGATCGAAGCCTTCTCCAAAGCGAGCGAATACAATCCAGCCGATATGCTCCACTTCTTCATCGGGCAAGGATATTTATTCCTGGTAGACCGAGAAAATATGCCAGATGTGGCGAAACTTGCCTTTGACCAGGCTGCTGAACAAGAATTTCAGGAGGCCCTTAATCAAAATCCGCAGAATACTCGGGCGATCGTTGGGTTGGCAACCATTTTTCACCAACGCGCTCAAAGGAAGATGGTGGCTGTTCAGGGCCAATACACTGGGGAGACTCTCCCATTGGACACTGAATTGATGTCGAATATCGAACAAGCTCTCCAGTATTACCAGAAGGCACTCGACCTGATTCCAAACCTGGATGCAGGGAACAATACTGCCGCAAATGCGGCTCTTCTTGGAGTAGGTGTGTGCCACCGGTTGAGGGGAGAAGCATACTTTTATAACGGGCAGACCGGCCTGGCTGAGCGCGATTTCGATATGGCAGTTCAGATTATGAAACCAATCCAAGAGCCATTATTAGAGAATGGTCAGACACGTTTGCTTGCCCTCGTTTATCAGGGGCTTGGTACAGCTTACCAGTGGCAAGGGTATCTTAAGGAAACGCAAAACGAGTTGGAAGACAGCCAGAATCTTTATCGTCAGGCAGCTGATTACTATACACAATGTATCTCCGTTGGAGAGAGTTCGGCTGATTTGATCACAAAAAACGATACCACAGCCCGCCGCTGTGCCCCCTACTTGGAATGGGTCCAAGCTCGTCTGCAACCAGCCTCAAAATAACTCGTAGTATTCGAAGCCAGTGGAACAATTTGCCGATTGGCAGGAGGTACGTGATGAAAAAGCAGAATAAATTATGGGGCAGCCTGGTTATCTTCTTGAGTGTCACGCTGGCATGCAATTTCTTCTCCAGCCCCGATGGACCCAGCCCAGCGCCCACCCTTAGTGAAAACAAAGCCAGTGACGAAATAGCTTCAGTATCATCTGCAACGCCTGCTCAACCGGCTGCTTTGGATCCCGCTACTGCCATCCCCACAAAAAACTCCCCACCAGCAGCTACTGCAACCCCTGCTCTCTCACCAACCCCGGCAGCGCTTTGTTCCACGAACGGCAACTTGAAAATCCGCAGCGGCCCGGGCACCGCCTATGAGCCACCCATTACCGCTGTCGGGCCAGATACTTCGCCGATCCCATTTGGATTTAATCCGGTTGGCATCCCTGGTGGATCCTGGGTCCTAGTAAGTACTGAAGATGGCGCCATTACCGGCTGGGTTAGCGCCAGCCCTGATTTTCTAACTTGTAATATCGACCTTACCACCCTATCTCCCGTTCAGGTTGCACCGCCCCCTCCTACCGTCACGCCTAAACCTACCAACACCCCTGAAACCCGCGGAAGTGCTCCGATCGTCTCGAACAACGGTGGCTTTGGAGATTGTCCACTCAATCTGACCTGTGAAAGCTCCTTCTCAGCCGCTTCGTTGGCGGCTGAGAATGCGCACTTCGTCGACTCTAGACAAGAATGGTGATGGTATTGAATATGTGAATTTCTCAATCTGGGATACAAACGAATCAGTCAAGTCTATGAGAGGACTGAACGGACACCCATTTACTGTACCTTTGGAGGCGATGGTCCTTGTAATAGCTGGATTTACGAAAACCGAGCATTTCGTTGGTCATCGGGTAGCGATGCAGTCGAGCCAGGAGAATATGTGATTGTCAACAATAATAAAAGGAACAACCCCAGATGAAAATGGCAATTCAGAAGGGCAAGATGCCGGCAATACTTTTCGGATTTCAGCTCCATAAAAATCGACCGCTCAAAGTAAGTGTGAGGAACTCCGCTACCTTTTCTGCGAACCAAATTCCCAGATCTCATCTTGCGCCCGCGTTGGGGGAAACCGTCGGTTGCGCATTAATATGATCTTCCGCTGGAAGCTCATCCCCGCCACTTCAACTTCGACAACCCTGCCCAATCCCAGGCCGCGTGCGTGCCGCCAGGCGGGACACAAAAGAAATCCCGATGCCTTCTTCCACCGCCATTTCGATCGCCTCAACATTTCCAAGTGTCATCACCACGTTAAGCATATCCGGCAGAATATCATGCTGCCTTAAGCCATCCATCAGCACCTCCCGCGTTCCCGCATTTTCTTCGCGCAGGATCAGCGGGGCATCCAACAAATCATCCGGGTAAATGTAGTGAGATTTTGCCCACGGTGACTGGACTGCACGATCAAGGAATTCACCTCATAGATTGTGACATTTGTCACTATACTTTCAAGGTCCAATTCGATAAGATATTGATCAATGCACTTATGCTCAAATATGTATAAGCAGTTATTCTTTTCATCTCCATCAAAGAATGATCCGAATCTTATCCATGCCAATGGATACTCATGATGAATAACCCGAATTTACAGGAAGAGATTACCCGGCTGCACGCTGATCTCTGTTCTGCCATGGCCGATGCCACCCGCATTTTAACGTTGTACGCCTTGGCTGAAAAACCGTACTGCGTGAATGACCTGGCAGCGGAATTGAAGCATCAGCCAACCAGCCGCATCACGTCATCTTAAAATTCTGCGCGAAAGAGGTCTGGTACGCCCGTTACGCCAGGGGCCCAGCGTTGAATACAGCCTGGCCGACTCGCGCTTGATCGAAGCATTAAATATTTTACGGTCGGTTTTACGAGACCGCATTGTTTACCGGGCAGGTTTGATGGAGGCGGAGGCCGGTTCCCGCCCAGATAGCATAAGCACAGATTGAATAATGAACTTAGATTTTTCGGAGAGCTCTATGACCAATCACAAATATCGAATTCTTCATTTAAGCGGTCTGGCAATCTTGCTGGTGGCGGTTGTCCTCCTGCGTTCCATCCCACTGCCGATGCACAGGCGCAGTGTGGGTCGCAAGCCTCCTCCTGTAAGAACTGTCACGAAGTGCAAGGGGAAGACCCGGTAAAACAGGCGATGGGACTGCCTGGCATCCATCGCACGCTTTTGGCGATTTTTGTTATATCTGCCATGCCGGTAATAATCAGAGCATGGACAAAGCCACCGCCCATACCGGGATGGTCCCACCGCTCTCGGATATCAAGGCTGGCTGCCAGAGCTGCCACCCCAATGATCTGCAAGAACAGGCGCCCAGGTCTATGCCAGTGTCTTGGGGGTTACTTTAGATGGCGGAGCGGCTACAACCAATGGAGAGCCAGCTGCACCGGTTGAGCAAAGCCCAACCCAAGCTGTGGAAGAGGTGGTCGAATCCCAGCGCTCCAGAGATGGTTTCCGAATCCAAAGAAGTCATCGATTACAACCAGCGGTATGACGAATTGGTGTTGGGCAAGCGACCCGTTGATTGGGGAAACATCATCCTGATCGTTATGATCGGTATGCTGTTGATCGGCGGCGGTGCATTTGTCTATTGATAACGAACGCAAACTCGCGCGGCCTGCCGCTGGGAAAAGCGAAACCCGCCGGCGAAAGAGCCTCCGGACTCGAAGCCCCAGTAGTTGAAGGATATTCGATGGAAGTGACTGCTCTACTCCCAAAAATTGCCCGTCTCAACCCAACCGGGCTGCACGCTCTCAAGCGTTTGCTAGAAAACCCCGACAACGCTAATGAGCTGTTCCATAGTTTATCAAAATTAGATCCCGAGCTGGTTAACAGGTGCGCGACTTGGATCGCCCCTCGCGCGAGCTGCTCTTAGCTATGTCAGGCAAATTAATCCAATTGCAGGAGAAAAAACGATGAATGATTTGATAAAAGGTTTTCGAAATATCTCTGGTCGCCTTATGTCGCTGGCGTCTTGCTCGGAGTGGTCGGCGTTCTGGCCGTCTGGCTCGCCGACAGCCTCTTGGGCGCCTCCGGTGCCTTCGAGAGCTTGGCCGGCTGGATCGGTAAGGCTTTAGCGCCGCAGGTTTTCAATATAATGTATTTTAACTTCATCATGCCCACTGGGATTACCTGGGCAGTGATTTTGCTCCTCGGAGTGATGGTTGGCGGACGCTTGGCGCCCTGTCCAGCCGTACCTGGAAATTACGCTGGAATACCGATGACAAGCAATGGAAAGCAATCCACGGCCCTCAATTGTGGAAACGCTGGGTGATCGCTTTCTTCGGCGCCATTATCCTGGAATATGGGGCAGGCATTGCCGGTGGTTGCACCAGCGGCCTGGCTATCTCCGGTGGTATGCTGCTGGCGCCAGCAGCCTTTCTATTTATCGCCGCCATGTTTGCTACTGGCATCCTCACCACCCTGCTGGTTTATCGGCGGAATTGGTAGTCGAAAAATTCCTCATCGATCAGACAAGGATAAAACACCATGAACTATGTGATTGCTCTCTTCCTTGGCGTCTGCTTCGGCTTTTCGCTCAATAAAGCCGGCCTGACAAGCGCTACAACAAAATTGTCAATGTGTTTCGCTTTACAGACCTGACTGTCTTGAAATTCATGCTGACCGCGATGGTGGTCTCGATGGCCGGCCTGTATACCCTCCGCGGCCTCGGCGTGATCCACTTTCCCAGCGTACCTTGCACCTACATTGTCGGCAACCTCATCGGCGGACTGATCTTCGGGATTGGGATGGCCCTCACCGGTTACTGACCGGGTACATGCGCCGCCGGCAGCGGCGAAGGCAAGCTCGATTATCTCATCCCTGGTTTGCTCGGGTTTCCTTAGTCGGTGCAGTTTTCTCGGATCTCACCTACCAGCAAGTCTCCCCACCCATTGAAACCAGTGTCGCCAAATGGGCAATGTGGTCATTCCAGACCTATGGAACTTAATCCCCTACTTGACTGTCTTCCTGTTCGTGTCGGAATGACGCCGTCTTTTTGTTCTACTTGATCGATCGGGCTGGGTTGCACAGCGACAGTAAAAGTAAACCCCGAAGAATAATATTCTACAGCAATGAATTCAGAAGCAACTGATTTACGATAAAAACCGTCGCTACACGACGTGAATTTCTCAAACTGAGCGGAATGGTTGTGGGGCTGTGGGTGCCGGCAGTTTATCCCGCCTCGGGTAGCGCAAGCCGCCTATGCCGTTGGGACCACCGATCACCATGACCGGCTATATTCCACCATGTGTGAGATGTGCGTTTGGCGTTGTGGAGTACGAGCAAGGTCGGTGAGGGCGGGTCGTCCAAGCTGGAAGGCAACCCCGACCATCCGCATTCGTGCGTGGTTGTCTATGCGCCAGAGGCCAATCTGGCCTGATGAACACCTACGACCCCGACCGGGTGCTGACACCGCTGATTCGAGTAGGCAAGCGTGGTGAAGGGCTATTTCGTCGAGCCAGTCTGGGATCGAAGCCCTGGATCTGGCCGCTGAAAAGATGCTCAAGATCAAGAAAACCTACGGTCCGGAAGCGATGGTATTCTCGTCCACCCACAACCTCTCCCAGCCGCAGTTCGAAAACATATTGAATGGTTACGGTTCGCCCGATTCCGGCACCCAGCGCAGCCTGTGCTTTAATGCCATGATTGTGGCCAACCAGATGACCTACGGGATGGAGGAGCCGGCCCGTGATTACAGCCAGGTGCCATATATTGTCCTCACTGGTCGCAACCTGACCGAAGCCATCTCTACTTCTGAGACCAGTGAATTAATGGATGCGTTGGCACACGGTGCCAAGGCGGTCTATATTGACCCGCGCTATACCAAGACTGCCGCAAAAGCCACCGAATGGTCCCCCATCCGCCCCGGTACTGACCTGGCCTTCCATCTGGCTTTGATCCATGTGATCATCTCTGAAAGCCTCTATAACAAAGAATTTATTGACCAATACACCCAGGGCTTTGATGAGCTGGCTGAAGCAGTAAAGGGTTATACCCCTGAGTGGGCCGCCCCGATCACCGGCATTGATGCAGCCGTGATCCAACGGATTGCCCAAGAATTTGCCGCGGCTGCACCCTATGCCCTGGCGCACAATGGCTGGCGCACTTCGAACTTCATCAACTCCTTCCCCACCGAACGGGCCATTACCATTTTGAACGCCCTGGCAGGCAATTGGGGCGTCACGCTGCACCCCGTAGCGGGTGAGGGGGCAGGTGGGTTGGGCAAACCTTCCCAGCCGCCTTACCCGCGTATATCAGCGCTGCGCCTGGACGGCGTACCCTGGAAGTTCCCTTTTGTCCCCCTCAAGCTGGGCATTTTCCAACAGCTGCGCGACGCAATCCTCGAAGGCCAGCCTTACGAGGCGCATGGCTGGTTCATCTCACGTCAAAATCCTGTGCTTTCGCTGCCAGACCGCAAACGTACTTTGCAAGCATTTGGAAAAATGGATTTCATCGCTGTCGTGGATATTATCCCCAACGACACGGCCTGGTTCGCCGATGTTGTCCTGCCAGAAGCCTCTTACCTTGAGCGCTTCAACCCGCTGCTGCCCGTGGGAGATAAAGCCTGGATCCGCCAGCCAGTGATCGAGCCCCAAGGCGATACCAAATCTGCCCTGATGATTTTTAAAGGACTCGGGCACACGCCTGGGTCTGGGGGATTTCTTCCAATATACCGACGAACAAGACTATCTCACTCAAGAGCTGGCCCCCTGGGCGTTTCCCTCGATCAGGTACGTCTCCAGGGATATGTTCAGCTTCCCAAGGGAGAGGAAGACTCCAAGCTGGAAGCATGACCCGTAAGATCAAATATCTTCTTCGACCCTAAAAGCCGGTAAGTTCGATCCTATCCCCATCTGGCAGGAGACCGCCTCCAGCCAAAACCTGGTGCTTTCTACCTGCTCACTGGTAAGGTGGGTCAGCATACACAGATGGGTACGCAAAACAACCTCTTGCTGCACAAATACCAAGATGAACCGGATTTATGGATAAGTCCCACTGCCGCGGCTGCCAACCTCGCAGATGGCGACCTGGTTGAGGTCACTAGCGAGGTAGGTTCTGTGAAAGTAGCTTTGCACGTAACCAAGGCAGTTCGCGATGATTGTGTCTACCTGACCCCTGGCTTCGGCCATCTGTCCAAGGGCTTGACCACGGCTTTCGGGGT